>CAYRES010000005.1:49259-185967 GCA_964423425.1 uncultured Gaiellales bacterium | reverse complement strand
CCCTTTTTGTTTTTTCACCCCCCCCACCCTGTCCCTCGGGGGGGGGGGGGGGGGGGGGGCCTGGGGGCGCGCGCCCGCCCCTCCGGCTTGCATGTCGCCCCTTGCGGGCAAAGCGGTGACCCTGAGGCCTATTCCTTCCTGATGTGGGTAGAATAATGAGTAAGTACGGCTCAAGCACCTGTGGAAGCCGGATTGGGATGCGTGGATCTCAGGGGGCCAGTACGGTCGCCCGGAGCCGGGATGGGGCTCCAGTCCTTTGAGAGAGCAAGTGGCGAGACCGACCTCAGAAGTGTTGTAGGGGCGACTCCACAGTCATGCGCTCTCAAGGAGGTCGAGATGAACAGGGTAAGGGGCGTAATCGAAGGTCCACCCGTGCGAAAAGGCGGCCATTGGGGTTCGGTGCTCAGGGTGGCTGCGGCTCTCACGTTGGCCGTAGTCTTCTTGGCTTTGGCCATCATCCCCGCCCTTTCTCCCGCGCCGGCTCAAGCGGACGCAACTACCCTACATTGGACCGGCCAGGGGCAGAACGTCACCTGTGTGAGCGGATTCTGGCATTGGATCCTCACTACCGGCGGCAACAATGTGATCGAAAGCGGCACTCTCCACGTCACCTACACCGACGAATCCACCTCCACCACACAAGGTTACTTCCCCGGTGGCGGCCGCGGGGCCATGCACTTCGACGTCTATCACACGGCAGCCAACGGCGAGGCCCCCGTCACCGTGCGGACCGCCTACGTGGTCTTCACCTACTCCGGCGGCGGCGGCAACTTCATCTTGACCATCAGCAACTCCAACTGCGTGACCACCTCCACCACGGTGGAAGGCACCACTACCATCCCCAGCTTCCCCACCACCACGACCACCATAGCCACCACGACCACCGAGGCGCCCACCACCACCACGGTGGAAGGCACCACCACGGTGCCCACCGAGACGACCACGACCACTGAGGCGCCCACCACCACGACCACCGAGGCGCCCACCACCACCACGGTGGAAGGCACCACCACGGTGCCCACCGAGACGACCACGACCACTGAGGCGCCCACTACCACGACCACTGAGGCGCCCACTACCACGACCACCGAGGCCGGAGGCACGACGACCACCATCCCCGTGCCCGACAAGGTACACACCGGGGGCGGCGGCACGACGGGCTCCGGCGATTCCTGGGCGGGGAGTCTCCCCAAGCTGCTCCTGTTCATGGGCGCACTTCTCTCTGCCGCACTCGCCTTCTTGGTGCGGCCCCGCCACGTCCCCCGTCACGCGGGCAAGAGGTAGAGGGTGACAGAACGCCGCTCTGACAGGCACGGTGCGAGGCGTCGCGGGTCCATCTGGCTCGCGGCGCCTCTCGCTCTGGCCTCGCTCGTACTCTTCTCGTGGGGTCTCGTCGTCGTGTTCCGTCACGCTCCGGAATCCGAACCGGACTCCCCTTCGGTCCTCTCCGGCGTCACCGCCCACATCCCCGGCTGGCCCGCGTCCGCCGACCCCGGCGAGGGCACAGGAGAAGAGACCACCACGACCACCGCCATTCCCACCACGGCCACCGCTGTCTCCACCACCTTGCCCATCGTCTATCAGCCCATCGCGGAGCCCACCCGAGTGGTGGTTCCCGCCATCGGGGTGGATGCCGTACTCGTCCCCGTCGGTCTCAAGGCAAACGGTGAGATGGAGACCCCTCCCTTCGGCTTGGCCGGCTGGTATACCCCGGGTCCCGTGCCCGGTGCCGCCGGCCCGGCGGTGATCGTGGCCCACGTAGACTCCCGCAAAGGTCCCGACATCTTCTTCCGCCTAGAAGAACTGCAACCGGACGATCAGATCCTGGTGTATGGGGCGGAGGGGGAGAGGGCCGTCTTCAGTGTGGAGGGCAAAGAGGAGGAGCTCAAGACCGAGCTCCCCGTGGAGCGTATCTGGAACGACACCCCCTATCCCGTGCTTCGCCTCATCACCTGTGGGGGTGAGTTCGATTACTCGGTGCGCCACTACCGCTCCAACGTGATCGTGTACGCCTCGCTGGCGGGTTGAGGGGGAGTACGCGCAAGCACGGCAGGGTACAAACCTGCCTGAGGGGCGAGAAGGCCCGCTCCGGTCACGCATGGAGGCATATATGGAAGCTCAGCGCATCTCCCAGCACGAATCGGTATTGAAGGCGTACGAACGTATCCAGGCCGACGGCATGACCAACATCTGGGACCGCTACGAGGCCCAGGGAATGGGGGGCAACCCCGACAAGCGCTGCCCCTTCTGCCAGTCGGGCGCTCGCTGTGATCTCTGTTCCAACGGTCCCTGCCGGGCCGATGCGTCCAGCGGCAAGCGGGGGGTCTGTGGCATAAGCGCCGACGGCATGGCCATGCGGATGATGCTGCTTCGGAACGTTCTCGGTGCTTCGACGTACCACTACCACGCCGAGCAGACCATCAAGACCTTGCGGGCGGCGGCCGACGGCGTGGGCCCTTTCAGTGTGCGTGACCCCGAGAAGCTTCGCTCTCTGGCGGAACGTCTCGGGATATCGGAGGCGGAGGCGCCTATCCACGAATCGGCCGCCCGGCTGGCCGACTTTGTGCAGCGTGATTTCAATCGTCCCGCCTGGGAGGAGAGCCTCATCGTGGAGATGCTTGCGCCCGAGGAGCGCAAGGCACGGTGGCGTGAATTGGACATCTTCCCCGGCGGTATCTACGGTGAGATGATGAACGCCACCGGCTCCTGCCTCACCAACGTCGACGGGTACTACGTCAGCCTGGCGCTCAAGGCCTTGCGGATGTCGATCGCCACCGCGTACCAGACCCAGATCATCCTCGAGTACGTGCAGGACGCTCTCTTCGGCACTCCCACCCCGCACCCCATGCGGGTGGATCTCGGTGTGCTGGATCCGGACTACGTGAACGTGTGTGTGAACGGCCACGAGCCCTTCTTGGGCTTCGCCCTGGTCGAAGCCGCCCGGCGGGAGGAGTGGCAGGAGAAGGCGCGGGGTGTTGGGGCCAAAGGGGTGCGTATCATCGCCAACATCGAGACCGGCCAGGAGATGATTCAGCGTGCCGGGATGGACGACGTGTTCTTCGGGTTCACGGGCAACTGGATCATGCAGGAAGCTGTACTGGCGAGCGGCGCCGTCGACCTGTTCGCGGCCGACATGAACTGCTCTATGCCGGTGGACCCGGCCTACGCGGAGAAGTACAGGTTCGTGCTCATCCCGGTGAGTGAGTTGGTGTCGTTCGAAGGGGCGACGGAGCGGCTCGATTACGATCCTGCGCAGGCTGACGAGCAGGCGGCCGAGCTGCTCGGGAAAGCGGTCGCAAACTTCCCCGGACGAAGGGCCTCGGTGGTTCCGATCGTGGGCCAGCCCATGCGCGAGTGCATGGTGGGGTTCTCTGCTGAGAGCATTCTCGCCGCACTCGGTGGTACGCTCGATCCATTGCTCGATGCGATCAAGTCGGGCGCCGTTCGCGGCGTGGTGGGTATGGTGTCGTGCACGACACTCAGGGATTACGGGCAGGACGTCCACTCGCTGGCGGTGGTGAAGGAGCTCATTGCGAGAGACGTCTTGGTGCTCTCCATGGGTTGCGGCAACGCGGCTATGCAGGTGGGAGGGCTGTGCTCGCTTGAGGCCCAGGAGTTGGCGGGGCCCGGGCTGAGAGGTGTCATCCAGTCGTTGGGTGTGCCCCCTGTGCTGAGTTTCGGCACGTGTACCGACACCGGTCGGCTGGTCGACCTCCTGGAAGTGGTGTCGGAGGCGCTTGGTGGTGTACCGCTCAAAGATCTGCCCGTTGCGGCGGCGGCTCCCGAGTACATGGAGCAGAAGGCCACCATCGACGCCGTCATTGCCCTTGCGATGGGCCTCTATACGTATGTGAATCCGGTTCCCACCGTCACGGGCGGCCCCAACCTGGTGAAGCTGCTCACTCAGGGTCTTCCGGAGGTGACCGGCGGAGTCCTGGCCCTAGAGACCCACCCGTCCGCCGCGGTGGACGGCATCGTCGCCCATATAGACGCGAAGCGGGCCGCCCTGGGCCTTTGAGATACGACCAAGAGTGAGGGGATGAGAGGAGCGCACATGAAGAAGGAGATCGTGTCCACCGCCAATGCTCCTGCGGCCATAGGTCCTTACTCGCAGGCTGTGCGGTACGGCAACCTGCTGTTCGTGAGCGGCACGCTCCCGCTCGATCCGGTGACCGGGGCGATGGTGTCGAGCAAGGTGGGTGAGCAGGCGGAGCAGGTGCTCCACAATCTGAGGGCGGTCATCGAGGCCGGCGGCGGAAGCCTGCAAAATGTGTTGAAGACCACCTGCTACTTGTCGAACCTCGATGACTTCCCCGTCTTCAACACGGTGTATGCGGGCTACTTCGAGTCCGATCCGGAGGCCGGTCCGCCTGCCCGTGAGACCGTGGAAGTCTCTGGGCTGCCCAAGGATGCACTCATCGAAGTGTCGGCGATCGTGGGGCTGGACTGATTGTCGGGCTGGATAAATTGTGAGGCTGACCTAGAACACGACGGTTGTGCGTGCCGCTGGTCTCATGAGAGACCCCATCCCCACCACAGGCGGGCCGCCAGCAATGCGATGGCGGCGAGTAGCACGATTGTCTGGATGACCTTGATGCGCCCGGCCCATCCGGGCCGGGCGCCCAATGGCGACAGCCCCAAGCCGCCGGCGACGAGAAGCCACAGGCCGGCTTCGACCCAGTTCTGGCGCACCAGTCCGATGACGGCGAGCACCAAGAAGACCACGGCGGCTATCACATACCAGCGGCTGTTTGCAGACATGGGGTTCCTTTCTCCATGGTCTGGGAGGCGGTCTCGTCACGAAGCGGCTCCCTGCCGTATTGTTATAGGGCAAGAACTATAGAGGAAGTGAAGAATAAAGGTGCAGGTGAAGTTCATAGGGTCGGCGGCACATGCGTGAGCATATGCGCGAGAAAGCCGTCTTGGGGCAGTTCCCGGAGCGCTTGCTGAAGCCCGCCCACGCCGTCGTTCGGAGGCGGGTGGGTGGTGCGGTGTTTCTTGCCGTCGGGTTGCTGCTTGTCATGCTGTTCAGTATCGCCTCGGCCTCCGGGCCATGGGCCGACATGCCCGAGGAGCGCTGGGCGGCGGACTACGGCCTGACGGCTGCCCTGGCGTCCACCGTCTACACAGGGTTCCCCGATGGCTCCTTCCGGCCCTATGAGCCGGAGACCCTGGAGCGCTTCGTGGCCCGGGCCGGCCGGGCGCTTGGTGTGGAGATGGGAGGTGCCGAGCAACAGGGTACGCCGAGAGAGCCCGAGGCTGGCGTGTCCGCACCGCCCCTGACCCGTGGAGAGGCGGCCGTCATCTTGGCCGAGTATCTGGTGGGAGTGGGGGAGGGAGCTGAGGCGGGCGCCGCCACGGGCGCCGGCGGAGCGCCCGTTTCGAGCGTGCGCGCGGCCTTCGCGGAGGCGAAGGTCGGCGGCGCCCTCGACTCCTACTCCGACGCCGCTCTTCTTCCACCGGCCCAGCGTGACGCACTGGCCTATCTGGTGTCCTGCGGTGTGTTCCGAGGCGACGAACAGGGCCGGCTCGCTGCGGACGAACCTCTTCTTCGTGCGCAGGCGGTGGCGGTGGTGTTTCGCACGCTCGCCGCCCGCGACCGGGTGGCTTCTGGCGACGTGTACGGCCACATGTTTGTCGCCGACGGAAGGCGCACCTTTCTCCTGCACATCCCCAGGAGCTATGCCTCCGCCCCCGAGCCGCAGCCTGTGCCCTTGGTGCTTGTGTTCCACGGCGTACTCGACACGGGTGCCGAGATGGCTGAACAGACGGGTTTCAGCGAACTCTCCGAGGAAGAAGGTTTCATCGTGGCGTACCCGGATGGCGTGGGGCGGCGCTGGAATGCCGGATTCTTCCGCCCCGACTCGCCCTTCGATCAAGCCTCACGTGACGATGTGGCTTTCGTCGACGTGTTGATAGAGCGTCTCTCCGCCACCTACCGCATCGATGAGACCCGGGTCTATGCCGCCGGGTTCTCGAACGGGGGGATGTTCAGCTACCGCTTGGGGGCCGAGCGCCCCGAGACGTTCGCGGCCATCGGCTCGGTGGCAGGGACGCTGCCCGAGCCACTGGCACGCTCCCTTGAGCCCGGTTGCTCGGTGCCGCTCATAGCCTTCCACGGCACGGAGGATCCGGTGGTTCCCTTCGAGGGAGGCACGATAGGCTTCATGAACCTCAACCTGCTGTCTGTCGACGACACCATTGCGGCGTGGTCGGCCGTGAGTGGTTCTCCCGCGGGAAGCGGTGGTGTTCACACCGGTCTTGGTAGCGGTAGCCGAATCCTGAACGGGTATGAGGTCCGCGTTCTCCCCGACCGCCATCCCGGAGACGGCACGAGAGTGTGGCTGCACCGCTTGGGGGGTGAGGGCGGCGTGGAGGGGGCCACCCCGGAGATCGAACTCTACGTGATTGAAGGGGGTGGCCACGCGTGGCCGGGGAGTCCGACGGCAGGTACCGGTGAAGGGACTCCTATGGTGGGGAGAACCTCCTGGGACATCGATGCCTCGCGCCTCATCTGGAGTTTCTTCGAGAAGCACCCGCGATTGAGCCCGTCAGAGCCGGGGTAGATAGCCATCCATGAAGGGGCAGGCTCCCGCATACTCGGTGTCCCCGGCTCTCTCTGACCGGCTGCGCTGGCGCATTGAGGGCCTGCGCAACGCCATGGTCGGCCTCATGGCGGACATCACGGCGCTCTCGGCTGTCGGTCCGGACAACGGCGGCGGGGGCGAGTGGGAACGTTCACGGTACCTCACCGAATTCATCGAGTCCCTCCGTCTCGGACCGGTGGCCCACTTCGATTCTCCCGACACCAGGGCCTTCCCCGGCATGCGGCCCAACCTGGCCCTGCGCATCGAGGGGTACGAACCCTCGCCCACGGTGTGGGTCATGGCGCACTTGGACACGGTACCTCCTGGTGAGGAGAGTCTGTGGAGTACGCCTCCCTTTCAAGCGGTGGTCGAGGACGGGAGGATCTACGGACGGGGCACCGAGGACAACCAGCAGGCCATCGTCAGCATGTTGTGCGCGGTCCGAGCGCTGGCCGACGAGCAGCTGCGTCCCACCACCGACGTGGGACTCCTCTTCGTGGCCGACGAGGAGACGGGCAACACACACGGCATAGAGCACGTGCTCACGGTGGAGCCGGACTTGGTACGGCCTGAGGACTTGGTCGTGGTGCCTGATTTCGGCAGCCCCGACGGCGCATTCATAGAGGTGGCGGAGAAGTCGATTCTGCACTGTCGGGTCACCGTCCGCGGCCGTCAGGCGCACGCGGCCATGCCTCACGCCGGCACGAACGCACATCGAGCCGCCGCCCACCTCACCGTGAGGTTGGACGAACGCCTGCACGAGCGCTTCCCGTGTGAGGATCCCCTGTTCTTCCCTCCCGCGTCTACCTTCGAACCCACCAAGCGCGAGGCCACGGTTCCCAATGTCAACACCATCCCCGGTGTGGACATGTTCTACTTCGACTGCCGGATCCTGCCTTCCCTCGATGTGGAAGACGTGAAAGCCGTCATCGGAGACGAAGCGGGAGTGGTGGCCGATGAGTTCCAGGTCGACATCGACATCAGCTACCCGACGGCCGAAGTGGCTGCTCCTCCCACCCCGGTGGACGCACCCATCACCATGATCCTGGCCGAGGCCGTGCGCCAGGTGAGAGGCGTCGAGCCCAAAGCCGGCGGCATCGGCGGAGGTACGGTGGCCGCTCTCTTCCGGCGGCGGGGCATTCCCGCTGTCGCCTGGTCGACCATGGATGACGTGGCCCACCAGCCCAACGAGTACTGCATCATCGACAATATGCTCCACGATGCCTTGGTGTTCGCCCATCTATTCGTCCGCGGCCAATAGGCTCGGAGTCTCGCGCATGGTGGGTTCTCGTCTGATCGTTCGTCCCGCCACACGCGAAGACCTCCCCCGCCTCCGCCGCACCCTCGAAGGGCGGAGCGTCTTCTCGGCGATGTGGAGCGCACGTGCATCTCTCCGGACCGACCGCCTGCTGTACGTTGGTTTCGATGCCCGTGGAAGCTACGTGGGCTGGATAAGATTCGACCTGAACCCAGGCACCCGGGAGGCGGTCGCGTCGGTTGCGCTCGTGCCTCAGGCTCGGGGCCGGGGCCTGGGTGGGCAGCTCGTCGACCGGGGATCGGAAGCGTGTTTTCGGGAGCAGCCCGTGGAATGCATCCATGCCTACGTGGGCAGGGGTAACGAGCCGTCGCGCCGGGCGTTTCTCGCCGCGGGTTACTGTGCCCGAACGGATAAGTCGGCGAGAGGAGAGAGGCCCCTGTCGAAAGGCGCTCGTTCAGGCGCGGTGCATCATCTGGTGAGACGGCGCGTGCGGTGACCGGTGAGGGCCGTCACGCGGACGCGAACACACGGGGAGCAGATAACAAAGGGGGATCATCGTCATGCCGGGTAGAATCAGGATCGAAGCGGGAGGAGTGGTGGTGGAGGCGGAACTCAATCAGTCCCACACGGCCCGCGCCGTGTGGGAGGCCCTTCCGCTGAGGGCGCGGGCACATCGTTGGGGCGATGAGATATTCTTCGACATCGATGTGCACGTGGGGCAGGCGGGGGACTCGCGCACGGTTATGGAGGTGGGAGAGGTCGCCTACTGGCCGGCCGGCCCGGCGCTCTGCCTCTTCTTCGGACCGACGCCGGTGAGCCGGGGCGAAGCCCCGGAAGCCTACAGCGACGTCAACCCCGTGGGGCGCATCGTGGGTGAGGCGAGGCTGCTCAATGGAGTGGTCGAGGGGGCGGAGATCGGGGTGGAGCCCGCTTGAGCACTACCTCGCGTTGCCGCTGTCTGTGACGCCCACCTGATTGGCGTCGGTTCTGTCGGCTCACCTCCTTCGCTCAGCCGCCGGCTTGGTCGGCCACCAGAGGCGAAGGCCGGTCCTGGAACGGGTGAGTGCGCACGACCAGCGAGAACAGATAGGGATAGTTGTTCTGCAGGTGTCTCGTGTAGAGGACCCATTCCCGGGCCAAGTTCTCGAACGCCCGCTTCACGTCGAGCCCCAGGTGCACGCGGTCACTCTTGGGCAGGTTGGCCAGATCATCCCGGAACTCCAGCTCCTCAGTGAGGTGGAAGACGGCCCAGAGCATGTCGGTGAAGCTGTCCTTCTCCAAGAGCGCCGGGTTCTCCAAGAGCCCGAGCAAGAAGGGCCGGGCCTTCACCAACCGGTCTTTCAGCTCCTCGAGGTTGAGGGCGTCCATGTCGATGTGGCAGGAAAGCCCGCGGGTGAAAGCCACGGCTTCTGCGTAATCCTTGGCCTGCCAGTTCTTGCTCACGTCCAGCCGGCGCCGTAGCTCCTGGTTTCCGGTCACGACGGGAATGAACAGCTTCAAGAGGGAGTTGCCGAGCTCACTGAAGAAGGCGCCCACCACCATGTTGAGCTTCTGGTCGAGAGCCGCGCTTTCCCGGCGTGACAGCAGACGCTCGATGATGATCACCGTGAGCAGTACCTCGAAGGGCACGAAGGCGATGTCGTGCACCATGTAGATGAAGATGTGATGGGCATCGCGGAAGATGACATAGTGGAGTACGTACACGAGGGCGGACGTCGCGATGAGGGCGACGGCCACGACCAGGAGCCAGCGGGTGGTCTTGGGGTTATGTGCCGGGCCTCTGCTCATGGGCTCAGCGGGCGATCAGAACCGGAATCGTGGAGTGCCGTGCCACATTCTCGGATGTGGACCCCAAGAGCAGACCGGCGACCCGGCTGTGCCCCAAACCTCCCACGATGATCAGGTCGGCCTCGCGGGCCTCGGCCGCGTTGAGAATGGCGTCGGCCGATGGACCCTCCGGCGCGTCTGGTTCCGCCTCGACTCCTCGCTCGCGCAGTCTCTCCACGGCGATACCGGCCAAGTCGATCGCTTCCTTGATGCCGAGGTCGTCGGTCGGCTTGGGTACGGTGAGCTTCGGATACGGCGGAAAGGCGCTCACGACCACCACCTTGGCCGCATAGGTCTTGGCGAGGGCGGCGGCGAGCTCGATGGCACGGTCGGCGCCCGGAGATCCATCGTATCCGGCGATGATCGTCTTCACGTTCCATTCGGTCATGACTGGTCTACCTCCGGTGACGGGTTCGCCGAGAAGGGCCTGTTGCGCCTTCATCCTTCCCGGCGCCCGGCGACGGCAAACCGGATCCGGCTGCCGTCGCCCTCGGTCGAGCAGGTGGGCCCGGCCCTCATCCACGAGCGATATCGGCTGATTTCTCTCCCGCGGTTCTTGATGAGGGCTCTGAGTTGTGGGACACTGTGTGTGCTGTTCGGAGTTCTTGCAGTACCCAGGGTCGGCAGGAGCTTTTCCTGGCGACCTTTTTCGCGGGGATTGGGGGAGCAATGTACAGCGGTACGTTTTTTAATTCCCTTTCGCCGAGGGGAGTCTCATTAGGAGGTTCGGCGCATGGAGACCGGTACGGTCAAATGGTTCAACGATGCCAAAGGCTTCGGGTTCATCGAGCGGGAAAGCGGAGAGGACGTCTTCGTTCATTTCTCTGCCATCACAGGTGATGGTTTCCGCACGCTGACGGAAGGTGAAAAGGTCACCTTCGAAATCGTCCAAGGTCCGAAAGGCCTGCAGGCCGCCAACGTCAGCCGAGGCTGAGAGGACCATCCTTCCCGCGGACGGTGAGCTGACGGCCAAGGCTGCTCAGACCAACCGGCCGAGTGAACGCAGGTGAGGTGGCCCCGGCGCCGTTCAGGCGCCGGGGCCACCGCCTTCTTAAAAGCCGCTACACTATACAAAGACGGCGGCCACCACGGGGTGGTGTCCATGCTCTGGGGCCGCCTCCTGTGAGGCAGTACCGGGTTGCCCCCGGCCGGTATCGTGTGGAGGAGCGATTCGTGTCTCAAGACAAACCCTACGGGCAGCAGGCCATCGAGGAGAACCGGCTTGAGTCGTGGCCCAATCCGGCCCCCCATCGGCCCTATCTCATACGCCTGACTCTGCCCGAGTTCACCTGTCTCTGCCCCCGTTCGGGCTTCCCCGATTTCGCCACCATCCGTATCAAGTACCAGCCCAAGGAGAAGGTGGTCGAACTGAAGAGCCTCAAGCTCTATATCAACGGTTATCGCAACAGGGCCGTGTCGCACGAGGCGGCCGTCAACGTCATACTCGACGACTTGGTGCAGTTGCTCGATCCGGCGTGGATGAAGGTCGTAGGCGATTTCACCGTTCGAGGCAACATCAAGACTGTGGTGGTGGCCGAGCACGGCCGGAGGTCACGGGTGGCGGAGCATCCGGAGCGTGAGGAGGGTCCCGGCGTGTGGGCCCATGAGCGGGGTGAGGGTTAGGCTCGTGCAGCGCGCCGCCGAGTGGGACACGGTCGACATCTTCCTCCTCGACGAGGAGGAGTCTTCGGGCGAACTCAGGCCCGAGCACTACCTGCTCCTGAGTGGTGGGCTCGATTCGGCCACCCTGGCTGGTTGGCTGCTCGAGCGACATCCGGCGGAGTCCGTGCAGGCGGTCACCTTCCTTTATGGACAGAAGCATGTCGTGGAAGTGGAGGCCGCTGAGGCCGTCGCCCGACACTACGGGCTCGCCCTCCAGGCAGTGGAGCTTCCCACCATTCACGGCTCTGCGCTCACCGAGCCCGGCCTACGTCTTCCGGAGGGCCGCGATCTCTCGCTCTCCCAAGGGGTGGCTCCCTCCTATGTGCCGGCACGCAACCTGCTGTTTCTCGCCTTTCTCGCCTCGCTCGCCGATCTCGGCGGGCGGTCTGAGCTGTGGATAGCCGTTCATCACGACGACTACACCGGTTATCCCGATTGCCGTCCCGCATTCATCGACGCAGCCGATCAAGCCGTCCGCCTCGGTACGCAATATGGGTTGCGGGTCCGTGCGCCCTTCGTCTCGTGGAGCAAGGGCGACATCGTGCGCTACGGGCTCTCGCGCGGCGTGCCTTACCATCTCACCCATTCGTGCTACCAGGGCAGGCGGCCGGCGTGTGGTGTGTGCGACACCTGCCAAGCCCGTCTCGCTGCCTTCAAGGAGTGCGCCGCCGCCGACCCGCTCGCCTACGAACCCGGGCCCGCTGCGGGCGAGGGAGGAGCCGGGCAGCCATGAGAACCTCGGTCACCAAGATCGTGTCCTTCGATGCCGCCCACAGTCTGCCTCATCATGAGGGCAAGTGCCGGGGTCTGCATGGGCACTCGTACCGCCTGGAGGTGACCGTGGCCGGGGGAGTGGAAGACCAGGGGCCCAGTGCCGGTATGGTTCTTGACTTCGCCGCCTTGCAGGCCATACTCGTGGAGACGGTGGTCGAACCTCTCGATCACACCTATCTGAACGAGGTCCTCGAGGTGGTGCCCACGGCAGAGTCCATTGCCGCGTGGGCTTTCGAGAGCTTGCGTGCGCGAGGCCTCAACGTGGTGCGCGTGCGGTTGTGGGAGAGTCCCACGAGCTACGCCGAGGTCGAGGCGTAGCTGAGGCGCTTGCGAGGAGGCAGGCCGGTGCGGGTACTTGAGATCTTCGACTCGCTGCAGGGAGAGGGTCGCTGGACGGGTGCGCCCATGACTTTCGTGCGTCTTGCCGGGTGCAATGCCAAGGCGGCGAAGCTCGAGTGCCTGCGCTGGTGTGATACGCGGGAGAGCTGGGATCCCCGTGGAGGCTGCGAGATGTCCGTCGAGGAGGTGGCGGCCGCAGTCCGTCTGCCGCGTGCGTGCCTCACCGGAGGGGAGCCCCTCCTCCAGCACGACGAGGTGGGTGAACTCACCAAGTTGCTCTGCGGCCGGGGAGTCCGGGTGCACCTGGAAACGAACGGCACGCTGGGCATCTCCATGGATGAGTTGCCCCATTGGATAGCGGTCAGCCCCAAGCCGCCGTGGTACTTCGTCTCTCCCAACCTCAGTGCCGCATTGCACGAACTCAAGTTCGTGGTACCGCCCGGTCTTCTCGAGAGCGACGATCTGGTGCGGCTCGAGCAGCTGGCTGCGCGTCATCCGCGGGCGGTCGTTTCGGTGCAGCCGGAGAGTTCAGGGGGCGCGGCCGCACTCGACGAAGCCATTCGTGCGGTGATGGCTCATCCTCGCTGGCGGCTGAGCCTGCAGCTCCACAAGCTTCTGGGGCTGCGCTGACGCGTCGTACGGCGCCCTCGTCCGACGGGCTGCGCTGACGCGCCTACACGAGGGCGCCGCCTTCCTCGTCCCGCCACTCCTCGGCGTCCGACTCCGCACCGGGCCACTCAGCGGCCGGATCCAGACCCACCCCCATGGCGAGGAGGGCACCTCGGTCGGTAGGCGCGAGAAGCCACTCGGACTCGGCTCCCGTGAGCTCTACCTCCGGGGCGAGGCGCCGCAGAATGCCTTCTGCTTCGAGGACTTCCACGTCCCTCACCAATCGAGGGATGGACACACCCAGCTCGAACTCGGCCTGGAGCGGGTCGAGGCGGGCCCCTCCCACGCTGCGGTCAAAGCAGCGCATCACCAGATTGAGCAGATTGCGCTGTGAGTCGTTCAGGGGCATGAGGCACCTCCTTTCGCAGAGAGGCTAGCACCGACATGCGAAGTCCTCAAGAACGGGTATGATGATGACGTGAAGACGGTTCATCGCTACAGTGTGCGCCCCTCTCTGCCTCCGCGCCTCGCGGGCCTTCGTGAGCTTGCCTACAACCTTCGTTGGACGTGGGATCATGACACGGTGGAGCTGTTCATGAGGCTCGACCCCGAACTGTGGATGCAGAGCAGGCACAACCCGGCCCGGGTTCTCGCCGAGATCTCCCAGGAGCGGCTCGACCGGGCTGCCTCCGACGAGGGCTTTCTCGCCAATCTGGAACGAGTGCACGGCTCGTTGCGCTCGTACCTGGATGAACCGGGCTGGTTCCGGCGTCGCCACCCCGAGTCCGCCGACATGTGCGTGGCCTATTTCTCCATGGAGTACGGGCTCGCCGAGTGCCTGCCCGTCTACTCGGGGGGCCTCGGTGTCTTGGCCGGCGATCATCTCAAGTCGGCGAGCGATCTCGGCCTGCCTCTGGTGGCGGTGGGTCTGATGTACCAGAAGGGCTACTTCGCCCAGTACTTGAACTCCGACGGCTGGCAGCTCGAAGCCTCGCAACTGAACGACTTCTCCATGCTGCCGGCGACCCCGGTCACTCACGGCGACGGCGCCCCGGTGCGCGTGCAGGTCGATCTGGCGGGCAACAATGTGGTGGTCGGGGTATGGCGGGTACAGGTGGGGCGCATACCGCTGTTTCTACTCGACACCAATCTTGCCGAGAACGAGCAGGCCGACCAGGATGTCACCGATGAGCTATACGGGGGCGGCCCCGAGACCCGCATCCGCCAGGAGATCGTCCTGGGTATAGGTGGCGTGAGGGCTCTTCATGCCCTCGGCTACCGGCCCACCGTGTGCCACATGAACGAAGGCCACTCCGCCTTCCTGTCGCTCGAGCGCATCCGCACTCTCATGGGCGAGCACGGCTTGGATTACCTGGAGGCCCGCCAGGCAGTGGGCGCCGGCACCATCTTCACCACTCACACCCCGGTTCCCGCCGGTTTCGACCTCTTCTCCGAAGAACTGATGCAGAAGTACTTCTCCTGCTACGTAGAAGATCTGAAGCTCGAGTGGAGCACCTTCATCGACAAGGGGCGCGCGCGGCCGGGAGATAGTGACGAGCCCTTCAACGTGGCTGTTCTGGCGGTGAGGCACGCCCCCCGCCGGAACGCAGTGAGCCGCCTGCACCGGCGGGTGACGGCCCGTATGCTCCACGTGGCTTGGCCTGGACTACCGGAGAGCGAGGTCCCCGTCGACTCGGTTACCAATGGTGTGCACACCCGGGGGTGGATCGCCCCGGAGATGGCCATCCTGCTGGACCGCTACGCTGGGCCTCACTGGCGCGAGGATGTGGCCGACCCATCCGTCTGGGCCCGGGTGTCGGCCATTCCCGACGAGGAACTGTGGCGTACTCATGTGAGGCAGAGGGAGCGCTTGGTGGCATTCGCGCGTTCCCGGTTCCGGGCTCAATTGGAGCGGCGTCACGCTCCGTCGGCCGACCTCAAGGCGGCCGGGGAGGTGTTACGCGCCGACGCTCTCACCATCGGTTTCGCCCGCCGCTTTGCCACGTACAAACGGGCCACGCTTATCCTACGAGAGGTCGACAGGCTCAAGGCCCTCCTCCTCAACGAGCAGCGGCCGGTGCAGATCATCTTCGCGGGCAAGGCCCATCCGCGGGACGATGGAGGCAAGGCCTTCATTCGGGAGATCGTACGTTTCGCCGCCCAGGAAGGCGTTCAACACCGGCTCGTCTTCCTCGAGGATTACGATCTGGAGAAGGCGCGCATGCTCGTGCGGGGCTGCGACGTGTGGTTGAACACGCCTCGGCGTCCGCTGGAGGCCAGCGGCACGAGCGGCATGAAGGTGCTCGCCAACGGGGGCCTCAACCTGTCGGTACTCGACGGCTGGTGGGTGGAGGGCTACCGCGAGGAGGCGGGCTGGGCTATCGGCCGCGGTGAGGAGTATGAGGACTTCGACTACCAGGACCGTGTGGAAGCCCAGGCCCTCTACTCCATCCTCGAGCAGGAGGTCGTCCCTGCCTTCTACGAACGCGGAGCCGACGGCCTCCCCCGCAAGTGGATCGCGATGATGAAGAATTCGATGCGCCACCTCACCCCCGCCTTTTCCACCGCCCGCATGGTGCGTGACTACGCGGAGAAGTTCTATCTTCCCTCCGCCCACCACTACTCCCGGGTGAGTGCGGACGGTTTCGCCCGCGCCCGGGATATCGCTGCGTGGAAGAAGAGGGTGCGCGAGAAGTGGGAGGGGGTACGGGTGGTGTCGGTAGACCAGGACGGGGGTCCGGAGGTGCAGGTCGGTTCGGAATTGCCCGTGCGGGTGAAGGTGGCGTTGGGAGAGCTCGGCCCGGAGGATGTGCAGGTGATCGTCTACCACGGCCTGTTGCGGTCCGACGGGCAGGTCGCTGGGGGTGCGGCCATGCCGTTGCCGCATGCGTACGACTCCGACGGCCACGCGGTGTACGAAGGGGCGGTGCCCTGTCCGACCTCCGGCGTGTACGGTTTCGCGGTGGGAGTCTTCCCCTACCAGGAAGACGTCCTCATCCCCAACGAGCTCAACCTCATGACCTGGGAGTAGCGCCGGGCATCAGGTACCCATGAGCGGCACCCACTTCGGGGACGGCACATACCTCGCGGCCGGTGAGCGCCCCATGGGCTTCACGGGGATGACTGCCCGGGTCAGGACTCGAGCACAGCCGCTCCCTCGGCTGAGATTTTGACCCACACGTTGGTGGGGAAGAGATCGGCCTCGGCGAGCCCCGCATCCACCAGCTGGATGACGCAGCGCCGGGCTCCGCCCTCGTAGCCTGAGAGCTCGGCCGCGAGTTCGTGGGTGAGCTCTTGAAGCGACACCTCGGTGCGTTCGTTCATCTTGCCCACCGTCCCCAGATACGACAGGACGGCCACACATGCCGGATCGGAGAGTAGGCGATGGTTGGCGTTCATGGCGGCATTATAGGGCATACCCCACCCGGCATTGCGTTGACAAAAGCGAAGAATGCCCTTAGGGTGGTAGCGCGAACATAGCCGGGCCGCCCCGAGTGCCGAAAGGCGCCTTGGATGGGAAGCTCGGGCACTCGGCAGGTTCAGCGGACGCCTTGGTGGATGGGACCGCACAGGCGTTCGTGGACAGGAGAAAGGGAAACTCTTTCCGCTCGATCGCGGCTGCACGCCGTGCGCGTGAGCATAGCCTGAGCGGGGGAGGCAGAGGAGAGAGGAGGGGAGATGAAGTACTCGGGCTGGTAGTCTCTTGAGTGAATCGTTGATGGTCGAGGTCTCAAGCGATGGTCTTATGGTGCCGATGAAGGTCATAGATACCGGCCTCGGACAAAGGTCAGGCATGTGAGCTCCCCGACCAACGCTACCCACGTACCTGTCACAGGCACTAGTGGGGGACGGGGCGCCCAAGCCGACAAGATCACGCCTTACGTGATCGCGGTCTGCTTGGGCGCCGTCGCCCTGCTCTACTTCATGGTGGTCGCACAGGTTCGGTGGGAGGTCCTCGAGCCCTTCTCGGTCTTCGGGTTGCTGTTCTTCGCGGCGGTGAGCGTTTTCGCCCAGCGGTATCAGATCAAGGTGCACGGCCGCACCGAGGTGTCCGCGGGTTTCCTCCCCGACTTCTTGGCCGCGGTCATCCTGGGTCCGCTCACCGGCGGCATCGTGTCCGCCTCCTGTATCATCGTGGCCTGGACGCGGGGCCAGGTGATGAAGAACCTGTTCTACATGGCCTCGTTCTTCATCTCCGGTGCGGTCACCGGCCTCGTCTACTGGTCACTTGTCGACGCCTACGGCGAGAGCGGCCTCGTGCTCGCTCTCGGTGGCATAGCCGCCGGCCTCGCCTACCAGGTGGTGAACTACCTGCTCTTCGTGCCTGTCATGTGGGTTCGCCGGGGCACGGCGCCGGCACAGCTGTTCAAGGAAGACATCAAGCCCTTCCTCCCCTTCCAAGCCTTCTTCCTCGTTCTCAGCCTTGGCCTCGCCTACGCCTTCCAGGAGCTCGGGGCATTGGGCTTCGCCCTCTTCGTCCTCCCGGTGCTCGGCCTGATCTACGCGTTTCGTATCTACTCCCGGGAGATGGAGCTCGCCCAGAGGCTCGAGCGCTTCTCTCTACAGATGGCGGCCGGCATGATCACCGCCCTCGACCTCAAGGACAACTACACGGCCCAGCATTCCGCAGCCGTCGCCCAGTACTCCTTCGATATCGCCAAGAAGATGGGGCTGAGCCGCCGGGAGTGCAACCTGGCGCACCTGGCCGGGCTGCTCCACGACTTGGGCAAGATAAGCGTGCCCGACGAGGTACTCAACTTCCACGGGCGCCTGGTGGGCGAATCCCTGCGCATCATCAAGGACCACTCCGAGGCCGGGCAACACATCCTGAGCAACATGAGCGAGTTCGAGGAGCTTGGCCTGGTTGTTCGCCATCACCATGAGCGATTCGACGGCCAGGGCTACCCGGACGGCATCGAGGGGAAGGACATTCCCCTGCTCAGCCGAATCGTAACGGTGGCGGACTGCTACTCGGCGATGATCTCCGACCGGCCCTATGCGTCCCGGCGCGAGGTCGAGTGGGCCATGGGGGAACTGGCCGCCCAGCGTGGACTCCAGTTCGACCCCGAGGTCGTCGATGCGTTCATCCTGGTGCTGATGCGGCAAGGCGTAGACTATCGATCGGCTGAGCACATCGACTTCCATGTGCAGTTCCAGAAGGTCCGGTTCCTGCGCGACATCGCCTGAGGGATTCGTCCGAGGCGTATGCTAGATTGATGCCGCTCCCCGGCCGGCCGGGGGCGCGATGTGCGGCAGTGTGAGTGGGGAGATCTCACGTGGGGCAGTCCAATCGGGCGCTGTGGCTCATCCTAGGGGCCCAGGCGCTCTCCACCATCGGTACGTCTATCTCGACCGTGGCGCTTGCCGTCATGGTGTTCGATCTCACCGGCTCCGTGCTGCATATGGGCGGTGTGCTGGCAGCCTCCACTCTGCCCGTGGTGGTGGTGAGCTTCGTGTGGGGAGCTCTGCTCGACCGGTACGATGGGCGGCTCCTCATGGTGTCCGCCGACGTGTGCCGGGCCGTGCTCATCCTCTCCATGCCCTTCGCCGCCGTGCGCTCGGTCGTCTTCGTCTATGTGGTGGCGGGGCTCGTGGGCGTGTTCACCGCGGTCTTCAACCCCACTCAGGTGAAGGTAGTGGGCGATCTCGTTCCTCGGGGGCGGCTGATCCGGGCCAACTCCTATCTGAGCATCGCCCGAGATGGAGCCGAGCTCGGCGGCTATCTGGTGGGTGGGGTCTTGGTTGCCACCTTGGGCTACGTGGTCACGTTCATGATCGATGCGGCCAGCTACGGGGTCTCGGCGCTCCTGCTTCTCGCACTTCCCAGGGTGGCCGCCTCCGCCCCGTCCGACACCTCACTCGGAGCATTGGTGCGGGAATCCCCGCGGGTGCTGGGAAGCCTGTGGGGTAGCCCTTCACTGCGCACCAACCTGTTGTTCGCACTCTTGCCTATGACCGCCATCCTCATGACCCTGCCGAACGCCTACGGGCTGGCGCTCGACGTGTACAAGGTCGGCCCCCAGGGGTTTGCGACCATGGAGATCATCACCTCGGTGGGTTGGATCGTGGGTGGGGTGGTGGCGAGCCGTCTGGCCTTCAAAGGCGACCGTAACACCTACGTGTTCCTCTCCATCGTGTTCATGGGCCTCTGCTTTATCACCGTGAGTTTCACGCGATCCTTCTACCTGGCGGTGGTGTTCCTCGCACTGGCCGCCTGTGCCAACGTGGGCGTCATCGTGGGTTCCATGACCCTTTATCAGGAGATCGAACCCCGGCCGGACAAGGGCAGGCTCATAGCCATCCGCACGGGCTTGGGCCAGCTCGGTGCGGCGGCCGGCCTTCTCTCGGGTGGGGCGTTGGGAGAGATCCTGGGCATCACGCCCTTGTTTGCCGCCGCGGGTGGTCTGGCCCTGTTCCTGGGCACAGTGGTGTATCTTCCCTACAAGCTGCGCATGGTGCGCACCAAACTCAGCCTCGAATCGGAGTAGGGGGTGGTCGAGTGAGAGTGACTTCACAGGGGCCCGCCGGCGCAGGCCCAGATGTGGGCGAGAGCACAGGCGGGGTGAAGGAGGCTCCCCTGCGCCTCGGGGGCATGGCCTTGGGCAACGGCCTCCTTCTGCAGACCAAGACGCACTGGGTGGCGGCCATTCGGACGGAGGACGGGTCGGTCGAGGTCGCCTCCGGCGCCAAGTCACCGTTATTTGCCCCCGGGGGGCTCTTCGAGGGGGCACCGCTCGTGCGCGGCACCTCTCGCCTCGTCGATGCCCTCTTGGTGCTCGTGCAGGTGAAGCGGCGGCTCAAGGGGGCCGTGCTCCCGGTGGAGCTCCCCGAGGCCATGAGTTCGGTGGCGGCCGCCACCGTGGCCGTGTCGCTCATCAGGCGGTTCGGAGGGGCCGGCCGCAGTCTGGGGGCGCTTCTCGTTCAAGAGACGGCTGTCGCTCTCTTCTCGGCTGCGCCTGCGGTGGTGGCTCTGCGCGGCACCAAGCTTGCCCGGTATCACGGGGCCGAACACAAGAGCATAGGTGCGTATGAGAACAAGGCTCGGGGCCGGACGGGTTCCCAGGCGGCGAAAGAGCACGACCGCTGCGGTTCCAATCTGGTGGGCCCCCTTCTCGTGGCGAACGTGCTCGGGTCGGTGGTGGTGCGGCGTCTCTTCCGTGAACCACCTCCAGGTGCGTTCTTCCTGACCGGCGTGGCTTCGCTCGGGGTGGCGATGGAGGCCTTTCGCTACATGTCCGCCCATCCGGAGCGTCCCGCGGCAAAGGCCATGCTGCTTCCGGGCAGGGCGCTGCAGCGGTTCTTCACCACGGAGGAGCCCGACGAAGCCGAGTTGGAGGTGGGGCGGGCGGCGTTGGACGAGTTGCTCAGGCTGGAGGGAGCGATCTCATAGCCGGGCCGCACGACGACGACATCCACACGGCGGTGGCTTCTTCACGGGGGCGCACAGCTGCGTAGGGCCCAGGTTTTGCACCCGCGCGGCCACGCGCAGGACTCACGGCGTCAAGCTGCCGCCGGCTCGGTCGGTGATGTCCGTCTCTGTGCGTTTCAGCGCCGCGAACGCGGTGTGCAGGAGTTCCCAGGTGTCATCGAGTGACTGCGGGATCACTCTGGTGTCGTTTGAAACGGTCATGAAGTTCGTATCGCCCAGCCAGCGTGGTACCACGTGTATGTGCACATGGTCTTTCACTCCGGCTCCGGCCACCGAACCGAGGTTGATGCCCAGGTTGACGCCCTCGGGACGGAAGTCGGCGTCGAGCGCCCTCACCGCCAGCTGGGAGAGCAGCATCATCTCGGTGAGTGTCTCGAGCGGCAGATCCTCGAGGTTGGCCGTGTGGGCGAAGGGGGCGACCATCATGTGCCCGTTGTTGTACGGATAGGCGTTCAGCATGACGAAAGACAACTGCCCCCGCCACACGATCTGATTGGCACGGTCGTCGCCGGCGGCGGGTTTGGTGCAGAAGATGCACGTGTCCGGTTTGCTAGACTTGATGTAGTCCATTCGCCAGGGTGCCCATAGCCGATCCAAGTTACGCTCCCTTCGCGCCGCGAGGCGCACTCGCCTTGAGTGGCTATTGTATCGAGGAGGAGCGTGCAAAGGGAACGGTTCGAGAAGAGGGCAACCGAGAGGAGTCCTGCGTGCTCGCAGACGAAGCCAGAATAGCCGCGGCCGAGACCGTTTTCGGGGGGGCGCGGGAGGTGGCGGTCACCCAGGAGCTCCTCGAGTGGGAGCTCGATCTCATCGAACGTATATGCGGTCACACGCGCTTCCACGACGTCACGGTGTTCACCTTGGTGGGCGGCTGCATGGCACTTGTCCGCAAACCTTCCGATCCACCCGGCGCGTTCTGGGCGCCCACGGGGGGAGTCGAACAGGGCGAGGAACTGGCCGACGCGGTCATCCGCGAGACGTGGGAGGAGACCGGGCTGCATGTTGAGCCCGAGCGTTATCTGCTGCGCATGCGGGCGCTCTTCACCTGCGGCCGTCGCCGCCGTCCCTGGACTTCTCACGTGTTCCTCGCGCGTCACGTCTCGGGTGAGCTTCGGCCCATCGATACCCACGAGATCGAGGCCGCTTCGTGGGTGGGCAAGGAACGCTTCCGCGACGAGATTGTCCCGCTCCTTCTGGCGGCCGGGTGGGGCAGGTTCTGCTATCGCCTGTGCATCAGTCGGCTACTCTACGGAGAGCTCGGCTGGGGCGAGTTGAGTCTCCCCCCCATCCTAGGGGGTCAGCAGCGGCGTGAGTATCGTGGTGCAGATCTCGTCTCCGGCGGCCATGCTGCTCTTGTGGTCGAGACGGAACTCGATGCCGGCCAGCCCTGAGGCCATACCGGCGATGGCTCCCTGGTGCAAGGCACACACGCCGGGTTCGTATACCTCCGAGAGCGGCGCAAAGATACAGTTGGTGCCACGGAGTACGTAGCCGTCACCGTTGAGGGAGGCCACCTCGGTGGTGCCTCCCAGGACATGGAGTTGCTCGCCGAGCCGTTCCATGGCGGCCGCGAGGTGCTCCTGCCCGTTACCGCCCGGTCGAAACTCTGTTTCCATAATGGTGTGCCGCCCCCATTGGGCGCCTATCTCACTGAGGCGATCGAGGTCGGCAGGCTGCCCATTCAACAAGGCCTCGAGGCCGAGATGGGCAAGGAGTTCGAAGTTGCGCGGTGGCAGACTCATGCACAGGTTGCGCTGTTCAGCGAAGAAAGCCAGCTCCGGCCTGCCCACCACGTGCTCTCTGTGGAGGCTCATGGAACCGATGAGGCCTGCCTTCTCCAGTCGCCCCAGATGGACGCGGATGGCGCTGTGGTGCAGGTCGAAGTGAGAAACGAGGTCTCGCACCGTGACCGGTGTGTCCGAGCGTGCGATGAGGCGCAAGACCTCGAACCGGGTGGGGTCGCAGAGCACCCTGCTCAGCTCGTGAATGTCATAAGGTACGTCGTACACGTAGTGACTCTCGGTGGGTGGTGAGCTTCGTGGTCGTCTGCCTCAGTCTTTCCAGCGGAATTCCGGCGAGGTCTTCTGGTCCCAGATCTCCTCTGTCGCGTCGTCCAGAGCCGCCGTCCGGTCGGGCGGCAGGTCGGTGAGCAGCCCCCCTGATTCCTTGAGCAGTGTGAGTTCGATCTCGGAGACGTCAATGCGGCCTTGCTGGTCCATGCCGGCATTGTTCTCGCGCAGGTTGGGCGATAGCTCATCGAGCTGCATGCCTTCCCCGAACAGAGTGAGGCGATCCTCCGGCCGGACGCCTTCACCCAGCTCTATCAGGTACTGGTACCAGACTATCTCCCACGCGATGGTGAGAAGAACGCGGTCGCCCTCGCCCGAAAGCGGGGTGAGATTGACGATGGGCTGGCCCAAGCCTCGTCTCACAGCTCTCGTCTTCTCCACGTGTGGACTCTCATTGAAGATGCGTTCGACGGCGCGCAGGGCGTCGGGAGCGAGGGGGAAAAGAGGCGGAGAAGGTTCCGGGGCCTCGGGCGGAGACTCGGACTCGGGGGCAAGCCCGAAGCCCTGGTCGGCTGCGGATGCTGCAGCCTGGGATGGTTGCGGGCCGCTCACTCCTCTGCCGGTCACCAGCAGGGCCTCGGCCTTCTTGAGGCGGTCGCGCAGTCGCTCCAGCTCCGCCCCATGGGCCCGAACGCGGTCGTCGCGCTCAATGAGCGAGTTCTGCAGCATGTGCAGTTCCTCGGAGACTGCGGTGACGAAGGAAGCGATGGCCTTGAGCGCCTCGGCCTCTTCTTCCTTCTGCTGGGCCAGGGCGGTGATCACGTCCATGGCCTGTTCGAAGCTTTGTATCTCTTCAGCCGGAGCTTGGCCGTCGAAGTCGAGGCATCCGAAGCGGGCGGCGCACTCAGGACAGACATCGAGCACCGAGCCGTCGGCGGTCTCGATGGGCGTGCTCTCCGGCCCCGCCGGACCGCCACACATGGGGCATGAGCCCTCGCTGGCTTCACCGGGCCTCATGGAGTAGTCCTCCATCTGTGAGCGCCTCCCTTGGGGTTCACACGTTAACACTACACATACATAATACTATCAACGAGAAACGGTGGTCCGGACAAGGTGATCCGGGCGAGCTACCGAGGGGGTTGTCAACGTGGAGCGCGTATTGCTCGATTGTGGACCGCACAGGGCTCTTCTCACCTTCAACCGTCCCGAGGTGGCCAACGCCGTCGACTGGGAGACGTTCGAGGAACTCGAGACTGCCCTCGATACTCTTGAGGAGTGGGTGAGAGAGGATTCTCTGCACGGCACCCTCATCGTGACCGGCTCGGGCGAGCGTGCCTTCGTGTCGGGTGCCGATCTTGGTGTACTGGCCGGCATACAGAGCGAGGAGGAGATAAGGTCATTCTCCGAGACGATGCAGTTCGCGCTCAACCGCATAGCCGATCTTCCCGTGCCTGTGATCGCGGCGCTGAACGGCCCCGCCCTGGGTGGCGGCACCGAGGTGGCGCTTGCCTGCGACCTCCGCGTGGTGTGCGAGAATTCGTACTTCTCGTTCAAGCATGCCCGGGTGGGAGTGGTGCCGGGCTGGGGAGGGTGTCAGCGCTTGGCGCAGATACTGGGCTGGCGCAGGGCCCTCGGCATCACGGCGTGCGCGGCCGAGATCACGGCCGGCAGGGCCCTCGCCTTGGGTCTGGCCGATTGGCTTGTTCCTGCCGGGCAGGCGCTCGCCAAAGCCGAGGAAGTGGCCGTCGCCATCGCGACCGCGGCACCGCTCTCGGTGCGGAGCCTCAAGATGCTGCTGCGCGAAAGTGTGGGCCTCGACCGAACCGCCTCGCAGCATCAGGAGACCGAATGCTTCGTCAGGTTGTGGGCGAGCGCGGATCACAAAGAGGGAGTCGCGTCCCTGCTGGAGAAGCGTCCCGCCCACTTCCGCGGCTGGTGAGAGGAGGATGATGTGACCGGCGGGTTGACATGGAGTGGCGCGAGGTTAGTTGCCGTCCTGGGCGACATCACCGCGCAGGATACGGTGGCGGTCGTGAACGCGGCCAACTCGAGCCTTGCGCCTGGGGCGGGAGTGGACGGGGCCATGCGTCGAGCGGCGGGGCCGGAGCTCACCGAGGCGACCATGGCGGTGGCTTCCCGGGCACAGGGGGAGCCACTCCCCACTGGTACTGCCGTGGTGACCACTGCGGGGAGGCTCAAGGCCCGCCGGGTGATTCACACGGCCGGACCGGTGTGGAGAGGCGGTTCGCGCGGAGAAGCCGATCTGCTCGCCCGCTGCTACCGTTCGTGCCTTCGTGTGGCCGTAGAGGAGGGACTGCGGTCCATATCTTTTCCGGCACTTTCCACCGGCATCTACGGGTACCCCGCCCGGGAGGCCGCCGGGATCGCCGTGCGGACGGTGAAGGAGGAGCTGGCCGTCTTGGCCGGCCGCTTCGACGAGGTTCGCTTCGTGCTGTTTGACGACGAGGTGCGTGCGATCTACGAGGAGGTGCTGCTTACTTCCGAGCGTGAGGCTGAAGCCGGACAGGGAGGCAGAAGTCCGGAGCCGGGGGGTGAGTCCGGGGCTTGAGTCCAGGGCTTGAGTCCAGGGCCCGAGTCCGGCGGGCATGGCCGAGCCGGCTCGGTCTGGCCGATATCGTGGCCCGGCGTGCGCCACGGTGGGATCAACGGTTCATGGCCGCAACGTGGCGCTCGATGGCGGCGCCGTAACCTATTCCGGGAACGGCCCAACGGCCGTCGAGATCGGCGAGCACCTTCGCCCCACCCCGCGGACGCACCGCCTCATAGCGGGGATCGATGGTGGCGTTGGTCCAGACGGCCTGATCGGTCTCGAACACGTAGGCGACCATGTGGGCGATGTGGGCCTTGACCCCCAATTCTGCGGTGACGAACGTGTGTCCTGGCACTCCTCCGCCGGTCGCACCGATGCCGGCGTAGTTGTTCTGGGAAGGTTTGACGGAGCCGCCGTACGCACCGAAGCCCGTCTCGTGGATCATCTGCGCCCAGAGGATGTCGGCGCGGAGACCCACCTCCGCCGCGTAGGTGACGTAGTAGTGGGCCAGGGTCTCCACCGGCACGGAGAAGGCGGGGGAGGGGTTGTGCGCGACTAGATACTCGGCGAGGCGCGCGGGGGTGCCCGCCCAGGTACCGCGAAGGGCTGTCTGTCCGCCGGTGGAGACGTCGCGTGTGGCGGGAGCCCCGGAGGCCTCGTGACCTACTGAGGGTGTGAGTGCCGCGCCATCGGAGGCTTCTTCACCTTCTCCATCGGCGTGCGTGGAGGCGGGGGATCGGGGAGTGACTGCGTCGGCCTCCCGCTGTTTGGCCAGCCACCGCGGTATGTCGTCGGCCGCCGCAGGCTCGCCGCCGGGCGGTACGGACTCCGCACCCGGTGCTGCTACGGGGGTGGGCTCGGTTGCCGAGGCGCCCGGGAAGAGCTGAAGTGAGGCGGAAGGGGTGGCGGGAGTTGATGCCGACGTGGACGGGAGTGCGGCTGCCAGCACCACGGCGGCCAGTAGTGCTGCGGTCAACGCGATGCTCGCCACGTGGCGCGCGGCGGCACGGGGTGGTACCGTGCGAAGGCACGCACGTGGGGCGGTCGTTCGGACTTGACCCGCGTCCCCGCGCTGTCTCGCCTTCTTCATGCGGCTGCCCACCTCCTCCCGCGGGTATCTTCTCATACGGATGGCGTCTTTTCGCGATATGCGTGGGGGCTGCGCTAGAATAGCGCGTACCTGTGAGCTGGGCGCTCGTACGGCGGTTCATGTGTGCGGATGAGCGCGCTTACGTGAAGAGAGGCTGGAGCGTGCCAAAGCGAAGCAAGTGCGTGGTGCTGATTCTCGACGGGGCAGCCGGCTGGCCTTGCGAGGAACTGGGTGGGCTCACATCCCTCGAGGCTGCACACACTCCGCACCTGGATGAACTCACCCCACAGGGTACCCTTGGTTTGGTGCGCACCGTTCCTCTGGAGCTGGAGCCCTCGAGCGCTATCGCGTGCATGAGCGTGCTCGGCTTCGAGCCCGAGCGGTACTACGCCGGCCGGGGTCCCATCGAGGCTCTGGCCATGGGCATCGAACTGCACCCAGGCCAAGCCGCCCTGCGCTGCAATCTGATAGCGGTCGAGAACGGCATCATGACGAGCTACAACGCCGGGCACATCGACCCGGGAGAGGCCGGCGAACTGTTGCAGGCGCTTCGGCCCCGGCTCGAGTCTCCCGGCATCCGTCTGTATCCCGGAGTGGGTTTCCGCAGCATACTCACGGTGCAGGATGGAGCCGAGGTGGCGGCCACCCGGTGCATCCCGGCGCACGACATCGCCGACAAGCCGGTGGCGGACTTCCTTCCCCGCGGCCCCGGTGCGGCACTCCTTGTCGACCTCATGGAGCGCTCGAAGACTGTCTTGGCGGAACACCCGGTCAACCAGGAGCGACGACGCAGAGGTGATCTTCCGGCCACGCAGATATGGCTGTTCTGGCCGGGCATGAGGGCGGACGGCATGCCCTCGTTCGAGTCCCGTTTCGGCATGAGGGCGGGCCTGACTTCGGCGGTCGATCTTCTGCGCGGACTGGGCCGGCAGATGGGTCTCCGCTTTCTCGATATTCGCGGTGTGACCGACGGTGATGACAACGACTTTGCCGGGCAGATGAACGGGGCGTTGGCCGCCCTCGAGAGCCTTGACCTCGTCGTGGTGCACGTAGAGGCTCCCGACGAAGCCGGCCATGCGGGTGACCCTGGGGCGAAGGTGCGGGCGATCGAGTGCATCGACAGACTCATGGTGTCCCAATTTCGGAATCGCCCCGACCTGCGGGTGCTCGCACTTCCCGATCATCCCACTCCCTTGGCTGTGAAAACCCATGTGGCGGAACCGGTTCCTTTTCTGATGTGGGGTCCCGGGTGCCGGCCGAATAGGGCGGCTCGTTTCACGGAGCGTGAAGCTGAGGAGACCGGTGTCATGGTTGAGCCGGGCTGGGCTCTCATGGGGCATTTCATGCAGGCGGGTGAGAGTCTTTGGTCTTGACAGCGGCGCCACTCGGCAGGTAGCATCAGCGCGGCGGTGGTGGCGCCTGCATCGCCATTCAGGCAGGCCGGCGAGCGGACGAGGCTTTGTGAATCGTTCCCCAGTTTTCGTGTCAAGAGTCAACTCCGACGATGCGCGCGAGGCGCAAGGGCCGCCCGCCTTCTTCCACACTTTTCCTACGCTGCTGCTTCGGCCGGGTCTTGGCTGTTCCTGCCTTGCGCAGCGGTGAGGCGCCATGTGGCGGCCATGGGTTGTCATTGCTCGGAGGTGGAGGATGCCACCGGCGGAAGGAGGTTGAGGCAGCAGTGGGGAGTTGGGCTGCTATCGACGGTTCTGCGTGTGCAGCATAGCTGGGAGTTGCGTGGGTGGCAGCGTGAAAGTGGTTCTTTTCGGTCCAGGCTCGTAGGGATACGTAGGAAAAGGAGGAGGAACCTATGTCGTTAGAAATATGGGCGGTACTCGCTGCGGTGGCAGCCGCCCTGGCCCTCGGTTATGCAGGGCTCACAGCTGCAGGCGTCATGCGCAAGGACGCAGGCACAGACCGCATGAAAGAGATCATGGACTTGGTTCACACCGGGGCCATGGCTTTTCTCCGGCGTGAGTACTCCGTTCTCGTATGGTTTGTCATCGTGGTTGCGGCCGCGATCGCCATCGTGGGCAGCATCTGGGATGTGGGCTTGGGTTGGCAGACCTCCATCGCGTACGTCACGGGTAGTCTTCTCTCGGCGTTCGCCGGTTGGCTGGGGATGAACATCGCCACGCGTGCGAATGCCCGCACGGCCAACGCCGCCCGTGGCTCCCTTGCTGCGGCGCTCAGCGTGGCTTTCAAGGGCGGCTCGGTGATGGGTATGGTAGTGGCTGGGCTTGGTCTGCTCGGCGTGTCGGTCATCTGGCTCATCTTCAAGGAACCCCAGTATGTGAACGGCTTCGCCTTGGGTGCGAGCTCCATCGCTCTGTTCGCCAGGGTTGGCGGCGGCATCTACACGAAGGCCGCCGACGTGGGCGCCGACCTGGTGGGTAAGGTCGAAGCCGGCATCCCCGAGGACGACCCGCGCAACCCGGGCGTCATTGCCGACAACGTGGGTGACAACGTGGGTGACGTGGCCGGCATGGGTGCCGACCTCTTCGAATCGTTCTGTGGTTCCATCATTGCCACCATGGCGCTGGGTGTGGTGCTCGCCAATACCGGCACCGCCCCCGGAGCCGATCCGAACCTGGTCAGCAAGTTTGTGGTGCTTCCCTTGGTCATCGCCGGCGCCGGGGTTCTTGCTTCCATCATTGGCACGTTCTTTGTGCGGGTGAGGGAAGGCATGCGGCTCCATACCGCGTTGAACATCGGCACGTACGTGTCGACGGTTCTCACCATTGCGGCCATGTTCGTGCTGATCGCCTTCTTCCTTCCCGGCAAAGACGAATCCTGGACCACATACCTCGGCTTCTTCTGGGGTGCCGCGGCCGGTCTGATTGCCGGTGTGCTCATTGGCAAGACCACCGAGTACTACACCTCCGACCACTTCCGGCCGGTTCGTTCCATTGCCAAGGCCTCTGAGACCGGCTCAGCCACGAATATCATCAGCGGCCTCGGTGTGGGCATGCAGTCCGTGGTCATCCCGGTGATACTTGTTGTGGCCGCCATCGCCGTCGCCTACTACACGGCGAACGGCGTGCCTCTCGATGACTCCGGTGTGTTCGGTATTGCTCTGGCGGCTCTGGGGATGCTCTCCACCACCGCCATGACCATCAGCGTCGACGCCTATGGGCCGATCGCGGACAACGCGGGCGGTATGGCCGAGATGGCCGAACTGCCCAAGGAAGTCCGCGGCCGTACCGACCAGCTCGACTCACTCGGCAACACCACCGCCGCCATCGCCAAGGGCTTCGCCATCGGTTCTGCCGCTCTGACCGCTCTGGCATTGTTCACCGCATTCGCGGAAACCTACAAGACGTCCGGCGGGGGCGAGCTCAGCCTCAACCTCCTCGCCGGTCCTCAGGTTATCATCGGTATCTTCATTGGCGCCGCGATGACCTTCCTGTTCGCGGCCCTTACCATGAATGCGGTCGGCCGGGCGGCGCAGGCCGTTATCACCGAAGTCCGCCGCCAGTTCCGCGAAATTGTCGGTCTCATGGAAGGTACCGCCAAGCCCGACTCAGCCACCTGTGTGACCATTGTGACGGGCTCTGCTCTCAAGGAGATGGTGATCCCCGGCCTGCTGGCCGTCATCGTGCCTCTGGCGGTTGGTATCATCAGCCCGGTCGCCCTCGGTGGTCTGCTTGCCGGCGCCTTGGTATCCGGTTTCTTGCTCGCGGTCATGATGGCCAATGCGGGTGGAGCCTGGGACAACGCCAAGAAGTACATCGAGAGCGGCCAGCACGGGGGCAAGGGCTCGCCACCCCATGCTGCTGCTGTGGTGGGTGACACAGTGGGTGACCCCTTCAAGGACACCTCCGGTCCCTCGATGAACATCCTCATCAAGCTCATGAGCGTGGTGGCCCTGGTGTTCGCACCGTTGTTCGCCGCCATCCACGGCGGATAGCGCTTCAGAGCAGCACGCGAAGTTCCACCCGTCGGGGGCGCTGGCTACTGCCGGCGCCCCCGACTCTTTGTGGGGTGGTACTTCTTTGAAGTCGTTCGAGGAATAGGATGGGTGGCGAGTGGGCATGCTACCGAAGACGGCCCGTTTCTAAGCCCGCTCACTCCGGTCGGGGTGGGGTGAAGAAGGCAGGGACAAGCGATGGGGCCTCGCCCATGAGGCTTCGAGGGGGTTACATCACCCATGAGTACCACACCGAAGGGAAGACTCAAGACCATATCCGCGCTGGTTGCCCTGTTGTTGCTCGTGGTTGTGGCAGCGGCGGCCGGCTGCGGGAACGGGGAGACCACCACCACGTCGCCGGCCGGAGAGACGCAACGTGGCGGCGTCCTCACAGTAGGGATGCAACCGGCGAGTACCGTCGACCCCCACTTCGCCACCAGCCAGTCTGACATCATGCTGAATCATCAGATATACGATTTTCTGGTATACGTCGACGAGAAGAACGCAGTCGTGCCTCACTTGGCCACGGAGTGGGAAAGCAGTGACGGCAAGGTGTGGGTCTTCACCCTGCGAGAGGGTGTGGTGTTCCACGACGGGAACCCGCTCACCGCCGCCGACGTCGTCTTCTCCTTCGACCGCCTGCGCGATCCGGAGGTCGGCACTCCTACGGTGAGTCTCTACGAGAACGTGAAGAACGTGGAGGCACTCGATGAGCTCCGGGTCCAGTTCACCCTCGAGGTTCCGAACCCTGAGTTCCCGGCCGATGCCGGTGACTACCACGCAGCAGTCGTGTCCAAGGATTCCGATGCGGCGTCCGGCACCTTCATAGGCTCGGGTCCCTTTGTGCTCGAGTCCTATGATCCGGAGGATCGGGCGGTTCTCACCAGGAATCCGGCGTACTGGCTTGATGCTTCTGACGGTGAACCTCTGCCCTACCTCGACGGCATCACCTTCATCTTCTCTCCCGACCCGAACGGACAGGTGGCCGCCCTCCAGGGCGATGAGCTGCAGTTCGTGCCCGGCCTGAGTGCCGAGTTGGCCGCCCAGGTGGAGGGTGATTCTTCGCTCCGGCTCATCAAGAATCCCTCCAACATGCACTTCGTCATTCACATGCGCTCGGATGAGGGGCGCTCGACCGCCGACCTGCGTGTGCGCCGGGCTCTCATGTTGGGCACCGATCATCAGGCCATCGCCGATGCCGTCCGCCCCGGCTTGGCCCTCGTGGGTAACGGTACCCCGGTTGGTCCGGCATACGAAGCGTACTACTTGGACAGGACCCCCGCTCAGGATCAAGCGAAAGCCAAGGAGCTTCTTGCCGAGGCGGGCTTTGGCGACGGACTGAGCATCACTCTGTACGCGCAGACTTCCGCCGATGTGCCCGCCATAGCCACCGTGTGGCAGGAGCAGATGAAGCAGATCGGTGTCGAGGTCGAGATCCAGTCTATTCCTCCCGATGTGTACTATGGGGAGGGTGACGCCAGCTGGCTCGAGGTGGATTTCGGTATCACCGACTGGGGCACCCGGGCCGTTCCGCTCAACTACTTCAAGCTCGCGTACGTCACCGGTGCCCTCTACAACGAGTCGCATTGGTCCGACCCTGAGTTCGACGAACTCACGGCCCGGATCGAGAGTGAGCTCGACGATGCCGCCCGGGCCGAGCTCTACAAGCAGGCCCAGGAGATACTCATCGAGCGGGGTCCGGTCATCGTGCCCTACGTGGTCGAGGCGGCCGCCGGTGTCTCGGGTGCGGTTGACGGCATCGTCTTGGCCTCAGACTGGCCCCGGACTCTCCTGCGCGGGGCACACTTCACGAAGTGACGGCTCCCGAGATACGTCCGCGTCGGCGCCTCCTCGGCGTGTATTGGCGTCGCTTGAGGCGCCGACGCGCGGCCTTGATCGGCACCGCCGTCTTCGTGGTGTTCTTGGTCATGGCCCTCGCGGGGCCCTGGCTCACGCCCTATGGCTACTCCGACCAGTCCCCCGATCGTCTGGAGCCCCCGGGCTGGCCGCACCTGTTCGGCACCGACCAGTTTGGCCGGGATATCTTCAGCCGGGTGGTGGCCGGCGCCCAAGGAGTCTTCTTCCTGGGCGGCTCTGCCACCATTCTGGCTGTGCTGGTGGGCACGGCCATCGGACTCGTCTCCGGTTACTACGGGCGCTTCCTGGATGAGATCATCATGCGGGTGCTCGACGTGTTTCTGGCGATCCCCTCGCTCCTGCTCGCCCTCGTGCTCTTGGCCACCCTGGGTTCGTCCAACCTCAATCTCATCCTCGTCATCACCGTGCTCTACGTGCCGGTGCTCGCCCGCGTGACCCGTAGTATGGTCCTCGATCTGAAGACCAAGGAGTTCGTGGAGGCAGCCAGGATCAGAGGAGAACGCAGCGGCTACATACTGTTCCGGGAGGTGCTTCCCAATGCGCTCGCCCCCCTCCTCGTCGAGGCCTCCATCCGCTTCTCATACGCGATCTTCCTGGTGGCCTCGCTGGGATTCCTGGGTCTGGGCGCGCAGCCGCCTTCTCCCGACTGGGGCCTGCAGGTAAATGAAGCCCGCGGCTGGTTCGCCACCGCTCCCTGGATGCTCCTCTTCCCGGCGGGAGCCATCGCGCTCCTGGTGGTGTCGACCAGCCTCATGACCGACGGACTACGGCATGTCCTCCAACCCAAGGGGGCGGAGCGATAGCCCCCCGGGGCTCTCGCCGATGGGGTCGATGGACACGGTACTCGACATCAGAAGGCTCTGCATTGCCTACGAAACGGAAGGGAAGTCCCTCCCGGCGGTGCGGGATGTCTCCCTGGGCATAGCCGGACGCCAGAGCTATGGCCTGGTGGGCGAGTCCGGATCGGGAAAGACCACCCTCGCTCTGGGTGCCATCCGTTACTTGGCGGAGAATGGCCGCATCACGGCGGGAGAGGTGTTCTTCGAGGGCCGAAATCTGCTCGAGCTCCCGGCGCGCGAGGTGCGCTCGGTGCGGGGGAACCGTGTGGGGATGGTCTACCAGAGCCCTTCGACCGCGCTCAACCCCTCGATACGGGTGGGCTCCCAGGTTGCGGAAGTCGCCCGCCGGCACCTCCACATGGGCAAGGCGGAAGCCCGGGAGCGGGCTCTGCACATGCTCGAGCAGGTAGCGATGCCCGACCCTGAGGCGGTCGTGCGCCGCTATCCGCACCAACTCTCCGGGGGCATGCTGCAGCGTTGCGTCATAGCCATGGCGCTCATCACCGACCCGCGCCTACTCATCATGGATGAACCCACCACCGCCCTCGATGTGACCACTCAGGCTGTGGTGCTCGACCTGGTGGCCGAGCTCAAGTCGCGGCTGGACGCGGCCATTCTGTACATCACGCACGACTTGGCAGTGGTGGCCCGGGTCTGCGATCGGGTGGGAGTGTTGTATGCGGGGGAAATGGTGGAAGAGGCAGATCTTCGCACCCTCTTCAGCAGACCTCGCCATCCCTACACACTGGCTCTGCTGGGTTGCATTCCCCGCTATCGTGTGGATGGGCGGCGGGGCAGGCTCCTCACCATTCCGGGGCGTATCCCCCACCTCGACGAACTCCCCTCCGGGTGTGTGTTTGCCCCCCGTTGTCCGTTGGCGGAAGAAGCCTGCCGCGCGTCGCGGCCTCCGCTGCGGGAGATCGGCGAAGGTCACCTCTCCGCGTGCCGACGGTTCACCGCCGTTCCCACCCCGGCCGCGTATGTCGAGGATATCGAATCGGCTGTGGACTGGGAGGCGGTCTCATTGGGAGAGGAGCGTCTTCTTGAGGCCCACGACGTCGAGCAGCACTTCCCCATGCGAGGGAACCTGTTCGCCGGAAAGGCGCGCAGAAAGGCAGTGCGGGCGGTCGACGGTGTCACTCTTTACGTGAATCGAGGCCGCACTCTCGGCGTGGTGGGCGAGAGCGGCTCCGGCAAAACGACTCTTGCCCGCGCCCTCATCGGCTTGGAGGCACCCACGGCGGGGAGGGTTCTGTTCGAAGGCGAAGCGTTGGGAGGGACTACGGCCCGCAGGTCCCGCACCGTGCTCAAGAATATCCAGATGGTGTTTCAGGATCCGGACGCTTCTCTGAATCCGCGCCATCCGGTGGGGGAGGCCATCTCCCGCCCCCTGTACCTTCTCAGGGGTGTACGGGGTGCGGAGCTGCGCCGGAAGGTGCGGGAGCTGCTCGCCGCCGTGAACCTGCCGGCCGCATACGCCGAACGTCTTCCCGGCGAGCTGTCCGGGGGCGAGAAGCAGCGGGTGGCGGTGGCCCGGGCCTTCGCCGCGGAGCCCAAGCTGGTTCTCTGTGACGAACCGCTCTCGTCGTTGGACGTCTCGGTACAGGGTTCGCTCATGAACCTTCTCCACGACCTCCAGGTGGAGCAGAAAACCGCCTACTTCTTCATATCTCATGATCTGGCGGCGGTGCAGCACCTCTCAGATTGGATCGCGGTGATGTATCTGGGGAAGGTGGTCGAGTTGGGTGACGCCCTGCAGGTGTTGAATCCCCCCTACCATCCCTACACCGAGGCCCTCCTGTCGGCGGTTCCGGTTCCCGACCCCGGGGTGCGGCAATCCACCATCCGGCTGGAAGGAGCCGTACCGAGTCCGCTCGACGTTCCTCCCGGCTGCCGCTTCCATACCCGTTGTCCGCGTGTGCTGGGTGACATCTGCCGGACGCAAGAGCCGCCTTGGCAGGAGGGGCCGGGTTCGCATTGGCTGTGCTGTCATATTCCGTGCTCCGAGCTGGAGGCACTCCAAGGACCATGCCTCCTTTCGGTGTGCCTGGAGGATGAGGGGGGCTGATGTCTCGTTTCATCATCCGCCGGCTGGGCTTCATGGCGGTGTCGCTGTTTCTTGCCTCCGTCGTGGTCTTTGCTGCCACTCAGCTGCTGCCGGGCGATGTGGCCACCATGGTGTTGGGAAGGTTCGCAAGCCAAGAGGCCAAGGAACAGTTGCGGGAGGAACTTGGTCTGAATCGGCCGCCAGTGGTTCAATACGGCAGTTGGCTCGGGGGGTTCGTCACGGGGGAGTGGGGTGACTCCATCAGCACGGGGTCGGAAGTGCGACCGTTGGTATTGCAGCGTCTGCGCAATTCGGCCATGCTGGCTTTGGTCGCCTTCGCGCTGTATGTGCCCCTCGGTGTCATGCTGGGATTGATCGCCGCTCTCAAGCGCGACTCATGGCTCGATCAGTCGATCTCGGTGGGCTCCTTGGCCTTCATCGGCCTGCCGGAATTCGTGACCGGCGTGATTCTCATCGGTGTATTTGGGGTGCAGCTCAAGTGGTTCCCTGCGAGCTCGGCCATTGGGCCGGATACCGGGTTCATCGAGGCGCTGCCTCGTCTCATCCTGCCGGCGATCACGGTGTCGCTCACCAGTCTGGCCTATGTCGTACGTATGACCCGTTCCAGTACCGTGGAGGTGCTCGGCACCGACTACGTACGTACGGCTCGGCTCAAGGGCCTCTCCTCCACGCAGGTACTCTTCGGGCACGTGCTCCGCAATTCGCTGCTCCCCACTGTGACTGTCGTAGCCATCGGCATCGGCTGGCTGGTGGGCGGGCTCATCGTCACCGAATCGGTATTCAGCTACCCCGGCTTGGGGCGTCTGGTCCTCTTCGGCATCCAACGGCGGGATGTGCCCCTCATACAGGCGTCGGCCATGATCATCGTGCTGATCTATGGAGTATCGAATCTGCTCGCTGATATTCTCTATGGGGTGTTGAACCCGCGCATCCGCTACCGCTGACCCCGTGGTGGGAGAGGAAAGACAATGAAGTTGCTCGAGTGCGTGCCGAATGTGAGCGAAGGACGTGATTCAGAGAAGATTGAGGCCTTGGCTACTCTGCTGTCCTCGTCATCGGGCGTGGCGTTGCTCGACTACTCGTCGGACCCCGATCACAATCGCTCGGTGTTCACCTACGTGGGCGATCCGGAGAAGGTGCTCGCGGCAACAATGGAGTTCTGTGCCGAGGCATACGGTCTCATCGACATGCGCACGCACACCGGGTGCCATCCGCGGCTCGGGGCGGTGGACGTGGTGCCTTTCGTACCCCTCAGAGGCATAGAGATGGAAGAAGCTGTGCATGTCGCCCATGCCTTGGGAGAGGCGCTGGGAGCCATGGGTGTACCCGTGTACTTCTATGAGGAGGCCGCACTCCGGCCTGAGCGCTGCAACTTGGCCGACTGCCGCCGGGGGGAGTACGAGAAGCTCGCGGAGCACCTCTGTGGCCCGGAGGGGTGTCCGGATGCCGGTCCGGCGGAGTTCAATCCACGGTGTGGTGCCACGGTCGTGGGGGCACGCCACCCTCTCATCGCCTTCAACGTCAACCTGGGTACGTCGAACCTTGCCGTGGCGCAGGCCATCGCCCGGGCGGTCCGGCACTCGAGTGGCGGGTTTCGTTACGTGAAAGCGCTTGGTATGGAACTCAAAGACCGGGGGTTGGTGCAGGTGTCTATGAACCTGGTTAACCACGAGCAGACCCCCATCCACCGGGTGGTGGAGAGTGTTCGATCGGAGGCTGCCCGCCACGGAGTACCCGTGGTAGAGTGCGAATTGGTGGGTATGGTTCCCCTCGGAGCCATTGAGGAGGCGGTTCGCCACTATCTGCAGATACACGATTTCTCTTCAGCGAAGATCATAGAGGCGCGCCTGTTGGAGGCGGAGCTGGGGGATAGGTGAAATGAAGGCTGCGGGCGTGACCGGAGAGAAGCCCAGAAACGGCGTGGATATCCATCATGTGGCGCCCCGCTTCATGGTGGCGTTGCAGCTGAGTGGCGGCGCAGAGGGGCCCTCTCTGCGCAGCGAAACCGCCATCGAGCAGATTGAGCTTTATCTGGCCACCATCGGCATCAGCCCGAGTGACTATCCGATTGTCGTGCGCCACGATCTCTCCCTTGCTCCTGTTGACCCTGCGGACGTACCCCCGGTCGAGGTGGGGGTACCCATCGCCCTCCCTCTCCCTGTCGATCCGCCTCTCAAGCTGGTGCTGCTACCAGGAGGGTTGGCTGCGCGCATTGTACACACAGGCTCTCGCACCCAGACCGAGCCTGTCTACGGGGCCATCGTGGAGTGGGCCGATGTCAACGAGCGCGAGCTCGTGGGGTCACCGTGGGAGGTGCGTGTGGAGCCCCCCTCGGGGGCGAATCGATCGGTCGTCGGCCGTATCGAGGTGTACTGGCTGGTGCGCCAGAACTGAGCCCCGGAGGCCTCTGCGCTCTTACCGGAGCGGTCGCTTCACCGAGGTCCTGGTTCTCCGGCCGCCGCTGCGGTAAGGCCGGCCGGGGGAGCCGTTGGTGTCAGCGAACCCGGCTCTCGGTAGAGGCCAGCCCCCGTATGAGGCGTACGGCCATCTCCAATCGCGGCGTAGCCACACCCACCCGTGCGGCTTCGTGGAGCAGGGCGCCCAGGTTCTCCTCCACCTCGAGCGGCCGGCCCGCCTCCAGATCCTGCAGCATGGAGGGCTTTGCCGGGAAGGGTGCTTCGACGAAGCGGGTGGCAACCTTCCTGAGAGCTGCCAGGGCTTCCTCCTCCGACAGCCCGAGTAGGGAATGGAGGGGGAGACCGGGGAAGTCATCCACCTCGTGTCCGGCGGCTGCTGCGACGACGGCCACCTCCCGGGCCAGAGAGAGGAATACCCGGGCCAGGTCGGAGTCGGTGAAGAAGCGGTCGGCCGAGAGACCGGTGAGGGCGGCGACGGTGAAGCCGCCGGCCACGAAGCAGGCTTTGGTCCACTCCAGGCGCTCGATGTTGCTCACGACGACGCTGGGGAAGCCGGCCTGCGCGAAAGCCTGCGCCGTCTTCTCGGCAACGGTGCTCAGGTCGGAAGGGGCGCTGCAGGGTGCTCCCACGAAAGTGGTGCCCAAGGAGGTGAGCAACACCACTCCGTTCGTCCGGCGCTCCGCAGAGACCATGGTGGCTCCTCCGAGCACCCGCTCTTTCCCGAAGGCGCCGGCGAGGTATCGGTTCTTGTGGATACTGTTCTGCAGGCTGAGCACGGCGTGCGGGGCGAGGCCGGCAAGGGGCCGGAGTTGGGCGGGTGTATCGATGGCTTTGGTGCAGAGGAGGAGGAGGTCGGCGTCCGCCGGAGCGGACGTGGTGTAGGGTATGGAGTCCTCCAACTCGATGCAGCCGCGAAGACGAATCTGCGCGCAGCCTTCCCGGCCGGTGTCGTCTTGGGTGGTGTTCTTTGACTTCTGCCGGCCGACAAGTACCACGTCGTGACCCTGTCGTACGAGCAGGGCCGCGAACACCATTCCCAAGGAGCCTGCACCAACTATCACCACGCGCATTACCGGCCACTCCTCTTCTCGGTTATGCGACGCATCCGACCCATCGAGGCCGCCGAAGCCCCCGCCTACCCTTCCGTCTCTTCGCGGGTGTCGGCTCCGCCGTCCGCGGCAACCTCGCCTAACCCGGCGGCATCCGCACCTTCCGCGGCGGCCCGGCCGCACACAGCCGCCTCATCGTCTGCAGCATCCGGCAGGGTGACGGCGACGGCTTCGTCTCCTCCCGGGGGACCCGGTGCCCGTCTCGGCCACCAGCTGGCCCGCCCGAGCAGTAGTGCGATGGCCGGCACCACGGCCGTGCGGATCACGAAGGTGTCGAGCAGGATGCCCACGGCAACGGCGAATCCGATCTGCCGTAGGCCGACGAGCGTGGAGCTGATCATCGCGGCGAAGGTGCCGGCCATGATGATGCCGGCCGAGGTGATGATGGCCCCGGTCCTGCTCACGGCCATGGGGATGCCCGCTCGGTTACCGCGACCTGCGACCTCCTCCTTCACCCTCCCCATGAGAAAGATGTTGTAGTCCATGCCCAGCGCCACCAGCATGACGAACATGAAGAGGGGCACCCACCAGACGATGCCCTCCACTCCCAGGATATCCGAGAACACGAGGCGTACTATGCCGAGCGTGGCGGCGTAGGAGAGGAGGATGGTGAGGATCAGATAGATGGGCGCGACCAAGGAGCGCAGCAAGGCGATGAGTACCAAGAAGATGCCGACGAGCACCGAGATGATGGCGCGCGTCATGTCGCTCTCCGATGTGTCGCGCAGGTCGGCCATGATGGCAGAGGTGCCTTCCACCAGGGCAGTCCCCGGCTGCTGTGCGGCAACCAGGCGGAGTTCTCCCACCGCCTCCATGGCTTCGCCGGTGTAGGGCCCTACGGCAAGAGCCACCGACAGCCGGGCGGCGGTGCCGTCTTCCGAGAAGTAGGCCGCGGCAAGGTGTGTGAGCCCTTCGTATTGCTCCAGGTAGGTGCGGGGTAGCATCAGGGCTTCGGGCCGGGAGGCGAAGGCGGTCTGCAACTGCTCCAAGCCGGCGGAGAGCCCAACGAGTCCACTACCGAGGGCGGGCAGCAAGGCCTCGAGGTCGTCCGGCAACTCGAAGCCTTCGAGGCCGGCGGGTAGAGCCGCTCCGTCTGCAATGTCGCGCAGCGTGCTCAGGTCGAGTTCACCACCGGCACCGGTTGAAGGATCGATGGAGAGTCCGGGCATGTCGAGACCTGCGGCTTGAATGATAGTGGCCAGGGCCTCCACGGACTGCCGGAAACCTTCCTCGCCGAGTACGGCCGGGTATTCGAGCGCCAGCTGGGCCAGATACCGGGCCACCGACACCAGGCCGGTCACGGCCGCTTCGACCTCTCCGGGGTCGAGTGCGACCCCCTCTTCCGCCCCCCCTGCATCCGGGAAGCGGGCTGCCCCCTCCTCGAGGCCGGCCACGATGTCCCCCAGCTGGTTGACCACCACCAAGGTACCCCGCTCGGCCAGAGCCCCATTGAAGCTGCGCACGACGCCGACGCCTTCGACCTGCTCGACCTCGCTCTGGAGGGCCGACAACTGAGCCAGGCCCGCCGCCGTGTTCATGCCCCCCGGGTCGCGGACGAGTATGGTGAGCGGCGCGACCGTACCCGGATCGAGGTGCTCGGACAAGACTTCGAAGCCTCGGCGGGCGGGGGCTACGGGAGAGAGGTCGGCGACGAGGTCGAAATTCCGCTCTTGGCCCTGCCCGTAGTAGGCGAGCGGCGCCAGCACAGCTACCGAGACCACGAGTACCAGGACGGGGTGCCGGCCCACCCATCCGGCCCAGCGGCCCCAGAAGTGCCCACCCTCAGGGACGGCCCGGGCTTTGCGGGGCCAGAAGGAGCGGCGGCCGAGAAGGGCGAGGAAGGCGGGCGTGAGCGTGAGTCCGGCAATGAGCGCGATGACTACAGCAATAGCCACGCTGGGACCGCTGGTGTTGTAGAAGCCGAGTTCGGCGAAGGCCATGGTGGAGAGACCCACGACCACGGTGCCCGCGCTCGAGGTGATGGTCTCACCCACCACGCGTACGGTCTTCTGCACGGCGGAGGAGACGGACACGTCTGCCGCGGTCTCCTCGCGGAAGCGGCTGATGAGGAACAGGCAGTAGTCGGTGCCGGCGCCGAACAGGATGACGACGATGAAGATGTTGGTATAGCCGGAGATGGTCATCACCGTGTTGCCCAGGACGGCCACCACACCCCGCGAGACCAGATACGCGAGAGTGATGGTGGCCAGAGGTATGAGGGGGCTCACGGGCGAACGGTAGACGAGTAGGAGGATGACTATCACCAGTACGATGGTGAGCCAAGTGGTGGAATCCACACTCTCCCGGGCCGCCTTGTCGTAGGCGGAGATGATGGCGGCATCGCCGGTGATGTAGGCGGAGGTGCCGTCGGGCGCTTCGTTCAGCACCATCTGTGTCGTCGCGAGCGCCTCGCGGGTCTCGTCCTCTGTGGCGGCGGTATCGAAGCTCACTGCCACGACGGCGATCTGGCCGTCGTGGCTCACGAGCGCCCTGGCCGTCTCTTCGCCTGCGTTGACGGGCGAGAGCACACGGACCACGTTCGGGGGGGCGGACGGACCGGTGAGCGCTTCGGTCAGCTGGGAGAGAAAGCGTTGGGTGCCGGGTTCCTCGATAGACCCGCCGGCACCCGCATCAACCACGCACACCGCACTGCTCGCCGAGTACAGTTCGGGGAATGATTGCCGCACGGCCTCGGCCGCCGCGAGGCTCTCAGTGTTCTCGGAGAGGAACTGGCGCTGGTCGTGGACGGATACATCGTCGATGTTGGGCGTGAGAAGGGTGAGGAGCAGCGCGACCACTGCCCAGGCGCCGACGATGAAGAAGCGGTAGCGGGCTGCGAAACGTCCCAGCCTGTCAAACACGGTGCTACCTCCCCCGCTAAGGCCGTCCTCGGTTAGGAGTGTCCTCGACTCGAGCGCGAATCGCTCACGACCGCAACTGTTGGGTTACCCGCGAGGAAGGCGACGGGGCGCAAACCCGGCCGGCGCGGGATCTTCTTGCGACGTTTGTAGGTGTGGGCGAGCTCCATGAATATGCCCACATCGCGATCGAGATCGCTCTGCGTACCGTCAAAGTAGAACATACGCACGGGGAAGTTGTCGTGATCGCAGCTCACCTTCGGGTACACGGCTTCAGTGATGATGGCGTTCATGCAACTGAAGGGGCTGATATCGACCACTCCGTCGCCACCGATCTCGTAGAAGAAGATGGTGCCGCCGGTGGAGAGGACCATCTCCCCCCCGCACCCATGGGAGGGCAGGTACGGTCTGGAGCGCTCCAACAGATCGGGGACATGAGGCTCCTCGTAGCCGGCCAGGACATCGGAGAAGACCGAGGTGAGCGCGTGCTCATCGCGTTCTTGGATGCGGGTGGTGAGGAAGGCCCTGAGCCATGGTTTCTTGAAGCGGCGTTTCTCTTCACGGAAGCGCCGGAACTGCTCCTCATTCGTGTACCACACCCATTCACCTACTCCGGCCAGCCAACACTCCGCCCCGTGGGCCTCGAGAACCCGAATGAGCTCTTGATTGGCGAAGGTGTTGAGGCGGGTGAAGATCTCGCCCACCACGCCTATGAGCGGACGATCCTCGTCGCGGACGGGAATACCCACAAAGGCCCCTTTGGCTCGGACAAGGGCTGCCCGTAGGTCGGCCAGCCGCTCCTTGTGGCTCACACCCGGGCGCTCGAGTACCGCCTCACACGCGGCGATCGCCTGGAGGTACACGCGGTCGGTCTGACCGGCGCACACCTCGTAGGGCCGAGTCTTGAGCAGCATCTTCATGAGCAGGTCGTTTGCCACGATGGCCCGCCACGCCGTGCGGATGAGTTCCTGCGCCTGCACCCCGATACTGGCGTAGCCGTCGGCGGAGGTCAGCGAGACCATGGGCACCGTCTGGTAGCCTTGCTCATCGAGGATCTGGCGCTGCAGTCCGGCATACTGGCCGAAGCGGCAGGGGCCGTTGGCGGTGGGGAGCAGGAAGGCCACCTGAGCCGGGTCGAGTTTCTCGACCTCCAGCAGCTTCATGAAGTCGCCGGTCACTATCTTCTGGGGGAAACACTCCTCACCCGAGGTGAACTTACCCCCGATCTCGAGGGTGCGGTCGTCGGCATGCGGTACCACTTGGCCGTTGATGCCTATAGATCGGAAGGCGGCTGCGAACAAACGGGAACCCCCATAGGGCATGTGGGGTATGTACATGGTGCGCCCGGCCAAGTCGGGGCGCTCGTGGGCGATGTTGCTGGTGTCGGCGCTGGGGGCTTTCTGCGGGCGCGGAAGCCCGGGCACCGGTAGATCGGCCAGAGCTTGGGTGGCCGCCTCGCGGGACCCCTTGCCGTTGCCGTCGACACTGGAATGGCTCGTGTGGTTCACCGCCCCTCCTTACGCCTCGTCCGCAGGACGCGCGGCCGGATAGCCGGCCTCGCGCTCCGTCCGGTTCCTGTCACGGGTCCACCAGCGCAGGAAGCCCTTGCTGTCGAGATAGGCTTCACAGCGGGTCATGGCTCCGGCGTCGTTCGTATGCTCGTCGAATTGAAGGGTGAGGAAGGGACCGATACCTGTCGCGCGCGCGTACTGCTTGATGTAGGAATCGGGGCCGCATTTGAAGTTGGTGAGGTAGATGACGTGCAGGTGAGGATTGGCGGCGGTGACCCGAAGCGCCTGCAGTATCTTGCGGCCGTAGTTCCAGAACATGTTGGGGGTCACATCGCGTGTCTCCTCCGACCACAGGGGCAGGAAGTCGAGCGGGATGAGGTTCACTCCATAGAACTTCCGCAGCTTGTGGGGTATGTCCATGTTGGCGCCGGGATCGTACATGTTGTAGGGCCGGCCTATCAGCACGATACCGAGTTCGTCGTGCTCGGCGAGCGTCGCCAAGGCGTCCTTGCCGGCGGTGAGCAGAGCCGCTCGGAACTCCTCTTGGGCTGCATAGGCTTCGTCGGCCGCCTTTTCCACTAGTCTCTTGCGCACGCCGAGGGGTCTCATCGTGGACGCAAGTGCTTCCTTGATGAACTCAGGGCCGCGGCGGAAGTGCAGCGTGGGCCGGAGCACACGCTCGCTCAGCGCTTCGAAGGCGGGAGAGGTGAGTACAACATAAGGCAGAGTCTGACCCCAGGGGCAGCAGTGGGACTCGATCTCGGGGGCGTCGGTCTCCTCATTGAGCAGGTTGGGAACGAAGACGTAGTCGGCTCCGCGCTCGACGAGGTTGAGCACGTGGCCGTGGGCCGCCCGGATGGGGAAGCAGGGCTCCGCCACGGTCGACTCGATGCCGGCTTCGCGGATGTGGCGGTCGGTCTCTCCGGAGACGAGCACGTCGAAGCCACAGACTTTGAAGAAGGTCGCCCAGAAGGGAAGCCGGTCGTAGGTGTACATGGCCCGGGGGATGCCGACCACGCCCCGGGGGTTCTTGATGCCGCTCGCCGCCGGTCCAGAGGGGTCGATGACCTCGTCGGTGACGTAGGAGAGGAGCAGCCGCTCCCTGAGGGCGAGGAGGTCGGCCACCACCGGCTGTTTGTCGACTTTGGCCCGCTTGCGGTAACGATCGGAGCACTTGTCGCCCCAATAGGTCTTTTCTCCCTCGATGGTGAACTGCCTGATGTCGCACTCGTTGGTGCAGCCCCTGCAGGTGAACTCACGCACCTGGTAGTCGACGGCCTCGAGATCGAAGCCCCTGAAACGAGTGGGGGCGCCGGTGGCCTCCACCTTCTCTTTGGCCAGGAGAGCCATACCCACCGCGCCCAGTACTCCGTTGTGGGGCGGTACGATTATCTCTTTGCCGAGTATCTGGCTGAAGGCGGCGGCAACGGAATCGTTGTAGGCGGTGCCGCCCTGGAAGTAGATGGTGTCGCCCACCTTGCGGCCGGCCACGAGCCGGTTCAGGTAGTTGTGCACGATGGAATAGGCGAGGCCGGCCACGAGGTCACCCTTGGCGGCTCCCCTCTGCTGGTAGGAGTTGACGTCGCGCTCCATGAACACCGTGCAGCGTTCGCCCAAGCGCACCGGGGCCGTCGAGGAGAGCGCCATGTCTGCGAACTCACCGATGATGTTGATGCCGAGTTTCTCGGCCTGCTCCTCAAGGAAAGAACCGGTGCCGGCCGCGCAGGCCTGATTCATGGCGAAGTCGACCACAATACCGTCGTCCAGGCTGATGTACTTGGAGTCTTGCCCACCGATCTCGAAGATGGTGTCGGGAACCCGGCCGTCAAGGAGCGTGTCGCCCACGAAACCGGCTCCGGTCTTGTGGGCGGTGATCTCGTCGGTGACGGTGTCAGCGCCTACCAGTTCCCCGATGAGCTCCCGGCCGGAACCGGTGGTGCCCACGCCGAGGATGGTGAGACGGTCGCCCATCTCCTGCCATATCTCCTGCAGGCCCTTGTGTACCACCTCCGCAGGCCGGCCGTCGGTCTTGGTGTAGATCTCCTTGATGAGCCGCCCGGTGGCATCGAGCACCACGAGGTTGGTCGAGACCGAGCCCACGTCTATACCCAGATAGGCTTCGACTCGGCCCGGGGTCTGCCACTGGTAAGGCTCCACCCGGTCGCGAAGCAGCGTGACCCGTTCCATGGACAGAGGTGAAGCAGCGGGCAGTCCTCCGCCGTGGGTCTCCTCCAGCAACGAGAGGTCGATGACGGTGCCGGCCCGGGGGCCGCTTCCCTCTGGGTCGGCTTCCTCTTCCTGCAGACGGTCGGCCTCGAGCAGGGCGGCGCCGATAGCACCCATCCAAGCATAGTATCTCGGAACCACCAAGTGTTCTTCATCGAGCCCGAATGCCTCACGCATGGCTTCCACTGCGCCCTTGTTCGCGGCCACGCCACCCACGAAGGCGACCTTTCCATCCACGTGCTTGCCCTTGGCGATGGTGCCGCGGTAGTTGCGGATCACGGCGTTGCAGAGACCCTTCAGGACTTCCGGAGGCTGATACCCTTTCTGTTGGGCGTGGATCATGTCGGACTTGGCGAACACGGAGCAACGTCCGGCAATGGTCGCTGCCTTACCCGCGCCCCGAACTACATCGCCCACGTCCTCGATCTCATAAAGGAGCCGGTTGGCCTGCTGGTCCATGAAGGAGCCGGTGCCTGCGGCGCAGTCGCCGTTCGTCTGGTAGTCGATGATGCCCGTGCGGCCCGTATGGGGATCGCGATCGAGCAGGATGAACTTCGAGGTCTCTCCGCCCATCTCGAATACAGTGGACACGTCGGGATGGAGCTCACCCACGGCGCGGGCCAGGGCCTTGAACTCGTTCTCGAGAGGCACGCCCAGTCTCTCCGAGAGAATGCGGCCACCGGTTCCGGTGACGCGGACTCCCTCGATAGAACTCGGGGGGGCGACCGCCAGAAGCAGCCGAAGGAGCTCAAGTGCCGCCTCCGTGGGACTGCCTTTGATGCGCCGATAACCGGTGACGAGCAGCGGAGGAGAAGAAGGTGACGGCGCCACTCTCCCAAGTTCTTCCGGGTGAGCGAACAATGCAGAGTCCTCATTCGAAGATGGAGTGAGGATTGTGAAGGCATCTCCACCCGACGCCTCCACGAGCGCCATCTTGATGCTGATACAGCCGATATCGATACCCAAGGTTGCCATAGCAAACCGAGCCTCTCTTGAACACGGGACCGAAGCGCAGCTTCCCTCACCCGCTCGGCAGTGGTTCCACCCACTCCCAGCCTCACCCGCTCCAGAGTGCGGGGAGCGCCGGACGGCACGAGAGGGGGAGGTGAGCCTCGCCACAGGACCGGCTGCCCTCGGCGGCGTGTGAGGCGCCAAGGCCGTATGCAGTGCGCCACCAGGCAACACGTCCTTGGGTAGAGTACCACGCGCGGCTGTGGTGTGAGGAGCTCAGGGGCTGGGGGGTGCGTGCTTTCCGTTTCCCGCGACGGTATCGTGGTGGTGGTTGATATGATAACCTTCCGCACTATTATTCTGAGCGCGCTGTCCCGGAAGAAACCCCCATCATCTTCGTATTGAGGAGGGAGACGCACATTGAGCGGAGAGAAACTGGTCAATCGGTGGATCATGGTGGTCGCGGCCGTCGTGATGCAGATGTGCCTGGGTGTGCTGTACGCCTGGTCGGTCTTCAGGCCGGCTCTGATGGACATCGATCCGGATGCCTGGACCATTCAGGCGGCCGGTTATCCCTACATGTTCTCGATTCTGTTCTTCGCCATCGGCACCATCGTGGCCGGGCGTTGGCAGGACAGAGTCGGTCCCCGCAAGGTGGCCCTCGTCGGAGCGTTCCTGCTTGCGCTCGGGGCTGCCCTGTCAGGTGCTTTTGGTCCCGGCAGTCCGGTGGTCATGGTGATCACCTATGGGGTTGTCGCGGGCCTCGGTGTCGGTTTCGCCTACGTGACCCCGATCGCTACCTGCGTGAAGTGGTTTCCTGACAAACGGGGCGCCATCACCGGCATCGCCGTCTTCGGATTCGGAGCCGGCACGCTCGTGTTCGCCCCGGTCATCAACGCGTTGATCACGGCCGTCGGGGTCTCGGGCACCCTGTACATTCTGGCCGGTGCTTTCCTTGTGCTCGTCGGCGGTGCGGCGCTGGTCTTCAGGGTTCCGCCGGAAGGCTACTGCCCGGTGGGCTGGACTCCCCCGGTGACGGATGCGGGCTCTGCCCAGGTCGACTACACGACCGGTGAGATGTTCCGTACCCGTCAGTTCTGGACCCTGTGGATTATCTACTTCTTCGGCGCCGGGGCAGGGCTGGCCGTCATCGGTCAAGCGGTGCCCATCGGCCAGGACTTGGCCGGCCTCGAGGTCTCGGTTGCGGCGAGCGGGTTGGGCATCATGGCCCTGTTCAACGGGCTCGGCCGCCTGGCTTGGGGTGCGCTGTCGGATCGCCTCGGGCGCATGCGCACGATCATGCTCATGTTCGTGGGTATGATCATCGCCTTCCTGGCCGTGCTTCCCTTCGCCTCGGGCTTCATCCTTTGGCTGGTCGGTATGTGCCTGGTGGGCTTCTGCTTCGGCGGGTACCTTGCCGTCATGCCCACCATCTCGGCCGACTTCTTCGGCACGAAGAACCTGGGCGCCAACTACGGTTTCTTGTTCCTCGCCTACGGTACCTCCGGGGTGGCTGCACCTTTCTTGATGGGGGCCCTCCGGGAGAGCACCGGCAACTATTCGGTTGCCATGTACATCTTCGCCGGGTTGGCAGTGGTGAGCATCCTCCTCGCACTCACGGTGAAGGCGCCGTCTGCTCGTGTCCTGCCGGTCAAGGCGGTTGCTGAGCCCGAAGAAGCATAGGTGTAGGTGTGATCGCCGGCATCTGCCGAGGGGGCTCGGCAGATGCCGGCGAAGATCGGGACCTGAACGTCGCAGCGCCCGGGGGTGTGCACCCCCGGGCGCTGCATTTCGAGGCACTGAAGACGAACCGTGTTACTTGCTCACGGGCCCCAACGGCCATACCACACGGCCGTACACTTCATTCAAGACCTGTGCGAGGCCGGCGTAGATGGCAGAGAGCCCGCACACGATGCCTTCCCAACCCGCGATCGTTCCCACGACTTCGCTTCCCGTCCAATCCCGGATGGCCAGGAGGAGGAAGAGGATGGTCAACGTGAAGAAGACGACCTGAAGAGCGCGGTTGAGGCGGAGGGTACCGATGAAGAGCACGCCGGTGAAGATGCCCCAGAAGAAGAGATACCAACCCAAGTAGGCGGCGGGGTCTTTATCGGCCCAGCCCCACTCGCCCATGAGCAAGAGGCCCACGAGGGTGAGCCAGAACAGCCCATACGACGTGAAGGCTGTGGTTCCAAAGGTGTTGTTCTTCTTCCATTCCATGATGCCGGCGATCACCTGGGCGATGCCGCCGTAGAAGATGCCCATTGCCAGCACCATCGGGCCCAAATCGAAGAAGCCTGCATTATGGATGTTCAGCAGCACGGTGGTCATGCCGAACCCCATCAAGCCGAGAGGTGCGGGGTTGGCGGTGGTGTCCTTGATGGTGACGGCGTTGTTGGCCAAAGACTCGGACATGCGTGTTGTCCCTCCTAGGTGGACTGCTGGGTAGCGTGAGGCGGCGCCGGGGTTCGGGAACCCGGGCAGACGATCAGGACAGCACTGTCAAGCAGCACCTCCTTCGAGCAGTGGCATCGCGGCTCCCGTGCGCGCCGGATCGAGACCAGCTGGGGCGGCCGTCGGGCAGGCGCGGCCGGTGAAGGCGGGTGTCTTCTGGGAGCGGCAGTCACTATACTGTGCATGCAAAGGGTTGTCCAGAAGCCGGCCGGAGTGCTTGTCTTTCGTGTGGGCCGGGGTCGAGGGGAGGGCTTTCAGGTGAAACCTTCGCAGGTGTTCTTCGGTGTGGCTTTGATAGTGCTCGGGGTGCTGCTCCTTCTCGACCGGTTCACGGGCATCAGCTTCGGCAGTTGGTGGCCCCTCTTGCTCATCCTCTTCGGCTTGTGGCTGGTCATCACGAGGGGGCGTTTCGGGTACTCGGCGGAGGGCGGTCAGGAAGAGGCCCCCGTGCAGGGTCCCGATCAGGGGGCGGCGGCTGAGGCCGCGCCTTCGACTGAGCCGGCGCCGGGAGCCCAGCCGGCCGGAACCGCCGGGGCACAGGCTGCGGGCCCGGGGGCTGACACTTCCGCCCCTCAGGCTGCCTCCGCCTCGAGAGCCCTCGATTTCGAACGCACGGTGGCCTTCTCCGAGATGCACGAGCGCTTCGTCTCCACGCTCCGGCGGGGCAAGGCCACTGCGGTCTTCGGCAGCGGTGTCGTCGACCTCACCCACGCCGTCATTCCTGCCGAAGGCGCGTCTGTCGGGGTGGTGGCCGTCTTCGGCTCAATGCGGGTGTATGCTCCCGCCAGCTGCACGGTGACCTTGAAGGGCACGCCTGTGTTGGGAAGCTACGAGCTGAAGCCCGGAGCGGCCAACGCCAGGGGAACGGGCCCGGAGCTGCGCATGGAGGGGGCAGCGGTCTTTGGAGAGGTCGAGGTCATCCAGTAGCCGTGATCCCGGGCAGCGCCCCTCGCGGCGTCTGCGCCGGCGCGCCTTCCTGCGTGTGGCGGCGCTCGACAGACCCACGGGCACCGCGCGCACAGCGTTCGAGGTGTCGGGCGTAGCACCCGCGGGGGAGAATGCCGGCGCCCCGGCAAACACCTCTCCGAGCGCAACTTCGAGAACACCGCCATCCCTCGTGGTCGACTGCTCTCGTAGCGGTCCCTTGTGTTGCCCGAGCGTTGCCGTAGGTGCGGCACATGCGAGCGCCACAGCCCCGTCTCTCCATGAAGCGGCCACAAGGGTCTGGGCGGCGGTGGGGCCGGTGCGAGCCAAAGAGCGTAGGTCAACGGCGCTCGACGGCAGCACACGGGGCACACCGGCGGCACAGTTGGCACGCCGGCGCCGCCTGGGGCGTACTCAGTACGTGACGACGGGACGTCCGGGGCTCTCGATGAGGGGCCCCAAGCCTTCGGCGATATCGCTCGGATGGCTGATGACCGCAGGATCGCCGTCGGAGACGAACTTGAGCTCCGGATTGTCCTTGAACTTCTTGATGGCGTTCTCGAGGGCGTTGCCCGTGACGATGATGCGGGGGATGTGGTAAGGGCGGAACTTGGCGGAGAAGGGAGAGGGCGAAGGCCCGCCCGTCACTTCGAGCGCCGACTTGTAGTGGTAGGTCTTGCCCTCCCATTCCCCGGACTTCAGTATTGCGCCGTCCTGCGGGTACTCGCCGAAAGGTATGCACAGGGATTCGACCTTGTAGCCGCCGCCCACCAGCTCCTCGATGGTATTGGCAGACCCGGCGAGCTGTTTCACCGCCTCCTGGGTGGAGGCCTTCTTGAGGTTCAAGTGGCTTACCGTGTGGCTGCCCACCTCGTAGCCCCACTTCACAAGTTGCTGCAGCTTCTCTTGGCGGTACTCCGGTTGGCCGAACAGGATGTTGTCGGGCGGGTTGACATCGAGCAGCACGAAGAAGCTGGCCCGGGAAGCCCACCCGCCTTCGTCGACCGCACTCTGCATGATGGCGACGGCGCAGTCCGGATCAAGGCTGCCGTCTTCCATGATGCGATACTGACCGGGGCTCGAATCGTCGAAGGTGATGGCGACCGGGCTCTTGCCGGCGGGGACGTCGATGGTGCCGGTGACAAGATCGCGTATGTTGATGGGCCAGTAGCCTTCCTGCTTGAGTAGGGCGATGTCGTTGCGGAACTTCTCTGGAGTGACGGCCCATTCGGACTCACGGGTGGGATCGATGAGGTGGTACTCGAGCACCATGATCTGGCCGAGCTCATTGGCGCCGATGGCCCTGGCTGTCTCGGGAGTGACCGGGCCGACCTTCGAGCCACCGATGCCCAGCACGTTCCTACCCGAGGAAGCACTTTCTTGAGCGGAGGGCGTGGTCGTCTTGGTGACGGCGGTGGCGGTGCCCCTGCCCCCGAAGAGGAGGCCGCCGACGAGGCCGGCGAGGCTGCCGGCCACGAAAACCATGATGACGAAACGGAAGATGTTCCGGTAACGCATAGTGCAATGAACGATACCAGAAGGTCGCATCCGCGGCCACACGCGAAGGAGGCTGTCGTGGTGACAAGGTGGGACCGGGCAGAGAGAACGGGTGGGTCGGCCCCTAAGGCGCGGTGGTGGGCGGAGCCAGGCGGGTGGGCGCGGTCCGCTGCGTGGGCGTGGTTTGTTGTTCCGCAGGCGGTGTGACCTGAGTGGTGGTAGGTGGTGTGCGTACTTGGGATCCGGAGGGAGCGCTGGGGTCGGTGCGAACAGACTCGTCGGCGACAGGTACGTAGACGGTGGTGCCGTCCTCCAAGCGGTAGAACCGCCCTATGAGGGAACCCATGCCCGAGATCTCCCGGCTGCCCGACAGTTCCATCTTGGTGATGGTGTCACCGTCTCTCATGATGACCTCCATGTTGTCTGCGCCCGGGTTCTTCACGAGGGTCACGCTCTCGTTGGAGAGTACCTCGGAGAGGCCGATACCGGCGAGTGCGGCTACCAGGAAAGCCACCGCTAAGACGATGGCGACGTCGAAGAGATTGACCACGCCGTCCAAGGGGTCGCCGTTGCGGTCCGTTCTGTCGACGCGGCGGCGGCTCATGAAGCGATAACCCGAGGGCCTCATGGGACGGCCTCTCCCCGCGCCCGGACCCGTATCCTACGCTGAGGCTCGGATGGCTGCCGTGAGGAGATGCGCGGGCGTCGCCGCTCGCTCTCGACCTCTTTCTCCACCAATTCAAGCAGGTATTCGAGGTCGGAGATGTCCTGCCTGTAGATGCGGTCTCTCACCGAACTCACCACGTAGGCCAATCCTCCCACGAGGAGTCCCAGCACAGTGACCGAGAAGGCGATGGTGAGTTTGTCGGCCAGTGTCTGTGTATCACCTTGGGCCAATGCGGTGAGGGCGGGCGAGAGCGGGATGAGGGTACCCATGAGGCCCAGCATGGGGCCCACCCGCACCAACACCCGCGTGCGCTCGAGCCGTTTCAAGGTGTGGAACTCATACTCCTGCAACAGCTTGAGTGGCTTCTCGGGTATGCGTTCGCTCTGGTAGTTGCGGATCAGATCATACAGAAAACCAGTGACGACCATAGAGTAGCGGTTGGCCGCCAGTTCGCGGTATGCGTCGGTGGCACGGCCGGCCGCAAAAGCGGCCCGCGCACGCTGGGCGCGGGCCTCGAGCTTCTCAAGGCTGCGGTATCTCACCCTGAGATAGAGCTCGTAGAGCATCCAACCGATCTCGATGAGCACCCAGACCAGGCAGGCAATAGCGGCCACCAGCACCGGATAGAGGAGGATGCGGGAGGCATCGTAGATGACCTGTTCTATCTGACCCGACACAGGGTGCCTCCCCGCCTACTCGTGTTCACGACGTTCGGTGTCGCGGTAGGGTGCCGGGCGATACGCGGCCGCCGGCGAGAAAGGTGGCTCTTGCTGAGCTCCACGGTAGGGGAAACGAGAGAGGAATCTCTGTGCTGTGAGAGCGACGGAAGTGCTGAGAGCCATCGCCCGCGCACCCGAGGAAGAGAGGAGACCGCGGGCCTTGGCGGCTACAACGCCGAGCTTACCCGTGGCAACCAGCTCCAAGTCGTTGCTCTCGACCATGGTCACGGGACCGCCTTCAATGGACTGGGCGAGTAGCGCCGTCTGGCGCCGGTGCATGAGCACGGAGAGGGCTACACCCAAGGGGAGGAGGGCGAGCACTCCGCCACCCACCAGGCCTGCGGCACCTCGGCCGCCGCCGGTGTCAGTGTCATCGAGGGCCACGGTCTGTCCGGTGATCTGCACGGCCTCGGCTGCCCCTTCGAGCGGAAAGAGGCCGCCGCCATCGTCTTCTTCGAACGGTCCGCCGGTGCCGTCCGCCGCGTCCAACACACCGGGGGGCGTGGCGGGCTGGCGGTTGCCGGCGCCGAGGAAGGTAGAAGGCGGAGTGGCTTCTCCCGTTGCGCCTGTGTACGAGGGAGACTGCAGAGGCTGCGTCCGAGTCGAAGCGGTGCCGGTGGTGGTGCGCGGGAAGGAAGCGCGGGTGGTACCTGTGGTCGTCCCGCCGCCTCCGCCGCTACCCGTGCCCGAGGCTATCCGGCGGGTGCTCGTGGTGGTGGGGGCGGTCGTGCTCGTGGTGGAGGCGGTTGAAGTGGTGGTGGGGGCGGTCACGTTTAGCCGCACTTCCTTGCTGACCCTGTGGCCCGCGTGATCGGCGATGGTGAAGGTGAGGGTGTGCGAGCCGGCGCTCTCTGCAGTGAGTGTGAGGCTGAGGGAGGTGTTGGTGATGGTGGCCGCCGGCGTCTTGTCTTCCCCGTTCACCAAGACCTGCACGGCGGAGGTGTCAATGCCCGTACCGCCTGGGTTGTCGGCGAATTCACACTTCACCTGGATGGTGCCCGCCGTCACGGTCGCGTTATCCGCCGGAGAGAATGAGGTGAAAGAGGGCGGGTACTCCGGCTTGGCTGCAGCAGCGGTGAGGTCGAAGGGGAACTGCCGCCCGCCCAGGGCGATGAGTGCTTGGGTGGTCGACATGAGCGGATTGGCGATCTGCCCCTTCCGATGCTCGAACAGGCCACGCTGGGTTTGCAGGCCGGTGAGATAGTCCAGGGGTGAGATGCCCGAGGGGCTCTTCCACGAAGCAGGATCCTGCCCGGCGGCCCGTATGGCCTGTATGGCCCAAGCGGTCGACTCGGCGGTCGAACGAGGGTCGTTCACGAATGACATGAAACCACCGTCATCGTTCTGGTTGCTGAGGATGAACTCGAGGGCCGCTTGGACGGCGGGGTCATCCCGCGCTATCCCGGCGCCCATCCAGGCCTGGATGACGGCTGCGGTGTCGTCGACGTCGTTTACCCCTCCGGTCTGGAAGGGGAAGCCCCCGTCGTCAGCCTGTACGGTGCGCAGCCACTCCGCCGCTTCGGTGAGTGCGTGCTGGTTGCCCCCAGCCGCAGCCAGGGCGAGCATCGCCCAGGCGGTGGTGCTCACGTCGGCCACACCCGCGTTGACCTGGGAGGCAGAGAAGTGGCCTTCGCCGGGTACCCGGTATTGCAGCAGTGCTTGTACCAGATCCACCTCCGGCTGCCCGGCCGCGATGATAAGGTCGGGTCGGCCGGCGGCCTTGAAGGCCAGGATGAGCTTGGCGTAGAAGGCGGGGGTGTTTCCGCTGCCGGCCCCACTCTGGGCGACCGAGGTGATGTTCATGCCGCGCAGGAACCCCACCGGGTCCTGGTCCCCGATGGTCCAGTCAGCCGGGTTCTGGCCGCTCGCGGAGATGGCCATGATGACCCAAGGTGTAAGCGCCGCGTCTCCGCTCGTGGAGGAGGCGGAGAATCCGCCGTCCGCGCGCTGTGTGGCGCTGAGGTAGTCAAGTGCCTGCGGCATGGCCGTCGGCTGCGCCGCAGCGGGTGTCGCGATGAGGAGGGCCGCGGCTATGGCGAAGGCGGCCATGGCGATGAAGCGGGCCGTAGTGGCGCGTGCTCCCCTCGAGCGGCGGCGCACGCGGTGCTGAAGGGTGCATGTCATGTGTGTGTCTCCTCCACCTCGAGAAACGTGGCCTGCGTCCGTGACCGGAAGCGGCCGAGTATTCGTATAGTCTGCGCTCCGAACAACAGAGAGAACATCACCGTGGCGGTCACGTGGGCGATGTCGAAGGGCAGCCCCCGGGCGTAGAGCGCAAGGAGCGCCTCCCACGAGTGGGTCGTGAACGCTATGTACATCCATACACTAACAAACCAGTCGAACAGGAGGGACAGGGCTCCTCCCACCAGCGCAAGTTCCAGCCTACCCGGCACCCTGCCTCGGCGGCCGAGCAGCCCCCCGACCGCACCCACGGCTCCCCATCCCACCGTCTGCCACGGTGTCCATGGTCCTTGGCCGAAGAACAGATTGGAGACGAGGGCGGTGGTAGCGCCCACCAGAAAGCCGCGCCCGGGGCCGAGGGCCGCTCCGGAGGCCAGCACGATGAAGGTGACGGGCTTGAAGTTGGGAAGAGAGGCGAACAGAACCCGGCCGGCGGTGGCAAGCGCAGAGAGGCAAGCCACCAACGCCAGATCCATCGCCGACACAAACCGTCCACCCACGAGCACGACCCCAGCCATGCCCAGTAGGACGACAACGACGAATGAAGTGGTTCCCCAATCGATGCGGCCCGGCACGAGCATGGCGAAGAGGAGCAGGCCGAGACCGGCCGAGAGCAGGGCCGCTCCCAGCGCGAGATGAGTGCGCAAGAAGCGGCGGAACTGGGCGTGGCGGAGGTTGCGTGGTGGGAGCCGGGAGTAAGGGAGGAGACCACCTGTCGCCTGCGCAACAGCCGTCCGCCTGTCGAAGGTGGGGCCGCTTACGGTTTCGTTGGTAGGTACTCCGGTGTCTGTCGGTGTGTTCATCGCGAAGCCGCCGGGTTCCAGTGGAGTTGCCGTTCATGGATGACGCCCGGCCGAACGTGGCGGAAGAGCCGGTTGACCTGGGTGGAGAAGAAGAGAGAGCCGTCGAGCACCGTTGCACTGGGACCGTCGGCCAGCACACCTCCGTCGCCGAGCAGAATGACTCTGCGGGCAAAAGCGGCCGCGAATTCCACGTCGTGGGTGACCACTATCACCGCTCGCCCTTCCGCAGAGAAGCGGTAGAGGAGCGAACCGAGTCCGGCCTTCGCGTCGGGAGAGAGGCCCCGCGTGGGCTCGTCGAGCACGATGAGCCGGGGATCTCCCAGAAGCACGGTGGCAAGCGCGGCCCTTGTCCTCTCGCCGCCGGAGAGGTCCCGGGGATTGCGCGGCAGGAGCACTTCGAGGCCCAGGTTCTCGATGATGTGTGCCTTCGCAGCACTCCTGTCGGCGGACTCCAGGCCCAAGCAGTCCAGAGAGTAGTCCAGTTCCTGCTCGACGGTTTCGCACACGAAGTAGTCGTTGGGGTTCTGGCCGAGGAGTGCACACTCCCTGGCCGCTTCAGCCACCGAGAGGGAGGTGACGGGGCGGCCGTTCAGGTGCACCTGCCCGGAAAGCGGCTGGGCCAAGCCGTTGAAGTGACGCACGAGAGTCGACTTGCCGCAGCCGTTCTCGCCCATGAGAACGGCGAACTCACCGGGTTCGATGCTGAGGTTCACGTGGCGAAGCAGGGGGAAGTCAGGCTCATAGCCCACACTGAGGTTCCGCACGTCGAGGACGACGGCTGCTGTGGGTTCTTGGGAGTGAAGAGTGCGGTGCGCCGGCAGGCGTGAACCGGTGGAGTCGGGGCTGGAAAGGGGGCCCGGGTGCGCGGGCGAGCTCGGGTGTGCTTCTATCCGGGGGGGAGCCAGATCGCGCAGGAGGCCTCGTGCTTCCTTGACGGTGATGGGCACACGGCCGTTGGCGCGGGGTTGCATGAGGCGGGTGACCGGGGGCACGAAGCCGGGCCGTTCCTCGAGGGCCCAGCGGCAATAGGTCTGCGGATCGGCGTCGCACAGTACCGAGCCCTCCTCCATGAAGATCACCCGGGAGGCAAGATGCAGGCAGCGATCCACCCGGTGTTCGGCCATGAGGATGGTGGTGCCCGTGTCGTCTGAGAGTCGGCGCACCGCCGAGAGGAGCTCCTCGGCGCTTACCGGATCGAGCTGCGAGGTGGGTTCGTCGAGGAGGAGCACGTCAGGCTGCATGGCGAGTACGGCGGCCAGGGCAACCTTCTGAAGTTCTCCTCCCGAAAGGGAAGCCACGGGTGCCCTGCGCAGATGAGAAAGCCCGAGTGAGATGAGTGACTCCTCCACCAGCCGCGTGATCGCGCTGGCCTCGAGGCCCAGATTCTCCAAGCCGAAGGCTATCTCCCGATCGACATTGGTCATGACCGCCTGGCTCTCCGGGTCTTGGAAGACGATACCCACGCGTCCGGCCAAGTCGCGGGGGCGGAGATCTCTCGTGTCACATCCTCCAACCACCACATGCCCCCGGAGCACTCCCCCGTGAAAGTGCGGCACCAAGGTGGCCAGAGCGCGTAGCAGAGTGGATTTGCCGCTCCCAGATGGCCCGAGGAGGAGCACCGTCTCAGCCGTCTGGAACTCGAGCGTCACCTCGCGAAGCGCCGGCCGGTCGCAGTCCGGATACCAGTAGGTCACCGAGTCGAAGTGCGCCATCTCTGCCACGTCGCTTGGAGGAGGAGCGGAGTGCTGAGTAGTGCGAACAGCGCCCACCACCAAGGGTTTGCCATGCCGGGAAGGGGATTGTCCGCAAGGGGGAAGTACTGGTAGGCAAAGGCCCCGGTGGCGAGGCCCGCGATGAGGGGTAGCGGAAAGGCGGCGACGGCCGCGAAGAAGACGAGGTCGGCTCGGCTTCGCTCGCGATACGGCGACCACTGGGTACGGCGCCCGCAGCCGAAGCCGCGGGCTTCCATAGAAGCCGCGACTGCCAGGGAGCGCTCAAGGCTCTGTGTGATGAGGGCGCGCAGGAGAGGCAGGCGGGCGGCGGCGCGTTCGCGCCGCCGCCCCCTATCCAGCTCGGCGCCGCGTGAGCGCTGCGCGTCGCTGATGTGCGCGGCGTCCCGGGAGAGAACGGGAAACATCCGCGTGGCCAGGGAGAGTACGAGTCCGGAGCGGAACGATATCCGTGAGATCAGGGCGAGTTGGTCGTCGGGATCGATGACGATCGAGAAGAGCGAAAAGGCCACGATGACCGTGGCCAGGCGCAGGCCCTCACCGAGTCCGAAGAGCACTCCCTCGAGGGTGATGCGCATGTCCAAGGGGCCGATTTGCCCGTGCCAGAGCACGGTGAGCCCCCCCCGGGAGAAGAGGGGATTCAGGATGGCGATGAAGACGGCCACCGAGAGTGCCGCCACGATATACGGGCGGGCCTCTCTGCTCTTGCGGCTGAGGGCAACGGCAAGAAGGACGAGACAGAGGATGAGAGCCACTTGGAGTGGATTGCGGAGCAGGAAGGCGGCGGCGACCAGGGCGGAGGCGAAGGCGGCTGCTGCCGCCGGACGGACGTGGGCCAGGCCGAAGAGCGGCGTGTTTCTTTCTCGTGTTCGCCGATGGTTCATGCTGCCTACTTCGGCGTCGTCGTTTCCGGGGCGGGAAGGCACACGGTTCTTTTGGAATCCACCCCCAGGGCAAGCCGGGCTCTGAGCGAGTCGGGGTTGAGTTCCAGAAGGAGGCGCTCGAGGGCGCCCTCATCCCGGTAGAGGAGAAGAAGAGTGAAGGTCGACAGGTCACGGGGGCTGCGCAAAGCGAGCGCCGCGGCGTCGAGTGGAGGCCCCTCGGCGCCGGTCGAGGTGAGGGCCGACAGGCTGCCGTCCCGGAGCGTGACGAAGACGCCTTGGGCGGGGCCGGGTGACAGCGAGTCGACGAGGACGGGGGTGTCGTCCGCGGAGATTGAGGCAAGAGGAAGGGCCAGCAGCAGGTGGGTTGCAGAGGCTGTGGAGCCTGCGGCGACTTCCGAGGCTCCGGAGGCAGTCGCCTCTTCTGTGCCCTCCTCCGCTCCATCCATCCACACGGAAGCCCACTCGGAATAACCACCCGCCAGCACCGGTTGAAGCCCTGAAGCCGCCGCCCACTCCTCGAGTGCGGCACCTGCCCGGCTCTGGGTACCCACTTCACCAGTGGCGCCTGCCTGGCCCTGGGCACCTACTTCATCCACATACAGGGCGAGTCCACCGTCCGCGAAGGGTGCGGGGAAGCAGGCCAGGGTTGCGGGAATGAAAGCCGCCTGCGCCCAGCGGTGGAAGTCCCACCATACGGTCGAGCCTCCTTGGAGCAGGGTGTAGTCGGCGCCCACATCAGCAAGCGAGCCGTCCACCCAGTAGAACCAGTCTGAGGCCTCCTGGGGGCCCACGGTGCCGAAAGTGGAACGCAGTCCGTCGATGGAACCGACGAACCCGCCGCCGTAGCCAGTCTCCACCCGCGTGTTCTCGGCGAGGAGCCTCATGACCGACATGCCGGGCGTATGAGGCACCAGTGTATCGGTGAGGATCTCGGCTCCCAAGTCGCGGCTGACCAAGAGGCGTACTTCATCAGTGTGAGGGGGACGCGTGGGAGGGGCTGCGGCGGCTCCCGGGAGGGAGCCGCCGCAGCCCGAAAGCGCAATGAGCAACGCAATGACCAGCAGTCCGCAGGGTACGGCTGCCGATGCCGGGCGTGCCGGGCGCACAGTCATACACCTACCTCTGCGCCTCGAGGAGCTTCAGGGCGTTGAAGATGACCTGCGCCGTCTCGCCTCGGGGCATAGGGGCCCAAGGGTCGTCGGCCGTGCCGATCAGGTCAAGGCCGTCGAGTAGGCCGTTGTATTCCGCCCAGGCGGCATTGGTCTGGTGATCGGTGGAGAACTCCCCCCACTCGCTCTGATACTCGGGTTCGGGAGCGGAGAGGATACCGGGGTGAAGTAGATTCAGAGCCCGTACGATCATCGTGACCACTTGGGCCCGAGTGACATCGTCGTAGGTACCGAATTCGTTCGAGCGGGGGGCGGCATATCCCTGGATGATGCCGGCCGCGTAAGCCGTGCCCACGAAGTCGTGCGGATAGCCGTTGCCGTCGCGGTCATGGAGGTCGATGAAGGGTGACGAGGCGAAGGGCACCACCTCGAGATCGAGGGCAAGACACAGCATCTTGGCCAGCTGTGCCCGCCAGAGGTTGTTGTCCGGCCTGAACTCTGCGCCGCCGACGAGCAGGTAGCCGCCCACGACGCCGCGGGCCGCCACTTCGTGGATGGCGCGGTGGAAGGGGTGGCCTTGAGACACGTCGACGAAGGGTACGATGACCGTCCGCGAGGCGGAGGAGGGAAGATAGAAGAAGTCGTCGTCGAAGGCCTTCTCGGCGTAGACCGAGTGCAGACCGAGCCCCGGCGCGTACACGGTGACCCTGCCGTCCTCATCGGTCTGGTAGGTGAGATCACCCACGTGAAGCGTGGCATCGGCCACTGGGGTGAACCCCTCCGGGGTCTGCACCTGGGTGACCGGGTCCAGACCGAAGCGGAGGGCGTCTTCGGGCGAGTTCGCGAAGGCCAGCTGGTCGGCCAGCACCCGGAACTCGGCGACGGCCGCCACGCCCACCTGAGCGGGACCCTCCACCACGAGCTGGACGCCCGTGAAGGGAGCTTCCCCTGGTATCTCGGCAAACACCACCACGTCCTCGTCTTGGACCAAGAAATCGAACACACCCACATCGGCGAACCAGCCGTTCACCGTGTAGCCCCACCAAGTCTCCCAGTCGGGCGGCCCGCCGCGGCCGCCGATGGAGTTGATGAACACGCTTCCCCAGGCGGGAAGAGAGACGAACGGAAAGCTGTGCTCACCGGCGAGCAGGTAGAGGGCGCCGAGAGCGTTCGGGGCGGCGCACTCGATTATGTTCGCCTCCGGTTCGGAGTTGTCGGTGACGATGAGGCCGTCGGGGATGGTGACTATGGTTGGAGGCGCGAGCTCGCCCTCAAGGGTCTGGACCCTTCCCTCCATGGTAATCGCCGCCAAGGCCGGACCGGCCAGAACCGACAGGAGGAGGAGTGCGGCCAGGGTGGCCGCTGCGAGCGGTACTGCGGTCTTTCTCATAGTCCCTCTCTTTGCTTGGGCCGGCGCGCGTGTCTGGTGATCGGGTCGATACGCCCTCTCAAACACAAAAGCCCCCGCTGCAACCGACAGCGGGGGTGCACTCCACCTCTTCGTTGCCGAGGCACCCATCCGCGTGGGCATCCGCTCGAGCAATGCGGCGAGTAAGGTCTTCTGGCTCCCGGCCTCTCAACGTGTTTGCATCCGCTGCCTTCCCAGGCCTCATAGACCCAGTGGCTCCTCCTCCGGAGGAACGTCCGCAAGACGCCACTCTCCTTCGGAAGAACGCGGTTGCAAGGACCGGTTACAGCGACGGGATCGCGCCGGACTCTCACCGGCTTCCCTCCACCACAGCCGCGCGCCAAGCAATTGCGCTATGCGCACTCATCGTACTCCACCGACTGGGAGGAATGCAAGGTGCACTGGGGCGGACGAGGATTCGCGGGTAGGGTGGCATCCATTCGAACGCCCGTATGTGCTACCGTGGAGCGCGGATGGATGAGTCTGGGCGGGTGCTTATGCAGGGTTACGTACAGGTATACACTGGAGACGGTAAGGGCAAGACAACGGCTGCACTCGGCCTCGCCCTGCGGGCGGCCGGGGCAGGCCACCGGGTCTTCTTCGCCCAGTTTGCGAAAGGCATGTACTACAGTGAGCTTCAGGCCCTCGAACGCTTCTCGGACCTCATCACCGTCAGGCAATATGGCCGGCGTTGCTTCATTCGCGGCGAACCCGGGGAAGAAGACAGGCGCTTGGCGCGCACGGGTTTGGCTGAGGCCAAGGTGGAGATGCTCTCCGGACGCTACCAGCTGGTGGTGCTGGACGAGGCGTCCATCGCGGTGTACTTTGGCTTGTTCAGCATCGATGACCTGCTCGAGGTGGTGGAGGTGCGACCGACCGAGGTGGAGCTGGTGATCACGGGCCGCCGGGCGCACGAGCGTCTGCTTGCGGTTGCCGATCTGGTGACGGAGATGCGCGAGGTCAAGCACTACTACCAGCAGGGCGTCGCAGCCCGGAAGGGAATCGAGAGTTGATGTCCCTGACGGTCGCTCAGGAAGAGCTTGAGGTCGGACTGGTATGTTGAATCTGAGAGCGGAGATGCTTCTGCGCTACCTGCGGACGAGCCCCCGGGTGGCCGGTTGTGCCGAGATGGCCGAGAGCCTCGAGTGGACGGAGGAGCTCAAGAGATCGCCGGCCGACCTGCGCTGTGTACTGTTCTCGGGTCTGCTCGCCGACCTGCACTTCGAGTTTGCCGAGTTCCAAGAGATGTGGTTGGAGCTCGAAGAAGCCGGCTTGGTGCGGGATGGTGATCTGCACAGCCATACGCTGCTCACCTTTCGCTTCGGCCCTGAGGCAGTGAACCCCAAGGCGGGCTCAGCGGAGAGGGAAGAGGGCTAAGGAGAGGGAAGAGGGCCAGGCGGCAGAGCGAAGGGTCGTCTGGACTGAGGCCTGCTGCGGCGGGCCGTCGGCGCATCCGATACCCGCGGATGTGGGCGCGCCTTTGCCCGCGGAGTGCCTCGACTTACGGGCGTGCCCGCGCCAGCCCCCCATCCACGCCGAGCACCTGCCCGGTGACCCAGCTCTGCGCGGGATCGAGAAGCCAGGACATGGCTTGGGCCACGTCGGCTGGGCGCCCTACGCGGTTGAGAGGATGCATGGCCGCCGCAGTGCGCCTGTTGTCGGCAGTGTCGAGGAGCTCTTTGGTCTGGGGGGACTCCACTATGCCCGGCGCCACGCAGTTGAAGCGTAGTCCGAAGCGCGCGTAGGTGGCCGCCGCCGAGCGGGTGAGGCCTATGATACCCGCCTTTGCGGCGGCGAACGCGTCGAAGTCCCGCACACCGGTCTGGGCCACCGCGGCCGACACCAAGACCACGGAGCCACCCTTCTCCCGCATGATAGAACCGGCGGCCCGAGCGGTGGCGAACGCCGCACCCAGGTTGCTGTCGACCAACTCCATCCACTCCTCCTGCGTGACCGCGTGGGCCGGTTTCGCCAGCAGTGAACCCACGCAGCAGGCAACTCCATCAAGGGACTCGTGCACCATGGCAGCTTGGCGCAGACAGGCTTCCACGTGGTCGAAGTTGGTGGCGTTCAGCGATATGGCCGGGGCTTGGAGCTCATCGGAGAGGGCCTGTAGTCTCGCCTGATCCCGGGCGGCCAGCAACAGGCCGTCTCCCCGGGCCGAGAGCAGCCGGCAGAGCGTGGAGCCGATTGCTCCCGTTGCCCCCAGCACGACATACGCCCGGCCGCTCCCACCGTTGGTACCCACGTCTCCTCCTTTGTCGGGCCTATTGTACAGGGCGGCGTCTTTGTGGAGGGGAGAATCGTTGTTCCGACGCAGGGAGCCTGTCCGGTGTGGGAGCCCGCTACTCTGATGCCCGTTTCCTAAGGCGCCGAAGGGCGTGCAGGGGCGCGTGGTGAGAGATTGTCGGAGAGGCGAGAAGGGGCTCGAGGGTACGCGCGAGCGCCTCCCCCAGGGGAGTGTAGGTGAGGCCCAGTTCACGGCACGCCTTTGTTCCGTCAAAACAGACGTTGTGCCGGGCGATCTGCAGGGCGTCCCAGGCCAGGCCCCACAGGGGAGGCCTGCGGGTGGCGGGAGCGTGAGAAGGGGCGGGGCGGTGCCCGCCCGCGACCCCAGGCTGCGGGTGGTATCTTCAAAGGGAGCCCCGGCGCGGCCCCACAGGGGGGGGGGGGGGGGGGGGGGCCGGGGCCGCTTTGGGGCCGGCGCCCGCCACCCGCACCACCGTGTCCGGCAGCTTGAGAAGCGGCGGGTCGATGCCGGCGAGCTCAGCGATCATGCGGTTGTACTCTGCATAGGAAGCCCGGTAGCGGCCCAAGAGATACCGTTCCCCCTCGTTGCCCTCGTGCTCGAGGGCGGCCACTATGCCCCGGGCCACGTCGTCCACGTAGACGTAGGTGTTGAGTGAATCCTCAAAGACCCGGGCGGGAAGAGTGCCCGAAAGCAGGCGGCGGATGTAGTCACCGGTGACATTGGGGTCACCGGGACCTATGACGGCTCCCGGATACACGACCGCGAGAGGCAGGCCGGCCTCTCGGTGGAGTCGCCACGCCTGCCGTTCACCCCGGTACTTGCTCTCGACGTAAGCGCTGTAGCGGACGGGACCGGGTCTGCTTTCCTCCGTGAAGGGGCAGTCCGTCGGCTCACCATACACGAGGGCGGTGCTCACCAGTACCGCCTTGCGGATGCCCTCTTCCTGCGCAGCCCACATGACGTACTCGGTGCCCTCCTCGTTGACACGTGTGTAGCGACTGGGGTCGGCTTCCCACGTGCTGTAGAGAGCGGCGCAGTGCACGACGGCCTCACAGGCGGCGAAGGCTCGCGTGAGCGACGGTGGCTCAGTGACATCCCCTTCGGCAAGGGCTGCTCCCAGAGAAGCGAGGGCTGTGGCGGCGGGCGAAGACGAACGCACCAGACACGTCACTTCGTGACCTTCCTGCAAGAGAAGGGCAACCACTCGGGCGCCAATGAAACCCGTTCCTCCGGTGACGAGTACCCTCATGGAAGTCGGCGCCCCCCTCACGGTGTCCTCATGCGGTGGAGCTTGGTTACTGTGCCCTGGTTCAGCCCGTGCTACCACGCACCCCTGCCACTACCCACCCCTGCTATTACCCACTCCCACTCCGTCCCGAATCCGCTGCAGGCCGGGTTTTGCCGCCCGGCGGCAGGGAATCATCTCCTGCGAAGGAGAGCGTGGCAAAGTCGACACAAGGAGAATCCCTCTGTGGCTCGGAATCTGGTGGCTTCATTTGTGTCCCATCTGGGAAGACGCCGTGCGCCCAAAGAGGAGGGTCGCTTGGAGCTGAAAGGCATCCAGCAGCCGGTGGAGATTGTGCGTGACCGCCATGGCGTGCCGCACATCTACGCGTGTGACCGCCACGATCTCCTCTTTGCGCAAGGTTTCGTGCACGCGCAGGATCGTCTGTGGCAGATGGACTTTCAGAGAAGGTTGGCCTCCGGGAGACTGGCGGAAGTCTTGGGAAGAGCGGCTCTCGACTTCGACCGCTGGGTGAGGACCCTCGCTTTCTCTCGTACCGCCCGCCGGGAAGTGGAACTGCTCGAGCCGGAGGTCAAGGCCGACTTCGCTTCTTACAGCCGTGGAGTGAACGCTGTGATAGAGGGGAGCCGCCGGGACAATCCGTTACCTCTTGAGTTCGGTCTTCTCGGCTATGAGCCGGAACCATGGGCCATCCCGGATAGTTTGGGTTGGGTGAAGGTCGTCGCCTGGCTTCTCTCGGTGAATTGGGAAGCGGAACTGCTTCGCACGATTCTTGTCAAGAGGCTGGGTCCGGAAGTCGCCTGCTCCTTGGAGCCCTTCGACTCCGATAGCCCCTATGAACTTCCCGAGGAACTGTGGCCGGCGGGCGAGCAGGTGGATGACGAGGGAATGGTTCGTCTGTGGAGCACGGTGCGTCGCGTACTCGGTCCGGGGGTGCGCGAGGGGGTCGGCAGCAACAATTGGGTGGTCTCGGGGGAGCGGACGGTCACAGGCCGGCCGATTCTCGCCAACGACATGCATCTCGCCATGACGATACCGGCTGTGTGGCACGAGAATCACTTGGTGCTCGATGAGTCCGGTGGGCGGTCCGGGAAGGAGCCGGGCGACGGGTTCAACGCCGTCGGCGTCACCTTTCCAGGTGTGCCCTATGTGGTCTCGGGCCGCAACGAGTCTGTGGCCTGGGGTTTCACGGCGGCCCTCTGTGATGTGCAGGATCTGTTCGTGGAGCGAATGCGTGCGGGGTCGGGCGGGCTGGAGTATGAGTATCGAGGTGACTGGTTGCCGGTGGACGTGCGTGAAGAGACCATCAAGGTCCGCGGCCTCCCGGCGAGGGAGACTCACGAGATCTTGGCAACGCGCCACGGTCCGATCATCAACTCACTTGCGCCGGAGGAATCCGGGCCGCAGCCGCTGGCCCTGAGGTGGAGCGCTCTCGACCCCGGTCCGCTCGCCAACGTCCTTCCCCGGCTGGTGAGAGCGGGCACCTGCGCGGACGTCCGTGAGGCCCTCCAGCTGTGGACATCCCCTGTGGTCAACGTGCTCTACGCCGACGGAGAGGGCCACATCGAGTTTCAGATGGCGGGCGACGTCCCTCAGAGGATGCGGGGAGACGGACGACTGCCGGTGCCGGGTTGGACCGGGGAGTACGAGTGGGCCGGCTACGTTCCCTTCGATGAGCTTCCCCATCGGGCCGATCCGCCCGAGGGGTACCTGCTCACGGCCAACGACCGTGTGGTGGGGGAGGACTACCCCCACTGTCTGGGTCACGAGTTCGCCATGAAGGACCGCGCCACCCGCATCGAGGAGCTGCTCCAAGCTGGCGGCAGAGTCTCGGTCGAGTTCATGCAGGCCATGCAGCTCGACCAGGTGTCTCCCACCGCCCGCCGGATCGCCTCACTTGTCGGCCGTCTGCGTCCGGTCCACCCGGTGGCTGCCCGGGCCGCCAAGATGCTCAGGCTGTGGAACGGCGACATGAGGCCCGGAAGTCCGGAGGCGGCTCTGTACTCGGTGTTTGTGGAGCGCTTGCTGAGACGGCTTCTGGGTACGGAGCTCGGCGCCCTGACGGAAAGGTTCTTGGACAGAGGGCCGACGCCACTTCTCGGCGAATGGAGCGTGCTGGGGCAGAAGTCGTATGAGTGGCTTCGCCGTGAGCTCGAGGACGGGGAGTCGAGGTGGATGCGTAAGGTTTCCGGGGCCTCGGGGCCGGGGGAGTTGGTTGCCGCGGTGCTGGTGGAAGCCTGGGAGGAGCTCACAAAGACCCAGGGGCAGGACCCCGGCCGCTGGGAGTACGGCCGCCTGCACATGCACTGGTTTGTGCACTTCCTGGGAACGGTCGAGCCTCTGGCGCCGTTGTTCAACCGGGGCCCGTATCCCATCGGGGGCGACGGAACCACCATCTGGGCTTCACCCGCCCGCCAGCAGGACCCTTCCGCGACTCGTGTCGGACCCCCTTTCCGCTTCGTCACCGATCTCGGCGATCCGCGGGAGTCGTACGGGGTCCTGGCTCCGGGCGAGTCCGGCAGCGTGAGCAGCCCGCACTATGACGACCAGGCTAAGGCCTGGCTGGCCGGGGAGTATCATCGCATGCCCTTGACTCGCGACGAGGTGGAGGCTGCGGCTAAGGCTCGACTTCATGTTGAGCCGTCCGCGGGTGGAGATGGTGGCCGCACGAAGAGGACTTGCTGAGCCGTGATTGGGGCGTGGGCGCAACATATGGGGGCCGGGTCCGAGGTCTCGCCGGTACCTATCCGTTGAGGGGGAGCGGCAGAAGCAACGACGTGCCTGCAGATACTTCGAGGAAACGTTCCGGGAACGCCCGACGGAGGGCGTGAGTCTCGCTGATTCCCGTGCAGTGGCAGGGGCCGATGAAGCTCACATCGAGACTGCGCAGCGCGCGTGTGGTGGCCTCCATGCGCGCGGCCGCAACGTCCATGAGATGCATGCCTCCCAGCAGGGCGTAGATAGGGGTGCCCGAGGTGAGCCCCGCGATGTAGGTCAGGATGTTCACTGTTCCGGCGTGCGCACACCCCAGCAGTACCACCAGCCCCTCGCGCGTTTCCACCCAGAAGGAGAAGTCGTCGAGTACCGCGTCGGGTGCAGTTTGGGTCCGGTCGAAGTGACCGATTCCGCCGGGGCCTTCCTCCGGAGTGACACGAGGCACAGGGCCGGTTGTCCAAACGCCCGGCACAATCTCTGTGGGTGAAGACACGAGAATCCGCCGTGAGGCTCTGCGGAGGGCCTCGGCCGGTTGCGCAGGGATTCCGATGTTCAAGAGCGCGCTACCTGCGTGGGTGGCAAAGCGCTCAGCGAGAGTGTGTTCGTGCATGTAGACGGGCACATCAGGGTTCAGACGAAGCACGTGTTCAAGGCCGCCTGTGTGGTCGAGGTGGCCGTGGCTCAGCGCGAGCGCGTCGAGTCCCGACAGATCGACTCCCAGTTCCTGCGCATTGTGCGCGAGAGCGAAGCCCCATCCTGTGTCGAGAAGGATGCGATGGCGCGAAGTCTCGACCAGAAGGGAGAGGCCCCATTCGCCCAGGAGGCCGGGCACTCCCGCCCGATTCTCACAGAGGAAGGTGATCCGGCACTCGCCCTGCCTCACAGACTCTGCACCCATCCCCGCGATCGTGCCAGCCATGCCAACGACCTCCCTCTTGCCGGACGGTGGGTTGCATGCAGTACCAGAGTTCAGCACACCTTGCGTTGTCATGATATACACTATAACATATAGATGCATATTGCATACAGCAAGGGATCGTAGGATGAGCAGGTGTGGTGGAACGGTGTGCAGCCATGGCGCCCATTAAGCAGCACGGTGTGTCCTCTGGAAGGGGTCGCCCCAGGAGGGGAGAACACCGGAGGGTGCTTCTCGAGACGGCCGTGCTCGCGGTGCTCCTTGACAGGGAGAGACACGGTTACGGCCTGATCGAGGAGATCGGTGTGCTCGTGAAGGGGCAGGTGTGCGTAGATCCCGGTAGCGTCTACCGGCTGCTGAGAATCATGGAGCAGGATGGTCTGGTGGCATCCTCATGGCATCCTCCCGACGCGGGTCCGAATCGCCGGGTGTACGTCATCACTCATCTCGGTCGTGATCTTCTTGCTGAGCGGATTCGATTCTTGCGGCAACGCGCATCGATCCTGCTGGCACTTGCGGACGAGGTTGAATGTAGATTGGCCGGTGAAGAGGGTGAAGAGTCCGGTGAGCGGAAGCCGCTTACGGACTAGACCCCTCCAGACCGTACCTTTCTGCAGCAGGATTGTGTCGGATGAGGTGGCAGTTACCGGTGAGGCACACGAATGAAAAGGAGAGTCGTGAAGTGACTCAGAGCACCAGTAACACCAGAGGCGTTCGGATCATTGCTGTGCCCTCTGAATCCCCCGGCGGCTTGGAGGCCGCCCGTTCGGACCATTTCGGCCACTGTGACTGTTTCACCCTGGTGCGTGTGCACGATGGCGTGGTCATTGGTTCGAACATTGTGGACAACCCGCCACATCACGAGGGTGGGTGTCTGCACACAGTCACGCTGCTCGCTGCCAAGGGAGTCAAAGAGGTGATCGTGGGAGGTTTGGGCGCTCGCCCTCTCTCCGGCTTGGGCGAAGCCGGCATCAGGGTGTTCCATGATGTCGATAGTCCGTCGGTCCGGAAGGCCGTCGATGCCCTGATGGCGGGTCAACTGACGGTGATGGAACCTTGCATGACGTGCGGGGGGCACTAGTCTCCGGGGTGTTCATGCCTTGCTTTGAGGCGGGCTGGGGGAGAGTGCCGGGCAAAGAGCCCGCCACATTTGGTAGTCTTCACCGACTGCATCACGTGCGCCCGCATTACGTACCATGCTCTTGTGAAAGGTCTGGCCGTGCATCAGCATAACGCTTCGAACGACGCCGCTCTCGAAGAGAGAATGGGGCGAATTGGCAAGAAGATCCTCGTTCTTTCGGGCAAGGGAGGAGTAGGAAAGAGTACTGTTTCGGCCAACCTGGCGCTGGGTTTGGCGAGGATAGGCCGGTCGGTGGGTCTCCTCGACGTTGACATCCATGGGCCGAGCATCCCCGCCATGTTCGGTCTTGCGCACTCGCCTTCGCTGACCGATGAGGGCTCCATCCTGCCCGCTGAGTATGGTGGATTGAAGATCATGTCGGTCGGTCTGTTCTTGGGTGGCACCGATGACGCTGTCATCTGGCGGGGTCCCATGAAGTATGGGGCCATTGAGCAGCTCTTGCGTGACGTCGAGTGGGGCGACCTCGACTACTTGGTGGTGGACTGCCCTCCAGGTACAGGCGATGAGCCATTGTCCACCATTCAACTCATCGGCAGTGGCAATGTCGATGGGGCCGTGGTGGTCACCACTCCGCAAGACCTCGCGCTTCTGGATGTGCGGAGGTCGGTTCGCTTCTGTGAGCAGCTTCACGTCCCTGTTCTGGGGATTGTGGAGAACATGAGCGGTTTCACCTGCCCCTCTTGCGGGGCTTACCACGACATCTTCAGTGCCGGTGGTGGGGAAGCCCTCTCACTTCAGTTGCATGCACCCTTCTTGGGCTCCATTCCCATCGACCCAGCGGTGGTGGAAAGCGGCGACAGGGGCACGCCGGTGCTCGCAAGCCGGCCGGACAGTCCGGCGGCCCAAGCCTTCGAGCAGATCGGCCGTGTTCTCGAGGTCCAGTTCCGGGAATAGGACGGGGGGTACGAACAGAGAGGAGTCGATTGTGAAGGCCCTGGCTCTATGCGGCAGCGCGCGCGTTAACGGAAACACCGAGCGGCTGCTTCAACGCTGCCTCGATATCCTTCAAGGTGAGGGCATTCTCGGAGAGATGGTGCGGCTGGCCGAGAAGCGTATTGACAACTGTACGGCGTGTGGAGGGTGCCGCAAGGAGCCTTACGGGTCGTGCACCATCGATGGCGATGACTTCGAGCCGATCTTCCGTGTGATGTGCGCAGCCGACATCATCATCGTCGGCTCTCCCGTGTATTTCGGCTCCGCCACGCCACAGATCATGGCCCTGCTCGACCGCGCGGGCTATGTGGCCCGGGCGGAGAGTCTCTTCGCCCGAAAGTTGGGCGGTCCGGTGGTCGTTGCACGCCGCGCCGGACAGAACTTCACCTATGCCCAGCTCATGTATTGGTACATGATCAACGGCATGATCGTGCCGGGGTCCACCTACTGGAATATCGGCTTCGGCGCCGAACCGGGAGATGTGGAGTCTGATGAAGAGGCGGTCGCCACCGTCGATCGCTTTGCCGAGAATCTGGCCTGGCTGGCCCACAAGATCGAAGGGTAGGCAACGGACACCCGGCCATTGGTGCCGGGAGAGGCCCGTCGTTCGAGAGTTGGTGCCGGAGCGGGCGCCGGGGCGGCTGCCGCCTCAGGCGGTCAGCAACACATGCCCTGGGGGCCGATCGTCATCCACAGAAAGACCGGCTTCCTCTGTACGCCCTCGTCTGTGGCCAGGGGCACAGTGACCTCGATGGGGCCCGATTCGAAGAGGGCGTCCTGGTAGCCACGAATGGTTACGCCGACCACTTGGTCGCGGTCATCGAGCAGGATGGTGTGACCTTCAACGGTCTCCTCCTCACGCGCGCCGGACGTATCGCTCCGGAAGAGCTTGAGCAGGTCGATGGAATCCTCGTACTCGCGGCGGTCGAAGAGGTACGGACCCAGCCGGGCGATGCAGGTGCTTTCGTTGAGCTCATTGCTGTTCATGAGAGGACTATAGGCGGGATGAGCCCGGACGGTCAAGTCTTGCCGCCACGGTGGGTGGGATACCGCGCTAACGGGCGAGCAGGAGGGAGAGCAAGAGGACGCCGGCGATGAGGGCGCCGATGCCGGCGAACAGCAGGTCGCGGCGGCGCAGGAACCAGCCTGCAGCGGTCGATTCGCGCACGAGCGGCGTGACCATGACAAGCAGAAGGCCGCACTGGGCGAGTGCGGCTGCATCACCGCGTCCCACTGCAGCCACGATGGCCGCGGGTGTGCGGAGTTCCGGCGAGACGGGTTGAAACGACGAGAAGTCGGCGGGCTCCTGCCCGTGTTGCACCAGGTAGAAGGTGCCTGCAACCAGCAGTACGAGGGCGGAGACGGCGACGGCTCCGCGCAGCAACCTGGCCAGAAGTGCGTGAAGGCTCATCCCGAGAGGCCCTTTACTATCATCTGGATTCCCACGAGGGCGATGAGGATGCTGAAGACCATCCGCACACGCGGCGAGGCCGTCCGCACGAGTACGCGTGACCCCACCACCGAACCGGCCAGGGCTCCGAGCACCACCGGGAAGGTGATGGCCGGGTCGATGTACCCGCTTCCCAGATACACTCCCGTGCTGGCCGCCGCGGTGGCGCCGATCATGAAGTTGCTGGTCGTGGTGGAGACTTTGAAGGGCATATGCATGAGCTGGTCCATGGCCAGCACCTTGAATGCTCCCGCACCTATGCCGAGCAGGCCGGCCAGCGCTCCTGCGCCTATCATTACGCCTGTTGCCTGAGGCACACGGTAGACGCGGTAGGGAACGTCAGTGCCGGCATCCGGGTAGGTGGAGTTGAGCCGGAGCGAGCGGGTGAGGCGATCGGGTTCGAGTGGTCCCACGGTGAGGCGGTTGGGCCGGTTGGTGACGGCCAGCGAGCCGATGAGAACCACCCCGAAAACCGTCAGGAGCCACGAGGCCTGCAGGAACGTGGCGAGGAAGGCGCCTCCGACTGCGCCGCCGATAGTGGCGAGTTCGAGCACCATGCCCACTTTGACGTTGGTGTAGCCTTCGCGGGTGAAGCGGGCGCTTGATCCCGAAGAGGTGGCGATGATGGCCACGAGCGAGGTGCCGATGGCATAGCGGATGTCGACCGCCATGACCAGGGTAAGCAGGGGAACGATGACAATGCCCCCGCCCAGGCCCGTGAGGGAGCCTAAGAAACCGGCGAGCAAGGCGCCCAGGAACAGGATGGCGGTGAATTGCAGGATGGTCACGGGTGCCAGTGTAGCAGGACAACGGAGGAGTGCGTGGTGGTGGTCGCGGTGGGATCTCCGCGTCTACGGCCGGCCTGGAGGGGGTATAGGAGAGTTGACCGAAACAGCGAAGGAGGATTCGTGGATGAGTATGAAGACGTGAAGCCCGGCATCCGGGCGACAGCCAACGGTCCCTACCTGGTGACGGGAGAGGTGGGGCTCACCAACTCCAAGGGAGAAGAGCTCGAGGTCGATCCGGCCGAGACCTATCTGTGCCGGTGTGGCGGTTCGAAGAACAAGCCGTATTGCGACGGCACCCACCTGCGCAAGGGCTTCCAGGGGCACAAGGAGAACGACGGTTCCAAGAACCGCATCCGTGACTACGAGGGCAAGGGCATCACCATTCACGACAACCGTTGGATCTGTGCGCACGCCCAGGTCTGTACCACGGAGCTTCCCACTGTGTTCAACCGTGACGCAAAGCCCTGGATCGACCCTGACGGAGACACCGTCGCACACTGCAGGCGCACCATCGACAGGTGCCCCTCGGGGGCGCTCAGCTACACGGTGGCGGGGGAACTCCATCGCGATCACGAAGCCGAACCGGGCATCGTCGTGGCGAAGGACGGCCCCTACCACGTAGCCGGGGGGCCGGAGCTCTCCGGCCAGGATGTCACCCCAGACACGGGCCCCACCTCGCGGGAACACTACTCACTGTGCCGCTGCGGCGCGTCTAAGAACAAGCCTTTCTGTGACGGTTCCCATGCTGAGATCGATTTCAAGGATGAGAAGAATTGAGGCTCGATGAGTGATGACCTTCTCGGCTTCCTGGCCCGGTGGGCGCTACTGCATGAGTTGGCGGACGAGGGCTGGAAGGCGGCCGTCACACGAGGCGCCGAGCTTGGAGAGCAGGAAATGCGCCGGGGTCCCGATGCCCTTGTCGACGGGCTTGCGGCGCTCGTATCAGAAGAGAAGGACAGGCTGAAAGACCGGCTTGCGGCCGACGGTTCAGAAGACGAAGATCGCCGGAGCGACGTGGGCCCGGCTCTGGAAGAGCTCCGCTTCGAGCTTGCCGAGATGCGGGGGCGACTGGAGACGCTCCAAGCGTCGGTGGACGCCCTCCTTGCCGATCGCGACCCGGCTCGAGATGACCGCGGCGAATCCACAGGGTAGGGGTGGCGGCTCGGTTCCCGCGTCGAGCGGTGCCTCGGTTCCCGCGTCGGGCGGTGCCTCAGCCGGTGGTCCCGCCGGGCCCGCCCGTCAGGCGGCGCCCCGGGTAACGGTGCCCCCGCCCGCAGAGAGGCACGCAGGAGCAGGCAGAGAGCGCACACACGGCCTCGCGCGCGTGGTGTTTCGGCGGGGCGGCCGCGTCCTCCTCGAGACGCGCTGCGGACTCGTCTCGAAACGGCGGCGCCGGGAGGTCTTCGCCCGGGAGTTGCGGCTCGCCTTCGAAGAACTCGGCCCCGCGTTCGTGAAGATCGGGCAGTTGATGTCGGTGAGGCCGGATGTGTTCCCCGCCGAGTTGGTGTTTGAGTTGTCCCAGCTGCGGGATGCGGTGGCACCCCTGCCTTTCGATGTCGTGCGAGGAGCCGTGGAGAGGGAGTTCGGCCGTTCACTCGAACACCTGTACGCTGAGTTCGATCCAGTGCCCGTGGCATCGGCTTCCATCGCCCAGGTGCATCGAGCAATTCTCTCCGAGCCCGCCCGACCGGTGTGGGGAGAGGTGCTTCCCGCCGGTACGGAGGTGGCGGTGAAGGTGGTGCGGCCGGGCATCGAGGCCGCCGTGCTCGAGGACCTTCGCCTGGCTCGCCGGGTGTTCGCTCGGCTTCGGCGCCTTCGCTCCTTCCGCCGGTGGAACGCCGACGCCTTGCTCGAAGAGTTCGCCCGCTCTCTCGACAGTGAGCTCGACCTCCGCAACGAGGGTCGGACCGCCGACCGCTTCGCCTTCGACTTCCGGGACGACCTCTTGGTGAAGGTGCCGCGTATCGTGTGGAGCCGGACCACCGCGGGGGTCCTTACCATGGAATTCTTGCCGGGCTGGCGGCTGAGCGAGCTGGATGATGCCCGCCGGGCGGGCGTCGACGCCTACGGCCTTGCCGTCCATGGGGCAGAGGTGTTCATGAGGCAGGTGTTGGTCTTCGGGAGGTATCACGCCGACCTCCATCCCGCAAATCTCTTCGTCACTCCCGACAATCGCATCGCCTACCTTGACTTCGGCATCATGGGCCGGCTGGCAAGGGAGGAGCGCAAGATGGTGGGCGAGATGCTGGCGGCGCTCGTGTACCGTGACGCGCACAAGGCTCTCGAGTGCTCGCGGGCCTTGGGTGTGGAGGTGCCCGCCGACAGAGTTGCCGCCATCACGGAGGAGTTGGGTCGGCTCATGGGCCGCACGTTGGCTCCTTCCGGCGGGCCGGGGCAAGAGGACGGCGGACGAGGAGACGGACTGCCCCCGGACGTCGGGAGGCGTCCGGACGTACGGGACTTCGGTATGGGCTTCCTGTCGCTGCTCGGGCGACACGGCATCGAGGTGCCGGCAGGATACGGGCTGTTGGTGAAGGCCTTGGTCACGGTGGAAGGGGTCTCGCGCGCCCTGTATCCTGACATCGACATCATCGAGGCCGCTCGGCCCTTCGTGACGAGGCTCCTGCTCGAGAAGGCCGGGAGGCCGCGTGACGTGGCGGCGAGGGCGGCCCGGGCGCTACGGGCGGCCCTCGCCGAGCTCGTGGCCTGAGGAGCTTTCTGGAGACGCCGGGCGGGGGGTACATGGGCGGTAACAAGACACGAAGGCCTCACTCGGCGAAGACGGCCGGTTCGGCACAAGGGGCCGGCTCGCCGGGTGGTTCACCGGCAGGTGGAACGGGGCGTCGAGAGATAAGGGCCGCACCCGCCCCGCACCGATCGGGGGGCTCTGCCGACCGGGCAAAGCAGCCGGGCGGTTTCTTTGCCACCTGTCCCCTGGGGATGGAAGACCTCTTGGCGGCCGAACTGGTGGGTCAAGGGGCCGAAGAGGTGCAGCACACGAGGGCGGGTGTCTACTTCGACGGCCCGCTCGCGGTAGGGTATCGCGCCTGCCTCTGGTCCCGAGTGGCGAGCCGGGTGGTCATGAGTCTGGGGGCCTTTCCCGCCCGGACGGCCGATCAGCTCTACGCCGGCGTGCGTTCGTTGCCCTGGTGTGACCTGGTTGCCCCCAAAGCCACTATTGCGGTGAGCGCGGCCGTCGATGCGCGCTCGGAGTTCACGAACACGCTGTTTGTGGCCCAGAAGACGAAGGATGCGGTGGTCGATGCCGTGCGGGCCGCGGGCAGGCCCAGGCCGTCGGTGGATGTGCGCCGTCCCGATCTTCGTATCCACGCGCGCATCAGGGCGGGTGAGGTACAGGTCGCGCTCGACCTCTCCGGCGATAGCCTGCACCGCCGGGGATACCGGGTGGCAGGGGGCGAGGCACCGCTCAAGGAGAACCTGGCGGCCGCCGTGCTCATGCGAGCAGGATGGCCGGCAATGGCGTCCTCGGGGGCTCCACTGATCGATCCCATGTGTGGCTCGGGCACGCTGCCCATTGAAGCGGCGCTCATGGCGGGGAATATTGCTCCGGGCCTGCTGGGGCATCGCTTCGGTTTCGAGGGTTGGGCGGGCCATGACCGGCGTCTCTGGCAGGGGCTGTGCGCGGAGGCCCGTGAGCTGCACGAGTGGCCGTCGCGCGGTCCGATCGCGATCGGGTTCGACGCCCAGGCCCGGGCGGTGGAGGATGCTCGGCGCAATCTCGAGGCGGGGGGACTCTCCCACAGGGTGCATGTGGAGCGGCGCACGCTCGAGAACCTCGTGCCTCCCCGGGGCCCCCGGTCTTGTGCGGGCCTCCTGGTGGTCAACCCACCTTATGGTCACAGGCTGGGTGACAAAGCCGGGGCGAGGGAGCTATACGAGCTGCTCGGCCGGGTTCTACGTGCCCGTTTCTCCGGTTGGAGGGCGGCTGTACTCACCCTGGACAAGGAGCTCGGGTTTGCCGTAGGCCTTCGGGCGGCCAAGGTGCACCGGCTCTACAACGGAGCGCTCAAAGTGTTCCTACTGAGTTTCGAGGTGCCGTAGGTCGTATCGCAGGGCCGGGCTGACGCGGCGCACAAGCGTCCGCGGCCGCCGTAGGTCGCGGCGTGACGCTGGAGGCGGTGTGTCTTCATGTGGCATGGGTGTGGAGTGCCCCGGCGACCGATTGGGCCGGTCGGCCGGGGCAGACTGTTGGGCTACTTGAAGAGGTTGGCGAGAAACCTCTCGGCCAGTTTCGTGCCGAACTCCGTCTTGTGCATCGCGTACACAGTGGGATTCCAGTCGATCCTCGCGACCAGATCACCTTTCAGTACCACGATGCCATGGTTCGTGGGAGAGAACTCGCAGACGAAAGCCTCGTCTGCAAGGCCGGAGACCTCGCTGATGGTCTCAGTGGCAGCGAAACCCTTGATCTTCTCGAAACCTTCCCTCCCACCGTCGACCAGGGCCTCAAAGCGTATCTTGGACCCCTCCTTGTCGGTCACCAGGTAGCTACCCACCGGGTGACCCTTGTCCGCCGCGCTGGCGCCTTCGGGGAAGAAGGCCATGTTCTCACCGGTGATGGCGCCGACTTCCTCGGCGGAGATGGCCTCGTTGATCGTCCAGCCGTCGGGGAGGGATATGGAGGCCTGCGTATCGGTGGTCTCGCTTTCGGTGCCGGATGTCGCCGTGGAGGCCGCGGTGGTGGTCTCTTGGACCGTGCCGGTGGTGGTGGCGGAGTTGTCGGAAGAGCACCCAGCCAGCGGGAGAAGTGCAACAACCATGGCGATGCCCAACAGTCTTCGTATCACTATTTCGTACCTCCGTCTCGATGGTATGGAAACCGGAGGCATTCTACTGCTTGCGGAAGCGGAGTGATATGGGCGGGCCCGGAAACCGAAGTGACGGGTCCTTGTGGTTGTGCGTGACGGCGGATGTATGGTATGAGCATGAAAACGGGCGGGCGAACGGTCGAAGAAGGGGAGTGTCTCATGAGAGGGTGGCTGCGGATGGGAACAAGTGTGGAAGCGGCGCGGCCGACGCGCGAATACCTTGATGGTGCGCGCAGGGTGGCGTATGTGGCCTTCCTCCTTATCCTGTGTCTGGGCCTATTCTTGGGCCTCGCCTCTCCGGCCGCTGCATTCAGTGATGTGAGTCCGGGTGACTGGGCGTATGAAGCCATCGAGGAACTGTCCCGCCGCGGTGTGGTCGGCGGGTTCGGAGACGGTACCTTCGGTCCCGATCGGGCCGTGACCCGGGCTCAGTTCACGGCGATGCTCGCTCGTATCCTGGAGGTGGCGCCCGCCCAGAGCGAGCCGTTCCGGGATGTGGATACCGGAGACTGGTTCTTTCCGCACGTGGCGGCTCTCTATGGGGCGGGCATCGTTTCCGGCACGGATCCCGATAGGTTCTCGCCGGAAGCCTTCGTCAGCCGTCAGCAAACGGCGAGCCTCATCATGCGGGGTCTTGCGGCCGCCCTCTCGTCGGGCACGCACCCCATGATGCGGGTCGAAGGTGAGGGAGCGCAGCCCGAGGATACCGGCACGCTGGGCACTCCTTCCCTCGTGCTGTCCGCTGCAGAAGTGGAATCGTGGCTACAGGGCTTCAGCGATCGCGAGTACATCGCCGATCCTCATCGGGCGGCCGTGGCGAACGGGTATCGCTTCAACATCATCACCGGGACGGAGGATGCGCGCTTCTATCCCTTCCTCGATATCACCCGGGCTCAGGCTGCGGCGATGCTCTACAGGGCTTTCTACCAAGAGCTCGTACCTCGACCGGACTATCCGGCGATTGTCGGAACCGCGCCGTATCCCACGCTTCGGCAGGGCTCGGAAGGCCGTGTGGTGCGTTGGCTCGAGACCAGACTCACTGCGCTTGGGTACCACGTCGGCGTTGTGGACGAGCTGTTTGACTATCGCACCAGGGATGCCGTCATGGCCTTTCAGAAGGTGGAGTGGCTCGAACGGACCGGCACGGCGGGATCTCAGGTGTGGAGACGCATCATGACGGCGGGCACACCTCGCCTGCGTTACTCCGGCTCGCGCTGGGTGGAGGTCGATCTCTCCCGACAAGTCTTGTTCCTCGCCCGCAACGGTGTGCTCGATCGCATCGCGCCCATCTCCTCGGGTGCCTCGGGTATGAGGACTCCCACCGGCAGCACGCGCATCCAACGCAAGGCCTATGGTTGGCAACATGGGCGTCTGGGGTCCATGTACTCGCCTTCGTTCTTTCGGGCGCACCACGCCATCCATGGATCGTCGTCGGTGCCTGGCTGGCCCGCCAGTCATGGCTGCGTGCGTACGCCGGTGTGGATGACCGACTATCTCTACTGGCAGATGCCCATCGGTACGCCGGTTCACGTGTACTACTAGAAGCCGGGGGATAGGCGCGGCGGCCGATACCATCGGCCGCCCGCATGCCGCAGCGGTTCATCGGCTTCACACCCGCCCGGTCGTCGGCCCATGGTTTGTTGCCGCGCCGTGAGGGGAACACCCTACCCGTGAGATTATGGGCACCCCTTCGCCTTCTCGGTCGTTCCCGTAGCACGTTGGTGTGAGCCGGAAGGCGCTCGGATAGGCTCCCTCAAGAGAGGTCGACACGGCGATGGCCGATGCGGCCAAGCGGCATACGGGCCCCGAAGACGAGGGCCTTTACCTCCGTCTCATTGCGGAGCACATGCTCGACGTGGTCTGCCAAGCCTCGGCGGAGGGTGTGATCGAGTATACGAGCCCTTCGTGTGAGCGCGTGCTGGGTCATGAACCGGGTTTCGCCCTGGGGCGCCGCTTCTTCGAACTGGTTCATCCCGATGACAAAGCCCGGGTGGTGGCCGCGTGGGAGAGGTCGCACCGGGACAATGCTTCTTTCCACGAAGAGGTTCGTCTTCCCGGCGGCCACGGGGTGTTCAGGTGGTTCGAGATCGTGGGACGCTTTGTGTGCGACGAGACGGGGCGGCCGTTGAACGCAGTGTTGAGCTGCCGGGACATCGAGAGGCGCAGGCAGGCGGAAGAGGCCCTCCTGCAGGCAGAACGAGAGCGGCGTGAACTTGAAGCTCGAATACATCGGGAGCAGCGCGTCGAGAGCCTGAGCCTCTTGGCCGGGGGTATCGCGCATGATTTCAGCAACCTACTGACCACCATTCTCGCCAATGCGGACATGGCTCTGCAGGAGCTCTCCCCGCACTCTGGAGCGTACGACAGTGTGAGGCAGATCGAGCTTGCAGCCTGGCGGGCAACCCGCATCACCCGGCAGATGCTGGCCTATGCGGGACGTGACCGGCAGGAACTCAAGGAGATCCATCTGTCGGAGTTGATCCGCCGCACGTCACATCTCTTGGAGTCCTCGGTGTCGGAGAAGACCGAGGTCATCTGTGATCTTGCTGAAGAGGTGCCTCCGGTGGAAGGCGACTCCGCACAGATACGGCAGGTATTGGTGAACCTGGTGAGCAATGCTTCAGAGGCCATCGGCAAGCGCAATGGGATCGTTCGTATCCGGACGGGCTATGACGACTACGACGAAGAGACCATAGGGGAGTCCTTTGCCGATTGGGCTGCTCCGGCCGGTCGATACGTGTATGTCGAGATCAGCGACAACGGCTCCGGTATGAGTGCACAGATGCGCGAGCGGCTCTTCGATCCCTTCTACAGCACCCGTTTCGTGGGGCGCGGCCTTGGTCTCCCTGCAGTCCAGGGAATCGTGAGGTCGCACCGAGGGGCGGTGGCGGTGAAGAGTGGTCTGGGGAGAGGCACCACCGTGACCGTCCTGCTGCCGGCATCGTCACCGGAGCCCTGCCGGGTGCAGGAGGGGAAGAGCGCGGGGAAGGCCGGCAGACTTCCCTCATCCGGGGTGATCGTGGTGGTCGAGAGTGACGAGGCGGTTGGTGATGCCGCCAAGCGGATACTGGAGGAGATGCAATGCAAGGTGGTGCTGGTGCGCGACGGTGCCAAAGCGGTGCGGGCTTTCCGGAACCGGCATCCGGCCGTGAAGGCCCTCATGGTCGATCACCGCGTGGCGCCCGATGGGGCGGCGAAGGTGGTGGATGCCGTGAGGCGTATCGACGCTCACCTCCCGGTTCTGCTCACCGGTAGCGTTTCCCGGGAGGAAGCGGCGGCGGATCTCGGGGGGAGAGAAGTGCTGGGCTTCTTGCAGAAGCCTTACCGCCGAGAGGATCTTCTCGAGGCCCTGCGGGAGGTTCTCTCTTTGCGTAATCCGCCTTCGGCCTGACCGCGACCTCCGGATTCACCTGGCACCCGCCCGCCACACTTCTTGAGCGGTTGCCTCTTGGCCTCCTCCTCAGAGGCCGCTCAGGTATGCGGCGGTCCCTCACCCTGCGAAGTCCACCCCTGAACGTCTTCGCGGTCGTGCGGAGGGATGTACTCCTCGATCACGGGGAAGCTGCGCAGGTCCTTGTCGATCGCAGCCTTCATGAAGCTGTCCACCCACCAGAAGATGTCTTGGCGGCGAATGTTGCGGCGAAGCCTGTGCATGTGGTAACGCCGTTCGTCGGTGGGCATGGTGAGTGCGCGGAAGAGGGCATCGGCGGTCTCTTCCACATCGTAGGGGTTCACCACGAGAGCGTGGCGCCCAAGCTGAGCCGAGGCACCGGCGAACTGGCTGAGCACGAGGACGGCGTTCTCTTCGAGGCTGCAGGCACAGAACTCCTTGGCAACCAGGTTCATGCCGTCTTTGAGCGGTGTGATCAGGGCTACTTCGGCGGTGCGGTAGTAGCCGAGAAGTTCGATCTGGCTGAGACTGCGGAAGATGTAGTGAATGGGAACCCAGCCGGATTGGGTGAACCGGCCGTTGATCTCTCCCACCAGTTGCTCGATCTCGGTCTTGAGCGCGTCATACTTCGGTATGCCGACCCGGCTGGGGACGACCACCTGTATGAGGTTCACGTGGCCGTGGAGGTCGGGGTGGCGAGACAGGAGATTGCGGAATGCCTCCAGCCTGTGAGGGATGCCTTTTGTGTAGTCGAGGCGGTCCACACCCAGCACGATTTGCCGGTCGGGCAACTCCTCGTGGATGAACCACGCCTTCTCCGCCACCTCATCACGTGCGGCCCTAGCGGCGAAGTCACGGGCGTCGATGCCGATGGGAAAGGCCCCTACGTGCACCTCCCGGTCGTCTGTCCATATGGTGGCCATACCCCGTGCCACCTTGACCCGGGCGGGCTTGAGCAACGTACGTACGCACTGCACGAAATTGCGGTGGTCGCGCTGGGTCTGCAGCCCGATGAGGTTGAAGCTGAGCAGGGCTTTGAGCACGGCTCCGCAGCCGGGCAGCTTCATGAAGATGTCGGGATGGGGGAAGGGGATATGCAGGAAGAAGGCCAGGTTGGTACAGTCGGAGATCTCGCGAAGCATCTCACCGACGAGCATGAGGTGGTAGTCATGCACCCAGATGAAGTCGTCAGGGGTGCACGCTTCGGCGATGGCTTCGGCGTACTTGCGGTTGACCTGCTCGTAGGCGCTGCGGTAGGTGGGCTGGAAGACGGCCTGGGACTGGAGATCGTGGAACAGGGGCCAGACGGTCTCATTGGAGTAACCGTGGTAGAAGAGTTCATGCTCCTCTTCGGAGAGGAGCACCGGCCTCAGTTCGTACCCGAACTCACCGGTGCCGTCGTGGAGCAGTTGGTCGAGATTGGGCACGTCCGCCGTGGTGCCCGGCCAGCCGATCCACACCCCGCCTCTGTCGCGAAGCACCGGGACGAGGGCGGTGACCAGGCCTCCGGACCCCGGGCTGAACATCCACTCTCCGCCTTCTTCTTGCGTGACCACGATGGGCAGGCGGTTGGATACTACGATGAGCCGGTTGCTGTGGTCGCCGGAAGACCGCCCTGCTCTCGGGTCGATGACTTCGCCGGGGGTCGAGCCCACGTCTGTGCTTGGCCCGGTGTGCTGATTCATGTCTTGCGCCTCCTCTTCTCACCCGCTTGAAGCGATGTGGATGGTGCGTGTCGGGTAGGCGAAGGCGATGCCCTCCTCTTCGAATCGTTCGTAGAGCGCGAGATTCACGGTCTGCTGAATGTTCAGGTATTCGACGTAGTCGGGGATGAGTACGTAGTAGGCGACCTCGAAGTCGAGAGACGAGTCGCCGTAGCTCACGAAGTGAGCCCGGTCGAAGCGGGCCTGTGGCACGGCCGAGACGATCTCTTCCACCATGGTGGGGATGGCCTGCAGCTTGTCGTATCGAGTGCCGTATTCGACCCCGAAACGGAAGAAGATGCGGCGCTCCTCCATGTTCTGGTAGTTCCTCACCGCCTGTTCGAGGAGCTTGCTGTTGGAGAACACCACCTGCTCACCGCTCAGGCTGCGCAGCCGTGTGGTCTTCAGACCTATGCTCTCCACGGTTCCGTTGAAGGTGCCCACGCTCAGGAAGTCGCCTATGACGAAAGGTTTGTCGAAGATGATGGCCACCGAGGCGAACACATCCCCCAAGACCGCTTGGGCGGCGATACCGATGACAATACCCGCGACCCCGACTCCGGCGATGAGTGCCTTGAGTTCCACTCCGAAGTTCTCCAGAACGAGGATGAGAACGACGGAGAAGAGAACGGCGCGTCCGCCGATGGCCAAGGCGCTCGCCACGGTGACGGCTCCGGGGTCTTCGGGCAGGCGCTTGGCCCGGTATGTGTTCAGCCAGTGGCTTATGGCCACGCTGCCCCAGATCGCTATCTGCAGAAGCAGGAACAACACGGCGACTTGGCGGACCACACGCTCCCCAAAAGGAGTCACCGTCACCGGTATGTAGGCGAGGAGCCAGGCGATCATCGCTGTGAGCAGCCAACTGCTGCGTGCCAAGGAGCGGATCAACCGGCGGACGCCGCTCAGGGTTCCCTCGTCGCGTTCGCGGCGGAGCGCATGGGCGATGATCGCCCTGAGCGCGTTCGCGACGATCATCACCCCCATGAAGATACCCACGGCGATGAGCCAGGTATGCAGCGGGTTGCCCCACAGCTCGTTGCTCACGTTTCTACCTCCATGGTCCGAGCGCGTTCACTCAGGGCGAATGCAAGTTCCCGGTGATGTTGCCCTGATATCCTGCTCAACGGCGGGCAACAAGAAAGAACAGGCTCTGCGTTATGCGTACCCCTACGGTAGCAGGCCCACACATCGAGGCCCAAGGGGGCTCCGGCGGAGGACCCCGGGTCCCCGGGTGTGGACGGAGAGACGCCGGCGGGCGGAGCGCCCTACCTCACCACCCATCCTGCCGTCTCGAACTGCATCGAGCCGAGCCGGGTCGATCTGCCCTTGGCCGAGCCGGCCGGCGCTGCCCCGAGTCGCGCCGCGGACCCCCGGCTCACTCTATCCGTGAATGAGGGAGGGGAGGCACTTCACGCACACCCACGCGCTTTCACCCTTGGTGCGGCAGGGAAAGAGGACAGCTTGCCGTTCGCTGCAGCCGCATGAGAAGCAGGTCTGCTCCATGACGATACCCGCCGCCAGCTTCTCTGCGATGTGCTGGGTCGCCGCCTCCTCGTCGAAGGAGGGGGCCTCTCTCTCCTCGAGAGTGAGGGCCCCCTCCGGGCACACTCCCAGGCAGAAGCCGGCTCCGTCGCAGAGCTCCTCGCGAATGACTCGCGCTTTGCCCTCGGCGATCTCAATGGCTCCTTCGGCGCAGGGGGTTACGCAAAGGCCGCAACCGGTGCAGAGTTCGTCGTCGATCCTCACTATTGTCCGCGTCACCATGTGGCATCTCGCTTTCTGTAGTAGGTCTGCGATGAATCGTAACTGCAGAGGTGGGAATCATGCCTTGACCTATATCAAGGCTCGGTTCGCGGTCCACGGGGACGGGTTGGTCCTCCGCCGGGGCGTGAAATAGGCGCCGACGGGGTACGTGGGTCATGGAACGAGCGATCCTCCGCCTGCGGGCCCGAGTGACAGCGGTCCCCGTAGGCCACATATGCCATACCTGTGTTCGCGGAGGTTGGGAACGTGGCTGAGATCATGGTCGACTGCAGAGGGGAGACCTGCCCCGTGCCCTTGGTGGAAGCGCGCAAGGCTCTGCGCAAGGCGTCACCGGGGGATGTCGTGGAGGTGGTGGGAACACATCCTTCATCGAAGAAGGAGATACCGATGGCCATGGAAGCCTTGGGCCTCGAGGTCCTCGGCATCGAGGGAGAAGAGGGGGGAGAGTGGAAGATCAGGATCAAGCGATGACCGGTGAAGCCGGAGCATCTCCGGAGAAGATCACGATCATCGTGCACAGCGGTGACTTCGACAAGGTCTACAGTGCGTTCATCATCGGCAACGGCGCGCTGGCCATGGGCATGGAGGCATCCCTCTTCTTCACCTTCTGGGGCCTTGGCCGGCTCAAGAAGGGGCAGCTCGACAAAGGTCCTCTCTCCAAGATGCACATGTGGGGGCTGGGCAAGCTCATGATCAAGAGCCGCATGAAGAAGGCGAAGGTCGTCTCCCTCGAGAGGCTTGCTCAGGACTTCAAGGAACTCGGTGGGAAGATACTCGCCTGTGACATGACCATGGACATCATGGGGATATCCCCAGAAGATCTGCGTCAAGACCTCATCGAGGAGTACTGTGCGGTGGGCACCTATATCGCCGAAGCCCGCAGCTCCACGGTGACCCTGTTCATCTGACGCAGTCTTCGCCGGGTTTCACCTGGACGCGCAGGGGGTGACGTATGGCCGACGATCTGTTCGGCGAGATGGTGTACCTCGACAACTCAGCCGCCACTCGACTCGACGAGCGTGTGCTCGACGCGATGCGGCCTTACTTCTTCGATACCTACGCGGTGGCGACATCCGACTTTGGCTACTCGCTCGGGGTGGAAGCCAGGGAGGCGCTCGACGGGGCTCGTTCCGACCTCGCCGCTTTGCTGGGGGCCGGGGAGAAGGAGTTCATCTTCACCAGTGGGAGCACCGAGTCGAGCAATCTGGCCTTGAAAGGGGTGGCCCTCGCATTGGGAGAGAAGAAGGGTAAGCACCTCATCACCTCGGCGGTGGAGGACTTCCCGGTGTTGAATGCGGCGAGGGCGTTGGAGAGGCAGGGCTTCACGCTCACCGTGCTTCCCGTTGACTCTGAGGGCTTCGTTGATCCGCAGGCACTGGAGGCAGCCTTCACGCCCGAGACCATACTGGTGTCGATCCAACATGCAAACCAGGAGATCGGCACCATTCAGGACATCGAGACGATGGCAGGGATGTGTCGGCAGGCCGGTGTTCTGTTCCACACCGACGCCACTCACAGCTTTATGCGCCTCCCGCTCGACACGGGGCAGATCCCTGCCGACCTGGTGACCGTATCGGCCCACACCATGCACGGGCCGAGGGGCACCGGGGGGCTCTACGTCCGTAAAGGCACGCCTCTCGCCAAGTGGATGGACGGCGGCTTCCAGGAGTTCGACCTGCGGGCGGGAGTGGAGGATATCGCCGGCGCGGTGGGGTTCGCCGTTGCCGCCAAGCTCATCACTCTGGAGGAGACGGAACGCATTCGTTCCATCCGCGATCATCTGCTCGATAGGCTCTTGGGGGAGATTCCGCACACCACTCTCAACGGTCCGCGAAACAGGCGGCTCCCTCAGAATCTCAACGTAACTTTTCACTACGTGGAGGGCGAGTCGATCACCCTTCAACTCGACATGCGCGGCTTTGCCGTGAGTACGGGTTCAGCCTGCTTCAGCGCCTCACTGGAGGCGAGCCACGTCATCCTGGGTATAGGTGGCGACCACGAGCGAGCACACGGCTCGGTACGGTTCAGCCTGGGCCGCTACAACACCATGGAGGACGCCGACGCGGTCTTCGAGGCGCTTGCCGAGGTGATTCCTGCGCTCCGCGCCATCAGTCCCTTGAGTCCGAAGGAGTGACTACTGTGAAATTCCCCTATAACGAGACGGTCCTCGAGCACTTCAAGCATCCCCGGAACGTGGGCGAACTTGAGGATGCCGACGGCAGGGCCATGGAGGGGAGCCCGGCCTGCGGCGACATGGTCTCCGTCACCATCAAAGTGAATGATGACACCCACGTCATCGACGACATCAAGTTTCAGTCCTATGGATGTGCTTCGAATATCGCCACCGGCTCCATCATCACGGAGCTGGCCAAGGGCAAGACCCTGGAGGAGGCACGGAAGATCACCTGGAAGCAGGCCTCCGAGGAGTTGGGCGGACTGCCGCCGGTCAAGGCGCACTGCTCGGTGCTCGCGGTGGAGGGCCTCCGGGCCGCCGTCAGAGACTACGAGGAGAAGCACGGGCTGGTGACCGAACAGGATCCCACCACCATGGAAGTGGTCCGCAAGAGGCTGAAGCACGTCATGAATCCCTTGTCTGGTCTCGATATCGTGCGCACCGATCTGGTGAAGGCCATCGAGGTGCACAGCGGAGTCGCCCGGGTGTTGGTCGATCTGCCCTCCAACCATCAGTTCGCGCACGCCATCAAGGATGACATCACCGACAAGATCAGCCCGCTGTGGGACATCGAGCGGGTTGATGTGAACTTCACGGAGTGACGGCGCTGCGCGCCGGATGACGGCATCGCCGGTGGGGTCGCGGCCCTGTACGCGGGACGCGCTGCTCGAGGGCTGAGGAGGGGCTGCCGGGGGTTTCAGGAGGGGCCGGAAGGGGTAGCGTGGTGGTGGGTCCCAGGAGACTGTTGCGTGCTGCGGCGTTCGGGCCGGCTGGTGAGTGGTAGGCGGACAGCGCCAGAAACCGATGTGATGCGGCGGTCCGCATCGTTCGCCGCGGCGGGGCCGGCGAGGCCTCGCTCGGGTTCGGCTGGGCGCGTGGGCGCGAAGCCACCTGGGGCCTTTTTCCGTTCCCGGTCATGGGTGCGGCCATGGGTGGGGTGGAACGTTCGTCGTGTTGCGACCTCGAGGAGGAGGGATGAGCGAGGATTCTTCGTACCACTCAGACTCAGGGTCGGCGCCTTCCCCGGAGCGCCGCCGCGTGGGATTGCGCGGTCCGCTGATGGGCGGCATTATCGTCATCGGCGTCGGAATCGTGTTCTTACTCCAGAACCTCGGGGTGCTATGGTTCGACAATTGGTGGGCGCTCTTCATATTCATCCCTGCGGCCGGTAGCTTCGGCTCGGCCTGGGAGGCCTACCGCGTGCAGGGACGCTTCAGCCGGGCGGTGAGCGGGCCCCTCACCACCGGCTGCCTCTTCGTCTTCCTCGCCCTCATCTTTCTCTTCAATTGGCCTTGGAGTGCAGTGTGGCCGGTGTTCATCATCCTCATCGGCCTGGGTGTTCTGCTGGGCTGGCGTTCGAGCTAGCGGCTCGTCCGTGAGTTGGCCCCATCGCACCGCAACAGCGCACCGCGGCAGTGCCGCAATCACTCCTACAGGTGAAGCACCAACTCCTCCCCTGAATGGAGGCTGTAGGCGTGCTCCCGGAAGCCGATGCTGACGGGCCGCTCGCTGCAGCGTAAGGCGCGTACGCGGATGTCGATGTCGGTGAAGGTGAAGCAGAGCGAGTGGCCTCTGTAGTGCAGGCTCATAGAGAGGCGTTTCACCGGATCTGGGAGCAGTGGATTCAACCACAGCACGTCCTCCCGGGTTTCGAGGCCCGCGAAGCAGCGTTGCAGCAGGTCGACCGTGCCCGCCATTGCTCCGAGGTGAATACCTTCCTTCGTGGTGCCCCCTTGGACATCGGCTACATCGCTCTCCAGAGCCGACTGGAAGAATTTCCACGAGGTCTCCCGATCGGAGCGGGCGAGCACCCACGAGTGCACCACCCGGCTGAGAGTGGAGCCGTGGGAAGTCCGCTTCATGTAGTACTCGATGTTCCGAGGGATTGCCTCAGGCGGTAAGTCATAGCCCAACTGCTCGAACGTGTCTCTCAACTCTTCGGCCGAGAACAGGAAGAGGAGCATGAGCACGTCGGCCTGTTTCGAAGCCTTGTAGCGGTTGGGAGTATCGCCTTCGGCCTCGAGTATGCGGTCGAGCCGCTGGATGTCGTCGTATTTGTCCCGGTAGCCGTCCCAGTCGAACTCCTCCAAGTCTTCGTAGCCTTCGAACTGGCTGATGATGCCGTCGTCGTGGAAGGGGATCACCAGCTTTTCGGACACGTCCTTCCAGCGTACCAGCTCGGCGCCGTCGATGCTCAGACTCTCCAAGAGTTCCACCTTGCGGTCGCCGGAAAGCAAGTCGAGTATCTCGAAGGCCCGAGCGAGAATCCAGGCGGCCATGACGTTCGAGTAGGCGTTGTTGTTGAGCCCCCCCTCCTCGGCACCGGGATAGCCGTCGTGATACTCATCGGGGCCCATGACCCCCAAGATCTCGTAGCGCCCGGTCTCCTCGTTCTTGGTAGCCATGCCCGCCCAGAAGCGGGCGATCTCGAGGAACATCTCTGCTCCGTAGATGGAGAGGAACTCGGCATCGCGGCTCGCCTGATAGTACTGCCAGACCTCGTAGGCGATGGCTGCGTTCACATGCCGCTGGCGATGAGACCGGTCGGGGATCCAGTTGCCCGACTTGGGGTTGAGATGGAGTTCTTGTGTCTCCTCTCGACCGTTGCTCCCGCTCTGCCAGGGGTACATGGCACCGGGAAGCCCCGCTTCGCAGGCGGCGCGCCGGGCTTGGGGCAGCCGCCGGTAACGGTAGAGGAGAAGGGCCCGCGTGATTTCCGGGATGCGGAGGTTGAGAAGCGGGAAGATGAAGACCTCGTCCCAGAATATGTGGCCTCGGTAGGCCTCTCCATGCCAACCACGAGCCGGTACTCCCACATCGAGGTCGATGGTGGCATAGGAGGAGGTTTGCAGGAGGTGGAAGATGTGAAGGCGCAGGATGGTCAAGAAATGGGTACTGTCCTCGGGCGGATACAGCTCCACGTCGATGTTGAAGTAGCGCCACAGCCGCTTCCACACGGTGGAGTGGCGGCGGGCGAGGTCGGCGAAACCGGGAGCACCGCGGACTGCATCACGGGCTTCCAAGCCGCAGTCGGCGATGGCGTGATCCCGCGAACTGTAGAGGGACACCACCTTCTCCACCCGAATCTCATCGCCTTCTCTGACGTCGAGGTCCAGCTCCTGGGCGATGTACGCCCCTTCTCGAAACGCCCGCCGCTCCTCGGCCGGCTCCTCCCCGTTCACGCTCACGTCGAAGCGGGCGGCCTCGGCAACCAACAGCTCCGACTGTGTGGTCCGGGCCCGCAGGTAAAGGTACCGCTCGTCGAAGACCTCCGCCTCCAAAGGGACGAGATGATGGCTGTTCAAGCCCCGATAGCGGGCCACACCGGCATTGGTGACACCACCGTCGAGAGCGGCGCGCACGGTGAGCCGGCCCGACCAGTTCTCCGGCACGATGGTCTGCGCGAGGGCTGCCAGGTGAACGTCGGCCATGCTGACCAAGCGCTTCTCTTCCAGCCGCGTGATGCGCCCGGCGGCGTCGCGTAAGCGAAGGCCCCGGCGGAGGATGCCCTGCTTGAGGTTGAGCTCCTGGTGGAACGACAGGACCTGCGTGTTGTCGAGGTTGAGCCAGTCGCCCCCCTCGACGGAGAAGGTGAGAGGGAGCCAATTGGGCATGTTGACGAGATCCTCGTTTTCCACCACATGCCCTTCGATGACGGTCTTCAGCCGGTTGTAGCCTCCGGCGAGGTACGTGCCCGGGTAATGGATGCCGTCGGCTGAGCTCTCGGGAGCAGCTCCGCGAGTTGCAAAGTAGCCGTTGCCCAAGGTACAGAGAGCCTCACGGAGCATCTCGATGGACGGGTCGTAACGGTCGTATGCGAACACCCAGGCTTCGGTCATGAAAGGCCCTCCTTGTCTACCCGGCGGTTCGGATTATGCCAATCCGGCCTATGCTTCGACCACCCCCGCTTGGGCCAAGAGCTCCTCGAGGAACTCCTGAACCTCTTGTGGATCCTCCAAGACGTAGTCTGCCTTGGTGGGCCGGGGTTCCGGATCACGAACCACGATTCCCGCGCCCCAGCCGGAGATGTGCGCAAAAGCATCCTCGTCGGTGAGGTCATCACCCAAGAAGAGAGGGAACACCAGAGAAGGGTCGAGGCCCAGGGTCTCGAGTATCCAGCCAAGGGCTTTCCCCTTATGCCAGTCGAGACCCGGGCGAAGCTCGAATACCTTCTTGCCCCCGGTGCGGCGCAGGTCGGGATATGCGGCCGCCGCCTCTTCGACTGCCCGCTCCACCTCATCCACCTCGGATTCGCCCACCAAGCGATAGTGCACGGCCACCGAATAGCGCTTTCTCTCAACGAGCGAACCCTCGATGTTCTTGAGTCTCTCCGCCAGCTCCTTCTCCACTCCGTTGAGGAGGGGAAGGCTCTCCTCGGCCTCCTCGAGTTCCTTGCGTTCTCCGGAGGCGAGCAGCACGTCGAAGCCGTGGCTGCCGGCGTAGGTGAGGCCTTCCAGACCCACGAGCTTGCGCACATCGTCCAGGTCGCGGCCGCTCACGACGGCCACGGGAAAGCGGCCGGCCAGGCGGGCCAGAGTGGCCTTGGTGTCGTCGGGAATGAGGGCCCACTCGGGACGGTCGACGATGGGGGTGAGAGTGCCGTCGTAGTCGAGGAAGATCACGAGCTTGCGGTTTCCCCTCTTCTCGAGGATGAGCGTAAGCGAGGTGAGGGCGGATGGGAGGTCGTTCATGGGATGCTCATTGTTCTGGTCCATGTCGTCTCCTTGAGTCTCTCGGTGAGGAGTGCCAGGTTCTTCGCCCACGGGGTCGGCGGAGCTTTGTGTGGTGAAGCCGGCAAGATCCCGCACCACGAGGTCGGCACCCGCCTCCAGCATGGCCCCCTCGGAGTCCCCGTGTCTGTCCACGCCCACCACCAGCGCGTAGCCCCCGGCCCTCCCGGCTTGGACGCCTGACAAGGCATCCTCGAACACGACCGAGTGTTCCGGGCCCAGGCCGAGCCGCCGGGACGCCTCAAGGAAGGCGTCGGGATGGGGCTTGCCCTTCAGGCCGAGTTCGGCTGAGACGGTGCCATCGACGACGGCATCGAAGAGGTCGGCGAGACCCGTTGACTCCAGGATGAGAGCACCGTTCTTACTCGAGGTGACAAGGCCCACCCTGACGCCTACCCGGCGCAGATCCTTGATGAGTGCCACCGCTGCGGGAAATACCTCGGCTCCCTGCCCGGCAATCACAGCGCGGAAGACGTCGTTCTTGGTGTTGCCGAGACCGGTGACAGTCGCATGTGAAGGGGGGTCGTCGGGATGGCCGAAGGGGAGTTCGATGCCGCGCGAGGAGAGGAAGTCTTTCACTCCCTCGTAGCGAGGCTTGCCGTCCACGTGTTCGAGGTAGTCGTTCTTGAGGTCGAAGGGCGTGAATTCACCACCCTCCGCGGCCGCCCGCTCCTTGAGGAAGGTGTCGAAGACCTCTTTCCACGCGGCGGCATGGACGGAGGCTGTGCGGGTGACGACACCGTCCAAGTCGAAGATGGCGGCGCGGTATTTGTCGAGAGGTGTGGGCGTGGTGGCGTAGTCGCCGGTCACGGTGAATCACTCCTTTGCTACTTTCCGGGCGAGACATTGTCATGCAGGGCCTGATCGCCTCTGATCACTTCATAGAGACGTTCCGTGTCATCGAGGCGACAGAGTTCTGAGCCGGGGGTCATGACGGCGGCCGTGCCGGCGGCAACCGCATAGAGGAAGGCATCGCTCGTCGTGCGATGGCGCGAGAGGGCGAGGGTGAGGCCGGCCACGAAACTGTCTCCCGCCCCCACGGTGCTCTTGACCTCGACCTCGGGCGCGAAGGCTCTCTGAACTCCTTCCTTGTGCACGAGCAGAGCTCCGTCAGGGCCGAGGGTGAGGGCGACCATCTCGGCGGCTCCACGTTCGACGAGTTCCCGGCAGGCCGCCACTTGCTCATGCGGGTCATCGAGGTCGTAATTGGTTATCTGGCCGAGTTCACGCTGATTGGGCTTCACGAAGTAGACGCCTTGATCAAGGGCTGCTTCGAGTGGAGCCCCGGAGGTGTCGAGGATGAGGCGCGTGTCGTGATCGCGGCAGGCCGAAGCCAGCTGTGCATAGTAGTTCTCCGGAACCCCGCGGGGAAGGCTTCCGCTTGCAACGAGGAAGTCCGTCATAGGTAGGAGCGACTCCACGGCGGCGAGAGACCGGCGCCACTCCACCTCACGCGTCTCGGGGCCGGGGAAGACAAAGCGGAACTCCCGGCCGGTCCTCTCTTCATGCACGGAAAGGCTCTCTCGCGTCAGTTCTTCGGTGAAGACGGCGTGATCGATTATTCCCTGAGCCTGGAGGAGTTCGCGAAGCAGATGCCCGGCCGTTCCGCCCGCGGGAAAGACGGCGACGGCCACACCTCCCAGTTGGCGCATGGCCCGGGCCACGTTGATGCCTCCGCCTCCCGGCTCACGTGCGGGGGCGGCACAGCGCAGCTTGCGGGTATGCTCCACTGCGTCGACCCTGGTGGAGAGATCCACGCTCGGATTCATGGTGAGAGTGACAACGGTCTTGGGCTTGGGCATGCTGGCCTTCTCTCCCGTCCTTCGTTCTTCCTGGGCACCGGGTGCTCAGTATACGGTTCGATTCCGGGTGCCTTCCATTCTCTTGCCCGCGGGGAGGAGTGGACAAACAAGGTGGGTTTAGGCGAGGCCGCTCGGGGATACGTAGTGGTAGCCGTCGGCGCGATCGGAGCCGGCGGGACGGCCCCAACGGGAGAAGGGTGAAACCATCATGCAAAAGTACATCTGTACGCTCTGTGACTACATCTATGATCCTGAGTTGGGCGATGACACCCAAGGCGTTGCTCCGGGTACGGCTTTCGAGGACCTGCCCGAGGATTGGGTGTGCCCCGACTGTGGTGCGGACAAAGAGGATTTCGAGCCGTACGAAGACTAGTCAAACACCCCTTGCGGGTGGTGTGAATGCGCCCTTCGGGTGGCACGTGGCGGGTCGGGGCCGGGGCGTACGGAGTGGAGAGGGCCTTTCTCGATGTCGACGGCCGGGTCCGTACCGCCTCGGCCGACTCACTTGCGTCTGTGTTGAGACTTCTGGGGCGGCCAGGGGAGCGCTCGCTTCCGGAATACGTGGTTGCCTGGGCGGGCCGGCTGCCCCCGTGCATCCGCACGCGCTACCCCCAAGCTCGCGTAGAGCTTGAGAGTGGGGAGTCAATCCCACTGTGCTCCTCAGAGGCGAAGCCGGGCGGAATCATTATTCTTCCCTTCGGCTACCATTATCTTTGCGTGGATGTCGGCCCCCAGGAAGAGCGGTGTCGCCTCGTGTCCGCCCCCTATCGAACTCACGAACCATACCCTCGAGGCGACCGGCGGGCCTGCGGAGGGGAAGCGGGCGGATGGGGGGTCTTCGCACCCACGTATGCCTTGACCGGCCCGCACGATCGAGGGGTGGGGACTCTGGGTGAGCTGGCGAGCTTGGGGTCGTGGGTGGCGGAGAGGGGGGGCTGCTTCGTGGCCACCACGCCTCTCTTGGCCGCCTTCCTCGAGGAGCCATTCGAGCCCTCTCCGTACCTTCCGGTGACGCGGCTCTTCTGGAATGAGCTATATGCCGATCTGCCCCCGTCGGCCGCATCCGTCCCGAATACGGGTGACCGGGTGGACTACCGGCAGGCTTTCAAGACGGCGAGGGAGGCGGCGCGCCGGGGTGCTGCTTGTTTCTTCTCGAGCGGGTCGCCGGAAGAGAGGGCGAGATTGGCCGCGTACGTGGAGGAGAAGCCGGAAGTGCTCGACTATGCGCACTTCCGGGCGCGGGTGGACCGAGAGGGATGTGATTGGCGCCGGTGGCGGGGTGAGGGAGTCGCCCATGCCGAACAGGCCGGTACGGCGGCACGCCTGAAAGCAGTGAGATCCATGCTGGCAGAGCCGTCGGCGGCGACGGAGAAGGGTGATGTGGACGAGTGTGAACAGGTGTACCTGTGGTGGCAATGGGTCACAGACAGCCACCTCCATGCACTCGGTTCTCGCGAAGACTTCTCTCTTAGCCTCGACTTCCCCTTGGGCGTCCATCCCGGAGGCTTCGACACGTGGCGTCACCCGGAGTGCTTCGTGGGAGGAGCCTCGGTGGGCGCACCTCCGGATACGTTCTTCCGTGAGGGGCAGGACTGGGCGACTCCCCCGCTTCACCCGGGCGCTTTGGCCGGTGCGGGTCTCGACTACCTGGCCGGCTGCTTGCGCACCCACATGCGGGTTGCGGGAAAGCTGCGCATCGACCACGTGATGGGGCTCCACCGTCAGTACTGGATACCGGATGGGGCACCGGCGACCCAGGGAGTCTACGTCAACTATCCGGCCGATCTGCTGTATGCGGTCGTGGCCCTGGAGTCGATGCGGGCGGGTTGCGTGGTGGTGGGAGAGGATCTGGGCACGGTGCCTCCGCTGGTGCGGCCGGCCATGAGGCGCCACGGAGTGCGGCGCACCTTCGTGCTGCAGCTTGAGGTGCCGGCCCCCGCCTTGCGCAGGAGCCTGGCGGCGGCCTCCATCGCCCTCCCCGCCCCCGCGGAGGCCCCCACTCTGCGTACCGGCCCCGGCCGAGTCGAGGCCGGGGATCCCCGCCCGTCTCCTGACCTTCCCCGTCCACCGAAGCTCGCAACAGCGATGCTCAACACGCACGATCTACCCCCGTTTGCGGCATACATGCGCGGAGATGGCGGGGATGATGTGCACGCGGGAGCCGAAGCTTCACTCTTCGCACAACTGAGAGCGGCCCTCCTGTACTTGGCCGGGAGCGAGGCGGAGGATGTTCAGATCAACCTCGAGGATCTGTGGCTGGAGACCGACCCTCAGAACACGCCGGGGCGGACCGATGCTGGTCTCAACTGGCAAAGACGCGTGAGGCTCTCCCTCGACGAGCTGGCCGCCGCCGACGGCATCCGCCGTCTTCTGGGCGAAGTGAGCCGGGCGAGGGCGAGTGACAGTGGGTAGCGGGTGAAGAGCGGAGACCCGGCTTTCAATCGCCGGGCCGCGTCGTCCCCCTCGTTTGCCACTTCCTCACTGCGTCCCACACCACCTCGGGGTTGGTGAACTGCGGTTGCCACACCCACCAGTCGGCTTCGTCCTTGTGGCGCAGATGGCGGGGAAGCCGCAGGGCGATACTGGCGGAAGGGGCATCCCAGGGAATTGGCTCCATGCCGGAGCCGACGCTGTTCATGGAGACCCGCAGGGCGACGGCTTCGTCCGCCGATACCTGGGCCATTCTGATGCGATTCGGGGTTACCGTCGCCCTGATGATCCGCGAGGCCGTGAGGAGGCACACGTCCACCGCGTACTCCGCCGGGGCGTCTGGGGCCCGGGTGACTGCGGCAGAAGGGTGGCCGGGAGACTCCTTGGTGTAGTGGGTGACCTCATCGTCGGGGCCTGCGGGTGAAGCCGGACGATCGGCGTAGGCCAGAAGCGTTTCGTCACCTCCCACAATCGACGAAAGGGCGGCGGTGACAGTGGCGACGGCCGATTCCTGGAGGTCGCCGAGACTGCCGAGTGACGAGAAGCGTCTCACCATGTCTGCGCCAGCGAGGGCATTCAGTGAAGTGTTGTTGTCGTCCATTGGTCTCGACCTCCTTGTGCCCTTACGCGAGATTGCCCGGCCCCTGAGATTGCTCTTTGCCGGTGCTTGTGCCCACTTCAGTCTTTGCGGCAAACTTGATATGCGCATGTGGTCAAGCGGACAGCGGAAGGTGGGGAGGCGTCATGGACAAGGTCACATTCGGCGCGCGAGCGTTTCTTTATCCCCTCCCGGTGATCGTGGTGGGCACCATGATCTCCGGCAGGGCCAACTTCATGACGTGCGCCTTCTGCGGGATCGCGCAGATGAGGACTCCCATGCTCATGATCACCCTGGGCAAGCGGCACCATACGAACACCGGCATCAAGGATGCGCGCTGTTTCAGCGCCAACATCCCCCGACGGGACATGGTCGAGGTGGTCGACTACTGCGGTATCGTGAGCGGTCGGGAAGTGGACAAGTCCCGCTTCTTCACCGTGAAGCGGGGCAGCACGGGTGCACCCCTGGCCGACGAGTGCCCCGTGAACATCGAATGCCGGCTGGTGGACGTACTCGACTACGAGGGCACCAACGAGATCTTCCTGGGAGAGATTGTGGAGGTACACGTGTCCGCCGACTCCCTGGACGAGCAGGGGCGTCCCGACTTGGCCAAGATCGACCCTCTCCTCTTCACCATGCCGGACAATCGCTACTGGTCGGTGGGGGAAGTGGTCGCCAAGGCCTGGAACGTGGGCAAGGGAATCGATCCCACAGCGAAGACTCCCTCCTGGGTGAACGAGGTCTAGCCCGGCCGAACCCGGCCCGGGACTCAGAGTGAAGTCTGTGTCCTGCGATGCATCCGCCCCTAACGTAACGGTGTCAGTGTGGCGCTCCCGTTCCAGTCACCGGCGGCCACCTGAGCCGTGACGACGTCTTCCGCCGGGCCGAGATCGAGTTCGGTGAAGGATTCGCCTATCCATTCCTGGATACTGTCATTGAACCTGGATCTCAGATCTTCTTCGACCTCCGCCGAAGAATATGACTGGGCGTCTACCGAGAGTCCTCCAATCGAGGGTTCGATGATGAGGAGCCGCCCCAGCTCGGTGAAGTCGCCCATTCCGGCTATGGCTACGTCGAGGGTACCGTTGGCTACGATGGATCCGGATACGACGTCGGCCTTCCACGTGGTCATATCGACGTCCCACGTGCCTCTGCCCGTGCCGGTGAGGGTGCCGTCGGGATTCAACTGCACCTCGGCGGTCCATGCGACCGAAAGGCGGTGCTGGTTGGCCTCATCATGCCGGGTCATCTCCACCGTGAGCTCCCACATGGTCAGTTCCCGATCCTCATCGGCTTCTCCGCTGGTGCCGGGCGGCCGAACAAAGGTCTCTCCGGTGTTGATGTCGACCAGAATGATCTGCTCGATCACCACTGTGGTCTGCTGTACCACCACGATCACCGTGGGGTCGAAGTCGGGCCAGCGCGGACCTGTGTAGCGGGGCGTGGTGGGCACAGGCCGGGGCGGAGCGAGGGGATTACCGCACTCGCAGCGCACCCGGGGCACCCCATAGGCGTCGACGAGCACCATCTGGCCGGCTTGCAGCACCGACTGGCGGGGCGTGGGGCGGCCATCGCGGTACCCGTGGTTGGTCACGCGGGTGTCACGCGTGAGCATGACCGGGGTGAGCTCGGCGAAGTAGTCCCGTAGCTGGCTCGGCTGCACCTTGGTGCCACCGCTCCAGCGCAGAGTCGGATCGTTGTTGAGAGCCTCGCAGAAGGCGGCCGCCTTGTCCGGGTTCTGCTCCAGAAAGCGCAGCTGACCCTCTTTGTCGGCCAATTGCCTGCTCTTGGAGCCGCCGTACAGGGCCGGGGTGTCTCCGGTGTAGGAGATCACCGCTTGGCCCTGTTGCAGGGTCGGAGTGGGCGTGGGCGGTGGGGGGAGAAGGGTGGAGGAGGTGGGGACGGCCAGCTTGGGGGCAGGCACTACCGGTACGAAGGTCTCTCCGGCAAAAGAATCGGGACCCGCGCTCCCCACCGGCTCGAGAAGGATTTCTCCTTGCCCCTGTACGAAGGGGGGCTCGGTGGAGGTCGAGGTGGTGGGGAGGACTCCGGCGCTGGGAGTGCGTCCGCAACCTGCTGCCAGCACAACGACGGTAAGGAGGATGGCCAGGAAGGAGGGCAAAGAAAGAGAGGCAGCACATCTTCCGACGGCGGGTGCGAGATATCCGCCGATCTCCGGTCGGCGCGGGACAGGACCCGGGATCCTCATGACTCACCTCCGCGGCAGGCAGGCTCAATATGGCCAGAGTAGTATGAAGCGGTGAGGCGCACAAGAAGATCATGCACGCCGGCCGAGCCTTCAGCCCGTCCGCGCCTGCCGGACTCGCCCGAGGGACTCAGTCCGACATCGAGGCGACGAACGCGAGTGAGGCCGAGTTCATGCAGTAGCGTAGGCCGGTGGGAGGAGGCCCGTCCTCGAATACGTGGCCCAGATGGCTGCCGCAGCGCGCACAGGTGACCTCGGTGCGAACCATGCCGAAGGAGCGATCCTCGTGTGTCTCGACCACCTCCGGACTGAGCGGTTGGAGGAAGCTCGGCCACCCCGATCCTGAGTGGAACTTGGCTTTGGAGCTGAAGAGCGGTAGCTCGCAGGCGAAGCAATGGTATGTCCCCGGCTCCCAATGCTCGTCGTACTCGTTGTAGAAGGCCGGTTCGGTGCCCTTCTCCCTGAGCACGTGGTATCTGTCGGCTGGCAGCAGGCGCCGCCACTCGTCTTCGCCGCGAATGAGCTTCTCGACCATGGTGACCTCCGCAGATGGGTCGGGACGCAGATGGGTTCATGCGTTCTCTCTGCCTTCCCCCGTGGGGCTTCATCCAAACGAGGAGGGCGGGACGGCGCCTTCTGTGCTCATGGTGTTGAGGGATGGGGCGGCGGGGGGGGGCGCCCCCCCCCCCCCCCCCCCCAAAAAAAACGGCCGGGAGGGATCCACCAAACGTGGGGGGGGGGCCGGGCGCATTGGGTGTTGGGGGTTTTGGGGTTGGGGGGGGGGGGGGGGCGCCCCCCCCCCCCCGCCGCCCCACACAGACACGGCCGGCAGGACCATCTCTTGCTCCGCCCCCGTCTTCCCTCCCCGCGAGAGCCGATTGCGCCCCGTGCCTGAACGCGGCTCGTGATCAGACGAGGTATCTCTTCAAGAAGGCTGTTTCGGCCTCGAGCGCCTGCGAGAGGAAGGGCTCGGCGTGGTAGATCTCCAAGTGGGTGCAGGGGATGGAGAATATCTCCTTGGGCTCTCCCATGGTGGCAATGAATCTGTGGGCGAGGTCGACTGGTACCATTTCATCCTTTTCGCACAGCACGACGAGGATGGGAGTCGGCGAGACGAGGGTGCGGGCCAACGAGAGGTCTCCTTCCATCATCTTCTCGAGGGTCTCCATGGTGGTACGGTTGGTCCAGCCGGGGCAGACGGTGGACTGCAGACCCGTGAAGAACTCGTATGCTCCCTCCATCTGGACGGCGCAGGGTTGTCCGGGCGGGGACACGAAGGGGATGTAGGTGGCCTCTTCGCCGGTCTCGTAACGACGAATGCGATCGGCCAGCAACATTGCTTTGTAGCCCTCCATCACCTCGCGGCCCATGAGGGCGGTGAAGGCGTCGAGCGAGCCCAGGGTGCCGTTGGCTTGGCAGATGACGGCCTTGACCCGTTGATCGAAGGCAGCCACTTGAATCACGTGGGTGCCCGAGTAGGAGGTGCCCCATATGGCTATTCGCTCAGGGTCTACTTCAGGTTGAGTGCCGATCCAGCTTATTGCGTTGCGGTAGTCCTCCTGGTTGTCCCAAGGGAGTTGCTGATCGCGTGGTTCTCCCTCACTCTCGCCGGTGAATCGGTAGTCAAAGGCCAGGGTGACAAACCCGGCGTCTGCAAAAGCTCCCGCGTAGCTGTCGAGGATCATCTCCTTGATGCCCCCAAACCCGTGGCCGAGGATGACTGCGGGGGCCTTCTCTCCCCCCTGGACTCCGTCGGGAACGTAGTACCAGCCTGCACAGCGCAGACCCTTGCTGAGGAACGTGATACTCCGACGTGTGCTCATTGTTCCCTCCTGCGGTCGGATTCATCTCTTGATCGAGCGGGTGAGCTCCCCTTGGCTCGGCCCGGAGCTCCTCCCCGCGGCACGAAACCCCGCCGCTCAAGCTTCCATGGCGCCAACGTCCTCGGGGCTCCGGTGTTTCACCCGCCCGGCATCTCGGCCGAAAGCTCCTCTGCGCTTGTGACCGGGGCGCGGCAGGAGGAGGAGCGGCATACCCAGGCAGCCGCTCCCCCTTCCGGGGGATGTCTTCCTTCGAGAAGCGGGATGGCCCTCGCGCCCTCGTCTTTGCCGCCGTCGACCTCCGTGACTACCGTGTCGGCCGCGCCGGTGGAGGGTTGGCCGACCGTCGTGTCTCTATAGGCCACTACCCGGCCGGGGCGAAAACCTCGTGTGGCGGCCTTGAGGAGTTCACCGGTCGTTCTGCATCCTTTCGGCCCGGCGACCGCAACCTCCACCGGTTCGGCCAGAGTGAATTCCAGGCCGGCCAACCAGCGGCCGAAGGCGGTGGGGTGGAGGGGCAACAGGTCGGTCACCGCGGAGAGGGCTGCCTCAGCTGCCTCAGTGTAGTGGTCGTCTCCCGTGAGGCGAGCGAGCCTGAACAGGACGGTCGCCGCCATTGCGTTGCCGGAGGGTACGGCGTTGTCCTGGAGGTCCCGCGGTCGAACGAGCAGCTCTTCGTGGTCGTCGGCCGTGTCGAAGAAGCCTCCCTGGGGGGCGCGGAAGTGGGTGATGATGGCATTGGCCAGGGAACGGGCGCCGAGAAACCAGCGCTCATCGAAATCGGCTTCGTAGAGTGCAAGTAGGCCTTCCGCCACGCAGGCGTAATCCTCCAGGAAGCCGGGTAGCTGCGCCTGTCCTTTGGCGAAGGAGCGGAGGAGCCGGCCCTCGGGGTTGAGCATGCTCGTGAGCAGGAAGCCCCCATTCATCCTGGCGGCTTGAAGGTAGTCGTCGCGTCCGAATGCCGTGGCGGCCTCCGCGAAGGCGGCGAGTGCCAACCCGTTCCAGGAGGCGAGCACCTTGTAGTCCACGCCGGGGGGTACCCGGCGCTCGCGCGCGGCTCGGAGGGCGCGGCGGGCGGCCGCGAGCCCGGCGGCGAGCGCCGCCTCCGGGATGCCCGCCTCCAGAGCCACCTCAGCCGGCTGACGGGCGACATGAAGTACATTGGTACTCTCGAAGTTGCCGGCGTCGGTGACGCCGTATACAGCGAAGAAGAGTTCCGGGTCGCGTACCTCGGGGGGGACCTCATCACCCAGGTGGTTGCGCAATACCTCCTCCACCTCAGCCTGCGTCCATACGTAGTATCTACCTTCCATGCCTTCGGTATCGGCGTCCTCTGAGCTGAAGAAGCCTCCCGCTGGGTCGCGCATGCGGGTGAGCAGGTAGTCGAGGGTTTCCTCGGCTACTCGGCGGTAGGCGTCCTTCCCCGTGACCTGCCAGGCGTGCACGTACGTCCGGGCCAGCTGGGCGTTGTCGTAGAGCATCTTTTCGAAATGGGGTATCAGCCAGAGTTCGTCGACGGAGTAGCGGTGGAAGCCGCCCCCGAGGTGATCGTAGATGCCGCCTTCAGCCATCATCGTGAGCGTTCGCTCGGCCAGGGCGAGCGCGGCGGTGGCTCCGGTACGCACGTGGTGGGCGAGAAGCGCATCGATGACCATTGCCTGCGGGAACTTGGGCGCGTGGCCCCAGCCGCCGTGTTCCCAATCGAACTGATGGTCGAGTGCGGCGAGCGCCTGAGCCGCCGTGGACGCGTCAGGGAGACCACCCGGAGCGGGTGGTTGCTCCTCCCGGCGGAGGTACTCCACCAACTCATCGGTGGAGCGGCGGAGTACTTCGGGCTGCTCGCGCCAGGCTGTCGCCAGCCGGGTGAGTACGTGCCGGAAGGAGGGCATGCCGTAGCGCGGGGTGGGCGGGAAATAGGTGCCGGCGTAGAAGGGTTCGCCCGCGGGCGTCATCCATACGCTCATGGGCCAACCACCGTGCTGGGTCATGGCTACGACGGCCTGCATGTAGACGGAGTCGACGTCGGGACGTTCCTCGCGGTCGACCTTCACGCATACGTAGTGTTCATTCAGGAGCGCGGCTGTGTCTTCATCCTCGAAGGACTCGTGTGCCATGACGTGGCACCAATGGCAGGCGGCGTAGCCCACGCTGAGGAAGATGGGCTTGTTCTCTTCCCGGGCCGTGCGGAAGGCCTCTTCTCCCCAGGGATACCAATCCACCGGATTGTGCGCGTGCTGGAGGAGGTAGGGACTGATTTCGTGAGCAAGCCTGTTTGCCATAGCCGTCTTAGCATTCCCCGAGCGTGAGATCCCTACACTCTTCTCGCGCAGAAACTCTTGAAGCCTGCAACCGCAGCGAAGGCTTCCGGCTAGAATGGTGGGGTTGAATGCGATGAGTGACAGCGAAGAGAGTATGCCGGGGTCTTCGGGGGGCCCGGATCCCGCCGAGCCGGAGGAGCGCGGAGCCGTTGGCTCGGTGCCCCCGCGGTCGTTCTCGGGTTATGTGGCACTCGTGGCGCGGGGATGTGCCATGGGTTCGGCCGATGTGGTGCCGGGAGTGTCCGGGGGGACCATGGCCTTCATCCTCGGCATCTACGAGGAGCTCATAGCCAACATCCGCATGGTGGTGCGTCCGGCCTTCTGGCGGCCGCTGGTGCGGGGCCACCTGCGGGAGGCGTTCTCCGTTGCCGACGTGCCCTTTTTGGCCGCAGTGCTTGCGGGCATCCTGTTCGCCGTGTTCACCCTGGCCCGCGTGCTCTCGTGGCTGCTGGAGAACCGGCCGGTGCTCGTGTGGAGCTTCTTCTTCGGGCTGGTGCTCGCCTCGGTGGTGGTCGTGGCCCGGAGGGTCTCGCGATGGGACTTTCGGCTGGCTGCTGCCTGTGCAGCAGGCGCCGTGGGCGCCTTCTTCTTGGTGGGAGCCGTGCCTGCTCAGACGCCCGAAGCCTTGTGGTTCATCTTCTTGAGCGGAGTGGTCGCCGTGTGCGCCATGATCCTTCCCGGAATCTCCGGGGCGTTCATCTTGGTGCTGCTCGGCAAGTACGAATACGTGCTGGCCGCCGTCAACGAGCGGAACGTGGCGGTACTCGCGGTGCTCGTCCTCGGGGGACTGGTGGGCATCGTGAGCTTCGCCCAATTGCTCGGCTGGCTCTTTCGTCGTTTTCGCGACCCCACGGTCGCCGTGCTCATCGGCCTTCTCATCGGCAGCCTGCGGAAGATCTGGCCCTGGAAGGAGGTGCCTGCTTTGACACCCGGCGCTTCGGGGGTGCCGCTCCCTGCAGAAGAGGTGAACGTGCTGCCTCCGCTTCTCGTGGATGGAGTCTTCAATGCGGAGATAGTGTGGGCGGTGCTCCTTGCACTCGCCGGGCTTCTGCTCGTGGTGGGCTTGGACCTTGTGGCCCGCCGCAAGGAAGGACGCCCGCCGGCCAAGACAGATCGGCGCTGATATCCCCGTCCACGGGGGCGGGCGTCACCCGCTCCCACCGGAGCACAGGCTAGGTTTCCGGCAGCATCCCCAGGGCGGCGTCGCGAACGGTGGGCCAGGCGAACGAGTGCGGGGCCACGATATCGAAGTGAGCCGCCCCTGGGAGTATGAGCAGGCGGGCGTCGTCGCCCATCTGTGCCGCCGTCGCCACGAACCTGCTCACGTACCCTGCGCTCACCACCTCATCGAGCTGCCCCACGATATGGCGTTGTGAGACACCCAGCGGCAGTAGTTCTCTGGGAGAGGCGAGACGATAGCGCTCCGGTACTTCATCAGGGAGTCCTCCCACGATGTCGCGGCAACCGCTCTCGCACACATTGAGTCGCACGCCCTCGGCGAGGTCGGGTATGGGCGCGAGGGCGAGGACTCCGTGGATCATCAGGGCTCCGGCGGAAGAGAGGACGGCGTCGGCAGGCAGGCGGTGCCGGGCGGCGAGCCACAGGGCCAAGTGGCCTCCGGCGGAGTGCCCTGTGGCGATCACGCGCTCGAGATCGAGCGAGTGATCGGCGGCTATGTCGTGGAGGAGGTCGGCACCGGCGGCTGTATCCTGGAAGATGGCGGGCCATTCTCCCCCGCTCCCCAAGCGGCGATACTCCAGACTGAGAACGGCGAACCCCTCATCCCGGAAGGCAGAGCAGAGGGCACCCATGGGCTCCAGGCCGTACTCGGCCTCCCAGCAGCCGCCGTGGATCATCACCATGACCGGCGTCCGCCCTCCGGCAAGAGACTGCCCTTCCGTGACCGGCGCCTGCTCTACCGAGAGAGGCACCCGCTCCTCCGTGACCGGCGCGTGGCGGCGGGGCAGGTAAAGGTCGGCGAACTGTTGCGGGTCGGGGCCGTACGTGAACCGATGATCGGCCGGCACGCGCGGGAAGGCCAAGTAATCGTCTTCGGTGAGTGGAGTCGAGCTGCTTCTGGGAGGCGTCACGATGTCCTCCCTTCCTCGGGACTTGCCACAGGTGCCACCGCTCCGGGTGCCGGTGGGGTTGCCGGGTGCCGTGGGGTTGCGGGTTCCTGCAGGGCGGTGTCACGTGGGGAAGCCACCTGCGCGGTCGTGTGGCGCAACTCGACGGTGGCACCCTTCTCAACCTCACTCTCATCCTCACCATCATGCCAGAGCCCGAAGAAGCGTTCCAAGAGGCGCCCACGCCAGATGCTGCGAGTGATGAGGGCCCACAGCGCGGTCAAGCCGCCAAGGAGAAGATAGTGGACGAATGGCAAGGGGTAGAGGTCGAAGAGGGTTCGGCCGAGAGGTACGAGGGCGATGAGGGCGAACAGGCCGGTGAGACCCCCGGCGAGAATCGTGGGCCGCCAGTCGCCCCGCAGGCGTGCGCCGCCGGCGAAGAATTCGGTGGGAGGAACGGCGAACGGGAGCAGCAACAGGCTGCAGAGAATGGCGAACGCGGTGGTGGCGGTCTGAGCGACGGGAAGAACCTGGGCGAAGGCCTCGGCGGAGGTGGCCGCCGGGTTGTCGGCCAGGTAGCTGTTCATGCCCGGGTAGAGGTAGCCCACGTAGACGCCGAGGGCCATGAGGCTGAGTACCAGCGTGGCCGGGACGGCGAAGTGGAAGAGCTTGCGGAACAGATGGCCTTGGCCGCCGGTACCCGAGGGTGCCCAATAGGCGAGCGCCACGGCGGGGATGCCGGCCGCCAGGAAGGAGAGAAGTGACGACTGCCGGGGGGCGAAGGGGAAGCCCATCATGCCGGCGGTGGAGGCGATGAGGAGGCTCTTGAACAGTATGCGTACCATGAAGATGCGGAGTATGTCGAGCATGCCGTTCACGATGCGCTGGCCCTCTTTGAAGGCGTAGGGGAGGGCGCCGAAGGAGTCGCCCAGGAGGATCATGTCGGCCACACCGCGGGCGGCCTGCGTGCCGCCCTGCATGGCAATGCCCACGTGGGCCTTCTTGAGTGAGATGACGTCGTTCACGCCGTCGCCGATCATCGCCACGTAGTAGCCCCGGGAGCGTAATGCTTCGACCAGTGCTTCCTTCTGGTCGGGCGTTACCCGACCGAACACCGTGGCCTCCTCGGCGGCGTCGGCCAGGTGGGCCGGTTCCATGGACTCGATCTCCGCTCCGGAGAGCACCTTGAGGTCGGTGGCGAAGCCCGCCTGTTTGGCGAGAGCGGCCACCGTCTGGGGGTTATCGCCGGAGATGACCTTGATCTCGACTCCCGCCGCGCGGAAACCATCGAGCGTCTCCTCTACCTGCGGGCGCAGTTCGTCGCTCAGACACACGACCCCACCAGGACGAAGGTCTGAGGGAGGTACGATGTCGCCGGTCTCGTCGTGGAGGGGAGCGGGCTCCGGAGCGTAGGCGAACATGAGCACCCGGTACCCGTGGGAGGCCCACTCAGGGGCCTTTGTGCCCGTGGATGCGTTGGGTGCCAGCAGAGGGACGACAGTTTCGGGGGCACCGAGCACAAAGGTGCCTTGCCGCTCAGGCCCGGCGAATGACACGGCGCCCCACTTACGGGCCGATGAGAACAGTATCTCGTCTTCCACCGTCCGCTCGCGGCCGCCGAAGGCCTCGCTCAGAGCTTCGCTCGTGCGATTCTTGCTGCCTGAGTTCACGGCGTAGTCGGCGAGAGCCTGCGTGAGCTCCTCTTCGGGAAGCTCAAGTGGCTCGAGGTCGTGGAAGCGGATGTTGTTGGAGGTGAGCGTGCCGGTCTTGTCGGTGCAGAGCACATCGACATTGCTGAGCGACTCCACCGAATTCGCCTGCTGGATGAGGGCGCCCTTGCCGGCCATGCGCACCGCCCCCAGCGCGTAGGCCACGGCGATGGAGAGGATGAGACCGTTGGGTATGAGCCCCACGATGACCGTCGACATCCGCACCCCCTCCACGAAGGGGATGTTGTCGACCAGGGACTTCACGATCACCAGGATCTCAAAGTACACGACGACGAGCAGGAGTGACCGCACCACCAGATGGACGCGTCGTTGCAGAGGGGTGAGTACCCGGCGGAAGGCCTGGGCACCGGCCGTGATACGGTTGGCGAAGCTTTCCACGCCCACCTTTTCGGCCAGGTAGTGGCCGCTCCCGTTCACTACGAACGAGCCCGACAACAGCATGTCGCCGGGCTCCTTGCGCACGAGGTCGGACTCACCGGTCAGGAGCGATTCGTCCATCTCCATGAAGCCTTCGCCCAGCATGGGTCCGTCTACCACGATCTGGTCGCCGGAATGTGCGAAGAGGGTGTCGCCCTGTACGATGTCGCTGGGATCGATCTCTTGCTCTCGCCCCTCCCGCACCACCGTGGCCTTGGGCCGGGTAAGGATGGCGATGCGGTCAAGCGTGCGCTTCGCCCGTGTCTCCTGCACCACGCCGACGATGGAGTTTGCCACCACTACTCCCACGGAGATGAGGGCGTCGAGGTAGCGGCCCAGTGCGACGAGAGTAATGCCCAGGGCGAACAGGACGTTGTTGATGAAATTGAAGACGTTGTCGAGGAGGATGCGCCCGTAGGAGCGGCTTGTCTTGAGCGGCGAGTGGTTGCCGAGACCCGCGGCCCGGCGTTGCACCACCTCGGCTTCGGTGAGGCCGTGCAGTGGAGACCCCGGTGGGCGGACGGGGACATCCGTCTCGCCGGTGGGTGTTGGTGCGGCTGGCTCTGTTGATGTCATACTTGAATGATTATCCCTGAAACCGGGGCGTGTGTCCGGAAACATTGCGCCTGTCTCCTTGGTGAGGTGAATATGGCTCGTAAGAGAAATCAGGAGTCTCTCGGCCTGCCGTCGTACGCGGAGCTCAATCGCGCCTCCTGGAACAGGGACAGTGATGGGTATCAGGGGAGGAACGGTCCCTTTCTCGACGTGCATGGGGGGTTGGCCTGGGGGGTGTGGCAGATCCCGGAGGCTGAGCTCCAGGTTCTTGGCGATGTTCACGGCCGGGATGTCTTGGAGTTGGGATGTGGAGCCGCCCAGTGGTCGATCGCCCTGGCCCGTCTCGGTGCCCGCCCAGTGGGACTCGATCTTTCCGAGCGCCAACTCGAGCATGCCCGCAAGGCGGTCAAGGCAGCCGGCTTCTCCTTCCCGCTCGTCCACGTGAGTGCCGAGAGGCTGCCGTTCGAGGACGAGAGCTTCGACCTCGTCTTCTGTGACTGGGGCGGCATGAGCTTCGCCGACCCGCACCTGACAGTTCCTGAGGCCGCGCGGGTGCTCCGACCGGGGGGAGTGTTCGTCTTCAACGGTGACACCCCCATATGCTGGCTCTGTACCGGCGACGAGGAGGAGATGCCCGGCCCGGTGTTGGTGCGCGACTACTTCGGCATGCACGAGGCTTCCGACGGGGAGTATGTGAACTTCATGCTTCCGTACGGTGATTGGATACGGCTCTTTCGCCGTTCTGGTTTCATCGTTGAGGATCTCATCGAGATACGTGCCCCCGAAGACGCGAAGAGCACCTACATCGATTCAAAGGACCGGGAGTGGTTCCGCCGCTGGCCCGGCGAGCAGTTGTGGAAGTTGCGTAAGTGCACACCGGCCCCCCGGTAAGAGCGAGGTCGTGTGGGGCGGAGTTATGCTATAAGCCATGGGGAGGCAGGCATGGAGAGGATTGGTGCGCCTGTGAGGCGGGGATAGCCGGGGGAAAGGCGTACTCTCGAGGTAGCCGGCCGCCCGCTGCGGGAGACGCAGCCGTGGTAGGGCGGCGTTGGTACGGACGGAAAGGGGATGGGGTGTGGTGATGCGCTGGTTCTGGCGGGTGCTGGTGGTGCTCGGTTTCGCGGGGGGTGTGGTTCTCGTGTACGCCTTGGTGATTCGAGGGCTCCTCGGCATAGTGGCACCCGAGCCCGAGGTTCCCGTCTTCACCGATGTGCCTCCGGAGCACCCCTACCACGAGACCGTTGAGAAGGTGGTCCTGCTGGGCATCATGAGCGGGATGACAGAGTCAGCCTTCGGCCCCGAAGAGGCCGTGACCCGGGGCGAGATGGCCGAGGTCATCGTCAAGACGATGAAGTGGTCACTCACCGAGGCGGGCCAAGCCGAGTTCGCCGACGTGGAGAGGGAGCCGGGAGCCGATCGCGCCGACTACGTAGGCGTCGTCAATGCGAAGGGCATCATGACCGGAACCACCGACTCGCCTCCCCGGTTCCTCCCTGACGAGGAGGTGACACTCGGGCAGCTGGTGGTGATCGCGGTGCGTGCCGGAGGGGAAGAACTATCGAGCCCGAGCGGCAGCGACCCCGGTGTGGAGGCGGTGAGGGCTACCCGGGTGGTCAAGGACGCCCTCTACGTGGCCCTCGCCAATGGGTTGCTCGACCAGACGGGTATCGACCTGGCCGCCGCCGACATGGGTGCACCGGTGCTTCGCGAACAGGTGGCACAGATGATGCTGAACCTGCGCGGAGCTCTCGGCTGGTAGCGGCGGGGGCGCTTGGCTTGTGGCGGGCGGGTTGTCGATATCCGGTGGTTGTGATTCTTCCGGCAGACGAAAAAGGTGTCGTTCTGCATGGTTGTTGTCTGCAGACCCGTAAGTGAGGCCGGTGCTCGGCGGGATTAGTGGGTTTGGCCATGCATTAGTGGTGCGGGTGTGCTACCATGGGCCGCGTTCGTGTATCCACGTCAAGAAAGAGGCAGAGGGCTCGGCCCCTAGGGGCGTGTAGCCCAAGGCAATTCGCGAGACCGTCACAACTGAATCAGTGGAAGGCAAGTACCCGCCTCCCTTCTGACCCCTCCGCGCTGTAGGCCTTCGGCGGTTGTCGCCTCCGAAGCGTCACACAAGAGGCGCCATCCAACCTCAGGCCGGTCGATTCCGGCTCATCCTTTCCCAGAGGGCCTACCTGCGTGTGTCATCGCCGAATGGCGTGCGACTCGGGTCGATCTCTCCTTGCGAAGCAGGCCAAGAGCCCTGCCCTGCCGCAGCCTGCTCTGCCTCCGAAACCCATTGGGCCATATTGTGGAGGTGTATGTGTGAAGCGTACGTGCATGGCAGTGGTGGTAACGATTGTCTTGGCCGTCCTTGTGGTGCCGCTCACGGCCGTTCCGGCTTCGGCCTCGGGGATGAGCACGGCGGAATTCCTGGACCGGGAGTTCTTCAAGCCCAGGCAAAGCCCTATCAGTGGAGCCATGGTTGTCAACGGGTGGCGCTGGTACGGCATCGACGTGCTTCCCCAGCTGGTGATCCTTGCTGCCGAGACCTCGCTCGGGCACCCGAGACTGGGCGGGCAACTCGTGTGGGAGAACAACTTCGGTTGCATGCGCTACCACGGGGCGGACACCCGTTGGGGTGAGTTGTCACATGGCCGGGTGTGGGTCGCCGGTAAGGACTGGTACCGGTTCCCGTCTGCCGACGTGGGAATGATGGCTTTCGGGCGGTACCTCAAGGTGGGCCGGGACGGCCACTACCTGAAGGTACTCTCCGGACCTCCATACGACTGGCGCGGCTTCGCCGCCGTGTACTATGGCCGCAACGTTCCCGGGTACGAGGCCTACGTGTCCCGGCTTCAGGGCTTCGAAGCGGACTACCGAGCTCGTGCTGCTGCAGCCGGTTTCGTCTGGTAGCAAAGGGCCGGAAGAGAAGCTTGGGCTTCTCAGAACGGAGGGAGACGGAGTCACAACCAGGTCCACTTCAGGGTATCCTTATGGAGGAGCGTGCGGGGGGCGGCGCCCCGGGCCCCGGCGCCCCCCCCCCCCCGGTGTGTTATTCTTTGGGTGGGGGGGGGGGGGGGGGGCGCCGGGGGCGGGGGCCCCCCCCCCCCGCCGTGGTCTTCCGTTTGGGCATCTTGATGAGGAGGGATCATGATGGCACGAGGCATTCGGGCCTCGCGTTGCGCCTGGGGGGTTGCCGTTCTCTTGGCGGTGCTCCTCGCCATCTCGGCGGTGTGGCCCGTCTCGGGAGTCGCGCAGGACACGGGTTCCCCGGTTCAGGTGCTCACCGATGAGGTTGTTGTGCGGGTCGGCAGCGATGTATATGTCGGTCCGGATGACGCTGTTCAAGCTGTGGTGGCCGTAGGCGGCGACGCCATCATCGATGGTGTGGTGACCGAGCTCGTCGTCGTCGTTGCAGGAGATGCCTACATTCGTCGCGGTGCCCACGTGGGACGGCAGAGTCAGGGAGCCGAAGGCGATACCACTGTGGTTGCGGTGGGAGGGCAGGTTCATCAGGAGGCCGGCTCACATGTGGAGGGTCCGATGATCGGGGTTAACCTGAATTCGATTGGGGATGTGGCTTCAGTGGGGCTCGTGCAGCCCTTCGTGTCACCCTACAGCGTGGGTGGAGCCATCGGCTGGGCTGCGTGGACCGTGTTCTTCCTCGCCATTGCGCTGTTCGTGGCGGGAGTCATGCCCCGCCAGTTGTTGGGAGTGAGACGGAGGCTTGACCGCAGCTTCTTCCCGTCTCTCGGCTGGGGCTTCCTCGGTGTGGTCTTCTTCGTGCCCGTCATCACGGTGGTCTTCATTGTCACCATAGTGGGGATTCTGGTGGTGATCCCCTGGCTGGCCGTGGTGCTGCCCTTGTTGTCCCTCTTCGCCTTCATCGCAATCGGAGCTTGGCTCGGTGACAAGCTGATGGCCGGGTCCTCGCGAAGGCACAACCTCATGCTGACCACCGTGGTGGGCGTCCTCGTGCTTTCCGTGCTCCGGATTGTGCCCTGGGCGGGTTGGATCGTCACCGGCATCGTGTGGCTGGCCGGGTTTGGCGCGACCTACGTGGCGATCGTCGTGTGGCTGAGAGACAGGGGTCGCGTCGACGCATCGGCACCGCCACCCGGGCAAACCTACTACCCGGGAGCCCCGCAGCCGCCCCAATACCCTTCAGCGACCCCGGCGACCCCGATGCCGGGACAACCCTACGCTCCCTCTTCCGCGCCGGCATCTGCACCACAGCCCGTCGACGCGCAACACTCCGGGCCGGCACCCATGTCTGGAGAGGCATCCCCGGTGGCTGAGCCGATGTCACTCTCACCGGCGGCATCCTCAGCGGCACCACCTGCACCGGCGCCACCCCCGTCCGCGATTTCGTCACCTCCTCAACCTCCCCAACCTCCCAGCACGCCCACTCCCGCAACGCCGGGTCCAGAGCCGGGTCCGGTGCCGTCGCCTTCTCTCGAGAACCATGGCGCGGAAGAGGCGGGAGAGACGGGCACTGACGGCACTGACAAAGAACAGGGAGCTGAGGAAGGAATAACTTCTTGAAGGTGAGGGCGGCACGTGGCGAGAGCTGGCCCTCATAGTCGGAACGGAAGGCCTGGTACGACACGCTCACGGGTTGTGCGGGCCGGCGCGGACACGCAGGACTTGAGCCGGGGGACGAGGCTGTGGTCCAGTCCCCGGCCTGGCGTTCAGAGGCACCCTGCGGCCGGCGTACGGTACGTGATGTAAGCGGGGCTAGAAGAGGGTCAGGCACACCTCGGGGCCCCGCTCCTTCATCAGGTTGTAGAGCATCTGTGCGACCTCTCCGCGGGTGGCCGGCTGCCATGGATCCCACCCCTGCAAGTCGATTCCCATGAGTAGGTTGTTCCATTCGGCGAGCCGGCCGTTGGTCCCGTGGGTGTGATCGGCCGTGAACCAGCCGGGCAGGAAACCTTTGAACCCTGCCGGCACGGGCTGGATGGCGTAGCGAGCGAACTTCTGCGCCGCCCCCACGATCATGGTCATGACCTGCGCGCGGGTGATGTTGGCCCAGGGGCTGAAGGAGTGGGGGCCGGTGCCCTTGGTGATGTCGTTGTGGTACGCGGCCGCGACGTATTCATGGGGATAGAGATCGTTCGGGTTGTTCGGGCCCAGGTCCCAGACATCGGGGAGGGGCATGCCCTCCCACACCTGAAGATACAGCGCGTTCACGATCATCTTGGCGAACTGAGCCCGTTTGACCGGGTCCATGGGGCCGAACAGGTTATTGCCATAGCCGCTTATGAGGCCGTTCGAACGAAGGGCGACGATGGCGTGGTAGTAGGGAGCGTAGGGGGCCTGCCAGTCGGCGGGGTCGACATCGTCAAAGAGCCGTTCACCACGTTGGCGAAGTACTGTGAGGAGGGAACGGCCGGGCCGATGTCATACAGCTCCGTGGTGCCGTTGCCCTGCGGGTACTCCACCAAGGCCTTGGTCGCGTCAGGGGCCAACGAGATGGAGATGGCGTTCGGGAAGGAGTGGTAGTTCATCACCCCCCCGGCCGAGGTGGTCTCCGTGAAGATGGCGTCGGAGTAGAAGAACCCGGCCTAAAAGCTTTCGCCCACCCACGCCTGCCCCCGGTCGTCGAGTGACCAAGCGGGATCCCGCACGGCAGCGCCCGTGCCCCCATTGAAGAAGCCGGCATCGTTGGTGGTGCCGTCGTATCGCCAGACGTCGCCCATGTAGATGAAGTGGAAGCTGGATACGGGTGCCGCTGCTCGTGCGGGAACGGCGCAGTCGGATGTGCGACTCGGGTCGATCTCTCCTTGCGCTTATCCGAGCGCCATTTCGCGTGGTGTCGACTCTGCTTCTGTCGAATCTGCAGGTCTTGTCAGATTTGAGTTCCGCGATCGATACAACGTCTGTACATCCATCCGCATGATAGGTAAGAGGCGTTCACGCTGCCCGAGAGAGTCGATGAGAGATGTTGTGCGGGCACAAGAGACGTTGTGTGGACCACCCCGCGGTCTCCTTCTGCAGTGTCAGTCTGGTGGCGGGCGGAAGCGACCCCCCCCCGGAATGGCCTTGTGGGGAGCCATCAGCCTCCGCCGACGGGAGGGAACAGGGCCACCCGGTCGCCGTCATGGAGTTCCGTGTCCAAGCGGGCTTGGTGGCCGTTGACCAAGGCGATGGCAACGGCGCCCTGGGGGATGCCCAGCGAGTCGATCGCCTCTTCGAGCGTGAGGCCGGGCCTGTCGGCCACCGGATTGGTCCTCGCTCTCGACTTCGACCTGAGCTCGAGGCCTGCGTAGAGGTTCACTTCGATCACGCCGTGTTCCTCGTCCTCTTGACTGAATCACCAAGCGATGCCGCCGGCACGCGGACTCAGCATCAGCCACCGCCGAGCGGTGGGATGAGCCTCACCCTGTCGCCGTCGGCGAGTTCGGAATCGAGCGTTGCGACTCGTCCGTTCACCAGTGCCACCACGATCGACTTGCGGTCGATTGCGAGTTCCTCGAGTACGTCGCGGACCGTCATACCCGGACGATACTCTGGAGTAGGGCGGCGTTCCCGCGGGTTGAGTACGTCTTCGAGACCGGCGATGAGTTCCACTTCTATCATGAGCACCTTCCTTCTTGAGCCAAAAAGGGGAACTCTCGGTAAGTTGCCCTTGGACATTCTACCCGCTTCGGACCTCCGCCGGCGGCATGAGCGCGGAGTGTGGGCTGTGGGGGTAGCGTGCGCCGTCGCTTCAACGGGAAGTCGGGGAGCGAGCACCGGCATGTTGCCCGCGCCGGGTGGTTCGGCCGGCAGGTCCCCGAAGGCGCCGAAGGCGCGGCTCCCTCGGCAGACGGGGTGACGGGGTTCTCCTTCTCCTCCCACTCCTCCTCCTGTTTGCCGCCGGCGTCTCCCCCCGTGGTACTCTCAGAGACCTCATGGACTCCCTCATGGAAACGGCGGCGGGCGACAACTACCTCAAGTTCTTGGGCACGGGTGGCGCACGCTATGTGGTGGCCAGGCAGATACGGGGGTCGGGAGGGACCTTCGTCTCGGTGGATGGGCGCAGCGTCATGCTTGACCCCGGTCCCGGTGCCCTCGTGAGGGCGGCGCGTTCCCGTCCCGTGCTCGACGTCACCGCTCTCGACGGCATCATTCTCACCCACGCGCACATCGATCACTCCAACGACGTCAACATCCTCGTCGACGCCATGACTCACGGTGGCATCCGGCGGCGAGGCTTCCTCTGTGCTCCCCGGGAATGCCTCGAGGGCGAGCATGCCGTGGTCCTGCGCTATCTGCGGAGGTTTCTCAGGGAGATCGTGGTGCTGGAGGAGCAGCAGGACTACGAGGTGAATGGTCTCAGGTTCACCACCTCGGTGCGTCACGATCACTCGGCCGAGACCTATGGGGTGACCTTGCCGGTGGGGTCTTCCGGGGTGAGCCGGGGCACATCCGTCTCCTTTGTGGTGGACGGGCGCTATTTCGAGGGCCTTGCTGCGTCGTACGCCGGGTCAGACGTGCTGGTGGTGAATGTGGTGCGATACGTTCCCCACACCGATTCGCGGGTGCGCCATCTCTCCGCAGGCGACGCGGCCCGGTTGATCCGTGCGGTGAGACCGGGCAAAGCCGTGCTCACCCACTTCGGCATGACGATGATCCAGGCCAAGCCGTGGAAGGTCGCAGAGGGATTGAGTGCCGAGACCGGCGTGGAGGTGGTGGCGGCAGCCGACGGCATGACGCTGCCCATCGTTCCCCGGTCTTCAGCTTGACGGCGGTCGGGAGGGGTAATACTGTCAGCCGAGGGACGGCTTTCCCGCCTGCGATAGGGGGGAATTCAGCACTCGGCAAGGAGGGCGGACGTGGATTTCGATTTCCTGGCACCTCTCATCAAGAAGAACGGCTCGAAGATCGTCCTGTTGGTGATGGACGGTCTGGGCGGGATTCCCGAGGAAGAAGGCGGGCTTACCGAACTCGAGACGGCGGCGACTCCCAACCTTGATGCGCTGGCGGCGAGGAGCCTCTGTGGGCTTCAGGAGCCCATTGGCCCCGGTATCGCTCCGGGAAGCGGGCCCGGGCACTTGGCCCTGTTCGGCTACGATCCCGTGCGCTACGAAGTGGGCCGGGGAGCCTTGTCGGCGGCCGGACTCGGGTTCGAGCTCACATCTCATGACATCGCTGCCCGCGGCAACTTCTGCAGTGTCGACGAGGCCGGGCTGGTGACCGATCGCCGCGCCGGAAGAATCCCCACCGCGAAGAACGCTGAGCTCTGTGAGCTCCTTCGTTCCCGTATCAATCTCGACTCCGCCGAAGTGTTCGTGCTGCCGGAAAAGGACTATCGCTTCCTCCTGGTGTTGCGGGGTGAGGGATTGCGGGAAGAGCTCACCGACACCGACCCTCAGGCCTTGGGTGTGCCACCTCTTCCGGTGAGGGCGCTTGTCCCGGAGGCGGAGTCGACCGCTGCACTCGTGGATCAGTTCGTGGGCCGGGCCAAAGAGGCCTTGGCCGCTGAGCACCCCGCCAACATGGTGCTGCTGCGGGGATTCTCGTCCAAGCCGTCGTGGCCCCCGTTCCTGGAGGTATTCGGTTTGGGAGCGGCCGCGATCGCCGTGTATCCCATGTACAAGGGTGTGGCCGACTTGGTGGGCATGGAGGTGCTCGAGGCGGGAGACACCTTGGAGGAAGAGCTTGCCACTGTGGAGCGGGTCTGGGGCGACTACGACTTCTTCTACGTGCACGTGAAGAAGATCGACAGCGCCGGGGAAGACGGCGACTTCGCCGGGAAGGTGGCCCTCATCGAGGAGGTCGACAGGCTGCTCCCGCGGCTCTTGGCCAACAAGCCCGATGTGGTCATCGTGACCGGGGATCACTCCACACCCGCTGCCATGAAGCTTCACAGCTGGCACCCCGTGCCGGTCATGGTTCACTCGACCGTGTGCCGTCCTGACGCCGTGGTGAGGTTCTCCGAGAGCGCGTGCGTGACCGGTGCCCTCGGGCCGCGCATGAGGGCGGTGGACCTCATGCCGCTGGCGCTGGCCAATGCGGGGCGTGTGGAGAAGTTCGGAGCGTAGGTATGTTTGTTTCTTGGCCGGGATGGAAATACCCACTGAAGTTATCAGGACTTGATTGGCGCCGCATCGGCGGTGCAATACCCGGCGAAGAAAGGGGAAGAGAATCATGGCGAGGCTACCGAAGTGGATTGGTGTGATAGTCGCGGTCCTCGGTGTGGCGGTTGTTGCTCTGGGGGCGGTCTTCGCGGGCGTCGGAATCTCCAACAGCGCCTTTCTCACCGAGGCCATGCGGGAGGAGCAGATCACGCTCGGCATCGAATCGGACGCCATAGCCGAGGGTCAGCTCATCGATACCATGTCCGAGGCGAGATCGGCGGGGGACACCATTCGCGAGCACAGGCGCGGCATCGCTTCGACGTACGACGAGTTGTTGGGCGGAGAGAGATTCAACCCTACGGATCCGGCGCAGGTCACCTACGCCCAGGCTCTCAATCTGGAGAACTACCTCTACTTGGCCGTGGCTGCTTTTGGACTCGCCCAGCTGGCAACCGGGGCCGGAGCGGGGCTGATCGTGATAGGGCTTGCGCTTCTTCTCATGGGGATCGTGTTCTTCTCGATGTCCCGGCGGGAAGCCGCGACGGTTCCTGCTCGCAAGGAGTGAGCGGCACACTCCGGCACACTCGGGGTGATGGTCTCCGCCACACCCCCCAGGCGCGGGGTTGACCCGCGGGAGCCGGGGGGAACCCCCCCGCCCCGCCTACCCGGGAACCCCACCCACCCCCCCACCACCGGGGGGGTGTGGGCCCCCCCCCCCCCCCCGGGGGGGGGTCGCCCCGGGGGGCCGGGGGCACCCCCCCCGCCGGCCGTCTTCCCGGGTAACCCCTCGCTCCACACCTCCTCCCCGCCCCGCCCTCCGCCGCCCGTCTTTCTACCTCTGGGCTCCAGTTGCACCCATCCCCTTGGTCGCCCGGCGGGCCGTTGTGCGCACGTTGAATGGCTCTGCGGTGGCTGTGGTACCCTTGCTCCGGTGAGCGTATTCCCCGTTCGTCGCGGCGTGGGTGTGCCGTCGTCGGCGAGGGCGCTCACCGTGGCACAGGCTCAATCAGCGCGCCTCCGCGTGAGTTCCTCCATGGAGTGCGTATGCCGGATCGGGGCAGGTTCTTCTTGACGACTCCTCGCGATGAAGTGGAGCCCTCTGTGGGCACGTACGCGGTTGTGGCGTCCCCGGCGGGGGGACAAGACGGCGGGTCTGCGTTCGGGAGCAGGCCGGGTTCCGGGCCGCAGGGGTACATGCCGAAGGGCGGCCTCTACGGCCATCGGGCCCAGCTCGCTGTGGTATGCGCGGCGAGCTTCGTGGTGTGGGCGGGCTTCGGTGCTGTTCTGCCCTATCTGCCCGTGTTCCTTCGGGAGCAGGCACACGCCTCCCTGTTCACCGTAGGTGTGGTGGCAGCCGCCTTCTACGTGGGCACGTTCCTCTTTGCCGCCCCGTTCGGACGTCTGAGTGATATCGTGGGCCGGAAGCCCATGATGGTGATGGGCGTGTGCTTGTACTCGTTGGCCACCGCCCTCTTCGTCTCCACCACCAACCCCTACTGGTTCGTGGTGTTCAGACTGCTCGAGGGAATGGGGGCGGCGGCGGTGACACCGGCCGGCCAAGCCTTCATTGCCGACATCACCCCTGACTCCGAGCGCAGCCAGGCATATGGGTGGCTCACCACGGCTCAGTTCGGTGGCCTTGTGGCCGGTCCTGCTCTCGCGTGGCCGCTCTATGAGCTGGGAGGCGGATCGGGGCCGTGGGCTTTCTATGCGGTCTTCATCTTCGGCAGTGTTCTCTCGGCGTTGAGCGCCTTGAGTCTTCTCGTGGTACTCCGAGAGCCAACGGAGAGAAGACGCATGGCCCGTGCCCGCAGAGCGGAGGGAGAGCGTAGGCCTCCACTCCGTAAACTAGTGACCAGGCCCATCGGGGCGTTTCTCATCGTGGCGGTAACCGGTCACTTCGCGATGGGAAGCTGGGAGGTGCTGTGGAGCATCTGGCTCAGGGAGCTCGGCGCGTCCGTACAGTTCATCGGGGTCACGTGGATAGCCTTCAGTTTCCCCATGCTGCTCGCCTTCCTCGGAGGCAGGCTGGCCGACCGCTATAGCCGCTTCCGGCTCATGTTCATCGGTTACGGCATCTCGGCGGTCGCCTGGATTGTCTACGGAGTCACGCGGAGCCTCACCCTGTTCGTGATCTTCAATGTGGTCGAAGGTATGGCCATCGCCTTGTCGTACCCGGCCAAGCAGGGTTTCCTCGTTCAAGTGGCGCCGAAGCGCTGGATAGGTTCCATCACCGGCCTCGAGCAATCCGCCATGCAGGGGGCGGCATTGGTCGGCACGCTGGTGTCGCCCCTTCTCTTCGGGCTCATCAGCGGCTATGCGATCGGTTTGGGTGGAGTACTCCTTCTCGGAGGCCTCGCTATCTCAGCACCCACTCTCAGGCGGGAATGGCGGCGTCTCAAGGAGGAGGAAGGTGTGCTCAGCTTCGCCGAGACCGAAGCGATCGCGGAGACGTCTTGGGAGGCGCAGTCCGTAGCTGGTGGCCGAGAGGATCCTGGCGGGAGCGCAGCGATGGTGGAGGCCACAGTTGCCGGGGCCTCGACTGCAGCCGGCAAGGCTTCCCCCACGGCGGAGGCCGGGGTGCCGTGAATCGGGAGCCGTGAGCCTGGGGGCGCGGGCAGCGCTGGGTGAGGCGCCCGGGGAGAGGGGTGACCTGGGAGGCGGCGGGCCGGCCTAGAGTAGGAGAAGGGCGATGACGGCCAAGAGGATACCGAGCCCCGCCACTCCGGGCCCATTACTCTTTGCCACCTGTCCGGCATCTTTCAAGAAGCTGCTCACGCACAACTCCTCGTGCGGCCTTCGTGTGGGCCGCGCTTCGCTATCGACACTGGAGATATCGGCAGCTTGGGGCCGCGCCTTTAGCCGCTGCGCGAGGGGAGGGCGGCGGCCAAGGCACGGGCGGCTTCGTCGACTGCGAACGATGGCCATGGAGCCGGGGAGCCGTGGCGGAGCGCGTGTACTGTTCCTGTGGCTTCGGCGGGTTCATCGAGGACGACTCCGATGGTGACGGCCTCGATGCCAGCCGCCGCCAGATCGGCGAGGAGAGGGGCGGCGCTATCTTTTCGGCAGGCAATGAGAAGGCTCCCCGAGGCGATGAGCCCAAGCGGATCGAGAGAGAGAAGCCGGGATATTTCGATCGTCTCCGCATAGAGGGGTATGTGCTCATGGGTGAGGCGCACCGCCCAGCCTCCCGCCGCACTCAGCTCCCTCGAGGCCGTGGCCAAGCCTCCCTCGGTGATGTCGTGCAGTGCGGAGACGCCGTCGCAGCGGGCGGCAGTGCGGGCCTCCGCCACCACGCCGATGTGGCTCAGGAGCTTCCTACCGGCGGAGAGGGTGGCCGGGTCGATGCCGCGACGGAGGAGCTCTTCGCCCATCTCCCGGGCCAGAAGAGCGGTGCCCTCCACCGCCAATCTCTTGGTGAGAATGATGTGGTCTCCGGGTCTCATCGTGCTCTTGCGCACGAGTGTCGAGGAGAATGCCGTGCCGGCCATGGTCCCTGCGACCACGGGTCTCGTCACGGCGCCGGTTATCTCCGTGTGGCCTCCACAGAGTGAGATACCCATGGCCGCGCAGGCGTCGCGGATGCCTTCCATGAGCGACAGCAGGGCCGAAGGAGTCGACCCTGCTGGGAAGAGCACGGTGGCAAGGTACCAGCGGGGCACTCCCCCGAGCGACACCACATCGTTGGCGTTCACCTGGAGCGCGTAGGTGGGCAGTTCCTCGGTGGCGAAGGTGATCGGGTCACACTTCAAGACAACGCCGTGGCCGGGCTCGACAGCCACCACCGCGGCGTCCTCTCCCAGGGCGGGCCCCACCAGTACGCTCGCATCGGGCGAGAGCCCGGCGAGAAAGGGTTGGAGGAGGTCGTTGGGGAGTTTTCCCTCGGGGAGGGCGAGGCCGAGACGCACCATGTCAGGCAGTTCGGTGAGCGAGGAGATGCGGAAGTCGGCGGAGACGTGCGCCAAGTGATTGGCGGTGCGGTTCTCGAGGAGCACGGTGACTGCCCCCGCCCGTGTGCCGGCTTCGATGTCGTGGGTGTAGTCGCCAACGATCATGACCTCCTCGACCGCGACGTCGAGCAGGCGGGCTGCTTCTACGATGCCGTCGGGGGCGGGCTTGGGTGGCAGGGGGAGGTCGCGGGTCATGATCAGGGCGAAGTCGGCTGCGGAGATGCCGGTGAAGTTCTCGAGCGCTCTCTCCACCGAGGTCAAGGAGTTTCTCGTGATGATGCCGAGGGCAAGGCCTTGTGTGCGAAGATAGCCGACGGTCTCCTCTGCCGCCTCGTTCGGCTTAGACAAGGCGGCAGCTTCGAGCTCGAATCTTTCCAAGAGGGCAAAGGCCTCAGCCTGTTGGCCGCTGTCGGCCAGCGTCTCAATGTACTCCAGAACCTGTGTGCCCGGCGGGTTACCTATGGCCCGGCCTATCTCCGCGAAGTCGAGCAGTCCGGGTTCTGTGAGCGTACCGTCGAAATCGAAAAGCACGGCTTTCACGCGGAAGGGTCTCATGGGCGGCCTCCGTGCCGGCGGGCTCGGTCCGAACCGGGCGGAGAGTGGCGGACGGTACCGTGGCCCGTGTATATCACCTTCTCCATGTCTCCTATTGTGCCCCAAGTGCACGGGCTCCGCATCCGGCCGGCGTCGCGTCCCACCGCGCACCCGCCGCCATCCGTTCGTCGCGTCCCACCGCGCACCCGCCGCCGTCCGCCCGTGCGAGGTCCGCACCACTGCCGGCAGCCCTCTGGGGGACGCATAGCCCCGAAGGAGGGTGGACTCAGGTAGGATGAGTGTGGTAGCCGGTGGCGGACGTGGGGGTGACGGGTGTTCTTCGGGGCCGAGCAGGAGAGGCGTGAGCAGGCGGCGCTTGTGGCGCGTGGGGCGGCGGAACCCGATCTGGTGGTGTCGGGCGTGACGCTCTTCGTGGCTTCTACGGGCGAGTTTCTCGAGGACCACGATATCTGGATCAAGGCCGGTCTTATCGCCTGCACGGGGCCGAGCCGCGCCATGCCCGAGCCCGGGGGTGCGCAGATCATCGCCGGCGAGGGCCTCACGGCTGTTCCCGGCCTCATCGATGGCCACACTCACGTGTTCACGCAACTCGGAGTGGAGGAGTTCGTGAGGCGTGTCCTTCCCACGGGGGTCACCACCGTGGTGGCGGAGACCGATGAGCTGCCCCGCGTGACGGGACTTGCCGGCTACCGGGCGGTGGTCGAGGCTCTTCGTCCCCAGCCTCTGAGGTTCTTCTTCACCGTATCGCCCCTCCCGGGTCTCACCGAAGAGGAGGAGATCATGGCACCTTCCGTGGAGGAGGTACGTGAAATCCTTCGCGATGAGCGCTGTCTCGGCTTGGGCGAGATCTATTGGGGCAATCTATTGCTCGAGAACTCCCAGGGGAGAAGGCTTCGGGAGCTTGCGGCTCTCGCCTTGAAGGAGGGGCGGCTCATAGAGGGCCACACCGCCGGAGCCCGCGGTCTCAAGCTTCAAGCCTACACCGGCTTTGGCCCCACCTCCGACCACGAGCCCATCTCCGAGGAAGAGGTACTCGAGAGCCTCCGCCAGGGATACTGGGTGCTGGTGCGCGAGGGGGCGGTGCGGAGGGAGCTCGAGGCGGTGAAGGGCATCTTCGGTCGGCCGCTCGACCTGCGTCGACTCGCCCTCTGCACCGACGGGCAGGATGCGGCCGGTTTCGCCGAGGAAGGGTATCTGGACTGGTCTCTTCAGCGGGCGCTCGCGATGGGCGCGTCGCCCGCACTCGCCTACCGCATGGTGTCACTCAACGTGGCCGAGCACTTCAGACTGGACCATGCGCTCGGCTCCCTGGCGCCCGGCCGCTTCGCCGACTTGGTGCTCATCCCGTCTCCGGGGCGCTACGAGCCGCGGCTCGTGCTCGCGGCAGGACGGCCGCTGTTCGAGGAGGGAAGAGTGTTGGCCGAACCCGTGCCTGTCGCATTCCCGCCCGAGTTCTCGAAGACGGTGCGCGTGGCGGGAGTGGTGATCGACCTGCCCCCTCGGCACGGCCGGGTGCGGGCCATGGAACTCGTGAGCCGGTTGGTGACGAAGGAAGCGGTCCTCGACCTCGATGATCCGGCTACTGCCGCCGACGTGTGCTTCGCGGTCGCGGTGGATAGGGTGCACGGGCGGGGGGTCTTCGCCGGCTTCATCAAGGGGTTCGGACTCAGAGAAGGCGCATGCGCCTCGACCATGTGTTGGGACACCACGGATCTGCTTGCTGTGGGTAGGGACGTGGAGTCCATCGAGACGGCGATGGCCCGGCTCGGAGAGCTGGGCGGAGGGGCTGCCTTCGCCGTGGGGTCGGAGGTGGTTGCCGAGAGTCCGGCTCCCCTGTGCGGCATCTGCTCGCTCGATGCGGCCGAGGAGGTGGCCGGCCGGCTCCGCTCGGTGGAGGAGGCGCTCGCGGCGCGCGGAGTCCCCTGGGAGAAGCCGGTGCTCACGGTGAGCACATTGGCCACGGCCTCGATCCCTCAGCTGCGGCTGACCCACCGCGGCTACGTGGGTCTCCGTGACCGCGTCGTTCTCTCGGTCGAGGTGTGAGCCTCGCCGCTTCGCCTAACGGGTGAGCTTGGGGAGGACGTCCTTCGCCCAGGTCTCCACGGCGTCCAAGTCGCGGAAATCACCGGGAGCCAGGCCGCCCTTCTCCGCAATCTTCTTCATGATGAGGCGCACGGGAGCGCTCAGCTTGTCCGGAGCGTAGATGCCACCGAACAGGCCGCGGTCGACCGGTTCCACCAGCTCGGCCAGAGGATCGAGGTAGGCCGAGGCCTCACTCCGGTGCTGCTCGGAATCTTCGATCATGGTGAGACAGACACAGAAGTAGGCGACGGGAAGCTCCGCCAACGCGGTCGAGTTCTTCTTGAGGAAGGTGGCCACCCTGCCGTGGGGCCTCCCGGCGCGGATGGCCGTGCCCACGATGACGGCATCGTAGGGAGAGAGATCCTTCACGCTCTTGGTGGGCATCACCTCCGCCTCGGCACCTTCCTGCCGCAGGGTCTCCGCCACCTTCTCCGCCACTCCCGCGGTCGAGCCGGTATGGGTTGCGTACGTCACGAGCACCTTTGCCGTCATGGATGCACTCCTCTCCCCTCATGCAGAATGCCGGGTCACGAGCAGACGTGTGTCAGCCAGCGGGGAGAATAGTGCCCGTTCGGCCGGGAGGCAAACGTCCGCACTTGACGTGGGCGCGCAGAGACCCCATGCTTGAGCTTCCCAGTCACGTGAAGGCAGGCCATCATGACACACTCACAGTCTTTCGACCGAGAAAGAGAGAACGGTGGCACCACGGACGCGCGCTGCTGCGAGGGCACGCCGGGCTCCTCCTCAGCGTCCCCTGCGGGCCCGCCGCTTCCCCCGCCGGACACCGATCTCTCCTTTCTCGATGATCCACGGATTCTCGCCGAACTCTTTCCCCTCGGCTACATGGACTACGGGCGCTTCGGCGCCTCAGGTTCAGAGATGATCCACGGGCGAACGGGTTTCTTCGAGGTCGAGCAGGGAGTCCGTCTGGGTTGGGGATTCTGGGTCAAGAGCCTCGAGGCACCCACCCTCCTCTACTTCCACGGCAACGGCGAAACCGTGGCCGACTACGACTGGTTCGCTCCCGCCTACCTGGAGCGGGGCATGAACCTCTTTGTCATCGACTACCGGGGATACGGCAAGAGCAGCGGCGAGCCCACTTTCGTGAACACTCTGAGCGACGCTCGCACGGTCTTTGCGGCCTTGCGGCGCCTGCTTGCGGAGGAGGGATTCCGCGACAGCGTGTTCGTGATGGGGCGTTCCATCGGGAGCATTCCCGCGTGTGAGCTGGCCGCTCATCATGACGGCGAGTTCAGGGGGCTCATCATTGAGTCCGGCGCAGCCAACAACTTCCGCTATCGTTGGAGGCGGCATCTGCCTCGGCGGGAAAATGCCCTTGGTGAAGACGGTGTGTTCTTGAACAAGGTGAAACTGAGGGGTTACGGAGGACCCCTTCTCCTCCTTCACGGGCTGCATGATGCCATCGTGCCTTTCTCGGAAGCAGAGGAGAACCACCGCAATGCGGGCTCTCCGGACAAGCGGTTGGTGTCGATCGAAGCGGGCCACAACGACATCATGAGCGTGGATGGGGCCACGTATTTCGGGGCAATCGAGGAGTTCGTGGAGGAGCACGATCTGCCCTCTGTCTGAGGAGCTCTGTCTGAGGCTGTGAGGATCCCATCAAGGCGGCCCAGCGCGGACGGCACCGCACGGTGGCGCTACGTGCTAAGGTGAATGCGCTGGTGATGGCGGAATTCCGCAACAGGTGAGAAGAGACGGGCCGATGCGAGGAGGGACGGGGCGATGACGCCTATCAAGATAATCCCCTGCTTGGACATGAAGGAGGGCCGGGTCGTCAAGGGCGTGCACTTCATCGACATCCGCGATGCCGGTGACCCGGTGGAGAATGCCGCCTACTACCAGGAAGAAGGCGCCGACGAGTTGGCCATGCTCGACATCGCTGCCACGCTCGAGAACCGCAAGACCAGGATCGAGTGGGCCAAGAGAGTGGCCGAGGTGCTGCGCGTACCGCTGGTGATGGGAGGGGGCATCGCCGCGCTTGCTGATATGGAGCCGCTCTTCGAAGTGGGCGTGAGCAAGGTATCGATGAACACGGCGGCCCTGAACGACCCCGGGCTGGTGAGTGACGCCGTGGCCCGTTACGGCTCCGCCCGCATACTCGTGGCCATCGACGGCAGGCACAATCCGGCCATGCCCTCTGGTTTCGAGGTCGTGGTGGCCGGCGGCACCCAGCCGTTGGGCAAGGATGCTGTGGAGTGGGCCAAGGAGTGTGAAGCCCGGGGGGCCGGGGAGCTGCTCCCCACGAGCATGGAGGGCGACGGCACCTTGGCCGGTTACGATATCCCCTTCACCCGGGCCATCGCCGAAGGTGTGGCGATCCCGGTGATCGCCTCCGGCGGTGCGGGCACCCTGGAGCACTTCTATGAAGGTGTAGTCGAGGGTAAGGCTTCGGCGCTGTTGGCGGCCTCGGTCTTCCATTTCCGTACCTTCACCATCCGGCAGGTGAAGGAGTATCTGCACGAGATGGGCGTCCCCGTCAACCTCTGATCGCGGGCGAGTCTGGTCTTCCGGCATGGCGGTCTTCGATCTGGTAAGGGACATCACTGTTGTACTGGCCGTGGCCGTAGCGGTCATGATCGTCTTCAGCCGGCTTCGCCTGCCGCCGATGATCGGCCTCTTCGTGGCGGGTGTCGTGGTGGGTCCCGGTGGTTTCAGGCTCGTGTCCGAGCCGGAGAGCGTGAGCGTTCTGGCCGAACTCGGGGTGGTGCTTCTGCTGTTCACGATCGGTATGGAGTTCTCCATGCCCGAGCTCCTCAAGATGGGTCGCAACCTGGCCATCGGTGGCTCGGTCCAGATGCTTCTGGCCGGGGGAATCGTGTTCGCAGTGGCCTTGGCTTTCGGCGCGGCAGTGAAGCTGGCGGCCCTCTTCGGCATTCTCTTGTCCGTGAGCAGCACCGCGCTCGTTCTTCGCCTCTATCAGGGGAGAGGCGAGATCGACACACCCCACGGACGCAACAGCCTGGGTATCCTACTCTTCCAGGATCTCATGGTGGTGCCGCTCATGGTGATCGTGCCGCTTCTGGCTGGAGGGGGAGCCACTGAGGGACCGCTGTGGCTCCTCCTGCTGAAGGCCGTGGGCCTGGTCGCCGGGGTGCTGCTGGTGGCACGGTACCTCATATCCAAGCTGTTCTTCGTAGTGGCGCGCGGGAGGAACCCGGAGCTCTTTCTCGTCACCGTGTTTCTCCTGTGCTTCGGCATTGCAGAACTGGCTGCGTTTGCCGGCCTGTCACTCGCGCTGGGAGCGTTCCTTGCCGGTCTCGTCATCTCCGAGTCCGAGTATGGGCACCAGGCGCTCGGCCAGGTGATCCCCTTCCGAGACGTGTTCATGAGTTTCTTCTTCGTGTCTATCGGCATGCTCATCGACCCTGCGTTCGTGGCCCGCGGTGCTTGGTGGCTCCTCCTTCTCGTTCTCGCGATCATCGTGATCAAGGCGCTCACTGCCGGCACCGCGGTACTGTTGCTGCGCTATCCGGCGAGAACGGCCGTCTTCAGTGGGCTCTCGCTGGCACAGGTGGGGGAGTTCTCCTTCGTCTTGGCCCAGCCGGCGGTTGCTCTTGGTCTGCTCAGTGTTTGGGAGTACCAAGCCTATTTGGCCGTCTCGGTGCTCACCATGGCGGCTACGCCTCTGCTCATCAGCGGGAGAGACAAGATAGGCGACATCGTCTGCCGGCTCCCCCTCATGGGTAAGCTCGGGCGGGAAACGGCCGAAGCATCCCCAGACACCGCTCTCCGTGATCATCTGCTGATCATCGGTTTCGGGGTGAATGGACGAAACCTGGCCAAGGCCGCCCGCTCGGCGGACATCGGTTACGTGGTGGTGGAGATGAATCCACACACGGTCCACGAGGAACGGGAAAGGGGTGAGAGCATCCTCTATGGCGATGCCTCCAACCAGGTCGTGCTCGCCCAGGCCGGTGTGGCCCGGGCCCGGGTGGCTGCCGTGGTCATCAACGATCCCGCTGCCACGAGACGCATAGTGGAGTTGCTCAAGCGCTTGAATCCCCGCCTCCACATCATCGCTCGTACACGGTACCTGGTCGAGGTCGAGCCGCTACGGGATTTGGGGGCCGATGAGGTGGTGCCCGAGGAACTGGAGACGTCGCTGTCGCTCTTCGTCCGCACCCTGAGGCACTACCTGGTTCCCGAAGAGGCGATCTGGGAGCTCACGGAGCGCATCCGGGCCGAGGACTACGGTTACCTGCGCCGGGATGACGGAAGAGGGCGGGTGCGCAAGCGGTTGGAGGCACTCAGTGCCGAGGTCGATGTGGCCACGTTCAAAGTGGCCTCCGGGGCTACGGCTGCTGGCAAGAGCTTGGCGGAATCCGATCTGAGAGGTAGGTACGGGGTCACCGTGGTGGCGATTCGCCGGGGCTCCGAGGTGGTGAGCAATCCGGCGGCGGCGGAGGTTCTGGGAGCAGGTGACGACGCCGTGCTTCTCGGTGATGTGGAGGCTCTGGCTCGGGTCCAGGAGGCCCTTACAGCGACACCCGCGGGGCAAGGACCTTCGAGAGGTGAGGGCGAAAGCAGTTGATTCCGGTCCCGCGGGAGGCCGGGTGGGAACACCTGTGAGCGGCGCGGGTGCGGTATGCTGCAGCCAGCGCAAAGAGCGCATGTCTGCCCCGCGGGGGTGCGGGCGGCTCACGTGCACCACGGCCCACGGGAGAAGGAGGCGGTATGCCGGTGAACATACGTAATAGGCACATGCTGCGTCTGGGAGACTTCTCGCCGGAAGAGCTTTGCTACCTCCTCCGGCTTTCCGCGGACCTCAAAGCCGCGAAGTACGCGGGTACCGAAGTGCCGCGCTTGGCGGGCAAGAACATCGCGCTCATCTTCGAAAAGGACTCCACACGAACCCGCTGTGCGTTCGAAGTGGCCGCCTTCGACCAAGGTGCCCACGTCACCTACCTCGGGCCCACGGGCTCGCAGATCGGTCACAAAGAGACCATGAAAGACACCGCCCGGGTCTTGGGCCGCATGTACGATGCGATCGAGTACCGAGGCTTCGGTCAGGAGGTCGTGGAGGAGCTTGCAGCGCATGCCGGTGTTCCGGTGTTCAATGGTCTCACCGATGAGTTTCACCCCACCCAGGTGCTGGCCGATTTCCTGACCATGCAGGAGCACTCGTCGAAGCCGCTCGAGGGGGTGTCGTTCTGCTTCTTGGGTGACTGTGCCTGCAACACGGCTCATTCTCTTCTCATGGGTGCCGCCAAGATGGGCATGGACGCGCGCTTCGCCGGTCCGCCGGAATGCCACCCCACGCCCGAGCGGATGACCGAAGCGCTCCAAGCGGCCGAGGCCACCGGAGCGCGCCTCACGGTCACCGAGTATGCACTCGAGGGAGTTGAGGGCTGCGACTTCCTCTACACAGACGTGTGGGTGTCGATGGGGCAGCCGGCGGAGCTGTGGGGCGAGAGGATCGAACTCATGGTGCCGTATCAGGTGAATGCGAAGCTCATGGCGGCGACGGATCATGCGGCCACCAAGTTCATGCATTGCCTGCCCGCATTCCACAACACCGATACGAAGATTGGCCGGGAAATAGGGGCGAGGTATGGGCTGGACGCCTTGGAGGTCACCGAAGAGGTGTTCGAGTCTCCGGCCTCGATAGTCTTCGACCAAGCCGAGAACAGGCTGCATACCATCAAAGCGGCGTTGGTGGCCGTGCTCGGCGCCTGAGGCGAGGGTAGCGGCTGAGGGGGGATGTGCCGGTGGAGCTGCTCACAGCACTCGGGCTCGCCATCCCGGCCGGGCTCAACGCCTATATCCCGCTCCTCGCGGTGGCTCTGGCCCAGCGTTTCGAGTGGCTCGAGTTGAGAGCTCCTTTCGATGTGCTCGGTTCGTGGTGGGTGATCGCGCTCATTGCCGTGCTTCTCGTGGTGGAAATGGTGGCCGACAAGGTGCCGGTGGTCGACCACGTGAACGACATCATCCAGACGGTCGTGCGGCCGGCGGCGGGGGGTATCGTGTCGGTGGCCGCAGCCGGAAGTGCATCGAACGTGGCTCCCTGGCTTCTCGTGGTGGCCGGAGTGCTCCTTGCCGGTGGTGTGCACACGGTAAAGGCTCTCTCACGTCCTGCGCTCAACGTGTCGACGGCGGGAGTGGGGGGGCCGGTGGTGAGTGTGGCCGAAGATGCGGGAGCGGTCGCCCTCTCGGTGGCCGCCATTGTGGCCCCCATACTGGTTGTCGCGCTGCTGGCTGCGCTGGCCTACCTGTTCTTCCGGCTATGGCGACGCCGAAGGGCGCACCGATCTGAAGTGAGGTAGGCCTGCGCGCAGAGCACCTGCATTCCGCCGGCATGGGGCGGAGCCGGAGCGGGTACAAGAAGATATGTGGTACTTCGTGTAGTACTGCGCGTCGAGCTCGAAAGGGGGTCACATGTCTACCGAGCACACAGGTGCGCCGTTCTGTCAGAGTTGCGGGCTGCCCCTCCAGAGTGATGCCGACAAGGGTACTGAAGCCGGGGGTGTGAAGAGCGCCGAGTTCTGCTCGCTCTGCTACCACGAGGGGTCTTTCCTGGAGCCGGATATCACCCTCGAGGAGATGGCCGATCGGGTGGCGGCTGCCATGGCCGAGGAGAGGGATATGCCCAAAGAAGCAGCCCGAGCAATGGTCGACGGCTTCATTCACCATCTCAAGAGGTGGCGCACTCCGGGCATAGAGGAGAGCTTGGCTCCGGGTTCGGCCACGAGAGAGGCTTGAGGGCGTGCCGGCCGGCGACGCATTCTCTGCGGTGGAGGCCCTCCTCGGCCGCCGGAGCATACGTTCGTACGAGCAGCGTCCCATCCCCGAGGAGCTGGTACAACGGCTCCTTGAGGCGGCCATGTCTGCGCCCTCGGCGGGCAATCAGCAGCCGTGGCAGTTCGTGGTGGTGAACGACCGCCGGCTGCTCGAACGTGTCCCGAGCGTACACCCATATGCCGACATGGTTCCGAGCGCGCCCCTCGCCGTAATGGTGTGCGGCGATCTCACGCTCGATACCCACACCGGCTACTGGGTGCAGGATTGCTCCGCTGCTACGGAGAACCTTCTGGTGGCTGCCTATGCGCTCGGCCTGGGGGCGGTGTGGCTGGGTTGCTATCCGCGGGAAGAGCGAGTCGTGGGTCTGAGATCACTGCTCGGCCTGCCCGAGCACATCGTGCCACTCGCGCTCGTACCCATCGGCTACCCGGCGGAGACGAAGCCGCCTGCCGGCCGCTTCCAGCCCTCGAGGGTGCACTGGAACGGTTGGTAGAAGGGCCGCCGCCGCGCCGGGGTTCCTCGCCATCCGGGCTGCCCCCCGGCATCCGGGCGGGCCGACGCGTGTTCGCAGGCCGTGCGGCGCGGCCTGCGTCAGGCGCGGCGGCGAGGCGCCGACTACTGTGCGGCGCCGGCGTTCGGTGGGGCCTGTGTGCGGCGCCGCCCTTGGTGAGCGGCTTCACGCTCTCCCGAAATCATCCTCCACACGCACGATGTCGTCCTCGCCGAAGTAGTCACCCTGCTGGATCTCGATGAGGATCAAGGGTACCCGGCCCGGATTTGCCAGGCGATGGGTGCATCCCGAGGGCACATCGACAGAATCGCCTGGGGAAAGCCGCAGCTGCCTGCGTTCCAAGGTCACCTCGGCCTCTCCCTCCACGATGCACCAGTGTTCGGAGCGGTGGGTGTGGCGTTGCAGGCTGAGGCGGGAACCGGGATATACCACGATGCGCTTGACCTTGAAGGTAGGGGCGTCTTCGAGGACCACGTAGTACCCCCAGGGCCGGTGCTCGGGCCCAGTGGGGGTTCTTACGGTGACTCCCATGGTGTCCTTCTCGGGGGCGGCCCCGGGGTTGACTTCGGCGGCCCCTCCGGGAGGTGTCGCTGCTGGGGAGGCCGCGGCCGAGGGGGCAGGGGAGGCGGGCGTGCCGCCGGCCGGGCGACCGCCGGCGGACTTCGGGGACGCAGTCTCATCCTCGGGGGTGGCGGTCTCATCGAGTTGCTGGAGCGCGAACACGTAGGCGCCGAGGGCAACGGCCCGCTCAGTCCCGAGCCGGCTCATCCCCACACCGATTCTTGGGACAGGATCGGGGAAGACGGTCCGCTCGCTGCTGGGTACGGCGATCTCTTCCCCTGTCTCCCGCAGGAATCCGGCTCGGCCCTCGGGGTCTTCGAGGTTGAACACCCTCGTCGCGCCGAGGTCCGGTGAATCGGCTCCCCGGCAGGTCATGCATCTGTTCATCTCCTCCACGAGCCGGTTGAGGAAGAGCGGACGGTCTTTCACCAGGCTACCACCTACCACCACCGGTCCGTCCACCGGTCCGTCGAGGAGGGCGACGGCATTGGCGAGCAGGCCTCCGGCCGCCACGGCCACTTCGGTGAAGGCGCTGAGGGCAGCCCTGCCGTCACCGGGGATACCACCCGTCGCGATGGCGTAGAGGTGTGCGAGACCCGGCACCCGGGCGGGGTCGAGGCCGGCCTCCCGTGCGTAGGCCTGTCTGATGCCACCCTCACTCACGGTCTCCTCCGCGCTGCGGGAGGGAAGGAGTGTGGTGGTCATGCGGTTCGTCCTGCCCGCTGCCGCGTGGTCACCCCGGATGAGTTGTCCTCGGTGGACTGCGCCTCCGCAGAGACCGGGACCGAGAGTGGCTCCGAAGATGTTCGAGAAGCGCTTGCAGATGCCCGCGTCGGTCAGCAGGTGGTTGACGAAGGGCAGGAAGCCGGCTGCGGCTTCACCCAGGGCGAACAGGGCCCCGCCATTGCTGAAGAACACCGGAAGGCCGAAGTGGTCTTCGAGCACGGGCCCCAAGGCGACTGCGCCTCTCCGTTCGGGAAGACCCGGGAGCTGCCGGACGACGCCGTGACGGTATTCGGCCGTTCCGGGAAGGCTGCAGCTGAGGGCCCGAACGGGAACCTCGAGTTGCCGGGCGATGGTGGAGAAACCGGTGATCACCCGCTCCAAGAACACGTCGAGCGAAGGTGATTCGGCAGGCACAACCAGGGTCTCCCCGGTGATCTCCATAGCCTGGACGGCGGCGAAGGTGAGACCGGCGCCACCGGCATCGAGGGTGAGGACGGCACGGCCGTCATGACGATAGTCGGCCTTGTCTTTCATCGCCCTCCCTTCAGACGTGGACTCTGCTTCTGACGGCGGCGGTGCCCCCCGGCGCCATGGCCTCCGGCACCGCCGCACCGCTGCTTCCAGCAGGGCCTCCAGCGCAGCCGCACCGCCTGTCTCGGCAGGGTCGTCGCCGCTGCCTCGACCTCCACCGCTTTCCGCGGGCGGGGTTTCGTGCCATGATAGCCAATAGCTGTACTTCGCGTCTCGAGAGGTGGCGGGGGCGGGGAAACAGGCGAACTTCGGGGGTGACGCTATCGTTGAGAGGAATGGCCCCACCGGGTCGGGCCGGCGGGCCGTCTCCCATGATGAGTCCTGGCTACTCAGGGAGCGTGTCAAGGAGCTCAACTGTCTCTACGGTATCTCCCGGGTGTTCGAGAGGAGCAGCGGCGACCTGCCGGCCACGCTCCAGGCGGTTGTCGAGTTGATCCCCTCGGCGTGGCAGTACCCGGACGTGACCTGTGCCGGCCTCGAGGTGGAGGGCCGCCGCTTCCAGACGGGCGCCGCCCCGGAAGGCTGTAGCTGCCAGCAGGCTCCCATCGTGGTTCTCGGAAAGGTGGCGGGTAGTCTCACCGTGTGCTACCTGGAGGAGATGCCCCAGGAAGACGAGGGGCCTTTCTTGGTGGAGGAGCGCAGCCTCTTGAACACCATCTGCCTGCGACTCGGCGCCTTCATCGAGCGGGAGAAGGCCAAGGAGCAACTGGCTTTCTATCAGCACGACCTGCGGCGGCTGGCGTCCGAGTTGTCGATGAGTGAGCAGCGCGAACGACGGGCGATCGCCGAGAGCCTGCATGACCGTATCGGTCAGTCACTCGCGCTCATCAACCTGCGGCTCTCACAGCTTCGCTCCACCGTGTCCGCTGAAGGCGAAACGGCGACTGCACTGGAGGAGATCCAGACGCTACTCGCGCTGGCGATCAGCGAGACCAGAAGCCTCACCTTCGAGTTGTGTCCTCCCATTCTGTACGAACTCGGTCTTGGTCCGGCGCTCGAATGGCTGGGGGAGAAGGCCGAGAGGGATTATGGGTTCAAGGTTGAGACGGCGCTATCCGTGGCCGATGGTTTGAGCGAGCAACTGCGAGTCACTTTGTTCCAGGCGGCAGCCGAACTCCTCGCGAATGTCGCCAAGTATGCGTCTGCGCGAAAGGTTCGGGTGGAACTCTCGGGCACCGAGAAGGTGGTCCGGCTGATGGTGGCGGATGATGGCGTGGGCATGGCTGCACCCCAGGAGGCGTACAGGATGACCGGTGAGGGGGGGTTTGGTCTCTTCAACATCCGCGAGCGCGTGTCCTGGCTGGGCGGGCGGTTCAACCTGGAATCGGCACCCGGCCACGGGACGGTGGTCACGCTCTCCGTTCCCCGGGTGGAAGACGAGTAGGCGAAGAGGTGAGTACATGATCAGGGTGCTTCTGGCTGATGACCACCGGATCCTACGCGAAGGGCTGAAGGGCCTGCTCGAAAAGGAGCGGGATCTCGAGGTGGTGGGCGAGGCGGAGGAAGGTCTCTCGGCCGTGAAGCTGACTCGGGAGATCAAGCCGGATGTCTTGCTGCTCGATATCGCCATGCCCGGGTTGAACGGGGTCGAGGTGGCGAGGCGGGTCATGGCGGGGGCACCCTCCACCAAGATCGTGGTTCTCTCGATGCACTCCGACAGCCGCTACGTACGCGAGATGTTGGCGCTCGGGGTAAGCGGATATCTGCTGAAGGATTGTGCGTTCGACAAGGTGGTGGACGCCATCCGGGCGGTCGGTGCGGGTCGGGTCTTCCTGAGCCCGGAGGTCGGGGGTGTGCTGGCCGACATGGTGCGCCAAGGCGGGCGGGAGAATGACGACCCGTTGGCGGCTATCACGGTTCGTGAGCGTGAGGTGCTCCAACTGATTGCAGAGGGTTGCAGTGCCCGCGAGGTGGGCGAACGTCTCCACATCAGCGCGAAGACGGTGGAGACTCATCGGCGTCACCTCATGGAGAAGCTTGAGATACACACCGTGGCCGGATTGACCAAGTACGCGGTGAGGGCGGGTCTTACCCACCTGGATTTCTAGTTACCCCGCCGCTCCGGCCCCGCCCGCTGCGGCGATTCGACCGAGCTCCGTATCCGCCGATGCTGCCACGCTCCGCACGTACGTAAGCCTGTTCCTGAGCTGGGCTTTGCCTTTGCCCGATGGGCGCATACGGTATAGGCGGACCCGTGAATGGGGCTCATGGGAGGCAAGTTCGCGTCTTCTGCCGATGGCGTTGCGGAGCGGCTCACGACATCATGTGTGTGCACGGTCTACTGGGGCGTTTCCCACACATGGAGGTAGATTGACATGCCCGCCGACGTCTTCGGAGATCTGACCGAGTGGGGTACGACGCTTGAGAAGCTGGAGAAGCTACGCAGCGAAGGCGAGTTGGACGAGCACCAGCCCGGTCTTGCCCGCATCTTACGTTTTCGAGCGAATCGCAGGTTGCAGCAGGCCGTCTTGGAGTGTGTGCCGGAGGTGAACTGTGCCTCCGATCTGCTCATAGCCGACACGCTGAACGTACTGGTCGACCAAGAGGCCCCGCTCACCGTGAGGGTGACGGCGGCCGAGGCATTGGCCCGGCTCATTCCCAAGCGCGAAGAGAACCCTGATTCGACCTTCGAGATGGATCGCGTGCTCGAAACCATCCGTCACGTGGCTCGAAGGTCACAGGCTCCCGTCTTGCGGCGAGCCTTGGATGAGGCCTTGTCCATCCCCGTCCGGACGTCGTGAGGAGGCATGATGCTGATCGGAATTCCCAGAGAGATTCTCGCTGAAGAGAAGAGGGTGGCCGCGACTCCGGAGGCGGTGCGTGAACTGGTCGCCTCCGGCTTCGACGTGCTTGTGGAGACCGGCGCGGGCCAAGGCGTGTTCTTCTCCGACGATGACTACCTGAGTGCCGGTGCCTCCATTGCTGCCGACGCCGTGGCGGTGTTCGATCAGGCCGAGCTGGTACTCAAAGTGAAGCAGCCTGCGTTCAACCAGGCCCATGAAGCTCATGAGGCCGACATGTTGCGTCCCGGCTCCGTACTCGTCACCTTCCTCCATCCGGCGGCTCCCTCCAACTGGGAGATGGTCAAGACCTTGGCCGCTCGGGAGATCACCTCTTTCAGCATGGATTGCATCCCGCGTATCTCCCGAGCTCAGCAGATGGATGCGCTCACCTCCATGAGCACGGTCACCGGCTACCGGTCGGTGATTCTCGCTGCGGAGCATCTTCCTCGCTTTGTGCCGATGATCGGCACGGCCATCGGAGTGAACAAGCCGGCTCAGTTCCTGGTTGTGGGGTGCGGAGTCGTGGGGCTTCAGTCTGTCGCCACTGCCAAGAGGTTGGGCGGTGTGGTGAGTGCCGTGGATATCCGGGAGGCGGCTCGGGAGGAGAGCAAGAGCCTGGGTGCCGGTATTGCCGGCTTCGATGCTCCCCCCGAAATCGCCGTGGGTGAAGGTGGGTACGCGAGGAGCCTGCCCGAGGAGTGGGTGGAGAAGGAGCGGGAGACCCTTGCTCCGCTTGTGGCCGATGCAGACGTGGTGGTGCTGAGCGCCCTTGTTCCTGGGGAAACCGCCTCCATCCTGGTCACGGAGGAGATGGTTGCTTCCATGCGCCCCGGCTCGGTGGTCGTCGACGTCTCCATCGACCAGGGCGGCAACTGTGCGTGTACGGTCCCGGGCAAGGTGGTCGTGGTCGCCGATGTCACCATTGTCGGAACGCAGAACATACCCGGGGCGATGGCTGTGGACGCCACCCGTATGTATTCGGCCAATATGCTTGCCTTCGTCAAGAACCTGCTCGACCCTGAGGGCGGGCGGATTCGGTGGGACGACGACATCGTGCAGGCCTCGCTCGTGACCCGTGAAGGCGAGATTGTACACCGGGGCACTCGAAAAGCTTTGAGTCTGGTGTAGGAGTTCACGCTCCCTGGGCTGCGCGCACAGGTGCGGCCCAGGGAGCCCCCCTTCGAAGGAGGGTGTCTTGGTTGAGATCGTGGTGCTTCTGGGTGTGTTTGTGCTGGCTGTGGTGGTGGGGTATCTGCTGATCTCGCGAATACCGCAGATGCTTCACACACCCCTCATGTCCATGACCAACGCGATTTCGGCGGTCACGATTCTCGGGGCGCTTCTGCTGTTCTCCACGCGACCGACCGGTTTGCAGGTGACACTCGGCCTGGTGGCCGTGGTGTGTGCGGCTTTCAACCTTATCGGGGGCTTCTTCATCACCGGACGAATGCTCCGCTTCTTCAAGAAGGGTTAGGAAGGCGCCATGAGCGATTCGTTGGGCATTCTCATGGACGTGGTTGTCATCCTCGTGCTGGTGGGAGGGGTGGCGTTGTTTCGCTCGCCGAGGACCGCACGATTGGGGAATCTGGTGGCGGCTCTCGCCCTGACGCTGGCCATCGCGGCCGTCTTTGTGCGGAATGAACTCGGCCTCATAGGCGTCATCATCGCGGTGCTGGTTGCCGGCGGGGTTGTCGGCCTCGTGATCGCGCTTCGCGTCAGCATGACGCAGATACCGGCAATGGTGGCGTTCCAGCACGGTGCGGGAGGGATGGCGGCTCTGCTGGTGGCCTTTCTCGAGGTGTGGAGAGGTAGTATCACCGGCATTCCGCCGGTGCAGGAGACGGCCGGACTGGTCGGATTGGTCATTGGTGGCGCCACTCTCACCGGTAGCCTCGTCGCGGCCGGTAAGCTTTCGGGAGTCTTGGACGGGCGGCCCACGTACCTCAAGGGTCATACGTTCTGGCTGATGGTTCTCTTGGCTCTCGCGGCGGCCTCCTGCGTGTGGGCGGGACTTGCGGCCGGTGGTGCGGTGATTATCGCACTCTCGATCGCCTCGCTGTGCGCTCTCGCCGCCGGTGTCGTGCTCGCCATACGAATCGGGGGAGCCGACATGCCGGTGCTCATCTCTGTGTTGAACGCGACCGCGGGTTTTGCCGCCGCCTTCTGTGGGGTCATACTCGGGAGCACACTACTCGTGGCCTGTGGTGCCACGGTGGCTGCGTCGGGTTCGGTGCTGACCCTGGTGATGTGCCGGGCTATGAACCGCTCCGTGGTCAATGTGGTCTTGGGAAGTGGTGCGCGCACCAAGAAGGGCAGGGCGGTGACGACTGTGCCACCGGCGGCGCCTTCCGAGCTCCCCGTCACGCCGGAAGCGGTGGAGAAGCCGGTGGTCGCCACCACTTCCCCTGCTCCCGTCGGCCCCTACGCCGAGTCGGCCTCCGCGCTACGTGGGGCGCAGCGGGTGGTCATCATTCCCGGCTACGGCATGGCCCAGGCCCAGGCCCAGTTCGAAGTGGTGGAGTTGGCCAAGGCACTGCAGGGTTTGGGCAAAGACGTGAAGTTCGCCGTACATCCCGTGGCCGGCCGCATGCCCGGGCATATGCACGTGCTTCTGGCTGAGGCCAACGTTCCTTACGACCAACTGATCGAGATCGACCGCATCAATCCGGAGTTCCCCGAGACCGACGTGGCCTTGGTGGTGGGCGCCTGCGATGTCGTGAACCCGGCCGCCCTCGAGAAGGAGGAATGCCCGATCTCGGGTATGCCGATCCTACGGGCCGACCAAGCCAAGCAGGTGCTGGTCTGCAACTTCGATGAGAAACCGGGTTACTCCGGTGTGGACAACACCCTCTACGAACGCGAGCACACCGTCATGTTGGCGGGCGATGCCAAGGAGACCGTGAGCGGTTTGTTGAGGGCTCTGCGGGAGCTGGCGGAGGAGGCACCGGCAGCC
>CAYRES010000005.1:27206-49159 GCA_964423425.1 uncultured Gaiellales bacterium | reverse complement strand
CGTGAGCGGTTTGTTGAGGGCTCTGCGGGAGCTGGCGGAGGAGGCACCGGCAGCCTGACGTTTGTGTGGGTAGCAACGAGGAGGAGGCGGCCTACCCACTTTGTGGGTAGGCCGCCTCGCCTTCGGCTTCTTCGGAGCACTCAACCCGGTTTCTTCCCCGTTCCTTGGCCTGGTAGAGAGCGTGGTCGGCGAGTCCGAGCAGTGAGTCGACGTCGAGCCCCGGATGGAGAGCCGCGACTCCCAAGCTCACCGTTACGCGGAACGTGTGATTCTGCCAATGTATGTTCAATGCTTCCACCTGAGCGCGGACACGTTCACAGATGAGGCGGGCGCTCTCTGCAGTCGTGGAAGGCAGAACCAGGAGGAACTCCTCGCCCCCGTATCTTCCGAACAGGTCGTAGGCGCGCAGCACCTCCTGGCAGGAGCGGACCACGACGCGCAGGGCCTCATCGCCCGCCAAGTGTCCGAAGGTGTCGTTGACCACCTTGAAGTGGTCTATGTCGAGAATGGCCGCGCTGAGAGGTGTACCTTCGCGGTCGGCGCGCGCCATCTCCTCCTTCAGGCGGCAGACGACGGCTCCACGGTTGAGTATGCCGGTGAGTGAATCGGTGAGCGCCTGCCGCTCGAGTGCCTCCAGGGCTGCGAGCAGCTTCTGGTTCATCTCCACATAGCGGCGGCCCACGTCGAGACGGGCGCGGAGTTCATCGGCGTCGAAGGGCTTCCCCACGTAGTCGTTGGCGCCCGCGTTCAGGCCGGTGACGATGTCCTCCTTTCCGTCCCGGGCGGTAAGAAGGATGACGTAGGGAGGCAGGGCGAGTTCCTGCTCTCGGAGACGGCGGCAGACCTCGATGCCGTCGAGTTCCGGCATCATCCAGTCGATGATGGCCAGGGAGGGGGCGTCCTCGGCCAGAAGGGCGGCGAGGGCGCCGGCGCCGTCTCTCGCCGGCACCGCCTCGTAGCCCCATCGTGCGAGTACACGGGTGAGGAGAAGCAGGGAAGTGGCGTCATCGTCTGCGGCGAGCACCTTCATGTCATGCCCCCTTCCCCGGTGTCTTCGTCTCCCGCGCCTCCATGCACGAGGAGACTGCCGCTGTACCGGACCCGGAGTTCATCGACCAGTTCGCTGTAGGCGCGCTCGACCCCGCAGACGAGAGCCTCGGTGTGGGCATTGAGACTGGACTGGGCCGCCTGTTCGAGGAGGGAGGCGCTCTCGTGCAGGTGCCCGGCGCCCACGCTCGCCGAGGAACCCTTGAGATTGTGGGCGGTCGCCCGCAGAGCGGAGGCATCGCCCTCGGTGAAGGTGTTGCGAATGGTGTTCAATCGAGAGGGACCGTCCGCCAAGAATTCGCCCACGATCTCAGCGGCCAACTCCTCGTCTCCGAGTAGGCTGAGAAGCACGTTTGGGTCGAAGATGTCCGTCGAGGTGTTCGCTTTCCCTCCGTCACCCTTCTCCTCCGGATGGACGTGGGCCGCTACATCGAGGTGTGAACGGGAGGAACCCTCCTTGCTGCTGGCTCCACCCTTCGTCCAGCGCTCGAGAGCGTGCTGAAGTTCTGTCGGGTCGATGGGCTTGGTGAGGTAGTCGTCCATGCCGGCGCTCAGGCAGCGCTCGCGGTCGCCCTCCATGGCGTGGGCGGTGAGTGCGATGACGGGGATGCCGTGGTTCCTCACGGACGAGGTGGGTTCGCGTATGAGCCGGGTGGCTTCAAAGCCGTCCATCTCGGGCATCTGCACGTCCATGAGCACCACGCTGTAGTTGCGTTCTTGCAGTGCCCGCAGGGCTTCCGCCCCATTCTCCACAGCGTCGGCCGAATAGCCCAGCTTCGTGAGAATGGTCAGCGCGACCTTGCGATTCACGGCGTTGTCCTCGGCCAGAAGGACGCGCGCGCGGCCCTTCTCCGCTTCGGCCAGCGTGTGCCGCGTCACCAGGGGCGGATCGGGACGGTTCTCGCCGCCGGCCTCGTCCCCGTCATCGAGTGTGCGTCCCAACAGCGTGACCAAGCAGTCGAAGAGCTGGGACTGTTTCACCGGCTTGGTGAGATAGGCGGAGAATCCGGCCCTCTTCATGCGGGCCGCATCACCGCGCCTGCCCGCGGAGGTCATCATAACCAAGAGGGTTCCCGCGAGCGTGGAATCTGCCTTGGCGGCGAGGCCGAGGGCTTCGCCGTCAAGGCCGGGCATGAGCATGTCGGTGATGAGAATGTGGAAGGAGTCGCCTTCTGCGGCGGCCTTGCGCAGCTTGTCCAGTGCCGTGGCGGCGTCCGGTACCTCTTCATGCCGGCAGTGCCACGACTCGAGCATGGCGCCCAAGACCTTGCGGTTGGTTGCGTTGTCGTCGGCCACGAGTATTCGGGTCGCGGAGATGTCGACGGGGAGCACGATGTCCTCGGTGGGCAGCCGGTGGCTCTTGGTGAACCGGGCGGTGAAGTAGAACCTCGAGCCCTTACCCACCTCGCTTTGAAAGTCTATGTCTCCTCCCATCATCTCCACCAGGCGGGCGGAGATGGTGAGCCCGAGCCCGGTGCCTCCGTAGCGCCGTGTGGTCGAGCCGTCCGCCTGGCTGAAGGGCCGGAAGAGCTTCTCCCCGGCGTCAGGGGCAATGCCTATGCCCGTGTCGGACACCTCGAAGAGCAGGGTAGCGGTCTCCTCGTCCTCCTCCCTCAGGCTGACGTTGAGGCCTACCTCTCCCTGTTCGGTGAACTTGATGGCATTGCCGATCAGATTGGTGAGCACTTGGCGGAGGCGTCCCGGGTCGCCTTCGAGGAGGCCGGGAACGTGGGACTCCACAAGGCCGGTGAGTTCGAGACCCTTCTCGTGCGCCTGCAAGGCCAGGATGTCGATGGTGTCTTCAAGCGTAGTACGCAGGTCGAAGAGTATGTGCTCCATCTCCAAGCGCCCGGCCTCTATCTTCGAGAAGTCCAAGATGTCGTTGATGACGGTGAGGAGTGAATCGGCGCTTACCTTGATGGTCTCTGCGTAGTCGCGCTGCTCATCATCGAGCGTGGTGTCGAGCAAGAGGCCGGCCATGCCGATGACGCCGTTCATGGGCGTGCGTATCTCGTGACTCATGTTGGCGAGGAACTCGCTCTTGGCGGCGTTGGCCCTCTCTGCCTCCAAGGCCAGTCTGTTGGCCTGTTCGGCGGAGCGGGCGAGTTCCCGATTGGTAGCCTGCAGTTGACGTCTGGCCGCCGCCAAGGCGCGCTCGGATCTCTTCTGCTCGGTGATGTCGAGGATGACACCCATCTCGCCGACGACGTCACCCTGTGCGTTGCGCAGGGGAGAGGAGGAGAGGCTCACATCGAGCAGGCGCCCGTCCTTTGTGCAACGCTGCAGTTCCACGTGCAGGTTGGAGACCCCCTTCACCCAGGCTTCGTGGAGTTCCTTCGACTCGCCCACTTTGTCCTCGGGAACCCAGGGGATGTGGTGCCCCAGGACTTCCTCCTTGGTCCAGCCGAAGACTGCTTCGGCGGCGGGATTCCACATGCGGACCCTCTCGTCGAGGTCGAGGCTCACGATGGGCACAGGAGAAGCGGCGAAGAGCGCCTCGAGGCGGTCGCGGGCATCCCGCAGCGCCTCTTCGAACTCCTTGCGCTTGGTGATGTCGCGGAGTATGCCCACCGCGTACCAGCGTTGTTCGAGTCTGAGCGGTGATACCGAGAGATCGATGGGGAATTCGCTCTCGTCCTTGCGCACCGCTCTCATCTCGAGGGTTTGTCCCAGTGCTGCACCCTGGCCGGTGACCCGAAAACCGGCCATCCCTCTGTCGGCGGCGTCGCGAAACTCGTCCGGGGCGAGAAGGGCGTGCAGGTCTCTGCCCATCATCTCCTCCTCGGTGTAGCCAAAGATCCTCTCGGCGGCCTTGTTCCACAAGGTGACGACACCGTCTGAATCGACCATGATGATGGCGTCGAGGGCGGCATCGCTCATGGCCCGGAGCTTCGTCTCGGAACTCTTGATACGGGCTCCGGAGTAGCGAAGATACTCATATGCCGCGAACGAGATGACCAGAAGGACGGTGATGAGCAAGGTGATGAGTGTGGGCCCAAGGCGCCCCTGGGCGACCATCTGCTGCCAGTCCTCGGCGGAGACATCCAGGCCAAGTACGGCCACGATCCGCTCGCCGGACCGGTCATATACCGGTGTGAAGGCAGACACGAAGGTGCCGTACTCGTCTTGGTAGGGACCAATGGCCGCCTGCCCTCCCCCTTCGAACATGCGCTCGACTTCCGGCGGGGGTTCGGTGTACACGAGACCGGGAGAGGAGTTTGTGGGATCGTCTGCGTCGTCGGAATCCACAGAGAAGTACAAGGTGCCGTCGTCGGCCCGGACTATAAGGTAGGCCCACAGTACCTCCGGTGACGCGTCGCTCAGCAGCTTGAGTTGCGTGAGGAGGCTCAACCAGGCGGGGTTCTCCCGGTCGGAGGCGTCGCCGGCCAAGGAGAGGATCATCTCGGGGTGGAGCGAGGCGGCACCGATGTTCGCCTGCACGGCCAACTCCTCACGGGCCTCCCGGTCGGTGCGCCAACCCACGAGGTCGGTGATTCCCCGGCCGAGAAGGAGAATGACGAGAAGTGCGGCCAAGAAGGCGAGATCGCGTCGCAGACGCGGTTGTGATCCGAGGTAGGGGTCAACAAGCAACTCCCTCCGGTAGAGGCCCCAGACCGAGCCGGCCACCACCACGGCGAGGAGGGCACGCAACAAGCGCGCCGGAAATGCCAAGAGGGTCAGGAAGGTGTCCTGGTTGATGACCGACGCGGGGAAGAAGGAGGCGGCGGGCACCACCAGTCCGAGTAGCAGCCCGTACAGTAGGAAGGCGACAGCGGCTACGGAGAGGGGCAGGGCGGCTTGGCCCTCCTCCGCTTCTCGGCGGCGCCACATGGCCCAGGCTGTACCGAGTGAGGCTACGAATCCCAGCGAGTAGCGGATGGAGGCATCGAGCCCCGTAAGCCCCGCGAGCCCTCCCAGCCCGGCCAAGAGTAACAGAGGCACGTAGATGAAGCGACTCGGCATCCGAAGACCGGTACGGGAAAGCCCCTGCCGCGAGAACTCGGCCAGACAGAGGAAGGAGCAGGTGATGAGTGCGAGCCGTATACCGTGAAACCAGGCGGGGTCATCCAGGCTGAGCGCGACGATCTCCAGCCATTCGTTGAGGCCGAGGAGTAGGCCGAAGAGTCCCAGCCATCTCCAGGGCAGGACGGCCTGCCGGCGTGCCCGTGCCAAGGCGAAGCAGACCAGGCCGAGCAGCAGCAGCGCAAGCCCGTAGACGAGGAAGACGAAATCCAGCTGCTGTTCCCAGAAGAAGACCAACTCCACCCCCCAACCCTTTCCTGAGTTGTCTGCTGGAGGTATCGGCATTGACCGGACCGCCCTTGAACCCGGCTGAGGACAATCATGTATGCTGCAGGCAGAACCCCGGTAACGGAACAGAAGGGATACTTCTCATGAAAGCCGCGCGTGGCAACGTGGTGAGCCTCAGCTACAGCCTCACCGACGACGACGGCATTGTGTTGGACTCAACCGAGGGGCGCGAGCCTCTTTCCTATCTTCACGGATACGGCAACATCATCCCCGGACTCGAGCGTGAACTCGAAGGCCGGGAGGGCGGCTATGCGTCCCAGGTGACGGTCGAGCCCGAAGAGGCCTATGGCCAGCCCGAGCCCAAGGCCGTGTTCGACGTGCCCATGAGCGATCTGCCTGCCGATATGGAGTTCTCCGAGGGCATGGAGGTCGTGGGTGAGACCCCGCAGGGGCCGGTACGCCTCACGGTGACGGCGGTCGGTGAAGACAGCGTGACTCTCGACGGCAACCATCCGCTCGCCGGCAAGACGCTGCACTTCGAGGTGGAGGTTCTGTCTGTGCGGGAGGGTACTCCCGAGGAGAAGGCCCAAGGGCACCCGACTCCTTCCGTAGAGATCGAGTAGCCTGCGGGAGCACTCCCGGAAGGCGGGGGGAGGCCCGGTGGAGACGACTCCACCGGGCCTCCCCCGTCAGCAGATGCGTCGGGCTCCCGAACAGGTTATGCTTACCGGCATGGAGGGCACGCTCATTCGCGATTTCCTTGCCGACAGTGTTGCACGGGCGCGGGTGTACCCTCGCGTGGCTCTCGACGCACTGAGCGGTGGTCCGGCGAGCGAGCCACAGATGGTGGCGTACGGAGAGCACCCCCGGCAGCACCTGCTACTGTTCTCTCCCCCTGAGGGGGTACGGGTGCGCGAAGTGGGGCTCTTCTTTCTGCACGGCGGGGGCTGGCGGAGCGGCGACACGGCCGGCTACTCCTTCGTGGGCCGCGCCATGGCGGCCCGGGGTTTCGTGACCGCCGTCGCCGGCTATCGCTTGGCGCCGGCCTTTCGTTTTCCCCGCCAACTCCATGATGCCTGCTCAGGCTTTGCCGTTGCACAGGCTACGTCGCCACCCGCTCAGGGTGGTGTCAAGCGTTGGGTGGTGGGCGGGTTTTCCGCCGGCGGCCATCTGGCGGCACTGGTGGCCTTCGCCGACGTCCCCAGGGGTTTCCTATCCGCTCAGGGAGCTGCAGGGCCGAGCGGCCTCCTCTCTCTCGCCGCCCCTCTGGATCTCTCCGTGTACGGAGTGCCTCGTCCGGGCACCATGCTCCATGATCTGCTCGGCCCGGGCGTCGATCCTCGTTCGGCGAGTCCCCTCGAATTCGTGAGGGGCGGCCGGCGACCGGCGTGCCTGCTCGTGCAGGGGCGAAGAGACCCGCATGTCCCCGCGGAAGTGGCCGTTCGTTTCGCCCGCGCTGTGAACGATGGGCGTCGTCCCGAGCCTGCCGTGACCATGGAGGTGCCGTGGATGCATCACGCCGACGTTGCCCGTCTCTTTCTCGAGTCATTGCCCGAGACGGAGCGCATAGCGGCGTGGCTCGATGCCCGGCACGGTGATGCCGCCCAATGGTGAAGTGAGCCGGGGAGGTCCAAGAAGTTATGCGGAGAGGTATGCGGAGAAGGAGAAACCCAGCGAAATGGCGGAGGAGCCGAGCGACCGTCTATGCCGCGCTTCTCGTGCTCGGGCTGCTCATGGCAGGGGGTTGCGGCTCAGGCACAGTCACTTCGGCCTCGCCCACGTCTCCGCCCACGCTCCCGGTCAGCACCACGACGACTGCTGAGGCGCCTCTCACGACCATCGCCACTGCGGCTACGACCACACTGCCTTCGCTCATCCTCCCCGAGGTGGGCCGCGAGATTGTGGCCCTGTCCACCAGCGAGAAGGTGGTCGCACTCACCTTCGACGGTGCCTACGAGGAACAATCTCTCCCGGCCATTCTCCGCATCCTGCGCGAAGAAGCGGTCCCTGCCACCTTCTTTCTCACCGGGGAATTCGTCGAGAGCTTCCCCGAGTCCGTGCGCCTCATACTGGACGATGGCCATCCTCTCGGCTCTCACTCCTACTCCCATCCCGACTTCACCACCGTCAGTGACGACAGGATACGGGAGGAGCTTCGCCGGACCGAGCGGCTCTTCGAGGACGCAGGTGCGGATGATCCACGTCCGCTGTTCAGGCCCCCCTACGGAGCCCGGAACGCCCATGTGCTGCGACTGCTCGCCGCGGAGGGCTATCTGAGCGTCTACTGGACCATCGACACCATAGACTGGCGAGAGGATCGCACGGTGGCCCAGATCCAAGGGGTGGTGGCAGAGAAGGTGAAGCCCGGAGCCATCGTGCTCATGCATATCGGCGGATCCAAGACGGTCGAAGCCCTGCCGGGCATGATTGAGGAACTCAAGACCCGCGGCTACCGGTTCGTCGATCTGAGAGACATGGATGTGACCGGCCCGTAGTGCATCCGTTCTGTGGTCCGTCCGTTCAGGAGATGATGCGCCACCCTCTGGCTGTGGCGATGCGGGCCAAGCGTCGGTCGGGGTGTACGGCTACAGGCCTGATGCTCAACTCGAGCATGAGAGTGTCGGAGTCGGTGTCGCCGTAGGCGGCACGTATGATCCCGTCGCCCACGTGCGCACGCGACCTTCGTGCCTTCTCCGCGGCCACACACACAGGTGCGGCGAAACTGCCGGTGAACCGGCCACCTTCGGACTGCAGAGGAGTCCCCAGGATGTCGACCGGAGAGAAAGGCAGGCGGCGGGCCAGCGCAGTGAGCACCTGCTCGTACATGCCCGAGGCGAGCACTACTCGTCTGCCTCCAGCGCTGTGCTCGGCGAGCTCTTCGAGCACAGCGGGGCGGAGTTGCGGCTGCAGTTCATGGTCCACCACCCATTCCGCGAGCTCCTCGATGTCGGCGGTTGTGGACCCGGTCAGCAAGGAGGCCTGCTTCTCGAGCCAATGGTTCTTGTAGGTCTGGGAGTCGATGACGCGCAGGCGGGCCGCGAGTACTCCCGGTAGCGAAAGAAGCATGAAGCGCCGGTAGGGACCTCGTGTGTCTCCCGCAGAGAGCCGGCGTCCGATGGCTCGCCACATGGCTCCTGCGGTGAGGGTGCCCTCCACGTCGGTCAACACGTACTCCGGGACATGATCGTCTTGTGCGTTCACGAATCTCCTCGCTGGAAGCCCCTCCCCAAGAGGCCCCTCTCGCCGAGGCGGCGAAGGTGGACGAAGTCAGGGTACCGGGCGCGGCGTGCTTCCGCAACGACCCACCGGTCTTTGTGGGGCGCGCAGGCGTCACCACTCATCGTATAATCATGAAGCGCAAGGCGGTCGTCGTCCGGCACTCGTGCGCTCTCGCGGGGCGCTTCACAGAAGCAATGAGGAGGTGGCACGCTGCCTGAGTTGCCCGATCTCGAGGTGTACCGCGAGGCCCTCGTGGCGCGCGCGGCGGGGCACCCCCTCTCCTGCCTGCAGATCCTGCACCCGTTTCTGGTGCGCACGGTGGAACCACGTCCGGATATGGCGGTGGGCCGGGCGCTCCTGGATGTCGAGCGGCTGGGCAAGCGGCTGGTGTTCGTGTTCGAGGGCGATCTCTTCCTTGCCCTGCATCTCATGGTGGCCGGCCGTCTTCACTGGCTTCTGAAGGACGGCAGGTCGATGCCGCGGGGCACCTTGGCCGCCCTCGACTTCGACGTGGGCCGGGCGCTGGTGAGTGAGGCGGGCAAGAAGCGGAGGGCCTCACTTCACGTGATGAGGGATCGGGAGGCGCTCCGGCTGCTTGATGCAGGTGGTCTGGAGATAGCGGAAGCGGGCGCGCCGGACTTCAAAGAGAGGCTCGCCCGCGAAAACCGCACCCTCAAGCGCGCCCTCACCGACCCGCGCATATTCTCCGGCATCGGCAACGCCTATTCCGACGAGATCCTGCACCGGGCGCGGCTCTCACCTTTCCTGACCACCCAGACGCTCGGGGAGGATGCGGTCGTGAGACTCGAACGCGCCACCCGCGAGGTTCTCCATGAATGGACGGAACGCCTGCGTCGCGAAGCCGGGGGAGAGTTCCCGGAGAAGGTCACGGCCTTCAGGGAGGGGATGGCCGTACACGGACGCTACGGGCTGCCCTGCCCCGAGTGCGGCACGACGGTGCAGCGCATTCGTTACGCGGAGAACGAGTGCAACTACTGCCCTCGCTGCCAGACGGAGGGACGCCTGTTGGCCGACAGGGCCCGTTCCCGGTTGCTGAAGGGGGATTGGCCCCGCACCATCGATGAGCTGGAGGCCGGGCAGCCGGGGTAGTGGCAAGAGAACGGACACTTCGCCCTGGTGAGGCGGAAGTGCCATACGTCGAGGGTCCCAGACGAGAACAGGAGGGCAGTACATGGTTGCAGACGGCGGGAGGGAGGCAGAGGAGCCTGCTGGGATCGAAGAAGACGACTCAGACTACTTCGACCTGGTGTACGGACGGGGGCGCCGCCAAAGAACCGCCGACGTGCTGCGTGATCGCATGTTGGTGCGCATGGTGGCGAAGCATGCTCCTTTCCGCCGGCACAGCGGCCGGCCGGCTCTCATCGATGTGGGGTGCGGCCATGGCTATCTGCTTGAGCGGTTCTCCGCCAGCTATGACGTCTACGGCAGTGACATCTCCGAGCACGCGGTCGAGATAGCCGGCCGGCGGCCTGGGGTACGCGAGGTGCGCCGCGCGAGTGCCGAGGAAGGTCTGGCATTCAACCTCGACTTCAGCGTGGTGCTCATGGTCAACGTGCTCGAGCATCTCCGAGGACCGGCGCGGGCTCTTGCGTGCATGCGGGAGCGGATTGCCAGGGCCGGCATCTGTGTCGTGCATCTCCCTACCATCAACAATCGCGTCAATCGAATTGTCTACGAGGCTACGTACGCGAAGGACCGCACTCACATCTTCCGGCGTTCCGGTGCTGAGGTGCGCCGGCTCTTCGAGTCGGTTGGCTTCACCCTCCGGGAGGAGTCGTATTTCCCTCACAGGCCGCGGTACGTGGCCAATCTCCTCAAGCTCTACCCGCCCTACGTGGGGGTGTTCGGGCGGCGTTGAGGGCGGCGGGTGCCGGCCGCGCTGGGCTGGGGTTCACAACTGACGCGGGCCGCGCTCTCGGAAGGTTCAAAGAGAAGGACTTTCCCAGGCGTCGCGCCGGCCGAGCCAATCGGCTAGACTACAATGCGTCATGGCCGAACTCGAAGATCTCCTCAAAGAAGAGCATCCGGTAGCCATCCGGCGCTGGCTGGATGAGACACCCGAGAACGAGATCGCCGATCAGCTGGCCCGCTTGGAGCCGGAGCGAAGGGCGATCCCCTTTCGCCTGCTGGCCAAAGACAAGGCCGTCATCGTGTTCGAGGAGTTCGACCCTCCCCTTCAGACCGAGCTGATCGACGCCTTGAAGGACGAGGCCGTCCGCCATCTGGTGGAGGAGATGGACCCGGACGACCGCGCCCGCCTTCTCGACGAGGTCCCCGCCATGGTGGCCAAGCGCCTCATGGCCGGCTTGAGCCCGGCTGAGCGCGCCATTACCGCCAATCTCCTCGGCTACCCGGAGAGGTCAGCCGGCCACATCATGACGCCCGAGTACGTGAGCCTGCGGGCAGGCATGACGGTTGCTGAAGCCCTGCACAAGGTTCGCTCCTTGGGGGTGGGAGCCGAGACCATCTACACGCTGCCGGTCACCGACAACCACCGCCGGCTGGTGGGCATCACCTCCTTGCGCCGCCTCGTGCTCGCCACCCCGGAAGAACTTGTGGGCGACCTCATGGAGACCCAGATCGTGGCCGTGGATGCCCACGACGACCAGGAGGAGGCAGCCCGCCTCATCCAGGAGGCCAACCTGTTGGCCATCCCCGTGGTCGACAGCGAGTTCCGGCTCGTTGGTCTCATCACCGTCGACGACGCCATGGAAGTCCTCGAGGAAGAGACGTCCGAGGACCTTGCTCGTAGCGGTGGCGCCGAACCTCTGGGCCGTCCCTATCTCAGCTCTTCGGTGTTCCGCATGGCCCGCACGCGGGTGATATGGCTTCTCGCCTTGGTCTTGGCCGCCACTCTCACAGTGAACGTCCTGCACGTGTTTCAGGGCACACTCGAAAGAGTGGTCACGCTGGCACTCTTCATTCCGCTGATCATCGGTACGGGTGGCAATACCGGGGCCCAGTCGGCCACCACGGTGGTCCGAGCCATGGCGCTCGATGAGATCCGGTTCAGGGACCTCCCCAAGGTCGTATTCCGCGAGGCTCGGGTGGGCCTGATTCTGGGGGGCATGCTGGGACTGCTCGCCCTCTTGCCCGTCACTGTATTCGTGGACCGGGAGATCGCGTTTGTGGTGGCCATCACTATGTTGGTGATGTGTTTCTTCGCCGCCAGCGCAGGAGCCCTGCTGCCCATGCTGGCGCGTCGGGTGGGCATCGACCCGGCTATAGTGAGTGCCCCGCTTATCACCACTCTCGTCGATGCCAGCGGTTTGGTGGTGTACTTCCTCGTGGCTCGAGCCATACTGGGTCTCTAGCCGGCTGCGAGACGTCACTGTCATACGGCGGCGTTCGGGGACGCCGACGGCGTGGATGGAAGAGACGGTTGCGTTCGGCCGCCAGCTCGGCGGCAATGCTCTGGGCCATCTTCCTGGGGTCACAGGCTCGGCCCGGCTCCCGATCTCCTGCGCCGAGCCGGGGTCTGAAACCATGCGGCAGCATGTCATGTACCCCCTTCCTCGCCTCTTTCCCTTGCTCCCCATGCGCCTTCTTCACCCGGGTGAGGAGAGTAGCCACGACTCCCGGAGTCTGTGCTTCCTGTGCGCCGTACAACTGACGCAGGTGGCGAGGTGAGCTGTAGTGAGGGGTTCAATCAGTATGTCGACCACGCCGCCGCAGATGAGGCCGCTTTCGGCACTCATGGCTGCGTTGAGATGCATACGCGTCGGGCGGCCTTTCCGCGGTCGAGGGCTCGACGGCCCAAGACGACAACCTCGGCCTCCACGCATCCGCCCCCTACAGTGCCCATCGTTCACTCGTCCGCTATGAGCGTGTGCGTTTCGGTGAAGGCCGCAGCAGAACCCCTTCCCTCCACGACGGTCACGAGAACCGTAGGTTCGGTTCCATGAGATGAGTGATCGCTCTCTCTATGATGTGCCGTTTCATGACCATCCCCTCGTCGGTTGACAGGAGTTGGAGGGGGTTCATGTGCTACATAATCTCAACTGCTTCAGTAGGGATGGAGTTGACACAAGATACGCTTTATTGTACAGTAAGTCGACTGATTCAATAGTCTTTTACAAAGGAGATCGCTCATGGGCGTAGCCAGAGACATCACCGAACTGGTCGGGTCCACCCCGATGGTGCGGATCAACCACCTCGCCGAAGGGCTGCCCGGCCGTGTCGTTGCCAAGCTCGAATCGTTCAATCCTCTCTCGAGCGTGAAGGACCGCATCGGCCTCTCCATGGTGCAGGCTGCGGAAGAGGCGGGGGCCATCGGCGAAGACACCATCCTCATCGAGCCCACCTCGGGCAACACCGGCATCGCCCTCGCTTTCGTGAGCGCTGCGCGTGGGTATCAGCTCGTGCTCACCATGCCCGAGAGTATGTCGGAGGAGCGGCGCCGGCTTCTCGTGGCCCTGGGGGCGAAGCTCCTGCTCACGCCGGCCAAGGAGGGCATGAAGGGCGCGGTGGCCCGGGCCACACAGCTGGCTGAGAGCGACAGCCGCTATCTGCTGCTCCAGCAGTTCGAGAACGCCGCCAATCCCGCCGTCCACCGTCGCACCACCGCGGAGGAGATATGGCGTGACACCGAGGGTGAGGTAGACATCTTCGTGGCCGGCGTGGGGACCGGGGGCACCATCACTGGTGTGGGGGAGGTACTTCGCGAGCGCAAGCCTGAGGTACGTCTCGTGGCCGTGGAGCCGGCCGACTCGCCGGTCCTCTCCGGCGGACAACCGGGGCCGCACAAGATCCAGGGTATAGGAGCGGGCTTCGTTCCCGCCATTCTCAACACCGGTCTCATCGATGAGATCATCAAGGTGGAGACGCCGGATGCGATAGCCACGGCGAGGGCGCTGGCCGAGAAGGAAGGTGTGTTCGCCGGTATCTCCTGCGGCGCCGCCCTCTGGGCCGCCCTCGAAGTGGCCGCCCGGCCGGAGAGTGAGGGTAAGCTCATCGTGGTGATGCTTCCCGACACCGGCGAGCGCTACCTCTCCACCGGCCTCTTCGACTACGACGCCGGCGCCATCCCGTCTATCTAGCCCGCCGACCACTCGTCTTTGACCGCCATCCCCCGAATCCAGGAGTCTGCCCGAGAATGACCGACCAAAGCGCACCTCTCGCCTTCGATACTCTCTCCCTGCACGCCGGGCAGGCACCCTGCCCGGGAACCGGGGCACGGGCCGTTCCCATCTACCAGACCACCTCCTACGTGTTCGAGAGCTCGCAGCACGCCGCGAACCTCTTCGGTCTGCAGGAGTTCGGCAACATCTACACCCGCATCATGAACCCCACCACCGCGGTGCTGGAGGAGCGTATCGCGGCGCTGGAGGGGGGCGCGGGGGCACTTGCCGTGGCCTCCGGGCAGGCGGCGGAGACACTTGCCGTGCTGAACATCGCCCGCGCGGGTGATCACATCGTGTCGTCCGCCAGCCTGTACGGCGGCACCTACAACCTCTTCCACTACACGTTGCCCAAGTTCGGCATCAGTGCGTCATTCGTCGACCCGGCGGACATCGAAGGCTTCAGAAGGGTCATCAAGCCCGAGACGAAGCTCATCTTCGCGGAGACCCTGGGCAATCCCAAGAATGACGTGCTGGACATCGAGGCGGTGGCCGCGGTGGCGCACGAGGCCGGCGTGCCACTCGTGATCGACAACACCGCGGCCACCCCCTACCTGTGCCGGCCACTCGATTTCGGCGCCGACATCGTGGTGCATTCCCTCACGAAGTTCCTCGGCGGGCACGGTACATCCGTCGGCGGGATCATCGTCGATTCGGGCCGCTTCGACTGGACGAGCGGGAGGTTCCCCGAGTTCACCGAACCCGACCCCAGCTACCACGGTCTCGTCTTCGCCGAGGCGTTCGGCCCTCTCGCCTACATCCTCAAGGCGCGCGTGCAGCTCTTGCGCGACATGGGCCCGGCGCTCAGCCCCTTCAATGCCTTTCTCATCCTGCAGGGAGTGGAGACCGTGGGCCTGCGGATGCAGCGACACAGCGACAACGCCCTGCGCCTGGCCGAGCATCTCGCCCGACATCCTGCGGTCGAGTGGGTGAACTATCCTGGGCTTCCCGCCCACCCCACGTACGAACTGGGGCGCAGGTATCTGCACAACGGGTCGGGGGCCATCGTCGGCTTCGGCATCAAGGGTGGGAGTGAGGCGGCCGTCAAGTTCATCGATGCCGCGAGCCTGCTCTCCCATCTGGCCAACATCGGCGATGCCAAGTCTCTGGTGATTCACCCGGCCACGACCACCCACCAGCAACTCAGCCCCGAGGAGCAGCGGGAGACCGGGGTCACCCCCGACTTCATCCGTCTCACCGTGGGCATAGAAGCCATCGAGGACATCGTCGCCGACGTCGATCAGGCCTTGGCGGCCTCCCAGGAGTGACCTGTCTGTGTCATTATCTCCAGGGTTCCGGCAGAGAGAGGAAATAGCACCATGCCCCTTTCCCAGAGATGTCTCTACGCATTCCGGGCCGTCTTCGAGCTAGCCCGCCACTACGGCGGCGGCCCGGTCAAGGCGGCTACGGTGGCCGAACGGCAGGATATCCCGGCCCGCTTCCTGGAGGCCATCCTCAACCAGTTGAAGCGGGGAGGGTTCGTCGAGTCGGTGAGGGGGCGGGCGGGCGGCTATCGCCTGGCCCGCCCGCCTGCCGCGATAGCCGTGGGTGAGGTGCTCCGCTTCGTCGAGGGGCCGCTCCTGCCGGTGTCCTGCATGGAGGAGTCGTCCCCTCCGGAGTGCTCCCTGCGTGAGGAGTGTGTCTTCATGCCCATGTGGCGGCAGGCACACGAGGCGATGATGGAGGTGTACGATTCCACTACCTTTGAGGATCTCGTTGAGGAGCATCGTGAGCGCATGGAGACGGCGGTGCCCAGCTACTCCATCTGACCCGGGAGGCCACACGTCATGACAGGAACGGTGTTCGGCGACAACTCGCTCTCCATCGGCCGGACCCCCTTGGTGCGGCTCAACCGGGTGGTGGACGGGGGCGGAGCCGAGGTCTTGGCCAAGATCGAGGGGAGGAACCCCGCCTACTCGGTCAAGTGCCGCATCGGGGCGTCCATGATCTGGGACGCGGAGAAGAGGGGCATGCTCGGTCCGGATGCGGAGGTGGTGGAGCCCACCTCCGGCAACACCGGCATCGCCCTCGCGTACGTCTGCGCCGCGAGAGGCTACCGGCTCACCCTCACCATGCCCGACACCATGAGTGTTGAGCGTCGGAAAGTCCTGTCGATGTTCGGTGCGAATCTGGTGCTCACCCCGGGTGCGGAGGGCATGGCCGGTGCCATTCGGGCGGCGGAGGAGTTGGTGGCAGAAGACCCGGAACGCCGCTTCATGCCCATGCAGTTCTCCAACCCGGCCAATCCCGCCATTCACGAGCAGACCACCGGTCCGGAGATCTGGCACGACACCGGGGGCCGTTTCGACGTGCTGGTGGCCGGAGTGGGAACCGGGGGCACGCTCACCGGCATCTCCCGCTACGTGGAGGTGGTGCAGCGCCGACCCCTCTATTCGGTGGCGGTGGAGCCCGACTCCAGCCCGGTCATCACCCAGACCCTGGCGGGGGAACCGTTGCGGCCCGGTCCCCATCGCATCCAGGGCATTGGAGCCGGTTTCATTCCCGACACGCTCGATGTCAGCCTGGTCGACCGGGTGGAGCAGGTGGGCATCGAGGAGTCGGTGGAGATGGCCACCCGGCTCGCGCGTGAGGAGGGTATTCTGTGTGGCATCTCCTGCGGGGCGGCGGCTGCGGTCGCCGTGAGATTGGCGGCCTTGCCTGAGTTCGAGGGCAAGACCATGGTGGTCATCCTGCCCGACGCGGGTGAGAGGTATCTGTCCACCGAACTCTTCGCGGGCGTGTGACGGCCCGGGCGGCTTGGTGAGCAGCACACTCGACCGGAGCCCTTCCATGAAGCAGCGCGAAGCGAGAGCCATCTACCTGGATCACGCGGCTACCACCCCCATGGCCGAACCGGTGCTGGAGGCCATGCTGCCCTTTCTCACCGAGGAGTTCGGCAACCCTTCGAGCATCCATTCCTATGGCGCCCGGGCCGCGAAGGCGGTGGCGGCTGCACGCGAGCAGGTGGCGGCTCTGCTTCGGGCCGATCCTTCAGAGATAGTATTCACGTCGGGAGGCACCGAAGGTGACAATTGGGCGCTCACGGCCGGCATGTGGGTGGGGCGGGAGGCTCAACCTCCACGCACGCGCCTCGTCGTGTCGGCGGTGGAGCACCATGCGGTGCTGAATACCGCTCGTTTTCTCGAAGAACGCTTCGGAGTCGAGGCGGCGATTCTGCCGGTTGATGAGCGCGGTGTGCTTCGGCTCGATTCGGCACAGGAGGCCATCGACGACGCTGCCGCTGCGGTGAGCGTCATGCTGGCCGGGAACGAAACCGGATCGCTACAGCCCGTCGCGCGGGTGAGCGCGTGGGCGCGAGAGGCGGGAGCGCTCATGCACACCGACGCCGTGCAGGCGGTGGGCAAGATACCGGTCGATGTGAAGCAGCTGGGAGTCGACCTCCTCAGCCTGTCTGCGCACAAATTCTACGGCCCGAAAGGGGTGGGCGCCCTGTACGTGCGTCGAGGGTTGCGGGTGCCGTCTTTCGTGCAGGGGGGTTCGCAGGGATCGGGGCGCCGGGCGGGTACACTGAACGTGGCCGCCATCGTGGGGATGGGAGCGGCATGTGGGCTGGCCGAGCAGGAGATGGAGCAGGCGTCCTTGAGGGAGAAGGAGTTGGTGGAGCGCCTCTGGACGCAGCTTGTGGGGGGCATACGAGGAATAGTGCGCAATGGTCATCCTGTGGTGCGCATGCCCGGTATTCTGAGTGTGTGTATTCCGGGGGTGGAGGGTGAATCCTGCGTGCTCCGTCTCGATCGGTTGGGAATCGCCTGCTCTTCGGGCTCCGCCTGCGCCGCAGGGAGCACGGAGGAGTCACACGTGCTCCGGGCCATGGGCGTGCCGGCTGAGCTTGCGCGCGGCGCGCTTCGGATGAGTCTCGGCCGAAGCACCAGGGCCGAGGAAGTAGATAGGGTGGCGGAGTCGCTCATTCGGGTCGTAGCCGAACTCCGCTCGCTCAATCCGGCATGGAGGTCATCATGAGCGACTCTCCCTTCGACCGCTACTCCCGCCAACGTCTGTACGCTCCCATCGGCGAAGAGGGCCAGAGGAGGCTGTCGGAGAGTTCCGTGGTGGTGGTGGGGTGTGGAGCCTTGGGTAGCGTACTCGCCTCGGTGGTGGTGCGCGCCGGGGTGGGCAGGGTGCGCGTGATCGATCGGGATTTCCCCGAGTTGCACAATCTTCACCGCCAACTCCTGTTCACCGAGGAAGATGTGAAGCGGGGTATGCCCAAGGCGGTCGTTGCCGAGCGCAGACTCCGTGAAGCCAACCCTGAGGTTGAGGTGGAGGGCGTTGTTGCCGATGTGAATCCCCTCAACGCCGAAGAGCTCATGAGGGGCGCACAGGTCATCCTCGACGGGCTGGACAATCTCGAGACCCGCCTTCTCTTGAATGATGTGGCCCTCAAGCACGGTATTCCCTGGGTGTATGGGGGCACGGTGAGCTCGGTGGGCATGACCGCGGTGTTCAGGCCGGACAGGCGCCCCTGTTTCCGTTGCCTCATGGGCTCCTCTGTTTCGTTCGGTTCCCTCACCTGTGACACGGTGGGTGTCATCTCGCCTGCTCCTCTCAGCGTGGCGGCGCTGCAGAGCGCCGCCGCCTTGCGGATTCTGGTGGGCGAGAGCGTGACCGATGCCCGCCTGACCTTCCTCGACGTGTGGGAGCAGCATTTCACGTCGGTGGAACTCGACGAGGCCGGCTGGGACGACTGTCCCGCCTGCTCCGGCGAGTATCAGTACCTCGAAGGTTCGGCTGGGAGTTCGGCGCGAGCCTTGTGCGGACAGAACGCGGTTCAGCTCTATCTCCCCTTGGACCACTCTCTCGATCTCGAAGACCTGCGCAGGCGTCTGGCGCACCATGGTGATGTGGCGGGGGACGCCGGCATGGTGAAGGTTGACATTGGCGGGCATGAGATCGTGATCTTCTACGACGGCCGGGTCATCGTACGCGGCACGAGTGAGCCCACCGTGGCGCGGGGCCTGGTGGCCAAGTATGTGGGAATGTGAGGGGTCGGTGGGGCGATGAGCGAGGGCGCGTGAGAGGCGAGAGCACGTGAGCGAGGTGGCGGAGGCCAAGACAGCGGAGGCCAAGATTGCGGAGGCCAAGATTGCGGAGGCCCGAGGATGCCTCGCCACTCTGGGCCGAGTGGTGGTGGCGCTGAGCGGCGGGGTGGATTCGAGCCTGCTTCTGGCGCTGGCCGTGGACGAGCTCGGGGCGGACGCAGTGGTCGCTGCCACCATCGCCGGGGTGGTCGATGTGGAGCAGGATCTCGAGGCTGCGGCTACGCTTGCCGCTGCGCTTGGCGTGCAGCACGAAGTGGTGCGCGTGAACGAACTCGGCATTGAAGGCTTCAGCGCCAACACGCCCCAGCGGTGTTACCTGTGTCGCCGGGCCATGTGCGCCTCTCTCTCAACGCTGGCGCTCGAGCGGTGTGCCGCCGTGGTCGACGGTGCCAACGCAGATGATCTGTCTGACTATCGTCCCGGGATGCGGGCGGCGGCCGAGGCTGGTGTGCGGCACCCTCTGGCCGAGGCGGGACTCACCAAGGCCGAGATACGCGCCGCCGCCCGCGCTCGCGGGTTGTCGAGCTGGAATCGCCCGGCTTCCCCCTGTCTGGCCTCTCGCTTCCCCTATGGCGAGCGGATCACCGTGGAGGGTCTCCGCATGGTGGCCGCCGCCGAGTCCTTCCTGCACTCCTTGGGTTTCGACGTAGCGAGAGTGCGCCACGAGGGGCGTGTAGCCCGCCTCGAGGTGCCTGTGGGCAGGATTCCAGAACTCACCTCGCCCGAGGTCAGGGAGGCGGTCGACTCACACCTCCGTGACATGGGGTATGCATACGTGACCGTCGACTTGAGGGGGTTCCGCTCCGGTAGCCTGAACGAGGTACTCGATGACGAGTCACGCGGTCGCCCCAAGCGCCCCGCAGCTGGGGCCGGCGGCACATCGCCGGGGTAGCCACGAGGCGAGTCCGCCGCGGCTGTGGCGGCGTGGAGGGCCTCTATCGCCAGATGGCAGGCGTGTGGTGCAACGTCGCTTCCTGAAGTGGTTATCTCGAAGTGGTTGCGGAGTGTGGGTGAGTACCCCGCGCTGACCGCCCCGCACTCGTATTGAAACCTCTTCGGTCCGTTCCACTCACCGCTTCCGTCAAGGCCAGTCGCTGAGCGGCTCATACTCGTGTCCGTGCGACCCCACGTTTCGCGGTGCGGTTCACGCGCGTCTTCGTCACACTACAACTGAGTTCTCAGAGGTGAGTCTCTGGAACCAGCGGGAAGTGCGGAGGATCGCCGGGGCCGGCTATCCGGCGCCTCCCTTGGGGTCTATTGCAGCAGCCGGGCTGTTCCCGCAGCAGGGGGAGTGCAGTTGGTCGATACGAATGCCGAGCAGCTTCTCGACCCCAGTCAGTCTCCTCGCCAGTAATCGTAGTCCATGTACTCGGCGGTGCGGCGGGCCACGTCGGGCCCGTGGAGACGGCTCACCAGATGGAGGGCACCATCGATGCCGGCGGAGATGCCCGCGGTGCTCAGCATGCCGCCGTTATCGGTCCAGCGGACACCCTTCTTCACCGAGGCGGTGGGCTCGATGGCTTGGAGCACGTCGAGAGCGCCGTGCCAGGTGGTGGTCTCGAGACCGGTCAGGAGACCCAGCTTGCCCAGAATGATCGCCCCTGTACACACGGACATCACGATGGGCACCGTGGGTATCGTCTCGGTGAGCCAGTCGGCGAGTGCCTTGTTCTCGGCGGGTAGATTGGAGTTACCGCCCGGCACCACGAGGATGTCGGGAGGGGGACAGTCGTTCAGCGAGTAGGCCGGTATCACCTGCAGGCCCGTGTGCGTGCGGAGGGTCTCCCTGTGTTCCGACACGGTGTAGACGTTGAAGAGGGGCGCCTCTTCAGCGAGCCCGGCGTCGGTGAAGACCTCCATGGGACCGGAGAAGTCCAGCTGATACACGCCTTCATAGATGAAAATCGCTACGTTCTTCACCATGGGCCCCTTCCCTGAGTCAGAAACTGCCCGCAGTATACGCACTCATTCCCGGCTGCCGAACTCGCTCCCGGCCGTGAGGAGTTCCAAGCCCGAGGCCGGGTCCTTGCTACGGCAGGCGGTTCCGCCGGCTATCTCGAGCAGTACCACCTCGCCCACCAACCAGGTAGATACCCCCGCGCGGGTGCAGCCAACCGTGGCATCGCCCTCTCTACCTGCGGCCGCATGCATGTGCAGCACAGGTTCTCCGGACTCGCTGGGGAAGAGGGTGCCCACTGCCAGCAGCTCGGCGGGACCGGCGAGACTGTGGATGAGAGGGATTATCTCGCCGGGGTGCCCGGCGTCCGGACCCACCACGACCTTGCTCCCGTCGGCTGAGCCTCCCAGGTAGAAGGCGAGAGCCCGGTTGAGCTTCTTGCCGCGGGCGAATGCCTCCACGGTGTCGTTGATGACCTCTCCGTCCTCGAGCCTGAGCACGAACACCCTGCCCAGGCTGCCTTCACTGTACTTCACGGTGTCTCCTTGTATGCGGCAGTCATTGTGTACATTTTGCCACTGTTTGTGGGGTAGCACCTGCGGGTAGCAAAAACAGAAGGAATGCTGCATGTTGAGGCAAAGGAGACGACCGTGAGCGGCAACAAGACGACGGTGTTCAAGAGTGAGGAGTCCAAGAGGCGGGACGAAGCGGCAGTTCTCATCAGGGAACTGGCGGACAGGGTGGGAGAGGGGATGGTCACACTGCGTCAGGGCGCCGAAGAGCTCACACTTGATGTTCCTGAGCACGTCGTGCTGGAGATACAGGTCGACGAGAAGGAGAAGGCTGGCAAGGGAATGCGGCATTCGCTTGAGATCGAGATTGAGTGGTACGAGGGCGGCCCGGCCGGTGGACCGCTGGAGGTGGGATAGGGCGGAGACGCTGGTTACCGCCTAAGCAGGGGCCCGGCCCATCGAGCGGAGCAGGCGCTCGGCCTTGAGGGCCTGGTCGCACACCCGGCGCATGGCGCTTGCGTAGCGAAGACGGGCGTCCATCTCGCCGAGAGCCAGGCGGCCCTTCGTGCCGGCGGTCAGGTAAGCCGCCTTGAGCTGCTGGTAGCCGGTCTCGAACTCCTGCAGGGCGGCGTCGGTGTCGCTCTCGTCGAGGAGTATCCGTTCGGGAGACACTCGTTCGAGGAACGAGGCGGCCTTGTGACGGAAGGTCTCTTCCTGTTCGCTCAGCTTGCGGTCGGGGGGCCGGGCCCGGGGAGGAACCCGGCCCCGCCCCCCCCCGCGCGGCCCCCGCGCCGGCGCGGGGGGGGGCGGCCCCGGCCCCCCCCAC
>CAYRES010000005.1:0-27196 GCA_964423425.1 uncultured Gaiellales bacterium | reverse complement strand
GTCGGTCTCTCCGTGTGCGCGCCGGTGGGGGGGGGGGGCGGGCCCGGGGCCCCCCCCGGGGCCCGGCCGCCCGGCGCGTGCCGCCCGCGCTTCTGCGCGTGCGGCCTCCGCTTCCGCCACCAACTCCGCCACCGTGTCGTAGTAGCGGACGGCCCTCAAGATCTGCGGAAGCCGTCTCGCCGTCTCGTCGGCCATGCTGCCCCTGCTGAGGCGGGTGATGAATTCGGCGATGTCGAGGTTGAGCTGCTCCACCATCCGTTGCTCCCTCAGGGGAGGTGGGCCCTCGCTGAGGAGGGCCCCGCGGGCGAGACGGAGGGCCAGGGTGCCCGAGCGGCGCACTTCCTGTACCAGGGCGTCAATGGCGAGCGAGGGTACGGCGAGCACGTTGTCGTCGAGGTACTGAGGCCGGGCCTCCGTCTCCTCTTCCGTGCGGAAGCGCTTCTGCAGTTCGCGTTCCAGTCGGCCGGCGAGGGGCCACATGAGCAGAACGCCGAGCAGATTGAAGGTGGTGTGGAACAGGGCGAGTTCGGCGGCGGGTGAGGAGGCGAGACCGAGCGCACTCCAGGCCGCGCCGATGGCGGGCACGAGCACGGGCAGAAGTGCGAGTGCCACCACGCCGGTGAGGACATTGAAGAGGACGTGGGCAGCGGCCGCGCGCTTGGCGTTGGGGGTGGCGCCGATGGCGGCGAGAAGAGCCTTGATGCTGGTGCCGATGTTGGCACCGATGGCCACGGCTGCCGCTCCGGGTAGGGTGATGAGACCTCCCTGGGCGGCAGTGAGAGCGACGGCGAGGGCGGCGCCCGAGGACTGCATGAGCACGGTGAGGAGAACTCCAATGACGAGCTGCGCGAGGATCACGAACAGGCCGGTTCCCTGCGGCAGGCTCACATCGGTGGCGAGGCCGGAGAAGGCGTCCTTCAGGAGGTCGATGCCCAGGAAGAGCACGCCCAGACCGGCGATGGCCATACCGAGCGCCCCCCGGCGGCTGCCCTCTCCGGTGATGCGCAGGGCCATGCCCAGTCCGACCAGGGGGAGGGCGAAGGCCTCTATCTGGAATTGCACCCCCACCAGTGCGACCAGCCAGCCGGTGACGGTGCTTCCCACATTGGCACCGAAGAGCACCCACATGGACTGCATGAGAGTGAGGAGACCGGCGTTCACGAAGCCGATGGCCGCCACAGTGACGGCACTCGAGGACTGCACGAAGGCTGTCATCAAGAACCCGGAGAACAATCCGCGCACGCGGGTGCGGGTGGATCCCGCCAGGATGCCGGCCAAGGCCGGCCCGGCAGCCAGCTTCAGCCCCTCGGTCATCAGCCGCGTGCCCAGAAGGAAGAGGCCGACACCGCCCACGAGTGCGGCCGCGGCCGCCAATCCACTCATGTGCCCACTCCATTCATGCGGTGTCCATTGTAGTACGGTATGCTTCGTACCCGGAGGTTTCGCCCACCGAGAGCGGCGAACACGGCCGCCGACGGGCTACTGGGGGCAAGGCGGGTCGGAGTGCGTGCCGGCGAACCAAGCGCGGAGAGACGAAGGTTGGTGGTTCCGTGTACAAGGACGACGACATCATCTACTGCCAGAGTTGTGGCATGCCTGTGCCGGGGGAGTTGCTGCTCGGCACGGAGGCCGATGGCGGCAGGAATCCGGACTACTGCCTGGAGTGTTACGAAGCCGGTATGTTCGTCGACCCGGCAATCAGCCGGGAGGAGATGGCGGCGCGGGGGGCGGCCGTCATCTCGTGTGAGCTCACCGTCTCCGAGGACTCGGCCCGCGCCTTCATGGATCTCCTCCTGCCCAAGCTGAAACGCTGGCGTGAAGATCGGCCATAAGGTGAGGAGAGGTCGACTCCGCCCGGTCTTCGACGAAGCGGTGGGGATGAGAGCAGGGTTTCCCCGCGGATAGAACTCAGGCTGCCTTCTCGTCCACGGGCGGTTCGGCCGCGGACGCTCCTGTGCCACTCAGCCCTTTCACTAAACGCGTGCGGTTCTTCCGTGCGTACCAGAGTGCTCCCGCCACCAAGACCGCGTACACTCCCGCCGTTTGCAGCACCATGGGCTGCACTCCTGTCCATTCGGCCAGCCACCCCACAATGAGGGCTCCGAGGGGGGCCGTGCCCATGAACAGCCAGGTGTAGACACCCATCACCCGTCCGCGGAGCTCCCCCGGAGCGAGCAGTTGCAGGCGGGTGTTCGCGGTGGTGATGAAGAGGATGGCGGAGAGCCCGAGTCCCACCAGGATGAGCATGGTGAGCCATTGCCAGGGAGAAAGGCCCATCGCCACGAGCAGCACGGCGAAGACCACGGAGGCCGAGAGCATGAGTCTGCGGGTGGGTACGCCTCGGTAGGCCATCCACACGGCCGCGATCATGGAGCCCACCCCGAGTGATGACGTGAGTGCGCCAAGGCCTGTGGGGCCGGAGTCGAGCACATAGCGGGCGAGCAGGGGCAGGATGGTCATGAAGTTGTAGCCGAACGTGCCGATGGCAGACACCAGAAGAAAGATGACGATAATGTCGGGGGTGCGGTAGCAATAGGAGAAGACGTCGCGCAGTTGGCGCACGACTGGCGCCTTCGAGGCTTGCGGGGCGAGGTTGAGTTGCGACGGCTTGATGGCGAACAGGAAACAGACCACCACGAGGAAGGTGGCCGCGTTCAGGTAGAAGCTCGAGGCTATGCCCAGTACGGTGATGAGGGCAGCGCCCACCACTGGTCCCGCGATGCGGGCCACATTGAACTGGAGGGAGTTCAAGGCCACCGCGTTGCCCACATCCTGAGTCCCGACCATCTCCACCACGAAGGCTTGGCGTGCCGGTACGTCGAGAGCGTCGAGCACGCCGCGGAGGGCGGCAAGGATGAACACGACGGTGATGCTGATGAGGCCGGTGGAGGCGGAGACGGCCAGAGCGAGAGCCAGCAGCAACTGCAGGCTCTGCGTCACCATGAGGAGGCTCCTCTTGGCGAAACGGTCGGCCAGGATTCCCCCGAAAGGACAGAGCACAGTCGAGGGCAGGAAGCGTATCGTCACCGAAAGTCCGAGAATGGCGGGCGAATCCGTGAGACTGAGCACCAGCCAGGCGAGCGCCACCTCTCCCGCCCACATGCCGATCATGGAGATCATCTGCCCGAACCAGAACAGACGGTAGTTGCGCCTGCGCAAAGAGCGGAAGGCCTTGAGAAAGCCCCTGTCTATGCGGGCGGAGGGTGGTGGGGTACGCTGGGGTCCGGTCAAGCCGTGTGCTCCTCGCGTGCCTGGGAGGCGGCGTCCGCCACAAGGCCGAGTGACTCCGTCGCCCTCTCAAGGTCGGGGCCAAGCAGCGCGGCGGCGCGCTCCAGTAGTCCGTGCCCCGCTACTGCGACCTCATCGGTGAGGCGGCGGCCTTCCTCGGTCAGCTCGAGCCGCATCCGCCGGCGGTCCCTGTCGGCGGCCCGCTTGCTGACCAAGCCTCGTTTCACCACCTTGGCGATGAGACCGCTCGTGGTGGACACGGTGACACCGAGGATGTCGGCGAGTTCGTTGGCGGTGATGCCGGGGGTCTTGGCCACATTGAACAGGATGCGCAACTGCGGAAGAGTGAGGCGGTGAAGCTCCCACTGGCGTAGGCGGAGGATGTCGAGCTCCCGTACGCAGCGCCAATAGTTCTCGCTGAAGCGTGCGAAGGCGTCGGCTGAAGGTGGCGTGGCGTTCTGACTGGGGCTCATACCGCAATATTACGGTATCACCGTAGCATGTGCCGACCGAGGGGCGGGACACTCCCGGGGAACGCGGCGGGTGCTTCCGACCCCCTGTCACGCGCCGGAGCCCGGAAGCCCAAAGATGACAGTCATACTCCCGGCAGCGGCCCCCTGTGGCGCCGGTCGGCGGGATTCAGCGGTCGGCGGGATTCAGCGGTCGGCGCGATTCACCGGTCGGCGGCGTGCTTCCGCCGAATCTCTGCCAGTCGCCCACAGCCCATCTTGCCTTCCGGGCAGCGTTCCAGACGGACGCACTTGGGCCCGGCCCCCTCAAAAACCCTGGGAGCCACCGGTCTCACGAGCGACAGCATGGCGTCGGCCACCTCCCGGATCTCCCATTGTGCGCGCAGACACAGTCTCTCCTCGAAGAAGTGCAGCAACTCGCGGGCGTTCATGGTCACGACGATCTTGGTCTCACAGGCGTTGGGGAGGAGATAGCGAGCATCTTCATTACTGTCTTGGCCCGAGCGGCCCAAGCCATCGTTGAGGGCGGCATAGCGCCGGGCGAGGAGGGCCATGGTGTCGTCGAAGAACGCGCGAGCGTCCACCTCCCTGCCCTCCCACGAGACCGTCGCTTGAGAGAGACGTGGCGGCACCACGTAGTCGAAGGAATCGTGGGTCACGTAACGTTGGCTGCGCTGCGAATAGCTGGCCAGGCGGTGGCGGACCAGCTGGTGGGTGAGGGCCCGGGACACCCCCTCCACGTAGAAGGTGAAAGAGGCGTGCTCGAAGGGGCTGAGATGGCCCATGCGCCGTAACATGGAGAGGAATTCGCCTACCCGGGCGGGTTCAGGGTCGAGAGCCCGGGCCACCTCGGCCGCGTAGCACACGGCGGCGGCGGAGGCGATGACGCGTTCGGGGTCGGGGGTGTGCGCACGCAGCGTCACGTGGTGGCGAACCGCGCTCATATGGTGGACCCCCTCCCTTGCGTGGAACTACCCGGCAGCTTCACTGTAGCTCGACACCAGTGTGACAGGCGGCGCCCGGGAGGGCAAACGTCTGCGGAAATCGGCGGAGCTGCTTAAGGTTACGGGCTGAAGAGAACGGGGCGACGGCGTCCCCGGGGACGCCGTCGCCCCTCTGGCCGGACGAAGTCTGATGGCGGCTGCGGACGCACACTGCAGCCGCCAGGAACTACGGGGCCGGTGAGCTCTTGCCCTCTTCGTAGCGGACGCCGGAGCCGAGCTCGTCGAAGCCGAACAACGAGAACGCCCGCTCGCCGTTGTAGTCGAGCACCCGGAGATCGTCGGACTCATGCAGATCCTGCTCCACGGCCGTGAAGTGGCCTCCGTAGCGCTGCCTGGTCAACTCAAGCGGGATCTCGTAGGCGATGAACTTGGATATGCCTTTGGCTTCCAGCTTCTGCAGTAGGGGTGGAGCGGTGGGGCTCTCGTACGAGGTGAGGATGACGAGGGGACCACTTCCGGTGAGCAACATGATGGTTTTCATGACACCCTCCTCACGCGTCGACAACGCTTTCGACACAATCAGTCGCTTCCGACACCATAGGATGATGCTTCATATTCCTCTCTCTTGACTCTACCACAGGCACGAGAGGCCGGGGCCCCCGTTCCTTTTGCCGCAACCCGCTCCTCATCAATCCGGGAGCGGGTTGCGGCGTGGGGCGTGGTTGCCGCCGTGTGCGGCACTCACGGCCACGCGGAGCGGCTGCTACTTCATGGAACGCACCAGAAGCGCCGCTCCCTGAATGCGGATGAGCGCGCTTTTCGGCGAAAGCAGGCCGGCGTCTCCGCGCAAGATGCCCATCTCCACCGCGTAGGCGATCTCGTGCAGAAGACCGGGGCTCACCGCTGCGGTGTCATAGAATCGAGAGAGCACAGACGCCGTCCCGGACTCCGCGTAGCGGGCGGGCAAGGACACGCCCTCCCGTTGGGCTTTGTGCCGGGCCATGATGGCTGCTGCCTGTTCCCGGGTCACGAGACCGTCTGGATCGAAGCGGCCTTCACCGACGCCCTTGATGAGTCCGGCGGCCATCGCCGTCTCGATATACCCGTAGAACTGATGGGTGGGCGGCACATCCGCGAAGGTGGGGGTGGCCGGGTACCTGGGCGTGAGACTGTAGGCCAGCACGGCCATCTTCACAAAGTGGCGCCGGGGCATGTCAAGATATGGGCGCCAGAGACCTTCCAGGTAGCCTGTGGATACGTTCCAGAGGTCGTTCTCCACGAGGGAGTAGGGGTTCAGCACCGTCGCATCGGTGTCAGACCAGGAACGCTCAATCGACATGTTGATGAGATCATCGAGTGGTATCTCCTCTCCAGTGCTGAAGTAGAGGGTGTGGAGCGCTGCCATGCATTCGGGGAAGAGTTCGGGGAGGTTGAAGGATGCGGTTGCGCGCGGTCCGACGTCCACCGCAGCCCCGGAAACGACTCCCAACCACGGGTGTGTGACGAGCCGGCCGTCTTCGTCGAAGCCGAATACGATGACGGTGTGAGGTGACTCGGAATCGAGGTTCGTGATGTTGACGACGGTATTGCCGGGGGAGGCGACTCCATCCAGATGGAAGACCTGGCGGTAGATCTGACTCCCTCCCACCTCGGTCTTCAGCACGCCTCCCATGCTGGTAACGGCGTAGGCGGTGTGCTCATCGAGGAAGGAGAGGCTATCCACGGCATCGTCGATGCAGGTGCGCATGCCGAGGTGCCACGATTTTCCCCCGTTGTCGGTGGCGTAGGTGAGGCCGAAACCGCCCATGGCTATGCCTTCATCAGGCGAGGTGAAGTGGATCTTCTGGAGCAGTTGCGGGGGATAGGGGTAGATCCACTGATAGGTCCAGCTCTCGTCGCCGTCTTCAGTGCGGAAGATACCCTCCAATCCACCTACGCCCAAGGAATCGATGCCTGCCGCCCAACCGTTCATCGGGTCCAGAAAATGCAGGTCGAACACGTGCACTCAGTCCAGGTTGCCGAACGTGCACTCAGTCCGGGTGACGCCGCCATCGGTGGTTCTGGTCAGGCGGGGATGTGTGCCCTCCTCCTCTTGTTCTCCCAGGAGTAGATTTTCGTCCGGCCTCCGGGGAAAATACGAGCCTCGCCGTGCCGCCAGCTTGAAGGCAACTCCCTGTGCCTGCCGCAGGTCGTCCTCATCTTCCGGCCCGACATAGATCGACCCTGCGGCCCATCCGTGATTCTCGTCCACGAAGAACAGAGTCATGAGGTCGCCGTCCACATCGGGATCCCGCGCCTGCCAGCTCTGACCGCCGTCTTCGGTGTAGAGCAGGGTCGCATTGTAGCCCGAGGCCCAACCCCGCATGGCGTCGAAGAAGAAGAGGTCACAGATTACCTGTCCGGTACCCGTGTCCACATGCTGCCACGAGTTGCCGCCGTCAACCGTGCGATGTATCACTCCCCGGGTGTCGGCCACCCAGCCGGTGAGCCGGTCCACGAACTGCACTCGAGTGAAGTCGGCATCCGCGTAGTCGCCCACAGGCACGCGGGTCCAGGTTCTACCTTCGTCTGTTGAGTGGCAGAGCTGGCCGCGAGGGCCACATATCCAGCCGGAATCCTCACTTGTGAAGCAGCTATCACTGCCCAAGCCGTCTCCTGGGGCGAGCGGGAATCCCAGCCAGATTCCCTCCGCCACCGGCATCCAGGTGGAGTCGTTGTCGGTGCTTCGGAGACCGTAGCCGATGTCTCCCATGGACAGCAGGGTATTGTCATCGAGGCGGGTCATCGTCCGCAGCGTAGAGGGGTTCTCGCTGTCAAAGACGTTCCAGTTTCGGCCTCCATCGGTGGTGTGGGCGATGAAACCCCCTGAGCATGCCGCCCAACCGTGCTCCACATCGTCGAAATGCATGCCTCGGATGTCGAACTGGTCGGGAGTTGCCGGGACTGAACGATTGACCCAGGTCTGACCTCCGTCTTCCGTATAGAGCACCCAGTTGCCCCAGCCGGAAACATACCCGTGCTCCTCATCGAGGAAGAAGAGGTTCCACAGCGGCTCGACCAGGTGGTCGTCGATCTCGTAGGGAAGGAGATTCACCGTCCAGGATTCACCGCCGTCCACGGTGGATATCAGGAGGAATTCGTTACCCCCAAGATCGGTTCCGAGTAGGAATCCCACCTCGTGCGAGAGCCACTGCATCGTCGTGATGCCGTAGGCCGGCTGCGCCCATTCCGGGATGGGGAGATTGTCTACTCGAGTCCACTCCTCGCCGCCATCAGCTGTGTGGTAGATATGGCTGGCGCGACCCGCCCTCCATCCGTGCTGGAGGTCGTCATCGACCCACACGCTGGACAGTCCGGCCCGGTTTTCCGGATCGAATTCGATCAGTTGTTGGTGCCACGACGCTCCTCCGTCGGAGGTGACGTAGACGAAGTGCCAACTGTCGTCGTAGCCGTAGCTGTCACTGCCTTGGCCCACCATCCAGCCGTGTTGCTCATCGACAAAGTAGACGCCCATGGCTCCAAGAGGCGGTCCGACCTGGGTGACGTTCCAGGTGAGGCCACCATCGGTTGTGTAGCGGACACCACGGAACGAGCCCACACCCCAACCAAGGTGCTCATTCACAAAGCTCACGTCGGTGATCGAGTCACCGCCCCACGTGGGTGACTGCCAATACCACGAGGGGCTGGAAGAGGGAATGGGCGCGGCGGAGACGACGGGAGCCGGCGCCAGAAGCAGCCCCATCACCGCCACGCACGTGACGGCCACCAAGCCTGTCAGGGCCCCGCCCCCTAACCCTCTATCTGGAGCGCACGATCATGGCCGCTCCCTGGATGCGGGTGAGTAGTACGCTGGGGTTGAGCAGGCCGCCTGACCCCATGATGATGCCCTCGTCTACGGCGTAGGCCAGCTCGTGCTGAAGCGAGGGACTCACAAGGCCGGCGTCGCTGAACCGTGCCAGTGCGGCCTCGGCATCGCCTCCGGCGTACCCGAGGGCCATATCGACGCCCTCCGTTCCGGCCTTGTGCCGTGCGATGATGGCGGCACCCTGCTCGCGGGTCACAGGGGAGTAGGGGGCGAAGAGATTATCACCCACGCCGCGGATGAGCCCGGCCGCCACCGCGCCTTCGATGTAGGTGTAGAACAGGTCGTCCTTGGGGACGTCGGCGAAGGTGGGTGTGGCGGGATCGAGCGGGGTGATGCCGTAGGCGGTCGCCGCCATCTTCACGAACTGAGCTCGGGTCATGCTGTCGTACGGTTTCCAGCTGCCGTCAGGGTATCCTTGAGAGACGTCCTTCAGCTGAGCCTCCGTGAGCCCGTAAGGCGCCAGCACGTCCTCGTCGATGTCGCTCCAGTGGTAGGCGACGGACACCTCGCAGATGCCGCTCAGGTCGAGGTCTTCACCGGTGTAGACGAGGAGTGTGTGGAGGGGTTCAGTGCAGAAGGGGAAGAGCTCGTCGAGGGCGAGGCTCCAACGCTCACCCGCTTTCGTCCGCACGTTGCTGCCCGAGGCGATCCCTCGCGAGTCATCCCACACGGGAAGGCCGTCTTTGTCCAAACCCACGAGGTAGAAGTCGTGAAACCACAGGTCTGTGTTGGTGAGAGTGACTTCCACGTTCTCCGGCCGCTGCGTGGGGTCGAGGGGGATCGACAGCTTGTGGATTACCGCCCCGCCCACGGTGGTCTCAGCCACTGCACCCATGCTGGTGAGGGCATAGCCTGTCGCCCCGGCGTCGGAGGAACCGGGCCTGAAGTAGGTGTCGGTCACGCCGTCGGCGGGAGACAAGCGAACATTGGGAAGCCAGGTTCGACCCCCGTCGTCGGTGGAATAGGCGATGCCGAAGCCACCAAGGGCAACCCCGCGGGTGGGCGAGGTGAAGTCGAGGGTCGTGAGGGGCTGCAGGGGCAAGGGCATCACGGGGACATAGGTCCAGGTTGCCCCGGCGTCCTCGGTCTGGAAGATACCGGTCATGCCGCCTTCTCCTACAGAAGCCCAACCGGCGGCAAAACCTCTCTGTTCATCGAGAAACAACAACGAGGTGACTGCTGAGAGAGGCAGCTCGGTGAAGGTCGCGGCCGCCCAGGTATGGCCACCGTCCGTCGTCTGCGCCACCCATGACTGGAAGGTGTTGTCGCCTTTGGGCCTGGGCCCGGCCACCCAGCCGTGCTGGGGATCCAAGAAGAAGAGCTTGTTCAGTGCGACGTCTTCGAGGCCGGTGGCTTGGGACGCCCAGGACTCACCGCCATCGCTGGTGGCGACGACAGTGCCGAGTTCTCCCACGGCCCAGCCATGTTCTTCGTCCACGAAGTGAAGGTTGTTGAGCTCGACTCCCGCGTTGGTGTCGATAGCTGTCCAAGTGGCTCCCCCATCGTCGGTGCGATGCACGATGCCCGCGCGCTCGAGCACCCAGCCCTGCTGGGCGGAGAAGAATTGCAGACCGGTCAGGTTCACGTCGGTTCCCAGATCGACTGGTTCCCAGTCGGCGCCGCCGTTGCTCGTGTGGAACAGAGCCCCATTATTGCCTGCGATCCAGCCTTCGTTGTCAGTGGGAAAGCTGATGTGGTAGGAACCCGGGTTCCACAGGCCGTTACCCAGCAACTGCCAGGACACACCGTTGTCGTCGCTCCGCAGACCGAAACCGACGTCGCCCAGAGCGATTAGCGTGGTGGGAGAGAGCCGATCGATGGTGTTGAGTCCCACAGGGATGCCGCTGTCGAATACCGTCCAGGAATCGCCGCCATCGGTGGTCGAGACCACCCGCCCCTGCGTGCCGACAGCCCAGCCGTGCTCGACGTCATCGAAGTATACGTCTGTAACACTCTGAATCATGGCACCGCCGGGGCTCTTGTTCGTCCAATCGTCTCCGCCATTGTCGGTTCGCCACACCTGTCCGCCCCATCCCACCGCGTAGCCGTGGTCTGCATCCACGAAGTACGTGGCCCACAGCGGTTGGACGTCGCCTTCGGCTGCGGGCAGATACCTGAGCGTCCAGGAATCTCCGCCGTCACTGGTGACCAGTAGCAGTTGCTCCGGACTACGGTCTGAACTCGGCCCACTTCCGTAGAGGAAGCCAAGCTCGGGTGAGAGCCACTGCATGTCGATGAAGTCGATGGCAATGTGAAGTTCATTCGGAATGGGAAGGTCATCGACCAACGTCCACGTCACACCGCCGTCGTTGGTGTGGTAGAGGGTGGAGGCCCGGCCGGCCGCCCAGCCGGTCATGAGGTCGGGGGCCATGTAGATGCAGTCGAGCCCGGGCAGGGAGCGCTCGGCGTAGAGCTGCACCTGCCAGCTGGCGCCGCCGTCACTGGTGGCACAGATGAACTCACTGTTGTTGGAAAAGTCCCAGGAATCGCTGACCTGGCCCACGGCCCAGCCGTGTTGCTCGTCGGCGAAGTACACGCCCAGGGAACCCAACGGAGGTCCGAAGCGGTGTGCCTGCCAGGTCCGGCCGCCATCGGCGGTGGAGAGAGCGCCTTTGAAGAGCCCCACGGCCCAGCCGTGGTCGGCATCGACGAAGCTGACCGCGGAGATGCTGTCACCGCCTGCTGTTGGGGATATCCAGCTCCAAGCCGGGTTGGAGGAGGGGAGGCCCTCGTCGGCCGCTGCGGCTGCGATTGCGGGAAAGGCCGGCATGAGGCCGAGGAGAAGCATGCCCATGAGGGTGAGCAGCAGCTTCCATGCGGGCAGCCGAGGCGTACGCCGCCTTCGACATCCGTTCTTACCTGAGTTCTGTTTGCCCAATGCACAGTCGCTCATCGTGACACCCTCCTATTGCGCTGCTTCCCTTCAGAATGGCCCTCTAGATCATTATCGACCGATGACGTGAACCCTTTATGTGCCGCCCGGCGGATACGCCATCCGGTCCCCGTGTGCGGGCGAAGACTGCGGTTCCGTCACGAGCGATGATATGGGCGTCGGTGCTCACGCTGTTCCTCTCGGAATCCCAACCCGCAGGCTGAGTGGGCTGTTCGCAGGTCACGGGCAGGCGACGGGCCGCGAAGCCCGGGGCGTTTCGAAACCGAGCCGGTGATCTGCCACAGGACGAGAGGGAGGCTTCGGCCTGGTCGACATTCAGAAGGAGCCTGCAACTCTGGCGGCGCAGTACCAGACCGTCTCCGCCAAGATCGAGGCCATGATCGCCGGCGCAACTGCTACCACGTCACCCACATGACGGGGCGCACGAGAACTGCATTATGGGTAGCTACATCCCGGCCTCGCTGCTCGTGCGCGAAGAACTCAAGTCTGTCGACAACCGTCCTGCCCGCCAGGCACAGTTCCACTCACAGATGAGGCAGGTGCACGACATCGAAACGGCCAAGGCCCCCGTCGAAGCGCAACGCAGTGGAAGGACCAGATGCTTCGCGGGGTGCCCGTGCAGGCGGAGGCTGACCGGACATACCTGAACCTCCACATACGCCGGCGGCGCCCGAGGGGGGGGAGGCGTAGTACAATGTGCGACTGTGGCTACAGACTTCTCCCCCCACGACATCCTCCGCACCGTCTTCGGCTACCCCGAGTTCCGTTCTCACCAGAGGGAGGTCATCGAGACTGCTCTTCGAGGTGATGACGCATTTGTGCTCATGCCGAGCGGTGGGGGCAAGTCGCTCTGCTATCAGATACCGGCGATGCTCAGGCCGGGAACCGGCATCGTTGTATCGCCTCTCATCTCGCTCATGAAGGATCAGGTGGACGCGCTTCGCGCTCACGGCGTCCGTGCCGCGGCCTACAACTCTTCGCTTCAGCCTGAAGACGCCCGGCGGGTATTGGCCGACCTGTCGTCGGGACGCCTCGATCTCCTGTATGTGTCTCCCGAGCGGGTCACGAGCGACGGTTTTCTCAATCGCCTGGCCGGTCTGGCTGTGCCCGCGGCGGCGGGGGCGCCGGGGAAGGCACCAACGGGGAGTTGGGGAGGGTGCAGAGGAGGCCGAGCCGAGGACCGGCCGCTCGGTGGGGGGAAGGCGGGCATCTCGTTGGTGGCGGTCGACGAGGCCCACTGCATCTCACAGTGGGGTCATGACTTCCGTCCGGAGTACGTGGCTCTTGCACGTCTGCGCGAGCGTCTTCCCGGGGTTCCCCTGATGGCACTCACTGCAACCGCCGATCCTCACACGAGAGATGACATTCGCGTTCAGCTCGGCCTCCAGCAGGCCCCCTGCTTCGTCACCAGCTTCGATCGGCCGAACATCCGGCTCGAAGTCCGGGAGAAGCGTGCACCGTACGCTCAGCTTCAGGCGTTCGTCAAGGACCGCGCACGTGAGGCCGGAATCGTATACTGCTCGACGCGTCGCCGCACTGAGGAAGTGGCCGCCCGTCTGCGAGCAGAGGGCGTCTCCGCTGCCGTCTATCATGCGGGATTGCCTGCCGAGGAGCGCAACCGAGTTCAGGAGTCATTCCTGTTTGACGAAACCCGCATCGTCGTGGCCACGGTGGCTTTCGGGATGGGCATCGACAAGACCAATGTGCGTTTCGTGGTCCACTTCGACCTCCCCCAGCACCTCGAAGGTTACTACCAGGAAATCGGACGGGCGGGACGGGATGGGCTGCCGGCTCAGGCTGTTCTGCTCTTCGGGTGGGAGGATGTGCCCCGGGTGCGGGCTCTCATCGACTCGGGCGGCAACGAGGCCAGGATTGCCGTCGAACAGCACAAGTTCGGCTCTATGGTGGCCTTCGCTGAGGGGCTCACCTGCCGCCGCCGGGCACTTCTCGCCTACCTGGGTGAGATCATGCAGTGCGACTGCGGGAACTGCGACATCTGCCTCGATCCCCCCACCCTCTACGACGCCACCGAGGATGCACGAAAGGCGCTCTCCTGTGTGTACCGGCTGGGCGGCCGCTTCGGCATGGGTCACGTCATCGAGGTGCTTCGCGGTTCCAAGAACCGGCGCGTGATGGAACTGGGGCACGACAAGCTCTCAACCTACGGTATCGGGGCCGAGCTCGGGGTGGATGCCTGGAGGAGCCTGCTGCGCCAACTCATTCATCTTGGCTATCTGGAACAGAAGATGGGGCGGTTTCCGGTGCTGGAGATTGCCCCTGCTGCTCGGGGGCTGTTGCGCGGCGAGACATCGGTCATGCTGGCCCGGCCGAGGGTGCGGCCTGTTCGGGACGGCGTGGCGGCACATGGAGGCGTGGAGAGAGGCGACGACGGCGGCTTCGGCACGGACGGGGACGAGGCTGTCTTCGAGAGGCTGAGGCGGCTACGAATAGAGATCTCCCGCCGCGAGGGATTGCCCGCGTACGTCATCTTTCACGACAGCACGCTCCGGCAGATGGCGGCCATCCGGCCGTCCACTCCCGGGGAGCTGCTCGAGGTGTCCGGCGTGGGTCGGCGCAAGTTGGAGAAGTACGGAGAGGAGTTTCTCGCTGCGGTCCGCGGCGACCGTCATAGTGAAGGAGAAGCGGGAGCCGCTCTTACTGCCCCCGACTTCGCCACGGGCCCTGCCGTAGAGGGAATCTGAGCCCCGTCCCAACGCGGTTCCTGTGGTTGCCTCCGGCCTCACTCGAGCGGCGGTAGAGAGAACGTCGCCCACGCGCTGCGAGGGCTTGCGTTGCCCGCGCCATCGACGGCGGTCACACGCCAACGTTCCATGCTCGAGGCCATCACGTGCGCAAGAGAAGTGGCATTCAGACCTTCAACCGCGCGGGAGCGGACGTACGCGCCGGCGTTCTGGTCGAACGCCTGCACCTCCACTCGATAGGTCACTCCGCTCGGGTCTTTCACGGCGCCCCAGCTCAGAACGACGGCAGCGGTCTGCACGATGGCTCCGTTCACGGGAGCGATGACGGCCGGTGTCGGAGGCGGCTCCGTGTCGAGCGACAACGTGACCCGCGTCCAGACGGTGAGCCGGGGAAGAGTGCTCAGACTCGGAAGGCTGCCGGCCGGCAGGCTTTGGTCGTTCGTCGGCCCTGGGTCGTGTGGCGGGCCCGGGGAGCCGGGGGTCACCGTGGGCTCCTCAGTTGTGGGGGTGGCTTGCGAGTCGCGCGTGGTGGTGGAGGTCGTGGTCGTGGCCGCCGTGGTCGTGGGGTGGGTGGAGGTCGTGCCCGCCGTGCTCGTGCTCTCTGTCGAGGCCGTAGTAGTGGAGGCGCTCTCGCCGGTGTTGTCGCGGCTGTGTGCTCCGGCGGCTGGGGCGATGATGCTTCCCGGTGCGGAGATCCCTGGTCCCGATTCGTCCGCACCGCCCGGGATCACCCCCCCGAGCCACAAGCCCAGGGCGACCAGGCCGACGGCGCCCGCGCTCATGGCAAGCACGGTGGGGCGGGAGAGGAGCCGTCGGACCCGCTTGGGGGAGGCCGCCTTCTCGAGTGGGTGGCTACTCGCAGCCTCGGCCCCCCACTCTGGTGTGTGCTGAACGGGTGAATCGTCCGGGAGCGGCTCGTGAGCGGGCGGCTCGTGGGCGGGCTGCTCCTTCACGGTTGCCTCCGGGGTGTCCTGCGCGACGTGTTCGCTTCCGGCGCCGTTCCAGACCTGGCCGATCCTGGTCCACACGGCTTCGCTCAGACCTGCGGGAGGCAGAAGGGGCAGGAGTGCGCGGTAGCTTCGCGAGGCTTCAGTCATCTCCTCGAGGGCCAGCCGGCAGAAGGCGCAGAGCTCGAGGTGATCCTCCACGTGAACGCGTTTCCCGGTATCGAGCTCGTCGTCCAAGTAGGCGGAGAGCAGCGGCAACATGTCGCGGCACTCCTTGGTGAGCTTGTCTATGTCGACGGAGGACATTCTGAACGCCTCCTTGAATCGCAGTCTGGCGCGCGAGAGCAGTACGCCGACGGTGTTTCGGGGCATATCCATGATGTCGGCGATGTCCTGATACGGCAGCTCGTGCAACTCGCGCAGGGTGAGGATGGCGCGGTGGTTCTCACTGAGTTCGAAAGCGGCCCGCCAGGTCTGCGCCTGCTGCTCCTCGAGCAGGGCGACCCTCTCGGGATCGGTCTGCAGACTGGGCTCCACCCGAGTGTCGAGCAGGTCCGGAGGAGCGAAGCGGGTTCGCCCCTTGACCATATCGATGGCCAAGTTATGGGTGGTTCGGTAGAGATAGGCGGAGAAGTTGAGTTCGCCGGTCATCCGGGGGAGTGCCTCGAAGACGCGCACGAAGGCTTCCTGAGCGAGATCGCGTGCGTCCTCGCTGTTGCCGGCGATGCCGTAGGCGTAGTTGTAGATGCGAGCCTGGTAGCGCTCGAAGAGCTCCCCGTAGGCCGCGGTATCGCCGGTTCGCGCCGCCGCGACCAGTGTGGAGTCGGCTGTGGCTTCCATGGCGGCCATTCCTTTCCTCAGTTCCATCCTAGTCCGTCAACTCGGCCACGACAACGAGTCGTTTCGCTGCGCTGCCCTTGGGGTGGCAGGTGGTGAGAGTGAGGCGATTGTCACCGGCATCGGCGGCTACTTCAGTATGTGTGGGGTCTACAATCAGGATCTCCACCACCCGGTAGGCGGCGCGGCGTTGTGCCGTTGCCGTGAGTATCTGGTCGCCGGGTTGAAGTCTATCGAGGTCACCGAAGGGGTGCCCGTACATGGTGCGGTGGCCGGCGATGGCGGCGTTGCCGGGTTCACCGGGGAGAGGGGTGCCGGGGTAGTGGCCTGGACCTTGTGCGAGAGCGGCTCGCCCGGTGCCTTCCACGACGTAGGCCCTGAAGCCGATCGCCGGGATCTCGAGCAGCGCCACCGTGCCACCGGGAAGCGGGACGCCGGTATGGCCTCCGCCGGTCCCGAGGATCTCGCTGTCCTCTGTCCGGTCGCCGACCAATGCCGTGAGGCCGGAAGCCTGGGCGGCCAGACGCCACTGGGTGAACTGGTACCAGAAGTCGGTGAGCTTCGGGTAGCACATGAAGCCGACGCCCACCAGGATGATAAGTATCGCGGCCAGCATCGTAGCGACTCGGTGGCCGCTACTTCGGCCGCGCCGGCCGCAGCGTTGATGCCGGCGATTGGTGACGGGAGCTGAAGGGGGCAGCGGGCGTTGGTAGTAGGGATTGGGCGGGGGCGGGTAGGCCTGGTAGTACGCCTGCGCGTTGACTGCCGGGTAGGCGGCAGCGTGGGCCGCCGGGCACGCGTGCGGGTTCACCGGGTGGGAGGTGTGTGCTGTGCGGTTCATCGGGGCCTCCTCTGCGCTGGTTGTGATAGACGTGGTCGAGTTTCCTGGGGAGGGAGGTGAGGGCGGGGCGCCTCAGGCGCCCCGCCCTCACCGTCCGATATGTCTAGCGATTCTCACTTCTTGTGGAACGGCGGAGGAGAAGCACCAGCCCCGCAAGAATCAGGGCGGCTCCTGCGATCAACCACGGCACGCTGCTCCCTCCGGTGAAGGGCAGTTCTGAATCATCGTCGTCGGCCTCGTCACCGTCATCGGGCTCGTCACCTTCGTCGTCACCCTCGTCATCGGCCTCGTCGGGCTCGTCACCTTCGTCGTCACCTTCATCCGGCACATCACCGTCATCGGGCTCGTCGACATCGTCGTCACCTTCATCGGTGCAGTCGCCGGGAACGCCTTCGTCATCCCCACCGTCTGGGATCGTCCCGTGGGGGATCGGATAGTCGTGAATGAAGTCTTCCGGGAAGAATGTTCCCCAATCGCCACCGTCGAGGATGGGTCCCTCGGGATCGTCGGCTGCGGGTTCTTCCGCTTCGCTACCGGTGATGACGACCTCGAAGATCGGCCTCAAGTGCTGGACGGCGGCAGTGTCGGCGCGCATACGGGCTACGTCTCGGGCATATTCGCTCACGCGGGGCGTGTCAGCCATGGCGGTTGCGGTGGCTGTTCCGAACAGCACCATCATCGCGAACAGGGCGAGGACGGCTACTGTTCCGCGCTTCTTGTTGGCCTGGGTCTTCATCGTGGATCCTCCCTTGTGAATCGTGTGTCCGTGGTTCCTACTCGTACAACTGGCGAGGGGTCCGGGTATTACAGCCCGGCGGAAAAAAATGTGACGCCGTTCGGGCGCGTACGTCGGATCGGTGGCATCCTGAGTGCGTGCCGTGGATTCCCGGTCCGGGTCGCGGTTCACCCGACGTCGGGAGGTCGCGGTGCTATGCTGAGGGCGTGAGTGGAAAGGGTCGTCGGCGAGGCGGCGATGCGCCGGGGGGCGGGGGACGGTGAGGGTGAAGCCGGGAAAGAAGGTCTATCCGGAGTCGTTGCGGCTTCGGCGAGAAGCCTCCGCCAAGCAGGGGCCCAAGGAGGGGTCCCCGTCTGCGGCCTTGTGGGTGGACGAAATGCGGCTTGCGAGAGGGGACGGGTTCTCATGAAGGTGGTCCTTGTTGCCTATGCGACCCAGTACGGTTCCACCAGGGAGGTGGCACAGGCAGTTGCCTCGATCCTCAGTGAATCCGGTGTTGAGGTCGACGTACAGCCGGCGACAGAGGTGACCGACCTGAGCGGGTATGCGGCGGTGGTCTTGGGCGGCGCCCTCTACTTCTTCCGGCTACACAAGCATGCGCGCCGCTTTCTTGCCCGCCATCGTAAGGCGCTACGGCAGACGCCGCTGGCGGTCTTCGCCATGGGGCCCTTCAACGACACCGAGGAGGAGTTCGCAAGCGCCCGCCGGCAGCTGGACAAAGCACTCATGAAGAGGGAACTTCCTACACTCGTGTCTGTGCAGGTGTTCGGGGGGCGTTTCGATCCGGCGAAGTTGCGTTTCCCACACAGCAATCCGGCCATGAAGAGCACGCCGGCGAGCGACGTCCGCAACTGGGACGTCATCCGTGCCTGGGCGGCGTCACTGCCGGAGCTGCTTCGGCTTGAGGAGGGGAACGGAACTCCATGATGTTCGCGCTTGACGCGTGTACGTGACGGACTGAGGCGACTGTCCGGCGGGCGGTCGCTCACGTCGACTGTGGCGTGTCGAGGTACTCCGAGGCCCGCCGGTCGAATGGTGGGCACCTGAGACGAAGGCCGCCATCCACTCCGCGACTGCACTCCACGGCCGCACCTCCCGGCCGCACTTTGGGTTAGCCATGTTGCCTCGTGGGTAGCATGGCAGCAACGAGAGGTCAGGGAGACGTTCGATGTGGGCTAAGAAGTGGAGAAGAAGAATCCCTATCGTGTGCGAGAGATGTGGGGAGGAGTTCGAGCACGGCGTCCGCTGGATCAAGGCCCACGATGCTCTTCCTTGCCCCGCCTGTGGCCGCTTGGCCGACCGCAAGGCGATCATGCGCCGCATCAGCAAGGCGGAACTCGCTGCCATTGCGCATTGGCGTCCACGCAAGGTGAGCACCAGCAGGTAGAGAACGGGGCCGATGCGTCACCGCGTAATGCAGCTGTGGGCCCAGAGCCGGCTTCCTGCCCACCGTCCCTACGAGTGAAGGCGTGGATACCAGAAGCACTCCTCCGGTCGGAGGCAGGCTCGCCCCTGTAGTGGGGTCTCCCCGCCGTCTGTCGTGGCCGGCTGCACATCCTGATTCGCCGGGTTGTTTGCCTCTCTTGCCGCGGTCGCCCGAGGATGGGCTTTGTGCCGGTAGAGTGCTCTGTCTGCAGCACGTGCCAAGTCGTCAGCCGTGGAGGCATCCGCCGGGTACTCGGCCACCCCGACGCTGACGTGAATGGGGGGAAGGGTCTCGTCGTGGTATGTGCCCCACTCCCTGGCGAGCGATGCGGCAATCCTCCCGAAGAGCGCGTGGGCTCCCTCACGGTCGCAATTCCAAAGCAGTCCCATGAATTCATCGCCGCCGTGCCGTCCGAACACGTCTGAATCCCGCCCGTACCGCTCGAGCATGCGGGCCACGCGGCGGAGTGCCGCGTCACCCGCCGGATGGCCGTGAGTGTCGTTGAACTCCTTGAAGTTGTCCACGTCGATGACAACGAGAGAGAAGAGGGGCGGCGAAGGCGAGCGCTTCGCCCTCGAGAGCTCTCTTTCCATCTGGCGGTACATGGCTCGATGGTTCAGGAGTCCTGTCACCGGATCACGGTCGGCAAGTTCGCGCGCTTTGAGATAGCGCTCATTTTGCACGAGGAGCACAAGTGCAAGCATCACTGTGAGTATTGCAAGTACCAGGGTAGCCGTCGACGGCATTGTCTTGTCCCCTTCACCACTAAGCATCCACCCATACCCCTTATCGGCTGAAGGGGCGGCGGTCTTGAGAGTCGACCGGGAGCCCGACTCCACTCCGAGTGGGGTACAATGCGGCGCGTGGCAGATGATGCCGGCCCACAACGTGCGCGCGGAGGAGCCTCTCCATGGACATTCTGTCGATAGCCATCCTCGTCTTCGTGGTGTTGGAGGCTCTCAACATCCTGGTGCTCTACTTCGCCCCAGACAGCCGCAAGGGCAACGGTGTCGGGGTGTTCAAGGCCTACGAGGAGTCGAAAGACCACCCCGAAGTGCGTGCCCTCATCGGTTACCTCATCAATTGGGTGGCGGGTACGAAGATCATCTTCGTGGTGCTCCTCATCGTGATCCTCGTCACGGGCACTACCACGACCAGAGTGTTTGCCGTGGTGGCTCTCCTCGTCTCGATCCTGTCGTTCTACTGGCGCCTGTACCCGGCACTGCGCAGAATGGATGCCCGTGGAGCGATCAGCCCCAGGGGTTACGCGCGTACCCTGGGGATAATGATCGGCTGCTTTGTCGGCGGCTTCGTCGCGGCACTGGCCGTGCACCTTCTTACCGGAGGGGGCGCGTAGTCCGTGCCCCTCGGGCCTTCGTGCGGCACGACGCTGCGCCCGCCTCCGCTTCCCGGCACGCCGCTTGACTCAAGGGTTTGGCCGGAGGTACGCTAAATCAGTTTGGGCCGCTATAGGAGGAGGAGCGATGAGGGCACAATCGAGTGACGGCTACGAGAAAGACCACGATCGCGGCCGCAGTCATGCACGAAAGCTCGTGTACCTCCTCCTCGTGCCGACTCTGGCTTTCGTCATGCTCGTGTCCATGGCCGGCGTCGCCTTGGCCGGGACGGTCTGGTACGTGAATCAGGCGGCCACAGGCGCGAATGACGGCTCCAGCTGGAGCGACGCGTTCACCGATCTGCAGAGTGCGCTGACGCATTCCTCCCTGGCTGCGGGCGACGAGATCTGGGTGGCGGCCGGCACCTACAAGCCGACCGGGGGCACCGACCGGACCGTGTCCTTCACCCTCAACGCCGGCGTTGCCCTCTACGGCGGTTTCGCCGGTGGTGAGACGTCACTCGACGCCCGCAACTGGGTGGACAACGCCACTGTTTTGAGCGGCGACATTGGGGTCGCCGGAGACACCGCGGATAACAGCTACCACGTGGTTCGGTGTGCGGGCCACAATTATCAGCCCGGCTTGACGGCCGTCTTGGACGGCTTCACCGTGACCGGAGGACGAGCCGAGGGTACCGGCTCCGAACACGACCCGAACAGCCAGGGTGGGGGCATGTACAACCTCGCCAGTTCACCGACTGTGCGGAACGTGATCTTCACCGGCAACTGGGGATACTTGGGTGGGGGCATGGTCAACCGCGACGACAGCTCCCCGACTCTCGAGGATGTCACGTTCGACGGCAATGAAGGGCTGCTCGTCGGCGGCGGGATGTTCAACCGCACTCGATCCTCGCCCGCACTCACCGACGTCACTTTCAGCGGCAACGTGACGGTCGTGAGCGTTGGCGGCGGCGGGGGAGGGATGTACAACTTCTACTTGTGCTCTCCCGTCCTCACCCGCGTGAGTTTTCGCAACAATGCCGCCGGCGGCGGCGCGGCCGGTGGCGGCATCTACGCTGAGAACGAATGCTCGCTCGCCCTCACCGACGTCACCTTCGTTGGGAACTCCGCCACAACCGGCGGCGCACTGCGTCTCAGTGTTGGCGCCTCGGCGGTCCTTCGGGGCGCCCGGTTCACGGCGAACACCGCCTCGTATGCAGGCGGTGCCATCCACGCATACCAAAGTGCCGGTCTCAACATCACCGATGCGGTCTTCGAACGCAATTCCAGCGCGGGCAACTACGCCGGTGCTCTGTACGTCAGCAACAGCACCGCCACGGTCACCAATGCCGTCTTCAGTAACAACACTGTGGTGGAGTCTTCGGGCGGGGCATCCTATGGAGGTGCCGTCTTCAGCCAGCTGAGCACTGCGCACACGCTGAGCTTCACCAACGTCTCTTTCGCCGGCAACGTGGCCGGCTGGTTCGGTGGGGCTCTCTACAGTGATTTTGGATCACCCACATTGGTCAACTGTGTCGTGTGGGGTAACTCCGCCACCTATGGCAGCAACCAGATACGCCCCTCATCCACCGGCGCCGTAACCGTCTCCTACAGCATCGTGGAGGGGGGCTGGACCGGGGCGGGTTCCGACAACCTCAGCGATGATCCTCTCTTTGTGGATGCCGCCGCCGACAATCTACGTCTGCAGGCCGGCTCCCCGGCCATCGACGCAGGCAACAACAGCGCTCCGGGCCTGCCGGCCACCGACTTGGACGGGCGGCCCCGCATCGTCGATGGCAACAAGGACGGTGCCGCGGTCGTGGACATGGGTGCGTACGAGCTATCGGACACCACTGCTCCGGTAGTCACGCCTCCCACCGACAAGACCGCCGAAGCGACCGGCCCGAGCGGAGCCTCGGTTGCCTGGGAGGCGGCCACCGCCACCGATGACGTGGACGGGGAGCTCCCGGAGAGCGCCCTCCGCTACTACCTGGCCTACGATACGTCCGAAGAGCAGGAGATCACCTCCCCCCACCTCTTCCCCCTGGGAGTGACCACGGTCACCTGCGCCGCTACCGACGCGGCCGGTAACACCGGCACTGCCACCTTCACGGTGACCGTCTCCGACACCACTCCACCAGAGGTTGAAGGTGTCCAGGTTCGCCCCCTGTGGCCCGCACCGGGTGATGAGGTGACCGTCTCGGTGACAATCGCTGACGCGGCCACCGACGTGTCCTCGGTGGAGTACCGTCTTGACTACGGCGCTTGGACTCCCATGTCGGCCGTCGACGGTGACTTCGACTCCCCGAGTGAAACGGCGGTCGTGATGTTCACCGGCCTCACCTCGGGCATGCATACCGTACATGTGCGGGCGACCGACAGCGCGACACCGCCCAACACCAGCGTGGGCACGGTGGTGGCCACCATCGTGGTCCGGGGAGGTGTGGATCCTCTGCCCACCTTCACACTGACCTACTTGGCCGGGGAGGGAGGCAGCATCTCCGGGAAGACCGAGCAGCGGGTGGAGCCGGGCGAAGATGGTACCCGGGTGACGGCCGTGCCCTACGAGGGTTACAGGTTTGTACGCTGGAGCGACGGCCGAACGTCTGCTTCCCGCACCGACCGTTTCGTACAGGCCGACCTCACCGTGACCGCGGAGTTCGAAGCGGTTGAACCGCCGCCGCCCCCTCCGCCCGTCGACCATTGGACGGACATCACCGATGCCGAGTGGCGGGAACTCTACGGTGTGGAGGCAGAAGCCGTGGCGCGGGTGGCCGAGGGCTATTCCGACGGCACCTTCAGGCCCTCTCTGCTGGTGACTCGGGCTCAGTTCGCCAAGATGGCCCTGGAGGGGCTGGGGGTCGCCACCCACTTCCCCACGCAGAACACCTACAGCGATGTGCTTCCTTCCCACCAGTACTTCGGCTGGGTGGAAGGGGCGGCTCTTGCACACCTGGTGACCGGTTACCCGGACGGCAGCTTCCGGCCTGCCGGACAGATCACCCGCCAGCAGGCTCTCAGCATCTTGGGCCGGTACTTGGTGGAGAAGGAGCTGGCCGAGAGCGGACACCTCGCCGGAAGCCTGGGCACATACACGTCCCTGGAGGCCTGGTTCGCCGCCGAGGGGGCTGCGGTGCTGGCTGTGTTTGCCGACAGAGCCGAACTCGCCCCGGTACATGCGCCCTTTGCGGCGTACTTGGTGTACCGCGGAGTGGTGATGGGTACCGAGGTCGAAGGCGGGCTCCATCTCCTGCCGCTGGCGAACATCAACCGGGCCCAAGCGGCTGTGCTGATAGTGAGGTTGGCAGGCATTGAGGCGGAGGCGGCCCCGCGGGGGGCCGCCGCCTGACCCTCCATCAGAGGCCGTACATGAGGCTACGGTTGGGGGTCCTCACCAGCGGGGGGGACTGCCCTGGTCTGAATGCCGCCATCCGCGCCGTGGTGCGTCGTGCACGCAAAGCCTACGACTTCGAGGTCATCGGCATCGAGGACGGGGGCCGGGGATTCGTCGAGCGCCGCACCGTGCCACTCTCCATCGAGAGCATCGACGCCGAAGGCTTCGAACACATGTTGAACACCGGGGGAACGTTTCTTGGAACCATCAACCGGAGCCTGGGAGACGTGGAGGACGAGATCCAGGCCGGATATCGGGAGATCGGGCTGGACGCGCTCATTGCCATCGGTGGGGATGGGAGCATGGGCATTCTCCACGAGAGCGCGCGCCGGGGGGGTTGGAGGATGGTGGGGATCCCCAAGACCATCGACAACGATGTTCCCCTCACCGACCGGGCTCTGGGTTTCGATTCAGCGGTGCGCACGGTCGCCAAAGCCATCGACTATCTGCGTACGAGCGGCGTCAGCCATGATCGAGTGATGGTGCTCGAAACCATGGGCCGGGAAGCGGGCCACCTGGCGCTCCATGGGGGCCTCTCGGCCGGTGCGGATGCTATTCTCATACCCGAGATCCCGTACTCCATCGAAGGGCTGATCGCCGCCATCGACGAAACCAGCCGTGTGCGCAAGCACCTGTTCGCGGTGGTGGTCATTTCCGAAGGCGCTCCGGCGCCCAACGGGGGGCCGGTCATGGTGAGCGACAGCCGGGGCATCCCGCGCTACCAAGGGGTGGGAGAGCGGTTGGTCGCGGCCTTGGACGAGGCAAGTGGGGGCCGGATCGAAGCCCGGGCGACCGTGCTCGGTCACCTGCAGAGGGGAGGGCCCCCTACCGCCCTCGACGCCCTTACCGCCACGATGTTCGGCACTCACGCCGTCGACCTTGTGGCCCGTGAACGCTTCAACCGCATGGTGGCTCTGCGGGGTAATGTTGTTGAAGACGTACCCTTGGATGAAGTGGTGGCGCGGGGATCCCGGCTGGTAGACCCCGGCGACCAATTGGTGCAGGTGGCACAGGACATGGGGGTCTATCTGGGCGAGGTGAAGTAGTGGTGGCGTCACCGGCTTGTATCAGCGGTACGCGCCACCGACCGGACGTGAGTTCTACGTGTTCTCGGCTCTGGTCTTCAGATCGGTCAGCCACCGCTCGTCGGTGGCCGGCAGCTTCCGCTTGACTATCGGATACAGCAGCGGGAGCATCCAGCCCGACATGGCCTCTCTGGTGGTTGCTTTCGTGCCCCCTGCCTCCTCCTCGAACTCCCACTCGTGAACACCTCTCAGACCTGGGCGTCGTCCCACCCAGGTCAGTGTGTTGGGCCTGTGTGCCTCAGTCACGGTGACGGCCCACTTGAGACCGCCGAGTTCGGCAGCAAACGTGGTGCCTTTCTGGAGCCGTCCGGTGGGCGACCGGACGAAAGAGGTGCCTTGCCATTCGGGCCAGGCCTTCACGTCGGCGATGATGTCCCAGAGCCTATCCGCCGTCGAGCTCACGTGTACCGTGTACTCGACGTTCATGGGTGCACCCCCTTCCATGTACCTGACCGAGACGGCGTCTTTTGTGTTCTCAGTTCGGGGATTTCCAGGCGAGTCGCTCAGGCCGCTTTGTGCTTCACGAAAGTGCCCTCATCGAGTTCGCGCCAGGCCGTATCCAATTCCTCCCGGGTGTTCATCACAATCGGACCGCGCCAGGCGATCGGCTCGTGCAACGGCCTGCCGCTCATGAGAAGGAAGCGCGCTCCGGATGCTCCCGCGCCCACCGACACCATGTCCCCGTCACCGAACAGGACAATGGTGCCGTGATCGGCGTCCAGCAGGTCCCCGGACTCCTCGAAGCGCCCCGAACCCTCGAAGAGATAGGCGAACACGGTGTGACCCAGCTGAGCCGGATGCGTCCATGCAGCGCCGGCCTCCAGGCTCACGTCCAGGTACTCGGGTTCGATGAGCACGTCTCGCACCGGCCCAGCGGAGGATCCGACCTTTCCACAGATCACCCTCACGAGGGCACCCGGGGCCTGCTCGGTGGGTATATCGGCTGCGGCGATGCCACGATAGCGGGGGTCGATCATCTTGTGTAGGGCGGGCAGATTGGCCCACAGCTGAAACCCTCCCATACGACCACGAGAGTTCCCGCGCGGCATCTCCTGGTGGACGATGCCGCTGCCCGCGGTCATCCACTGCACGTCACCGGGGCCGATGGTGCCGGAATTGCCCATGGAGTCGCCGTGGTCGACCTCCCCTTCCAGAATGTAGGTGATGGTCTCGATGCCTCTGTGCGGGTGCCAAGGGAATCCGGCCTCGTACAGCGATGGGTGGTCACCTCGGAAGTCATCGAGCATGAGGAAGGGATCGAAGAGGCCTTCCTGCCCGTGGCCGAACGCGCGGCGTAGGTGCACACCGGCGCCTTCGCGGGTGGGGCGGCTGGGCGAGGCAAAGCGTACGGTGCGAATGGCGGTCATCTGGACTCCTCGCGCTCCTTGGCCGCCGCACGAACGTCGTGCTACAGCGGTGGACTATGGTTGTTCTCAACTATTGCCGTCCGAACGGTTGCACGAAACGTCCCTTCTGCCGGCCAAGGCGCTACTCCATGGCGGCGAACACGGCCTCGATCAACTCTTCTACCGCGGCACACAATTCCTCACGTGCATCACCGTCCACAAAATCGGACGGGCTGGGTTTGCCGTCGCAGAGCGCGCCGGCACTCTCCAGCTGGGACAGCGCTTCTCCCCACTGACCGGCGTTTATGTACTCTTGGGCTTCAACCAGCATGTTGCCGAAGGCTTTCGCCTTGCCCGCAGCAGCAGTAGCCGTCTTTGCGACGCCCGCAAGGCCCCCCTCTTCACCAAGCTCGAGCCATTCGTCGTAGTGTGCCACCAACTCTTCCACCAGTGATGCCGGTGTTTCAGCGGAACTCACGTGGATGCGGAAGTAGTGATCCCGATAGTAGCCGGACCAGAAGGGCGTCCATTCGCCAGCGGACTCCTTGTAGGCCATATTGCCCGAGTACGAGGCGCTGAAGTAGCTCTCGTACCATTCCGGCCCCGCCATGACCCCGTCGTAGCTGAGGACCAAGGCATAGTTCGCTTCCGCTTCCAGTGTGAGGTCGGTCCCACTGAACGTGAAGGTGACCCACCCTCCGGGAGTGTTCGCTGGAACGGGGAGCGAAATCGCCAGCGCCTCGCCGGTGGGCACGCTATCTAAGCCATAGGTTCCGGTGATGTTGTAGAGCGCTGCTTGCATGGAACCGGGGGCAGAAGGATGCGTGTAAAGCAGGGCGTCGGCGGAGACAAGCTTCCCGCCTGTGATTGCGGTGAAGGACTGGGCAAGCTTCACACTGCCCAGTGTCTGAGTGTACTCATAGGAGCCTTGCGGCTCGTATCCGGCGCAGAGGACAGGATCACCAGTGGCAGCCAATGCCAGGGAAGCGCCGGCCAGAAGAAGTACGAGCAGCAGCACAATCCCTGAGACGGCCGCGAAGGATCTCTTCTTCATCACTCCCTTTGCCCGGTATGGGTAAGGCCGATTGCCTTGGTAGTGTCCCCGGATGTGGTGTAAGAGAAAGCGACTGAGGATGGCGACTTCCG
>CAYRES010000004.1:0-223009 GCA_964423425.1 uncultured Gaiellales bacterium | reverse complement strand
TACCCGTCGTAGCCTTGGTGAGCCGTTACCTCACCAACAAGCTGATAGGCCGCGGGCCCATCCCAAGGCAGAGGCCGAAGCTACCTTTACTAATGTCACTTGTGTGACACAAGCACGCCCGGTATTAGCTCCGGTTTCCCGGAGTTATCCCGATCCTTGGGGCAGGTTGCCCACGTGTTACTCACCCGTTCGCCGCTGTACTCAGGTCCCGAAAGACCCTTTCTCGCTCGACTTGCATGTGTTAAGCACGCCGCCAGCGTTCGTCCTGAGCCAGGATCAAACTCTCCGTGAAATCTTTGCGAAACGAGAGGTACTGAGTACCATCTCGGTTCTGACATCGCGGAGGAGCTTGAAGCAAGCTCACTCTCAAATGAATGCTCGTGCAGGTTTCGTGTGCACGAGACTTACGGGGTCCCAAGCTCCTTGTGAAGGAGCCTAGGGCGTTAAAGTGCTGGTAGATCGAGCAATTACTTGTCGATCCATCACGCTGTTCAGTTTTCAAAGACCACTGCGCTCATTGGCGCGAGCGGGAAGACTAGCACTAGTCAGAGAGCCCGTCAACCCAACCTGAGAACCGCTTTTCGCCTCATGCCCTGAACCCCTGCGGGGCCCTTACACAACTCGAGCCGCCCAACCCTGGACGGCTCCTGTCAAGTCCGGTCTTTCGCTCGGACTCTACTCGAGCACCCCCAAGTGGGAGTTGAGGCTGTCAGATGAACACAACATGCTCTCAGAAGTCGAATGATACCCCGCCGTCCACACGTTGTCAAGGCACCGAGCACGAGACACCAATCGAGATCCTTCCTCGTGCCCAAGAGCCCACGATGCAATCGGACCTCCACACATGATACCACTCCTCAACCCCTCTCTCGCTGGCGGGCAGGTTCAGCATCCCGGACCCCGTCCCGTCACTCTGCAGCGAGTACCACCAGCCCCTCGCTGAAGCGAAGCACGTCCTTCTCTGTGAAGCCCTTGCCGTACACGGCGTAGAGAAATCCCTCCCACCTCCATTGCACCATCGTCCCGCCAAGAAGCTTGGTCACCTCGGCCGGCACTTCACCGGCGACCACCACCTCCCGCGACGGCAGGTCGCCCAGATCGCCCTGCACATCGGCGAGCACTTCCATCCATCCACTGGAGGTGCTGAGGACAAACCCTGAGGCACCCGTAGCCCCACCTGTCTCCCCGGCCGGCTCGTCGACGCCGCGTCTGACCCCAGTGAGAGTCGCACCCTCCGGCACCTCGGTCGGTACGAACAGCGGAGCCTCCATCTGAGCAGCCAATTCGGCAAAGAGAGCCTGCATGGCCGGCGAGGGGACGCACCAGGAGCCACCGGGTGCGGCCGCACCCGTGTGCGCGTCCGCTGAGCCGGCGTTGCTCACCTCAGCATCACTCTCGTTGCGGGGGGCCTGCCCGCCGGCCGCCCCCGGTTCGATGCCGCCGGATGCAGTCCGTCCCCCAAGACCGTCGCCGTTGTCGGGCGAAGGTAGCCGGGCACCGCCATCGGTCCCACAACCGCACATGCCCGTTATCATCACTATCACCATGGCGGCGAGTATCAAGGCGGGTGCCCGGCGGAGTACACACGAAACGCGCGCTCCGGAGCCCCGAGGAACCCTGGCCGACCCGCCGAAGAGATGCCCTCCCCCGTCTTCGGCCCGAACCTCACGTCTCATAAGCCCATCAGCCTCCATTGCGCCCCCTCCGTATCCGAGCGTTCATCCGCAGAGACAGGCTAGGGCGTCAGGGAGGTCCGCGCTCTAGGACTTAGGTTGGAAAGTGCCCGCTCGGGTGGGAGAACGCCCGGGTGCGGGACCATGCTCGGTCCCACACACCCGGCGCAGTGTCACTGCCAAAGACCGGGGGCCACTCGGCCCACCGGGTCAAGACACGACGCGAAGGAAGCGGCGGCGCCCAACTTGGAGAAGCACGCCTGCCAGCGCCTCCGGTTCATATTCCGCTGCAGGGTCCTTCACAACGTCTCCGTCGATGCGCACACCGCCCTGCTGAATCAATCTTCGTGCCTCCCCCCGGGAAGTGGCAAGGCCCAGTTCGGCGAGCAGGCGCGGCAGCCACACGCGCCCATCGACGATCGCGCCTGCGGGGAGAGATGCCTCGGGGGCATCCACCGGACGCTCCCTCTCCTTGAAAACGCGGTCGAAGGCGGCACGGGCCTCTCTGCCCGCCTGCTCGCCGTGGTAGAGCGCAGTTATCCTCTCGGCGAGATCGCGCTTGGCCTCCGCGGGATGGTAGGAGCCGTCCGCCAAGCCGCCTTCAATGGCTTCGACCTCCCTGTGTCCGGCTCCCGTGAGAAGCGTGAAGTATGTACCCATCAGTTCGTCGGGAATCGACATCACTTTGCCGAACATCTCCGCCGGCTCCTCGGTCACACCGATGTAGTTCCCGTAGGTCTTGGACATCTTGCGGGTGCCGTCGGTGCCCGCCAGGAGCGGCACCGTGAGAACCCCTTGAGGAGGAAGCCCATAGGCCTCCATGATGTTGCGGCCCATGAGCAGGTTGAACTTCTGGTCGGTGCCACCGAGTTCGATGTCCGACCGAATGGCGACGCTGTCGTAACCCTGAAGGAGGGGATACATGAACTCGAGCATGGAGATGGGCTGGTTGGCGGCGTAGCGGTTCGCAAAATCGTCCCGCTCCAACATGCGCGCCACCGTGGTGGAGGCGGTAAGCGTCAACACTTCATCCATGCCGAGGGCCGACAACCAGTCGCTGTTGCGGACCAACTCAGTCTTCTCCATGTCGAGCACCTTCGCCGCCTGCGCCACGTAGGTCACGGCGTTCGCCTCTATCTCCTCCTCGGTCAAACGCGGCCTGAGCTTGGAACGGCCGGAGGGGTCGCCCACCTTCGCCGTGTAGTCGCCGATGATCAGCACCGCAGTATGACCGTGCCTCTGGAACTGGGCCAGTTTGCGCAGTACGACGGTGTGGCCCAGATGGATGTCTGGAGCCGTGGGGTCGACTCCCAGCTTGGCCCGCAGCGGCCGGCCTTCCTGTCGGGCCCGCACCAAGCGGTCCAGGAGTTCACCTTCCGGCAGGACATCGATGGCTCCGGTGATGAGGTCCTGATATTCCTCCAGGAGATCGCCCGGAACCGAGGACGTGGGGGGCGCCGGTCTCTGATCTTCATTCATAGCGTGCAATACCTCTTCGTGTAACATGTTTCGTGCAGCATAGATAGTCAGACCCGGAGACGCAAGAGACTCGATCAGAATGGCGTATCGCACGAAAGACGCGCGCCGAGCCCGGCGAGGCACACGACGGCACGTGCTCCGCACGCTTCTACTCCTCGTCCTGCTCGCGGCCGTCGCTCTCATTGCCGGCCTCACCGGCCTCTACGCCGGCATCATGACGGGTCTTCCCCCGCTCCAGCCCGACCAGCACGAGCCGGCTGAGACCACGAAGATATTCGATGCTGCTCCGGAGCCGACCCTTCTCGCAGAACTCCACGGAGTGGAGAACCGGGTCATCGTACCCGGTGAGGGCATTCCCCAGTGCATGCGGGATGCCGTCGTCGCGGTCGAGGACGAGCGTTTCTATGAGCACAAAGGAGTCGACCTCATCGCGGTGGGACGGGCACTCGTGGCCGACATCAGGGAGCGGAGCTTCGCCCAGGGTGCCTCCACCATCACCCAACAGTACATAAAGAACGCCTTCGTGGGTGGAGAGAAGACCATCAACCGCAAGGTGCTCGAAGCCGCCCTCGCCTTTCAGTTGGAGAGGCAGTGGTCCAAGGACAAGATACTCAACGAATACTTGAACACCATCTACTTCGGCGAGGGAGCCTACGGGGTCGAGGCAGCAGCGCTCACCTACTTTGGGGTGCAGGCGAAGGACCTCACCCCGGTGCAGGCGGCACTGCTCGCCGGCATCACCAAGTCACCGAGCAACTACTCCCCACGCCGCGATCCCGAGGCCGCTCTTGTCCGCCGAAACATGATCCTCAACAAGATGTACCAGCAGGGCTACCTCTCGGCGGCGGCCCTCCAAGAGGGGCTCTCCAGGCCCATCGAACTTGCGCCGGTACGCGGTAATGAGGAGACTCTCGTGCCCTACTGGGTCGAGTATATCCGGGGCCAACTCGTGGCCAAATACGGATCGAGCACCGTGCTGAAGGGCGGCCTGCGCGTATATACGAGCATCGATCTCGACAGACAGCGCATGGCCGAGACGGCCGTCGCCGGTACACTCAACCAGCCGGGCGATCCTGCAGCCGCCCTGGTCGCCATAGACCCTCATACCGGCCGCATCGTGGCGATGGTGGGAGGCAGCGACTTTCGCGAGGAGCAATTCAACCTCGCCACCCAGGGCCGTCGGCAACCGGGGTCGGCGTTCAAGACCTTCGTTCTGACGGCGGCCTTCGCCATGGGCATGAGCCCGGCCTCCACCATCGAATCAGGCCCCGTGACAATTGAACTTCCCGGTGATGACTGGGAGGTGAAGTCCAAAGACGTGGGCGAGATCACCCTCGCCCAGGCCATCGCGCTCTCGTCGAACGGAGCCTTCGCCCGGCTCATCATGGAGGTCGGACCCGGGAGGGTGGTGGAGACGGCTCACAGCATGGGTATCGCCTCACCCGTGGATCCCCACCCTGCCATCGCCCTCGGTGGGCTCACCCACGGAGTCACCCCCCTGGAGATGGCCATGGCCTACTGCACCCTGGCCACAGGTGGTGAACTCATCTACGGCAGTGTGGTCTTCGACGAAGAGACCCCGGTTGCCCCCATCTCCATCGTGCGGGTGGAGATGGCGAACGGCACCCTCCTCGACGAGAACCGTCCGGTGCGCACCCGTGTTCTTGAACCCCGCGTCGCGTACCTCGTGACGGACTCTCTCACCCACGTCATCACCGCCGGTACCGGCAAGGCGGCGGACATCGGGCGTCCCGCGGCCGGCAAAACCGGCACCACACAGGCCTACCGCGACGCCTGGTTTGTGGGCTACACTCCCGACCTGGCGACCGCCGTCTGGATGGGTTACCCCAAGGAACAAAAGCCCATGACGAACGTCCACGGCATAACCGTCACCGGGGGTACCTTCCCTGCCGAGATGTGGGCCACCTTCATGGTCGCCGCGCTCAGGGGCACTCCGGCCACGGCCTTCACGGCCCCCGATATGAGCGATTGGGTCACCGTCCGCGTGTGTGCCGAGACGGGCCTGGTAGCGACAGAGTGGTGTACGGCGGCCAACCTCAAGGACTTCCTGGCGGGCACCGAGCCGGTTGAGCAGTGTGGGCTGCACGGGCCCGTCGAAGCACCGGTGCCCACGGTGCTCGGCCTCTCCCGCCAAGAGGCGTCAGCCCTCCTTACCATGCACCGCTTCGTCGTCCAGGTGACGGATCGGCCTTCCGCGGAGGCCCCTCCCGGCTCAGTGGTGGAACAGTACCCCGCCGGTGGCGTCAGTCTGTTGCAGGGCAGCGTGGTGGAACTGGTGATTGCCGTGTCCCCTCCCTCAGTCACGGTGCCAGGAGTCACGAACATGGACAGGGCGGAAGCTCACGCTCTGCTGCAAGGCCTGGGTCTCCGGGTGGAAGAGCGCCCTGTCGGCGATGCCGCGCCCGAAGGCTGGGTGACGGGACAGCACCCTGCCGCCGGTACCGTCCTCGCCCGCGGAGAGACGGTCGAGATCACGGTCAGCCAGGGGCCTCCGGCTCCCCCCACGTCCTCGACCACCGCGCCCGCAGAGCCCACTTCGGGCACATCGACCGCCACGACGCGAAAGCCCACAACCACCACCACGACAGCCCCGCGACCCGGCTGAGCGGGGAGCGCGAACCACCCTCTACTACGAGGCGCGGCTCACCCTGGTGAAGCCGGAACACGCCACTGTCGATACTCCCTGCCTCTCGAATTCGTCGATGAGGAGATTCATGCCCAATGAGTCAGAGGCGTGATGTCCGGCAATCACCACGTTCATGTGCAACTCTTCGGCTTTCTTGCGATGATCCTCACTCATGTGCATTCCCACGATGGTACCGACCCCTGCTGCGGCCAACCGATCGAGAGCCTCCACCGGTCCGCCGGTACCACCAGTCATATCGACCATAATCTTGCCCGCGCGCCGCCCCGGCTCGCCCAGGAACAGCACCGGGCCCACGCCCAGGATGACGGCCTCACGGTACTCAGCAAGCTCCTTGAGCGACTCCATGACGTCACCCAGCGTGGCATCCTCATCGAGCCCTTCGAAACGGCGGCGCAGGAACTCCTGCACGCTGTTGTCGGCCGGTGTGTGGCAGCATATCAGCGGCACCTCGAGAAGCCGGGCGGCGTCGATGGACTGTTGGGTGTTCGCCGAATGGAAGTAGCGCTGTATCTCGGCCATGCGCTTCTCCATAACCGCTTCTCCAAAACCGATGGGGACGCCGTTGGAACGCCAGATGTCGGGCTGCACCGGCATCACCTTGTCGAGCTCGGCGAGAGCCCGGCCCTCCGGGTGGTGGGCGAGCACGACATCGACCCCCGTGCCTCGCTCCCGTAGGCGGTCGGCCAGCAGGATCTCCCCGACCTGGATGTCGATTCCAACCAGCATGCGGGCCACTTCCGCCTCTGGGTCGCCCACGAGAATACGAGTGTCGGTGAAAGGATTCGTGAGCCGCTCCTCATCGAACTCCCACCGTTGTGCCTCCGGCAGAGCCTCGTACTCCTCTTTCGCCAGCCTGAGGACGCGCTCTATGCCCTTGTTCCCGCGTGGGTCGGCTTCTTTGCCCTTCAGTACGGCCGTCTCGTATACTTCGCGCAGCTTCAACGGCTCTTTCCTTCCTTGGTAGATTGCCCTTGCCGACCGGCGGCTCTCGACCGAACTGCTGGGAAACACCCCACCTGTACATAACGAAGTTGCAGTTCTCTGCCCAACGAGATGCCGAGACGTGAAGTGACCGCCAACTCGGGCCTCGCCCCATCGTCCAGCACCACCAGGCCTTCCGGCCCTCCCAGGCTGCCTCCGTTCCACCCAAGCTCGGCGCCCAGCGCCCGGCCGACGTTACCCGGCCCTCGGGCGATTCTACTCCTTTCGCGCAAAGGCTTCCCGGCGCCTCGGTTCCGCTCCAGCACGGACGTATCCCCGAGTGGCTCGAACGACCTCAGCAACACCGCACTCCCCACGCCTTCTCCGTCGCAGACCAGATTGAGAAGACGGTGCATACCGTAAATGAGGAACACATATATGGTGCCGGGAGGACCGAACATGGCCGCGTTCCGAGCCGTGCGGCCCCTGTGGGCATGGGAGGCCGGATCCTCTGTGGGCAGATAGGCCTCCACCTCCACGATCCTCCCACCCCCCACGCCATCCCGCCAGATGATCTTCCCCAAGAGATCTCGCGCCACTTCGTCGGCGGACCGGGCGAAGAAGGCGGGGGTGAGGGCGCAGCCGGCGGGCCGTTGCGGCCCGCCGGCTGCGCCCTCCTCACCGTGCGGCACGGGCTCTCCCACGTCGGCTACGCGGGTCCACGGCTCCCGCTCAGACGTTCGCCTTCAGCCCTCAGGTGTTCGAGCACGAAGGAGGCCTCCCGCAGCTGCTCCGTCACGCGCGGGGGAGCGGTACCGCCCGGGGAGCGCTTCGCCTCGACCACCTTCTCAAGTGTCATCAGCCCCGACACGTCTTCGTCAAAGAGGGGGCTGAAGCCCTCAAGCTCCTCGACGGAGAAGGCCGAGAGCGCCTTTCCTTCCGCATCCGCAACCGCCACGAGACGGCCCACCACCCGGTGGGCCTCACGGAACGGTAACCCGCGCCCAACCAGGTAGTCGGCCACATCGGTGGCTTGTGCATACCCCCCCTCGGCAGCCCGTCGCATCTCAACAGGCCGGAAGGAGAGGTGGTTCAGCATGGCGTGAAGGGACTCGAGACACAGGTCGAGTTCATGTCGGGACGCGAACACGTAGAGCTTGTCCTCCTGAAGATCCTTGTTGTAGGCGAGGGGGAGCCCCTTGATCAGTGTGCCGAGCGAGGTCAGCCTGCCCAGAAATCCGGCTGCTTTCGCCCGCACCAGCTCCGCACCGTCGGGATTGCGCTTCTGCGGCATGATGCTCGAACCGGAGCTCCACGCATCGGACAGCCGGGCAAACCCGAACTCCGCGCTGGTCCACAGTACTATCTCCTCGGCCAGGCGCGAGAGGGTGAGAGCGAGCGTGGTGGTCACCGCGAGGTATTCGAAGCACACGTCGCGGGAGGCTACAGCGTCCATGGCGTTCGGCGCCACCTTGCGGAACCCGAGCTCAGCGGCTACCGCTTCCCGATCCAACGGGTAGTTGACCCCGGCCAGCGCTCCTGCACCCAGAGGCATCCAGCTGCGGGAGAACCAGCCGCACAACCTCTCCGCATCGCGCATCAGCATGAAGAAGTACGCGAGGAGGTGGAAGGCCAGCGACACCGGCTGTGCCCGCTGAAGATGAGTGTAGCCGGGGAGAAGTACCTGCGTGTGTGTCGTGGCCTGATCGAGGAGGGTCTGGAGCAGGGTGGTGGTGCGGGCCACGTGGCCCCGCACGGCCTCGCGCAGATACAGCTGCAGATCGAGGGCCACCTGATCGTTGCGGCTACGGCCCGTATGCACCTTACCACCCAGGGGACCTACGATCTCGGTGAGTCTCCGCTCCACCGCCATATGGATATCCTCATCGTCAAGCTCGAACCTGAGCACGCCCGCCTCAACCTCCGAGAGGACCTGCTCGAGCCCAGACAGCAAGGTGTCACGCTCCTCAGTGGTCAGCACGCCGATGGAGGCCAGCATCCGCACGTGAGCCTTGCTCCCAGCGACGTCGAAGGGAGCAAGCACGTGATCGAAGGGCAGCGACGCGTTCAGGCGCTCGAAGAGCGGCGCTTGAGCCTCTTCGAAGCGGCCTCCCCACGGCTTCTTGTCCGGCCCTCCGGTCACACGTCACTCCACCGGATTCAGAGCCGCTTTGCCGTCTTTCAGAAGGCCCTGGTCACGCATAGCCGCCACCTCCAGTGGAAGTCCCCACAGCTTGATGAAGCCGACGGCCGCATCGTGGCTGAACTCGTCATCGTCGCCGTATGTGGCGAGACGCTCTATATAGATCGAGTAAGGCGAACGCCGGCCCACCACTTCGCAGGAGCCTTTGAAGAGGCGGAGCCGCACGTCACCGCTCACCCACTTCTGCGTGTCGAGGACGAAGGCTTTGAGCGCCGAGAAGAGGGGGCTGTACCACTGCGCATCATAGATGCAGTCGGCAATGCGGTCGTCGATGCCACGCTTGAAGTGCAGCAGGTCACGGGTGAGGACGAGGTCTTCAACCTCCTTGTGGGCCTTGATGAGAGCCAAGGCACCCGGCACCTCGTAGATCTCCCGACTCTTGATGCCCACAAGGCGATTCTCGATCATGTCCACCCGGCCGTAACCGTGCCGGCCGGCGGTCTCGTCCATCACCTTGATGAGGGGGATCAAGTCCATACGCTCCCCGTTGACCGCCACCGGAAGGCCTGCCTCGAACGAGACCACGACCTCTTCGGGCTCGGCGGGTGCCTCGCTGGGATTTGCCGTCTCGGTGAAGGCTTCCTCGGGTACGGGAGCCCAGGAGTCTTCGAGTTCCCCGCACTCGATGGTGCGTCCCCACAGGTTCTCATCGATGGAGAAGGGGTTCTTCTTGGTCAGGGGGATATCGATGCAGCGTGAGGAGCAGTAGTCAAGGATTTGCTCGCGATTCATGCCCCATTCCCGAGCCGGCCCCAAGATGGTGAGGGAGGGATCGAGACAGCGCAAGGAGATGTCGAATCTCACCTGGTCGTTGCCCTTGCCGGTGCAGCCGTGGGCGACCACCTTTGCACCCCGTTCATGCGCCAATCGCACGATCTCCTTGCAGATGAGCGGGCGCGACAGCGCTGCCACCAACGGATACTTGCCCTCGTAGAGCGCATTGCCCATGAGTGCCGGCGCCACGAAGTCGCGGGCAAACTCCTCGCGGGCGTCTATGACCACCGAATCCAGCGCGCCAGCGGTGAGAGCCCGTTGCCTCAGACTATCGAGGTCCTTGGCCCGCCCCACATCGACCAATGCCGCAATCACATCGAGATCATACTCCTCCCGGAGGTACGGAATGAGGGCGGAGGTGTCGAGTCCTCCGGAGTACGCGAGCACACAGAGTTGGCGTGCCATCTTGGGTCAGCCTCCCAGTTCTTTGAGGTATGAGGCGAGCCGGAGGGCCGCCTCACCGTCTTCCGTCACTATGAGCACAGTGTCGTCGCCGGCAACCGTACCGATGATGAGCTCGTGATCGAGTTGGTCGATGACCCGGCCCATGCCGGGAGCCGTTCCCACCTCCGATTTCACCACCACGAGATTCTGGGCCGGGGTGACCTCCACGGCGAACTCCCGCAGCATACGCCCACAGGCAGCCACCGGATCGCGCCGTCCGTCGTTGTCGGGCAACACGTAGCGGGCCCGGCCCATGGAGTCACGGCCCTTCTCCAAGCCCAGCTCACGGATGTCCCGGCTCACGGTGGCTTGAGTCACCTCGCAGCCGAAGGACTTCAGGTTGTTCACCAACTCGATCTGCGTGCTGATGCGCTGCTGGCCGACCAGGTTCCTGATGAGTTGTTGCCTGCTCCTCTTGCTCAGCATCATGCTCACCGCTTCCCGCATCGCTCTACGAGCTCGTCCTGAAGAAACAGGCCCACGCGGTCTATGTCGGACTCAGCCACCGTGAGCGGGGGCAGAAAGCGGAGGGTGACGTCGGAGGTCGCGTTGAGGAGGATACCTTTCGTGAGGCCTGCCGCCACCACCTCTTTGGCCACGGGCTGCACCACATCGACTCCTGCGAGGAGCCCCAGCCTGCGCACCTCCTTGGCCGCCCCGGCTTCAACGAGCTTCAGAAGCCACCCTTCCAAGCGCTGTCCCCGCTCCTCGACTTCCTCGAAGAGCCCCGGCTGCTCAAGCAGGTCGAGCATCGCCAGAGCAGCTGCGGCCACCACGGGCCCGCCCCCGAACGTGGAGCCGTGGTCTCCCGCCTCGAGCACGCCCTCCGCTTCGTTCCGGGCGATGAGAGCGCCCATGGGAAGCCCGCCGGCCAGACTCTTGGCAAGTGTCACCACGTCGGGATCGAGGCCGTAGCGTTGGTAGGCGAACGGGGAACCGCACCTGCCCATGCCCGTTTGCACCTCGTCGAGTATGAGTAGGGCGTCTGCGCTGCGGCACAGGCGTTCGGCTTCCTGCAGGTACTCAGGGGCCACGATCTTCGCTCCCGCCTCGCCTTGGACAGGTTCCGCCATGAACGCCGCCACCCCGCCGGAAGCGAAGGCCGCCCGCAGGACTTCGACATCGTTGGCCGGCACATGAGTGAATCCGGGAAGAAGAGGCGCGAAAGGCTTCTGCTTGCCCGGCTGGCCGGTCGCGCTGAGTGTCGCCATGGTTCTACCGTGGAAGGCCTCCTGGAGGGCGATGATACGCTCCTGGCCTCTGGATTGCGCCCGCTTGCGGGCTATCTTGATGGCCGCTTCGTTGGCCTCGGCCCCGCTGTTACAGAAGAAGACCTTCCCGCCCTCCGCATGTACGGACAGACGCGCGGCCAGACGGGCTTGGGGGGCAGTGAGATAGAGATTGGAGCAGCTCACCAGCCGGCCCACCTGGTCACGAACCGCCTTCACCACATGGGGGTGGCAGTGGCCAAAGTTATTCACCGAGATACCCATCACGAAGTCCAGGTACCAGCGGCCATCGGCTCCTTGGACCTCGCTCCCTCGGCCTGCGACAACCTCGAGGGGCTGACGCGCGTAGGTGGGAAGCACGTACCCGCGGTCCATATCCCACACCTGCGAATCCTCCACCGCCGCCGCCGGTCCGTCTGCCCCGCTCATCCGCCCTCCTTCAGATCCGCCAATACCGCTATCGACCACGAAAGCCACGCCTCGCTCCTCACCTCACATGGAGTTCGCGGCCGGTTCAGGCCTCCGCAGGTGAGCGGAGGGAGTGATCTTCGTGCCCACTCCCGCATCGTCGGTGAGAATCTCCAAGAGCACCGAGTGCGCCAAGCGACCGTCGATGATATGCGCCGCTCCCACCCCCAGCTCCAAGGCCGCCAGCACGGCCTCCAGTTTTGGGATCATGCCGTCGGAGACCTGGCCGCTCTCGATCAGGCCGCAGGCCTCATTGCTCGTCATCTCAGAGATGCGGCTGTTCTCATCCTCCACATCCAGATATACGCCTGCCACGTCGGTCAAGAAGATCAGCTTCTCTGCCGCCAAAGCTCCAGCGATGGCGGCCGCCGCGGTATCGGCGTTGATGTTGAATGTCTCGCCCAACTCATTCGTGCCCACCGTGGCGATGACGGGTACGTAGTCGGCTTCGAGAAGACCGAGCAGTTGTGTGTTGACGCCACTCACCTCACCGACCAACCCCAAGTCGAGCGGACTGCCGTCCCGCCCTCTACGCTCAATCTTCCGCGCCCTGAGGAGCAGGCCGTCCTCACCACCCAGCCCCACAGCCTTTGCTCCAAAGCGGTTGATGAGCGTGACGATCTCCTTGTTGACTTTCCCCACCAGCACCATACGGGCCACTTCCATGGCTGCCCGGTCGGTCACCCGAAGCCCGTCCACGAAGCGCACAGGGAGATCGAGCTTCCCCATAAGGTCGCTCACTTCGGAGCCGCCACCGTGCACGATGATGGGCCGGATACCCACATAGCGCAACAGAACAATGTCGGTGGCGAACTCCTCCTTGAGGTCGACCGACGTCATGGCCGCTCCGCCGTATTTGATCACCACCGACTTGCCGCTGAACAGCCGGATGTACGGCAGCGCCTCAAGCAGAGTCTCTACTCGTTTCCGATAGACCTCGCGCATAGCCCGCCCGCCCTTAGGTATGGTACTCGGCGTTGATATTCACGTACTCATGGCCCAGATCGGAGAAGTACACTTCGTCGTGCGCGCGACCCTGGCCCAAGTGAAGAAGAATCTCTACCTCGCTCCCGGCCATGTGCGCGCGGAGCGCCCTCACCGACTCCGGCGTCAAGGACACGGCCCGTGAGTCCTGAACCACCCGCACCCCACCTATCTCCAGGTAGGTGCGCGGAAGCGCTCTCCCGGCGAGCACCGTACCCGCCGCACACAGGATCCGCCCCCAGTTGGGGTCGGAGCCGTACATAGCCGTCTTCACCAGCGGCGAATCAGCCACCGCCCGGGCCACCCTCCTCGCCTCGTCGTCACCGCCGGCTCCGCGAACCCGCAGATGAACGATCTTGGTGGCGCCCTCACCGTCGGCCACCATCATGAGGCAGAGCCGCAGGAGTAGGGCCCGCAGAGCCGAGCCGAACTGAGTGGCTCCAGCCGCCGTCAGGTACACTCCCGAAGCGCCGTTGGAAAGAAGGAACACGCAGTCGTTGGTGCTCATCTGCCCGTCGACCGACACCCGATTGAATGTGCGCCCGATCTCGCGCGTGAGCAGGCTCCTCGCGACGCCGGGAGTGAGGGCGGCGTCGGTCGTGACCACGCAGATCATGGTGGCCATGCCCGGAGCTATCATCCCCGCACCTTTGGCGCAACCACCCAGGCGGACCGTGCCGTCCTTCGTCTCCACCTCGAGCGCACAAGCTTTGGAGAAGCGATCGGTGGTCATGATGGCCTCGAGGAAATCCTGCCCGCCGAAAGGCTGAAGCACCGCCGCCGCCTGCCGGATGCCCCCGGCGACCACCTCCGGGTCGAGGAGCTCACCGATGATGCCGGTGGAGGCCACCGCCACCCGGGCCGCCGGCAGGTCCAACTGCCTCGCGGCCTCCTTTTGCATCGCCCGGGCGACCGCCAGCCCCTGTTTTCCCGTGCAGGCGTTCGCGTTGCCGGAGTTCACCACTACGGCGCTGATGGTCGACGCCACGGTGTCCCGCTGGCTGACGATGACGGGAGCAGCGGCATAGGCATTGCTCGTGTACACGGCCGCGGAGGCCACCCGGGCCAACAGCGAGGGCTCCACCGCCAGAAGCCCCACGTCGCGCCGGCCGCTCTCCTTGATGCCGGCAGTGACTCCCGAAGCCAAGAAGCCCAGAGGGTAGGTGATTCCCTGCGGGCGCGCCCCCTTGTCGACCAGGCGCACCCCATCGGGTAGAGTGAAGAGCCGCGAGCTCTCCGGAGCCTCCACCACCGGGTGCGTGCCACCCCTCTTCATGCCCTGGCCTCGAGACCCATGGTTTCGGGAAAACCTACCATCACATTCATGTTCTGGACCGCCTGGCCGGAGGCTCCTTTGATGAGGTTGTCGATCACCGACACGATCTTCAAAAGACCGGCCCGCGCATCGAACCGCACCGAGAGACGGAGGTAATTGGTGCCCCTCACCTCGTGGAGGGAGGGGGTCGCCCGGACCACCTCGACAAAGGGTTCAGCTGCATAGAAGGACTCGAACTCGCGATGGATCACCGCGTCGGGGTCTGCCCCACCGCTCATCACGGCACCCGTGAGGGCGTCCGCCTCGAGGGCGAGATAGACGGTGGACAGGATGCCGCGGTCGACGGGAAGAAGGTGCGGCGTAAACGAAACCTGCACCGGCCGGCCGGCCAGAAGGGACATCTCCTGCACCATCTCCGCGGTGTGGCGGTGCCCCACTTCACTGTACGCGCGGAAGTTGTCGTGCACGCTGCAGAAGTGGGTCTTCTCCGTGGCGGTGCGACCCGCTCCCGACACCCCGGACTTGGAATCGATGATGACGGGAGACGCGCCCATTGTCTTGGCAAGAGGAGCGACAGCCAGGATGGCACTCGTGGGATAGCAGCCGGGGTTGGCCACCACCCGGGCCGTGCGAATGGCCTCCCGGTGAAGCTCTGGCAGTCCGTACACCGCCGCCGCCACCAAATCCTCGTGCGGATGGTCGAACCCGTACCAGTCTACGTATGCAGACGGCTCGCGCAGGCGGAAATCGGCACTCAAGTCCACCACCCGCTGGCCCTGCGCGATACACTCCGCCACTACCGGGTGGGCTTCGGCATGCGGGTAGCAGACAAACACCACCTCCGAAGCGGCAACCCTTTCGGGCGAATAGGGCACATACACACCCTCCGCCCGCAGATGAGCGAACACCTCGTCCACCCGCCGCCCGGCGAAGGACATGGATGTAAGTGCATCCAGCTTCACCTCCGAATGCCGCCACAGAATGTCGGTGAGAGCCGCCCCGGTGAAACCGGTGGCGCCCACGATGCTCGCTCTGATCAAGAGGGAATCCTTTCCGGGATCAACCCGCACCACGCAGGTTGACTGCATAACTATACATAACCACGCAAGTATGTGGCAAGAGGAGTAGGTGGGGGGGGGGGGGGGGCCCGCCCGGGGCCCCCCCCCCGGCCCCCCCCCCCCCCCCACCTACTCAACGGCGCAGCTCAGCACCCACCGAAGAGCGCAGCTTCTCGAGCAGGGACCCGCGCGCCTCATTGACCTCCGCCTCGCTCAGCGTGCGCTCCGGCGACTGGAACTCCAGACTGAGTGCCAGGCTCTTCTTGTCTGCACCCACAGTCTCGCCTTCGTACACATCGAACACCCGGACGGCATGGAGCAAGGGACCGGCTGCTTCCCGCAGCGCAGCCACCACCTCCGCAGCAGGGGTCTCCCGATCTACCACGAGCGCAAGATCCTGTACCACGCCGGGATAGGTGAGCAGATCCTCGAAGAGAGGTGTCTCTGGAGCCACCTCCAGCAACGCATCCACCAGTATCTCGCACGCGACGGCCGTGCCGGTCAGGTCGAAGGCCTCCAACACCAGCGGATGCACTTCGCCCAGCCATCCCAGGTTCTTGCCTCGGGCCTCGATGCCGGCGCTACGGCCGGGGTGCAGAAACGGCTGCTCCCCCCGCGCGAACGAGGCCTCCACGCGCAGGGCACCGAGCAGTCTCTCGACCACCCCTTTGCCCAAGAAGAAGTCAGTGGGAACGCCGAGCTTCTGCCACGAGTCCTCCTCCCATTCGCCCATGAGGAGGAAGGCGGCCCGGCGGTCCTCCCGCGGCAGGCCCGTCCCCCCTGGGTGGAAGGTCTTGCCGACTTCGAACACGTGCACCTGGGACTGGCGGTGAGACGTGTTATGGGCGGCCGTGTTGAGCAGACCGGGCAGCAGAGTGCTTCGCATGACCGATTGGTCCTGAGACAGCGGATTCGAAAGCGGCACCACCTCACGCCGGGGATCGTCGCCCGGGAGTCTCAGCGTGTCGGCCCACCCCGGCTCGATGAACGAGTAGGTGATGACCTGCTGCAGGCCGCATCCACAGAGCACGTCTTCCAGGAAGCGCCTCCCCTTCTGCGCGGCGGTCAACCCTCCCCTTCCCCGGGTGCGCCCGGGAATGGTGGAGGGAAGACGGTTCAGGCCATGGATACGGGCGACCTCCTCGATGAGATCGATCTCGCGCTCGAGGTCGAGTCTGAAGGTGGGTACGGTGACGGCAAAGACCTCCTCCTTCTCCTCCACGTTGCAGCCGAGGCGCCCCAGGATGGCCTCCATCTCGTCAGGAGCCACGACCGTACCGAGCACGTCCTCAACCCTGGCCGGCCTCAGCGGCACCACCCAGGGTTTGGGCCTTACCGCAGCCACGTCGACGGTGCCTTCCGACACCACCCCGCCGCATATCTCGGTGATGAGCATGCAGGCCATGTTGAGTGCTTCGATAACCAGATTCGGATCGATGCCCTTCTCGAAGCGGGTGGACGACTCGCTCCGCAGCGACAGCGCCGAGGAGGTCCGCAGGATCGAGGTGCGATCGAAGTTGGCCGCCTCCAAGAGAATGTTGGTCGTCGCGCCGGTGATCTCGCTCTCCAGAGAACCCATGATGCCGGCGATCACCGAGGGATTCTTGGCGTCGGCGATGACCAGCATGTCGTCCGCCAACTCCCGGTCGTTGCCGTCGAGAGTGACGATACGCTCACCCGGTGCAGCCCGCCGGGCGATGAGTGTTGCGCCCTCGATGGTGTCGAGATCGAACGCATGCATGGGTTGGCCCACAGCCCACATGACGTAGTTGGTGATGTCGACGACGTTGCTGATGGGACGCATGCCGGCCTGCATGATGCGGGCCTTCAACCAAGGGGGCGATTCGCCCACCGTGACCCCACGGATGACCCGCGCCGCGTATCGGGGACACAGATCCGGATCCCACACCTCGACGGTGATGTCTTCTTCTGCGCGACGCGAATTGCAGACATAGGGGTAGGCCGGTTCTTCGTCGAAGTCGGCCTCGGTGATGGCCGCCACCTCCCTGGCCAGCCCCCGGATGGAGAGACAGTCGGGACGATTGGGCGTGACCTCCACCTCCAGCACGTACTCACTGACGGGAAGCCGGTCGACCAGGAGCTCACCGGCCTCCCATTGCGCGGGGAGTTCGAGGATGCCGGTGCTCTTGGGGGCGAAGCCGAGCTCCTCCTCCGACATGATCATGCCTGAGGACACGACTCCGCGGAGCTTCACCTGTTTGATCTCGAAGCCGTTCGGCATCACGGCGCCGGGAAGGCAGACAGGCACAGTCTGCCCCGCGGCCACGTTGGGGGCGCCGCACACGATGGTGCGGGAAGCCGCCTCCCCACAGTCGACCACACACACCGACAACTTGTCGGCGTTGGGATGCTTCTCGCAGGAGAGCACCTTCCCCACCACAAAGCGCTCCAGGATGTCTTCTTCCGGGCGCACACCCACGACTTCGACCCTCTCCACCTCGGTACCTGTCATGGCCAGCCGAGAAGCCAACTCATCGGGGTCGAGGTCTATATCCACGTACTCACGAAGCCAGGACAGCGGAGCCTTCATGCTGCAGACCTCCTAGAACTGGCGCAGGAAGCGCAGGTCGTTGTCGTAGAAGAGGCGTAGGTCGTTGATACCGTGCTTGAGCATGGCGATGCGCTCGATGCCCATACCGAAGGCGAAACCCGTATACCGCTCCGGATCGTAGTCGACAAACCCGAAGACGTTGGGGTCGACCATGCCCGCTCCGAGAATCTCGAGCCAACCCGTGCGCTTACAGAGCCGGCAGCCGACCCCTTCGCACATCATGCACGACACGTCAACCTCTACCGAAGGCTCGGTGAAGGGGAAGTAGTGTGGCCTCAAGCGAACCTTCCGGTCCGCACCGAACATTGCCTTGGCGAAGGCTTCCAGCGTTCCCTTGAGGTCCGCCGCCGTGATGCCTTCGTCGACCACCAAACCCTCCACCTGGTGGAACATGGGCGTATGAGTGGCATCGGAGTCACGGCGAAAAGCCTTGCCCGGAGCAATGATCCACACCGGGGGACGCTGGCGCTCCATGACCCGCACCTGAACGGGTGACGTATGCGTGCGCAGAAGTACCTCGTCGGTGATGAAGAAGGTATCGTGAAGCGAACGGGCCGGGTGATCGGGCGGATGGTTGAGAGCCTCGAAGTTGTAGTAATCGGTCTCAGCCTCAGGCCCCTCGGCCACCTCATAGCCCAAGCCGATGAAGATGTCTTCTATCTCACGCTGGGTCTGCGTGATCAGATGGAGATGTCCGCGCGGAAGCACCCTGCCCGGCAGAGTCACATCGACACGATCCTTCTCCAAGCCGTGCACCAACTCCTGTGCTTGGAGAGCCTCGTGGCGTGAGGCGAACGCCGTCTCAAGCTCCCGCTTCACCAGGTTGCCGAAGCGGCCCACCACCTTGCGCTCTTCAGGGGAGAGTTCGGGAATGGAGCGTAAGAGCAGCGCGAGTGCAGCCTTCCGGCCCATAAATCGAACGCGGACTTCCTCCAGCGCGTCAAGATCATCGGCCGCCTCCATGGCGGTGACTCCCTCGCGGTAGATATCCCGCAGGTCGGCTCTTTCGAGCTGCGCTAGTATGTCGTCCTGGGCGGGAATGGCGTCCTCCTTTCCTTGCGCTTACGCCTTGCTTGTCGGTCTTGCGTCACCTACACCCTCCGAGCCGCCACGGCCAGCGGCGCGGACTCTCGAGATCTCATACAGCAATATAGTCCCGGCCATCGCCACGTTCAACGAATCGAGCGCCTGCTGTGGGATGGTTACCGCGGTCGTCGCCTGGCTCATATCCGGCAGGCTCCCCCGCTCCGAGCCAAGTACGAGCAACACCCCGCCGGCCCCTTGCGCGCGCTGGACCACCTCCCGCGGATCGTCGCCCGCCTTCGCCTCGGCTACCAGCACCTCGGGTGCGGACTCTCCCCGCCGGACATCGGCCGCCATCTTCCGCTGCACGTCGTCGAAGCTCACTTCGGGCACCACCGGGACGACGAACTGCGCCCCCATACCGGCTCGCAGTGCTTTGGGGCTGCAGCCGTCAGCGGTGCGCGGGCTCAGCAGCACACCCCCGGCTCCGAAGGCGGCCGCACTTCGCACCAGGGTGCCCACATTGCCGGGGTCGCCCACCTCATGCACGTAGAGAGTGAGCCCCTCACCCATGTCGACGTCGGCCAGAGAGGCCACCGGGAGCGGGAACAGAGCGAGCACATCGGCCGCTCCGCCCAACGAGCTGCACTCCTCGATGAGGGACTGCGTACACACACCGACGTTCACCTCGGACACGGAGGGCCCGAGAAGCTCCGACACCCGGCTCTCGAGCCCTTCTCGCACCAAGACCTCGCGCGGGACAAGGCCGTGAGCGACTCCCGAGGCCAAGAGGTCGAAACCCTCGGCCACACACAGCCCTCGTTCCGTACGATACTTCTTCCTCTGCAGCTTGCGCGCCAGCTTGATGCTGGCGTTCTGGCGCCCGACTATGGTTCGGATCACGCCGAGACTACCCGGCGCCGAGAGCTTCCTTCGCCCGGCTGACTATGGCCGCAAAAGCCTGCGGTTCGTTCACCGCCATCTCGGCGAGCATCTTGCGATTGAGTTCGATATTGGCCTCCTTGAGGCCGTGCATGAACTCGTTGTAGCTCAGGCCGTTCAGGCGGGCCCCCGCGTTGATGCGGGTTATCCACAAGCGGCGAAAATCGCGCTTGCGGGCCTTCCTGTCGCGATAGGCGTAGGTGTATGACTTGAGGAGCTGCTCGTTGGCCTTGCGGTAAGAGGACTTCTTGGTACCTCGGTAGCCCTTCGCCTCCTCGAGAACCTTCCGGCGCTTCTTCTGGGAACTGACGCTCCGCTTGATACGCATAGCTCGTGCCTCCTACTTACCGAGAAGATTGCGGAGCCGGCTCACGTCGCACGGCGCGAAGGGTTTGTCCTTCCTCATCTTGCGTTTGCGCTTGCTCGGCTTCTTCGTGAGCAGGTGGCTCGAGAAAGCCTTCTTCCTGAGCAGCCTGCCGCTGCTCGAAAGCTTGACGCGCTTCTTGGTGCCACTGTGGGTCTTGTTCTTCGGCATGACCACCTCCAGGCATTGCCTCGACTCGTACCACCCCCGAAGAGTCGGAACCACTGACTCCCCGGCAAGGGACATCCACCCTCTCTGGTGGCAAAGCCGTAAGATTCGTTACAGCTGATACTCGACCGGCCACCCGCGCCGCCGGTGCATATTATGGAGCGGAAGAGGCTAGTGCTTCTTGGGCGCCAGCATCATGACCATGTTGCGGCCGTCGAGATTGGGCTGGGATTCGATCTCCCCGATGTCCTGCAGCTCCTCGGCCATACGTCTGAGAAGCTTCTCGCCCAAGTGGGGGTGCACGAGCTCCCTACCTCGAAACATGATGGTGACCTTCACCTTGTCACCCTTGGTGAGGAACCGCTGCACGTGCCCCTTCTTCGTGTTGAAGTCGTGATCATCGATCTTGGGGCGCAGCTTGATCTCTTTGATACTGATGGTCGTCTGCCGCTTGCGGGCTTCCTTGGCCTTCTGCTCCTGCTCATACTTGTACTTACCGTAGTGCATGACCTTGCACACAGGAGGATCGGCCTGTGGCGCAACTTCCACCAGGTCGAGATTGAGCCGGTCGGCGTAATCCAAGGCCTCACGGGAACTGACAATGCCCACCTGCTCACCGTCGGGCCCGATGAGGCGGACCTTCTCGGCTCGAATCCGCTCGTTGATGCGAACGTTATCTAGTATGTCGCCCTACACCTCCCCCCGGAGACCACCTCCGGGCTCGCTACCCCGTGTGCGGCTACAAAAAAAGGTAGCCGCAGCCACCGTTCCCCTAATGGGTCTCTCCTCGCTTGCGCGAACGGGAGACCTTCTATGGTGTGACCCAGCGCCGTCTCAGGCACGGGGTGGGAAGGGTGGCTTCCACTTTATGAACGTGGGGGAGTATAACACAACCCCGCATGACACAACCCTACGGCACGCGAGGCAGGGCGCAACGTTCCGCAACCAGCGCCACCCCACTCTCCGCCGACATACCGCCTAGGTCGCCCTCGGCCCGCGCCCGCAGGGACACACCGCCTGCTTCCTGCTCCCTATCCCCCACGACCAGCATGAACGGTATCTTCTGTAGCTCATTGTCTCTGATCTTCCGGCCCACCGACTCGGCGCGGAGGTCGGCCTCCGCCCGTAGACCCGCAACCGCCAGCATGTCCTCCACCCCCCGCGCGTATTCGTTGTGGCGATCGGCCACCGGTACCACCACCGCCTGTACGGGCGCGAGCCAGGCCGGGAAAGCCCCGCCGTAGTGTTCGAGCAGGATGCCGAGGAATCGCTCGAGACTCCCCAGAACCGTGCGATGCAGCATGACCGGCCGATGCCGCTGATTGTCCTCGCCCACGTACTCCAGATCGAAGCGCTCGGGCATGGCGAAATCCAGCTGGCAGGTGGCGCACTGCCAGGTGCGGCCCATTACATCCTCGATGTGGAAATCGATTTTCGGCCCGTAGAAGGCACCATCACCCGGATTGAGTGTGTACTCGATGCCCGCCCGCTCGAGGGCCTGGGTGAGGGTTTCTTCCGCCCGATCCCACATCTCCGCCTGCCCAATTGACTTCTCAGGCCTGGTGGAGAGTTCCACGTGCACATGCTCGAAACCGAAGGTGCGATAGGTGCGGTGCACCAGCTCGATGACACCGAGTACTTCGTCCTCCACCTGTTCCGGTAGGCAGTACAAGTGCGCATCGTCCTGGGTGAAGGCCCTCACCCGGAAGAGCCCGTGCAAAACCCCCGACAATTCGTGCCGGTGGACCAAGCCCAGTTCCGCGATGCGCAATGGGAACTCCCGGTAAGAATGCTGCTGGGACTTGTAGATGAGGATGCCGCCGGGGCAGTTCATGGGTTTGACCGCGAATTCGTGGGCGTCTATGGCCGTGAAGTACATGTTGTCTTTGTAGTTGTCCCAATGGCCGGAGCGTTCCCACAGCACCCTGTCGAGTATCAACGGGGTCTGAATCTCCTCGTAACCGGCCGCTCTATGCTCCCGCCGCCAGTATTCGACCAAGGCGTTCAGAACTCGCATGCCGCGAGGGTGAAAGAACGGGAAGCCCGGTGCCTCGTCGTGGAAGCTGAACAGGTCGAGTTCACGGCCCAACTTGCGATGATCGCGCTGCTTGGCCATTTCGAGACGGGCAAGGTGCGCCTCGAGCTCTTTCTTGGAAGCGAAAGCCGTGCCATACACTCGCGTGAGCATGGGATTGTCTGACCGGCCACGCCAGTAGGCTCCCGCAATGCTGAGCAGCTGTACAGCCGGGATCTTGCTCGTATCGGGCAGGTGGGGGCCACGGCACAGGTCAACGAAATCACCGTGCTGGTAGATGCTTATGGTCGAACCTTCGGGCAGCGCCTCGATGAGTTCGATCTTGTACGGCTCGTCGGCGAACATCACAAGCGCCTCTTCCCGGCTGATCTCTCTGCGTACAAAGGGAAGGGCGGCTTTGATGGACTTCTTCATCTCGCGCTCGAACTCGGCGAGGTCGTCCTCGGAGACGGGCCGGGGAAAATCGAAGTCATAGTAGAAGCCGTCTTTGATGGCGGGGCCAATGGCCACCTTGGTGCCGGGTACGACACGTGTGACCGCCTCCGCCATGACGTGGGAGGCCGAGTGACGAAGCACCTCGAGGCCCTCTTCGCTCGTAGCCGTGATGATACTCACCCGATCGCCCTCCGACAGCGCAGAGTCCAGGTCGCTCACCTTGCCGTTGATCTCGGCAGCGACCGCCACCTTGGCCAGCCGGGGTCCGATGGTCTCAGCCACCGTCCGAGCGGTGGCCTTATCGTCCACGGCAAGATCGGTACCATCCGGCAGGGTGACGTTCATGGAAGACCTCACAGACACTGTGCTACATATGGAAGAACGGCACCTCAGTATAGCAGGCGCCTGCTACTCCCAGAGGCCCGCGCGCCTCTCCTCGTCGGTGCCGCCCGCCGCCGGCGACCCACCCGCGCAGGCTGCGGGCGCCGACGAGGAGTCCACCCGTGAGCGCCTCATGAAGGACGCACCCAACTCGGCACAGAAGAGGAAGACGATGGCGCTGAAGTACACCCACAACAGCAGCACCACGATGGTCGACAGGGTACCGTACACGAATCCGTACCGGGCGAACTGGGCTATATACAGAGAGAAGCCCCACTTCAAGACGTTGAGCCCCACCGCCGCCAAGGCGGCCGCCGGGAGCACGTCCCTCCAGGGAGGTCTCTCTGAGGGGACCATGCGGTACAACACCGCTATCATCCCTATGTCGAGCATGAGGAGCACCGCCCTCACGACGTACTGCCACACTGCTGCGAGAAACGCCGCCACACCAGGAACTACCTCCTCAATCAAGGCCGGCAGTATACCCAAGGCGGCATTCAGAACGGAGGTCAGGGCAAAAGCCACGATGACACCCACCACCAGTAGAAACGCAAGAAGGCGATGGGTATAGAAGCGCCGGCCGCTCTCCTCCACCCATATGCGATCGAGCCCGCCGGCAAGAGAGGCAAAGAACCCCGACGCTGAGTACAAGAGGCCCACCCCTGCCACCAGAGTCACGGTGCCACGGATGCGCAGGACCGTTTCCAGATTGTCTCGGACCAGATCGACCGCCGCCGGAAGAAGATATGCCGACAGCTGCTCGAGCACCCGGTTGCGCGCCTCCACGTCGTCGATCCAGATGCTGGCCGTCGCCACCAACAGAAGCAAGAGGGGGAAGAGCGACAGAAAACCGAAGAAAGCGAGAGAAGCAGCCCGAGGACCGTTCTGGTTGCGCCCGTACGTATCCCCCGTCTCGTAGAGGAAGCGCACCAGTGCCCTCAGTCCTCTCAGGGGGACGCCGAGGTGCCCCCAGAGCCGTTCCCAGAGAGTCGACTTCACGATGCGCACAGCCCGGTGCTCCTTGTTCCGCCCGCCGTCCATTTGAGTCACTCAGCTCACAAGCATACAATGCCTTCGCGCGCAGGACAGACAACAAGAATCCCCCCAAGACGAGAAGTACGTCTTGGGGGGACCGAGTGCCACAATGGTGGGCGCTATAGGATTTGAACCTATGGCCTCTTCCGCGTCAAGGAAGCGCTCTCCCCCTGAGCTAAGCGCCCACTGAGGTGCCCGTATGATACCCGCACAATCCCGGACTATCAATAGAGCCGGCGGCAGGTGTCCACAACGGCCTACCGCGGTCCCCCGCGCCGGAGAGACCCGGCCAAGTACGAGACACTCAGCGGCTCAGGTGCGTAACCCTGGGCCGTGACCTCGGGCAGGAGCTACGGCTGGGGCATACGACCGTGGGTCGGAGCTGCGGGCTAGTAGTAGATGTTGACGCGCGTGCCGATGGGTAGCAGCGGGTACAGCACGTCCATGGTCCACGTCGATACCCTCACGCACCCTGAACTCGCCGGGTATGTCGGTACCGAGTGGGAGCCGTGCACGGCATAGCCACCGTAGAAGTATGCGGGCTTATACAGGAAGCCCAGGTAACTCTCGCGCCAGCCGGGGATCTTCCTGACGACGGAATAGCTGCCCGTCGGCGTGAGCCGGCCCGACCTGCCCGAGGAAACCGGATAGATGCGCGTCACCGTGCCGTCCTCGATGTAGAAGAGCACCTGCCTGGTGAGATCGATCTCGATGCGGGCGCCGGCTCTCGATGCCCGCGGCACCGGGCGGCGGGCGGAACTCAGCCTGTTCCATACCTCGGCACCGGCAACCCCGTCGCGAGAGAGCCTCTCCACCTTCTGGAAAGCGATCACGGCCTCTCGGGTCTTCTGATCGAACACGCCGTCAACGACTCCCGGCTGATAGCCGAGAGCGGCCAGTTTGGTCTCGAGCATCGACACCAGCGGGCCGGTGGAGCCAACCCGCTGCGAGGGGTAGCTCTCCTCCGCGGAAACCGGCTCCGGGGGCGCCCCCCGGACGACGAGGGAGCGATAGAGGCCCTGGTGGATGATGCCCGCCGCCTGGGCTCGAGTGAGAGTGATGATGGGGTAGAATCGCTCATCCTCATATCCACTCACGATGTTCAGCCTAAAAGCGTTGGCAACCGCAGGCCGGTGCACTGGGGCAATGAAACTCCGGTCTTTGAATCCTTGCAGCCAAGCCGCCGTCTCTTCTTCCGCAAGGTCGAGGCCGAGGCCTTCGATGGGCTCCTGCTGCAGACGATAGCCCACACTCCTGATGATGAGAGAAGCCGCCTGCTGGCGCTCCATAGCACCTTGAGGTGAGAACGTCGTGGCGCTGGTACCGGACACGAGACCGAGGTTGTGCAGCCCACTTACCGCCCCGAAGAACCAGTCGCTCGAGTACACGTCGGTGAACGGGACCGCGGAACCGGCCGGAACAGCGAGCGCTCGCGCCACCATGGCCGCGAACTGAGCCCGGGTCACCGTCTGGTAAGGACGGAAGGTGCCGTCGGAGAAGCCGTTGATGACTCCGGCATCGGAGAGTTCACCGACCGCCTGGTAGAACCAGTCGCCGGCGCCGACGTCACTGAAGGAAGCGGCTCGAGCGGGATCGGGTGCGGACAACAGCAGCGCGCCGCACATGGTAGCCACGAACAAGAGTGCCACAAGCCGGCCGTGCCTGTTTTGGCGAACAACCTCGATCATCATACGAAAGCCAGAAGGCGCGAATCGCACGGAAGCTGCTCCTCTGTGTGGTGATGTGCCGGCTGATCGCTCAGGGAATTCTACCCGGAACCTCATCGGTTGGTAATGGCCTCAGGCGCACAATCCCCCCCGTTACGGACACGCCTCATGGGACGGGCAGCATGTAGATGGCACGTGCCGCCCATGGCGGCACGTCTGAGGCGCAAAAGGGAAGGCGCCGACCGGAATCGAACCGGTGTATCGGGTTTTGCAGACCCGTGCCTCAGCCACTCGGCCACGGCGCCCCGAAAAACCAACGGGGCCAAAGGCCCCGGCAGCTGAATCTTGGAAGAGCGGATGAAGGGATTCGAACCCTCGACCTTCTGCATGGCAAGCAGACGCTCTAGCCAACTGAGCTACATCCGCACGTAACCCCTGCCGAACCACGGACCAACCTCCGCCTCGGCGCGAAGGATTATACCTTCCCTACAAGGTGCCGTCCAGAGCCAGATTCACAAGCCTGTCAGCAGCAGCGTTCTCTTCCCGGCTCACGTGCCGTATCTCGACGTGGTCGAAGCGGTGAACGAGCCCGGAGACCTGGAGGAACAACTCCTTCAAATCCGCATTCTTGACCTTGTACTCATGGCGCAACTGTTTTACCACGAGTTCCGAATCGGAGTGAATGAGCACTCGCTTGACCCCACGATCGAGTGCCGTCTCCAATCCGGTGATGAGTGCCTGATACTCGGCCACGTTGTTTGTAGCCTGGCCGATGGGTGCCCCGATCTCCTCGAGTACGACACCCTCGGAATCCTCCAGGACCACCCCTATGGCGCTGGGCCCAGGATTGCCCCGAGACCCTCCGTCGACACGCAACAGATAGGTGGGCTCCGCCTCCTCACGGCCCTCCGCCGCCTGCACCCTCATCGCACCCGGCGATGCGTCACCGCCCTCCACATGCTCCAAGTCGAAGAGTGCTAGGCTCCCACCCACGCGCTCGCCGGCCTCCAGACTGAACACGGTCCTCCAGGGGGAGCGGGAGCTGCGGGCAAACACCACGGGGACGCCGTACTCCTCCAGTCTGCCGGCCAGCCGATCGCACCATATGCCGAGAGAGACGGCTTCCATGTCGAAGTGAGGGACGGCCACAACGGCGACGCCGCGATCAAGGGCCCTCTCCGCATCGTGATGCGTGAGGTCGCCCGTGACCAGCACATCGGCGACCTCGGCCGCCGACTCAATGAGCCCGGCGCCGCTCCCGGTCACCACGGCGACTCGATCGACCATACGGTCGGGATCACCGGCATACTGCATCCGGTCGAGGCCAAAGGCCTCGGCCACGGTCTCGGCGAAAGACACCAGGGAGAGAGTGACACGGGTGCGCCCCACCCGTCCCGTACCCGCCGAGACGAGTCGGTTCTCCACCGGGTAGACGTCGAAGGCGGGCTCCTCGTAGGGGTGAGCCGCGACGAAGGCCCGCACCACCGCAGCGACACGCGACTCCGGGACAAGCGTTTCGAACCGGACCTCCTCAACCGTTTCGGCACGCCCGACCCGCCCCACCACCGGATGCGCCCCCGGCAACGGCCGGAACTCACCCCGGCCTGCAACACCGAAGCCGCACGCCTCATACGCACCCAAACGGCCCGCCCCGGCCTCGTACACAGCCGCCTTCACCTGCTCAAGAGAGGCGGGGGGCACGAACCCCACGAGCTTGCGCTGGGATGCCGACCCGTGCCGAAGGGGTTTCGCGTCCACCAGCCCCAGCTCAGCGGCGGCAATGTCGCACAGGCCTCCCCGTGCCCCGTCCAGATTCGTATGGCAGGCAAACAACGCGATATCCGCCTTGACGAGCTGCTGGAGCAGAGTACCCACACGCGAGTCATCCACCACGGCCGACAGCGGCCTGAACAGCAGCGGATGATGGGTGACGATGGCGTGGAAACCTTCAGCGACGGCCTCCACCAGCACCTCCGGCGTCAGCTCGAGGGCGACGAGCACCCTCTCCACCTCGTTGCCACGACGCCCCACGAGTAGGCCCACGTTGTCCCACGATTCGGCCACATGGGTGGGAGCAAGTTCTTCCAGTACGCCTTCCAGATCCTCGACCAGCATCTCCTACTCCTGGCTGTCGTAGTGAGATCATGGGCCCAGCAGGACTCGAACCTGCGACCGGCCGATTATGAGTCGGCTGCTCTAACCAACTGAGCTATGGGCCCCGGCCGTTCTTCTCATCCATTGTAGCCGAAGGCGGCGCCCTCCGCGCCCCGAGAGACAGCTTACCCGCGCTGGGAGGCCACCCGTTCCACCACAAACACCGCATTCTCGGCCCGAAGATTGGGCCAGATACGAATCTCTCCCGAGGCGCCGAGGTAGAAGTCACGCACAATTCGCATGTGGTGCTCGCGAGCAAAGTGACGGAAGTCTTTGATGCTCACACTGTGGATGTTCGGTGTATCGTACCACTCGTAGGGCAACGCCTTCGTGACCGGAGCACGCCCCCGCACGAGCAGCTGGGCACGAGCCTTCCAGTGAGCGAAGTTCGGCAGACTCACCACGATGCGTCTGCCCACCCGCAAGACCTCCTCCATCACGAATACGGTGCGCCGGGCCTGTTGCAGCGTCTGGCTGATGATCACATAGTCGAACATGCCAGCCGGATAGTCCGACAAACCCTCGTCGATGTCTCCGTGGTACACGGAGAGCCCCTGCGCCACCGCCTCATACACCCTCTCCTCCGCGATCTCCACGCCGGTGCCTCGCACGTTCTTGCGGTCGACCAAGAGCTTGAGCAGCACGCCACGGCCGCAGCCCAAGTCGAGAACCCGGGAACCGGGTTCCACCGTGTCGACGATGAAGAGGTGGTCGAGACGCTCGCCGGTGGGCGCCCGGGCGATGGTGCTAGCCAATCTTCACCCCTCCCACCCGCGCCGTCACCTCGAGGAAGTTCTTGATGAGATGGGTCTGCTGGCCGACTTCGATCAGGAAGGAATCGTGGCCAAAGGATGAATGTATCTCCACAAAGGTGCAGTCGAGCATGTTGGAGCGAAGCGCCCTCACGATCTCTTTGGATTGGTAGGCAGGGTACAGCCAATCGCTCGAGAATGCTATCACGAGAAAACGAGTGTCGGGCTGCACCTCGGCGAAGGCCTCCACGAGGCTGCCGTGACCGTTGGCCAAGTCGAAGTAGTCGAGCGCCTTGGTGATGTAGAGATAGGTGTTGGCGTCGAACCTCTTGGTGAATACCTCACCCTGGTGCTGGAGGTAACTCTCCACCTCGAAGTCGCGGGTGAAGAAATCGTAGCCGTAGGCTATGCGGTCCTGCAGGCGACGACCGAACTTGGTATGCATCGATTCGTCGGAGAGATAGGTCACGTGCCCGATCATGCGGGCAACGGCGAGCCCGGAGTCGGGAGGTTCGACATCGTAGTAGTCGCCTTCCCGCCAGCGCGGATCCTTCATGATGGCCTGCCGGCCCACCTCGTTGAAGGCGATCTGCATGGGAGAATGCCGGTGGGTGGCGGCAATGGGAATGCACGACGTCACCATCTCGGGGTAGGAGACGACCCACTCGAGTGATTGCATGCCCCCCATCGAGCCTCCGCACACCGCCAGCAGGCGCGCGATGCCCAGGTGGTCGACCAACATCTTCTGAGCCCGCACCATGTCGGGCACAGTCACCACCGGGAAGTGCAGGCCGTAGGGAGTGTTGGTGTCCAGGTTGATGCTGGAGGGGCCGCTGCTGCCCTTGCACCCTCCGATGACGTTCGAGCAGACCACGAAGTACTTGTCGGTATCGAAAGCCCGGCCGGGGCCGATGAGGATGTCCCACCAGCCCGGACGCACCTCGCCCGGCAGGTAACCGGCCGCGTGGGCGTCGCCCGAAAGCGCATGAAGCACCAAGACCGCGTTGGTGCGTTCGGCGTTCAACTCTCCGTAGGTCTCGTAGGCCAGCGTCACGGGCGACAGCATCAGACCGGAGTCGAGGGGGAGAGACTCGAAACGGGCGAACTTGGTCTCCACCATCCCCACAGAGCTCTCAGATACCTGCGCGTCGATGCTGTAATCGCTCATGGAAGCCTACCCTCTGAACCGGTTCGTGATGGGCAGGCGCCGGTCCTTGCCGAAGGCCTTGGGCGTGATGCGAACACCGGGAGCCGCCTGACGGCGTTTGTACTCATTGCCATCGACCATCGCCACCACGCGTTCCACCTCCTTGCGGTCCAGCCCCGCTTCAACCATCTCCTCAACGCTCTCGTCACGCACCACGTACGCTTCGATGATGCGATCAAGAAGGTCGTACGGGGGAAGATAGTCCTGATCGAGCTGGCCGTGCCTGAGCTCCGCCGAAGGAGGCCGCTCGATGGTGGAAGGCGGGATAGGCCCGTCTCCCGAACCTACCCGGTTCCGATAGCGTGACAGAGCATACACCATAGTCTTGGGAACGTCCTTGACGGCGGCGAACCCTCCCGCCATGTCGCCGTAGAGTGTGGCATACCCCACAGCCACCTCACTCTTGTTACCGGTGGTGAGTACCAGATAGCCGAACTTGTTCGACAGCGCCATCAGGTAATTGCCCCGGATGCGGGCCTGGATGTTCTCTTCCGTGGCGTCGGGTTCGCGCCCCTCGAGAACCGATTCCAGTGCAGATAGATAGGCCGCGAACACAGCCTCGATAGCTATCTCGTGGAACTCGATGCCCAGGTTCTCTGCGAGCATCCGGGCGTCGTCCTGCGTCGCCGTGGACGAATACCGGGACGGCATGGAAACCCCGACAACACGGGCCGGCCCCAGAGCATCCACGGCTATGGCGGCCACCAGCGCCGAATCGATGCCTCCGCTCAGGCCGATCACCACCCGGGCAAAGCCGTTCTTCTCCACGTAGTCGCGCACACCGAGAACGAGCGCGCGGTACACCTCCTCTTCCTCAGCGAGCCGAGGTTCAAGGTCCACGCTCCGCACCCGCAGCGCGCCGGCAGGCGCCGTCCCCATGCAGTTGGGACAGTATGTCGGCCCCGTGATCTGCACCTCGTTCACCGGCCAGAAACCGGGAGCGAGACCGGCAGCCGGGGCCGGACGCGGCGCGTCGAGGGGGAGATCGTGCACGAGGAGCGCTTCCTCGAACTGAGGCGCCCTGGCTACCACAACTCCATGCGGAGACACCACGGCGGAGTGACCGTCGAACACCAGCTCGTCCTGCCCGCCCACACCGTTCAGGTACACGATCCAGGCCCCGCAGTCCACCGCCCGCTCCGACAGCATCGCTTCCCGCCCCCCGACCTTGCCCACGTGGTAGGGCGACATGGAGATGTTGACCACCATCTGCGCCCCCCCACTCAGCACCGCCTCCTCGCTTGGCCCCGCCGCGTGCCAGATGTCTTCACACACGTTCACGCCCACCCGCCCCCGGGGGAGGCGAAGCACCAAGACGTCACGACCTTCGGCAAAGTAGCGCTTCTCGTCGAACACCGCGTAGTTGGGCAACCAGATCTTACGATGCACCGCCTGCACCCTACCCCCGGCCAGCACCGCCGCCGCGTTGAAGACCACTTCTCCATCCTGAAGTGGGACCCCGACCACCGCCACGATGTCAAGGCACGCCGTCGCGATCTCAAGGAGCGAGTGGTAGCAGCGCCTCACGAAATGTCTTTTCAGGAGCAGATCTTCGGGTGGATAGCCCGATACGGCCAGCTCAGGGAAGACCACAAGGTCTGCGTCCGCACGCGCGGCCGCTTCGACGCACGAGGAGATGTGGCGAGCGTTGCCGGCAAGGTCCCCCACCACGGAGTTGATCTGGGCGAGCACTATGCGCATCAGAAACTCAGGCTCCCGCCGTCCGCAGGAAATCGAGCACCTTCTGTGTCTTGGCGTCGAGAAGCGCCCGGTCGCCGCGGGACTCCAGATTGACCCGTACGACCGGCTCCGTGTTCGAGGCGCGCACGTTGACCCGCCAGGAACCGAAGTCGAGGCTCACACCATCGGTGTCATCCACCGACGAGGCCTCCCGGCCGTAGTCACGCCGCAATGCAGCCAGCGCCGCCTCGGGCTGCCCCAGTTCGAGGTTCACCTCCCCACTCACCGGGTAGCGCGCGAGCCGCTCCCCCACGAGGCTCGACAAGGAGCGCCCGGAGGTACACATCAGTTCAGCGACCATCAACCAAGGAATCATGCCGCTGTCGCAGTAGGAGAAACGCCGGAAGTAGTGGTGCGCCGACATCTCTCCCCCATACACGGCATCCTCACGGCGCATCCGCTCTTTGATGAAGGCATGCCCGCTCTTGTTCATGACCGGCCGGCCGCCCGCCTCGACCACCAGCTCGATCGTGTTCCACACGAGTCTGGGATCGTGAACGATGGCACCGCCGGGAGACGAGAGGAGCGCCTGCTGCGCCAGGAGGCCCACCAGGTAGTAGCCCTCCACGAATGCGCCCGTCTCATCGAAGAAGAAGCAACGGTCGAAATCACCGTCAAAAGCCACTCCGAGATCGGCTTCATGATCGCGTACGGCCTCCGACGTGGCGCGCCTGCGCTCCGGCAGCAAGGGATTGGGTACGCCGTTCGGGAAGGTGCCGTCCGGTTCACCCTGAAGCACAATGACGTCGAAGGGGAGACGGCTCGCGATCCTCTCGACAACCGGGCCGGCCATGCCGTTGCCTCCGTTCACGACGATGCGTAGGGGCTTGAGCTTGCCCAGGTCGGCATAGGAGAGAACGTGCTCCACGTAAGCCTCACTGATGTCGCACCGAGACACCCGGCCTGGGACCGAACTCACACACGAGCCCGCAAGTGGACCCCGGCCGACGGCGGCTTCGCCCACCCAGTCGCGCATCGCCATGAGCCCGGTGTCGCCGCTCACAGGAATGGCCTTCTCGCGCACCACCTTCATGCCGTTGTAGTCGGCCGGATTGTGGCTCGCCGTCACCATCACACCGCCGTCCGCCTCGAGAGAGAAGGTGGCGAAGTACACCTCCTCGGTGCCGACCATGCCGATGTCGACCACGTCCACTCCACTCTCGCACAAGCCTTGCGTGAGGGCGGACGCCAGCGATTCACCGGTGAGGCGCATGTCGCGCCCCACTATCACCACTTTCGGCCGGATGAGGTGGGCCACCGCCCCCCCGATGAGGCGGGCCGTCGCCTCATCGAGCTCCTCGGGAACACGGCCCCTGATGTCATACGCTTTGAAGATGCTCGGGTCGAATGACGAGGCGTTCACGTGGAGCCCTCCTCCCCTTGCTCCGCATGTCTCAGCTGTGCGACAAGGCGCTTGATATCGTCGGCGCGCTCGCGCGCAGCCACGAGAGTGCGCCCGCCGGCGCGAACCACTATCACGTCGTCTATACCCACCAGGGCCACAATCTCCTCCGGGTTCTCCACATATACCACATTGCCCCTCGCCTCAAGGGCGGCCAGCCGCCCCCGGTACCGATTCCCACTACCGTCCTCCTCCAGGAAACCGGCCAACGCCTCCCACCCTCCCACATCACTCCAGGCAAAGGGTGCCGCCACCATGCGTACATCGGCCGCCTTCTCCAAGATGCCGAAGTCGACGGACACGGCGGGCAGTGCACTGAACGCCTGTCGCAGCCGCTGATAGTTCAGCAGCCCACTCGGCTCCACGGCCGGCCGCAGAAGATGCAAATGCCCGGGCAGATGGGTCGCGAACTCCTCCAGGATGCGCGAGACCCTCCACACGAACATACCGCTGTTCCAACAGTAGCAGCCGGACTCGAAGTAGCCCGAGGCGGTTTCCAGGTCAGGCTTCTCCCGAAACGACTCCACGCGACAATGCTCGACACCCTCTTCATCAGTCCGCGCCGTGCCGCGACGCAGGTAGCCGTAGCAGACGGCCGGATAGGTGGGAAGGACACCGAAGGTGTATAAGGTCTCGCTCTCTGCAGCCGCTCGGACCGCGGACCGGACCGCACCGACGAACTTGTCCAGCGGTTCGATGAAGTGGTCGGCCGTGAGAATCACCATCACGCAGTCACCGAAACGTGTGTCGCACAGGAGTGCCGACAAGGCAACCGCAGCCGCAGTATCCCTTCGCATTGGCTCACCAACCACGTTCTCGGCCGAAAGCTCGGGTAGTTGTTCCCGCACAAGCGGGAGATATGTCTCGGCGGTGAGCACCATGATCCGCTCGGCCGGGGCCAGAGCCCTCGCCCTCAGGTAACTCTCTTCGAGTAGGCTCCGGTTGCCCAAGAGACGCTGGAACTGCTTGGGCTTCTCTTCCGTACTGAGCGGCCAGAAGCGCGTACCCGCACCTCCGGCCATGATCGCGACAACCACCTCAGCTCCGGCTTCCCCTTTCACGGGCCCCCTTTCCTCCAGCAAAGAGCTTTCCGAACTCCACTCCGAAGAAGACTATGCTACTGAAGGCGACACAGATGAAGAGGTCGGGTGCACTGAGAGGCACGGTCCTGAATATGCTCTGCATGAAAGGCAGATACACCACTGCCATCTGCAGCACGAACGTGGCCGCCAACGACCCCATGAGCGCCGGATTCCCGAAGAGTCCCCGTGACACGAGCAGCTCGTGGGGAGAACGTACGGCGAGGGCCAGACCCAGCTGAGCCAGGGTGATGTTCGTGAAGATCATGGTCTGCCATGCCTCACTGCCACTTCGCCAATACCAGTAGCCGAGACCGAGGGCAACCACCGCCATGAGAAGACCGGCGAGCAGTACGTGGGCGCCCACACGCTCGGCGAAAATACCGCGCGAAGGCGCCTGAGGTGGACGCTCCATGACGTCCTTCTCTTCCGGCTCTACACTCAGAGCGAGAGCGGGCAGCCCGTCGGTGACGAGATTGATCCACAGGATCTGCAGCGGCAGCAGGGGAAGCGGCATTCCCAGGAACGGCGCGGCCAGCATGACGGCCAGTTCACCGGTGTTACTGGACAGGATGTAACGGATGAACTTCTTGATGTTGTCGAAGATGACCCGGCCTTGTTTGACGGCAGCCACTATAGTCGCGAAGTTGTCGTCAAGCAGCACCATGTCCGAGGCCTCCTTCGACACATCGGTGCCGGTGATGCCCATGGCCACCCCGATGTCGGCCTTGCGCAGCGCTGGTGCATCGTTTACACCGTCACCGGTCATGGCCACCACTTCACCCGATTCCTGGAGGGCCTGGACGATGTTGAGCTTCTGCTCGGGAGCGACCCGCGCGTAGACGCTCACCCTGTCTACAAGCTCCGCCAGCTCATCGTCCGGGGCTTCGCTCAGTTCCCTGCCCGTGACGACCACCTCGGACTCGATACCGAGAGTGCGGGCTATGGCCAGAGCCGTCAAGGGGTGGTCGCCGGTGATCATCACCGGACGGATGCCGGCACTCCTGCAGGTGGCCACCGCCTCCGCCGCTTCCGGACGCGCCGGATCGATCATGCCGAACAGCCCCAAGAACACCAAGTCGTTCTCGATTGTCTCCGCAGACTCGAGTCCCTCCGGAACGAAGGCGAGACCACGGGCGGCGGCTCCGAGCACGCGCATACCTTCCTCGGCCAGACCGTCGTTGGCAGCGAGCACTCGCTCACGCCACTCGTCGTTCAAGGGTTCCGGCCCACTGCTTCCCCACACCAAGGTGGACTTCTCCACCAGTCCGTCCACCGCCCCCTTCACAAAGGCCACGTAGCGGCCGGCACCATGGTCGGGTGCTAAGGGACAACCATCTGCCGAGGGGTCACGTCCGGACTCCGTCTCTGCGCCTCCATAAGCGACAGAGAGCATCACTTCCAAACCCTCGGCCAGAGCCGGGGGCAGTCCAGAGGCGTCGAGCGGCACCTCGTGTACGGTCGTCATCCGCTTGCGTGTGGAATCGAAGGGCAGTTCGGCCACGCGGGTGAGACGATGATCGAGTTCCTCCTTCCCGGTGCCGGCCAGAGTGGCGGCCACGACCAACGCACCTTCAGTGGGATCGCCCACGGCAGACAACCGGCCCACCTCTCGCGAGGGCTCCGCTTCCACCTGTAGCACCGCATCGTTACACAGAGCTCCCGCCGACAAGAGCAACGCCATGGCCTTACCCGGCTCGTCGGCAGGCCGCCCCGGCACCAGCACGCCCTGCCAGTCGACATCGGTCTGCCCCTCCTCGAAGTCGAGTCGGCGTCCGGCGACCTGCATCACCGCCACCGTCATCTCATTCGCAGTGAGAGTTCCGGTCTTGTCGGAGCAGATGGTGGTCACCGACCCCAGCGTCTCGACCGCCGGGAGACTGCGAATGAGCGCGCGCCTCTTGAGCATGCGTTGCGCCCCCAACGACAAGGTGATGGTGACTACCGCCGGCAGTCCTTCGGGAACCGCTGCGACAGCCAGACTCACCGCAGTGAGGAACATCAGGCGCAGATCCTCGCCCCTCACCAACCCCACCACGAAGACGATGGCCACCAACACGAGCGCCGCGGCCGCCAGCCACCGGCCCAGCTGATTGAGACGGCGTTGCAGTGGTGTATCTTCGTCCCGTACTCCCTGCAGTAGCTCCGCGATACCACCAAGCTCGGTCTGCATGCCCGTACCCACCACCAACGCCCGGCCCCGGCCATGAGTGACCAGAGTGCCCATGTACAGCATGTTGGTGCGGTCGGCCAGCGGCGTCCCTGGATCGTCGAGAGTGTCTGCCGCCTTGTCCTCCGGTACGGATTCTCCGGTCAGAGCGGATTCGTCGATACGCAGGTGAGTCGCTTCGACGACTCTGCAGTCCGCCGGCACCAGATTACCTGCTTCCACGAACACGACGTCACCGGCAACCATATCTGCAGCCGATATCTCCATCTGCGCGTGCTCACGCAGCACTCGGACGTGTGGAACGGCGAGACGGCGAAGTGCGGCCATCGCCTGCTCGGCCCTATACTCCTGGCGGAAACCTAGCGCGATATTCAGCACCAAGATGGCAGCGATGGCAATCGAGTCGATGTAATCACCGAGAATAGCGGAGATAGCGGCGGCGAGGGCGAGGATGACCACCATGAGGGAGGTGACCTGACGGCGTAGGATGAACCCCGGAGTGCTGAGACCCCCGCCTCTCAGTTCGTTGGGGCCCGATGCCTCCAGGCGCGAGGAAGCCTGCTCCGAGGAAAGACCCGTGTCGAGGTCAACCTCTAGGCGCCGTGCCACCTCATCTACGGGAAGAACGTGCCATTCGTGGAACCCGGTATCCCCTTCACGTCGGGCCGGACGTGGGAGGGGTTTCTTCCCCCCGTCTTTCTCTTCGGACATGGTGGAACGCCTAGCTCTCGCGCGGATGTGTGGCCGGGAGCTCCTCGCGGCCGCGCAGTGAACCACCGCACCTGACCGGGCAACACTGCCGCCGGGGCTCCCTTACTGCGCGCCATGGTACCACGGAGCACGCGCAACCGCGCCCGCTGAACCGCAACGCGACGGAGACCGCTGGGCCGTTCGGGAGTAAGAGGATCACCCAGAGGGGGCCAAGCTCCGGCGGGAAACCCGCCGGAGCTTGGCCCCAGACCTCAACAGGTGCGTGTAGCAGTTCGGTATACAGCTCCTCGGGCAGGACTCGAACCTGCAACACCCTGGTTAACAGCCAGGTGCTCTGCCATTGAGCTACCGAGGATGGTCACAGCGCCGTGAAGTATATCTGATGGCGCGACCGTTTCAACCACCTCTTCCTGAGACGGGTGGACCGCATCGACCCGAGTGACGTGCTATCGACGCCCCGCATCGACCACAACTCACAGCCATGCTTCCAGCTTCGATCGACCTCGACTGCTCGAGCCTGCCCCCGCACGAGAAACACACTGAACCGGGTTCGAGCTCCAGCAACAGGTCGGCAAGACTTGGCCCTTCGTCATGCGGGCGCGGTGGCGCAGATAGGCAGTAATCCAGTGTGGCCCCTTTCAACGCTGTGCTCATCGCTACAACCTCCTCATGACTGCAACCACCTTCCCGAGGATGCGTGGATCGCGAACCAGGAGCGGCTCCATGGCATCGTTCTCGGGCTGGAGGCGCACCAAGTCGGCTTCCCGAAAGAAGCGCTTGACCGTGGCCTCATCGTCGAGAAGCGCCACCACCACATCTCCGTTTGCGGCGTCTTGCTGTCGCCTCACGACGACCAGGTCGCCGTCGATGATGCCGGCCTTCATCATGGAAGAACCTCTCACCCTCAACACAAAGCAGTCCGGCGTCGGGGCGAGATAGCCCGGCACTTCGACCATGTCTTCCACATTCTGCTCGGCAAGAATCGGCCTTCCGGCAGCCACCCTGCCCACCAACGGGAGCAGTTCGGAGCTTCCTTGCTCGCTACGGCCGGGTGCATGGTGCCCCACGCCGTCGAGCACCTCGAGCGCCCGCCGCTTGGATGCGCCACGACGAATGTAGCCGCGCTCCTCCAGGGCCCGCAGATGATTGTGAACCGAAGCGGGCGAAGAGAGTCCCACCACCTCACCGATCTCGCGCACGGTGGGCGGGTACCCGTGGGTCTCCACAGCATTCATGATCGTGTCAAGTATTGCCCGTTGCCTGTCGGACAAGTCGTCCACTCCACCGCCCTCCGCTACAGAACATTTGTTCACGCAGTATAGAACATTCGTTCGCTTGGAACAAGATGTCTGCGCGGCACCGCGGACACCCACTGCGCAGCTCGCTGCCGTTGACTCCGCTGGGGGTTGCCTCTATACTCCGTCGTGCTTTACGCAGCCGTGTCCGAGTGGCGGAATTGGCAGACGCGCTAGGTTGAGGGCCTAGTGAGCGAATAGCTCATGGGGGTTCAAGTCCCCCCTCGGACATCAGCCACTCCGTGGGGCACCTTATCCCCCCCGAAGTCCTCCGCGTATCTTCTGCTCTCTTCCGGCGACACCTACCGTCAGCCTGATGTTTCGATCCACCCACCATTCTGGGTAGCCTACTACCTGATTACGTCCGCGGCCGCACGCAGGAGCGCATGCAGAAGACTTCCCGCATTCTTCGTTCTCGACTCAAGAGGCCGGGCAACATGGAAGCGCGTGCCTGTTCGCTCACCGTCCCCATTCCTGGTAGCGCGCATGCGTCTGTATCCTCCAGCATGGGGGCACCCGTTCTCAACCTGGCCGACCCCGACTACCTCGGACGAGCGGACACGCAGCCCGAGAGCCTGCACTCCGACAACTCATCTGCACCCGCGGCCGACCGTCATAGTGCACCATCCGCCGGGCCGTCCAGGCCATCCGTCCCGGCGCCACCAGAATGCGATCCCCCGACCTTTCGGGAACTGGAGGGCGAGTTCGCTGCATTCCTACGGTCCGACGAGGCCGTTATTCTGCCTTCCCCCTTTGAAGCGGCGCTGGTGCTCTTTACCGCGCTCCTCGCCCCCGACGACTTGGTCATTCTGACCGACCCCTGTCCCGCCCCGCTTCATGCGGCCGCAGAGCTTGCGCCCGCCGACGTGGTGCATGTACCACGGGGAGATCTCGAGGCCCTGGCCTCCACTCTCAGCGCCGGCCACCCGGGGCGGCTTCGCCTACTTGTCACCGAGGCCGTGTCCTCCCTCGACGGCGTACCTCTGCCGCTCGCTGAGATGGCCGGCCTGGCCCGACACCATGAGGCACTCCTGCTGCTCGACGACACGGAGGGCGTGGGCGTTCTCGGCCCCGGTGGCCGAGGCTCAGCTGCCTCCCTGGGGTCGGGAGAATCCCCGTTTCTGCTCACCGGTTCGGCAAGCGGAGCGCTCGGGCCGGCGAAGTGGGGCTTTGTGGCGGGGGACCGCGAAGTCATGGAGGCCGTCCGCTTCCACGCCGCATCTCTTACCGGCCCTTCGGCCTGTACACAGGATGCGCTCTCGGCGGCCGCTCACTATCTCCACCTCGCTGTGCGAGGCGACGCCGCACGCACACAGGTCCTTGAAAGTGCGGCCTACTTCCGCACACGCCTTGAGACGGCCGCTTTCTCGGTGAGATCAGGCTCCCATCCGCTTCTTGCAGTCGAGCTTCCGGACGAGGCCTCCGCTCACAAGATGGCCGCTGCACTGTTGGCTGACCGCATCGTGGTCCGGCCCGTCACCAGTATCCTCGGTGCAAAGACGAACAGCAACAGCTCCGGGCCTTCCTTCTTGCGAGTCAAACTGTCGGCGGCGCACTACACCACAGAGCTGGATGGGGCGGTGGTGTCGTTCATCCAAGCAGGACGCCGCCTGGGAGTACTCCCCACCTTTTGCATGTACCAGAGGAAGCGCTAGACTCGGTATGCCTCACTCCATACAGATACCGACATTCAGCATCCACGCCACACACGGGAGGACCGCATGGCCAAGAAGCCGGTGAAGACAAAGGCAGCCGCCGCACCCAATGAGTTGGCAGCCAGCCAAGTGTACCGCATATGTGACCCGGGCTCATTCTCCTTCGAGACCACGGCCGACCTTCCCGTGCTTCACGAGATCATAGGCCAAGAACGCGCCGTCTCGGCAGTGGACTTCGGCATCGGGATTCAGAGCAACGGTTACAACATCTTCGCTCTCGGCCCTCCCGGTACCGGCAAGTCTCGCACCATCTCCACCTTCCTCGAGCGGGAAGCGGCCTCCATGCCCACCCCTCCCGACTGGGTCTACGTCCACAACTTCGAACAGGCGCACATCCCCAACGCCATCCGCTTCCCCCCCGGCAGGGCCTGCGATTTCCGCCGCGATATGGACAAGCTGGTGGAGGACCTGCAAATCGAGATCAACCAGGCTTTCGAGGGTGAGGAGTACGAGGAGCACAAGCGCAAGATCACGCAGAAGGTGGGCGAGCAACAGGAAAGCCGCTTCAAGGAGCTCCGCGACAAGGCCGAGGCCAAGGGCTACACCATCCTCCGCTCACCCTCCGGTCTGGCCTTCGCTCCCAAGACCGCCGACGGCCAACCCATGTCACGCGAGCTGTTCAACGAATTGCCGGATGACCGCCAAGCGCAGATCAATGCCGGCTTGGAGGAGCTGAACGAGGAACTCCAACAGGTCATGCGCCAGGTACGCACGGAAGAGAAGGCAGGGAGGGAATCGCTGCGAGATCTGGACAAAGAGATATCCCGCTACGCCGCCCAACACCTCATAGACGATCTCAAAGCACAGTGGGGCGAGGTAGAGGAGATTCCCGAGTACCTGGACGCGGTGCTCGAAGACGTGGTTGAGAATGCCCAGGACTTCCGCAAGAGCGATGACGAGAATCCGATGCAGATGATGGGACTTGCCCTACCCGGACGCGACGGAGCCGAGAGCACCTTCCGTAAGTACCGTGTCAATGTCATCGTAGACAACTCCCACCTCGAGGGTGCGCCCATCGTCAAGGAGCACAACCCTACCTTCCAGAACCTCGTGGGGCGGGTGGAGCACATGGCTCAGTTCGGAGCCCTGGTCACCGACTTCAACATGATCAAGGCGGGGGCCATACACCGCGCCAACGGTGGCTTTCTCATCATGGAAGCCCGCGAACTGCTCATGAAACCCTATGCCTGGGATGCCCTGAAACGAGCGCTCAAGACCTGCGAGATTCGCATCGAGGACATGGGCCAACAGGTCGGCTGGGCGACCACGGCCACTCTCGACCCGGAACCCCTTCCCTATGCGGCCAAAGTGGTACTCATCGGGGAACCCATGCTCTTCTACCTCCTTTCAGCCTACGATCCCGACTTCAGCGAGCTCTTCAAGGTGAAAGCCGACTTCGACGTCATGGCCGATCGCGATGATGCAAATGAGCAGCTGTATGCCCGTTTCGTGGCCCACGTCTGCGAAACGGAGCACCTGCCGCACTTCGACGGGCCGGCCGTCGCCCGCATCGTGGAGCAGGGCTCTCGCCTCATAGGCGACCAGCGCAAACTGTCGGTCCGCTTTCTCGACATTGCCGACCTCATCCGGGAGTCGGCGTTCTGGGCGCTTCGCGGCAACGGTGGCGAGCAAGGGACGCTCGTCACGGCGGCCGATGTGCAGAAGGCCATAGAGCACCACACCTACCGCTCCAATCGCCTCGAGGAGCGGCTGCGCGAGGTCATAACCGACGGCACCATCATGGTCGACACAGCCGGAGCCATTGTGGGCCAGATCAATGCCCTGTCCGTCACGGGTGCAGGCGACTACTCCTTTGGCGTGCCCAGCCGTATCACGGCGACCACCCGTCTCGGCGACGGCGAGGTGGTCAACATCGAACGCGAAGTGGAGATGAGTGGGCCCATCCATTCCAAGGGTGTGCTCATCCTTGCCGGCTACCTGGGTGCCAAGTACGCCTCGGAGGGGCCTCTCTCCTTCAACGCCCGCCTGGTCTTCGAGCAGTCCTACGGAGGAGTCGAGGGCGACAGCGCCTCATCCACGGAACTCTACGCGCTCCTCTCCGCCCTGTCGCGGCTTCCCATCCATCAGCGCTTCGCCGTCACCGGCTCCGTCAACCAGAGAGGGCAGGTGCAGGCCATAGGCGGCGTGAACGAGAAGATTGAAGGTTTCTTCGCCACCTGCCAGGGAAAGGGCCTTCAAGGAGATGAGGGCGTGCTCGTCCCTGCCACCAACGTCCCCAACCTCATGCTGAAGCAAGAAGTGCGAGACGCGATAGAGGCCGGCACCTTCCACATCTATCCCGTGTCCACCATTGATGAGGGCATCGCCATCCTCACCGGCGTCGAGGCAGGTGAAGCAGACCGGGAGGGCGTCTACCCCACTGGTACCGTGAACCGTCTCGTAGCCGACCGTCTGGCCGAATTGGCAGAGAAGGCGCGTGAGCTCGCTGCGCAGGGCAAGGACAAGGAGACGAAGACCAAGCGCAGCACCAAGAACCCGCCCGCCCCTCCAGAAGATGATGAGCGGGAAGAGGAGTAGAGCCGCGCACACAGGACGCCATCTCGAGTGACACCCTCGAACTGAGGCTCACACACGCTCGGATGCCGGAGGCCGCCTGCAGCGGCCTCCGGCATCCCCTTCTTCCGAACCTGCCCTCACCATGTTCCGCCTTCTCGCGGCGCGAAAGGCCTATGCCGAGATGACGGCTTCCTTGTCGCCATATGTCTTTCGGATCTCGCGGATTCTAGCCAGACAGGAGTGGAATGCGGCCAGTATCTCCGGGTCGTACCGGTGTTCCTCGGCCTCGATGATCCTCAGTGCGTGCTCAATCGAGTATGCCGGACGGTACACGCGGTTGCTGGTGAGAGCATCGAACACGTCGGCCAGTGCTGCGATTCGTCCCCCCAAGGGTATGTCCTTGCCTCTCTTGCCTTCGGGATACCCCGACCCGTCCCAGCGCTCGTGATGGTTGAGGGCGATCTCCTCGGCCAGTTGCAGCAACATCGACGCGGAACCGGAGAGTATGCGCCCGCCGATGACGGTGTGGCGCTTGATCTCATCGAACTCTGCCGGAGTGAGGGGCCCGGGCTTCAGTAGTACGGAATCCCGGACGCCGATCTTTCCCACGTCATGCATAGGACTCGCCAACTCGATGAGGTCGCTGTACTCCCCGTCGCAACCCATTGCCTCCGCGAGAATTCGCGAATACTGCCCGATGCGATGAATGTGGTTGCCGGTCTCCTCATCCCGATACTCGGCAGCGGTCGCCAGCCGGTAGATGCTCTCCCGATAGGCGCCCTCCACAGCACTCTTGGCCTCAGTGAGATCCTCGAGAGCCTTCTGTAGGTCGGCTGTCCTCTCATCGACCAAGCGCTCCAACTCCTCCCGGTACACTCGGTTCTCGATCTTGAGGCGCCTGCCCTCGATCGCTCGGTCTACGACCTCGAGTAGTTCGTCCGGCTTCACCGGCTTAATCACATAGTGGGTGGCGCCGCGGGTGAGGCACTTGACGGCCACTTTGGTGTCGGCATTCGCGGTGACCATGATGACCGCCAATTCGGCGTCGGTCTCCAAAGCGTGGTCGAGTAGCCAGATACCGTCGTGGCCGGGCATGCGAATGTCGGCCAGTACGACGGCGTAGTCTTCGCTCTTCAGTCGGTCGAGTGCCTCTGTTGCCTCTCCCGACTCGTCCGCCACGTAGCCCCGCGACCTGATTGCCCGGGCGAGAAAACGGCGCACACCGGGCTCATCGTCCACCACCATGATACGTTCAGACCCGAAGTCCATACCCGTACCACTCACCCCCCGTGCGACCGGCCAACTCTCCATACCCGACTCGTATATTCGCTCCTGCCACGCATCTTCCTACTATAAGATAGGTGAAGGGCACGACGAACACAACATTGCTGGGGCTCTCACGCGCCGCTCCCCAGGGAGAGAGGTACCGGATGAGGCACATCACATGAGACACACCACGCGGCGGCCCAACCCTGTCGATGAAGATACTGAACTGCTGGCGGCTCTCACGCGCCTGTCCGCCCGTCTGGCCCACGAGATACGCAATCCTCTTGCCTCCATCAAGCTCCAAGCGGGTCTCCTTACTCGAAGCGTTGACACTGAGACCGCTCGCGCGGGGGAGATCATACTCATGGAGGTAGACGCCATGCTCTCGGTGCTCTCCTCCCTGCGTGGCGAGCTCGTCGACACCGACCTTCCCACTCCTACCCTCGCCGGTCCCCCACCCTGGACGGACCTCGCAGAGGTCACGGCCGCCGTCATCACGTCCCTCGGCCTCAGTGCTTCCGGCTCTCCCCCTGCAGACGCTCCTGTGTTTGTTCCCCTTCTGCGAAAGCCTCTGGAGGATCTGGTTGCGGCTCTGTTGGAGAACGCGGCCGAAGCCGCTTCGGAAATCAAACCCGGCCCGAAGTCCTCTCCCCTGGTGGAGTACTCCTACCCCAGTACGGGGCGGGTAGCCCTCACCGTGACCGATTATGGACCCGATCTGCCCTGCGGACCCACAGGCGAGCTCCTTGATCTCACCAAGCCCTTCTTCTCCACCAAACCCGGGCACCGAGGCCTCGGCCTGTTTCGGGTTCGATGCACGTTGGCCACGGTGGGAGGCATCCTCACCTACCGTAACCTCCCCGGACACGGAGCCGCCTTCCAGATCGAGCTCCCCCATCTCGCACCTTCACTCGTGACCGGTGCCCGCATACTCGTTGTTGACGATGAGCCCACGCTCCGCCGCCTTCTGGCACGGCAGTTCGAGGCCTTGGGCGCCACGGTGTTCCAAGCCGACAAGGCCGAGGAGGCCCTCGCTGCCACCGGCCGGCAGAGTATCGACGTGCTCATCACCGACGTCGGACTGCCCGGTCTGGACGGGGCTTCCCTGGCCGGGCGGCTCGATCCGGTGCCAGCCCTCCTCATATCTGGTTCGGACGCGCCGCCCACACACCTACCCTCATCCTTCCTGGGGCGTGAGGCGGCCTCCCTCTTTCTGGCCAAGCCCTTCTCCCAGGAGGAAATCCTGCGCGCGGTGTTGTATCTCTTGTGGGACGCACCTGCGAAGAAAAAATAGTACGATCCAATTGACAGGGGCCGCTATGCCTATCGACGTCATCGTGGCAGACGACCACGTTCTCTTCCGCGAAGGTCTGTGCCGCCTCCTCTCCGCTGAGGCTGACATGCACGTGGTCGGCCAGGCCTCCACCGGCGAGGAGGTCCTCAGCTTGGCCGCGGCCTACAGCGGTGTTCCGGGCACCGCCCTCGTGGTCCTCATGGATATCTCCATGCCTTCCATAGACGGCATCCGAGCCACGAGTTTCCTTGCTGAACGCGGCTCGCCCGCCCGCGTGCTTGCCCTCAGCGCCCTCGACGACTCCGACACACTGTTCGCCGCCATCAAAGCCGGCGCCGAGGGCTATGCGCTCAAGGATTGTGACCCCCGTGACCTTCTGCGCGCCATCAGGCTTGTGGCAGAAGGCGGAGCGTTCATCGATCCCTCCATCACCCCCCGCCTGCTCGCCGGTATCCGAGACATGGGCTACGACCACCGCAGCATAGAGCAGCAGAAACTCCACCTCACCGACCGGGAGCTCGAGATACTCACCGGCCTTGCCACGCCCTCCACCCCCCAGCAACTGGCGCTATCGCTCGGTATCTCCACCAAGACAGTCCAGAATCACATATCGAACATCTACCGCAAACTTCAAGTGGGGAGCCGCACCGAAGCGGTCATGAAGGCGCTCGAACTCCATCTCATCAGCCAGCACTGAGAGCCCGGCGCTGCAACTGCGCCTTCAACAGTGTGTGGCCAATCGCGGTCCGTGATGGGCATCTGTGAACATCAGAGGGGGGCGGCATATGCCGCCCCCCTCTGATGTTCACAGAAACGCGCTCGCCGCCGGGGGTGGCGACTCTCTTCGGGGATCTACCCCGCGACTTCTATCCTCACCGGTACCGCCTTCAGCGCTGGAGTCTTCACCACCGCATCGGCTCGTGCGGGCAGCAGGGTGTTTGCCGCCGCGTCAACAAAGTGAATGGGAAGAAAGGCAACACCCGGCGGCACCTGCGGAGTGACCCACACCTCCGCGCCGATGGTCCCAACTTCGCTCGTCACACGTGCCATGCTCCCTGAAGCAAGGCCCAAGGGCTCCGCGTCGTTGGGATTCACTTCGAGACGACCCCTGTTGATGAGACCCGTGAGCCCGGGGGCACGACTCGAACGGGTGCCCGTGCTGCAGTGTACGCGTTCGCAGCCTGTAAGCAGCATGATGGGGTAGGCCGTGTCGGTCTGCAAAGAGGGAGGGACGTAGTTCACCGGCGCAAACGACGCCTTGCCCTCGGGGAAGCCGTCGGCGTAGAGCACAGCGGTGCCTTCATCATCGGCCGACTCACACGGCCACTGCAGGCCACCCTCTTCCAGCCTCTCGTAGCTCATGCCGGCATATTGGGGCACAGCCCTGGCTATCTCAGCAAATACTTCCTGCGGCGAAGGGTACTCCCACGATGCGCCCAGCCTGCGCGCGAGCATCTGAATGATCTGCCAGTCAGGCATGCTGTCTGCAACCGGGTCGAGCGCCCGGCGTACCCGTTGCACGCGCCGCTCGGTATTGGTGAAGGTGCCTTCTCGCTCCACGATGGATGCCGCGGGTAGCACCACATCAGCCAACTCACCGGTTTCGGAGAGGAAGAGTTCCTGGACCACGAGGAATCCGAGCTTCTTCAAGGCCGCCCGCACCCTTTCTTGACCCGCATCAGAGAGAACAGGGTTCTCTCCTACCACATACATGGCTTTGATCTCATCTGCCTCTATGGCATCGAGGACTTCCGTCACCGTCTTACCCGGATTCTTGTCCGCGATGCGGGAACCCCAGACACTCTCCACCTGCTTGACGGCCTCGGCATCATCGAGGGCTCGATAGCCCGGAAGGAGATCGGGGAGCGCCCCCATGTCACAGGCTCCCTGCGCGTTTGCCTGCCCGGACAAAGCATTCACTCCCGTGCCGGGCCGGCCCAGATTGCCGGTGAGGAGGGCGAGGTCGGCCAGTGCCTGCACGTTGGTGAAGCCTTGCTCCTGCTGCGTGACGCCCGCAGCGAAGAGAATGCTCGCGGAGGCGGCGCCGGCATACACCTCGGCCGCGTCGCGGATGTCGGCGGCCGGAATGCCGCAGGCCTCCGCTGCCGCTTCCACAGTAAGGCCGCTCAGCGACTCGCGCAGGGCTTCGAGACCGTCCGTGTGCTCAGCGATGAAGGCCTTGTTCTCCAGACCTGAGTCGAGGATGTGGCGCATCATGCCGCTGAGCAAGGCCGCGTCGGTACCGGGATTGAGGGCGAGATGCGCCGTTGCCCTCTTGGCGATGTCGGTGCGACGAGGCTCGGCCACGATCACACGGGCTCCGCCTCGAAGCGCCCGTATCACCTGGAGCCCGAGAACGGGGTGGTCCTCGGTCACATTGGCGCCGATGACGAAGATCACGTCGGACTGTGCGATGTCGGCTATGGAGTTCGACATGGCCCCGTAGCCGAGCGTGGACCTCAGACCGGCCACGGCAGCAGCCTGACCCAAGCGGGCGCCGCTGTCGATGTGCGGGGTACCTAGAACCGTCCGCGCCATCTTCTGTAGCAGGTAGTTCTCCTCATTGGTGCAGCGGGCTGACGCGAGCACGGCGATGCTCTTGCCACCACTCTTCTTGGCTGCCGCCAGACCCTCGGCCGCCCTCGCGAGCGCCGCGTCCCACGAGGCCGGAGCCAGCTCACCGGCTTCATTGCGCACCAAAGGCACAGTGAGGCGCTCAGTGGAGTTGACGTAGTCCATCCCGAAACGGCCCTTCACGCACAGGTTGCCGTTGTTCACGCCTTCGCCGATCTTCCCGCTCACGCGTACGAGCCGACCTCGGAAGGTGCTCATGAGTTGCTCGCACCCCACTGCGCAGTACCCGCAAGTGGTGACCGTCTTGTTGACCTGCCAGTGACGGGCCTCGTGCCGGCTGCGCTTCATGTTCAGGGCACCGACCGGACAGGTGCTGATGCACTGCCCGCACGACACGCAGTCGACCTCTTCGAGCCTCATGTTGTAGGGCGTATCGATGATGGTATCGTATCCGCGATTGCTGAAACCCCAACAGCCGATGCCCATCACCTCACGGCAGATGCGCACACAGCGACCGCAGAGGATGCACCGATTGGGGTTGCGAGCCACGTTGGGGTGGTCGTCGCGTGTAGGGAAGTCCAAGGGGTGCCAGCCCCAAGGTGACTCGCTCACGCCGTATTCGTATGCGTAATCCTGCAGCCGGCAGTCTCCGGCCGCTTCGCACACCGGGCAATCGAGTGGGTGGTAGCTCAGCAGCAGTTCGATCACGAACTTGCGGAGCTTGCGCACCTTGTCGGTGTTGGTGTGTATCACCATACCGTCATTGACTTTCGCGGCGCAGGCGGGCATGGGCGCCCTGGCTCCCTCGATCTCCACCAGGCAGAGGCGGCAGGCGCCGTACGGCTCGAGGCGCGGATCGTGGCACAGCGTGGGGATCTCCACACCCACACTCCTCGCCGCTTCGAGCACCGTCTGGCCGGGAGAGGCCGTAACTTCCTGACCATTGATGGTCAGAGTGAGGGTCTTCTCCTCGGTCTCAGGAACGGCCGCCATCACTTCCTCCTCACAGCGTTGAACCTACACTTCTCATAGCAGGCACCGCACCGAATGCAGACCTCCGAGTCGATGGAATGCGTCTGCTTCTTCTCTCCGGTGATGGCCTGTACCGGACAGGCGCGCGAGCAGGCTCGACAGCCCGTACAGGCTTCGGCGTCGATGTAGTAGGTGACGAGAGCGGCACAGGCGCCGGCGCGACACTTGTGCTCGTAGATGTGCTCCTCGAACTCCTCCCGGAAGTACTTGATCGCGGTCAGCACCGGGTTGGGTGCGGTGCCGCCCAGGGCACACAGAGAGCCATCTTTGATGTTCTCTGACAACTCCAGGAGGAGCTCAATGTCGCCGACCTGGCCCTTGCCTTCGCAGATGCGCCCGAGCAGCTCCAACATACGCTTGGTGCCCACCCGGCAGGGGACACACTTGCCACAACTCTCTGCCTGGGTGAACTCCAAGAAGTACCGTGCCGTGTCGACGATACAGTTGTCCTCGTCCATGACAACCATGCCGCCCGAGCCGACGATGACACCTGTGGCGTCGAGTTCCTCGTAGTCAACGTGAGTGTCGAGCATTCTCTCCGGCAAACAACCACCCGACGGGCCGCCCATCTGCACGGCCTTGAACGCCTTACCCTTCTTGATGCCCCCGCCGATATTGTAAATGACATCACGCAGAGTGAGACCCATGGGGACTTCAGCCAGGCCCGAGCGGTTGATCTTACCCGTGAGGGCGAAGACCTTCGTACCCTTTGACTTCTCGTAACCTCGGGCCGCGAAGGCGTCGGCGCCGTTGCTTATGATCCAGGGGATACAGGCGAGGCTCTCCACATTGTTGATGTTGGTGGGCCGCTTCCAGAGCCCGGACTCCGCCGGATAAGGCGGGCGCAGGTTGGGCATGCCCCGACGCCCCTCAATGGACCCCATGAGGGCCGTCTCCTCGCCGCAGACGAAGGCTCCTGCCCCTTCCTTGATCTTGATATGGAAGGAGAAGTCGGAGCCCATGATGTTGTCGCCCATGACCCCACGCTCGTGCGCCTGCTCGAGCGCAATCTTCAAACGCTTGATCGCGAGGGGGTACTCGGCGCGCACGTAGATATAGCCTTCGCTCGCGCCGATCGCGTAGCCACCGATGGCCATGCCTTCGAACACGGCATGTGGATCGCCCTCGAGAACCGACCTGTCCATGAACGCGCCCGGGTCGCCTTCGTCACCGTTGCAGATGAAGTACTTCTGGCCATCAGGGGACTCTGCGTTACGCGCGAAGCGCCACTTCAGCCCGGTGGGGAAGCCGGCGCCCCCCCGGCCGCGCAGGCCGGAAGCGAGCACTTCTTCTATCACCTCGTCGGCGCTCATGCCCGAAAGCACCCTGTGGAGCGCCAGGTAGCCCCCTTGCTCAATGTAGTCGTCGATATCCTCGGGATCCACGTGCCCACAGTGGCGCAGAACCAAGCGCTCCTGATGCTCATAGAACTCGTTGTGAGATGTGGGTTCTTCGGCCGATAGCACGATCCACTTGTGGACCGGCTCTCCACCGACGATGTGCTCCTCGATGATCTTCTCCACCATCGCGGGTGTCACCGTGCCGTAGGTGACCGTCCGAGCCTGCCCGTTGGTGTGTGTGGTGACGTCGACCAGCACGTCCATGGCACACATGCCCCGGCAACCGGTGGCGGTGATGCTCGACCCGGTGCCCTCATCGCAGGCGCACTCCCTGGGCTTGATGATGCCGTACACCTCGGTCTTGGCCAGACCCTCCTCGAAGGCGGTGAGTACGTCTTCCGCCCCGGCGGCAATACCACCCGTACCCATGCAGATGCCTATCTCGACTTTCGGCACACCCAACCGGGGATGCCGGGGCTCAGGCTTTTTGAGAGCAGTCGTGTTCGCCATCTAAGCCTCCTCCCCACCCTCGGCCTCGGCCGCGGGTACCGCGGCTTCAGCCTCGCCACCGCCGTTACTCTCGGCCTTCCGGAAGTCCACGATGGCCTTCACCGCCTTGTCGGGGGAGAGCTTGCCGTAGGTGCGGTCATTGATCATCATGACGGGCGCCATGCCGCACGCGCCCAAGCAGGCAACAGCCTCGAGCGTGAACATCATGTCTTCAGTGTTCTCTCCGTCACCGATACCCAGATGCCGCTCCACCTCGAGGCTCACCAGCGGAGCACCCGACACGTGACAGGCGGTGCCGTGGCACACACGCACCACGTTCTTCGCCCGCGGTATGAGGCGGAATTGAGCATAGAACGTCGCCACTCCATAAACACTGGCCAGAGGCTCGCCGATATCCTCGGAGATCTTCACCATGGCTTCTTTCGGCAGGAATCCGTAAGCGGCCTGCGTTCCCTGCAAGAGCGGAATAAGCGCGCCTTTCGTACCGCGGTACTTATCAAGCAGCTCCTCAACGGGGGCGTAGTCAAAAGCCTCCGCGGTGGCGCCACCCGGCTGTTGGCCGTTCGTCATGTGCGGACCTCCGGATTGGGGGGGTGACCGAGTTCTGCGTCTGACACCGAATAGAGACTCTCATTGCGGAAGGCTCTCGCAAGCCTCACCGTTCGCATGAGCGCCGGATCGAGTACATCGACTATCGCAGAGCTGATGCCTTGAGCACTCAGCATCGCAAGAAACACGTTGTTCAGGGCCGACCGCACTTCCCGCGGGGCACCGTTTGAGACGTTGGAGAGACCGCAGGTGGTCTTCACCGGTGGGTCGAACATCTCGCCCACCGAACGTATGGCCTCCTGCACGGCTACCGCGTGCTGCTGGCCCACATCGAGCCCCACTGGCAAGACAATAGGATCTATGAATATCCTCTCATTTGGGATACCGAGCTCGTTGGCTGCCATCACGAGCTCGTACGCTGTGGCAAGCCTCTCCTCGGTATCGAGGGGAACGGCCTGCCCCATCACGAGCCCAATTATTTCACACTCATACGTGGAAGCTAAAGGGAGAATCGAGCTGATCTTGTCTGGCTGGGCGGAAAAAGAATTCACAATGGGCCGGGGCAAACCGAGCTCGAGACACCGTACGATACCGGCCTCCATGGCGGCGGGGTTGGTGGTGTCGAGACACAGCTGAAGCCGCGAGGCCTCGGCCACCGCATCGACGGCGAACCTCATGATCTCGGGCCCATTCTTGCGGGCCGATCCCACGTTGATCTCCAAAGCGTCGGCACCCGCCTCTTCGCAGCGTCGGGCCAACCCGGCGATGAAGGCGACGTCCCGCGCGTCGAGCGCCTGCGCCACGGCCCGGCTGGTGATGTTGATGTTCTCAGCGATAGCCAGCAAGACGGCTCCTCTCACGAACCCTGAGTCTCGGGGGCACGGCCCTCAGTACGTGCCTTCCGCCCGCTTCCTTCGGCAGAAAGGCGTTCACCATGTCTCTTCCTCACTCGCGCGAGAGACTCCCCGGCACGGAAAGAGCTCCGCACGAAGGGACCGCTCTCCACAATCAGCCCCAGCGTCTCCTGCCCCCACTGCGCGTACCCGGAGAACACCTCGGGGGACACGAATTCCCTCACCGGCAGGTGGGCGGACGAAGGCTGCAGGTATTGGCCGATGGTGACCACATCGACCCCCCTGTCCGCGACGTTGCGCAACACCTCCCGCACCTCGGTCCGGGTCTCCCCGAGCCCCACCATGAGGCCGGTCTTGGTCACGCACGATCCAGAAGCGGCACAGGCGGCGAGTACGTCCAGCGAACGGCCGTAGTCGGCCTGCGGACGAACCTCCCGGTAGAGCCTCGGGACCGTCTCCACGTTGTGATTGACCACGTCGGGTTGCTCAGCCAGCACCACATGCAGTGCGCTCTCCTCTCCCTTGAAGTCGGGGATGAGAACCTCCACGCTGGAGCCGGGTACCGCCTCTCTCGCGGCCCGGATGGTGGCGGCAAAGTGGGCTGCACCCCCGTCGGCGAGGTCGTCCCTGGTCACTGAGGTGACGACGATGTGGCTGAGATTCAGCCTGGCCGCCGCATCGGCCACGTGACGCGGCTCCTCGGGGTCGAGCGCTGCAGGGACACCTCCCCCAACGGCACAGAACCTGCAGTCACGCGTGCACACGGCGCCCATGATCATGAAGGTGGCGCAGTGGCGGGCGAAGCACTCCCCCAGGTTCGGGCACAAGGCGCTCTCGCAGACAGTGTGCAGCCTCTCCTCGCGCAGAAGGGCGCGCATAGAGCCAACGGCCCCCGGGCGAGGCAGCTTCTTCTTCAGCCAGGGCGGCTTGCGCGTGTGAGGGACCGGCAGGCGGTCCGATGTCGAACGAGAGACGGAGTCGGGCATGCGCTGTCAGCTAGTACCTCTGTCGTGCCGGCCGGCGCCTGCGGCCGCCGCAGCTCAGTCAACCGGCGACGTGAACAGACTCGCCGTGAACGTCATGCGCGGCCTCCATGAGCGCCTCCGCGATGGTCGGGTGCGCGTGTACCGTATCGCCCAGGTCTCTCGTGGTCAAGCCCATACGTATGGCGAGCGCCGCTTCGTGGATGAGATCAGTCACGTGAGGCCCCATCATGTTCGCGCCCAACACTCGATCAGACTCGGCATCGGCCACGACCTGCACGTAGCCGGCCGCTTCGCCGAGAGCAAGGGCTTTGCCCAATGCGCCCAAGCGGAACGTACCGGTGAGCGGCTTCAAACCTTCTTCTCGGGCCTGTGCCTCGGTGAGGCCCACGCTCGCGATCTCCGGGAAGGAGTAGGCGCAGTGAGGCACCGCTCGCAGGTCGCGCTCCCTCTCTCCGCCCAGGCAGTTCTCCACGGCCACCAGCCCTTCGTAGGAAGCGACGTGGGCAAGAAGAAGACCACCGTTGAGATCACCAATGGCGTACACACCGGGGGCGCTCGTCTCCAGCCGCTCATTCACCAGCACGTAACCACGCTCGTCGGTCTTCACCCCGGCCTCCTCAAGGCCGAGCCCGGCCGAATTGGGTTGGCGGCCCACCGAAACCAGGATCGCCGCCGCGCTGAGCTCCTTGCCTTCGGTCAACTCCACGGTGACGCGGTCCGGCCCGTAGTCGATGATCCGCTCGACCTTGGTCTTGACGAGCACCTCCACCCCCCGCTTCCGCAGCACCTGCTGGAACTGCCGGGCGAGCCGGGTGTCTTCCTGTGGGAGCACCTGCGGCATGATGTCGACCAGCGTCACCTTTACGCCCAGCTCCCTGAAGAAGGAGGCGAACTCGCAGCCGATGGCTCCGGCACCCACCACCAGTATGGAGGCGGGGATCTCACGCAGCGAGAAGACTTCCTTCGACGTGAGCACAGTCGGCTGGGAGAAGTCGAAGAACGGCGGCTCCGCCGCCCCCGATCCCGTGGCCAGAATCACCCGGTCGGCCTCCAGCGTGGTGGTGCCCTCCTCTCCCTGTACCTCCACCACTCCCCGTGAGATCAACCTGCCCCTGCCCCGGACCAGCGTCACGCCGTGAGCTCGGAACAACTTGGCGATGCCGTCACGAAGCTGCGTGACCACGGCATCCTTGCGCTCCATCATCCGCCCCAGATCGGGTTGTATGTCACCGCTCACGGTGAACCCGTACTCCTCTCCGGAGCGGGCCTTGTGCAGTGCCTCGGCGCTCGCCAGAAGAGCTTTGGTGGGGATGCAACCCCAGTTGAGGCAGGTGCCGCCGAGTAGGTCCTTCTCGACAACTGTGACCTCGGCGCCTCGCTGCCCGGCCCTGATGCCGGCCACGTAGCCACCGGGACCGCTCCCCAGAATGACAATGCGAGGTGTGTCGCTCATCGGGATCCTTTCGCTGCGTCTCGCCTCTCGCAATCGTCGGGGGCCTCAGCCCCGAGTGCCAGACTCGGCCCACCGATGCCTGCCAGGGCAAGGATGTCGGGAATGAGAGACTCCCGTCCGGGAGCCATGATGTGTACTCCGTCACACACACGGTTGTCCAGACAGAAACGGATCTGGCGGGCACAGATATCCATGCCTTTCGCACGTGCGCCCTCCTTGCCGGCATCCTCCATCTCCGAAAGGACGGCGGGCGGCACCCGGATGCCGGAGACCCTGTCGTTCATGTAGCGCGCCATACCCACGCTGCCCAAGACCACCAAACCGGCCAGAACCTTCACCCGCCCGCCATCAACCAGGCTACGCACCCGCTCCATGAATCGGGCGAATGCCTCCATGTCGTATACCGCCTGGGTCTGGAAGAAGTCGGCGCCCACCTCGACCTTCTTCTGGAACTTCATGAACTGGGGCTCAAGAGGATCGGCGTCGGGGGCCACCACGGCGCCCACGAAGAAGTCGGTGGCACCTTGGAGTTCATTGCCCGCCCAATCGCGGCCCGCATTCAGATTCTTCACGCACTGCACCAGGTTCACCGAATCAAAATCGTAGACGGGCTTGGCCGCCTTGTGGTCGCCCAGCAGAGGGTGGTCTCCGGTGAGGCAAAGCACGTTACGTATGCCCAAGAAATGGGCGCTCAGGAGATCGTTCTGCAGTGCAAGCCGATTGCGATCCCGGCCCGCCACCTGGCAGATGGGCTCACCCCCCCTGAGCACCACTTCGTGGGAGACGGCGAGGGAGCCCATGCGCATGACGGCGCTCTGGTTCTCGGTGACATTGAGGGCGTCCACCGCGGGAATGAGGAGGTCGAGTGTGTCCTGCATCTGCCGGACGTCGGTGCCCTTGGGGGGGCCGACCTCGCCGGTGACGACAAACCGGCCCGCCTCGAGCGCCCATCGAAAGGTGTTCACTCCCCGCTCCGTCGCCTCTTCTCCTTCTTCTCCGCCCGCCAGTCGGCCCGGCCGGGGCGTTGCACACCATCCCACGCCTTGGGGCCGTGAATGGTTCGCAGGTCATCGAGACGTCCCTGTGCCTCCAAGCGACGGTATATGATCGTCCAAGCGCACTCCCGAGCATCGTCCACCTCACACCGCCCGTGGTTGGCGCCTCCGCAGGGTCCATTCAGCAGGCCCTTGCTGCAACGCACGACCGGGCAGACGCCGCCGAAACGATCGATGACGCAGTCACCGCACAGGGAGCACTTCTCCTGGTAGTCGAAGTGGCGCCTCACATTGCCCAAGAAGAGCGTATCTGTACCCGCTACCACCCTCTTCTCCGTGGCTTCGATCACGGCCTGTGAGCCGGCACCGCACGAAAGCACGAGAAACACATCGGCAGCCTCCACGGCCTCCCCGTGCGCCCGAAACAGACGCTTGATGTCGAGCTCCTGGCACACACTGTGGGCCACATCGACCGCGACCACCGACTTGCCCTCTTCCTCCAAACGCCTCGCCAGATCGGCGACCTCCTCCGCGCCCCCGGTGGCCGTCTGCGTGGCACACTCGCCGCAACCCACGATGTAGACGCGGCGCGCATCACCCAGGGCTTCCAGCACCTCGGTAAAGGGTTTCTGCCTGGCGATGATCATCCCGAACCCACCAGTGAACGAAGGTAGCGGGGGATATCCACTGCTTCCCGCACCCCGACCTCGATATCCCACCCCGATAGTTCCTCGGCCAGTTCCCCGCTTATCTGGGCCACGTAACCGGGAATGACGAGCCGACGATGGCCCACCTTCTCCTCGATACCGCTCCGCCGGATGAAGGCGGCGATGGCCTCCGGCACGAACTTGCCCGCCGCCCACGCCGTGAGCACCGACTGGCCTTCCGCGTTCATCACCAGCAGCCAACTCGGCACCCGGCTGGCCTCCACCTCGCCGGAGACGGTGAAGTAGGTGAGCGAGAAGTTGGTGGTGACGAGCACCGGGCTGTCCGGGCCCGGCTCCCCGATGGGGTAGACGCCCTCTTCTACCTGCATGGGTCTCTGGGGATCGGTGTAGATGTTCTGACTCAGCACGCACAGGGGAAGCCAGAGCGCCGGATCCACGGTGTCGAGCACGATGATGCCGGCGTAGCGACAGAGGAGAACCCCGGCGACGACCGCAGCCAATGCCGGGTCGGAGGCAAGACGGCAGGCAAAGGCGATCGTGGGGTAGCCCAGAGAGCGCAGGCGACTCTTGACCGCCGCCCGGCGGGCGAACACCTGGTCTCGCACAGCGGCCCGCACATCGACGGGGGACGAATCGAGCACGAGCTGCTCCACCCCGGCTCCGGAGAGCTTCTCCACCAGCCCGATGAGCTCTTCTATGCCCGCGGCCTTCACCGCAAGCGGCGCCCCCAGATCGCGGGCGAGAGCCCCCATATCACGCCAGTTCGTGGGATCGGCCGCATACAGGAGCGGACGCCCGTCGGCCACAGGCGCGCAGGCACGCCGCAGGACGGCCGGGTCGTCGTGCATCACGATGAGGGCCGCCTTCACTGCTGCATCCAAAGACGCAGCGCGGGCCACCCGCGCCTCCAGTACGGCGCCGTCGGAGGCGCTGATAGCAAGCATGTTCGGGCGAAGCGGTTCGCCCACCCGCTCGAAAGTGAGCGCGGAGAAAGCCTCGAGGCGCTCCGCAAATTCGACGTCGCTCAAGGAGCCGCCGGCAAGAACCGCCAGCCCGGGAGCGTGTTCGAAGCGCTTCTCGTGCCGGTACAACACCGTTTCTTCACCGATCGCCAGAGCGCTTGCCCCTGACCCCACTGTGACCCGGGACACAGGGGCAGAGACAGCGTCGGAGAGCTGTGCTCCCGCTTCCTGGGGGAGATGAGGGCACGCCTCCACGCGGACCTTGCCGGCGGCGAGTTGCATGGCAAAAGCCATGCAGGTGGGATACCCGCAGTCTTTGCAGTTCGTCTTTGGAAGCAGCTTGAAGATCTGTAGCCCACTCAGGGCCACGGCGGTCTCCTTTCTCGTTCCATCTCCTCCCCCAAGGATAGCCGACCGTGAGGGCGGGAACTAGGACGTCCTGCCGTCCGCCACACCGGAAGCCACAGTTCGCCCGGGGTGTCCACCCCTCACAACAGAGGCGGCATCGTGAGGGCCGGGTGCTGCACGTGCTCCAGATAGGCCCGAAGTTCGGCTTCCTCCACCGTGACCGCCTCGGTGGCGATCTTCTCCAGAAGCCCGGCGCATCCGGCCCTTCCTGCGGCCTCTTCCAACGCCCGAGCCATCTCGTTCTTCAGGCGTTCCGGCATCCACACCACCCTCGCGATGCCCCCCTCGGCGGCCAGATACTTCCGGCTCACCAGGTAACGCTTGGAGTGACCCACACAACCCGGCGTGGAGGTTCCCCCGCCCACGATCTCCCGGAGCTCGGACAGGCTGAGACCGATTGGGGTAGGCCCCTCGTCACGTGAGCCCACCACCATAACCCCGCCGCACGCCGGCAGGATCCCGGTCACAAGCTCGAAACAGGCACAGGAACTCACCGGATCATGCATGAGGGAATACAAGCCCGCTGCATTCACCCGCCCTTGAGAAGCCCGGTGCAGGAAGGAATCGACCCCGGCGAATCTGCCAAGCCTCGCATCGAGCACCACCCCCTTCGATATGGGCCGGTGGGGACCGGTAGGGTCGAGGCGATAGCCGGCACGCGCGTCTACCCACGTAAAGCATCCGCAGGGGCCGGGACGCTCCGGGCTCAGCACGCACACGTGGAACGGAACGATGCTCTGGCAGATGGCGCACGAATAGAACTCGTCCACGTCCTCGTCTCGGAGGGAGCACGCGCGGCGGTCGCGCTTCTCGAACAATGTGCGCGCCCGGCCGGCGAGCTCTTCCACTGCGCGGCCCTCCGTCGTGGCGGTGACCCGGATGCAGTCGACGACAGGCGCAAAGAGGGAGTGCAGTCGTGCGTGAACATACAGGGCCACATGCTCCAGCGTCAGTCCGGCCGCCCAGGAGTCGTGGGAGACGACGAGGCCTGTATCATCTCTGCCTCCCATGTGTACGAGGCCACGCACGGAATTCAGGATTTCGTGCAGTCGGCGCTCCATGAGCGGAGCGAAGTCGTCGTGCATCTCTCTGCCCGACACTTCCACCATGAGACCCAGCGGCAGCCGGGCACCGGCAGCGATCTCCCTGTCCGCACCGGTGGGTATCAGCCTCACTCCATCCTCGCCCACGTTCCGCGATACGATCACGACTTCCACCCCGTTGCAGTGCGGAGAACCGAGTTGCCAGCACACCTCCCTTCCGACCACGCGCTCCCCCCCGAACTCGGGGCCGCAGGCCACCGGCATACGCGGTGGGTCGACAGGCACCTGGATGCCGCCCTCCCGCAGCACAGAACGCACCCACGAGTTGGGTGTGCTGCTGCGCTCCTCGCCCGGGCACTCGCCCCTACCGAGCGGCCCGATCGCGTCACGCCGGATGATGGGAATGCCCAGACTGTGGAGTCCCGAAAGAAGAAGAGCTTCCCTGTCGCCCACAGGACCGAGAAGTAGCGCGAAGAAGGGCGCCCGCCCTCGCATCCACGCCGCCAGGGCCGCTGGGCCAAACGCCGCTGGGCCACCGGCAAGGGCGGCGAAGCGCAGAGCGAAGCCGGCGAAGAAAGCTTCACTCCGGCTCGGGGACCTCCCGCCCGGCTCTCGGCTCGGCCCCGGGTCAAACAGGGAACTGCAGGGGGCGGCCGAGAACACGATGAGTGACGCCGCCCTGAGAGCACGGGCGACGGCCGCTCCACCGTCGCCCCGCGCGGCCTCACCGATGAGAAGTGCGGTTCCGGCCTTCCTGCCCTGCAGGAGCTCCATGGTCCACGACCGCACCAGGCGGTCGTCGAGGAGTCCCGGTTCCCACCGATCTCCCGCTTCCGACCCACATCCAGCTTCCCGCACAGCGCCGCGGCCAACCCATGCGGCCGCGATGATCTCGGCAGCCGCCAGACCCACCAGGCCCAGGCGCTCGTCGCATCCATCAAAGTCCCTCTCCCGGACCCGATTCAAAGCTCCCCGGTCAAGCGAACGTCTCGCTCTTCTCTCCAGCTGGGAGAGCGCCTTCTCCGCGTCACCGGGAGTCCGAATCTCGATCCCCGAGACTGCCGAAGCCACCGGCAGGAACTCCGTGTGGGTCACAGGGCCGGCTTCAGACGCTGTAGGTGGTGCTGACTCGAACTCGTCAAGGCAGAGGCGTGCCTGTTCGAGAAGAGCGTAAAGTACCCCAGCGCCACCCCCTGTCGAAAGGCACGTGCCCTGTTCGGCAAGACAGGGCACCGGTCTACTCCCCAGCCATCAAACCGGCAACCTCGCGCACCAGCCACGCGGACCGGGGATGTCGGACGATGAGGAGCTCAGCGCCCGCCAGCATCAGAGGCACGGCAGTGAGTGCCTCCCACATGACGGCTCGGAGCTCGGGGTCACCCGTGCCCGGGAGCTCTTCACGGCCCGCCCTCGCCTCCTTGACCTTCCAGGCATCGGGACCGACCACAGCGACGATAGGAGCCTGCATGGCGGTGTCGTTCTGGGTGAGCGCGGCGAGCCGGCTCCGTTCGAACACGGTATAGGAGTATTCGAGTCCGTATCCCAGAGCTCCCGAGGTGGGATCCATGAGAATCCGGTCCTCGGATACGCCCAGGCGGGCCAAGAGTACGTTGAGTTGCTTGGCGAGGTTCACATCGATGGGGCTGAAAGCCACCACACCATGGCCGTATGCCAGGGCGGCAGCACCAACAGCCCGGTAGTTGGACTCCTCAGCCGAAGCAAGGAGAACCGGAGTGTCCTTCAGCGCCTCTGCCACCGCCTGTAGCACTTCCACGTCGGTGTCGGGGTCGCCGGGGCCGGAGACGATGACCGGCACCCTGGCTGAGGCCACTACTCGGACGGCACCGGTCACGACCTCGTCGAGGGGCCGATTCTCTCCGTGCGGATCGGCACTCATGAGCCGTAGATACAGAGCTTCGGCGCCGAACTCCTCCACCACCTTGCGTGTCCAGGCGAGAGGATCGGCGAGCGCCTCACCGTAGGCGTCCATCAGCGCCGGCGGCCACTCCTCTGGACGCGTGTCCCACACCTCGAAGCCCACTGCGGGCACATGCGGCATGGCGCCGTCGAAGTAGTGGAAGGGAAAGGCTTCCTCTCCCCCCAGGACCAAGCCGGCGAACCGCACCTCACGAATCCGACCCTTGTACCTTTCCCCGGAAGGCTCGAAGCTCACTACCCAATCCTCCCTGCTCCGCACGACGTGCTCTGCACCCTCAACCCTCCCGTTCTCCGGCCCGGCGGAGGGCGGCAGCCGCCCGGATGACGTTTCGCGCCAGCATGGCGTTGGTCACTGCGCCCACACCACCGGGAACCGGGCTCACAGCGGCCGCTTTCTCCCTAACTTCATCGAATCTCACGTCGCCCACGATTGACGACTCGGCTCCATCGAGGTCGCCGCCGCAACGGGCACAGGGACCCTCCGGATTCCGGTCGGCGTAGCCGCAATGAGGGCACGACCACACTTGATTGATGCCCACATCGAGCACGACGGAACCGGGCTTCACGTGTTCTGCACCGATGAAGCCGGGCACTCCCGCCGCCACCACCAAGTAATCGGCGCCGGAAGTATGCGTCGCGAGTGTGCCGGCTCTGCCCGTGCCCGTGTGCACGATAGTCACCGTGGCATTGCGGTTGAGGGCCAGAAGAGCCAGAGGCCTACCCACACTGCTCGAACGGCCGACCACACAGAACGACGCCCCCTCAAACCCGGTATCGGGGTCGAGGCCCTGAAGGCGCAGATGATGATCCAGGAGTTCCATGCAGGCCGCTGGGGTGGCGGATACGAAGGTGGGGCGACCCAGTGCCAGTTCGCCCAACGACCAAGGGTGGAGGCAATCGACATCTTTTCGCACATCGAGCGCCGCGAGAACTTCACGCTCCAAGGACACGTCGGGGAAGGGACGCAGGGGGAGCACTCCCGAGACCTCTTCATTCGCGTTCAGTTCACGCACGCAGGCGAGTACCTCGCCCGCTTCTGCCTGGGAAGGAAAGGCCACATGCCTGTACCCCAGACCCAACTTCTCGCAGTATGCCTGTAAGGCCTGCTGGTACACTGCTGCACCGGCATCCCCGCCCACATGTATCGTGGCTAGACTCGGTACTATCCCCATGGTGGCAAGGTGCTCCAGCTCAGCGGTGAGTTCTTGCCGCAGCTGCATGGACACCGCTCTTCCGTCTATCAACAGCGCCGTCATGCGCGCTCCTTCCCCACGCTCCGCAGACTCCTCTTGTGCACGCCTTCATGCAGCCCACTTCTCCGCCGAGGCCTGCAGGCCGATCGACCCGACCTCCCCAATCCGCCACTCCTCAGATCGGTCACTCAAGCACCTCGTCGGTGAGAGCGAGGGCCTCGGCTGCGAGCCGACTCGTGCTCTTCACCAACTCGTCCGCCTCGGCCCGATATGCCTGGGCCGCAGCCCCGTCGGCGAGATAGGGCGTGTTTATCCGCACATTAAGGGCGGCCGCCCGGCATGCGGCCTCGGCGAGGAGCGCAGCCACGCCGGCGTCGCTCACCACGTTCCGGTTACCCTGCTCCGCCGCCCTTGCCGCCAACTCAGCCACAGTGTAGGCCGCACGTTGCACCTGAAGGGGAGTCTCGGTGGCACCCACGAGCGCCTGCTGTAGCGCTTGGCCTCTCGCCTCTTCCTCCGCCGCCGTGGACTTCGGCATCCTGAAGGCGGCCGCTACTCCCCCATAGGCACGTGAATCTTGCTCCACCAGTGACTGAAGCTCCTCCCGCAGAGCCTCGGAACGCCCGAGAAGCACCTTCATGGACGCCGCCACATCGGCGTAGGCAGGCGAATCGACCGTCAAGGCAGCCACCATACTCGTCAGTGCAGCGCCGAGCGCTCCTACCAGAGCAGCCGCACTTCCGCCACCGGGAACAGGCGCCCGTGAGGCCAATGCATCCAAGAACTCTCTCAGCGTACCCTTGACCACGGATTACCTCTCCTCGCTCTCGGCCGACATGACCATCGACTGATAACCCTGCCCGCGCTCCCCTTGACGCCCACGCCTCTTCCGTCGGCTCGAATTCCCTCATCTGAGCCCAGCACCCGCCTTGAAACACAGTGCGCCGTCATGCCTGCTCTTCTCCGTCCTTCCCCACCGTCGCCAGCAGGCTCTGCATGCGCGGGAACAGCCTGAGGTCAGTGTGTGGAAGAAACAGAGCGGCCATGTAGTTATCGTAGAAGGACTGGTTGTCACTGAGCTCGATGTTGGTCATCATCTGCGCGACCTGATGGGCCGACTTCAACACATTCTTGGAGAATGAGGCCCGGCGGGCGCCCAACAACGACCCATTACCGATGAAGATGAACTTGTCTCGATCCACCTCGGGAAAGAGGCCGATGATCTGAGCCTGTTCAATGCGCAGCGAGCGGCCGAAGCCGCCGGCAATGACGATCTGCTCGAGATCGCCCCATTCCAGGGTCACGCTGTCGAGCAGGGTCTGGATGCCGGCGAAGATCGACGCCTTCGCCCGCATGACATTCTCGATGTCGCTCTCGCTCACGATGATGTCGGCTCCGTTGGCCGTGTACGCGGAGGGAACGAGCACGTACTCCGGCCTGCCCTCGTTCATACGTACGTGGCCTCCGGCTTCGTGCCGGAAGCGCCCATCTTGCCCGATGACTCCCGTCCGCAGCAGCTCGGCAACCGCATCGATGATGCCCGATCCACAGATGCCCAAGGCCGGCCTATCACCGATGACCGCCACCGAAGGCGCATGGGACACCGGATCCACCCGCACGCTCTCGACCGCGCCTGCGGTGGCCCTCACCCCACAGGCGATTCCACCACCCTCGAAAGCCGGACCGGCCGAACAGGAGGCGGCGATCAGCCACTCGCGGTTACCGATGACCACCTCACCGTTGGTGCCCACATCGATGTAGAGGGTGATCATCTCGGTCGTCGACACCCCCGAGCCGGCGATACCCGCCACTATGTCGCCCCCCACGTAGCTCGCCACCGCCGGGAAACAGTACATGTGGCAATGACGGCCCACGCGAACGCCGTCCCCCAGGTTTACCGCCCGCACCGGCGCCACGAAGTCCACCGGCGGCACATACGGGGCGAGGCGAAGATAGCGGGGGTCGATGCCGAGGACGAAGCAGGTCATGGCGGTGTTGCCGGCCGCCTGGATATGGGCGATCTTGGAGCGAACGATGCCGGCGGCGGCTACCATGTCGTCGATGATGATGTTGATGGTCTCGACCACGGCGTTCTGGAGATGCTCGCGGCTCTCCACATCGGAGGCGTAGATGATCCGGCTGATCACGTCCTCACCGAAGCGGATCTGCCGGTTGTAGGAGGAGGACTGAGCCAACACCTCCCCGCTGTTCATATCGAGCAGTTCGCCCCATACCGTGGTCGTGCCGATATCGAGTGCCACGCAGAACGACTCCTCCGACTGTGCTCCGGGCTCGATGTTGATCACCTTGTGGCCATAGGGCGTCTCCACAAGTGTGGCCGTGACCAGCCAGTTCTCTTCTCGCAGTACCGCCGGCATGTTGCGCACCCAGATGGAGTCCACCGACACCCCGGTGAGGCCGTACTGGTTGCGCAGAGCTCGCTTGAAGCGGGCCAGGTCGTTCAGATTGTCGCGCTCGGAGGGGGGCGGAAGCTCAAGGGTCACCTTGTGCCCCACCGGCGTGAGTTCGCCGGGAGCGAGCGGAGGAACTGGGTCACGAGCGGCAAGCGTCGTCCCGGGTTGATCGCCCGCCAGTGTGTGCTGAAGCGGCCCCGACCCTTCCACCCGAGAGCCGGGCGGCACACGTACCTCGGCGTCGCCCCGGACCACGCAGCGACAGGCCAGTCTCACCCCGGCCTCCCACTCCTCGGCCGATAGATGCACAGACCGTTCCGCCTCGACCCGGCCCGACAACACCTCGACCTTGCAGCGGCCGCAGGCTCCGGCACCCCCGCAGGGAGAGGCCACGTCGATACGGGCGTCGAGCGCAACCCGTTGCAGCGTTTGCCCTTCGGGTACGAGAGGCACCGCGATATCACCCGGTTCAAAGATTACGGTGTGACCGTCTTTGCTCACTGGACCATGTGAACGCGTAGGAGGTGACGCATCAGAAGAGACCGACGATACCGTGATCGAGTAGATCTATACGCTCGGCCGCCGGTCGAGCCGGCAGCCCCGGCATGGTCGTCATCTTTCCACACACCGGCACGATCATCCGTGCCCCGGCCGAGAGCCGTACCTCTCTCACCGTGAGCCGGAAGCCTTGCGGCCTCCCCCGCTTGGCGGGGTCATCAGTGAACGAGTACTGCGTCTTGGCCATGCATATGGGAAGAATACCGTAACCGATCCGCTCAAACCTCTCCATGGCCGTGCGGGCGTCGTACACGTAGTCGACGCCTTCCGCTCCATAGATCTGGGTGGCGATGATCTCCACCTTCTCGCGCAGGGAAAGGCCCAGGTCGTACAGATACCGGAACCCGCCGTCCGTCTCCTCCGGGGCTGACGTACCCGCTCCGTTATCGCAGATGCGGACCACCTCGGCACCCAACTCGAGGCCTCCCTCTCCCCCGCGGGCGAACACGTCGGAGACAACGACCGGGACCCCGTACGCCGACGCCTCCTCTTTCAACAAGGCCAATTCGGCCTCGCTGTCGCTTGCGAAAGGATTGATGGCCACCACGCACGGAACCCCGAACAGGCCCAGGTTCTCCAGGTGTTTCTTGAGATTCGCCATGCCCTTGCGCAGCGCCTCGAGGTCTTGCTCCCCCACCCGTTCCAGCGCTTGGCCCCCATGGTACTTGAGCGCCCTCACCGTCGCCACGAGTACCACGCAGTCGGGCTTCAGGCCGGCAGAGCGGCACTTGATGTCGAAGAACTTCTCCGCCCCCAGATCGGCGCCGAAGCCGGCTTCGGTTACACAGTAGTCAGCCAGGCGCAGCCCCATCCGTGTGGCCATGGCGGAGTTGCACCCATGGGCGATGTTGGCGAAGGGACCCCCGTGCACGATGGCGGGCGTGTTCTCGATGGTCTGTACCAGATTGGGCTGCAGGGCATCCTTGAGCAACACGGCCATGGCCCCCGAGGCACGCACGTCCTGCGCGGTGACCTTGCGCCCGAACCGGGTGCTTGCCACGATGACTCGATCGAGCCTTGCCTTCAGGTCTTCAACGTCGAGCGACAAGCACAGGATGGCCATGACTTCGGAAGCCGCCGTGATGTCGAAACGCGTGCGCCTCTCCGGCCCATCACCCCCTTGGGAGATGGTGATGTTGCGCAGTGCGCGGTCGTTCACATCGAGCACTCTCGGCCAAGAGATGTCTTCGGGATTGATGTCGAGGTCGTTGCCGTGGAAGAGGTGATTGTCGATCATCGCGCCCAGCAGGTTGTGAGACGCGGCCACCGCGTGAAGATCCCCGGTGAAGTGCAGGTTGATGTCTTCCATGGGCAGGACCTGCGAGTAACCCCCGCCGGCGGCCCCACCCTTCACTCCGAACACCGGCCCGAGCGACGGTTCGCGGAGAGCGGCCACCGCACTCTTGCCCAAGCGGTTGAGGGCCATGGACAAGCCCACCGTGGTTGTGGTCTTGCCCTCACCGGCGGGCGTGGGGGTGATGGCCGTACACAGCACCAGCTTGCCGTCGGGCTGTGCGCGGCGGGAATCGAACACGTCGAGGTGTATCTTCGCCTTGTGGCTGCCGTGAAGAGAGATCTCCTCCGGAACCAGACCCAGCTTCTCCGCCACCTCACCGATGGGCAGAAGAGCGGCTTCCTGAGCAATCTCGAGATCGTGCTTCATCAACACCCCGTGGTCTTGGACGACTGGGACCACCCCGGCGAAGGGGCATGGCCCGCTATTATAGAGTGCGCAGCTTCGCTGGCAACCCGCAGGACATGCCTGAGCGGCTCCCCGGTCGCGTGCGCTGCAGCGGCGGCCGCTTCGTGCTCGGGTTTCACCGACACGATCTCCGTGCCCAGGTACCCCACTTTCACCGGTATCTCGTGCTCCCGGAAGCCGACCTGCACCCACCTCCGCGATACTTCGGCACGCTCCACCACCCGCCGCCGCACACCCAGGGTTCCCGTCTCACGGATGAGGGTGAGAGTGAGACCGGCCTCATCCTCGATCCTCCCCAAGACACACAGTTCCACACCGGGACGACTTTTCTTCATGACCACCGGGCGCAACCAGGCATCGAGAGCCCCCTGGGCCAATAGTCCGGCGACCACGTAGCCTGCCGTCTCCCCGTCCACGTCATCGAGCACCGTCTCCAAGAGGACCACCCGCCCGCCGGGCCCGCCCGCCGGACCCTCCTCCGTCTGCGCCAGGCGGAGTCTCTCGCCGCCGATGATTCTGACCACGTTCGCACCGGACAGAAAGGCCGCGCTCCCCGCACCATAACCCCGTGCCTGTACGGTCATGAGCGGCAGTGGGCCCCACGACGAGGCCGACTCGGCAAGCAGCAGCGCCCCCGTGGGCGTGGTGGCCTCGTACTCCTCATCGCCGCCGGTGACCGGTCTGCCCCGCAGGAGTTCCAGCGTGGCCGGCGCCGGCACCCCGAGACGACCATGCGCACACTCGACTCGGCCGCTTCCCACCGGAATGGTGCCGTGGACCACCTCCTCCACGCCCAAGAGGTGTATCAGGGAGAAGAATCCCACCACGTCGACAATGGTGTCCGCCGCCCCAAGCTCATGGAAATGGATGTCTTCGGGCGATACGCCGTGGATGCGGGCCTCCACCTCGGCCAAGCGGCCGATTGCCCTCCCGGCCCGCTCGGCCACCCCCGGAGCCAACTCCGATGCCACTCCCGCAAGCAGTGCCTCGATCTCCGACAGTCTCCGGAATTCGGCTCCTCCCCCGTCTTCCACCGTGACCCGCCGCGCGGCGATGCCCCGCTCCACCACCTCCTCCACCCGGATGCTTGTGTCCGGCAGGGCGAGGGCCCCGATCACCCCCTCGAGCCGGGCCTCGATCTCCACAGGCTTGGCCCCCGCGTCAAGCGCAAGATCGACCAGTGCCGCCAGCAACATGTCACCCGAGAGACCTGCCCACGGATCGATATACAAGAGCGGTAAGGACACGATTGGCATGGGGCACAGTGTATCCCAATGTTGCAAACTGCCGAAGCACCTCTTACACTGCGGTAAGGCGCGACGGTTGCGGGGATCCTGCCATGAGCCTTCCCAACGATTCACCAGACGACAAGCGACTTGCCGACTACATCGGCATGACGGTCCGCCGCCTGAGGCAGGACAAGGAGTTCACTCTGCAGGCACTCGCCGATGAGTCGGGGATCTCCAAGAGCTACCTGGGCGACATCGAGAAGGGCAGGAAGAATCCGACAACCGACGTCCTCGAGGCCATTGCCACCGCCCTCTCCGTCCCACCCCGGCGCCTGCTCTATCACGCCGCGCTCGATCAAGACGACCCCTTCTTCGAGCCCGAGCAGCTCTCTCTGGAAGCCGACGTCCTGAGCGAGCAGGAAGAGCGGGAATTGGCGCAACTCACCCGACGGCTTCGACCGGCGGATCGCAGGCTCCTCTTGGATGTGGCCCGCCGGCTGATGAGATAGTCACGGCACCGTGAGCAACGACCGCCTGCGCACCAATCCGCGGCTGGCCCGCTATGGATCGTGGCCTATCGTCATCGGGGTTCTCCTAGGGGCGGTGATGCTCGCCACCGTCTTCTCGCTGCCGGTCATCATCAGCTTCTCCGGCACCAACATACTGGCCAACCCTTGGGCCCTGTTCGTGCTCATAGCGGTGGAGGACGCCGTTCTCTTGGCCATCGTGTACCTGCTGTTGATCAGGAGCGGCGTCACGAGTTGGAGCGAGATGGGCTTCACCCGCACACTCTCGTTACGCTCCCTCGGCTACGGGGTGCTCTTCGGCGTGCTCTTCGTCATTGCCGCCGCTGCCGTGGGCATCATTCTCAATGCGTTGGGCATAGAGCAGACGCAGGCGGCCCAGTTCCCCATCGAGAACGCAACAGGGGGCGGCCTCGCTGCCATCTGGGTGGCGGGCGTGGTGTTCGCCCCCGTCACCGAGGAGATATTCTTTCGCGGCTACCTCTACCGGGCCATGAGCGCCCTCAAGGGGCGCACACGGGGCCTCATCTACAGCTCACTGTTGTTCGGCGTGGTTCACTTCAATCTTCCCGCCTTCTTGCCCATCATGCTCGGGGCCATGATCCTCGCCGAAGGCTACCGGCGCACCGGAGATCTGTGGGTACCGGTGATCGCCCACGCGCTCAACAACGCGTTTGCCTTCACGCTGCTCTCGCTCTCCTGAAGCGGCCGGCTTCAACTGGACCCGGCTCAGGCCCAGCCGAGCTCCTCGAGACGATCCTCGTCGATACCGAAGTAGTGACCTATCTCGTGCATGAGGGTGAGTCTCACCTGTCGCCTCACAGCCTCGTCGGATCGGCCGGCCGCCCTCTCGATGGGCCCCTGGTAGAGAGTGATGATGTCGGGAGCGACCCAGGCGTAGTGGGCGCCCCGCTCGGTGAGGGGCACGCCCCGGTACAAGCCCAGCAACCCTGCCCGGCTGTGCGGGTCGAGACCGGCTTCCCGCAGCTCCTCGGCAGAGGGCCACTCCTTCACCACGATCTCGAGGTTCTCGAGACTGTCGATGAACTCCTCCGGCAATTCCGCCATGGCCTCATCGACCAGTCGTTCGAAGCGCTCCTCGTCCATGGTCTCAGCCCTTCCCCCTACCGTGCGCGAGCTCCCCACCCACCTGTGTGTGGAGCTCCCGCAGTAGAGCCTGCACCGCCGCCCCCCGATGAGACACGCGGTCTTTCTCGCCCGCTTCCACCTCGGCGAGCGTCCGCTCCCACCCGTCGGGCACGAACACAGGGTCATAACCGAAGCCCCCGTCGCCGCGTCGACACTCACTGATGCGGCCGCGAAGCTCCCCCCGGGCCGTCACGAGCCGAGGCCCGAAGCCCTTGCCCTCGCCCGGCAATACGAGAGCGAGCTCACACACGAAGCGCGCCCTCCGGTCGGTCTGGCCCTCGAGCTCCGCGATCAGTAGGGCCACGTTCTCCTCATCGCCGGCCTCCGGGCCCGCATAGCGTGCCGAACGCACTCCCGGGAGGCCTCCGAGGGCTCCCACCTCGAGCCCTGAATCATCAGCCAGCACGGCCTTGGTGCCACCCAGGGAGGCAAAGACGCTCTCCGCTTTCAGGCGGGCATTGGCCGCGAAGGTGTCTCCGGTCTCCACGGGAAGAGTGATGTGGGGAGCAAGAGCCCGCACCGAGTAGCCCGCCCCGAACAACCGTGCGAACTCCTTCGCCTTGCCGCGGTTACTGGTCGCCAGCGTGATTACGAGCATGATAGATCCAGCGCACAACTTCGAGCTGGCGTTCCGTCACTTGGGCAATGCCGTCCACGGCCACGTCGAGCAGATGATCGAGCTCCTCGCGGGAGAAGGGCACGATCTCGGCCGTCGCCTGCACTTCGACCAATCTTCCCGCCCCGGTCATCACCACGTTCATATCCACATCGGCGGCTGAATCCTCTGCGTAGTTGAGGTCGAGAAGAGGCATGCCTCCGACCACTCCCACGCTCACCGCCGCCACCGAGTCGGTGATGGGGAACACCCTCAACCTGCCGGCATCGGTGGCCCGTTTGAGGGCGATGTGGAGGGCCAGATAGCCACCGCTCACAGCCGCGCAACGAGTGCCGCCGTCCGCCTCCAACACGTCGCAGTCCACATAGACGCTCCGTTCCCCCAGTGCGGCGAGGTCGACCACGGCCCGGAGACTTCGGCCTATGAGCCGTTGAATCTCAACGGTGCGGCCTCCCTGCCGGCCCCGGACGGCCTCACGCGGTGAACGGCCGCGGGTGGAGGCGGGCAACAACGAGTACTCGGCGGTCACCCAGCCCGAGCCCGAGCCTCGGCGCCAGCGGGGCACCCCATCTTCAACGACCGCGGTACAGAGCACGCGGGTGCTGCCCAGCTCGAACAACACAGAGCCGTCGGCGGACCCCACGAAGTCGGGGGTGATGGTCAGGTGACGCAGCTCCGTGGGAGCCCTGTCACCGGTCCGGGCCTCAGTGCCCACGTGCGCTCCTCTGTGCAGCACCATGCCCGCCCGTCCCCTGCCCGCAGGCGGCAAGAGCTGGGGTACCGTCATCACGCAGGGCCACGTGCTTGATGGGCAACTGGAGAAAGCGCGCCCCCACCGACCTGAAGCCCTCGGGATCGCTTGTCGCGTAGAAGGTGTAGGTGCCTTCCCGGCCGTACCGGTTGGTGATGCCTTTGCGCTCCAGTGTCTCGGCCACTTCGCGGGCGATCTCCTCCGCCGAGTTGACCAAGGAAACCGCAGGCCCCAGAAGCCGGCGCAGCATGGGCGTGATGAGGGGGTAATGGGTGCAACCCAGGATCACGGTATCGACGCCCGCCTCCTTGAGGGGAGCCACGTAGGAACGGACCGCGCCGTCCACTTCCTCCGAGAAGACATCACCCTCCTGGATGAGCGCGGCCAGCCGTGGGCACGGCACGGCCACCGTCTCACAGCCGGCATCGAGCGTTTGCAGAGCCTGCTGATAACTGGCCGACTGCACCGTGGCCTCGGTGCCCAGTATGCCGACCCGCCGGTTGCGGGTGACCTGTGCCGCCACTCGAGCACCAGGCATGATCACGCCTATCACCGGCGTGCGCAGCGAGGCTTGAAGCTCAGGCAAAGCGACGGCGGTGGCGCTGTTGCAGGCCACCACAATCAGCTTCACGCCCAACTCCACGAGGAAGGAGGCGTTCCAGAAAGCCAGCCCGCGGACTTCCTCACCGCTGCGCGAACCGTAGGGGAAATTGAGAGTATCGCCCAGATACACGAAGTCCTCGTGCGGCAAGCTGACGAGGCATTCGTGCAGCACGGTGAGGCCCCCCACCCCGGAGTCGAACACTCCTATGGGCCGCTCGTCGACCGCCGGGGTGTCGGCAAAGGGAATGGTGAGAGGCATATCGCTTGGGGAATCCTTCGGCGTCTCGCTCATCGCGAAAGGATTCTATCAGAGACGGGAACCATCCCCGCAGATGACCGAGAGCGAGACCTACGAGTCGTCCACCCTGATACCCGGAAAGCGGCAGACGTAGCTTTCCAGCAACGTGTTCAGCCGCACAACCAGCCCATCCCGCCTCAACTCATCGAGAGCCATGTGCAGGGTGTCGGCGGACAGGCCGGTGCGTGCTCTCAGCTGGCCGAGGGTGAGACCGCGGCAGTGGTCGCTCAGCAGACTGAACACCAGCCGGGCCTCTTCGCTTCGGCCTGCGCCGGCCGGTGAGCACTCCAGCTCCTCACCGCGACCCGAGGAGACGTAGCCCACATGCCGGCCGCTTTCCGCCGCCGTAGGGCCCCGCCCCGGTGCCTCTTGTTCGTGTAGTGAAGCCATGTAGAGCATCTTCCCACACGCAGCACCCGCCAAACGCCCCCTTGTGGAACCATCGCGTCTCTGCCCGCGAGAAATGTGCACCCGCGTGTGTCAGCCGCAGGCTGCGCTCCGCTCGAGACTCCGCCGCTACTCGACCCGTATCTTCCTGAAGACCAGCATGGAGATGGCGAGGGCCACACCTGAGAGCGGCCACATGATGACGTACCCTCCCGTCTCGGGAATGAAGGGCGCCGCGGCATCGATGGCAAGCCCCATGATGATCGGGCCGGTGAGGGCGGCAAACCCCCGGGTCATGGTGAAGAGACCGGTGAACTGGCCCACCCGTTCCTTCGGCATGATGCGCATGAGAATGGCGTAGGGAAGGGTGAGTACAGTCGAGCCGCCGAGACCGAAGAGCACCAAAAGGATCATGGCGAGCCCCAGATCGCGCACGAAGAAGCCGCTGAGGCAGCCCGCCATGTATATCCAGAGTCCCACCCACATCACCTGTTTCCGGCCCCACCTGTCGGCCAGCCAGCCGCTGGCGAGTCCCGCGACCACGTATGTACCGCCGAGGATGGCGAGAACCAGCGCACCCTGTTCCGTGCTCGCTCCCAATACCACCATGAAGTACAGCATGGCGAAGGGCCTGAAGCCGGATATGGTGAACTCCCACAGATAGTTGCCTACCAGCAGTAGTTTGACCATGGGCTCCTTGCGCATCGTCCGCCAGGTGGAACGCAGCTCCCTGACCAGGCTGGAGCTGGACGCGGCGATCAGGTAGGTGGGTTCCCTCTCCTTGACGAACGCCACGGTGACATAGGTGGTCGCAATGATGAGGACGGACGAAAGCACGAAAGGAAGCGGATTCCACCGGGCAAAGAGCACGCCGGCCACCACCATGCCCAGAAACATGCCGCATCCGCGCATGACTGTCTGCATGCCCTGCACCCGTCCCTGCGCATCCACCGGACTGGCGTCCGACACCAGCGATTGGTAGGGAGACACGTAGAAATGATAGGCGCCGAAGAAGACGAAGGTGGCGAGCGCCATGCCCACATAGCTTGGTTGAAGCGGAGCGATGATGAGGGCGGAGGCCATGAAAGGAGCCGACGCGATCATGAAGGGCCGGCGCCTTCCCCATCTCGTCCAGATCCGGTCACTGATAATGCCGGCCACCAGCGGGATGGCAAGAGCGAACACTCCCTCCCCCCCAATGGCGAGACCGACCAGCGCCGCAGACGAGGTATGACGGCTGAGGAGCAGCGGCAGGTAGGTGGTGATGACGGAGATCGCCGTGGAGAAACCGAGCGTGGCGACGGTGACGTACACCCTTGCGCTCAAGGTACGCTGCTCTTCTACAACCACCGTTTCCGTCTCGAGTGTGCCCACGATTCGCCATTCTAGCACCGACGGCCGGGGGGGCCTCCGCCCCCCCGGCCACCCTTCTTCACGTCTGCGGCCGCCGCCTCAGGCGGCCGTCACCAGCTCAACCCGCGTCGGCGAGATTGGCCGCCACGAAGTCCCAGTTCACGAGGCTGTCGACAAATACCTCCAGGTACTTCGGACGCAGATTGCGGTAGTCGATGTAGTAGGCATGCTCCCACACGTCGGCCGTGAGAAGCGGCACTTGGCCGTGCACGAGCGGCAGATCGGCATTGGCGGTCTTCGTGACCCTGAGCCGCCCCTGTTCCAGTACGAGCCAAGCCCATCCGGAACCGAACTGGGTGACCCCGGCCTGTACGAAGTCTTTGCGGAAGGTGTCGAACGATCCGAAATCGCGTTCGAGAGCCGCCGCCAGATCTCCTGAAGGTGCCCCCCCACCTCCCGGCTTCATGCAGTTGAAGTAGAAGGTATGGTTCCAGGCTTGGGCCGCATTGTTGAACAGGCCGCCCTCTGCGACCGCGATGATGTCCTCAAGGGACTTATCGGCGTGCTCGGTACCTTCGATGAGGCCGTTGAGGTTGTTGAAGTAGGCGGCGTGATGCTTGTCATGATGGAATTCGAGCTGCTCCGCGCTGAGGTGCGGCCCCAAGGCATCAGCCGCATAAGGAAGGTCGGGAAGCGTGAAGGCCATGAGTCTCTCCTTGTGGTCAAAGCACCCGGCCCCTGTGGTGGGGCGACGGATGCCATAGTCGACGGGGTCAACGGCTACGTACCCTCCGCCGGCTTCAGCAAAACAACCGGTCCGCAGCCCCGGTGTGGTGCCTCTCCCGCCGGTCGGAAGTCCCTCCTACCGCTTGGGAGACCCCCTCGCCAGCTGGGAGCACCGCTTCCCGGTTTGGGGCCCCGTTCCTTGAGGAACCATGTCATATGACTACACGCCACCCACGCCCCGAGGCACACTCCCAAGGAGGCCGGCATGTCTTTGCACGGTTACCACGTGGTCATCCTGCTCGAGAGAGACTACGAGGACCTTGAGTTCTGGTACCCCAAGCTGCGGCTGCTCGAAGAAGGGGCGCAGGTCACTGCCGTCGCTCCCGGCCGAGGGACGTATGAATCGAAACACGGCTACCCGGCCACGGCCGTCGCCACGGTGGCGGAGCTCGACATCCAGTCCGTCGACGGGGTGGTAGTCCCTGGGGGTTGGGCGCCCGACCGCCTCCGCCGCCATGAGGACATCAACGCCTTCGTGGGGGCAGTGGACGCGCGAGGCTCCTTGGTGGCCGCCATCTGCCACGGTGGGTCCGTCTTGGTCTCGGCCAACATGTTGCACGGCCGCACGGTGACCTCAGTGGGGGCGATAAAGGACGATCTCGTCAACGCAGGCGCCACCTGGGTGAATGAGGAGGTGGTGGTGGACAGGAACCTGGTCACCTCGCGCACGCCCGACGACCTGCCGGCCTTCATGGCGGCCGTCGTCGGTACCCTCCGCGCAGCTGCACCCGGCCGGGCCGGCTAGGAGGGGCGGCGACCGTCCCGCAACGACAGGCGGGCCGCCTTGCGCGGCTTGTGGCCACTTCGCTCGGTCCGCTCGCACACCCTCCCTTGAACGGGGTCCCTCAGACTCCGAGCTTCACGCGCGCCAGGAATCCTTCCAGCGCCTCGCTCACGCTTGGCACGCCCCGTTCCTTCAGTTCATACTGCACACGCACGATGGGCTTGTTCACCTGCAGGACGCGGGTGAGATCGACAGGTGTGGCGACCAGCACGAGATCGGCAGGCACGGCGTCGATGGTAGCCTCCAGATCGCGCAACTGCTCAGCGTAGTAGCCCACAGCCGGCAGTATGGGCCCCAGGTGCGTGTACTTGGCGTACACCGCGCGGAGGTCACCCACCGCGTAGGAACGGGGATCGACCAGTTCTGCCGCCCGCATCGAACGTGCGGCCTCTGCACCGGCACCGGTCGCCATACCACCGTGGGTGAGCGTGGGCCCATCTTCGACCACCAACACCCTCTTCCCCTCGATGTCCGCACCTTCATCACACGTGATGATCGAGTCGGCGAGCACCACTCCCGCCTGAGGGTTCACGCTCTGCACTATGCGTCGCAGACGCTCCACATCTTCCACCGGCGCCGAGTTGACCTTGTTGATCACCACGACATCGGCGCGCCGGAGATTCAGCTCCCCCGGATGATAGGAGAGTTCGTGGCCCACCCGGAAGGGGTCGGCGACCACCAACTCGAGATCCGGGCGTAGGAAGGAGAAGTCGTTGTTGCCGCCGTCCCATATCAACAGATCGGCCTCCGCCTGCGCCTGCAACGTGATGGCCTGATAGTCCACACCCGCGTACACCACCAATCCCTTCAGCACATGTGCTTCGTACTCCTCGCGCTCCTCGATGGTTGTCTCGTGGAGGTCGAGGTCCTCGAGTGTTGAGAAGCGCTGCACCCTCTGCCGCCCCAGATCACCGTAAGGCATGGGATGGCGGATCACCACCGGTGTGATGCCTCTCTCAAGGAGGTAATCGGCCACGAACCGCGATGTCTGGCTCTTTCCCGCTCCCGTTCGTACTGCACACACGGAGATCACAGGCACCGAGGCCTGCACCATCGTCCTCTCGGGACCGAGCAGGCAGAAGTCCGCCCCCGCGGCGAGAGCCCGGGAGGCCTGGTGCATCACATACTCATGCGAGACGTCGCTGTAGGCGAACACAATCTCATCTACGCCCTCATCGGCGATGAGTCGCTCGAGATGCTCTTCCGGAAATATGGGAATGCCCTGCGGATACAACGGTCCGGCCAGTACCGATGGATATGCCCGCCCCTCGATGCCTGGGATCTGCGTAGCCGTGAAGGCCACTACCTCATACGCGTGGTCGCCACGGAAGACCATGTTGAAGTTGTGAAAGTCCCGCCCTGCGGCCCCCATGATCACTATCCGACGCCCTGCCAACGCATGCCTCCTCGTATCGCATAACCGCAATGCAGTATGCAGCTGCTCCCATCATACACGCCGGGATTGGATTTTCCCCGCCACTTGCGGCACCCTTCATGAGTGGCGACGGCCCGCCCGATCCCGGGCGGGCCGTCGTGTCAGCAGCCCGATAAGCCGGATTCTGTCGAGGGCAGCCATCCATCTGGGACGCACGTTGCCGCACGCCTCATGCGGCCAACCCGGAGGCATCGGGCGAGCAACCCTCAATCGCCTCCCTATGAGGCCTTGCACCGGGTGGGGTTTACCAGGCCGCCGTGTCACCACGACGCCGGTGCGCTCTTACCGCACCATTTCACCTTTGCAGCGCCGGACGCACTGGTCCTGCGCGTGCCGTGTCTTTTCTGTGGCACTTTCCCGAGGGTTTCCCCTGCTGGACGTTATCCAGCACCCCGCTCTGCGGTGTCCGGACTTTCCTCGAAGACCGCACCTCTTGCGAAGTGCATCTCCGCGGCTGCCTGGGCTGCACAAACGAGTATACCAGCGCCCCCGGCTAGGAAGCGGGACCGGAGAGGGGGAAGAAGCAGGCGGCAGAGTGACCGCAACCGTATTCTTCCATGGGCGGCACCTCTTGGCTGCATACCTCCTTGGCTCTGAAGCAGCGAGGATGGAACACGCACCCCGAAGGAGGATTGGACGGGCTGGGTACATCACCTTCGAGCACCTGATGCTTGCGTCGACTCTCCACCTGCGGGTCGGGAATGGGAATCGCGGACAACAGGCCGAAGGTGTAAGGGTGAAGCGGATTCTTGTAGAGATCGACACTGGGGGCGACCTCCACAATCTTGCCCAAGTACATGACCGCCACCCGGTCGGAGACGTGCCGTACCACCGACAAATCGTGCGCGATGAAGAGATACGTCAGATTGAGTTCCCCCTGGAGATGCTCCAAGAGATTCAACATCTGCGCCTGAATGGAGACATCGAGGGCCGACACGGGCTCGTCGCAGATAATGAGGCTTGGGTTGAGTGCGAGGGCACGTGCCAAGCCGATGCGCTGCCTTTGCCCGCCGGAGAACTCATGCGGATAGCGATTGGTGAACTGTGGATTGAGACCCACCACATCGAGTAGCTCCCTCACCCGCTCCTTGCGCTCAGGCTTCGTACCGATGCGGTGGATGTTGAGCGGCTCGGCAACAATGGTGCCCACCGTCATGCGCGGGTTCAGCGACGCGTATGGATCCTGGAAGACGATCTGCATATTGCGCCTCATGGCCTGCAGCCGCTGGCCGCGCATAGTGGTGAGTTCCTTGCCTTCGAACTTGATGCTGCCGGACGTGGGCTTGTGCAGCATGAGGATGCAACGACCGGTCGTGGTCTTGCCGCAGCCCGACTCGCCCACCAAGCCCAGCGTTTCCCCGCTCGCTATCTCGAAACTCACGTCCTCCACCGCGTGAACGATACCGATGGTGCGCTGGATGATCACGCCTGAGGTTATGGGAAAGTGCATGACCAAGTGATCGACCTGGAGCAGAGGACCGCTCCATGTGCCGGAGCCGGGGGCGACCGGGGTGGCTTCTCTCGTCACCTGAGTCATGCTGCTCCCTCCCGCTCGTTGCTCGGCGTGAGACAGGAGACGAGATGGGGGGTGCCGTTGAAGGACTGGAGTTCCGGCTCCCTTTCGCGGCACAAGGCTGTCGCATGGCGGCAACGCGGGCTGAAGCGGCAACCGGGCGGTGGATCGACCAGATCGGGAGGCATGCCGGGAATGCTCGCCAGAGCCCCGCGCTCCGTGTCATCAAGCCGGGGAATGGAGGCGAGCAGCGCCTCCGTGTAGGGGTGCTGCGGATTGGCGAAGAGTTCATTGGTATCAGCCTGCTCCACAATTCGGCCCGCGTACATGACCACCACATGATCGGCTACCCCGGCCACGACCCCCAAGTCGTGGGTGATGAGAAGTATCGACATCCCAAAGCGATCCTGGAGGCGTTCGAGTAGATCGAGTATCTGGGCTTGAATGGTCACATCGAGCGCTGTGGTCGGCTCGTCGGCAATAAGAAGCTTGGGATCACAACTGAGTGCCATGGCAATCATCACTCGTTGCCTCATGCCACCCGAGAACTGATGCGGATAATCCCGCAGGCGCCTGCGCGCGTCAGGCATGCCCACGGCCTCGAGAAGCTCTACCGCCCGGTCGGCGGCTTCCCTTTTCGACAAGCCCAGGTGAAGACGGATGGCCTCGGTCATCTGGGTGCCGATCCTCAGCACCGGGTTGAGCGAGGTCATGGGATCCTGGAAGATCATGGAGATGTGATTGCCGCGTATAGAACGCATCTCCCTCTCCCGCAACATGGTCAACTCTTTGCCGTCGAACAAGATACTGCCCTCGACGATCCTGCCCGGAGGGTCGGGTATGAGCCGCATGATCGACAGAGCGCTCACGCTCTTACCGCAGCCACTCTCGCCCACGATGCCGAGCGTCTTGCCCGTGTCGACGGAGTAGCTCACACCGTCGACCGCATGCACCACACCTTCGCGGGTGAAGAACTGCGTCTTCAGGTTCTTCACTTCGAGCAGAGGGCTCACTTGGTCTCCTTCGTGCGCGGATCGATGGCATCGCGGAAACCGTCACCCACGAAGTTGAAGGCCAGCACGGTAATGGCAATGAACAAGCCGGGGAGGATGATGAGCCAGGGATGGGAACGCAGGGCCTTCCACCCCTCCTCGGCCAGCGTGCCCCAGGAGGCGTTCGGAGCGGAGATGCCCAGGCCCAGGAAGGACAGCGTGGCCTCCCCCAGGATCATCGCCGGCACCTCGAGGAACATCGCCACCACGATAATGCCGAGTGTGTTCGGCAGCAGGTGCCGGAAGATGAGGCGCCCTCGCGATGCACCCATGGCCCGCCCCGCCTCGACATACTCATTCTGCTTCAGGGTGAGTATTTGGCCTCTCACCAGACGCGCCGGTGTGAGCCACGACACGATTGCCAGCGCAAGCAGCATGGGAACGACCCCACTGCCGAGGAGCACGATCATGATGATCGCAAACGGCAAATAGGGCAGCCCGTACAGCACATCGACAAAACGCATCATCACGTTGTCGGTGATGCCCCCCGCAAAGCCGGAGATCGACCCGTAGAGAATGCCCACCACCAAGACCACACCGGTGGCGGCAAAGGCGACAAGCAGCGAGACTCTACCTCCCATGGCAACACGCACGAATAGGTCGCGGCCAAACATGTCGGTGCCGAACCAATGCTGTGCGTTCGGCAATTGGTAGGCCACGGAGAAGTCCTGCTCGGAGAACCCGTACGGGCGGATCAAGGGCCCTATCGTGGAGTAGATGATGAAGATGACAATGACGATGAGGCCGGCCATGCCGGCTCGGTTACGCACGAAACGGCGTATGACATCGCCCCATAGGGTGGACTGCTTCAACGTCAGGGGGGCACCGGCGTCAAGCGACTCCGGTATCACCACAGTCCGATCGATTTGATGTGAGGAGCCTTCTTCTGTCACGATGGCTCGCTACTCGTAGCGGATACGCGGGTCGAGAAAACCGTAGATGATGTCGACGATGAGATTCGCCACCACAATGACGCCAGAAAGAAGCACGGCGAGACCCATGACCACCGAGTAATCACGGTTCGATACACTGGTCACATAGAACTTGCCCAAACCGGGGATGGCAAAGATGTACTCGGTGAGAAAGCTCCCCGTGATGACAAAACCCAGCAGTGGCCCCGCCTGCGTCACCACGGGGATAAGTGAGTTGCGCAGCACATGCTTGAACACAACCGTGCGGTAGGCGAGGCCCTTCGCCTGTGCCGTTCGTACGTAATCCTGCTGCAGTGTTTCGAGCATACTGCCCCGGGTAAGGCGAGCGAAGTAGGCCGACAGCCCCGTGCCCAGGGCGACTACAGGCAACACCCAGTACTTCGGCCCCTCCCAGCGCGAGGTGGGAAACCAGCCCAGCTGCAAGGAAAAAATGAGTATGAGGATGGGTCCGATGATGAACACCGGTATGGCCCACCCCACCGTGGAGTAGAACATGGCCGTGTAGTCGATCCACGAATTATGGCGCAGGGCGGCAATGACTCCGGCCGGCACGCCTATGAGCATGGCAAGTAGAAAAGCCATACCGCCCAGTTGCATGGATACGGGAAAAGCGTTACCGATGATCTCAACCACCGTGCGGCCCTTCTGCGTCATGGAGACGCCGAGATCACCCTGAAAGGTGTGCCAGACATACCTCACGTACTGCACGTACCACGGCGAATCCAAGCCGTACTTCGCATTGAGATTGGCCAAGATCTCCGCCGGAAGGCGCTTCTCCTGCGTGAACGGACCCCCAGGAATCGCCTTCATGAGGAGGAATGTGAAGAGAATGACCAGCAGGATGACCGGAATGGCCCATAGCACACGCCGTATGATGAACTTGAACACTCGCCACTCGCTCCCTGCTGAGCCGAACGTGTCAACCGCAAGGCGCCCGGCGCCACCTCGACAACCCGGCGGACGGCCGAAGAACGCGCCGTGATTATCCCACGCGTCTCACTGAAAAAGAACCCCCGCCAAGGTGGACCGGGAAGAAGAGACAGGGGCGGCGCCGGGTTTCCCCCGCGCCGCCCCTGTCTCTTCTCATCCGACGCGTAGACCGCGACCGGATATCAGACATCCCTTCGCTACTGCTTCTTGATCTTCACCGTCCACAGGTTGGTGAGCTCACCCAGCGGATTGGGCTCATAGCCTTCCACGTAGCTCTTCACCAACTCGGGGTTGGTGTACCAGTAGATGGGCATGACCGGCATGTCCTCGACACTGAGGATCTCTTCCATCCGCTTGTACATATCCCAGCGGGCTGCTTCATCGTCGGCCTTGAGGGCATCGTTGAGAAGCTGGTCGAACTCGTCGTTCACCCAGCCGGTGTAGTTGTTGCCGCCCCCACCGCGGAGCACGTCGTAGAAGTTGAAGGCGTCGTTGAAGTCGGCCACCCAGCCCATGCGGAACAGGTCGAAGTCGTTCTCTTGGTTGCCCAAGTAGTCGATGTACTGCTTCCACTCCATATTGCGCAGGGTGACGTTCACCCCCACCTGGCGGAGCTGTTCCTGGACGGCGGTGGCGATGGCCTGGTGGCCTTCACTGGTGTTGTAGTAGTAGAGCATCTCCCGCAGGCCTTCACCGCCGGGGAAGCCGGCCTTCTCCAGATGCTCCTCAGCCGCGGCCACGTCGGCCGTGGGGCTCAGGAAGCTCTGCTTGAAGACGTCGAAGCCGGGCAGCCCTTCCGGAGCGAAGCCGAGTGCGGGCTTCTGGTCGGCTTGGGCCACGTTGTCGATGATGGACTGGCGGTCGATGGCCAAGGCGAGCGCCTTGCGCACGTCGGCGTTGTCCAATGGCTCACGGGTAGTGTTGTAGCCCAGGTAGTAGATGCCGAGAATGGGGAAGAGCTGGTACTCAGGCAGCTGCTTCAGCCTCGCCATATCGGCCGTGGGCAGGTCGGACTGGATATCGATCTCGTTGTTCTCGAAAGCGGCCACCCCGGTGGTCGCTTCGATGATCATGACCATCTTGCAGCTCTCGAGGGTGATCTCGTCTGCCATGCGGTGGTCGGTCCACTTCTCGATGGTGAGATCGGACTCATGGTTCCACTCGGTCAACTGATACGGGCCGTTGGTGACGATGTTCTCAGGCTCGGTCCACTTGTCCCCGTACTGCTCCACGGTGGCCAAGGGGATGGGGAAGAAGGACTGGTGCGAGGTCATCTCGGCAAACCAGGGGGCCGGACCCACCAGAGTCACCACCAGCTTGGTGGGGTCGGAGGCGTCGATGGCCACATCGTCGGCCGAACCCTCCCCGGCATTGAACTCCTCAGCCCCTGCGATGACGTAGAGCATGTAGGCGTAGTCGGCAGCCGTCTCCGGGTCGAGAATGCGGATCCAGGAGTTCTTGAAGTCCATGGAGGTGACGGGTTCGCCGTTCGACCACGTGTCGGTGCCACGGAAGGTGAAGGTGTAGGTGAGACCGTCGTCGCTCACCTCCCAGCTCTCGGCGGCAGCCGGGGTCACGGTGCCGTCGTAGTTCATATGAACCAGGCCCTCAAAGATCTGATTGATGACTTTGACGGAGGTGGTATCGGTGGCCAGGTTCGGATCGAGGCTGGGTGGCTCCGTGTTGATGTTCATGATGAGCGTCTGGTCTTCGGCCAGATCGCCCGTATCCGGGGGTGCAGTGGTGGTGGTGTCATCACCGCCGCCGGCCGTGGTGGTGGTGGTCTCGCTGGTGCCGCAACCGACCGCGAACACAGCCATCGCTACAACCAGGACCCCCGCCAAGAACAGGCCGAGCCAACTACGAGTTGCTTTGTTCAAGGTGTAACCTCCCCATCTTGTTGCGTGCTCAGGTGGCTTCACGTGAGATGACCTTGCTCGTATCACCTCCCTCCACCGGCAGCCAGCCCGATCAGCGGCCGAGCTCAAGCCGGCACATGCTTGTGTTCAGATGATCACAAACCCCAAAGCGACCGTTAACGCAAAGAAGGCAACGGCGAGCGCCACTGTGATGCGATCGAGATTCTTCTGCACGACACCGGTGCCACCGAAGGAACCACCGGCTCCTCCAAACGTCATGGACAACCCGGCGTCTTTGCCCGAGTGCAAGAAAATCGAAACCACAAGCCCGACGGCGATGACCGCATCGAGCACTACCAAGAATACCTTCACGGCGACTGTCTCCTCGTCGTCAATGAGTGGTGAACGCAAATCATCAGTTTAGATTACCACTAATCACCTGGGGCAGCACCACAGCCCATAGCACGGCTGCCGGCTACCACAGAGGTGAGCCCGTCATATCCGGCGGGATGGGCACACCCAGCAACTGAAGGACGGTGGGCGCGATGTCGGAGAGCCCTGCCTCCGGCCTCAACGCGTTTCCCTTCTGCAAGAAGACGAGGGGCACCGGGTTGGTGGTGTGGGCAGTGTGGGCCTCACCGTCATCACTCAGCATCCTCTCGGCGTTACCGTGGTCGGAGGTCACGAGCACGAGAGCCTGCCGCGCAAGGAGTGCCGCCACCACCTGCTCCAGGCAACGGTCGACGTGTTCCACCGCTGCGACCGCCGCCTCGAGATCACCTGTGTGCCCCACCATGTCGGCGTTGGCGAAATTCAGCACGGTGAAGTCGGGTGCGTCCTCGGACAGAGTGGCACAGAACCGGTCGGCCACCTCATAGGCGCTCATCTCCGGCTTCTCCTCGTAGGTGTCCACCTCGCGGGGAGAGGGCACCAGCACTTGCCTCTCGCCCGGGAACGGCTCCTCTCGGCCACCGTTGAAGAAGAACGTCACGTGGGCATACTTCTCGGTCTCCGCTATGTGCAGCTGCGTGAGCCCGGCCTCGCTCACAACCCTGGAGAGCGGTGCCCGGGGTGGGGTGTCCGGGAACGCCACCGGGATATCGAACGAGGCGTCGTAGCGCGTCATACCGATGTAGTGGACCTTCGGCGGCGGGCCATCCCGGTCGAACCCCTCGAACTCCCGGCTGATGATGGCCCGGGTGAGTTCTCGTGTACGATCGGCGCGGAAGTTGAAGAATACGACCGTGTCGCCGTCTCTGATCCTCGCTTCGGCGTCGTTGCTCACCACCATGGGAAGCACAAATTCGTCGGTGGTACCCTCGTCGTACGAGCGGCGCAGCCCTTCCACCGCCGAATCGGCGCGCAAACCTTGACCCCTCACCAAGGCGTCGTACGCAAGCTTCACTCGGTCCCAATGCTTGTCGCGGTCCATCGCATAGTAGCGCCCCGCGACCGTCACAATACCGCCCAGGCCCACCTCGTCGAGATGACGCTCGAGAGCCTCCAGGTATTCCGCGCCGGACGTAGGTGGAGTGTCGCGCCCATCCGTGAACGCGTGCACATAGAGGCGCTCGACCCCGCAGTCCTTGGCCATGTCGACCAAGGCATAGATGTGTCTCATGGCCGAGTGCACTCCGCCGTCGGACACGAGACCCATGAGGTGCACTCCTGCGCCAACCGCGGCGGCTGCCACCATGGCCGGGCCCAAGACCGGGTTGCTGAAGAACGTGCCGTCATCGATGGCCCGGTTGATGCGCGACAGGTCTTGGTAATTGATCCTACCCGTGCCCAGCGTGAGGTGCCCCACCTCCGAATTGCCCATCACCCCGGGCGGCAGGCCCACCGACTCTCCGCTCGCCGCGAGAAGTGTGTGAGGATACGATTGGAGCAGCGAGTCGAAGAAAGGGGTCCGCCCCCGCGCTATCGCGTTGCCCGGCCCGGGCTCAGCGTGGCCCCATCCGTCCAAGATGACCAAGGCGACAGGGCGGCGGCCACTGCCGCCGCCCCCTGTGTCTTCACTGTGCGTGTGCGATGATGCGGGCAAAGGAATCCACCTCCAAGCTGGCGCCTCCTACCAGTCCCCCATCGATATCCGGCTGCGCGAAGAGCTCTTCCGCGTTGTCCGGCTTCACGCTGCCCCCATAGAGTACCCTCAGGCTGCCGGCGGCCCCCGGGCCCGCTGCAGCCTCGGCCTGGGCGCGCACAAAGGCGCAGGCTTCCTGCGCCAACTCCGGCGTGGCCGTCCTGCCCGTGCCGATGGCCCAGATGGGCTCGTAGGCGACGGCGATACCGGAGACCTCACCGGACGTGAGCAGGGCGAGACCGGCACCCACCTGGCGCCGCAGCACGTCGTCCATCAGGCCGTCCTCCCTCTCCTTCTCGGACTCTCCTACGCACATGATGGGCGTGAGGCCGGCGTCGAGACACGCCCGCACCTTCTTCGCCACGGTCTCGTCCGTCTCACCGAAGTACTGGCGCCGCTCGGAGTGACCCACGATGACCCATCGCACCCCGAGGGCCGCCAGCATGGGAGGGGCCACCTCGCCGGTATACGCACCCTCTTGCTCGAAGTAGACATTCTGAGCCGCGACACGGAGAGGAGTACGCGCGCACGCGGCCACCGCCTCGAACAGGCCGGTGAAGGGCGGAGCCACCAGCACCTCCACCCGCGACGCATCGACAGCTCGCCCCCGCAGCTCCTCGATCAGGCCGCGCACGAAGGCGGCGCCTTCGGAGCTGGTCTTGTACATCTTCCAGTTGCCGGCGACAACCGGCTTCCTCTTCGTACTCATGAGTCGAGGAGGACGGCGACACCGGGCAGTTCTCCACCGGTTTCGATGAACTCCAGCGAGGCCCCGCCTCCGGTGGACACGTGACCCATCTTGTCGGCTAGGCCGAGGGAGTTCACGGCGGCCAGTGAATCTCCGCCGCCCACCACCGTCATGCCCGGGCAGTCGGCCATGGCCTGGGCAATGGCTTGGGTGCCCGCGGCAAAGGGAGCGAGTTCAAACATGCCCATGGGACCGTTCCAGAAGACGCCGCCTGCGCCGGCAATCTTGGCGGCATAGGCGGCCCGGGTCTCGGGGCCGATGTCGAGGCCCATCCAGCCCTCGGGGATGGCAGTAGCGGCTACGATCTGCGTGGCCGCATCCTCCTCGGCCCTCTCGGCCACCACGACGTCGGTGGGCAGATGCAGCTCACAGCCGGCTCCCGCCGCCTTCTCGAGAATGCGTCCGGCCACCGCCAAACCCTCCTCCTCCTCCACCAGTGACGTACCCACCTCGTACCCTTGCGCTTTGATGAAGGTGAAGCACATCGCTCCACCAATGAGAATCTCGTCGGCGATATCCAAGAACCTCTCGATGACGCCTATCTTGTCTGACACCTTCGCCCCACCCAGAACAGCGATGAAGGGGCGGCCCGGATTCACCACCACCGCGGAGAGGGCCTCGATCTCCTTTTCCATGAGAAAACCGGCAACCGCGGGCAGATGCTCGGCGACACCCGCGGTGGTCGCGTGTGCCCGGTGCGCGGTGCCGAAGGCATCATCCACGTAGACCTCCGCCAGGTCGGCAAGTTCTGCAGCAAGGGAAGGATCGTTCTTCTTCTCGCGCGGGTCGAAACGGCTGTTCTCGAGAAGCAGCACTCCCCCGGGTTCGAGTGCGTCCGCGAGTTTCTCCACGTCGGCGCCCACCAGAGAGTCGGCTTTATTGACGGAAGCCCCAAGCAACTCCGAGAGCCGGGCGGCAACAGGGTCCATCTTGAGGCCTTCTTCGGCTGCGCCCTTCGGCCGGCCAAGATGAGAGACGAGAATCAGCCTGGCTCCCTGCCCACGTAGGTACTCGATAGTGGGGAGTGCGGCGCGAATGCGTGTGTCGTCTTTGATTCTGCCGTCTTTCAGCTTGACATTGAAATCAACCCGGACAAGTACCTTCTTGCCGGCTACGTCGATATCCTTGACGCTCTTCTTTGCCATGGTGGATTCCTTCCTGCCTTACGGATGCGTGTTCAAAGGACGGCCCAACTAAAAGACTGCACAGGCTCTTGAAGTCGAAGCACGTCGGCGGACGGAGGCCGAGTGATGAGGGTGTGTGGACCCGGCGCGACCCCACCTCACGCTACAGCGAAGCTGCCTGTGGGCGGGCCCGATTCTACCATAGCCCCTGCCGCAATCCTGCATCTCTTGCCGCAGCCACCAAGCGCCGCAGCCGGTGGTTCACGGCCGAGCGCGACAGTCCCTCCGGGCCCTCGGCGGCGAGCTCCTCAAGATCCAGTTCCGGGAACAGGGAGCGCAACTCCGCCATCTCCACCAAGGCGGGGGGCAGGTGGGCGAGGATGCCCTTGGTCTGGAGGTATTCTATTGCCTCGAGTTGGCACTGAGCGGCCTTGTTGGCCCGCCGCACATTGGCCTCGTCGCAGTTCGTTACTCGGTTTGCCCGCGAGCGCACCTCCTTGAGCACCGCCCCCTCCTCGAGGGCGAGAGCGGCATCGTGGGCTCCCATGAGGGCGAGGAGCTCGGCGACCTCCTCTCCTCCCTTGAGGTAGACAACGTGCGCATCACGGCGTAGGTACACACCGGGGTGGAATCCCATCCCCTCGAGAATGTGAGAGAGGTCTTCCGCGAACTCCTCATAGGGTGTGAGGATCTCCAGGTGCGCCGGACGCTGGGGATCGTTCACGGAGCCCCTGCCCACGAAACACCCACGAAGAAACGCATTCCGGCAGCAGCGGGAGCGCACAAGCCGTGGCGGGACCCGGGGTTCGAGCCGGAACGAATCCGAGAGCACGCCGAGTTCGTTCAGAGCCTGCAGATGACCCGGCAACCCGGGCACGTGAACCTCGTACACAAGCCGCCGGCCGAATCGAGGCTCTCTGCTCGTCCGCAGCTCGACGCCCGGACCGAAGGCTTTGAAGTGAGAGTACAGAAGGCGGGCAGCCGGCTGGATGCCACTGGACAAGACCATACGGTACCGTTCCTCCTCCCTGTCCCCTCCCCGGATGAGGAAGGTGCCTGCTTGTCGCACGAGGCCGGACAGCAACGAGATGCGGCAACAGAGGCGGTCGACCGGCCGGCGGGCCAGATGCTCCCGCGTGGCCCGGCTGAACGTGGCCGTATGCACCCTTCTGGGCTCACGTGCCGGGCTCATGTGTCAACGCGGGCCCGTATCGGCACCGTCCGAACCCCCTTTCTCCACGTCACGGTGGCGCACGTTCGTCACCACGTCGGCTTCCTTACGGAACTCGCCGGCCAGGGACTCGGCTATGGTCACCGAGCGATGCCGGCCTCCGGTGCATCCCAGGGCGACCACCAGCTGGGTCTTGTTCTCGGTGAGGAACAGGGGCGCCAGGAATCGCACCAGCGCAGAGACCCGCTCCATGAATTCCTTGCATCCCCGCCGTCCCAACACGTACCGGCTCACCGGCTCATCGCGGCCGCTCAGATCCTTCAGATCCTCCTGCCAGTAGGGGTTGGGCAGGAAGCGGACATCGAACACCATGTCGGCTTCCTTGGGAATCCCATACTTGAAGCCGAACGAGAGGAACGACAGGAGCAACTGGTTCTCAAGCTCGCCCGCCATCATGGTCTCTTGAATGCGGCGTCGGAGTTGGTGCAGGTTGAGGTCGGTGGTGTCGATGACAACATCGGCGCGGTCACGGATGGTTCCCAGCAACTCCCTCTCTCGGCCGATGCCCTCGGGAATACCGCCTTCGGGGGCTAGTGGATGGCAACGACGGGTGGACTGGTAGCGGGCCACCAGAGCCGCCTCCGAGGCCTCCAGGAAGAGTATGCGCCAGGGGATGTCCCACTTCTCCAGATCAGAGAGCGCCTCCTCGAGGTGATCGAAATACGCCCCCCCGCGTGAATCGAACACCAGCGCCACCTTGTCCACGCGGCTGCCGGGCAGGAGAAACAACTCGGCCATCTTCGCAAGCATCTGGGGCGGCATGTTGTCGACGCAGAAGTAACCGGCGTCTTCGAAGGTGGCCATGGCGGTGGATTTGCCGGCACCGGACATGCCGGTGATGATGGTGGCCTGAAGGCTCCGCTTGGTGGAGTCGCCCCCGGGCTGCCCCTGCCCCTCACCTGCCGTCGGTGTGCAGCCGCCGTCACTCACGGGAGCGCCCCCTCGAAGCGGAGGAGCCTCTCCTTCAGCAGACGGCCGCCCCCGTATGCACCAATGTCGCCGTCACTGCGTACCACCCGGTGACAGGGTACGAGAAGTGGAAGAGGGTTGCGCGCCATCGCCGTGCCCACCGCCCTCGCCGCTCGCGGCCGGCCGGCACGACAAGCCAGCTCGCCGTACGACAGCACCGTCCCGGCGGGGACGCGCGTGAGCACCTCGTACACCTGCACGGTGAAGCTGCCGGGTGGTTGGCCGAGCCACGAGGCAACGTCGATGTCCTCCGCACTCCATGCAGGTCCTCGGCCGGCGAAGAAGCCGCTCAGCCGGGAGGCCCACAGAACCGCCACCTCGATGTCGCCGACCGCAGGGCTGTGCCGGCCGGCCTCTCCGGCCCCGACGTCCCTCGCCCGGCCGGGTAGCTCGACCGCCACCGGCCGGCCCTCCCAGGAGATGACGCGCCCGGTTCCCCACGGGGTCGTGTACTCGGCCGAGGCGGGAAGGGGGCCGGCGGTATCTGGAGCACGGTGCAAAGCCCTCCTACTCACCCGCACGTTCACAGCCCCGCCGGGGGCGGTCTCCGCCCCGGCGGCAGGCTTCGACTCTGCCTCTGGCCTCGTCACGCCACTCCTCCCCCCGCTCTCGTGCGTTATCGCAGATGAAACTCTCATCCGGTCTTGTGGACGTAGTTGTAGATGTCCCGTGCCACCTTGCCGGGCAGTCCGGGCACTGCTTCAAGTTCCTCGCGAGACGCCCGCAGGAAGGCATCGGGGCTGCCGAAGTGTGTGAGTAGTGCCCTCTTTCTCTTGTCACCTACCCCCGGGAGACCGTCGAGAAACGACTCCGTCGCCGCCACCCGCCGCCGTGCCCGGTGAAAGCCGAGCGCGAAGCGGTGGGCCTCATCACGTACGTGCTGCAGCAACAACAACGCCGGGTCGTCGCGCTCCAAGCGAAGCGGAGACACACGCCCGGGCAGGTAGAGCACCTCCTCCCGCTTGGCGAGGGCTACGAGTGCGATGGTGTGCGAGAGATCCAACTCGGCCAGCACGGCCGCAGCCACCCCCATTTGGGGCAGACCACCGTCGACCAGGATCACATCGGGGACCGCCTCGAACGACGGATCATACGCCGGGCCAGAGCTCGGGCCGGAAGATGCCATGGCGCCGGGCTCCTGTGAGGGGTCACCGAGCGAATCCGCTTCGCGCCGCAGCCTCCTCGAAAGCGCTTCACGCATGGCGGCGGTGTCGTCCTGCCCTTTGAAACCCCGGATGGCGAAACGGCGGTAGTCGGACGAGTGCGGGACGCCCCCCTCGAAGACCACCATCGACGCCACCACGTGCTCACCCGCCAGGTTGGACACATCGTACCCCTCGATACGCAGAGGGAGACGGGGAAGGTCAAGCACCTCACGCATCCGCTCGAGCGCCGCCAGGCGTCGCGCCGAGGCACCCTCGCCCGCGTGACGCGCCTGTTCCAGGGCAAGCGCCGCGTTCTTCTCGGCAAGCTGCTGCAGGCGTCGCTTGTCCCCCCGCTCAGCGTGGCGTATGACGGCCTTCTGTCCCCGCAGTCCTTCCAGAAACCCGCCCAAGGCCTCGAGACCCTCTACGCTCGGAGGCACCACGATCTCGGGCGGTACGAAAAGGGCGGCACCGTAGTATTCACCGAAGAAGCGCTCGAAGACCTCTTGGTCGGCCGTTCCCTCCACGCCCTCGAGGGTGAAGCTGCGCCGATCGGTGAGCAGCCCGTCGCGCGTGAGGAAGACCTGCGCATTGGCGCTGCGCTCATCGCGGGCGAAACCTATCACGTCGACCGTGCCCAAGGAGAAGGTCTTGGCCTGCTGCCGCTCGAGAACGTGACGCAGGGCCGTCAACCGGTCCCGGTAGAGAGCGGCTCGCTCGAAATCGTGACCCGCTGAGGCCTCCGTCATCTGCGCCTCGAACCGCCGCAGAAGATGCGCTCCCCGTCCACCAAGGAACTCGGCCACCTGCTCAACCACCTGCCGGTACTCATCCGGGCTCGTACCGCCTACACAAGGAGCCAGACATCTCTTGATGTGATACTGAAGGCAGGGTGAGCCGCTCCGCCTTCCCGGGCGGACTCCCCGGCACCTCCGGAAGGGGAAGATACGGCTGAGTGTATCGAGTGTCTCGCGCACCTTGGCCGCAGAGGCGTAGGGCCCGAAGTATCGATCGCCGCGCCGGTGCGGCTGCCGGGTGAACACAACCCGCGGATACTCCTCAGACATGGTGAGTGCGATATAGGGGTAGGACTTGTCGTCACGCAGGCGAATGTTGTAGGGAGGGAGATGCTGCTTGATGAGGTTGTGCTCGAGAAGAAGCGCCTCCACCTCCGACGAGGTGACAATCCACTCCAGGGAACGAGCCTTCCCCGCCATCTCCCTCACCTTCGCCGGAGAGACACGTCCGCTGTCGCGCTGCTCGAGCGCAGGGAGGTACCCACTCAGTCGCCTGCGCAGGGACAGGGCTTTGCCCACGTAGAGCACGTCTCCCCGGGAATCACGGAACAGATAGGCGCCGGGAAGATCGGGCGCACTCCGCACGGTATCCGCAACCGCGCCGTTCTTGCCGGGAGAGGGACCGTCAGCCAACCGTATCCCCGATCGTGGGAGGAACACCCACTGAGTGGTACCCCGAGTCCACATGTAGGATCTCCCCGGTGATGCCCCTCCCCCAGTCGGAGAGTAAGAGCAGCGCGGCGTCGCCCACCTCCTGTTGGGTGGTCGCCCTCCTCAACGGCGCGGCGGCAGCATACCAGTCGAGAACCGCGTGGAACCCCCCTACCCCGGCGGCCGCCAACGTGCGCACCGGGCCGGCCGAGATGCCGTTGACCCTGACGCCGCGCGGGCCCACGTCAGCCGCCAGGTATCTCACGCTCGCCTCCAGGGCGGCTTTGGCCACACCCATGACGTTGTAGTGGGGCACGGTGCGTTCCGCCCCCAGGTACGACAAGGTGAGCAGGCTGCCCCCTTCCTTGATGAGCGGGACCGCCCGACGCGCCACCGCCACCAGGGAGTAGGCCGACACTTCCATGGCCAACCGGAAACCCTCCCGGGAGGTCTCCAAGAACTCACCGCGCAACTCCTCGCGATCGGCGAACGCGACGGCGTGGACCACGAAGTCGAGGCCGCCCCACTCCTCCTGGATAGCGGCGAACACATCGTCGATTTGAACATCGTCCTGCACGTCGCAGGGAAACACCAGCTGTGACCCAGCCTGGGCGGCAAGCGGCCTCACTCTCTTCTCGAGCACCGGAGCACCGAAGGTGAAGGCGAGTTCGGCCCCTTCCCGGGCCGCCGCCTGGGCGATGCCCCAGGCCAGACTGCGCTCGTTCGCAACCCCCAGAACGACCCCTCTTCGTCCGGCGAGCACACCCGCCATGAGAGAACCTCCTTGCTTGCCGTGGTTCGGCATTACCTTCCGGGTCACAGGGGTGTCTACCGGGATGGGCCGGCCCCACCACAAGGACCAACCTCGATTATACTCAGGAGCCCCGGCCGGTTGTCTTCGCCACCCGCCCGGCCCAGGTACCCGGGTGCTATGCTTTCTTTTCGTGGTGCAGTCATCACCGGCACAGACCGACTCTGGTGCAGCCGGGCGGAGGCGAAGCACCTGCCACACAAGACGCACGGGGAGAGCGCGCGACTCACGTGCAGCGGAAAGGGATACGCATGGCCGACATCACGCAACTGCTCACGACCTTCTCGGAAGCATCAGGGGTATCGGGGCGCGAGGGCGCGATACGTGACCTCGTGGCACACGAACTCGCCAAGGTCACCGATGAGGTACGGGTCGACAACTTCGGCAACGTCGTCGGCGTACGCCGGGGTACCGGACCGAAGGTCATGATCGCCGCCCACATGGACGAGATAGGCCTCATGGCCAAGTACATCGACGAGCAGGGCTTCCTGCGCTTCATTCCTCTCGGCGGCTGGTACGATCAGGTGCTCCTAGGCCAGCGGGTGGTGGTACACGGCACGAAAGGCCCCCTCTACGGCGTGGTCGGTTCCAAACCACCACACATCATGGATGAGGAGGAACGCAAGAAGCCCGTGAAGATCAAGGACATGTTCATCGATGTGGGGGCCCGGGACGCCGATGACGCCGCCGCGCTCGGTGTGGAGATAGGCTCGGTCATCACCATCGACCGCAAGGTGGCTCCCCTCGGGAACGATCTCGTCACGGGCAAGTCCTTCGACGACCGCGCCGGAGTGGTGATGATGGTGGCCGCCCTCGAACTCCTCGCCGGCGAAGAGGTGGCCGCGACCATCCAAGCGGTGGGCACGGTGCAGGAAGAGGTGGGCCTCAAGGGGGCCCGTACAAGCGCCTTCGATCTCGACCCCGACGTGGCCCTCATCTCGGAAGTCACCATACCCGGCGACCACCCCGGGGTCACCAAGGAGCAGCGGCACCTCAAGCTCGGAGCAGGCCCATCCATTACCATCGTCGACGCCGACGGTCGGGGTGTGATCGTGCCCGACAACGTGATCGCCTGGCTGCGCGAGGCCGCCGAGCGACGCTCCCTCCCCTACCAGTTGGACGTGGCGAGCGGCGGCACCACCGACGCCACCGCCGTGCACCTGACCAAGGCCGGCATCCCCTCTGGGGTGATAAGCGTACCCACCCGGTACATCCACTCGCCCATCGAGGTGCTCTCGCTCTCCGACCTCACCTGGGGAGCGGAGCTCTTGGCCGAGGCCGTGCGGTCGGCTCAGACCTTGTTCAAAAAATAGGCGCGGGAGGGCCGCCCTCGCTACCGCCACCTGAAGCCCGCATATGTCGGGGCTGGGCGCGGTAGAGCCGGGCCGCGTGGTTTGTCGGCCCGCACCGGATTCTCGCGCTCCGGCGCCGGCCGAGCCGTCCGACCCGCTCAGGCATCGCCTTCACGGTCGCGCTGGCGGAGCGCGCGTGACCAGCCCTCGGCCTCGGCCGCCAATTCTCCGGCAAGACTTGGCGCCACCCTGCCCACCACACGGACGTCGTCGCCCCCGTACTCGAGATCGACCGATCCCCGCTCCCGCACGCGTGACATGAGTTCACCCGCTGAGTAGGGCACCCTCAGATCGACATCCACCCACAACTCGGCGAGCACGGACGCGATGCGCTCCCGCAGGTCGTCAAGCCCCTCACCCGTGCGGGCGGACACCGTAACCCCGTGTCTCACCCTCCACGGCGGCGTCACCCTCTCACCGCGGGCCCGCACCACGTCGGACTTGTTCAAAGCCACCACGCGAGGCAGATCACCCGCACCCAACTCGTCGAGCACCACTTGGACCGTGTTGAGATGCTCTTCGGCGTGAGGGTCGGCCACGTCGACCACGATGAGCAACAGATCGGACCTCGTGACTTGTTCGAGGGTTGCCCGGAAGGCGTCGACCAGCTGATGTGGGAGCTTGTGGATGAATCCAACGGTGTCGCTCGCGATGATGACCTGCCCTCCCCCCAGGCTCACCTTGCGGATGGTGGGGTCGAGAGTGGCGAAGAGCTGGTCTTCAGCGTAAGCGACCTCGTTGCCGACCAAAGCATTGAGAAGCGTGGACTTACCGGCGTTGGTGTAGCCCACAATGGCCATACTTGGGAGGCTGCGGCGCTCACGGCCGCGGGCGGCCGTCTCACGCCGCAGCCTCACTTCGCTCACCTTTTGCTTCATGGTCTTGATGCGCTTGCGAATGACGCGACGGTCGGTCTCGAGCTGAGTTTCACCCGGCCCCCGGGTGCCGATGCCACCGCCCGTACGGGAGAGGTGAGTCCACAGGCGTGTGAGCCGGGGCAGCTGGTATTCGAGCTGGGCCAACTCCACCTGGATCCTGCCCTCGTGTGTACGGGCCCGCTGGGCGAAGATGTCGAGAATGAGGCCCGTCCGGTCGAGCACCTTCACGTCGAGCAATTCTTCCAGTGCTCTCTGTTGCTTGGGTGACAACTCATCATCCGCTATCAGCAGGCCGAAATCGAGAGCCGGCTTTGTGGCGGCCAACTCGTCGGCCTTGCCCTTGCCCACGTAGTAGTTGGGGTGCACAAGCTCCCGCTTCTGGACCAAGCTGCCCACCACCACCGCACCCGCAGTCTCGGCCAAGGCGCCGAGCTCGGCCAGAGACTCCTCGGCCGTCCACCCCTGATCGCCGCCGGTATCGACGGTCACGAGGAAGGCCCGCTCCACCGGGGCCCCACTCTCCACGAAGCGCACCTCTTCAGCCAGAGCCGTCTCCTTCCCGCTCGGCCAGCCAACCGGGAAGATCGGCAAACGAGGAGAGCACGGCGTCGGGCTGCGCGAGCGCCCCGGCAAGCCGACGCTCCAAGTACTTGCCGGTGCGCACCAACACTGCCCGTGCACCCACCCCTTTCGCTCCGGCCACGTCTATGCCGACGTCGTCGCCCACGGCGACAACGTCGGCCGCATCTAGACCCAGCCCCCTGAACACCAGCTCGTACACACAGGGTGAAGGTTTGCCGAGCACCAAGGCCTCAGCCCCCGCCGCATATTCCAACACCGCCGCGAAGGCCCCCGTGTCGAGATGGTAGCCATCGGCGCCCATGAAGTAGCCTTGGCGCTGCAACGCCACCAGCTCAGCGCCGGCCATGACGAGCCGGAAGGCGCAGTTCAAGCTCTCATAGTCGAGATTGTCATGGGCGTCACCCACGACCACCACATCCGCCTCTTCCCCCTCCTTGGCGAGCCGAGATCCGTGGCCACACGCTATCAGGTACCCGTGAATCTCCGCCGACACCAGTGCATACACCCGCACATCGGGGCGGGACTCGAGCAGGAGTGTGAGCGCCGTCACCGGTGTCACCACCTCCTCCTCGCCCACCACCAGACCGGCAGCGGTGAGACTTCGAGCAATAGACGCCGGCGTCTTCGAGTCGATGTTGGTGAGGAATCGGAGTTGGCGGCCGGAGGCGCGCAACTCATCGAGGGCCAGTGCGCACCCCGGGAGTAGCTTGCCTCCGTACCTCAGGGTGCCCTCCACATCGACGAGCACCGCCCTCACCCGCCGCGACGGCTGCAACCCTGGGCTTCGCGGGGCGGTGGCTTCCTCGGGGGCACCACTCGCACCGCAGTCAATCCCACCGCTCCCTCCGCCACAGCGGCCGCCCATGCCTTCGGAGCCGCCGCTCACGCCGCCTCCCCGCTTCCCGGCTCGGCGAAGCCTGGGAGTACCCTCCGCAAGAAGCGCCCGGTGAAACTCCCGGGGTGGGAGGCTATCTCCTCCGGGGTGCCGGCGGCTATCAACTCGCCTCCGGCATCGCCCCCTTCCGGACCGAGGTCGAGTATGTAGTCGGCCGACTTGATGACGTCGAGATTGTGCTCTATCACGAGCACCGTGTTGCCGGAATCGACCAACCTCTGCAGCACATCGAGCAATGCGGCGATGTCGGCGAAATGCAGCCCTGTTGTAGGTTCGTCGAGGATGTACAGCGTATTGCCGGTGGCGATCTTCGACAGTTCCGTGGCCAGTTTGACGCGCTGGGCTTCGCCTCCCGAGAGAGTGGTGGAGGGCTGGCCCAACTGAATGTAGTCGAGCCCTACGTCGAAGAGGGTCTGCAGTCGCCGCCGTATCTTCGGCTGGTGCTCGAAGAAGTCGAGTGCCTGCTCCACGCTCATAGCCAGTACCTCGGCGATGTTCTTGCCCTTGAAGCGTACCTCCAGCGTCTCCCTGTTATAGCGGCGGCCCTTGCACACCTCGCAGGGTACGTACACGTCGGGAAGGAAATGCATTTCGATCTTCAGCGTGCCGTCACCACGGCAGGCCTCGCAACGTCCACCCTTCACGTTGAAGCTGAAGCGCCCGGGACGATAACCCCTCACCTTGGACTCCGTGGTCTGCGAGAACAACTCACGTATGTGATCGAACACACCGGTGTAGGTGGCCGGGTTGGAGCGCGGCGTGCGGCCTATGGGGGACTGATCGATGTTGATGACCTTGTCGAGCCGGTCGATGCCCTCGATGCGGTCGTGCGCCCCGGGACGAACGACTGCCCGGTTGACGAGGTTGGAGAGGCTCTTGTAGATGATGTCGTTGACGAGGGTCGACTTGCCCGAGCCGGACACACCGGTGACACACACCAGCCGGCCCAACGGCACCGTCACGTTGATACCCTTCAAGTTGTGCTGGCGGGCGCCGAACACAGTGAACGCGCCCCGGCCTTTGCGCCGGGTACCCGGCACGGGAATGGAACGCCGGCCGGCCAGAAAGTCGCCCGTGACCGAGCGGGGCTCGGCCAACACCGCCTCGAGGGGCCCGCTCACCACCACCTCCCCCCCGTGCTCCCCGGCTCCGGGACCCATGTCGACGATGTGGTCGGCCGCCAGCATGGTCTCCTCATCGTGCTCGACCACCAGGACCGTGTTGCCCAGGTCACGCAGGCGCAGAAGGGTGTCGATGAGGCGACCATTGTCGCGTTGATGGAGGCCGATGGAGGGCTCGTCGAGGATGTACAGCACACCCACCAGGCTCGAGCCGATCTGCGTGGCCAACCTGATGCGCTGGGCCTCCCCGCCCGACAGCGTGCCGGCGCTGCGGGACAACGACAGGTAGCCGACGCCGACCGAGCGTAGGAACGACAGCCGCTCCTCGATCTCCTTGAGTACGCGAGCTCCTATGAGGCGCTCGCGCTCACTCAGTGAGACATCGGCCAAGAAAGCGAGGAGCCGATCGACCGACATGTTGCTCATGTCGTAGATGTTCATACCACCTACGGTCACGGCCAGGCTCTGCGGCGTGAGCCGGGCCCCTCCGCAGGCCGGGCAGGGCCGGTCAGACATGTACTCCTCGAACCGCTCACGCATGTAGTCGGAGTTCGTCTCACGATAGCGCCGCTCGAGATTGGGCACGATGCCTTCGAATCTGGTCGTGTAGCTGCGCAACTCACCCCGACGGTTCCGGTAGGAGACGTACAAGCGATCGCCCCTGGTACCGTAGAGGAACACCTGCTTGACTTCAGCGGGAAGCGTACGCCACGGAGCATCGGGATCGATCTCGTACCTCTCGGCGATGGCTTGAATGATCTGCTCGTAGTACTTGGAGCTGCTGTTGCTCCACGGGAGCAGCACGCCCTCGGAGATGGAGAGCTCCGGGTCGCCCACTACCAGATCGGGGTCGATCTCACGCCGGAAACCCAGTCCTCCGCAGGTCTCGCACGCCCCGTGAGGGGAGTTGAAAGAGAAGATGCGGGGCGACATCTCGGGCAGAGAGACTCCATGCTCGGGGCAGGCCAGGTTCTCCGAGAAGAGTAGTACGGTGCGGGTGTCGCCGGCCAACACATCGACCTCCAACAAGCCCCCGCCTTCGGCCAAGGCCGTCTCCACCGAGTCGGCCAGGCGGTGACGCAGCCCGTCTCTCATGATGAGGCGGTCAACGACGATGCTGATGTCATGCCGGACGTTCTTCTCGAGATCTGGCAACGGGGTGTCCATGGTGTACTGCTCGCCGTCTATCTCCACCCGCGTGAAGCCTTCGCGGCGCACATGCTCGAGCACATCTTTGTGCCACCCCTTCTGGCCACGCACCACCGGCGCCCGCAGAGCAAACTTGGTACCCGGCTCGAGCCCAAGTATCTGATCGACTATCTGTTCCTTGCTCTGCCCCTCGATGGGCCGCCCGCATATCCAACAATGCGGCCGCCCCACCCGCGCGTACAGCAGGCGCAGGTAGTCGTGTATCTCCGTTGCCGTGCCCACCGTGGACCGGGGATTACGCGAGGTGGTCTTCTGGTCGATCGAGATGGCCGGCGAGAGCCCTTCGATGGAATCCACATCTGGCTTGTCCATCTGGCCCAGGAACTGGCGGGCGTAGGCCGACAAGCTCTCCACGTAACGGCGCTGGCCCTCCGCGTAGATGGTGTCGAAAGCCAAACTCGACTTACCCGAGCCCGAGAGGCCGGTGATGACGATGAAGCAGTCACGAGGCAACCTGAGCGTGATGTCTTTCAGGTTGTGCTCACGAGCACCGATGATGACGAGTTCGTTCGAGGCCACGACTGGAATTATACTCGCCTGGGGAGGCCGACTCCGACCACCGCCCCCAACACTGCCAGGAACACGTTGCCGTTACCGGAGCACCCCACCTCCACCGCGGAGACACCCCGGGACTCACCGCTCTCGAGCGCCGTGACCACCAGGGTGACAACCACCGCAGCGATCACCAAGACGGCGAGAACGATGGCGAGCAGCACCTTGTATTTCTGCCATGACTCCACTGCAACTCAGTATACTCAGCCATCCCCGGCATCATGATGCGGTTGCCCCATGGCGACGCAGAAGGCCCGGCTTGGGCCGGGCCTTCTGCACACCTGTCTTGCGTATGGTGGAGGTAAGGGGACTCGAACCCCTGGCCTCAACGCTGCCAGCGTCGCGCTCTCCCAACTGAGCTATACCCCCACGCCCACGGGAACGGATGCGGACTCCGCCTCCGCGGGAGACGAAGTATAGCGAGTCGGGGCGCGTGATTCAAATGGATGAGTGGCATCTACTCCCCGGCTCCCGGCGCCTCGATCGCCTCGGCCGGGGCCGCCTTCCACAACACGTCCAAGCGATAGAACTCCCGGGTGCCGGGAGTGAACACGTGCACGATGAAGTCCAGGTAGTCCAGAAGTATCCACTCACCCAAGACCTGGCCCTCCACCCGTGCAGGTACCACGCTGGCGGAGGACTTGAGCGCGTGGATGATCTCTTCCGATATCCGGCGGGTCTGGCGGGTGCTCCGTCCCGTACACAGGAGGAGGTAATCGGTGTAGGTGACCAGCTCATGCATGTCCAGGATGGTGATGTCCGTGGCCTTCAAGTCGAGGGCGGCCCTCGCAGCCAGAAACGCCCTCCCATGAATGGTGGACAGTTCCTCCCGAGGCTTTGCCTGGGCTCCGTCGGGAGGTTCAACGCCGGATGTCCCTTGTTCTGGTGTTGGCTGTGCCGAAACGCTGATGCCTGCTCCCCCTTCCCGTATCACTCCCATTCGATGGTAGACGGCGGCTTGCTGGAGATGTCGTATGCCACACGGTTGACGCCCGGCACCTCGTTGATGATGCGGTTCGAAACCCGGGCGAGGAACTCGTGCGGCAACCTGGCCCAGTCTGCCGTCATGGCGTCGTCTGAGGTCACCGCCCGAAGCACGATGGGGTACGAGTACGTGCGCTCGTCGCCCATGACGCCCACACTGCGAATAGCCGGCAGCACGGCGAAGCACTGCCAGATGTCACGATAGAGACCGGCCCGCCGCACCTCTTCGATGAGAACGGCGTCGGCCTCACGCAGGATATCAAGCCGCTCCTTCGTCACCTCGCCGATAATGCGGACGCCAAGACCGGGGCCCGGGAACGGCTGCCTCCAGACCATGGGTTCGGGCAACCCCAATTCCTCCCCTACCGCCCGAACCTCATCCTTGAACAGCATGCGCAACGGCTCGACCAGCTCGAAGTCCATGTCGGCAGGGAGGCCGCCCACGTTATGGTGCGACTTGATGATCGCAGCGGTCTTCGTGCCCGACTCGATGACATCCGGATACAGAGTGCCCTGCACCAAGAAACGCACGTCGCCCACTCTTTCGGCCTCACGCTCGAAGGTGCGGATGAACTCCTCACCGATGATCTTGCGCTTCCGTTCCGGGTCCTCCACGCCGGCAAGCTTTGCCAAGAAGTGCTCTTCCGCCTTCACGTGCACCAAGGGGACATGGAAGTAGCGGCGGAAGGCGTCTTCCACTTCCTCTCCCTCACCCTTGCGCATGAGACCCGTGTCCACGAAGATGCAGGTGATCTGATCACCTATGGCCTTGAATGTGAGCAAGGCCGCCACCGCGGAGTCGACCCCGCCCGAAAGCCCGCACACCACCCTGCCCGAACCCACTTGGCCCCTGATACGCTCCACAGCCTCCTCGATAATGGAGACCGGCGTCCACGCAGGTGGTATGTCGGCTATGCGGTGGAGGAAGTTCTTGAGAATGACTTCGCCGGGGACCGTATGCCGAACCTCGGGATGGAACTGGACCCCGTAGAGCTTCCGGTGCACGTCTTCCATGGCAGCGACAGGCACCTCCGCACTGCGAGCCGTGACCACGAAACCGGCCGGAACCCCCACCACCGAGTCGCCGTGGCTCATCCAACACTGCTGCCGCCCGGGGACCTCGGCAAAGAGCGTGCTCTCTCCCACCGCCTCGACCAGCGTGCCACCGTATTCCGCCCGTTCGGTCCGGGCGACTTCGCCGCCGGCGAGCACTGCCAGGAGCTGCATGCCGTAGCAGATGCCGAGTATCGGTATGCCCAGGGTGAGCACTTCCGGATCGACCAGGGGAGCCCCGGGGTCGTTCACGCTGCGCGGCCCCCCGGAGAGAATGAGCGCCGCGGGCTTCAACCGGCGGATCTCCTCGACGGGAGTGTCGAAAGGAATCAGCTCCGAATACACCCTGCACTCCCGCACACGGCGGGCGATCAACTGTGCGTACTGCGCCCCGAAGTCGAGGACGAGCACCCTGCCCACCGGGCCCGGGAGATCAGACCTCAACCTCGTGTACCTCCTCGACCTCGACCAGGTCGGCATAGTGAATGGCGTCCTCGAGCGAGAAGACTCCCGCACCGAACTTCAGAGTGTTGGCTGCCGCGCAGCCGAGACCGAAGCGAAGACACTCATACGCCGACCATCCATCGAGCATCTTCGCAGCGAATCCTCCGAGCAACGCATCGCCTGATCCCACGGCGGAGACCACCTGGAGGTCAAGCGAGTGGTTGACACACGTCTTCACTCCCTCCGGACTCTCCAGTTGGGCCACGCAACGCTCCTTCGAATGAACGACCGCTGAACGCGCCCCCATGTGTCGCAGCGTCTTGGCGGCGAGCACGAACTCCTCGTCGGTCATGATCTCGTGCCCGATCACCGTCTCGGCCTCCACCTGGTTTGCGAACACCACGTCGGGCTCTCCCTTCAGACCTTGGCGCAATGGGTCACCGCTCGTATCAAGCATTACCATGAGATCAGAGCGCCGCAGGTCGCGGATAAGCGCATAGTAGATGTCGGGATCGATGCCCCGAGGAAGACTCCCGGCAAGCACCACTACGTCTGTGGCCTTGCCCAGGTAGTCGAGTTTGCCGCAGAGCCGGCTCACCTCCCGGGGCGATACCTCGGGACCGTACTCGTTGATCTCCGTGGTCGTGCCCCGCGCCGGATCGAGCACGGCCGTCGAAGTTCGCGATTCCTCCAGGATACGCACGAAGTCGCACAGGATGTCCTCACGCTCCAACTCGGAGATGAGACGGTCGCCCGTGCGGCCCCCCACGAATCCCGAAGCGATGACCGGCTGACCCACGGTCTTGACTACCCGGGCCACGTTCACTCCCTTGCCGCCCGGAAGTGACAGAGTCTCGGAGGCCCGATGGCGGAACCCCACCTCGAAGTTGGGGACCGCCAGCGTCCGGTCGAGCGCTGCGTTCAGTGTCACCGTGAGTATCACTCAGACGATACCGCCTACCCAGTTGGCGAACAGCGCCCAGAAGTACTTGACCTTGATGCCCAACGTGGCCCGACCCACTGAGATCTCGGCCACCAGAGGCACTTCTCCGATTGTACTCTCACCCCTCACGAAGGTGACCTTCCCCAATACTTGGCCGCGCTCGATGGGCAGACTCACGTCCCCCTCGAGATCAACGACAGTCTCGATCTCATCCTTGTGGTAGAGGTTGCGGACCAGTCCGCTCTCCGACACAAGCGGCATCTCGGTGCCGAAGTGGTAGGGAATAGGCACGGCGGCCACCCGGGCCGACTTCTCCACCAGTACCCTCTCCTGGTACAGGGAGAAACCGTACTCGAGGAGCTTTCTCGCCTCTTCGTCGCGCGAGTCCTGTGTCTTGCCTCCCAAGACCACGACAATCAGAGAGGCACCACGCTGAGTGCCCGAAAGGACGATGCACCAGCCGGCCTTGCCGGTGAAGCCGGTCTTGATGCCGTCTGCGTAGTCGACCGACTTCAGCAGGCGGTTGCGGCTTGAGAACACCCGGTCGCCCTCCCGGTTGCCCCAGGGGATGGTCACCTTCTGCATGCCCACGATGCGGCGGAACTCCTCGTGCTGCATGGCGATGATGCCGAGACGCGCAAGATCACGGGCGCTCGAGTAGTGATTGGCTCCATCGAGCCCGTGCGGGTTGGAGAAGCTGGTGTTGGCCAGACCGAGCTCCTTGGCCCGCGCATTCATGAGAACCAAGAAGTCTTCCAAGGTCCCCGCGGCCGCCTCAGCCAAGGCGATGGCGGCGTCGTTCCCGCTGCGCACCAGAAGGCCCTGGAGCAGATACTCGACACTTATGACCTCACCTGGCTCAAGCCACATCTCGCTTTCGCCCGCGGCGCACGCCCGCTCGGAGGCCGTGACCATCTGGCCGGCGCTCAGCTTCTCGAGGGCCAACAGCCCGGTCATTATCTTCGTAGTCGACGCCATCGGGAGACGTTCGTCCGCGTTCTTGTCGTAGAGAACCCGCCCGCTTTCCATGTCCATGACGATGGCCGCAGTGGCTTCGACCGCGGGAACAGGCTTGGGATTGAACTCTGAGGCGACAGCCGCGCTGCCGGAGCCTGATGGAGAACCGTTCTCGGCGGCGGCCGGCGCTGCAAGGATGGCCAGACCCACGAAGGCCGACAACACAAAAAGGAGCACGAATGCCCCGAGAGTTCTCCGATATCGTGGAGTCATCGAATGGAGTATAACACGCATGTTTCCCGACTCTTCACTTCTTCCCGACCCACCCCGGCCAAGACCGCTGCATACCTCCCGGGGCCACGAGGGACCACGGGATGACAGTGCTATACTCCCCTCTTTGGAAGGACGCAAAGGGGGAGGTGAAGCCATCGCCGAAGTCGCCAGAATGGTGTGGGATCGGCTCACCCGAAAGCAGTATCTCTTCGTCTATCCCCTCATCCTGGGTGTGCTGAACACCCTGGCCTTCATGGCCGTGTACGTGTCCATCGAGGGCCGCATCACCTTCAGTGGGCTCGCCAAAGCCAACTTCATGCGCTGGCCCTATCTTCAGGAGCACATAGAGACCCTCCTCCAGCCCGGACTACCGCTCATCATCGCCCTCGCGGCTGGACTCGGCGTATGTCTCTTGGCTGCAGCTCTCCGTGCCCCCTTCTTCCGGGCGATGGTCGGCCCCGGCTATCCCCGCGCCCCCCGCTCGGGCGCAGAACTGGTGCGGCTGGCCTCTTTCTACCTCATCACCTACGTCGTCTTCTACGGATTGCCATACTCGTTCGCTGCAGACAGCACGGCCTTCGCCGTGACGGCGTACGCCGTCATCCCGGTGGCTCTGCTCCTCATCTTCGGCGACTATGCCTGCGTCTTCGAGAGGGTGGGGCCGCTGGCCGCCATTCGCAGCAGCATACGGCTGCTCAAGAAAGCCTGGGCGGCGGCTGTGGTCGTCTTTGCCCTCGGCACTCTCCTGTCACTGCTGGTGTCGTCCCTCTATGGCAGCTACTACGAGGGCGCCGGCGACGTCTTCCCGTTGCTGCCCGTGAGCCAATTGCTCGTGGAGGCCCTGCTCACAGTCGTCCTGGACACCCTGCTCGTGTCCATCTACGAGTACTACCGCACGCGATGACTGGACGGCGCACGCTCGTCCTTCCTCCTGTCCGGGCTCTGCTGGAGCGGCGTTGGCTCTCCGCAGTCATCCGCGAGGCGGAAGAACTCACAGCTCAGGCGGAGGGAGGGCTTGCCCTCCAAGCGTCTCGTTGGGGAGGGGCAGAGATCAGACCCACCCGCCTCTTCCTCTGGGTAGGCCCCACCCGCGACGGCCGTGAGTGGGTGCTCTCCACCGGTTTCGCCCCCCGGTTGTCGAAGAGACCACGTCGGTGGCGTCACCTGCAATTCGGGTCGTGTCACCTCAGCTTCCTCGGAAACCCGGCTCTCACCCTTACTCTGTTCGCCACCAACAGCCTGCGCTGCCTGATCGACAGGAACGGCCGCCGGACCAAAGGCGGCTGACCTCCACTCGGGTTGAGTTCGTCAGTCCCCGGACGCCGAGGGTAGCGCCAGCACCATACCCTCGTGAAGCTCCTCATCGGGAACGAGGCCGTTGTAGATGGCCAGATCGGCCGGTGTGACGCCCACCTCTGCAGCGATTGACGCAAGGCTGTCACCTTGAGCAACTACGTACACGAGCTCCTCACCACTCCCCTCGAGGCCGACGCCCGTGCCGAGAGGCGCCTCGGATTCGGCCTTCGCCTCTGTTCCCACGCCGGTCCGCCGCTCGCCCGCTGCACCCGGCAGCCCGGAGTCGAGCTCGACGATGATCGTGGTGGGGACCGTGTGGGTGGTGAGCGGAAAGGGCTCGGCCGCCCTCCCATGTACCAGTTGAGAAGAGCCGATCAAGACCAGCGCCGCTCCCAACACGACCGTGCACACCACCGGAGCCACCACTCTGCCCATGCGGTCAGGCACGTCCCGCTACCTCCCAGAGAGCGGCCCGCATTGCTTCGGCCTCCTCCACGGCGGCGTCCAGCCAGGGCAGGGGCCGGGTGCGATAGGCGTAGAGTATGGCCCGCGCCGAGTTCACCACCGCACCCCTCCCCTCCGCGTCGAAGACTCCCGCCACCTCTTTGGCACCCGCACCCTGAGCTCCATAGCCGGGGACCAAGAAGGGCACGCCGGGCAACAGTTCCCTCAATCTCTTCGCCTGCTGCGGGTGCGTTCCTCCCACCACGGCGCCCACCCCGCTGTAGCCCGATACCCCGACCGTTCCCTCACCCCAACGGCGCACCAACTCCGCCACCCTCTCATACAGGGGGCGGCCGTCGGCCGCCTCCACATCCTGCAGCTCGGCGGAACCGGGGTTGGAGGTCTTCACGAGGATGAACAGGCCTTTGCCCTCATCGCGCGCGTACGACAAGAACGGCTCCACCCCGTCGCTTCCGAACCAAGGGTTGATGGTCATGGCGTCTGCGCCGGCCACACCGAGATGCGCATCGGCATAGGCCTGTGCCGTGCTGCCGATATCGCCCCGCTTGGCATCGGCGATGACCAGAAGCCCGGCCTCCTGCGCACCTCGGACCAAGCGCTCGTACAGCGCGTACCCCACCGCGCCCAGGGCCTCGAAGTAGGCCAGTTGAAGCTTGACCCCCACCGCGGTGTCCGCCAGAGCCTCGAGCAGACGGCCCAAGAACTCCCCATAGCACGCCGCGCGCTCCTCCTGCACTGTAGCGTAACGTCGGCCGGCGCACGTCTGCTTGATCTCCGGCGGCAGAAGTTCGTATGCGGGATCGAAACCAACGACGACATGGGATCGCTTCGCTGCGATCGCCTCCATCAGCTTGTCGGAAAAGGCCTGGCCCATGCTCACTTCCTTCTCACGTGGTTCGGTGCAGCCCACAGGATACGACAGGGGCCGCTTCTGCGGCCCCTGCAGGAAAGGCGAACGTGCTGTAAGCCGGGGCAACCCTTCCCGGCCGCAGCCCTGCCCCGGGCGCGTGGGACACCCGGCGCACGCAGCGGGAGTGTCAGCGCACCGCGTTCTTCAGGGCCGTGCCCGCGCTGAACTTGGGCACCTTGGTGGCCGCGATCGTGATCTTCTCCTTGGTCTGCGGGTTGATGCCCTCGCGGGCGTCCCGTTCCTGAACGTAGAACTTCCCGAAACCGGTGAACTGCACTTCCTCGCCGGCCGTAAGCGCTTCCGCTATGACTGCGATGAAGGCGTCTGTCGCTGCTTGAGCGTCCTTCTTGCTGAGACCTGCCTGTGCGGCGAATCTCTCGACGAACTCAGTCTTTGTCACCGTTGCCCTCCCCATCTGGTAGCACAAGTCAACCTACGTTAGCAGACCCCGTTTGAACCTCGCAAGCAGAACACCGGCATCGTGACGCACAACACCTTCCGCGGCACGGGGCCGTCCCGCTCACAGTCAACCTTCGCAGCTATCCCTTCTTGATGCCCAGGCCGCCGGCCGTGAACAGAGGAATCAGCTCAAGCCCCATCTTCCTCGCGTTCTCTCTGCCTCCCTCCTCTCTATCCACCACGCAGTACAGATCCTCCACCACGAGACCGAGGGCACGCAGTTGCTCGACGGCGGACAGAGCCGCACCGCCAGAGGTCACGATGTCCTCCACGACTGCAAACCTCTCGCCCGGGTGCCAGGCTCCCTCGATGGCTTTGCCGGTGCCGTACTCCTTCGTCTGCTTACGCACGATAACGAAAGGCATTCCCAACTCCAGCGAAAGCCCCGCCCCGATCGACACCGCTCCCAGCTCCGGGGCGGCCAAGCGTGCGTACTCACCACGTTCGCCCATTCGGTGACGAATGAGAGAGGCCATCTCCCTCACCACGCCACCGAGGACACGGGGATCGGTCTCGAACAGGTACTTGTCGAGGTAGTAACGGCTGCGCTTCCCCGAACGAAGCACGAAGTCACCCTCGAGATACGATACCGACAGCAACAAGTTGCCCAACTCGGTCCTATCCACTGCCTTCTGTACCCTCCTCACTTCGATGTATGCGCACAGCGCTCCCGCCCGGGCGAAGCGGCGCCCAGCCACCGAGCGGTGTCGATTGCTACAGCCCGGAGACGGTCATCCGGCCGATGAGGATGCTCGGCGACCGCACACTGCCGTGCAGAGGCACCCAGCGACCGTCTGCCCCCACCTGGCTCACACCCTCTAGGAGAGAGCACAGGTCGGAGGCGATGGTCACCTCCTTCACGGGCCGTCCCAGCTCTCCTTTCTCGATGAGGAATCCGGTTGCTCCCACAGAGAACTGCCCGGTGATGGGGTTGGCGCCCGAGTGGAGACCTCCCACCGCCTGGATCAAGAGCCCTCGGTCGATGCTGCCCACCAACTCCATCTGGGTGTGAACCCCCTCCTTCACCAGCAGATTCGAGGGAGAGATGACGGGAGCCGAACGATAGGAACTCCGGGAGGCGTTCGCGGTGGAGACCCCATTGTCACCCTGGCGTCTCGCGGTGTAGGCGTTGTGCAGAAAGGACCTGAGTACACCACGCTCCACCAGTGGCACCGCCTCCTCGCGCCCCACCCCCTCATCATCGAAACTGCCCGAAACCAGACCATCCCTGTGCAGCCCATCGTCCACTATCGTGATCACTGAGGAGGCGACCGTGTCACCCAATCTGCCCGCGAAAAGCGACCGTCCGCGTTGGACCTGGTCGGCATCGAGGGCCTGCGCCACGAAGGCGACGAAAGCGGAGGAGACCTCGGGGGTGAGTACCACGGGATAGGTGCCGGTGGGGCACTGGCGCGCACCCAGGAGGGCCTTCGCCTTGCGGGCCGCATCCGCCCCCGCCTGCTCCGGAACCAGAGCCTGCGGCTCCCGGCCTATCGAGTACCCCAAGCCGGTTTGCACGTCGCCGCCGTCACGGGCGTGGGCGGAGAGGAACAGCGCCGCAAACGAGCGTCTCTCCACGCAGGCTGCTCCCAGATTGGAGACGACACCGACCCAGGTGTCGGCGTCCTGGTAGGTGCTCTCCTCCACCGTCTCCACTGGGAATTCGGCGAGTGCACGTTTCTCCGCCTCCACCGCCAACTCGATCTTACGCGGGAGCGGGGTCGTGGATACCCCTTCGGCGAAGTACCCGCCCGCAGGAGAACAAGCCCCGCTCGGAGTGCTCTCCCGCCTGCCGGCGCCGCCGGACAGATCGGGCAACCCGGCATACTCATCGAAGTCGGCTGCCTGGGAGTTCGCTGCGGCTTCGACCACCGCTTCCACCATGCTGCCCACGTCCATGCCACTGGTGTAGCTATAGCCGGAGCGCCCGTCGGCGATGTACCTCGCCCCGACACCCCGCGGTTCGGCCACCGACACCGACTCCACTTCACCGGCGTACACCTTCACCGTGGTGGTGCGCGCCTGCTGCAGGTACAGCTCAACCTCTCCGCCCAAGCCCCGGGCGGCAATTCGATCGAGTGCTTCACGAGCGACTTTGAGCGCCTCTTCCATCACGAGACGGCCGTACCTCCGACCGTGAGTTCTCTGATGCGCAGCGTCGGCTGGCCGGTGCCCACCGGCACCAACTGCCCCTCCTTGCCGCACATGCCTGCTTTGACCACGAGGTCGGAAGCGATGGCATCGATACCGAGAAGCACCTCGGGGCCGTTGCCGATCAAGGTGGCGCCCCGTACAGGAGGCCCCACCCGGCCGTCCTCGATGAGGTAGCCCTCGGAGACGCCGAACACGAAGTCGCCGGTAGCCGGGTCGACCTCACCTCCAGAAAGACTCTTCGCGTACAGGGCGCGCCGAGTATCCGCGATGAGATCATCGGGAGAAGCGTCGCCCGGCGCGAAGTAGGTATTGGTCATGCGCGGGTAGGGGAGGTGCCGGAAGCCTTGGCGTCGAGAATTGCCCGTGGGCATCTGTCCGAGACGTTCCCCGCGCAGCACATCGGTGAGAAAGGAGGAGAGCACCCCCTCGGAGATGGCCACCGTGGACTGGGTGGGTGTGCCTTCGTCATCGATCGCGTTGGACCCCCACATGCCTGCACCCACACCGTTGTCGAGAGCGGTCACATGCGGTTCCGCCACCCGTCGGCCCAGCCTCTCCGCAAAGACACTCGTGCGCTTGACGATGAAGTCGGCCTCCAAGCCGTGGCCACATGCCTCGTGGAACAAAACCCCACCGAACCCATTCGCCAACACCACCGGCATTCGACCCGCGGGGGCCGGACCGGCATCGAGCATGACGACGGCTTTGTCGGCGGCCGTCTGCGCCATCGCGCGCAGCGATTCCGGAGTGATGAACTCGTATCCTCCACGGTGGGCCAAGGTCTCCCGCCCCGTCTGGATGACGTCACCCCTCTTCGCCACCACGCTCACGGCACCGAACACCCGGGTGCGCTCCTCCGTGGCGTACGTACCGCGCGAATTGGCCACCCAGATCCTCTGCTTGTGGTCAGAGTAGGAAGCGCTCACCTGCACGATCTCCGCTGACCAGGCCCGGGAAAACTCATCGAGTGCGCGGAGTATCGCAGCCTTCTCGAACACATCGACGTCACCCGGTTCAACCCCGACCGGAGGGAATTCGGGCCTCTCCAGGACGTGGAGAGGTGTGCCTAACGCAGCAGCACCGTCGAGACCCTCGCTAAGCCGGTCGGCTAAGCGAAGCACGGCCTCGGGTTCGAGGCTTTCACAGTAGCCGAACACAGTCGTCCCGCCTCGGACAATCCGCACCGAGGCGCCCATATCCGTGCCCGACGCCACCTCCTCGACCCTTTGGTCGTCGAGGCGCAGCGAGACGCCCGACGACGACTCCGCGAACACCTCGGCAAAGTCACCGCCGCGCCGCAGAGCCCTCTCTATGACCACCTGCGCCCAGCCGGGAGAAAGCCCCAGACCGTCTTCCCCCCCCGACCCGCCTGATGATCCCGGGCCGGAAGCCGGCTCCACCGCCGACATGGCGGCTATGCAGACACCGGAATGCTGGACAGAATCTCCTCAGCCACGTCGAGGAATTCGGCCGCCTCTGGCGCCGAACCCGGCAAAGCGAGCATGGAACCATCGTCGAAGTACAGCTCGACCTGCGGCTTCTTCTCGCGCATGAAGAAGTAGTAGTAGACACCACCGGCGAGCGCCGCCGCGCCCGCCACTATGGCAAGAACCTTGGTCAGCGTTTTCATTCCTCACTTGCCTCCGTGTCTTCCTCTTCCTGAGCATCGCGTATGCAGGTCTTCATGTCGTAGAACACCAGCCCGATCCGGCTGTCCTTCTTCCCTGTGGCCAACACACCCATGCCAGCTGCGTCCGCTTCTTTCACAAGAAAGACCATACCCAGACTCGTGTCGACCACCAGTTGGGTGAGCGGTGCCGAACTCATGTCCTCCGCCCTCGCATTGCCCATGACGCTGAGTTCAGTGGCCTTGCCCAGCATTGCCGCATTCAGGTTCTCGGGAAAATTGGACGCCAGTATCTCGTCACCGGAGAACAAGATGGCTTTGTCCATGTCAGTGGAGATATCCAACATCTCCTCGAAGGCCTTTTCCGCCCTATCACTCATACATTCCTCCTCGAAACGTAGGCCGCGACCGCAAGGGAACGACCCGCGTACCGTCGCTTACTGCAGCACAATAACCCGCCCAGACGCTTTTGAAACCCCCTTCGGTGAACCCAGTGTATCACTACCAAGAGCACTCAATCGTCCTCCCCAAGGACTCCGGCCCACACGGTCCGGAGCGGAAAGGCCGGAGCAGGCACCGAACCGGAAGAGGGGGCCGGCCTTCCGGCCGGCCCCCTCTTCTCGCGGACGCGAAAAGGCAGAGCCCCTCTTACATCATGCCGCCCATGCCACCCATGCCGCCCATGCCGCCAGCCGGCATCGGCGGTTCCTTCTCGGGCTGCTCGGCGACGATGACTTCGGTCGTGAGGATGTTCTTTGCGATGGACGCCGCGTTCTGCAGAGAGGCACGCGTCACCATCACCGGATCGATAATGCCGGCCTTCAGCATGTCTTCGTATTCGCCGTTGGCGACGTTCAGACCCACGCCTTTGTCCATGTTCTTCACGTTGGCCACCACCACGGAGCCCTCCAAACCGGCGTTGTTCACCAGCTGGCGAAGCGGCTCCTCCAGCGAACGAGCCACGATGCGCACGCCCGTGAGCTCGTCACCCTCGGTGTAAGCCTCAAGACTTTGCACGGCGGGAATGGCCAGGAGCTGAGCCACGCCACCACCCGGGACGATGCCTTCTTCAAGGGCGGCCTTGGTGGCCGAAAGCGCGTCCTCCACGCGGTGCTTCTTTTCCTTCAGCTCGGTCTCGGTAGCCGCGCCGACCTTGATGACAGCGACGCCACCGGCCAGTTTGGCGAGACGCTCCTGCAGCTTCTCGCGATCGAATTCGGACTCGGTGTTGTCGAGTTCGTTCTTGATCTGGTTGATGCGGCCTTTGATCTGATCGAGTTCACCCGCACCATCGACAATCGTGGTGTCGTCCTTGGTAACGACAACCTTGCGCGCCCGGCCCAGCTGGCTCACCTGCGTGTTCTCGAGCTTGAGGCCGAGCTCCTCGCTGATCACCATACCACCGGTGAGGATCGCGATGTCTTCGAGCTGCCGCTTGCGGCGGTCGCCGAAACCGGGAGCCTTCACTGCGATGCCCGTGAACGTGCCACGCAGCTTGTTGACCACCAGGGTGGCCAGTGCTTCGCCTTCGACATCCTCGGCGATGATAAGCAGGGTCTTACCGCCCTGGATGACCTTTTCGAGCACCGGCAACATGTCCTGCACGTTGCCGATCTTCTGGTTGGCGATGAGGATGTAGGGCTCCTCGAGCACCGCTTCCATACGCTCGGCATCGGTGATGAAGTACGGGCTCAGATAGCCCTTGTCGAACTGCATACCCTCGGTGAACTCGAGATCCATACCGAACGTATTGGATTCTTCGACGTTGACCACGCCGTCCTTGCCCACCTTCTCGATGGCGTCAGCGATGACGTCGCCGATCTCCCTGTCGTCGGCGGAGATAGTGGCTACACGAGCGATGTCTTCCTTGCCGGAGACATCGGTCGCAAGATCCTTGAGAGCGTCCACCGCGCCGTCGACGGCCTTCTCGATACCGCGCTTGATGGCCATGGGGTTGGCGCCGGCGGCCACATTGCGGAGACCTTCGCGTACGATCGCCTGGGCCAGCAGAGTGGCGGTGGTGGTGCCGTCACCAGCGATGTCATTGGTCTTGGTGGCGACTTCGCGTACCAACTGGGCGCCCTGATTCTCGAAGATGTCCTCGAGTTCAATCTCGCGGGCGATGGTGACACCATCGTTGGTGATGGTGGGGCTGCCGAACTTCTTCTCGAGCACCACGTAGCGGCCCTTGGGACCCAGCGTGGTCTTCACAGAATCGGCGAGCTGATTCACACCGCGCTCGAGCGCGCGGCGGGCATCTTCACCATAGAGCAATTCTTTAGCCATAGACTTCCTTGCCTCCTGGAATAGGGGACGTGAACGACTGATGCGTCAGCGTTCTCGTGGACTGTTACTCAACTTTGGCCAGAACGTCGGACGCCCTCAGAATGAGGAGCTCCTCGCCGTCGACCTTCACTTCGGTGCCGCCGTACTTTGCAAAGACGACGATATCGCCCTCTTTCAGATCGACCGCAACGAGCTTCTCGCCCTCATAGCGGCCGGGACCCACGGCCAGAACCTTCGCCTTCTGGGGCTTCTCTTTCGCGGTATCGGGCAATACGATGCCGGACACGGTCTTCTCTTCCTCTTCCAGGATCTTGACGATGACCCTGTCCTCGAGCGGCACAAGCTTCATATGCGGTCCTCCTGACGTAACAATGGTGATCCAACGGGTGCGAGCCCCGCGGCCCGCCTTCTCTCTGCTTGGCACTCGCCCATGGTGAGTGCCAAACCAGGGCTATGATACGTCCACCGTCAGATATTGTCAATCGGACCGGCTCAGGAACAACCGATTCAGAAGCCACGCTCGCCGAGCGCCAATCCGGCCCTGGCTTCGAGGCCCAGATACTCGGGAAAGGCGACCGGCGTGCCCTCGCGAGCGGCCGCAGCGATCATGGCGGCGTTATCGGTGCAGAAGCGGAACTCCGGAACGACCACGTGGCATCCAACCGCCGCACCCTCTCGCTGCACCCTCCTCCTGAGCAAGGAGTTAGCGGCCACTCCACCGGCGATGGCCAGCGTGCGGGCACCATTCCGGCGCGCGGCCAAGACCAGCTTCGCCATAAGCGCTTCAACGATGGCCCGGCGGTAGGAGGCGGCAATATCGGCGGCGGCGGCCTGCCGGTCGGCAGGCGCCATATCGCGCAGGGTGTAGTAGAGCGCGGTCTTGACTCCGCTGAAAGAGAAATCGAGCCTTCCCTTGCCGCGAAGAGCCACGGGAAATTCGAACCGGAAGGGGTCACCCCTCTCGGCCAGTTGATCGAGTTCCCTGCCCCCGGGGTAGCCCAATCCGAGTAGACGGGCGCCTTTGTCGAAGGCTTCACCGGCCGCATCGTCCCGCGTCTGACCGAGCAACGTGAACGTCCGCCGATCTTCCATGCGTACGAGTTGGGTATGCCCGCCCGAGGCGACGAGCGTCACAACGGGGAAGGGCGCCTCCGGATCGGCCAGCCACACGGCCCCCAGATGGCCATGCAGATGGTTGACCGGTATGAGCGGCAGCCGTCGCGACCAGGCAATCGCCTTGGCCGTGTGCAGGCCGATGAGCAGAGCCCCGACCAGTCCGGGCCCGACCGTCACCGCCACGGCCCCGAGCGAGTCGAATGAGACTCCGGCTTCTCCGAGGGCCTCGCGCACGACCACGGTCGCCCGTTCGACATGCGCCCGGCTCGCGACTTCCGGAACCACGCCCCCGTACTTCTCGTGAATCACGTCCTGGCTGTGCACCAGTGACGAGAGCAGTTCACCGGAGCCGCTCATCACCGCAACCGAGGTGTCGTCACACGAGGTCTCGATCGCAAGGAGATTCCCCGCCGCCTTGCCTGCTAGCACGGCTCCACCCGCCCTCCGCCCCCGCCCTGTACCTGTCTGCAGGCCGTGAGTGTCGCCACCGGCCGGGTCATCATGAGGGCATCCTCCCCGGTGTCGCCGTAGTACCCTCTCCGGGTTCCAGCGATCTCAAAACCTATCTGCTCATACAACCCCACCGCCGCATGATTCGAGGGCCGCACCTCAAGCGTGGCCGGCACTCCGGTGGTATCGGCCAAAGCCAAGAACCGCTCCATGAGAAGCCTGCCGGCTCCACGTCTTCGCTCCTTGGGGGCCACGGCGAGACTCAGGACGTGCCACATGTCACCGTAGAGCCGGCACAGTACATATGCCGCCACCACATCTCCCGGGCGCGCAGCTGCAAGCGACACTCCCTGGTGCTGCGCGATCTCTTCGGCCAGCATCTCCTCAGACCACGGTGAGAGAAACGATGCCCGCTCGATGGCAACCACCGCCGGGAGATCGGCGACCCGGAGGGGGCGCACGACGAAACCCTTGCTCGAGTGAGGATACGCCCCCCGAACATGTCCGGCACCCGCCCTCATGCGAAGGGCTGCTTCATCTTCTGGATGTGGAGATCGGCATCGGGCGGGCGTATGTAGAGGGGACGCACACACTCCGGGCTGCCCAGAAGCCCGGGGGCGGCCGCCTCCGGCTTCTCCCCGGTCACCATCCCCGCGAGCACGGCGAGCAGGGTAGGGCCGAGAAAGTCTTCTCCGGATGGACCTTCTCCGCATCCGCAGCCGCGCGACACAGACGGACCCAGCAACTCCTGCCCCTCCACCAAAGCGCCGGCACGGACCTCTATGGGAGCGAAACGGACGCCCTCCCGGGTACGGATGGGTTCGGGAACGAGTTCGGCCCGCCCGGCAATGCACAACGGCCTACCGTCCGCCTGCCCCGCGGCCCACTCCACGAGGTCGGCCGAGTCAATCGCCCGCAGCGGACCCACCTTCTGCCACACGGGTCCTTCCTCAGCCAAGCCGCACGGCGCGTCCCCGGCCCCGCAGGTACCCCTGGGCCGCCGGCTCTCGAACACGGCCGCGAATACCTGGCCGCGCCGTGCGTCGACAATCGGGACGAGAAGGCTCCCCTGCCGCTCGGAGTGGTCCACAATCTCCGCCTCCGAGAGATCCACCGTCCCCGCCGCGGCAGCCGGGTCCACCTCCGCGGCAGCCGGGTCCACCTCCGCAGCCGCCGTGTCTGCCGAGACCGCAGCCACCTGCGCCGCCCGGACAGCTTGGTCCCCCGCTGCGTGCGCAGCAGCTTCCGACGCCAAGGCCGCCAACGAGGTCACACCGAACACGGGCACCTCGAGAGAGAGCGCCAAGGCCCGCGCGGTGGCCACCGCGATGCGCACTCCGGTGAACGTTCCCGGACCGGTTCCCACCACGACAGCAGCGATGTCCTCCGCCTCAGCGCCTACCTCGGCCAACACCGCCGACGCCATGGGAAGAAGAAGCTGCGCCGCCCTCAGCCTCTCACCTCCCTCCATACGCTCGGCCAAGAGGCGCCCGGCATCCTTTCCCAAGACACCGACTGCAGCCACACTACAGACATCCGTCGCCGAATCCATGCAGAGAACCAGGGTGCCCGGCATCATCCCGCCCTCTCGAAACGGGCCGCCTCCACCCGCGAACCCGCTTCCACCTCAACGTTCCTCGTTGAGAGCGTATCGTGTTCGAACCTGATCACCCACTGCGGGGCAGGAAGCCTGTCGCCACCCGCTTCCGGCCACTCCACCAACGTGACGGCATCGGGTGAGAGGTACTCCTCGAGGGCCAAGGTGTCCTCGTCGGCTATGTGCTCAAGCCGGTAGAGATCCAAGTGGTTCACGGTCACCCGGCCCCGATAGACGTTCGCGATGGTGAACGAGGGGCTGCGCACCGCATCAAGCAGTCCCAGCGGCTGCGCCAGACAGCGGACGAATTCGGTCTTGCCCGAGCCCAAAGGACCCATGAGGAGCACGAGATCACCAGGGTGGAGCACCCGGGCAAGCCGCTCGGCGAGAGCCTGAAGCCCACTGAGATTGAGAGCCGTGCAGCGAAGCACTACCACAGCTTGAGCTGCTCCGTGTCTTCGCCTGCACTGGCCCCTGCCGGAAGGGGCTCCTCGCCGTCCGTCGTGGCGGCCGTGGGCGCGTCTGCGTAGGGGGGCGCAGCCGAGGAGGAGGGCGCATCTGCGGAGGACACATGCGAGGAGAATGGCCCGCCTGCCGCAACTGGCGTGATGGCCTCCTGACCCAGGGAGTCCTCCTCCCCACTGCAGGGAGGCCCTTCCGCTGTCTGAGAAGTACGAAGCGCGGAGTGACCCCGGTCGAGAAGCACGCGGAGGCGGCGGAAGTCCTCCCGCAAGATCTCCTTGTTGGCGGGAGTGTAGAGCGCCGCCGCCGGATGGTAGACGGGAAACACGATGACCGGCACCCCGGCCACCTCCATGTCTTTCGCCTTGCCGCGAATGGCGCCCATGGGTGCCTGCGTCGAACCGATGAGATGAGAGGCGAAGCGTCCCAGCGTACAGAGCACATGAGGCCGGATGATACGAATCTGCTCCATGAGCTTGGGGCTGCAGACGGCTATCTCGTCCGGAAGCGGGTCGCGATTGTTGGGAGGCCGGCACTTCACCACGTTGGCGATGTACACATCGGCCCGGGTGAGGCCGATGTCGGCCAGTAGCTCGTTCAACAGCTTTCCGGCTTGACCCACGAAGGGCTCGCCCTGCCGATCCTCATGGAACCCCGGGCCTTCCCCCACGAACATGAGTTGAGCACAGGGGTCGCCGACACCGAACACCACCTGGGTGCGCTCTGCACACAGGCCACATTCCCTGCACCCCCTGAGCCCCTCCTGCAGGACCGAGAGCTGCTCTGCAGCGGCCGCTTCAGCACGCGTCATGACGGCACTTCCTTGTGGGGTACGACGACACAGACCCGGTCAGCACGTGGAGCATGAGCTCCTGCTGCACGTGGAGCAGTTCTTGCCGGATCCTGAACCACTGCCTCCCTCCACCCGCAAGGCGAACGACGAGAGCAGCCGCTCGGTGTTCGTGCAGGCGCATCGCGGACAGGGCCAGACATCGTCAGCGGAAGCCAAGCTGACAAGCTCCTCAAACCGTTTGAGGCACTCTCTACACCTGTACTCGTAGATAGGCACGGGTGCATCATCCTATCCGCTGTGCTCCGGGTTCCCCGGCCGAGGGCGCCTCGCCGCCCTGCGCCGGCGGTGGGCTCACGGGCGGAGGCCCGGTGGGCGTCTGCTGATTCGCAGAGTGCCCGACGGGTGGTGGCGGCGCCTCCTCCGGAATCACCAGGCACAGAATGAGATACGCAACCAGGATGATGAGATTGGGGCCTGGCAGAAGCACGGCTATCACCCAGGCCAGCCTGATAATGGTCGGATCGACATTGAGATAGTTCGCCATGCCCGTGGCCACACCGCAGAGCATCTTGTTATCTCGAGAACGTGTCAACCGCTTCTCCATCGGCCGAACCCCTTTCACACGGGCCCTTGTTACCAGCTTGTTAACCCATATGCATGTTGTTATCCTACGCGTGCGCCCGTGGGCTGCGGATGCCTACCCCTTGGGGAGGCGTACCGAGCGGAGCCGGCGGGCACCGTGAACAACGACTCGATGGCAATACATACTACTAACCGGCACTCCATCCGACTAGTACCCAAGTCTGGTATCTGAACACGGAACTGGAACGGAAGGTCACTATCGCCCGCCTCGCACATTCTTGTGAGGATATGCCTCAACCACCTCCCCCCGGCACCATCACCGGCCTTCGTGTCGCCATCATCGGTGCGGGCAGGTTGGGCACCTCTCTGGCCCTGGCTCTGCGGCAGGCCGGAGTTGCGCTCGCAGGGTACTCCGGCCTGCCCGGGCCGGACACCCGGCGTGCAGCTCGGTTGCTGGCTCTCGAGCCGACCGGTTCACTCGACCGGCTGGTCGCCACCGGCGTCGACGCCTACTTCCTCACCGTACCCGATACAGCCATACCCTCCGTGGCGGAAGACCTGGCACTGGCGCTCTCTTCGGCCGGGCCGGCGATGCCATCCTGCTCACCGCCCTTCGTACTACACACAAGCGGCGTGACACCCGTCTCCGCGCTCGATCCCTGCGCGCATCTCGGAGCGATCACCATCGGATTCCACCCTCTGCAGACGTTCAGCGACCCAGCCGTCGGTCCCGACCGGCTGCGGGGGTGCACGGTGGCGATCGCCTCGGAGCAGGTGAAGGGCCGCGATATGGGAACAGCGCTGGCCGAAGCCCTCGGCAGCCGGTCCTTCCTTCTTGATGAGAGGAGGCGCCCCCTTTATCACGCGGCCGCCTGCATCGCGAGCAACTATCTCGTCTCCCTCCTGTACCTGGCGGAGAGCCTTTTCGCGGACGCGGGCCTTCCTCGAGACCAAGCCCTTCACGCCTTCATGCCTCTGGTGCAGGGCGCCGTGAGCAATGTGCGGCGGCAGGGCACGGTGGACGCCCTCACGGGGCCGCTCAGCCGTGGAGATGCCGGTACCATCGCAACTCATCTGCTCTCGCTCAACACCGAGGCCCCCGAAGCCCTTCCCGCCTACCGGGCCCTGGGTCTCCTCACTCTCGCGATCATCCGCAGGCGGGGCGATGTGCCGCAGACGACCATCTCTTCCCTGGAGCACCTCCTCTCCAGTGACATAGACGACACAGAAGTACGGGCCCAAGCCACACCGACCGACGGCTCTGTTGCCTCCGACGCCGGATCCGCCCGGCCCGGCCACGCACCGGCAGCCACCATTCCCCCCGCCCCCACTGACAGCAGATGAGGAGCACCTCTATGAGCAACTTCTCCGTCACCAACGCCGCCCCTGCCACCGTTACAGGCACACTTACTGTCGCCACGCGCTTCATCCCCTTCTCCACCACGGGTCAAGGCGAGATCGTCAACATCACCCAGCAGCTCAAAGACCTTCTCGCCGAAGTCGGGCTTGACGCCGGCACAGCAACCGTGTTCGCGCCTGGAGCCACGGCCTCCATCACCACCCTCGAATTCGAGCCTGGAGTGGTGCACGACTTCCAGCGCCTCTTCGACCAGATCATCGCCCCCGAGCAGCACTATGAGCACAACGTCAACCTGGGCGATGGCAACGGCCACTCGCACTGCCGGGCCGGACTGCTGGGCCCGTCGCTCGTCATTCCCGTGGTCAATGGGCGCTACACCTTGGGCACGTGGCAGTCGGTATGCTTCGTGTGCTTTGACAACGTACCCCGAGACCGCAAGGTCGTCGTTCAGTTCATGGGAGTGTGAGGAGACGTGAGTGAACCCAAGTTGCAGGTAGCCCTCGACTTCGTCGACCTGCCCCGCGCCCTCCGGGTGGCGGAAGAAGCCGTGGCGGGCGGAGCCGACTGGGTTGAGGCCGGAACCCCGCTCATCAAGAGCGAGGGCCTGAGAGCCGTGAGCGAATTGCGACGGCTGTTCCCCGACCGCACCATCGTGGCCGATATGAAGACCATGGACGCCGGTCGAGCCGAGGTTGAATACGCCGCCAAGGCCGGAGCGAACATTGTGGGTATCTTGGGCACTGCTTCGGACGCCACCATCAGGGAATGTGTGGAAGCGGCCCGCAACTACGGGGCGAAGATCATCGTCGACATGATCCAGTGCGGCGACGTGGTCGCCCGAGCACGCGAGGCCGAGGAGATGGGGGCCCACTACATCGGCATCCACGTGGCCATCGACGAACAGATGGAGGGCAAGATGCCGTTCGACACCCTCCGGGCAGTAGCCGAGGCCGTGAACATACCGGTTTCCGTCGCCGGAGGCATCAACTCGGAAACGGCTGCGGAGGCGATCAGGGCCGGAGCCACCATCGTCGTGGTGGGAGGCGCCATCATCAAGTCCACCGACGCCACCGAGGCCACCCGCCAGATGAGGCGGGCCATAGATGATCTCGTCACCGTGAAGTCAGACTTCTTCGTTCGCGCCACCGCAGACACCATCCGCGGGCAACTCGAACGCGTGTCGGCCGCCAACGTCTCCGACGCCCTTCACCGCAGCGGCGATCTGCCCGGTATCGTAGCCCGCACTCCCGGAGCCCGCATGGTCGGTCCCGCCATCACCGTCCGCACCTACCCCGGCGACTGGGCGAAGCCGGTGGAAGCCATTGATCTCGCACAGCCTGGCGACGTGATCGTCATCGACGCCGGCGGTGTCTACCCGGCCATCTGGGGAGAACTGGCCACGAACTCCGCCGTCATACAACAGGTGGCCGGAGTGGTCATCCACGGTGCCGCCCGCGACACGGGCGACATCCGGGAGATGGGCTTTCCCCTCTTCTCTACCCTGGTCAGCCCCACGGCGGGCGAGCCCAAGGGTTTCGGCGAGATCAACGTGCCCATCAAGATCTCGGGTGTGACGATCTCACCCGGTGACTGGATTGTGGGCGACGATGACGGCGTCTGCGTCATTCCCAAGGACAAGGCGGTCGAGTACACGAACCGGGCCATGGATGTGCTCGAGAAGGAGAACCGTCTGCGCATGGAGATACGCGAAGGAAGTACGCTGAGCCAGGTGGGCTACCTGCAAAAGTGGGAGAAGAAGTAGAGGCGGCTTCAGAAGTCGGGGCCGGCCGCGGGCCGGCCCCGATGGGCCTGCCCGCTCCGTTGACTCTGCTGGTTACGACGGACTTCTTGGCCCCGAAGCACCTGCCATCCCCGAAGCGCCTGCCTCATACCACTCGATGCCGTCCGCTCCCACCGTGACTCGCGTGCCCACGTCACCAGCCAGCAGGGCGGCCGCGTTGGCCAGAGACCCGATGGCAGCGACACGTCCGGTCTCCCGGACAAAGCGGCAGGCCGCCTCCACTTTAGGCCCCATCGACCCGGCCGGGAAGTCGAGAGCCGCCAGCGCCTCTGGTGAGGCACATCTGATGGCCCGTGCCTCCGGCGTACCCCAGCTGTGATACACAGCGTCCACGTCGGTCAGCATGAGGTACGCGTCGGCCAGAAGCGAACGGGCCAGGAGTTCACCGGCCAGGTCCTTGTCGACCACGGCCTCGGCACCGATGAGAATGCCGTCCTCCCTTAGTATGGTGGGAATACCTCCACCCCCGGCACAGATGACGATGACATCGTGCTCCACGAGCAGCTGGATCACCCGCAACTCGAAGATGCGCTTCGGCCTGGGTGAGGGTACGAGCCTTCTCCACCCCTTCCCGTCCGGGCCGATGCTCCAACCCCTCTCCGCGGCGAGGCCCTCGGCCTCCTTCTTCCCATACATCGGCCCGATGGGTTTGGTCGGCGCCTGGAAGGCAGGGTCGGCGGCATCCACCTCCACCTGGGTGAGAATCGTCGCGAAGGGCTGATCCTCTGGGAGAACATTCCCCAGTTCCTGCTCGACCATGTAGCCGATCATGCCCGAACTCTCCGCCCCCAGCACGTCCAGTGCGTACGATTCGCGCCCGGGTACACAGGTCGACTCCAGGGCCAGCATTCCCACCTGGGGACCATTGCCGTGGGTGATAACCAGTCTGTGTTCGAGACCGAGGGGCGCGAGCGCGCGAGCCGCCACCTGCACGTTGCGCCTTTGGTTCTCCTCCGATGGGATCTCGCCCCTCTTGAGCAGAGCATTGCCCCCCAACGCGACGACCACCAGCATTCCCACTGCCTTTCGTTGCTCGCCGAAAGAACAATTGTATAGCCTTCTTGCAACGAGCATAAACTCCTCCACAAACAGCCCCGGGTGCACGAGGGCGGCACCCGGGGCGAGTGCTACAATCCTTAGACAACTGTCAAACTGTACGAGCCCCCACGGAGGCGCCCATGCCTGCGGAATGCTGCAGTGGAAGTGAGAGAAAAGAGGAGCGCGAAGGTGTCGCCACCGATCGCCCGGCAGGGGATGAGGGCCGCGAGACCCTTCCCTTCGATCACCACCGCCTTCGTGATGAGGTGTCCCGCACCTACGCCGAAGCACTCGCCCGCGGCACGTGCTGCTCGGGTCTCTCCCAGCCCAAGGGTTCGGCGGCGAAGCTGGCCGGCTATGACCCGGCTCTTCTCGGTGATCTGCCCGCCGAGGCACTCGCCGACTCGTTCGGGTGCGGAAATCCTCTGGCCTTTGCCGGACTCACACCCGGCAGCACTGTGGTCGACCTGGGGTCCGGCGCCGGCCTCGATCTCTTGATCGCCGCCCGTGTCGTCGGCCCTGAGGGTAGAGTCATCGGCGTCGACATGACAGACGAGATGATCGCCCAGGCCACCACAAACGCCGAGAAGGCCGGCCTCACCAACATCGAGGTGCGCAAGGGCCTCATAGAGGCACTGCCGGTGGAAGACGAATCAGTGGATCTCATTGTGTCGAACTGTGTCATAAACCTGTCCCCGGAGAAGAACAGGGTGTTCGCCGAGATCGCGAGGGTCCTCCGGCCTGGCGGGCGGATACGCATATCCGACATCGTAGCGGAGAACCTGCCTCAATGGGCGCGGAACATCGCTCCCCTGTACTGTTCCTGCATCGGAGGCGCCATTTCTGAGGCGGACTACGTGGCAGGGCTCGAGAGCGCCGGATTGGTTGACGTAGAGGTAGTGGAACGCATCACGTATGACGCCGCCCAGATCTCGGCCATTGCCGGCCTCGACGACAGTCTCTCCCCGGCCACCGTGGTCAGTGATTGCTGCGGCCAACGCCCCACCGACACCTTCGCCCCCGCTTTGGCGGGCAAGGTGTGGAGCGCCATGTTCGTGGGCCGGAAGCCGTGACAGAAAGCGATTGAGGCGCCGCCCTTTCGGGGCGGCGCCTCAGCGAGGGAGGCTGGGCACACCACCCAGCCTGGCTGCCGGAGGAACGGCCCGAACTCCGGGGTTGCCGAACCGATCCGCCGGTGATCCGGCCGTCCTACTGCACGGCCAGCACCTCTCTCAAGTCCCGCTTAAGGATCTTTCCACTGGGGTTCTTGGGCAGTTCCCCCAAGAAGAACACCCGACGCGGCTTCTTGTAACCGGCCAGCCTACTGCTGCAGTACTCCGTGATTTCTTCTGTGGTCACACTCTGTCCGTTGCGAAGAACGACGCAGGCTGTGACCACCTCACCCCAATGATCGTCGGGCAGACCGACGACAGCAGCCTCAAGAACCGCGGGGTGTGAGTAGATCACGCTCTCGATCTCCTTCGTGTAGATGTTGACGCCCCCGCTGACCACCATGTCCTTCTTGCGATCGACCACAAAGAGGTAACGGTCCTCGTCGAGGTAGCCCACGTCACCCGTGTGGAACCAGGTCCCTTTGACCGTCGCCGCGGTTTCCTCGGGATTGCGCCAATAGCCGCTGATGTTTGAACGACTGCGAATGAGGATCTCCCCCACCTCGCCGGTTCCAAGAGAATTGCCGTCGTCGTCGATAATGCGCACATCGGCGCCGGTTGCCTCGCGACCGGCGGACGCCAGGCGGAAGAGTTTCTTCTCATCTCCGTCGGTGATCTCGTGATCTGATGCCACGAGGAAGGTGGCTTCGAGTGTTTCTGTGAGCCCGTATCCCTGTGTGAAGCCACAGGGCATCGCAGCCAGTGCGCGCCTCAGCACAGCAGGAGGCATGGGGCCGCCTCCGTAGAAGATGAGGCGAAGACTGGAGAGATCGTGGTCGGAGAGTTCCGGGTAGTTCAGCACCGTGTTTATCATGGTAGGAATCAACAGCGCGACCGTAGCCCTGTTCTGCTCCAGAGCCTCGAGCCAGAGCTCCGGCTCGAACTTCTCTATGACCACTTGGGTGCATCCCAGCATAGTGTAGGTGACGGACATGAACACGGCGCCCATGTGGTAGAGGGGCGTGCCGATCAGGTTCACATCCTCGTGGCGGCTGCCGTCAGCCACGAACTGGTTGAAGCCGTTGGCTTCGAGGTTGAGATGGGAGACCATCGCCCCCTTCGGCAGTCCAGTAGTACCGCTGGTGAAGAAGATGCTGAAGGTGTCGTTCTGACCGTTTGGGGAATAGGCGGGAGTAGAAGGCGAGCCCTGCAGTTGCGCCTCGTAGTTCTGCTCCACCGGCTGAGTGTCGTCTCCCACGACCCAGATATGCTGCAGGGATGGCAACAACTCCCGCAACGCGAAAGCCTTGTGTGCTTCGGAAGCACCTACGATCATGAGAGCCGGTTCGGCTGTGGTGAGAATCTCATGCAGTTCCGGCACGGTCAGCCGGTAGCTGAACGGCACCACGATCATGCCCGCTCGTGCACAGCCATAGTACGCCTCAGGGTACTCGAGGCAGTTGTGCATGAGCGTGGCCACACGATCGTTGCGCTGCAGTCCCAGGCGATGAAGGGCCTGGGCCAGTTGGTCTACGCGGCGATCAACCTCTCTCCATGTACGCGTTGTCTTGTCCATGATGAAGCCCGGCTTGTCCGGGTAGCGGGCCCCGTTGCGCCGGATATACTCGTCTAGAGTCCAATCCATGGTCTCTGCTCCGCAGTGACGGTCGCTAGGACAGGATGGAGCCGATGCGGCTCACGAGGTCTTCAGTCAATGTGCCGGGCTCGATGACGTCCGCCACTCCCATGCGCTTCAACTCCTGCGCGTCATCAGGCGGGATGATGCCGCCGCACATGACCGGCACATTCAGTTCCGCCTGCCTCATGGCATCCAGAAGTTCCCGCGTCTGAGTCTCATGTTGACCCGAGAGAAAGCTCACCCCGATCAAGTCGACATCCTCGGCAATGGCCGTATTCACCACCGCGTCGGCATAGTTGTGAAGCCCCATGTAGATGACCTCGTAGCCGTTCTCTCGCATCATCTGCGCCACGGTGACTATGCCCGTGTCGTGGCAGTCAAGACCCATCTTGGCCAAGAGCACTCGCTTGCGTGTGCCCATGGTTACCTACCTCCCTTCCTGAACGAGAAGCCCTGTGCCTGGCGCATTGCCTCGTGGCATTCGCCCATGGTCACCCGATTCTTGAGTGCATCCATGAGCACCGGCACCATGTTGGCCCCTTCCTTCCAGGCTCGGTCGATTCGCGCCATAGCATCTGCCCAGGCGGTCTGATCCCGCTCCGCACGGTAGCGGCGCAGGTAGTCGGCCCGGCGCTCACCCCACTCGGAGGCCTTGATCTTGTGAATCTTGATGGGGATCTCGTCCTCAGGAGGGATACGGTAGCGGTTGACACCGATGAGCGGACGCCGGTTGCTGTCGATATCGCGCTGGTTCTTGTAGCGGGCCTCGTTGATCTCCCGCTCCAACCAGCCGGTGCGTACGCAATTCGCCAGGCCGCCATGTTCCTCTACTTCGGCAATCTTGTCGGCGATAGCGGACTCCAAGCGATTGGTCAGATCCTCGACATAGTAGCTCCCTCCCAGAGGGTCTACGGTCTTGGTGACTCCGGTCTCGTAGGCGATGACCTGTTGGGTACGCAGATTGATGCGCGAAGATTCCTCGGTGGGGAGACCCAGGCCTTCATCGTAGGAAGAAAGGTGCACAGACTGGGCTCCACCAAAGACGGCAGCCAAGCACTCCATGGCCGCCCGGATGATGTTGACCTGTGGCTGTTGCGTGGTCAGAGTGTTCCCGGCGGACTGCACCGAGAAGCGCATCCGCCAACACTCGGGGTTGGTGGCAGCGAAGCGCTCCTGCATGGTCTTGGCATACAGTCGGCGCATGGCACGGTACTTGGCGATCTCCTCGAAGAAATCGATGGAGCAGGAGAGGAAGAAGGAAGCACGGCGCGCGAACACATTGACGTCCAGGCCTCGATCGACGCACATCCGGAAGATGTCGAAGGCGTGCGACAGAGAGAACGCTCCGTCCTGCACAGCGTTCACTCCCGTCTCCCGCAGGTTGTAACCGTTGGTCACCATCCAATTTAGGCGCGGCATCTTCGTGGATATGTGCTCGATGTTGTCGACACACAGGCGCAGGATGCCCTCGAGCGGGAAGAACTGGACATGTGTCTGCAACGGCCCGCCGCTCATCTGGTAGAAGGGGTCGTTCTGTTGAGTTCCCACCACCCGATCCAGGGGTATACCCCGTTTCTCGGCCACACAGGAGAGCATGGCTAGGGTGACGGCAGAGACAGGCGGGCGAATAGAGAGAGCGTAGGACACGCTGTCCGGGGATGTGTTGGAGTACAGAGTCTCCATGTCCTCCAGGGTGCTGATGGCCACACCGGTGACCCCAACTTCGCCCCGAGCAATGGGGTCGTCGGAATCGAAACCGTAGGAGGTGGGCAGGTCGATTGTGATGACGAAGCCGTTGGCACCGGTCTCTGCGAGGTAGCCAATCCGCTCGCTCGTTTCTTGGGGTGTCCCGAAGCCCACCTGAAACCTGCGGGTCCAGATACGTTCGCGATACATGCCAGGGTACGGACCCCGGGTGAACGGATACTCGCCCGGGGCACCCAGATCCCGGTCATAATCTAACCCCACGATGTCTTCCGGCGTGTAGAGTTCCTTGATGTCGAGACCGGCCCCAGTCTCGAACACCTGCTCCTCTTTGGTCTTCCAAGCCGGAGTATGTGCTGTGTCTGCCATGAGGTCCTCCACCTCCTTCGTGGATTGTTAGGCCAGTAGCGAGCCGGCCGTGGACTTGACCGGGAATCCGCTTTGTCTGTAGTCCACAAGCATCTCTGCGTACTTCAGTGATGCGAGCATGGGATCAATGACCGGGACGCCGCCGATCTCGTGCAGCCCCGCAACCGTGAGCATTGGGGACAGGAGGCCGCAGCCGGCGATGAGGACATCCGCGCCGTCCTCGATGCAGCCCTCAGCAATCCCCGTGAAATTGTCCACGGCGGGCTGGTAGTCCCCGCCCAGGCATCCCAAGAAGATGTCCGATGGCAGAGTGATGGCGCGCATGAGCTTCGGCCCTATCGCGTGCTCGCGCATCCCCACCTCGCTGATGTGTGCTTCCATCTCCGGGATCCAGCGCGGATCGGAGGTGATGGTGGCGAAGCGTGTGCCGAGCAGCATGGCCAGTTGCATGGAAGCCTGAGCCGGGCCCACCACCGGGATGTCCATCATCTGCTGAGCAGCACGGATGGCGCCGTCGAAGAAGCAGGCCCCGGCGACGGCATCGTAGCCCTCCGCTTCGGCCTGCAGCATGGAGGTGAGGATTTCCCGATCGTTCCGGAAACGGTTGCCCACGTACGTGATCTCGTCCGGGCTGGACAAGCCGGTCGGCACGTCCTTGACAGTGACCTCGGTGCCCGGGCGTTTTACGGTGGCATAATCGGCACGCAGGAGAGCATAGTAGGGCTCGTACGCCGGGTGGCTCTCGGGCATGCTGATCGGTAGCTGGCACCAGATCTTCATCAAACGCTCCGTCCTTGTGAGGGGAGGCCGGGCCGGATACCCGGCCCCCATGCTGTGTGTGGCTATTTGGGCGCCCCGGCCGCGCGGGCGGCTTCGGTGGCAGCCCAGTCGATGGCACCGGCCGCCTCATTGATCACCACGCCGTAGATCTCCTTGGCATCAGCGGCGGACAGGAACTCATCGTCGTAGTCCTTGAGCACCTTCTCCGGATCGCGCTCGAAGGGGTTACCCCAGCCGGCGCCGCCCTGCATGTCCTGCTCGTAGATGTCTCCCGCCTTGACGCTCCAGAAGACGTTGACCGGGATACGCTCGCGCTCCCCATTGGCCTTGCGTAACACACGCGGCGCGCTGGGGATGGGATTGCCGCCGCCGAAGAGGCCGGCGGGCACCGCGTAGTCGGCGTGACCCTGCCCGCATTCCACGCACTCCGCGTCGGCCGTGTACTCCACCCTGTAGTTGGCTCCCACACCGCCGCGGTACTTGCCGGCGCCTTCACGGCCGCCGGTCAGCTCCAGCTGCCACACGGTCACCGGGGTCACGATCTCCATGATCTCAGGGTCTGGGCTGCGCAGTTGGCCCATGCAATGAGTGGGGCCGCCCATGGCCCAGCCGTCGTGGCCCATGGTCCCGCCGGATCCTTCAGCACAGGTGGCGAAATCGATGGTGGCGAAGGGCCGCTGGTTGTTGGGGTTGAGGCCGCAGGAGATGTGCAGGCTCATCTTGCCGTGCGCCGCCGTCGCCCATTCCGGCTTGGTCTCGGCCAGAGCCAGGGTGATGGCCTCAAAGATGGTTTCCGTCATGGAGCACGTGCACATGCTGCACGCAGCCGGGAACTCGGGATCGACGAAGGTGCCCTTCTTGGTGATGAGCTTGATGGGCCGCAGAGCGCCCGCGTTTCGCTTGGTGTCTCCGGGCATGAAGTACAGCACGGCCATGGTAGACACGGAGTAGGTGTTGCCCCAGGTGCTGTTCATGTAAGAAGGCACCTGCGGGTCGCTGTCGGAGAGGTCAATCTCGATCTCGCCGTCGCCCACGGTCACCTTCGCCCGCACTGTCACCGGCATGCCGCGGTTCACCACGTCGTCATCGATAGCCTTCTCGCCGTAGTAGACGCCCGGCTTGAGCTCGCTGATCTTGGCCCGCAGCCCATGCTCAGTAGCGTCCATGATCATGTCCAGCGAATCCTGCACCGCGTCCACGCCGTACTGGTCCAACAGTGCCACCAGGGCACGTTCACCAGTGACACATGCGCCGATCTGGCAGTTGAGGTCTGCCTCACCCAGCACCGGCAGCTTGGTATTGGCCTTGATGAAGTCCCACAGGCTGCGGTTCTTCTTGCCGGCGATGTAGAGCTTGGCCGGCTTGATCACCAGCCCATCGTCCCAGCAGCTGCTGGCCTCCGGGTTATAGCCGCAGATCCCCTTGCCACCGATGTCGGCGTGATGGCCCTTGGCCATGGCCCAGAAGGCGATCTGGCCATTGTAGAAGATGGGCTTGGCCACGTTGACGTCCGGCTGGTGGCTGTTACGGCCGAAGGCGTCATTGTGGATGAAGACATCGCCTTCCTCGATCTCCCCCTCCCACGACTCGGCTATCTCTCTGATGGCCACGCTGCAGTTGCTTGCCAGGACCGGCAGCCAGTCGCGCTGAGCGATGAGCCGCAGGTCCTTGTCGAAGATGGCCGCGGCGATGTCGCGAGCTTCGGCGAAGATGGGAGACATGGAGGTCCGCATCATGGCACCGGCCACGAGATCGACAATGGCGTTGAACCGGCTGTCCAAGACGGCAGCCAGGATCGGATCTACCTGCTTGACTTCGCAATCTTGGGTCATTGCGCCGCCCCCTTTTGAGGTCTCATTCGTGAGGTCTCGCATTCCGGTACTCAAACCTTTGCGGCCTGTTCTTCACGGCAGGTGTCCCACCGCACGAGGCGGAAGCTCTCCTCCAAGGACATGCCGACGTGGTTCAGGACGTAGTTGCTGTAACGGTCGCAGAAGAGCTGCCAGTGCGGTGGCACCACGATGGTCGTGGTCGGCTCCTCGATGATGGCCGGACCGACCAGCTTGTGGCCGCGTCCCATCTTGGGACCGTCGTAGACGGCGGCATCGAGCCACGCGCCGTCCCAGTAGATGTCGCGATAGGTCTTGATGCACTGGGAGGCGTCCTCGCCCACAAACCCGGTCTCCCGGAAGTCGGGCTTGTCCACCGTGCCCACGGCCGAGAGCCGCAGTGACATCAATTCCTGCGTAAAGCCGGGCAGCGAGTAGCCGAAGAGGGTGTCGTGACGCTTGTTGAAGGCGTCGTTCAGGTCGGACAGCATGCCGAAGGCGAAGCGGCTCCCGTTCTTCATGGGCACCGGGGTGGCGATCTCATTGAACTGACCCTCGTAACGGATGTCCGCCCAGTAGTTGAGCTGGATGCGGTCCGAGGCGATCCCCTCGCGCTTCAGAACATCCAGGGCTTCCTGCTTCATCTCTTCCATGCGGGCGTTGAACCCGGGTACATCCATGTTCTTGGGATCCAAGATCATGTGCAGCACACGCACGAAGTCGTGCTTGATATCGGAGATCAACATGCCGGTGGCGCAGAAGACCGACGAGATCTTGGGCACCAGGATCATGGGGGCCTCAAGGTCATCGGCGATGGCGCAGGCATGCACCGGGCCCGCGCCACCGGCCGTCACCAGGAAGGCCGAGCGTGGGTCGTAGCCCTTGTTGATGGAGGTGACACGCACGGCCTGGGCCATGTTGCTGTTCACGATCTTGTACACACCCCAGGCGGCCTCTTCCTCGCTGAGATTGAGTTTGTCCATCACGTGGGTCTTTAGCGCCTGCCGGGAGAGTTCCTGATCGATCTTCATGGTCCCGCCCAGGAAGTAGTCCGGATCCAGGTAACCCAGTAGCAGGTCGGCGTCGGTCACGGCCGGCTCGGTCCCACCGGTGCCGTAACAGGCCGGGCCTGGGAAAGCACCGGCGCTCCGGGGGCCCACCCGGAACATGCCGTCGTGGTCCACATTGGCGATGGAGCCACCGCCGGCGCCCACTGTGTAGATGCCGATGGATGGAGCGGCCATGCGGAACATGGCTACGTCCAACTCGGAGGAGATCTCCGGTTCGCGTTCGCGGATGAGGCAGACATCGAAGGAGGTGCCGCCCATGTCCATGGTGATGACGTTCTTGCACTCGTGGATATCGCCGAAGAACACGCCGGAGGTGGCGCCGCCGGCCGGGCCGGAGAGTAGCGTGTTGACAGCGAAGTCCATGGCTACTCGCGGCGACATCATGCCGCCGTTGGACTGCATGATGAGGAGCACGCCCTGAAAGCCGCTGGTTTCGAGCTTGTCCAGCAGATTGTTGATGTAGCTGCGAAGGATGGGGCCCACGGCGGCGTTGAAAACCGTGGTGGAGCCGCGCTCGTACACGCGCACCTGCGGTAACACGTCGCTGGAGGCGGAGACGTACACGCCCGGGAGTTCCCGTTCCAGGATGTCCTTCGCCTTCTTCTCATGCTCGGGATCGGCGAAGGAGTTCAGGAAGCACACGGCCACGGCCTGCACGCCCTCTTTCTTGAAGGCACGGGCGGCCTCAAGTACGTCGTCCACGCTGAGCGGGACCAGTTCCCGACCGTCGAAAGCCGTCCTTTCCTTCACGGGGCGGCGCAACTTGCGGGGTACGATGGGCTCGGGTGGTGTTTCCTTGGCGTCGTAGCAGCTGGGCTTGAGGCCGCGGCGGGTCTGGAGCCAGTCACGGTGCCCTTCCGTAGTCATCAATCCGGTCTTGGCTACGTTGCTTGTAAGTACGGCGTTGGTGGTAATGGTGGTGCCGTGCGCGATCGACGAGACCTGAGGAAGAAACTCCTCGAGACTCACTCCCTTGGCGTTCGCCATCTGAGTCAGTCCGTTGAGCACGGCGATGGATGGATCCTGGGGAGTAGAAGAAGCTTTGTAAACCTCGAAGCTCCCGTCGTCCGCCATCAGCAGGAAGTCGGTGAACGTTCCTCCTACGTCGATGCCAATCTTGTAAGCCATGTGTTCCCCCATGAGTTCATAGTGCGGTTCACTTGTCGCTGATGGAGCCCGATACGGCACCACGTGGCCGCCCCCGCAGGCTACGGTTTGGAGCGGTCAGGAGGAGTCAAACAAAGCGGACATCTCGTTCCCCCCTCGTGTGGGATCGAGGCTGGTTCCCCTCGACCAAGCTCTTCGTCCCTACCTAGGCCGATTCTAGGCAGGGGCGTAGACCTCGTCGATTACTCGTTTGGGTGATAGCGGTGAGAGCACGGCCGGGGGAGGCCAAGAGGAGATTCGGCGCAACCCCACGAGCAAGATCGGCCCGACAGCGGGTTCCCCAGCACGGACCGGCGCTGGAACGGGATATCCTACCGGCAGAAGACTTGGCTCAGGAGTTGAGTGCGCGAGGCAACACGCATTTTGGCGAAGATGCGCTTGAGGTGAGACTTCACCGTGTCGACGCTGATGGTCATGAACTCCGCGATCTCCTTGTTCTCAAGCCCCTGCGCCAGCATCTCCAGCACCCTGATTTCTTGCGGGGTGAGCAGATCATGAAGGTACTCAAAGCTTGGGTTCTCACCTGGCTGGTACCAGAAGGTGGCAACCAACCCCCTGCCGGAGCCGACAGCCACCGAGTTCATGGTCAGATACGGAGAACGGTTGAGAGTGCGGGGAGGCAGGCGAAGGCATCGGCTCACTCGAGATAGGTCAGTCAGAGCTTCGAGGTTGTGACGCAGCCCCTCAGCGACAATGGTTTTCAGGGCAGGATTGGTTTCGCATTCCTGAAAGAGGTGGCGGGCGGACAAGTTGAGGAACTGTATCTCCCCCGCGGAGTCGGTAATCATCACGGCCGTACCGAGTGCCTGGAACACCCCATCCATCGCTCCGTCGCGCTCGCGCAGTCGAGTGACTTCGGCTGCGTGGCTAATCGCGATCGAGACATGCTCCGCAATGCGATCCACCAGGGTGACGTCATCGTCGCTGAAGCGAGGTTCTGTCCCGGAGCGTCCGAAGTTGAGGGTTCCCACCAGTCCCTTGTCCGACGTCACTATCGGCGCCTCGAGAATGTGCTCCAGCGCACCGACCGAGAGCACGCGGTGGAAGGGGTGGTTCTCCCAACGCTCCCGTTTCGGCAGCATGCTGCTCGAGGTGATCTTCAGCTGTTTGCTGACACGGGAGTAGACAGGATCGCACTCGCGCCCGCCGGTTTCGTAGGCGGAGAGAAACCGAGGAAAGAGGTGCTCGTCCGCTCCCTGTGCGGCAAGTCTCGTAGGCCGCCCGGTACCGGGATCCAGGAGGTAGATGGCGGCTGCCGGAGCCGGCACAAATCCCCCGATGATGGAGATGTACGTGGAAAGGAGAACGTCGACGTCGAGTGTCTTGTGTAGCTGAGCCAAGAAGGACGCAAGGTCCGCACCCGACCCCGCATCAAGGGCCGTCTGGGTCTGCAAAGCGCCAGGGCCGAGGCGCTGCTGCGGTCCGTTACCCGATTTCCAAGACCAGACCAGCATCTGCTCCCCCGGAAGCAGTGATTACCTGTTCTCATCATATCCTATACCATCAGAAAGTAGAGGACCGATATCACCCATATGGGTGATATCTCTACCACATTGGTCCCCTGATGCCCAAAGGAGGGATCGTAGCCTTGCGCTCCTTTCGCGGGCTGGTTACGCTGATTCAACTACGCTCATACGGCTCGGGCCGCCATCGAGGCGGTCGACGGAGGAGAGCTATGCCGACCGGCGAGTGCCACATCGAACCTGCGGTGGCTGAAGGGATGACTCTCTCCGGGTCAAGCCTGGAAGAACTGTTGAGCACCGCCGTCACACGCACGGGCGGCAAGAGTGCCACACCTGTGCGGTCACCCCTTCTTCGCACATACAGCCTGGCTGATGGGTGGCTCTTGTTCGCGGCATTACTCACGGACGAGCGCGGAGACCAGTGCGCAAGAGGTGTACTGCTGCGGCGCTGGACCGGCGACATGGTAGCGGGACGCGAGAATCTCGTTCCTCATGCCCATGGGTACCACGATCACCAAGGCCTCCTCTACCGCTGCGCGCTCTCATACCTTCGCGATACTCCGCTTGCGCTCCATGGACATACGGGGCTGGGAAAGACCGAGGCGGTGCGCTGCTTTGCTGCACTGCTCGGAGCACCTCTGTACAGAATGAACCTTCATGGCCTCTCGACCACCGACGACATTGTCGGCAAACTGCTCCCCGTGGGGCAAGGACGGGTAGCTTTTCAGGACGGTTTGGTAACAACAGCTGTGAGATGGGGTGGGCTCTTGCTGCTGGAAGAGATGAACGCCACGGGGCCGGAGATATGGTTTGCCTTGCACGGACTTTTGGATGGAAGTCGCGCTCTGGTGCTGGTCGAGAAAGACAACGAGGTTGTCACTCAGCACGATCACTGCCGCCTTTTCGCGACGTTCAACCCGGCAGAATACGTGTCCCTCTACCCGGGCACGAGAGATCTCTCGGCCGCCTACCTGCGGCGCTGGGCATCGTTGCGAGTGGACTTCCCGGATATGGGAGTGGAGCGAATGATACTGGTGGAGCGCTTTCCCGAGTTCGGAGAGGGCCGGCTCGCAACAACCCTTGAGGGGATGCTCGAGGTGGCCCGTATTGCGCGCCGTATGCTGGACGATCGGGCGCGAGCATTCGACTTCGTGATGAGTACCGGTCTCTTGGTGACTTGGGCACAGTTCACCCGCGATGTAGGTCCGGTGGAAGGCGCGCGCCTGGCGTTCTTCGACCTGCTGGACAGACGCACCAAGACGGTGTTCCGGGATCAGATCTTTGCCTACATCACCGATTGGGACACGAGCAGCCTGGTCTGAGGGTCCGAGGCGGTCGTGTCGGTTTCAGTGTCTTCCCCCGCCGCGGTCGTATCCGAGTATCGGGCCGATGAGCTGGATCGGCGTCTTGCAGATCTTGGGTTGGCTGCCTCCATCTTCGGCACCGCCGTCAGCGGTATCGACGTCAACGTGAACTGGCGTCTCGGCGCCGGCACCCAGACGGTGCTGCGAGAACAACCTGCTTCGGGTCGTACCTCAGTGAGTATCAGTCTCGATCTTCACAAGGCCATGCGCCTGCTCGATTCGACTCACCCGTGCCGGGAAAGCCCCCAGGTCGATGCGTTCCTCGCCGGCTTTCTGCACGAACTCGGTCATGTCCTGTACGGATCGGACACCTTCCGCCCGCTCACACCCGGTACCGATGAGGAGTGGCCGGGGCAGATCTTGGAGTCTGCGGATCAGCGAGAGTTGCTGGAGACGATCACGGATACCTTGGAAGACGCGCGGGTTGAACGCCACCTGTTACGCGATTTTCGGGGAGCTCGGCGTCACCTGCGGGGTCATGCCCTTCAAGTTGTACGCGTTGCAGAGGCGCCCGGGGGCAACCACCTCGATCGTCTCATCGCGATGTTCTTTTTGCAGCTGTGGGAAGGCGAAGACATGGTTGCGCACGGGCAGCTTCCGCCGGACGTGATCAGCACCGCAGATGAGTTGAGGGCGTCACTGCTGGCTGCATCCTCCAGTAGCCGGGAACTGAGAATGTGGTGCGCGCGGGAGCTTCTCCCGCGCCTGAGTCACTTCTTGCATCCTCCGACGGCCGCCGAACACCACTCTGCTGTGCAGCAGGAACAGCTATCACGGCATGTCCAGGGCGAGACAGTAGAAAAGCGCGCGGTGAAGGAACATGCAGGGCAGGCGCCCCCGCAACTGCAGACCAGTGGCGACAGCGCCGAGTCAGCCGGTGGCGCGTCAGATTGCGACTACAGAGTACAGAGAGAGAGTCCAAGCGATGGCATCAGGCGGGTGATGGGGCTCTCGGGTCGAGTGGACGGCCAAAGGCGCCTGCACGTTCAGGGAGCGCTGACACCAGCGCAGGAACGGCTGGCTGAGAGACGACCGATCACCTACCCTCATGTGAGCCGTGGTCTGGTTATCATGGACGAGATCGGGGTCGCTCAAGCCCGCCACGTGGCGCCGGACCCCCGCGCAAAGGGGATTTGGACCGACGTCGCGAAGAAGTACGGACCGTGGGCATTGAGCGGGTTCGGGGCTCACAGAGTTGCCCTACGGCGAGCCATCCAGGCGAACTGCCGCCACCGGTTCAAGGGTCGCTTCCGTACCGGCCATCGAATCGGAATAGGGAACGCGCGCCGCTTCGTAACGCAAGAGGACCTGCGCCTCTTTCAGCACGCCCGCGTGTCGGATCGGCCTTCCTACTACTTTCATCTTCTGGTCGACGTCTCACCGTCAATGTTGCGGGACGACAACGTGCAGAAGGCCCTCGCATGCTCGTATGCCTTCGCCGAAGTGCTCGTAGAATCGCGCATTCCCGTGGATGTCTCGCTGTATTCATCGGCCATCACACTGCTGTTCGATCATAGACATGACAGCCTCGAGCCATATTTCGGTGGTGACGGCGGTTTTCTCTCTTCCGGTACTCACGAGATCGAAGCGATTGCCTTTGCCAAACAGAGAGCCGAATCGGTTGCGGAACGAAGCAGACTCATTCTCGTGATTACAGACGGACATCCGAACGCAGCCGCGGTACATCGAGCAGGCGGAGAGAGTCTCTCAGACTACTATCGTGGAACACTTGCACCCTGGTTGTCTCGATGCGGCATCGAGCTCCTTTGCATCGGGATTGGCGCCTCAGTCAACTACCATCCCCATTCGGTAGCCGTATCCAGCGGTTGGGAAGCTCTGGAGGTCCTGGCAGGACAGCTCACTCGGATCACCGCGCGGACTCGGGAACCCGACCGTCTGGCGTAGCAGAGATGGGGATGGGCCACGACGTGGCCCCCATTCCGCCCTGAGTGTCTCTTCACAGCGTTGCCCGCTCACCCGTTCGGGTGATTGACCCAGCGTATACAACGCTCTATACCCCTAAGTGGGGATATGCATCTACCGACTTGATAGCACGGAGTGACGCAAGGGGGTGATCTGGGACCAGGGCCGTGCATTCGAACAGGGGGAGTAGCGGCTAGGCCTGTCGTCGCTGCCGGGGAGCTGATCACAGTCCACCCGTCGCCTGTCTCCTCGACGAAACCGATCGAGTTGACGTGACCAACAAGAGGAGTGGTGATCAATGCTCTACAGAGCGCTACCTGAGTTCGACTTCTTTCAGCCCGCCGATATGGATGAGGCCGCCGGGCTGCTCGTATCCTCGAACCGCGCTGCCGTCATGGCCGGCGGCATCTCGCTGCTCGACGCTATGAAGCGCGGCATGACGGAGCCTCCGGAGACCGTGGTCAGTCTCAAGTGCATCCCCGGCCTGCGCTACATCGACGGAGACCGGGTGCAAGGCCTCAAGCTGGGACCACTCACAACCATCCGCGATGCCGAACTCTCCCCCGTGGTGCAACAGGACTGCCCGCTTCTTCATGACGCTCTCAGCAACATTCATTCCGTGCAGGTCAAGACTATGGGGACGATCATTGGCAACGTGTGCGTGGGCACGCCGGCCTCCGACATCCTCACGGCTTTGATCGCCCTCGACGCCACGCTCAAGCTGGCTGGTGCCAACGGCAACGGCGCGATTCCGGTGGCATCCTTGTGTACAGGCGCAAAGAAGACCTGCCTGCGGCCGACAGACGTCGTGGAAGCACTGGAGATACCGGCCCAGCCGGCGGGAACGGTCGGGGCATACACCAACCTCACCCGGACCCTGCCAGATATATCGAAGCTCACAGTGGCCGTCAACCTGGTCGTCGATCGGAGCGTCGTGCAGTCGGCCCGGATTGCCATTGGTGCCGTAGCACCGGTGATAATCCGAGCGGCAGAAGCAGAGGCATCCCTGGTGGGACGCACCCTGGATGACGCGACCATACGCGAGACCGCTGCAGCCGCAGCTACCGACCCGCTAGTGAAGCCAATCACCGACATGAGGTCCACTTCCGAGTACCGCCGACACATGGTCGAGGTGCTTGTTCGTCGGACTCTTGAAGCAACGGCGACCAAGATCGCTGGGATCTAGGGGGGGTGAGAACTGTGAAACAGACACCAGCGACTTTCTACGTCAACGGAGTGCGCAGAGATGTCTTGGTTGACGCCAACGCACTGCTTTTCGAAGTTCTGAGTGACGATCTGGGGGTCTCCGGGGTGCACCGGAGTTGTGACCGGGGGGACTGCGGCATCTGTACCGTACTGGTAGACGGAGAGCCCATTCTCTCCTGCTTGATGTTGGCGATCGAAGCGTGTGACCGCCAGATCACCACCGTCCAGGGACTGGCCAAGGGGAGCCAGTTGCATCCGTTGCAGAGAGCTTTTGTTGAGAAGGGGGCCGTACAGTGCGGATACTGCACCCCTGCCATGCTGCTGACAGCCAAAGCACTACTCGACCACAACCCGACCCCGACAGAGCAGGACGTGAAGAATGGACTGTCGGGGACGCTCTGTCGATGCACCGGCTATAAGAAGATCGTGGAGGCCGTACTGGCCGCGTCCAATGGAGGTGAGTGACATGCTGGATCCGCTCAGCGTCGTAGGGCAACGCAAGCCACTCGCCGAGTCTCATCAAAAGACCATAGGCCGAGCCGACTACTGCTCCACTCTGCGTCTACCAGGTATGCTGGTCGGCAAAGTGCTGCGCAGCCCCCATGCTCACGCTCTCGTGACAAAGGTTGACTACTCGAAGGCCGAAGCGTTGCCGGGGGTGAAGGCCGTGGTCAGCTCACAAGACGTGCCCCGCAAGCTCTTCACCTGGAACATCATGACCTACCAGCTTCCCGGCGGTGAGATCAACGACATGTACCTGTTCGACAGCAAGGTACGCCAAGTGGGAGACCCGGTGGCTGCGGTGGCGGCTGTAGACGAGCCCACCGCCCGCAGGGCCCTGGACCTGATAGAGGTGGAATACGAACCTCTCCCCGCAGCCTTCACCATAGACGAAGCCACGAAAGAAGGGGCGCCCACCCTCCACGACTTCGCCCCCGACAACACTCCGGTCCCCGGTGTTCCTGTGTTCTGTTACGGCGATGCAGCCGCCGCTTTCGCAGAAGCCGCAGTCACCGCGGAGGGGTGGTACTCGACCTCCAAACAGGTGCAGTGCGGAATGGAGAACGCATGCTGCATCGCAGACTACCAGCATGGACGGCTCACCGTGTGGAGCCAGATTCAACTGCCACACATGGCCAAGCGTATGCTGGCCCATGTGATGGATCTTCCTGAGGGGAACGTAAGACTCATTCAACCTTACGCAGGTTGTGGATTCGGAGCCGGCACAGATCTTCATGGCGAGCCCGTCTGCTGCGCTCTCGCCATGAAGGCGGGCGCCCCGGTGCAGCTCTGGTACACGCGTGATGAGGATTTCAACAACCGAGTCACCCGCGAGCACATAGCCAAGGTCTACATGAAGGTGGGGCTGGCAGCAGACGGTGCCCCCAAAGCGTTGGAGGCCCATTTCATCGGGGACGCGGGATCGTATATGTGCAAGACCGCCTCCGGGTGCGGCGTATCACTCGCCTCGAACATCACGGAGTACGATTGGGAGGCGATGGACCAGAAGATATCCGCCACTTATACCAACCACATAGGCGGCGGAGCCATGCGTGGTTTCGGCGGACCTCAGTCGTCATTCGTCCGCGAGACGATCGTCGACGAAGCGGTCGCGAAGCTGGGGATAGATCCTGTTGAGTGGCGGTTGAAGTACCACCGCCGAGTGGGAGGTCTGGGGTGGTTCCCCTCCACTCAGATCACCAGTGTTGGCGTGGAGGAATGCCTCCGTGTCGGCGCAGAACGCATCGGCTGGAAGGAGAAGTGGAACAAACCCCAAACGGGGACAAAGCGGCGCGGAGTGGGCGTCGCCTGTATGGCGTGGTTGAGCGGAGCCCAACCCATGTTGATGGAACACTCCAACGCCACTCTGAAGTTCAATGCGGACGGTTCGGCTACGCTGGTGGTCTCACCCGGACGCAACGGCCAAGGCATCGAGGGCGCCCTGGCTCAAGTCGCTGCCGAGGTGCTCACAATTCCATATGAAAAGATCAACGTCCTTGCGGGAGACACCGACGTCACCGGTTTCGATATCGGCACGCACGCATCCCGGGGTGCCTATTGCATCGGCAAGGCCGTGCTGTCGGCGGCAACAAAGGCCAAGGAAGAGTTTCTCCAGCGCGCAGCTGAGAAGATGGAGGAGCCCCTCGCGGCTCTCGAGCTTAGAGACGGGCAGATTGTCAGCACCGCCAATCCGGACAAGAGCATGAGCATTGAGGAGACGGCGCTCGATCTCATCTACACGTTCAACAAAGACTGCCACCAGATTGTGGCTCACGCCACCGTGGAGCCCAACGATTTTGCACCCCCATGGCAGGCTGGCTTTGCCGAAGTGGAGGTTGACACCGAGACCGGGGTGGTAGAGATACTGAAGTGGATAACCGTGCACGATATCGGTCGCGCCATCAATCCAATGACGGTCGAGGGACAACTCGAGGGATCCACAGCCCAGGGTCTTGGCTTCGCCCTGTGGGAAGACCCGATCATCAGCGAGACCAACGGGTATATGGTCACTGACGGCTTCGACAAGTATAAGATCCCGTCGAGCGCGGACATGCCCGAGAACGAGGCGCTTCTGGTTGAGCTCGGTGATCCCACCGGTCCCTTTGGAGCCAAGAGCGTTGGCGAGTCAGGCATGTTTCTACAAGCACCCGCAGTCGCGAATGCGATCTACGATGCAGTGGGAATCCGCTTGCGTGATCTACCGATGACGCCTGAGCGAGTACTGGCCGCCATCCAGACCAAGGACGCCGAAGCCTAGTCCCCGGGGCGCCGCCGCGCTCTACAAGCCGGCGCGGCGGCGCCCCGGCTCAGCTTGGTCCCGCACGTGGAGTTGTCTACTCCACGCCGATCGCCCTGCCGAGTCCGGGTCCTTCGGTAATCGCACCTTCGTCCATGACCACGTTGCCCCGGACCATGGTGAGCACCGGCCATCCCGTAAGTGAGCGACCTTCGTAGGGCGTGTAGTCGCACGCTGAGTGCGCGCAGCGCTCCACGGTCCGCGTGGCCTCGTCGTCAGCTATCACCAGATCTGCATCTGCCCCTTCAACCACCGACCCCTTGCGCGGATACAGTCCGAAGATGCGGGCTGCGTTTGTCGACATGAGAGCGGTAAGCTGTGACATGGTCACGCGATCTTGATTCACTCCGTGCGTCATCATGGATGCAAGTGAGGTCGGCATCTCTTGCCAGCTGGGTTGTGCTCGCCAGACACTGCCGGCACCGACCTTCTCTCCAAGGGTGTTCGCGGCGCTGTCGGTGGCGACCGTATCCACGGCACCCTCCCCGACGGCCGTCCACAGACGTTCGCGATGCCCGGCAGGCTTGTAGCTGGGAGTAGTCAGGGCCAGTTCAGGTTCTGCCAAGCCGGTGCCGGTCTCGTCGATCAGAAGATAGCGAGGACTTGTCTCCACATACACTCTGACGCCGCGTCGACGAAAACGACGGACGATATCGACCACGTCGGCCGAGCCGATGTGCACCAGATACAACTCCGCGCCGGCTTCCTGAGCCATCCGGCATGCGGCATATGCATCGATTTCCTCGCATATGGAAGGACGGGACCGGCAGAAGGACTCGAAGTCATTGCGCCCCACCTGCCGTTGCTTGTGCAATTGCAGGAGTTCATAGTTCTCTGCATGCACCACGGCCACCCCATCGCATGCCGCCACCTGCTCCAAACCGCGCTGCAGGTACGCGTAGTCGATGCCGTAGATGCCGACGTCTTCCATTTCATCCCCTTTGTACGACAGGAAGAACTTGAAGCCGCGGATGCCGCGTCGACGCAGGGCGGGGATCTCGCACAAGTGCTCCTCCGTCATGCACGCAGCCCAGAAGTGCATATCGACCACCGCGAGCCGGCGGACCGCGTCCAAGTAGTACGGGAGACGGGCAAGGATTGATCCGGCTTCCAAGATGACATGGAACACAGTCGTGACCCCACCCACAGCCGCAGCCCTCGTCTCTGTCACCAAGTCTTCTTCGAACGGCAGGAAGGCCCCGAAGTGCGTATGGCAGTCTACCAGGCCGGGCAATACCCATCTCCCGGACGCATCAATTGTGCGGCTACTCTTGGGAATGTCTCCTCTTGACAGCCTCGTTGTTCCTTCGCATGAGACGACGCAGGCGATTGTCCCCTCCCGTATGCCGATAGTGGCCTCACGGACCTCGCCTTCGACTGTCGCCAATCTAGCGTTTCGTATCACTGTGTCCACTATGTGCCCACCCCCTGACTGAGGGCGCATTGGTCGAGAGTGGAGACCCAGCACGGTCTTACGAGTACTCGTAGGAAGAACGGTCAGTACAGCAGCCCCGAGAGAAGAGGCCGCAAGCTGCCTATGGAGAAACGTCCGGAGGCTGCAGTGAGTTCAGGTCGTGTTTAAACCAGGCCTCACAAGTCCGCACTGCCTACCCTCTCTCATCAGCGATCCCAAGTCCCCTCCGACACAAGCACGGCCGGGCAATCATCAGGCTTCGAACTCCACAAGAACGTCACCTTTCGCCACTGTCTTGCCGACAGCAGCGACGACTGCCTTGACAACCCCTTCCCGCGGCGACTTGAGGTCGTTCCGCATTTTCATGGCTTCCAGAGTGATGAGCGGCTGACCCTTCTTGACTTCGTCACCGGGATTGACTGCCACACCCACCACCATCCCCGGCATGGGACTCTTCATGCTGGTCGGCAATCCACCACTGGCGCCCGCCAATCTGCCTCCGGCGAACTCCTTCATCCACTGCTCAAGGACTGCCACTTCGAAGGGCTCTCCGTCCACCCACACTCTGTAGCCGGCATCGATGGGCTCCACGAGCCCCTCATACGAACTGTTCCCCATGAGAAGCGAGAACTGATTCACCTGTCCGTGTGCGAACAGATCTGCATTCACATAATCCGCCCCATTGAGCGATACACGGGCGGCTTCTTTGTGTCCGTTCACCGTGACCGCAAATTCCCGGCCGTCCACCGTCACGGTGTAGACGCGCTCTCTTTGTGCCATCTCTCTCACCTCCGCATGAGAGCCGCAATGGCGTACGCATTCCAGGGATCACCTTGAAGATCGGAGTCTCGGCCTGACCCGACCTGGGGTTTGGACTTCTCCGCATCAGCAAACAGCGTCGCCACCGCCGCCGCGATCTCGTCGCTCCCGGCCCGCTTCGGTACGTCGTCAAGCCGATTCTGGTCGACGTAGGTGGTGTCGAAATCGCCGAGGCGGAAGTTCACGTCCTCCATCACCCGCTTGTGGAAGGGAATGGTGGTCTTGATGCCGTACACTTCATACTCACCGAGTGCCCTTCGCATGCGGGTGATGGCCTCTCCCCGCGTGCCCGCCCAACAAATGAGCTTGGCCACCAAGGGATCGTAATAGAGGGAGACTTCCTGGCCCTCCCTGAGGCCGCTCTCCAACCGTACTCCGGGACCGGCCGGCTCGATGAGAAGCTCCACCACGCCCGAACTGGGGAAGAAGTCTTCGTACGGATCCTCGGCGCAGATGCGGCACTCTATCGCCGAGCCGAAGAGTCGAATGTCATCTTGGCCGATGGCCAGCTTCTCACCCGCAGAGATCCGAAACTGCTCTTTGACCAAGTCAATGCCGGTGACCATCTCCGTAACCGGGTGCTCCACCTGCAGGCGGGCGTTCACTTCCAGGAAGTAGAAGTTGCGCTCGGCATCGACCAGGAACTCCACCGTGCCTGCGTTGGTATAGCCGGCAGCCAGCGCTGCCTTGACCGCAACCTCTCCCATACGGGCCCGCAACTCCGGCGTCATGATGGCGGATGGTGATTCTTCCACCAACTTCTGGTGGCGACGCTGGATGGAGCACTCCCTCTCGTTCAGGTGTACGCAGTTGCCGTGCTGGTCGGCCAGTATCTGGAATTCGATGTGCCGGGGCCCGACAAGTTTCTTCTCCACGTAGACGGTGGGGTCGCCGAATGCAGATGCGGCCTCTCCTCGTGCATTCTCGAAGGCGGAGGCGAACTCCTCAGCGGACTCTACCACCCGCATTCCCTTGCCTCCACCACCCGCTGCGGCTTTCAGCATCACCGGATAGCCGATGCGTTCCGCCTCACGCAAGCCTTCCTCTGTGGTGTCGCAGCCCCGCTGCATACCGGGTATCACGGGCACACCCGCCTCGACCATGATGCGCCGCGCCTCCGTCTTCGAGCCCAGTTGGCGCATCGCCCCACTCGGCGGGCCGATGAAGACAAGTCCCGCCTTCTCGCAGGCCTCGGCGAAGTCCGGATTCTCCGCCAGGAACCCATACCCGGGGTGGACGGCCTCCGCGCCACTCTTCCAGGCTACCTCGAGGATGCGATCCTGCCTGAGGTAGCTATCGGAGGAAACGGCTCCCCCTATGAGATAGGCCTCGTCGGCGTAGCGGACATGCCGCGCCGTCCGGTCGGCCTCGGAGTACACCGCCACAGTGGCGATACCCATCTCCTTGCAGGCCCGCATCACCCTGAGCGCGATCTCCCCTCGGTTCGCAATGAGTATCTTCTCGAACATGAACCCCCTCCTTTCCTTTGCTCCCCACAGCCCCTAGAGGGGGATGTTCCCGTGCTTCTTCTGGGGCGGCGGATCGTCCTTCTTGCGCGAGAGAAGTTCGAGAGCCGCGATCACCCGTAGCCGCGTCTCCCCCGGGTCGATGACGTCGTCCAAGAATCTCTTGTTGGCCGCCCGCACCGGGTTGGCGTGCTCTTCCCGGTACTCCTCGAGAAGCTCACTACGCCGGGCATCCGGATCGGCAGCATTCTTGAGTTCTTCTCGATACAGAACGTTCACCGCCGCGTCGGCGCCCATGGTGGCAAGCTCCGCCGTGGGCCAACCGAAAGCCTGATCGATGCGGAGCGCCTTGTGGCCCCCCATGGCCAGCATGCCCCCGCCGTAGCACTTGCGGATCACCACCGAGATCTTCGGCACCGTGGCCTCACACAGCGCGTAGAGCACCTTTGCGCCGTGGTTGATGATGCCCCTGTGCTCCTGGTCGATGCCGGGAAAGTAACCCGGGACGTCCACGAAGAGAATGCAGGGGATGTTGAAGGCATCGCAGAAGCGCATGAAGCGGGCGAACTTGTCGGAAGAGTCGACCGTGAGGCTGCCGGCCAGATGAAGTGGGTTGTTCGCGAGGATCCCCACAGTGCTCCCCGCCAGGCGGCCGAAACCGGTGACAAGCTCAGAGGCGAAGTCGGGCTCGATCTCGAAGAAGTCGCCGCTGTCCACGAAGAGGTCGATCACGTCGTGGACATCGAAGGCCAAGCCTGGATCGACGGGAACGATACCGTCCACTTCATCCATGCGGCGGGTCGGTGAATCGCCCGTATCTACCTTGGGCGGGCCTTCCAGGTTGTTGCCGGGGAGGAAGGAGATGAATCTACGGGCGGCCAGCAGAAGATCGACGTCGTCTTTGCCCACATAGTCGGCTATGCCCGTCTTCTCAGCATGCACGCGCGCGCCCGCGAGGTCCTCCATCGTGATCTCTTCGCCAGAAATCGTACGGATGACCTCGGGGCCCGTGATCAACGCGTGCGACTGCTCCTCCACCATGAAGATGAAGTCGGTGAGTGCCGCCGAGTAGATCACAAGGCCGGCCACATTCCCGAACACCAAGGAGAGCTGAGGCACCACACCCGAGGCGCGCACATTGCGGTAGAAGATGTCGGGTGGACCCTGGACTTCCCCGATGGCCTCTTGGATACGAGCGCCCGGTGAGTCCATGAGATTGATGATGGGTACCCCGGTCTTGGTGGCCAGATCCGTGATCTCGCACATCATCCGCCCGTGGAAGACCCCCACCGAACCACCGAGCACCGCCGAATCCTGTGAGTACACACACACCATGCGGCCATCGATCTTGCCGTGGCCGATGATGATGCCGTCCCCCGGGAGCCGCTTCTTGTCCATGCCGAACTCGTGAATGGTGCTCTCTGCGAGACGTCCGAGCTCCACGAAGGTGCCCGGATCGAGGAGCACGTCAATGCGCTCCCGTGCGTTGAGCCGCCCCTGTTCCTTCATGCGCGCATACGCCTTGGTCGGTCCGGGAAGCTCCGCTTCCTGGTTGGCCTTGCGCATCTTCTCCTTCACCTCTTCCATCGTGCCGAACACGTTCATCTACACCGCCCCCCAACTGGCCACTTCGGCCCTCTTCTCTTCCTCGAAACGGCGGCGATAGCGGTCCCGCAGCTCTCGACGCAGTACCTTGTACCCCCCGCCCATGAGGGGCATCTCGGATATATCGATTACATCAACCGACTTGGGCTTCTTGTACGAGGCCATCTTGTCCCGGCACCATTCCATGATCTCCTCGCTGGTGGCCTTCTCCCCCTCTCTCAGCACCACCACTGCTTTGACCGCCTCTCCCCACTTCTCGTCAGGCACGCCGACCACGGCCACGATGTGGATGGCGGGATGCGCAGACAGCACGTCCTCCACTTCACGCGGATAGATGTTGGTGCCACCGGAGAGGATCATGTCTTTCTTGCGATCGATCACATAGAGGAACCCTTCGTCATCAACCCGCACGATGTCGCCTGAGAACCACCAACCATCGCGATAGTCATCCGCATCGGGCCGATTCCAGTACTCCGAGCCCACCGCATCGCCGCCGATGGCCAGCTCACCGCTGCCGCCCGGGCCAACCTCGTTGCCCTCTTCGTCCACAACGAGTGTCCGGTAGCCCCAGCAGGCCCGGCCCACGGACGTGAGACGATCGGCCGTGGGGCCGGAGACGGACACATCCTCCGGGCGGAGAACCGTGCCGAGCAGTGCTGTCTCGGTGGTGCCGTAGAGCTGCGAGAACGTTTCCCCCAAGAACGATGCACCCTCGGCCAGCAAGGCGGCCGAGATGGGTGCAGCGGAGGTGAACCAGCGCTCGATACTCGAGAAATCCGTGACTGCCGCGTTCTCATGATGGATCACATTGGCCAGAAGGGTGGGGCTGAACTGAGTGAAGCTCACCTTCTCCATTTCGATGAGCTCCAGTATCTTCGCCGGCACAGGATCGCTCATGATAAGTGTGCAACCCCTCAGTAAGGCAACCAGACTCAACCCTGTTCCGCCCGAGGTGTGAACCGGCATCACCAGCAGCCAATTCCAGTGTGGACTGATGCCGATCTCCGTGGTCCACGCGCAGGCGCTCGCCCACCAGTTCCGATGCGTGAGCGGCACACCTTTCGCCCTGCCGGTGGTGCCGCTGGTGTATATGAGCGTAAGCAGGTCTTTCGCTTCGACCACGACTTCGGGGGTGGAACTTCGTCCCTCCGCAATGAGCTGCTCGAAACGTGCCGTGCCCGAGATCTCCTCACCGATGACAATGAAGTGCTTCACCTCGGGCATCCTGTCAACCAAAGGCGCGACCAGTTCCCGATAGATGTCGGCATCAACAATGAAGGCCCGGGACCCGGCATCGGTCGCCTGATAGACGATTTCCTCGGCGGTGTAGGTGCGATCTATAGGGGCTATCGCCATTCCCGCCTTGGCCAAAGCCAGAAGGGCAAGCACATGGCCGGTGCCGGTGCCCGTCTGTACAGAAACCCTATCACCGCGCCGAAGCCCCATTCCCAGGAAGTGATTGGCGAGACGATTCGTTGCTACGTCGAGTTCCTCGTATGTGAAGCTGTAGCCTACGGGAAAGTACTTGCCGTACATGTCCTTCAGGGCCGTCTTGTCACCGTGGATGGCGACAATACGGGCAAACGCCTCACCGATGATCATGCCGTGTGCTCCTCTCTCTCGGCGTCCGCTCGGCCGGCTTGGGGGGGCTCCGGCCCACTGCCGAGTAGCGGGCCGGAGCCGTGGCGGCGTCGCCGCCGACCACGGCGGCGACGCCCGGAGCGGGACTGTCTACATGCTCTCGGCCGCTTTACTTGCCCGGAGCCCCTCGGTGGCTGCCATGTCCAATTCCCCCGTTTCCGGATCGATCACCACCCCGTAATCGTCCCGTGCGCTCTCTCTGGACACGAGTTCATCACGGACGTCCTCCCACACGAGTTCAGCCGGCCGCTCGAGCGGATTGCCGACACCGGCCCCGCCCTGCGTGTAGTCGATGGCCTTGTCCCCCGTGCGAAGCTGATAGAGCATCCTGGCTCGGACTTCCTCCTGGCTTTCGAGCCTTCCATCCGCAAACTTGAGGGTCTTCGAGTTCGGCTTGGGCAGCAGACCCCCCGCTACCGCGGGAGCTACCCGGTAGTCGAAGGGCTCGGCGGCATACGCAAGATGGATGGGCTGGGGATCGGAATCACAGGTCCATTCGTTGTGCACGCCCAAGCCTCCTCTCCACTTGCCCGGCGCCCCTGAGTCGGTGGCCCACTCCCAGCGGTCCCAGATGATGGGATAGATGCCTTCGGCCACTTCCACCTCGGGGTAGTAGAGCGTGCCGCTACAGATGGTCGGTCCATTCGTGGACCATCCGTCGACACCCCAGATCGCACCCGCTCCGCTTGCACAGGCCAGGAAGTCGGGACTCCCGTAGCCTTCCATCCGCCGCGGATCCAGTCCGGAGAACACCCAGTAGTTGATGGAACCCCAACCGGCCGGGGTGACCTCGGGAGCCGCTTGGGCGAGCGAGTCCCACACGACTTCGATGATCTGCTTGGCGACGAAGTTGGTGCAGTTGCCGTGGGCGGCCGGGTACTCGGCGTGGGTGATGGTTCCCGGTCTCGTCTCCAGATGAATGGGACGGTAACAGCCTCCGCAACGGTACTCGATGTGCTTGCCCACCGAGGTCATGAGGGACATGTAGACCGAACTCGTGGTGTTGGCGATGGGGCTGTTGACGTAGGCAGGCACTTGCGGACCACTCTTGGTGAGATCCACCACCATCTCGTCGCCCTTGATGCTCAACTCGCACACGATAGGCACCGACTGCCCATTCCCGGTTATCTCGCTCGTGTACACACCATCCGGGATTTCGGAGATCGCCTCCCTCATCATGAACTCCCCGTAGTTGAGGAGATCCTCGACGAAGACGTCCATCTTCTCTTCCCCGTACAGGTCGTACAGTGAGCGAATGCGGCGCTCGCCCACCCGGGCCGCCCCGATCATCGACATGAGGTCGCCCCTCTGCGCATCGGGGATGCGCACGTTTGTCATGATCAGATTGAAGACGTCTTTGCGCTCCTTGCCCTGTTCGAATATCTTCACAGGTGGGATGCGCAGACCCTCCGCGTACACATCGAGAGCACCTGGGTTGTAGCCGCCGGGTACACCCCCACCTGTGTCTTGCTGGTGAGCTTTGTTCGAGATCCACAGTACGTGCTTGCCGTTCCAGAACACCGGATATACGACGCCCCAATCGGCCATCTGATTGCCGGCCTCGAGCGTGTAAGGATCGTTTACCAGAAACACGTCACCCTCATGAATCTCTTCGGGTGCAAAGAACGCCGATACCGCCTTCACCGCAAATGGAGTGGCTCCGGTAAGCACCGGGATGTACTCGGCCAAGGCCACCAACTCGTAGTCTTTGCTGACAATCGTGGTTACAAAGTCATGCGCCGAGAAGTACACGGGGGCACGCGCGGTACGCTCCATGTTCTTGCCCATTTCCCGCGCAATCGTGAACATGGCCGAGGTGAGCACGGTGAAGTCGGCAGCCTCGGTCCTCAATTCGAATGTCTTGCTGCTCGCCATTTTCGTTCTTCCTCCCCCTAGGCCAAAGTCATCACGAAATCGCCGTACTCGGTAACATCGAGGCGCGCGTCGGGAGGCACCACGAGCGTGGTCGTGCTTTGTTCCACGATGGCCGGCCCCTCGATGATGTTCCCCACCTCGAGCGCATCTCCGTCGTACACGAACGTCCTCACGAAGCCGAACTTCTCCTCGAAGTACACTTTCCGCTGCCCGATGACAAAGCGGCTCGCGTCCATCGACTCCTTGCCGTCACGGGTCTTTCGTGCCGGGGGCACCACCTTCCCGAACGCGGCCAGGCGCAAGTTGATCATCTCGGTCTGGGAATCGGGTTCACTGTAGGCGTAGAGTTCCTCATGTTTCTTGTGGAAGTCACGCACAACGAACTCGAGTTCCTCCTTGGAGAGAAGAGCCTCAGAGATCGGGAGCTCCACTTCATGGAACTGCCCCATGTACCGCATGTCGATGGACTTCCGGTAGTACTTGTCCTTCTCGGCGATGCCCTCCCTCTCCAGATAGCCGTCGCTCGTTTCCTTCATCTCCAGGAACGCCCGGTTCAGGAAGTCGACATCAGCCTCACCGGTGCGAGTGATCACCGAGGTCACCAGGTCATGCCGCAAGTCGGCGATGATGCTACCGATGGCGCAGAAGATAGAAGAGTTCCTCGGTACCAGGATCTGCTTGATATTCAGTACCCGGGCCAAGTCTGCGATGTGGACCGGACCGGCTCCGCCGGCCGCCACCAGTGCATAGCGCCTGGGGTCCTCACCCTTCTGCACTGAGACTTCGGAGATGGCATCGGACATGCTGTGGTCGATGATCTTTCTCATCGCTTTGGCCGCCTCGACCACATCGATGCTCAGCGGATCGGCGATCTTTTCCTTGATCGCTTTCTCGGCGAGCGACTTGTCGATGCTCATCTTGCCGCCCAGGAAGTAGTCCGGGTCGAGATAGCCGAGCACCACGTCGGCATCAGTGCTTGTCGGCTCGGTACCTCCACGTCCATAGCAGGCGGGGCCGGGATCGGCTCCCGCGCTCGCCGGCCCCATGTGCAACACCTTCATGGCATCGAGCCAGCCAATGGAACCCCCGCCTGAGCCAATCGTGTGCACATCGACCATGGGGAGTCGTAGGTGATACACCCCACCCACAGCGGTCTCGAGGGTGGTGGCCGGCTTCTCGTTCTTGATCAATGCGACATCGAAGCTCGTGCCCCCCATGTCACAGGTGATCAGGTTCTTCAGGTTGAGAGGTGAGGCGATATACGCAGCCGCCGCCGGGGCACACGCCGGGCCGGAGAGCAAGGTCCGAGCTGCCTGCTCCATGGCGATCTCGGGGAACATCACACCGGCATTGGATTGAGTGATGAGCAACTGGCCGCCGAAACCGTACTCTTCCAGCGTCTGTACCATGTGGGTGAGATAGTGAGAGAGGGCCGGGCCCACATAGGCGGAGAGCACGGCGGTACTGATGCGCCAGTACTCCCTGATCTCCGGCTGAATATCGCACGACCCGATCACATATACTCCCGGCATCTCCTCCCGACAGATGTCAATGGCCCGCTTCTCGTGCTCTGGATTCCGGAACGACCAGATGAAGCCCACGACCACGGCTTCGACGCCGTGGCCAAGCAGGTAGCGGCAGGCTTCTCGCACCTGCTCTTCGTCAAGAGGAGTGACGACCGTGCCGTCCCACTTGATCCTCTCCTTCACTGGAACCCGCAGGTAACGAGGTGCCAGTGCCTTGGGCTGGGGCACCGTGTAGTCATAGGGATTCTCTCTCACGCCGAAACGAATGCCCAAGGTATCCCGGAAACCTTGGGTGCAGATGAGACCGACTTTCGCCCCGGTCCACGTCAAGACGGTATTGGTGCTTACCGTGGTCCCGTGACAGATACGAGTCACGTCGGCCAAGAAGCCACCCAAGTCTTTCCCGACCTCCTCCCCCGCCTGCTGCAACCCCTCGATCACCGCCAATGACGGGTCTTCAGGGGTCGAGGGGGTCTTGATCACGATGTAGTCGCCGTTCTCGTCAACGGCGATGAGGTCGGTGAACGTTCCCCCCGTATCCACTCCAACAACGTACTTCATAGTGCGCTTCCTCCCTCGCTCCGCACTGTCATGTGGCCGCAGTTCAACCCGCTCGGTTGTGCCCGGATGGGCTTCTTGATGGCGAAGTGGCTCCTCCTTTGCGTCGGGACGAGAGGTCTCGTTCCCCCGCGACCTCACCGTCCAACTCGATTTCGACTCGAGTATATGAGTGAACCCTACCGCCGGTCACCTACCTAAGTGGGTAGTCGCGCCCCAGGGAGCGGCCGGTGGCCTGTGATACACTCGAGGTGTAGCGACGCCGCACCCCCTACCGGCAGAGCGCAGGCACTGTAGACGGCATGGGCTCAGCGGCCAACGAAGCGGGATGAGGCATGAATCAGGTTGAGCTCCCACCGAGTGACGACGCACAGGCGTCACTTCTTTCTCTGGCGACTTCCGTCCACGAGAGCCTCGAGTTCGAAGATCTGGGCACCTCCTACATGGCCCACATCTCAAAGCTCGTCCGCGCGAGCGCTTATGGCTTCTATCTCGTTCAACCGGAGACGGGCCGCCCTCAGCGGGTGGCGGTACAGGGCGGAGTAGAGCGTTTCGTCACGCGCTGGGAGCAAGAGGGCTACGCGAAAGACCCGCTTCTGAGCTACACCGCCCACACACTGGAGCCTGTACATGACGCCCAGTTGTTCTCCATGAGCGAGTGGCAGCGTCAGCCCCTCAGGAAGAGTCTGACCATGCGCCGTCTGGTGAGAATGCTGGAGGCACCGCTCACCTGGGAAGGGCGTCCGGTGGGTAGCCTGTGCTTCACCCGCGGGCCGGACGAGCCGCCCTTCTCGGAACAGGACATGGGGGTACTACGCTTCGTGTCCGCCCACATGCGCGCTGCAGTCGGTAATGCTCTCGAACTGCAGAGGGCGCGAGAGAGCCGTGCCCTCGCGGAAGGAGCACTGCAGATCGTGGGAGCAGCACTTGTGCTGAGCGATGAACGAGGTTCGATCAAATTCGCCAATCGCCATGCCGAGGCAATAATGAACTACTGTACCGCGGCCAGCCCGAAGAGCACCGAACTGCTTGCCGCCCTCAACGACAACCTGGCTCGCATCACCGAGGGCGGTGAGCCGACCGCCGTCAGTGTGGTAAGACTCGGGCGCTATGCCGAGCAAGTTGGCGCATCGCTGCTCTTGCGCTCGGTCCGGGTCCCGACGCTCGAAGGCACCGTTGCAACCTTCCTCTACGAGCAACTCGAACATGCCCCGGACTTCACCTACCTGGCCAGCCTACTCACTCCTCGGGAGCTGGAGGTTCTCGAACTTGTCGCTCAAGGCATGACCAACAAGGAGATCGCACGCCGCATGTTCGTCTCCGCTAACACGGTCAAGTACCACATGAAGCGACTGTTCCAGACATTCCAGGTCGGGTCGCGAGGAGAACTCCTGGCCAAGGCGCAGGCCCTCAAGGGAACCGCCGACACCATCTGAAGTATTCCACAAGCCGGTGGTGCATCGTTCCGCAGCGCACTACTTCGCAAGGCCAGCCTTCTCTTTGCCGCTTCCCGCCACGAAGGCACGAACCCAGACACTCTACGCCCGAGAAGCGCTACGCCTGCCTGCTAAGACACCTGCAGGATCACGTTGTCGATCAGCCGCGTGTCACCAAAGAACACCGCCAGGGCAACCAACACCTGGCCCTCGAGCCGCGCGATGGGCCTGATGAGCCGCGTATCGGCGATCTCCACGTAATCGATGCGGCCGAGAGGGGCTTGAATCGAAATGAACTCCTCCACCGCTGCCCTGACGCGGGCGGCATCTCGTTCTCCAGCACGCACCATCTGCTCCGCCACCTGGAGAGCCCTGTACAGAGCAGGCGCTTGGACCCGAGCCTCCGGCGAGAGATTGACGTTGCGCGAACTCATGGCCAGCCCGTCGGGCTCCCGCACTGTCGGACAGACGACAATCTCGACACCCAGGTCGAGATCCTCGGTCATACGCCGGATGACGAAGGCCTGTTGGGCGTCCTTCTGCCCGAAGTAGGCTCGGTGCGCCCGGCAGATGCCGAACAGCTTGCTCACCACCGTGGTGACCCCCCGGAAATGCGTGGGGCGGGCCTGCCCGCACAATCCCTCCGTAAGCCCCTCCACCGTGACCCAGGTGGCGAAATCGGGCCCATACATCTCCTCGTTCGAGGGCGAGAAGACGAGGTCCACGCCGGCCTCCCGGCACAGAGTCAGGTCGCGCTCCAAGTCGCGCGGATAACGGGCGAGGTCTTCCGATGGGCCGAACTGGGTGGGGTTGACGAAGATGGTGAGCACCACGAAGTCGTCCTCGGTGCGTGCCTGCCGTGCCAGAGACAAGTGCCCTTCGTGCAGGTATCCCATGGTGGGCACGATGCCCACCGTCTTGGTGGCGAACCGGGCCGCTTCCACCGCCGCCCGCGCGGCGGGCTTCGTGACCACGACCTCCATCAGGTGCACGTCCCCGACGGCTCGTCCATCGCACTCTGTGCTTTCGCCGACTCAAGGTCGCACAGCGCCCGCACTCCCCCGACCCCGGTCGCCTGTCGCACCCCCCGGCGTATACTCTGAGCTACCACCCGGGCTGCGGCGCTCCCCATCTGGAACACGTTGGAGCGCTTGCTGCCACACGACAGCACGAAGATCACATCGCCGTCCACGGGCGTGTGCACCGGGGAGACCGCCCGAGCCATGCCGTCGTGAGCCATACGTGCCACAGAGGCGGCCTGGGTCTTGGTGAGTACCGCGTCGGTGACCACACAGCACAGCGTAGTGTTCTGCATGCGGTCGAAGTGCGGGTGATCGTCGAGAGTGAGAAGGTGGCGCCGCGTATCGAGGAAAGACCCGTCGTCGGCAAGGGCTCCCGCCAGGACATTGCCGTCGGACCCCAGCACATCACCGAAGGCGTTCACCACCGACACGCCCACTACGGTGGCCCCGCCCGGCAGTTCGACCTTAGCGATACCAAGGCCGGCCTTCATCCAGCTCCTCTCCCGGCGCACCTTACCCACAGTGGCACCGGTGCCGGCTCCCACCGACCCTTCCTCAACTTCCCGCGCCGCCGCAGCGGCCGCCGTGTAGCCATGCTCCGGTCGGGGGCGCACATCGGGTCGGCCCAACGCCAGATCGTAGACGACGGCCGCGGGCACGAGCGGCACGCGGGCGTAGCCGGTATCGAAACCGTAGCCGTTCTCCTCGAGGTACTGGACCACCCCGTCGGCGGCGGCGAGGCCGAAGGCCGAGCCGCCCGTAAGCAGAATGCCGTGGACCAGCGGCGGTGAGGAGAGCGGCGAGAGCAGATCGGTCTCCCGCGTGCCGGGAGCTCCACCGCGCACATCGACGGAGGCGACGGCTCCCCCGGGCGAGAGTATGATGGTGCACCCAGTGCAGGCCACCACGTCGGTGTGATGGCCGATGAACACACCGTCTATGCCTATGTCAACAGTCATGACATGAGTTAGGTAATGTGCCGGTTGCGAGGGCTAGCGGGAGTTCTTGCGCATCTGCTCGAGGAATTCGGTGTTCGACCGAGTCTCCCGGAGCTTGTCGATGAGGAGCTCGATGGCCGCGTTCGGATCGAGGGCATGGAGGACGCTGCGGAGCTTCCACACCATCTTGGCCTCGGCGGGCGCCATGAGCAACTCCTCCTTGCGGGTGCCGGACTTCTCGATGTCGATGGCCGGGAAGATCCGCTTGTTGGCGAGCTGCCTGCTCAGGTGGACCTCCCAGTTGCCAGTTCCCTTGAACTCCTCGAAGATGACCTCGTCCATACGGGAGCCGGTGTCCACGAGTGCCGTGGCGAGGATGGTGAGCGAGCCCCCCTCCTCGATGTTACGGGCCGCACCGAAGAACTTCTTCGGCGGATAGAGGGCGGTGGAGTCGACCCCGCCGGAGAGAATGCGGCCGCTCGCCGGTGCGGCCAGGTTGTAGGCGCGCGCCAACCGCGTGATGGAGTCGAGCAGCACCACCACATCCCTGCCCACCTCGACCAGCCGCTTCACCCTCTCGAGCACCAGTTCCGTGACCTGGAGGTGATTCTCCGAAGGCTGATCGAAGGTGGAGCTCACCACCTCGCCGTTGACCGAGCGTTCCATGTCGGTGACTTCCTCCGGCCGTTCGTCGACCAAGAGGACGAGCAGGTGGACCTCGGGGTTGTTCACCGAGATGGAGTTGGCGATCTCCTTGAGGATGGTCGTCTTACCCGCCTTGGGGGGCGACACTATGAGGCCGCGTTGACCCTTGCCGATGGGACAGATGAGATCCATGACCCGGGGAGCCAGCCGGTCGGAACCGGTCTCGAGTCGCAGGCGGTCTTCCGGGAAGAGAGGCGTGAGGGAGTCGAAGTTGGGACGATTGCGGGCCTGCTCGGGATCGAGGCCATTCACGGTGTTGATCTTGAGCAGCGCGTGATACTTCTCATTGTCCTTGGGTGTCCGCACTTGACCGGAAATCTCATCTCCGCGCCTCAGCTTGAAGCGGCGGATTTGCGACAGCGACACGTAGATGTCCGAATCGGACTGCGTGTAGCCCTGGGTGCGGAGGAAGCCGAAGCCGTCGGGCAGCACATCAAGGAGTCCTGTGCGCGTATTCAAGCCCCGGTCGCCGGAGGCCTGCTCGGAAAGCATCCTCATGATCAGTTCCGCTTTGGAATACTTACGGAAGTTCTTTATGCCGATATCACCTGCGACCGTGTGAAGGTCGGAGAGGAGCCTCGGCTCAAGCTCGGTTATCTCCATCACATCCCTCTAGTGTCCATCGCGTCCCTCAACGCTGGTGGTCCCTCAACGCCTACGTTCTCCTACTTGGCTCTCGCATCGATACACTGAGCGGTACACGAATGCGGCTACAGCAACTTGATCTCACTTCTGTCTTCACTGAACAGATGAATGGTGTCGACGAAGCACACCATTCTGCACCTCGTACACATGAGGAGCGTATGGCTGCGGGCGCCCTCGTGGAAGTAGTCGACTCCCCGCAACACGTCGCCGGTGCTCACACCGGTGGCGGAGAAGATCATGTCTCCCTTCACCAGATCGCCGGTCCGAAACGTGTGCTCTATGTCGTCTATGCCGTACTCACGAGCCCTTTCGATCTCCCGACGCGACAGGGGCCAGAACTTGCCCTGTATCTCGCCGCCCAGACAGCGCATGGCAGCAGCCGTCATCACTCCCTCCGTGGAGCCACCGATACCGATGTAGGCGTGGTCGCCGGTACCGCTCACGGCAGCCGCAATGCTAGCCATGATGTCACCGTCGGGGATGAGCTTGATGCGGGCACCCGCCTTGCGAATGTCCTCGACCAGATCTTCGTGGCGGGGACGGTCAAGCACAATCACGGCGAGCTCGCCCACCTCGCGCCCGTAAGCCCGGGCAATGGCCTTCAAGTTATCCTCGATAGGAGCGTCGATGTCGATGTTACCTGCGGCACTTGCCCCCACCGCCAACTTCTGCATGTACATGTGTGGCACCGGCGTGATGCTCCCCGGCTCGCCGACCGCCAGCACGGAGATCGCTCCTCCCTGCCCTTTGGCCAGGATGCCTGACCCTTCCAAGGCATCAACCGCCACCGAACAGCGCCGGCCGCCGCTGCCCAGCACTTGCCCCACTGAGAAGCTGCCTGCTTCTTCGCTCCCCCCCGGCGCAACCACCACCTCGGCACTCACCGGCAGCTCGGCCATGGCGGCTCGAAGGGCCTTGGAGGCAGCTTCACGTGCCTCCGCCTGTTTGCCCTGCCCCATCCAGCGGCCCGCCGCGATCGCAGCGGCCTTCGTGACCCGAACGAAATCGGTGCATGTGCAGTGCGAATCCCCCCGCTCGCCGGGCCCGTGCTCATTGGTCCGCACTTCAGGCGCCACGGCCTTCGTCCCCCTCTTGCTTCTCTTCGATGAGTTCATAGAGTGCGTCGACGGCCAGGCCCACCGCCTCATCGATATCGTGGTTCTCGATCACCAACGTTCCCTCACTCTGGGACCGCTCCAGAATGAAGTCCTGGATCTTGCGGATGTTGCCGAAATTCTCGAGATAGCGCTCCACCGGCCGGCGTCCATCGGTCTCGCGCTCCCGCACCACGAAGTGGCCGCGGTGTAGGCCTTCGTCGCGAACAGCGACCACGAGCGGGAGGATCAAGGCGCGCGCATCGGCGCAGGAAGGGATGAACCCCGGCACCAGGTGCACCCCCTCGAGTACCATGCGCTGGCCCTCCTGCACTGCCCGGTCGACCACCGCTTGTGCACCCACGTTCAGCAGTTTCACCTGCTCTGCGAAACCCAGCAGTACGGGGTCGGCCTCTTCCTGGAGAGGCATCTGCATGGCTAGGTCGGATTCGAAGGAGGAGTAATGGATGGCCGGCATGAGGGTGGGCGAGAAGAAGGCTCTCATCACTTGGCGGATGGTATCGGTGGAAATGATGCGCACGAGCCCCAGCCGGTTGGCGAGCTGCGAGGCGAGCGTGCTCTTGCCCACACCCGTTCCTCCACCCACCAGGATGATGACCGGTCTCTGCGAGTAGGAGAGTTCATGCCAGGTGAGATAGCGGTCGTAGTAGAGAGAACCGGCCTGCTCCTCCACCACCTGCGACACGAGGTCCGGAAGCATGGACACGGGCACCCTGAGCATGCCCAGTTGCCGCAGGCGTGCCTCCACCTGCATGCCCACCCGGTAGGCCTTCTCGGGATCGAGGCCGGTGGCAGTGAGCGACTGACCGAGAAGCCCTTTGGAGAAGGGCACCGAATGCCCGTCGGAGACCACAAGGATTGGCTCGCGCTCTCCCATCTGCCGGCGAATGCGCCTCGTCACCATGGCAACTACCGGCTCTCCGTGAAGCGTTCGCGGGCTACATCGGCCAGGTACGCACTCAGAGCCTCGAGATCGCCCGCCTTAGCCGGCGCCACTTCGACAGGATCATTATCGACAAAGCTCACAGGTATGCCGCGCCTCTCCGCTTCCTCGGCGACCACGTCGATCGCCGCCGCTTTTATCTCGGTGAGAACGAGTTCCACCTCTGCCATCTCCGGTCGGCCGAAGTCCTCCCGCAACACACGCCGGTTCGATAGATTCGGCGAGAACAGCTTCACTCGACAACCATGCTCCGCCTCGAGATGGGACGTGAGCACCTCCTCCAACGCCCGGGGTGCCGTGCAGAAGAAAGCCACCTTCTTCCCCGACACCTCATCCATGGGCCGGGGTCTGAACACCACAGGCAGTACCGGCACCTCCGGCACGAGCTCCGCCAGTCCCCGCATGGCCTCCTTGACGTTGCCCGACCCAGCGAGGGGCTCCTCCGCCATCGTCAGCACTACCGCATCACTGATGAGCGCCCGATACGAACCCAAATAGCCCGTCACGTAGTCGAGGGGCTGATGGGCCCCGGCCACGCAGACACGGCTGTCAGTGGCGACCGGCGGTATCGCCGCTCCGCTCCCCTCGAATACGATGAGATCAGGCTTCAGCGAGTTGGCTACCTCCGCCCCTGCGGCTACGTTGGAGACGAAAGGCCGGCCCGCCAACCCACCCCCACAGCGGCGGCAGCCCACCGTCGTGACCCGACTCAGTGCAGCATCCTCGAAATGATCGGAGGCCGCGTGCCTGCCCTGCCGGCTCCATTGCAGAAGCTCGCTCGCCCCGAGCTCAACACCCAGGCCATCAATCACCTCAGGCTCCGATGGCCCCCCCCTGCCCATAGCTACGATCACCACGCGCGCCGCCTGCTGCCGACCACGCCTTTGGCTTTGGAGGGTTCGAGCAACGAAGCCCGACAGAGCCGTCTTGCCCACCCTCTTCGCGGTACCGATGATGGACAGCGATGGAGCACACGCGATACGTGGCAGTTCTGGGGGTTCGAAGCGAAAGTCAGAGCCGGCGTACGAGACGCTCCGCGACAACGCATGACTGATGAGGCGGAACCTCTCCGCGTATCCTACCACCGGTTCGTCGCTCACGTCAACGATCACCGCGGGGGCAAAACGCTCAATGGCCTCCAGCAACGAGACGGTCGGAGAAGGGCCGAACACCACCGGCACTCCGTACAGGCGCTCTGCTTCTTCCTGCAGATCGTCTCCCTTGATCTTCTCTGTTCCGCCCAGGAAGACGGCGGCAACCACCTCGTACTCCCGCCCGAGCGATACAAGTGCCTCGGCCACCACGGGCGGATAGTGCTCACCGTCGATAAGGACGACGGCCCGCGGCATCAGGATTCCGCCAGAATGCGGTCCATGTGGGACTCATGCCGGGTATATGTGGCCGTGCAGGCATCGAATTCAACCACGACCTCACCCCCATGGAATGGGTACCTGCGGGTGATGACCACTTGACTGCCGTCGATATCGATGACGACATAGCAGGGCTTGGTGTCGCCGCGCAGGCGCAGCGTGGAGACGGTACCGGTGTTCACGACAAACATGCCTTCCAGCCGCCAGACATAGGGAACGTGCTTGTGTCCGGAAAGCACCAGATTGACTCCCACCTCGAGCAGGAGCTCGAGCACATCCCCGGCATCGTGGACCACGTTCCTTTCCCGGCCGGTGCCTGGAATCGGGAGAAGGTGGTGATGGAGTGCGAAGATCTTGAAGTCCTCCGGCGCCTCCAGGAAAGTCTCCCGCACGCGATCGTAGCTGCCCCGCCCCACCCTTCCGTTGTCGAGATCGGGCTCGGTGGAATCGATTCCGACAATGGTGACACCGCTCTTGCGAATGGTGCGTTCGTGGCCAAAGATGCGCTCGAAGTGCGTATAGCCCACATTCCTGCTGTCATGATTGCCGGGTACCACGAGCACGTCGTCGCAGTGCAGGCGGGTGAGATACTCCGAGGCTTCTCGAAACTCTTGGCGATAGCCCATGTTGGTGAGATCGCCCGTCACCACCACGATGTCCGCCGACATGTCGTTGATCTCCACCAGGGCCCGTTCAAGCAGATTGGGGACGAAGTACTGGGACCCGGCATGGATATCCGACAGATGCACTATGCGTGCCTGCGCCCTTCTTGGAGCCACGATAGCCTTCTTCCTCTCTTGCCTCGCTTGAGCTTCAGTCACCGCTCCGTGAACGCACCACCACTCAAAGAACGCGAATGGCCATCGTGCTTCCGCGTACACAGGCCAAAGACTCCACTGCCCGGAGAGCCGCCGTGGCGTTATGCTCCTTCGTGGGGTGGGTGACAAACACCAACTCGGCCTGCTCCCCGTGGCCCTTCTGGATCATGCTCTCGATAGACACATCGTGCTCCCCGAACACCGAGGAGATCTGAGAGAGCACACCCGCCCGGTCTTCCACTTGCGCCCGTATGAAGAACGCCGACTCCAATTCGTCGTCGGGACAGAAGTCCAGATGGCGATAGCAGGAGCAGTTCTGAAGAAAGCCCGCAGTCTTCGTGCTTACGATGGAGACGATGTCGCTGATAACCGCAGAAGACGTCTGCACGCCCCCGGCGCCCGGTCCCGAGAGCATGATCTCGTCGATGGAGTGACCCTGCATGAGCACTGCGTTGTATGAGCCAGAGATCGCTGCCAGCGGGTGCCCCTCGGGAACAAGCGCCGGGCTCACGTGTACATTCACTCTCCCCTCGACGAGCCGTGCCGCTCCAACCAGCTTGATAACGTAGCCAAAATCCTTCGCGTATTGCACATCGGCCGGCGTGATCCTGTCGATGCCCTCGTAGCGGACGTCGGCCAGGGTGACCCGTGACTTGAACGCAATGGAGGCCAAGATGGCCATCTTGGCGGCCGCGTCACCACCACTCACGTCGTCGGTGGGATCGGCCTCCGCATAACCGAGGCGCTGGGCCTGCGCCAGGGTACTCGCGTAGTCCCCCTCCCCGGCGTACATGGCAGTGAGGATGTAGTTGGTGGTGCCGTTCACGATTCCATACACAGTGTGCAGGTCGGCCGCGATCATGCTCTCGCGCATGACCTTGATAATGGGTACGGCGCCGGCAACCGAAGCCTCGAACCGTATCTGCCGGCCCTTCTCCTTGGCCAGCTCGAACAGCGGACCGCCCCTGTTCGCCAAGAGCTGCTTGTTGGCGGTGACCACGCTCTTACCCGAGGACAACGCCGTATGCACCAACATGAAGGCCGTCTCCACCCCTCCCACAAGCTCAACCACAATATCTACGTCGGGGCGGGCGATGACGGCCCCGGCATCGGTGGAGAAGAGCTCCCGCGGGGCCCCCACACCGTGCTTGGAGGTATTGAGCTCGGCAATCCCCACCACTTCCAGGTCGACGCCGGTCGCCTCCAGAATCTGGCTCCTCTCCCGCTCGAGAAGCCGGTACACGTTCGAACCGACTGTGCCGTAGCCCAGGAGACCTATGCGAGCTCTTTCCATCACCTCACCCCCGAAGAGGCCTGTGCTTGGCAACCAGGTCGTCGTAGGTCTCGCGCTCGACCACGACGCGAGCCTCACCATTGCGCACAAACACCACGGCCGGACGTGGACTGCCGTTGTAGTTGGAGGCCATCGCAAAGCAGTACGCCCCGGTGGCCGGAATGACAACCGTATCGCCCATGCGAGGCTTGGGCAGTCGCACATCCTTCACCAGGATATCGCTGCTCTCGCAGTGCTTGCCGGCGATGGTGACGACAGTGTCGGCCGCCTCCTCGGCGCGATTGGCGAGCATGGCCTCGTACTTGGCACCGTACAGCATGGGCCGGATGTTGTCACTCATACCCCCGTCGACACTCACATAGGTGCGAATGCCGGGCACTTCTTTGATCGCCCCGATCCGATAGGCGGTGACGCCGGCTTTGCCCACCAACAGCCTTCCAGGTTCCACAAGTACCCGGGGCACAGGAAGGCCCAACGAGTTCATTTCCTCCTGCACACCCTTCACCTTTATCTCAGCATACTCGTCGATGGAGGAAGGCTCGTCTTCTTCTGTGTAGCGGATACCCAAACCCCCACCGACATTGAGGTAACGGCACTCGAATCCATATCGCTCATGGGCCTGGCGGATCACGTCGACGAGCACGGCAATCTCAGCTCTGAAGGCCGCCAGCTCAAAGATCTGGCTGCCTATGTGCGCATGAAGGCCGAGTAGATCGAGGTGAGAAGCCTTCATGGCTGCGTGAATGGCCTCGAGCCCGATATTCTCGGCCAGACCGAAGCCGAACTTCGAGTCTTCCTGACCGGTCTGGATGTAGTGGTGCGTATGAGCCTCCACCCCCGGGGTAAGCCTGAGGAGCACCTTCTGGCGCAATGATCGCTCTTCCGCCATCCGTTCGAGCATGCTGAGTTCGCTGAAACTGTCGACCACCACGACCCCGACACCGTGGTCGAGCGCATAGGCGAGTTCATTGGCCGTCTTATTGTTGCCATGGAAGAAGACACGGTCCAGCGGAAAGCCGGCACAGACAGCCATATGATACTCACCCCCCGACGAGACGTCGAGGGAGAGACCTTCCTCGGCCACCAGCTGCAGCGCCGCCACACAGGGGAACGCTTTTGACGCGTAGATCACCTCGAAATCATCGGTACGGCTGCCGAAGGCCTCCAGGAGCCTACGGCACTGATCACGAATGGTCTCCTCCTCGTACACGGCCAAGGGAGAACCGAACTCGTCGACCAAATCGACCAGGTCGCAGCCGTCGAGAGTGAGATGTCCGCGCTCATTGTGGGCGGAGTACGCCGGATAGATGAGGGTGTGAGTCATGGTTTCTCCAGCACGCATGAGGGAGGGACCGAGTCGCCGGTACGGTATCACATGGCAAAGCAACGATGACACTCACCGGGGTGCCGGGAACTCGTTCTGATAGAATTACCACTTAGGATGAGCGAGGAAACCCCGACCGTCAATACGCCGGTTTTCAATCACTTCAGGGGCGACAAGCCCCCCCGCTTCGCCACTCACACCGAGCTTCAGGCGGCGCGAATACTCGACTATTATGCCATTCCCTGGCAATACGAACCGCGCACCTTCATTCTTGAACAAGACGAGCAAGGTAACATCCTCGAGGCCTTCACTCCCGACTTCTACCTGCCCGAGCTTGACCTGTACATCGAGGTCACCCAGATGAAGCAGTCACTCGTCACCGAGAAGAACCGAAAGGTGCGCAAGCTGAAGGAGAAGTATCCGGGTACTCGCATCAAGCTCCTCTACAAGCGCGACTTCGTGCAGTTGGCCAAGAAGTTCGACCTCGAGCACCCGCAATGATGGCGCGAGACGAGACCCTTCGTCACGACCCCGTCATTGGAGAATCGTTTCTCGACCAAGGCACCCTCAAGGCACGAATCCATGAGTTGGGTGCTGAGATCACAGCCGATTACGAAGGCAAGGAACTCGTCCTTCTCTCCATTCTCAAAGGGGCCGTGTTCTTCATCGCCGACTTGGCCCGGGCTATACACCTTCCTCTGGAGATGGAGTACATGGCGATCACCTCGTACCAGCAAGATCACAAACGAGCCGATCGCCCCACCATCCGCATCACCAAGGATACGGAGCAGCCGCTCACCGGGAAAGATGTGATCATCGTCGAAGACATCATCGACACCGGCCTCACGCTCTACTACATCACCCGCTTCCTGGAGTCCCGCGAACTACGGTCTCTCAATGTCTGCACATTACTCGACAGGCCGCACCGGCGCCTGGTGGAAGTCCCGGTGAAGTACACCGGCTTCACCGTGCCCGACTGCTTCTTCGTGGGTTATGGTTTCGACTACCACCAACTCCATCGCAACCTCCCCCACCTGGCCAGACTCAACATCTAGCCCTGCACCACTCATGGCCGAGTCCCCGCACATCCATCCCGTCCCCATTCCCTCCGACATCCATATGGAAGACCTACGCCTGAGAAGCGGTCCTCCTCGCCTGCGTCAGCGTGGTACGAAAGACGGCCCCGTCATTGCCGCCGCCCTCTTCCTACCCGCAGCCGCTGCACCCGGCAACCGACTGCGACCAGGCTTGGTGGTGGCCCACGGCGCGGGCAGCAACAAGGTACGCCACAGGTCGTTCTGCCTTGAGGCCTGCCGGCGCGGCTTCATTGTGATGGCGCTCGACTTCCGCGGCCACGGCGAGAGTGGCGGCCTCGTCGACGGTCCGCTGGAGGAAGATGTATGGGCGGCCGCCTCTCTTCTGCGCAGCCATCCGCTCGTCGACCCCACCCGCGTGTGCTACCGGGGCTCGAGCATGGGAGGATACTACGGCATCCGTTCCGCCCCTGAAGCCACCTTCGCCGCCTTGGCTCTGCTGTGCCCGGCCAACGAAGAGATCCTCCTGGCGGCCCTCGATCGCCAAGCCGAATGGACCGTCCGTTCACGTGACGGCTTGGAAGCCCGCCTCGATGAGAGCCGCCTGCGCCGGTACCTCTCGTGCCACGACACGCTGGATACTGCGCCGCACATCGACTCTCCCTGCCTGCTCGTGCATGCCCGCGGAGACGAGAAGGTACCCTTCCGTCACTCACTTGACCTCGCTGCTCACATGAGCGGCGACACCGAGGTCGTCCTCCTTGCCGGGGGCGACCACAGCACTGCGCAGAGTTCTCCCGCCCTACATCGCCGCGTGGTAGAGTGGCTCGCCTCGAGAATCGGCCTTCCGCCGGCAGAACCTCAGCACTGACTCACATAGCCCGGTTCCGACTCACGCAAAGAGAAGGTGGCAGCCTCTCTCCCTCTTCGACGGGCACCTGACCTGCACCACCCGACATGCACCCCACATGCACCGGCCTCCGCAACGCGAAACCGCACGGCACTTCCCGCGCCGACGAGGGACCGCCCGCAGCATAGTTGCCCTATGACCCCATCGCGTCTATACCGTCGAGGAACTCGGCCACGTTGCGGCCGGCGAGCGCACCCTCGGCCGCCGCCCATACCACCTGCTTCATCTGGTTGACACGGCAATCACCTGCGGCGTAGACGCCCGCGAGATTGGTGGCCAAGGCGACGTCGGTGGGGATGAATCCCCTCTCGTCGAGCTCCACGACACCCTTGAGCCACAAGGTATTCGGATGCTGGCCCACGTAAAGAAACAGGCCGTCGACTTCAATATCACGAAACTCGCCGGTGTCCGGTGACTCCAGGTACATGGACTCCACCTTGTCGGAGCCTCTGACCTCCCGCACCTGGCTCGTCCACAGGAACTCGACTTTGGGATTTGCGCGGGCCCTCGCTTCAACCACGTGGTCGGCTCGCAGTCGATCGCGGCGATGCACGATGTACACTTTGCGGGCAAAACGTGTGAGGAAGAGCGCTTCTTCTACCGCCGAGTTGCCTCCTCCCACAACGGCCACCACCTTGTCCCGAAAAAACGCACCGTCGCAGGTGGCACAGTAGGAGACGCCCCGCCCCAGGAAACGATCCTCACCCGCGCAACCCAGGTTGCTGGGATCGAGGCCGGTACACACGATCACAGTCCTTGCCAGAGCCGCCAAGGCCCCATCGCCCGTGTGCACCCGGAAAGGGATTCGCGCAACGGGATCGCCAGGAGTCAAACCGCCGGCTTCCTCGATCTCCCGGATCTGCGCGCCCACATTCAAGGCCTGCTCCCTGGTGCGCTGCATGAGTTCGGCTCCGTTGATTCCCTCCGCGAAGCCCGGATAGTTCTCTATGAGGTCGGTGGTAGCGATCTGCCCGCCGGCAACCCCCCTTTCGAGCACAAGAGTGGAGAGCCCGGCCCTGGAAGCATATATGGCCGCGGTGAGACCGGCAGGACCGGCTCCCACGATGACGACGTCATAAGGAACGTCGGAGGATGGTGCACTCGGCGTTCCGCTCATGATTCTTCGTCCTCCTCTGCGTTGTTCTGCGCGATAGGATAGGGCGCGTACTTCATGAATACTTGGAAGGCTTGCTCAAGAGCTTGACGGTCGAGACTCACTCCACTCGTCTCCTCGATGCACTCTTTCATGCGGTGGCTGATGACATGCATGCCCACTCGATCAAGCGCAGCCTTGGCCGCCGCGAGCTGCGTGAGGACGGCACCACAGTCCTTGCCCTCTTGAATCATCTTCTGCAGACCCCGCACCTGGCCCTCGATTCGGCGTAGCCGATTGACGAGAGCTTCCATCTCCGCAACCTGGTCCGCAGTCGGCGAGAGCGGTTCTCCCCCCGGCTCCGCTTCCATCGACAGAATCGGCTTCTCTCCTCGATTCAAGGCCTTCCTCCACGTTCCCATACCACGCAATCTCCCTGAGTATACCCGTGGGGGTACGAAGCGCACAACCGCGAAACCTCGAGCGGTACACCCGGACATTCCGCGGACCCCGCGCCGGCAGAACGCCGCGCCCGAAACAAGTGACGCACGTCGCCGCCACACAAGCTATCGGAGCAACGGACGCAAGGCGAGGCAACGACAAGAGGGGGACACGAGAAGTGGGATGGAGCGGAGTACGGGGCTCGAACCCGCGACATCCAGCTTGGGAAGCTGGCACTCTACCAACTGAGTTAACTCCGCCCACCGACTGCCAGGGTTCATTGTAGCATGAGGGTATGGCGTCGTAGCCATGAGGGGAATGAGCACCGTGGCCGGTGACGCACAGTGAATCCCCGTCGCGGGGAGTTCCCCGCGACCCCTCCCAGAGCCGTCCCCACCTCGGGTGTCTGTGGGCACCAGTCTGCTGACGTCCGCTGTGAGAGACCGGCTTCCGCTGTTGACATGAGCAAAATGCGAGGGTAATGTTTGTGTTTACCCTCGCTCGACGCCTTGACAGACCGCAAGACGAGTGTAGAATACAGGTAGAGTCCCGAGAGGTTAGACGAATCAACCGGAGACTCGCCACAAGAAGGGTTGTGGAGGAAACGCAGAGGTAAATGCCTGCGGAGTACGATGAAACAACCAAAGAAGTGGCAAGTCGATGAAGGTTGGAAAGCGAAGCCACTCGGGGCTCGCTTTTTTGCGCCGCCACTCCTCCCCGCAGTCATCCTGGCCGGGCCATTCAACCTCTCCCGGCCTATCGCTGGCAGGCGGGGCAGTACGATGTGCCCCGGCCGGCCACCACGGTCCGCTGCAGCGTCCCGTTGCAGCGCGCGCAGGGCTCACCGCCCCGGCCGTATGCTTGCAGCACCTCCTGATACGTTCCCGGCCTCTCCTGCGTGTCAACGAAGTCGGATATCGAGCACCCGCGTGCGCGCACGCCTTCTGTGAGACGTTCCCGTATCGCGACCGCCAGGCGCTCCACTTCTTCTTCGTTCAGTCCCCCCGCCTCACGAAGCGGCGACAGCGAAGCAGCGAAGAGGATTTCATCGGCGTAGATGTTGCCGATACCCGCGAGGTGCCTCTGGTCGAGAAGAACAGCCTTGATGGGAGCTCTGCGGCCATGAAGGCACGCCGCCACATACTCTGGACCCCACTCACCCACCCAGGCGTCACGACCCAAGCGGGTGACGCGCGCAGGCGGCGCGCCCCGACCGAACTCAACCCGTCCGAACTTCCTGATGTCGCGAAACACCAGAACCGCAGGCGCCTCCTTGTGCTCCTCGCGCCCGGGGTGCGCACACGGCTCCGAGTGGTCCTCATCGTCTTGTGGCCCGCCGTCCGGCTGAGGTTCAGCCTCCGATGAAAGTGTGAGCACGAAACGGTCATGGGGCCCCCACCCGGTGCACGTGGCCGTCAACAGAATCTGTCCGGTCATCCCTAGGTGCAGGGTGAGATATGCTTCATCATGCAGCTTCACCAGGAGGAACTTACCTCTGCGACACACGCCGAGAACCCGCGCACCGGCAAGCTCCTCCGCAAGAGTTGCCGGGGTGACACCCAACAGCATGGACGGCTCAACTCTCTCGACTCCGGTGATAATGCATCCGACCAGAGAGCGCGCAAGTTGCCGCCGTACCGTCTCAACCTCGGGGAGTTCGGGCATCGAGACAGAGTTCCTACATGGACTCCGGTGCCGCCACACCGAGCAGGTCGAGACAGCGGGCGATCACCCGCCTTGTGATCATGCAGAGAGCGAGCCGTGAAGACGCCACGACCGGCTCCGACCCGATCACCCGGCAGTTCTTGTAGAACACATGGAAATCCGCCGCCAGCTCCTGTGCATAGGAAGCAATGCGGTGGGGCGCCCGGCGGTCGGCGGCATCCATGACCACTCCCGGAAACTCATCAAGACGCTTGATCAAGGCACGTTCCTGCGTGGTTGCGAAGATCGCCTCCGACTCCCCGATGCCGACTTCGATACCCTCGGGAAGATTGCGGATGATGCTGCAGATGCGGGCGTGTGCGTACTGGACGTAATAGACCGGGTTGTCCTGCGAACGACGTCTGGCCAGAGCAATGTCGAGATCCAGGGCCTGGTCGTGGGATCGCATGACCAAGAAGAACCGGGCTGCATCCACGCCGATGGCCTCGATCAGCTCTTCCAGGGTCACCATCTCACCCTTGCGGGTCGACATCTGCCTGGCCTCGCCCTCCTCCTGCAGATTCACCAATTGCCCGATGATCACTTCCAGCCTGTCGGGATCGCCTGACAACAGGCCCACGGCCGCTTTCATCCGGGCGACGTAGCCGTGATGGTCGGCCCCCCAGATGTTGATCATGTGATCGAAGCCGCGGGAGAGCTTGTCCTCATGGTAGGCGATGTCTGCGGCGAAGTACGTGGGACGCTCGTTACTGCGGATGAGCACGCGATCCTTGTCGTCGCCGTATTCGCTGGTGCGCAGCCACACTGCATCCTCCTGCACATAGGCGTCGCCGCGCTCCAGAAAACGATCGATACAGGCCTGCACCCTGCCTTCCTCGTGAAGAATCGTCTCGCTGAACCACACGGCGAAGGTCACCCGGAAGCGCTCCAGTTCGTGCTTCATCGACTCAAGCATGAGCCGATACCCGCGCTCGCGGAAGAACAGGAGAAGCGGAGAGTCGGGATCAAGAAACGCCGACGGATCACCGAGTGCTTCGACCCACCGGTCTCCCACCTCTTCCCTGATGTGCGTGGCGACGTCCTTGACGTACTCGCCCTGATACCCGTCCTCCGGGACGGAAACGTCAAGTCCGAACGACTGGGCGTAGCGTGCCGCCACCGAACGGCCGAACATCTCCATCTGCCGACCGTAGTCGTTGATGTAGAACTCCGGCACCACTTGGTGCCCGCTGTATGCCAGCAGCCGGGCGAGAGCGTCGCCGTACGCCGCATAGCGCCCGTGCCCCACATGGAGCGGCCCGTTCGGATTGACACTCACATACTCCAGATTGATGTACAAAGCCTCTCGCCGGGACCCCCTCCCCACTTCCTCTCCCTCGGCGAGAAGTTCCCGCGCCGCGGTGATGAGGGCCCGCGCGGAAAGAGTCAGATTGAGAAAGCCGGGCCCCGCGATATCCACCTGCGCCACGAGCTCGGCCATGTCTTTGTCGGCCAGGATACGCTCACGCAGCTCGGCAGCCAGTTCTCGCGGCGGGCGGCGGGCCGTTCTGGCCAGCTGCATACAGAAGGGTGTGGCGTAGTCGCCGTGAGCTTCGTCAGCGGGCCTCTCCAGCACGAAGGTGGGGGCCCCTTGAAGCTCTTTCTCGGCCAGCCATTCGTCGATTATCCTGCCCAGCCTGTCGTGAAGCACTCCCGTCTTCCTCTCACTCAGTAGTGGTACGGTTCGCCCCGCTCGATGCGAAACGCCCGATAGAGCTGCTCGGCCACGATACACCGCGCGAGTTGATGGGGAAAGGTGAGCGGCGACAGAGACCAGTGAAGATTCGCCTGTGCCCCCACTCGGGGATCCAGACCCAACGTTCCCCCGATGACGAACTGGAAATGGCTCGCACCTCCCACCTTGCGATCGGAGAGATACGCACTGAGCTCGGTTGAGCTGAATGCCCTTCCTGCACGATCGAGCACCACGACAAAGGCCCCCTGCCGAAGACGGTCAAGGATGTGGTCGCCTTCGGCCGCCATCACCACCTTGTGTCCCCGGGACACCGGCACCGAGGGAACCTCTCGCACATCCAGCGTGGCGTAGGGCCGCAGCAGTCTCGCGTAGTGAGCGAACAGTGGGGAGGTCTCTGCGTTCAGGCGGCCGACACAGACTAGCTCAATGCGCACAGATACAGGATCCTCACGTTAGAGGAAGGGGAGCTCGGGATCGTGCTCATCGACCTCGTCTCTCCTCCGCCGGCGTTTGGGCGCAAGAAAGGTATGGTCACGGGCGATGGTGGGCATGCTCCGCCACAGACAGATGTCGCTTTTCAAGAAGCGGGCCTTGATCTCCTCGGAGCAGGGCAGAGTGCAGGTGAGACAGACTTCGTCCTCCACCTCGATCTTCTCCCGACGCGGTCTCTCTCCTTCATCCAGCCGTCGGGATGCCTCAAGCAAGAGACTCTGCACGTCGATGGAGGGTGTGATGGAGAAGTGGAACGGCTGATCGGGTAGCACGAAACGGAAGGTGCCGGACTTCCAATCGGCAAGTTCGAGGGCTTGATCGTGAATCTGGCGATTCACAATCTCCTGAAGTGTCTTTCTGTCTGTGTAGCCCTTCTGCAGAAGCGCTACCCCCAAGGGGGTGGGGCTCTCTTCGTCGGTGGCGGAGAGCAGGCACTCCTTGAGCTGCTCCTCGTTGATCACTCCGGCGGCGACCATGCGCTTGCCCAGGAGATCGTCGGAGAGTGGTAGTGAGATAGCGTCGACCCGGCCCTCACTCAAATAGATGGAGCCGAACTCCTCGAAGTCCTGGATCTCGAGAACTCCCGTCATGCGGTACTGGGCCAAGAACTGCAGCACGGCAAAGATGGAGAACTCAGATATCTTGCCCCACAGGATCATGCGCTCACTTCACCTCTGTCTTTGCCGCTGCACCCCCCCCGACGGAAGCAACCCCGCCTGAGCAGCGTGTATGCCAGCGCGAAGAGCAGATAGGCCGCGACGGCACCGACGAGAAGAAAGAGCAGCAGACCGCCTACGCCGCCACCAGGTGCGGGCGGCGAAACCGCCGCAATCACCACGGCGGCGACCGCTATACCCACGCACGCAGTGACCACTCCGCCGATGCACGCACACAACCGTCTCACAAGCCCACCTCCCTTCCATGTTTAGATTATCGCACCTGGACGCCATCGTCTTCAGGGTTACGAAATCAACCTCCCTGGGTAATGGTGCGGCAGAGCCGGGCAGGAGGAGACGGCAGCCTCCGCAAGACATGAGCACCTCCGGTCGAACTGAGCTGCCCGGGATGAGACGGGCGCCTCAACAGCCGAGTCGAGTCCGTCCGCCCTGGCCCCGCAACCCCGCTGTCATTCAGCATTTGCAGGCAGGCAACAGGAAAGGATCCGCACACGTGTCAGAAGAGAAGCTGTTAACCGCAGGCAAGATTGCCGAAGCAATCGGCGTATCGCAGGGTAAAGTGTCGAAGTACATCAGAGACCAAAGCATCGAACCGGATGAGACAAAGGGCCGCTGCGGTTACTTCGGCGCCGAGAAAGTGAGGCTCATTGAAAAGGCTCTGAAGGCGAAATAGCCCTCACCTCCAGACCGGTCGCGGCGTGCTCCGTCGGCATGCCGGCCGGACCAGTTGTTGGCCGTGGAAACCGACCATGAGGTGCATCACCATGATCGTCGACGCGATGCAGAAGGCCATAAACGAACAGGTCAATGCAGAACTGTACTCTGCCTACCTGTACCTCTCGATGAAAGCCTACTTCGAGGACGCGGGACTGCCGGGTTTCGCGAACTGGATGCAGGTGCAGACCCTGGAGGAGTCCTCCCACGCCATGAAGCTCTTCGGCTATCTCGTGGAGCGAGGGGGGCGCGTACATCTCGGCGCCATCGAAGAGCCTCCCTCGGAGTGGGAGGGGCCGCAGGCCGTCTTTGAGAACGTGCTGGCCCATGAGCAATTCGTGACCGGCCGCATCAACAGCCTGATGGACTTGGCCATTGAGCTGAAAGATCACGCCACCGCCAACATGCTGCAGTGGTTCATCGCCGAGCAGGTTGAAGAGGAGGCCTCGGCCGACACCCTCCTGCAGAAGGTGAAACTGATGAAGGACGCACCCGGCGGGCTCTTCATGCTCGACCAAGAACTCGCCGCCAGAGTGTTCACACCTCCGGCTGCCGCTGAATAGCGCTCGCTGTTGGTGTGCTCCCCGCAGCCTGCGCCGCGGGGAGCACACCACATTTCTGACGGCGGGGCTGCCGCCCCGCCGTCAGGGGCCCATGTCTCCTCTGGAGAAACCTAGTGGTCCTCGCCTGAAGGCTTGAGCCACCGCAGGGCGAATACCACGCCGATGACCGCTCCCACGAGTGCGAAAGGCCACCACGATACCGCCGTCTTTCTCGGTGGCTGTGCAGTCTTGTCGAGACCGAGTGAGCTCAAGTACTCACCGATGCCCATGAGGCGGTCCGCCGCCTGATCCACGATCTTGGCTGCTTCCTCCACCTCTTTGCCGCGCAAGGTATCGGCAACTCCCCGCAGACTGTCAGCCGCCTCGCCCACCGGACCACTGGCCTTCTGGGCACGCTTCTTCAGCTCTTCGCGCACCTTCGCCTGCGCCTCACCGGCAGTCACCTGAGCGGCCGTTGACTTGGCCTGGTCGAGAGCGTGATGAAGCTGGTCCTGCACCTTGTCCTTGGCATGCTCCACCGTGGCACCGAGCTTCACTTCCGGCAGACCTTTGTCGTCCTTGTTCATGTCGCCCTCCTCGTGCGTCGAGTATGTACGCCGTCCTCACCATCTCAGTCGCGTCGCCGGCCGATAATAAAGTAGGCCGCCGGACCGACGTAGTTGACAAAAGCCAGCCCCGTCCACATGACCTTGCTGCCTCTCACCTTCTCCTTCGGCCGGCGAGCGATATCCCATAAGGCCGAGACCAAGAGGCTCACCTGCAGAGAGACACCCACCATGAGCAGAATCTTCTGGGTGCCGGTGAAGTCCTCCCAGCGCTTGTTCTTGAGACTCTCCAGCTTCACAATCCCTCCTTGAGTCGTGCTGCTTCACGAGACACAACCCTACGCCGGCCACAACCGCACGCGGCCAACCGTGCTCTGCCTCTCCTGTCCTTCTACCCTCCCTCCATCCGTCCGAACCGGGCCGAAGGACTCATCAGCGGAAGAACTCCGGCCTCGCGGCTGCAAGAGGAGGCCGACTTCATCATTACCGGTAACCCGACTCTCTGCCCCGTCACTGTGCTCCATCATCGTCGAGCACGTGCACTCCGTCCACCCTCACCGGTGACTCCTCTACATCCCTCAGCCTACGCTCGATCGACCGTGTGGCCTTGGTGGCCCGGTCGACGCTCTCGGTAGCTTGGTGCAGCCTCTGCTGGACCTTCGCCAGCATCTCTCCGAATCGGGCAAACTCAGTCTTGACCGCACCCAACAATTCCCATACCTCGCTGGAGCGACGCTCGATGGCCACGCTCCGGAAACCCACGTGCAGGCTGTTGAGAAGAGCCGCCAACGTGGTGGGACCGGCCACCACCACCCTGTGGTCGTGCTGGAGGGCATCGGAGAGACCGGGCCGCCCCAATACTTCGGCGAAGAGCCCCTCCGTGGGCAGAAACATAATCGCGAAGTCGGTCGTGTGGGGAGGATTCACGTACTTGGATCTGATGTCCTTCGCCGCCTTCCTCACCCGGGACTCCAGCTGCCTCGCTGCCTGCTCGGCAGTGGAGCGATCATCGGCGGAACGCGCTTCCACCAGCCGCTCGTAGTCCTCGAGAGGGAACTTCGCGTCGATGGGGAGGAGCACACACTCAGCCTGCCCATTGCCCCTCCCGGGAAGACGAACCGCGTATTCCACCCGTTCCGAACTGTGTGGCACACAGCAGGCGTTGGCCACATATTGCTCGGGTGCAAGTACTTGTTCAAGTAGTCCCCCGAGCTGAACCTCGCCCCACGTGCCTCTGGTCTTCACATTGGTCAGTACGCGCTTGAGATCGCCCACTCCTTGGGCGAGAGCCTGCATCTCCCCAAGACCTTTGTGTACGGCTTCGAGGCGCTCGCTGACCTGCTGGAACGAATCACCCAGGCGGCGTTCCAGACTCGATTCCAGGCGTTCGTCCACCGTACGCCTCATCTCGTCGAGGCGCATGCCGTTCTCCTCCTGCAGCTCACGCAGCCTGGTATCGACCACCCCACGGAGCGCTTCCAGCCTGGCATCGTTCACGCGGGTGAGGGAAGCGAGACGAGCGTCGATGGCGGAGATCTGGGCCTGCTGCTGCTCGCCGAGCCGCGCCATGACATTCACCACGGAGTCGCCCATACCTCGCACGGATTCGGCCGTATCGTGCCGGAGCCTCGCCGCCTCCCGCGCCTCTCCTTCGCGACGGCGGACCGCATCCTCCCGCAGCAGTTCCTCCAGCCGTCGCTGCCCATCCGCCACTGCTTTGACGTGGGGCGCAACCATCGCCCCTACTCCACCGCCTCTCTGACGATAGAGCAAAGTGGCTACCAGTACGGCCACCACCGCAAGAAGCACCAGCACCGCGACGAGCAAGGACTCGACCACCACACCCTCCTGCATCGAGTGGCACAAAGGCCATGTGCCAAGGTAGCCCCCTAGACCTTACCCTCCCGAACCAGTCGCGCGAAGTGCTCGAAAGACCGGTCGTAGGTGAGCTCGGCTTCGGGGCTGAAACAGCAACCCGGAAGCTGCCTGCTCTTCAGATGGTAGGCTATGCATTCACAGCAGATACCCCTCCTGCTGCACGAACCATAGGAACAGGCGCAGGTTTCGAGATTCTCTTCGCGTTTGCATTCCATCGTAGCGCCTCCTTGCGAAGGTGAACGGCGGACATCGAAGCCCCGTGCGGGCCCGTCGGCCCTTGCTCCGCCATACTACACGTGAGCCGGGCCTCTTTGAAGGCACACGGCGGGGCCCCAGCATCTCATGCCCATGGTGTCTTCAAGGCTGCGGGTACATGGTCACTCACCCCCACGCCGTCCGGGCGAATCGCTTCTCGCTCAGAGGTGAAGCAGTAGGTTGAAATCCGGGCCTTCGTACACCCGTACGGTGCCCCAGGGAGAAGAGGAGACGCTCGAGGAGACCTGCCCGGCAACAACCGCATGGAGCCAGTCGTTGAGCCTCCGTACGAGATCCAACGGGAGCGGGAATGGTCCATGGCCCGGTAACAGAAGCCTCACCTGCGACGAAAGCGCGGCCATCCGCTGAATACTTGCGCAGTACTCGTCGAAATCCGAATCCGGAAAACAGACGAAGAGATTGCCCGGATACACCACGTCGCCGGAGAAGAGCACGCGCCGAGAGGAGTCGAAGAGCGAGATGCAGCCCGCTGCATGGCCCGGAGTATGGAGCACCCGGAGCGATCGATCGCCCAGTCCGATCTCGTCGCCTTCGTCGTACAGATGAGTCACCGACCCAGGCGGTATGTTGAAGGCCTCGCTCACGAAACCTGGGGGTAGCTCCGCTAGAAAGGACCCCGGATCGACCAGCCAGGAGAGCCGGTCGGCCGGGACACCTCTTTCCACCATGGGTGCTGCATCGGGATGAGTACCCACCTCTTCAAACAGGCGATTGCCCCCGATGTGATCGTAGTGGGCGTGCGTATTGACCACGAGGATCGGGCGGTCGGTGAGTTCCTCGACCGCGGCCCTCATATCTCCGATACCCAGACCGGTGTCGACGAGCACCGCCCTTTCGCTGCCCTCGACAAGATAGGATGTGACCGAATCGGCATGCGGTTCGACAAGAGCCCACAGCCCGACCTCAAGGCTCACCACTTCGAACCACTCCGCCATCTCCGATCGGACCTCCGCACGAGAGAACCCGGCTCCGCTCGTCTACTACCATATACCAACGGGCGGTGGCACGGAACAGCTGAACAGCTGTCCGCCGACGGCGACATCGTTGAGTCGGCCCGGCAACCACCATACGGACGCGACCGACTCCGCCTCCTGCCCCAACCACGGTGCAACGTATGTGCGAGACAGGTAGGCTACGTACGGGCCCGGCCGTTCCTCAGCGGACTCCTCGACGGAGAGCGTGCTCGCCAGTGAGAGCATCGCCACCACAATCACCGCAGCCAGTGCGGACCAGCCTATCCGGTGCCTGAGCGTCATCTTCCTGCCTCCTCTTCGAGACCAACCGCCGCCATGGTGTATGGGCGGCCCGCAGAGAATTGTAGGCAAGAGTGGGGACGGAAAACGTCATCGGGTCTGGGTGTGGAAGCGAGCCCGAAGCTCGACGCAGGCGTGGCCGCATGAGCCATCGGTGCCGCTGCCTTCAAGCGCAGTCATGTCATAGGCGAGAGGGCGGCTCTCATAACCAGGTGCCGACCGCAGTTCGTCCACGAGTCCGTATAGCGAACAGGCCTCCTCGCTCGAGAGGGCAACGAGCAGGTCGACGTGCCTGCGGGGAACCACCATGAGACGCTGGATACCTCCACGCGCAGGCGCATCCGCGAGAACCGCGGCAGCCTCGTTCCCCAGTAGCTCCTCACCTTGAGCCAGCCGGGCGCACAGGACACAGCTCAGTGCTCCCCGACCGTGAGCGGCATAGGCGCTCGGAGTAGCCAATTCTCACCTCATCCTGGTTGTTTTCGGCAGCGGACTCCTGGGAACACTCAGCCCCATAGTACTCGAAGTGGGGAGGCACAACTGTGGCCATCGAGGTGCGCATATTCTCCGACTACATGTGACCCTTCTGCCTCATCGGCAAGGGTCTTGCCGACCGTCTGGCAACCGAGTTTCCACTGGAAGTCGAATGGGTGGGCTTCGAGCTTCACCCGGAGACGCCTCCGGAAGGCATGTCGCTGCCCGATCACCTGCCCGGAGTCGACGTATCGCGCATGTACGACGCCATAGCCGCCCGGGCTCAGGAGTTCGGCTTCGTGATCAAGCCGGCGCCCCGCATGCCGAATACGCGGGCCGCCCTCTACGCCGCCGAGTACGCCCGTGACCATGGGCGGTTCGAAGAGCTCCACTCCCTGCTCTTCAACGCATACTTCTCCGACTCGGCCGATATAGGCGATCTCGATGTCCTGCGCACGCTTGCCGCCCAAGCGGGACTCGAACCAGAAGGCATGACCGAGGCCGTGACGTCCGGCCGCTACCACCCCCGGTTGCAGCAGGCCCGGGAGGAAGCACGCCTGCTGGGGCTCACGGGCATACCCTTGTTCCTCTTCATGCCTCCGGATCACTCCCAGCCCCTCAAGGTGAGCGGAGCTCGTCCTCTCGAGGACTTTCGAAGTCTCCTCTCTCGCCTCTGCGGTCGACCCGTTCATTGAACGGCTTCCCGTTCTCTCCGTCGTCCACCGCCCCGTTGACCACCGCCCCGGGCACGGCCTCGGGGGGTACGAGGGCAGGCCTGTCCCTGCCCTTGGTGTTCACGAGAGCCACTCCGGCAAGCGCCAGTACCCCGCCTCCAATCGACAACAGCACCGGTACCTCTCCCCGCCACAACCAGGCGAAGAAGATGCCGAGCAGGGGAATCACGTAAAGATATGTGGTCAACACCGACGCCGGCGTACGGGCGAGAGCATACGTCCAGGTGATGTACGCAAGCGCGGCCGGGAAGAGGCCCAGGTACACCAGCGCGAGAAGTGATTCCATTGAGGCCTGCGGCACCTGCCGCACCAAGCCCGGGAGGAACACCAGCATGAAGGCGGTGCCCACCCAGATGGTGTAGGTGGTCATCTCGATGGCCCTGTACCTACGCAGGTAGGGCTTCTGGATGACGAAAGAGATGGCCGTGGCCACGGCAGCCATCACGATGAAGAGTGCATACGGGTTGAATCCCGTGCCTCCACCCTCCCCGAAAGCCACGAGCGTCGAGCCGAAGAAGCTCAAGCCCACTCCCACCCAGCCCCACACCCGTAGCCTCTCCTTCAGGAAGAACGTGGCCAAGAGCGCCGTGAAGATGGGGTTTGTCGACACGATGATGCTCGTGGCTCCGGCAGATACCGATACCTGGCCGAAGCTGATGCCCACATGGTAGACAGTCACCCCGAGGAACCCGATCAGGACGAGCGCAGGCACATCGCGCAAGGCGGGAACACGCACCCGTCCGGAAAAGGCGTAGAAACCGAGGGCGGCGGAAGCCACCAGAAAGCGCCCCAACGCAACCTGGCCGGGTCCAAACGAGTCCAAACCTGCCTTGATGGCAGCGAACGCAGACCCCCAGAAAAGCAGGGTGACCGCGACGGCGCCCGCCGTACGGGCTCCAGGAGGTGAATGGTCCATCCCAGCTCAGCCCGTGCGGGCGGCGAAGTGCGGCAGCACCTTGGCTCCGAGAAGCTCTATGGCCTTTCGGGGATCGGGTCCGAGGGGCCCTCCCAGGCAAACCTGGGTGATACCGGCCTCCTCCAACTCCTCGATTCGCTCGATCACCTGGTGCGGGGTGCCGGAGATGCCCAACCGCAGCATCTCAGGCGTCACCGCCTCGGCCGCATCGTGGTAGCGACCCGAGTCGATGAGGGACTTGATCTCATCAAAAGAAGAGACGCTCAAGCCCACCGTGCGGAGCGCCTCCTCCTCCAGGTAGGCCCCGAAGTACGAGACCATCTTGCGCATGACAGCATCGGCCGTGGCACCATCGTCGGAGAGCGAAAGCCAGGCACAGCCGGCGATGTCAACTTCCTGGGGCCGCCGGCCCGCGCGCTCGATACCCCGCTGTATGTGCGCCACCATGCGGGGAGCCGACTCCGGAGGGGTGATCATGGGCAGGCTGCCTTCGCACACCTCTCCCGTCATCGCCAGGTAGTCCGCACCGAAGGCACACCCATATATCGGTATCCTCTCGCGAAAGGGCTTGAAGCGCAGGTATGCCTGGTCGGTCCACTGGAACTGCTTGCCGCGGTACTCCATCACCTCGCCCCTCAGGAGACCGCGAATCAACTCCACCGCCTCACTGGTGGCGCCTATCACATCGGTTGCCTCTATGCCCACCCAAGCCAACATGTCGCTCGTGTGCAGCCCGAGACCGAGGACCGCCCGCCCTTCTGAGAGTTCGTCCAACGTGGCCGCATAGGTAGCGATCTCGCATGGATCGAAGGTGTAGGGATTCGTACCGATCGAACCGATCTTCATGCGGCGGGTGCGCTGTGCCGCTGCGCAGGTCATCGCCCACGTACTCTTACAGAAGGTGTCGTGTGGAAACCAGACGTACTCGAAGCCCTTGTCGTCGGCGAACTCCACCCAGTCCAGAATGGTGGACGCCGGAGCCAAGTGGTCAATGAATCGTATTCCAAAACTGGTCAAGATATCCCCTCCTCGTGACTAGACCGTTCCCTGCTCTTGGAGCGCCGGTATGGTGCCATGCCGGGCCCTCCGGACGAGACTGAGGACGGCCAGAACACCGCTCCCCGACAACAGCGTGAACGCTCCGTATCCGACCCGGTAACCCCACCCCACGTCCAATATGAGCCCGAACACCCAGGGGCCCGCCAGGGCTCCCACGAAGGCAATGCCGTTCAACACCCCGCTGGCCATCCCGGCCAGCCGGGCCGGTACGTACTCCGGGATGAGCGCGAAGCTGGGCGTGAACGACCCCAGCATGAAGAAGCCCATGAGAAAGACACTCACGAAGGCGCCCACCGAACTGCGCGAGAGAGCAAGAGCTGTTCCTGCCAGCACCATCCCGATCAGCATGACAAGAAGCAACGTCAGCCGCCCCAGACGCCTCAGCAGCAGAGCAGAGGTGGGGGCTCCAATGAGCTGGGCCGCCGCATAGCCCGCAGTGATAGCGGTGGCCAGCGCCACCGAAGCTCCATGATACTCGCGCAAGAACTCAGCCGTCCACGTCAGTGTGACCACCGAGAGGGTGACCACGCTGATGTTGACCACCGCGAGAAGCCTGACTTCGGGCTTGGCGAACAGGAAGCGCACCGCAGCCCACATGCCCAGGGGGAGCTCCTCGTGCGGAGAGTCATTCGGACGGGCCCTTACCGCCGGCTGCGCCCAGGCCGCCGCGGCGGAGAGAAGGACGACTCCGCCACCCACGAGGAATGCACCCGCAAGACCCCCCAGTTGCCCCACACGGGCCAGACCCAAGAGGGCGAACAGGTTGCCCATGGCCGCTCCGGCAGCATACGATGACCAGCCCCGGCTGAGCTTTTCGGGGGGTAGGTATACGTTCATGAGATAGCCGGCCGCCGGGAAGGTCGCACCCGCGCCGATACCCTGCAGGAAGCGCGCACCGAGCAGAGCCCCGAACGGCCAACCCAGGATGAACGGTACGGCCGCCGCCGCGACAATGAGCAGGCCCCAGACGACCACCCTACCCCCCACTCTCACAGGCAACCAACCCGAGAGCATCTGCCCCGGGCCGTACGAGAGAAGGTACGCCGACATGAGCAGACCTACCTGGCCTGCGGTGAGACCGTTCACGTCGCGCAGAAGAGACGCCGTCACCGGAACGGCCATTTGCATGACGGCGACCGCAAAGAAGCTCAGCATGAGCACCAGGCTCATACCCAAGCCTCCGCCGTCCGACGGTGAAACCGACCTTCGGCCCTCTGTGCGGCTTCCTCGGATCATTCGCTCATCGCGGGTGAGAGGTAATCTGGTTCTTTGCCGGCACCATGGTGGCACCGTTCGACCGGGTAACGGGGGAGTCCTCGAAGAACTCGCGCACCCGCAGAGCCTTCTCATAACCAAGAGCCTGGTCTCCCCGCACAATGAGGGGATTGAACGCCGGAGCGTACCTGATGGCGGCCCTCACCGCATCGTGGAGCCGGCCCTCCTTCTTGTTGAAGGGGCACACGCGAATACACACGGAGCAGTCCATGCGATTACGCGCCCAATACGAGTAACACTTGAATCCGTCCACATACCACTTCAAGGGACCATGGTGGCTCGACAGGTTGGGCCCTTCGGTGGTCATCTCTCCCTCGCTGATCGCCTGCGATGGGCAGTGCCGGGCACAGGTCATGCACACACGGCAGAACTCGGTCACCCCAAAGGGCCTGTACGAGTCGGAGAGGAGAGGGAGGTCGGTGAACACCTTGGCCAGCCGCACCCGCGGGCCGTACTTCTCGGTGATGAGAAGACCCATGCGGCTTGTCTCCCCAAGCCCGGCCGCCATGGCGAGCGGTATGCTAAGAGCAGTGTCGTTGCCGCACGGTACAGCCGTGTACCCGAGTGCGCGGATGAATGTCGCCAGCAGGTTGGCCGAGAAAGCCATTCTGCTGTACCCCACTCCGGTCCCGGCACCGGCCACGGCGGTGGGTGACGTGCGTATCGCATCAAAATCCATGGCCCACGCCATGACCACGGCCGTGGTGCAGCCCTCGGGGAGTTCGAGCGGTTCATGCCTTCTGGAGAACTTGTTGTAGCTGTGTGAATATACCCAGCTCTCATGAACACGAGTGATGCCCACCAAGTCGGCCCCGTACAAACGGGCGGCCTTCTTCACCACCCGGCTCATTCTTTCCGGATCTTCCCGCACGGGGCGGCCGGTCACGGCGCACTGCCGCGGCCGACCTTCCTGGGGTGTCCAGGAGTAAAGGGCAAGCGGACTGCCTGTCGCTTCTTCGTATCCAAAGGCATCCTCGGTGTTCCACGCGGCCGACTGCAGTGAGTAGGCCAACTTGTCATACCCCGGCCGTTCCTGGTAGACAAGTTCCTGGAAACGGTCGGTCAGGGTGACCGCCTCTGGATCCCACAGACCGCGCTTGAACATCTCGTTCTTCTGATCGAAGCGATCGGCGGCGACGGGGAAGGGAGGCCAGCGCCTCCCTTCCCCGTCGCCCCGTCCCAGTCTTCGCGTACGTGTACGAACTCTGTGGTTGAACACGAGAACCCCGCTCCCTACGAGACCGGCGCCAGCTTCGCGGTGAAGTGCCTCATCAACGGAGCCTCCCACAGGAGCTCCAGCCCCTCCAGCTTCTCTCTCTCCTCGTAGATCTTCACGATGGCGTCGGCGACATAGTCCACGTGCTTCTGCGTGTAGACGCGCCGCGGCAGAGCCAACCGCACCAGTTCCAGCGCGGGATACCTCATCTCGCCGGTCGTCGGGTCGGGGTGGGCGAAGGCGAGCGAACCGAGTTCGACTGCGCGCACGCCGGCCTCAACGTAAAGCCTAGCCGTGAACGCCACGCCGGGGAACAGGTTCTGGGGTATGTGGGGCAGAAAGCGCTTCATATCGAGATAGACGGCATGGCCGCCCACCGGCTCGAAGATAGGCACTCCCGCCTCGCTCAGCCGGTCGCCCAGATACTTCGTCTGTTCGATGCGGTAGGCGAGGTAGCTCTCGTCCACGCCTTCCATGAGGCCCCGCGCCAATGCCTCCAAGTCTCGCCCGGCAAGTCCTCCGTAGGTGAGAAAGCCTTCTCTCAGGATCATGAGAACCTTGGCCCGCTCGAACAGTTCTGCGTCTCTCGTACCGAACAGACCTCCGATGTTCACCAGGCCGTCCTTCTTGCAGCTCATCACAAACCCATCGGCAAGCGCGAACATCTCCTGGGCGATCTCAACCGGACTCTTGTGCTCGTAGCCAGGCTCCCGTACCTTGACGAAGTAGGCATTCTCCGCGTAGCGGGCGGCATCAAACCAGAGGGGAAGCCCGAATTCCTCCGCCACCTCCTTGACGGCTCGAATGTTCTCCATCGACACCGGCTGGCCCGCCCCGGTGTTGTTCGTGACCGTGATCATGACGAAGGGTATGCTCTCCACTCCTGTCTCCTCGATACACCGGCGGAGTTTCGCGATATCCATGTTCCCCTTGAAGGGATGGTGAGCTTGGGGATCCCAGGCCTCGTCGATGGCCAGGTTCATCGCTTTGCCACCACGTACCACGACATTCGCTTCGGTGGAGTCGAAGTGCATGTTGTTGGGAATCACATCGCCCTCACTGATGGTGAGATCCATGAGCATGGTCTCGGCCGGCCTCCCCTGATGAGTGGGGACAAAGTAGGGCATACCGAAGATGCTGCGTTGCACCTCCTCGAGATGATAGTAGTTACGACAGCCCGCGTAGGCCTCATCCCCCTGCATCATTCCCGCCCATTGGCCGTCACTCATGGCGGTGGTGCCGGAATCCGTGAACAGGTCGATGAGTATGTCTTCCGCCCGCACCGCGAACAGATTGTAGCCGGCCTCCCGCAAGATACGCGTGCGCTCTTCCGCGGTGTTCGGCCGGATGGGTTCAACGACCTTGATGCGAAATGGCTCAAAGGGATAGTCCGCCACGGCGGTCTCCTCTTGTCTTGGATCATCGCGGCGCGCGATTCCCGCGCGCTCCGCTCGCGACCGGCATCGAGGTGCACACAGTCACGGCCGGCGCCGGCCGTGACTGTGTCACACGTGTGGTCTGGAGGACGGGGGCGGCTCGCACAGGCCCCTGAGACCGGGCCAGGTTCCGCCGCCGGAGGGCATGGACAACCCACAACCGATACAGAGCGGTGAGGCGGTGGTGCCGAGTGCCGCCACCGCCTCACCCCGTTCCTGTGGATACCTACACATCAACCACCCAGGTACGCTTCCTTCATGGCGTCGTCGGCCAAGAGGTTGCAGGCCAAGTCGGTGATCACGATGCGGCCGTTCTGGAGCACGTAGCCCCGATCGGCAATCTTGAGAGCTTCGTTGGCGTTCTGCTCAACCATGAAGATAGTGGTGCCCCACTCCTCGTTGATCTGCACCACGATGTCCATGATCTGCTGCACCAGGACGGGGGACAGACCCATGGAGGGCTCGTCCAGCAGCAGGAGTGTGGGCTCGTTCATGAGCGCCCGGGCGATGGCCAGCATCTGCTGCTCACCGCCGGAGAGCGTGCCGCCCTTCTGGTTGCGGCGCTCATAAAGGATGGGGAACTGCTCGAAGGCCCGTTCCTTGCCGCGCTTGATCTTGGCTGCGTCTCGCGAGGAGCTGAAGGCTCCCATCTCCAAGTTCTCCTCCACGCTAAGCCGCCAGAAGATGCGCCGGCCTTCCGGCACCACACCGATGCCGTTCTTGATGATGTTGACCGTGGAGGCCTTCTGGATGGGCTCATCCTGGAAGGTGATGGTGCCTGCATTGGCCCGCACGTTGCCCAAGATGGTCTTTATCGTGGTGCTCTTGCCGGCGGCATTTGCCCCCAAGAGGCAGACAATCTCACCTCGGTACACGTCCAAATCCACCCCGGAGAGCACCCGCACGGCTCCGTAGCTGGCACCCACACCCTTCAAGGACAACAGAGGTTCACCCTTGACCAACGACTCCCGCTTGGGACCGGTATCTGCACACACCTCGTGCTGGACTCCCAAGTAGGCTTTGATGACCTCTTCGTTGGCCTGTATCTCTGCCGGTGTACCTTCGGTGAGAACCTCGCCCTTGTTCATAACCACGATGCGGTCAGACACACCCATGACCACCGGCATCTGGTGCTCCACCAAGATGATGGTGAAGCCCTCATCGCGCAGATGCTGTATCTGGGCGGTGATTTCCTCCACTTCGGTTGGGTTCATGCCGGCGGCCGGCTCGTCCAGCAGCAGGATCTTCGGCGCCAGCATCATGGCCCGGGAGATCTCCACCCGACGGCGGTCGGCGTAGTTGAGTGAGGTCACAAACTCGTCTTTTCTCTCGGCCAATGGCCGGTTGAAAAAGGCCAGGTTACGAATGGCACGCAGCTCGGCCTGCTTCTCCGCCCGGCGTATGCCCGGAGGCCTGACGATGCCGGCCCACACCCCGCCCTTCAGCTGCGGATGGGCACCGGCCATCACGTTGTCCAGCACGGACAGCAGGTTGAAGGTACGGATGTTCTGGAAGGTGCGGCCCAAGCCCACCCTGGCCACCTTGTCTGAACGCAGACCGGTGATGTCCTGCCCCTGGAAGGTCACCTTGCCGGCGTCGGGCTTGTAGATACCGGTGATGAGATTGAACACGGTGGTCTTGCCCGCTCCATTGGGACCGATGACACCCAGGATCTCGCCCTGCTTCACGTCGAAGGAGACGTCGGCGACGGCCACCACACCGCCGAAGGCCTTGGAGAGATCCTCGATCTTGAGCAGCACCTCACCGTCCTTCGCTGCGGCAGGCGGGGCCGGCGCAGAAGCAGACGAGGCCTCTTTGCCCGCCGACTCCTTGATGCTTCTCTTCCTCTCCGACACAGCGGTGGCCTGGACCATCTGCGATGGTCTGCCTGACCCGCCGCCGCCCGTCGTGGCCGTGGCGACGGCCAGACCTCCTTGGGCGAGGGCCTCTTCCACTGTACTCTTGCTCTTGCGCGGCTTCTCTTTCAGAATGCCCGCGGGACGGAACCGCATCATGAGCAGCAGGATGAGGGCATAGATGACCATGCGGTAGACACCGTAGGGTCGGAGCACCTCACCGAGGAACACCAGAGATATGGAACCCAGAATGACGCCTTTGGGACTGCCGGCGCCACCGATCACCACCATGCAGTAGATGGCGATGAGTTCGGCCATACCGAAGTTCTCCGGGAACACACCCTTCTGCCAACTGGCGAACACGCCTCCGGCCAGACCGGCCAACGCCGCCCCGGAGATGTAAGCAAGCACTTTGTAGTAGGGGCGCCAGACACCCATGCAGGAGGCGGTGATCTCGTCGTCACGGATGCCGGCCCAGGCACGGCCGGTGCGAGAGAATCGCAGGCGCGAGATGGCCACCACCACCACCACGGCAAAGAACAGCACCAGGTAGAAGTACTGGGTGGCCGTGGTGAAGGTGAAACCGAAAAGGGTAGGGGGATCCACCCGGACAATGCCGTTGGGACCATTGGTGATGTTGACGGGACGGTCGAGATTCTTGAGCAGAATCTGGAAGATGTTGCCCAGTGACAGGGTGACGATGGCCAAATAGTCTCCCCGCACCCGCAAGGTAGGCGAACCGATCAGTACTCCCAAGCCGATGGCGGCAGCCATGGAGATGGGCAGGATCAGCCAGAAGTTGAGGTGGATGTCGAAGTGGGGTGAGGCCAGGATGGCATAGGTGTAGGCACCCATGCCGTAGAAGGCTGTGTATCCCATGTCCAGCATACCGCTGTAACCGGCTACAATATTCAACCCCACACCCAAGATGACGTAGAGAGCCACCGTGCCGCCGATGCGGACCCAGTAGGCGTTGCCCACCATAAGGGGATAGCCCAACACCAGCCCGGCGAATATGAGGGCCCATACCCACTGGGGCACCTTGCCGGCAGCCGTCGCCACTCCTTGGGCGGGAGTGGTCTCCAAGAGACGTTGGCCCCACGTCTTCTTGTCCATGAACTCCTCGGTGGTTTCCCCCAAGCCGGAGGGATCGAGGCGAGGTGTGCTGTTCTCAGTCATGTCACACCTACACTTTCACCGGGAGTTGCTCGCCCAAGAGACCCTGTGGCCTCACCAAGAGCACCAACACCAGAATGACCAAGGCGATGGCATCCTTGTAGGTGGGTGAGATAAACGCGATGGCCAAGCTCTCGGCCAGACCCAGAAGCAGCCCGCCCAGCATGGCCCCGCGCAGATTGCCGATACCACCGAGCACTGCGGCCGTGAAGGCCTTGAATCCGGCGGCAAAACCCATGAAAAAGTCCACCTGAGTCCAGTACAGACCCACGAGGACTCCACCTATACCCGCAAGAGCCGAGCCCACCAAGAAGGTGAGGGTGACGATGAAATTCACGCTGATGCCCATGAAGGGAGCGGCGTCGCGGTCATTGTTGGTGGCCCGCATGGCCTTGCCGAAGCGGGTGCGGCGCACGAAAAGGTCGACTGCCAACATGGAAATGATCGTCACGGAGATAATCAAGACCTGGGTGCCGGTAATGGTGATGGTACCCAGACGGATGATCCAATCGGAGGGAATGAGCAGATAGGTGCTGTAGTCCTTGGCCCGCGTGCCCAGGAAGAGAGCGGTGAGATTCTGTAGGAGTATGGACATGGCCAAGGCGGTGATGAGCACGGCCAGTCGAGAGGCGCCCCCTTTGCGCAGGGGGCGGTAGGCGATGAACTCAATGCCCATACCCAAGAGCGAACAGCCGGCCATGGCTCCGATCATCATCAGCAGAAGCACCAAGGCTGCGGGAGCGTTGAGGCCGGCCGGGCCGAGGAAGACCTGCAGGATATAGAACCCGATCATGCCCCCGATCATGAACACTTCACCGTGAGCGAAGTTCAGCATCTCCAAGATGCCATATACCATGGAATAGCCCAGGGTCACGAGACCGTACACGCAACCCAGGGCCAGCCCATTGATCACTTGCTGCGTTATGAGTTGTCCCATCTACACGTCCCCGTTCGAGGGTTCGGGCGGGAGGAGCGGCGAAGCCCCTCCTCCCGCGGTAGATTTGCCGACAGTCCTGCTGCGCTGCTGTCTAGAAGTTCGCCTCTTTGACCAAGACGAAGTCGCCGTCCTTGACTTGCCCGATGAACACACCGGAGGAGGCAAGGTCGCCCTGATCGGTGAACTCGATGGTGAAGCCGAGAACGCCGTCGTAGCTGGTGGCCTTCAGCGCTTCGAGCACACCTTCACGGGTCACTTCGCCATTGGCCTCGTAGGCGCGCACAATGGCGTCGAGCAGCACGTTGGCCGCTTCATAGCTCTGCGCGGAGAACATTGAAAGCTCACCGAAACGATCGAGGTACTTCTCCACGAAAGCCACGGTGGCCGGGTTGGTGGAGGCCGTCACGATGGGCCCCAGCGACGTAAAGAGGGTGCCCTCGGTGGCATCGCCAGCGGCATCGACGAACTCACCCTTGTCGTTTGCAGCATCGGCTCCGACCAGCTGCACCTGGTAACCCACCGCCTGCATCTGCTTGGCGATGGCGGCATACTGGGCCGGGCTGGGGATGCAGGCTAAGAACACATCCGGATCGAAGGCCCGGATCTTGGTGATCAGCGTCGAGAACTCCTTGTCGTCGGGCCCGATCTGGTCACGCTGGATCTCGGTGATGCCGTACTTGTCGCGCAGCAGGCCTTCCACCTCGTCGGCCAGGCCCTGGCCGTAGGTGCTCTTGTCGTCGATCATGTAGACCTTCTCGGCCCCCACATCGACGGCCATGATCCCGGCGATGCCGGCACCCTGGGCGTCGTCACGCGGGCAGATCCGGTGAAACACGGCGTAGCCCTGCTGAGAGAGCTCGACGGCCGTCATCGACTGGGTGATCAGCGCCAGGCCGGCGGGCTCCAACACCGGGAGCGCCGATTGGCCGGCGGAGCTGTTCATGGGGCCGATGACACCCATCACCAACGCGTCGGAGACGAACTTCTCAGCCAACAACGCTGATTTCGCCGGGTCGGCCACGTCGTCGCCCACCTCAACCGTGACCCTGATCTGGTCCTGCGACTCGTTGAATTCTTCTACCGCCAACTCAACGGCCTGAAGAGCGTCGAGACCGATCTTGGAAAGCTGCCCGCTGAACGGACCTTGAGCAGCGATCTTGACCTCGATGACTTCGCCTGTGGAAGGCGCGGTGGTTGTGGTCTCGTCGCCTCCGGCAGCAGTGGTAGTAGTTGTCTCTTCGGTTCCGCCGCAGCCGGCGACAACAACCGAGAGCGCCGCAATCAACATAAGAATGACCACAAGAACTGTTGAACGAATTCTCACAGAGCAACCCCCTTCTTGGGTTCTGGAGAGTGAACCTTGCTTCAGAAGTGCTTTTGCACAACAACGCGCCTGGGAGACGAAACATCAGCCTCACGACGCAGGCCACCTGGACACGTCGAGATATGCCCCGGCACCTCTTGCGCTGGTACTACCCCTTTACCTCCTTCCTATCGCACACCCGCGAACAAGACGTGTTGATCGTACAGATAGACGCCAAGACTGAATAGTTCCCGTTCGGTTCCCCATCAATTCCGTCCTCGCACATCCAGCGGGCGTCGGGATGCCTTGCTGGAACCGCTCACGCGGTAGGATGTGCGGTTTACCTATTAGACCACGGATACCCTTCTTGTCAAGACCTTGGCACCCTCGGGCCGACCCATATCCCCCATCTTTCATCATAAACCTTCGCGAGACTCCTGCCTCGAGTATTTCGCGAAACCGAGCCACGTCTCCGTCGCTTCCAGCAGCCTGTCGACATCAACAGAATCGTTGTGCACGTGGGGGGAAACACGAACGCCACCCACTCCCGACGTATAGCGCACCGACACATACACCCCGTGGGAAGCCAGGTAGTCGTTCAGCTCCAGCTCGGCCTGAAAGCCTCCGGGCAAGCCGAACACGGTGATGCCGGAACGTTCAGCCCCGACCAGAGAGCAGCGCACTTCGAGACCCAAGCCCTCGATACCCTCGACCAGGCGTTCTCCGAGGGACTTCACCTCTGCCTCCACCCTGTCCATGCCCCTGGCAAGAAGCGCTTCCAGATTGGCGCCGAGCACCGCCGCTCCCAAGAAGTTGCCCATTCCCCCGCTCTCGAAGCGTTGCGCCCCGGGAAGAAGGGGCAGGGGGTCGAACGGTGTGCGCTCCGGCGAGGCCAGATACGAGCCCCAGCCATCATCGGGCTCGGCCGCGTTGAAGTAGCCGTAGAAGGCCGGCTTGAGCAGGTCGAGTGCACGGGCATGCACACACATGAAGCCTACGCCGAACGGGTTGCATAGCCACTTGTGCCCACCCGCACAGTACACATCGGGGCACTCGTCGTACGCGCCGCCGAGGTCGATGTTCAGACAGCCGACTTCCTGCACGCCGTCCACGATCACCATGACGCCGGCCGCGTGGGCCATCCGGCAGAGATCGGCGAGGGGTGCCCGGAAGCCGTTGATCTCCTGTACGGCACTCACCACAATGGCCTTGGTCCGTTCGTCGAGATGGCGCTCGAAATCCACCGCGCCGACACGTCCACCGGCAGTCCGGACCGGCCGCACCTCCAGGTCAATTGCTTCTGCTCGGGCCCGCCAGCAGAGGGCCGAGGGGAAGAACTCCAGGTCGCATACCAAGACATTGTCGCCTGACGAAAGAGGGAGAGCCGCGGCCACCATACCCAGCCCGTGTGACGTGCTCTCCACGAGAGCGATACGCTGTTCGTCGACCCCCACGAGTGCGGCAGCCAACGCACGGGCACGCGGGTACGTCTGATAGAGCTCCACGACCAGCTCCGTGGGCGGGCCGGCGGGTCGTTCGAGACGGCCCACGACATCCCGAGCCCACGCCGCCGACTCCGGGCCAAGCCTACCCAGGCACGCGTTATCCAAGTACGCCATGGTCCGGCCGGCAGACCCGGGTGGCGGTGACCCGTCCGCGTTCCCCATGGCAGTGCCTCTTGCTCCTTCCCTCGGCATCGCCCGGCACCGGCTCCTCAGTCGTCCTTCTCAGCCAGTGCCGCCAGGATCCGTTCAGGGGTCATGGGCAGACTATGGATCCTCACTCCAATCGCGTCGTATATGGCGTTGGCTATGGCAGGGGGAATCCCCACCATACCCGGCTCTCCCACCCCCTTGGCTCCGAACGGGCCCTTGGGGTCGGGTTTGTCGACGATGATGACTTCACTGTGCGGCATGTCGAGCGTGCCCGGCACCTTATAGCTGTCGTAGTTCGTGGTCTCCACCTTGCCCGTGGTCTCGTTCACCAGGAAGTTCTCCGTCAAGGCGTAACCCAGGCCCTGCTGAAGGCCTCCCTCGAGCTGGCCCTCCACCGCCATGGGATTGATGGCTTTGCCGCAGTCGATGGCGGTCACGAAACGGGTCACGCACACGCGGCCGGTCTCGGTATCGACCTCGACCTCGGCGAAGTAAGCGCCGAAGGTGGGTGAGTTCCACGTCGGCTCGAACGACTGCTTGCCCGCGAAGTTCGTGGCCTCTCCCCCGAAGCTGTAGATGGCGTCGTAGCACACCTCACCCACGTCGATACTCTTGTTGGGGTCGGCCTTGGAGAACACTCGTCTGTCCCGCGTCTCCAGCTGGTCCGGAGGAACTTCGAGCATCTCCGCCGCATGAGCCAGCAACTGTTCCTTGGCCTTCCGCGCCGCCCTCAGTGTGGCGCCTCCGATGGCGTAGGTGGAGCGGCTTGCGTCGGAACCGTACTCGAACAGGGTGATGTCGGTGTCGCCTGTAACGATGCTCACGTCTTCGACCCCGATACCGAGTTCCTCGGCGCAGATCTGGGAAAGAGCACCCCAGATATGCGTGCCCACGGGAGCGGGATACACGGTGAGGTTGACCGAGCCGTCCTCGTTGAACTTCACCATGGCGTTGGAGTGTTCCAGATACAGAGGTGCGGCGCCGGTGCAGTGGCTCATGGTGGCCATGCCGCAACCGCGCCTGATGCGTCCCTCGGTCTCCTTGGGCTGTGAGCGCAGCTCCTGCCAGCCGAACCTCTCAGCGCCGGCCCGCATGCAGTCCTCCAGGTAACTGCTCTCCAGCATGAGCCCCATGGAGGCCGTTTCGCCCGGCTGTTTGGTGTTCTTCAGCCGGATATCGATGGGATCGAGGCCCAACTTCTCGGCCGCTTCGTCCACCAACTGCTCGATGCAGAACATCATGGCATCGTTGCCGAAACCCCTCATGGCGCCGGACACCGGGATGTTCGTCATCACCATGTCGGCGTCGCCGTACCGGTTGGGACAGCGGTAATGGCCCATGGAGAGCGTCATGCCGATGACCGACGCCATGGGGCCACAGCCCATGTACCCACCCAGATGGCCAAGCATATTCGTCTTGATTGCCGTGAGGGTGCCGTCCTTCTTGAACCCCAGACGCACGTGGATGTTGTCGAAACCGGTGCGGCTCTCGAGCCCCAAGAAGTTGTCCTCCCGGGAGAAGACCAGCTTGACCGGCTTGTTGGTCTTGAGCGCCAAGGCGACCGCCACCGGCTCCGCACAGAGGGCGCCGCGCTGGCCGAAACTGCCTCCCACGAACGGCGTCATGATCTTCACCTTGTGGACCGGCAGGTTGAAGATATTCGCCAGTTCGCGCCGGGCCAGGTGGGCCAGCTGGCATTGCGACCATACGTTGAGACGCCCGGACGCATCCACATAGGCAAGGCAGGCCGCCGTCTCCTGGGTGCAGTGATCCTGCTTCGTGGTCTGGAACTCGCCCTCCACCACCAGATCGGCTTCGGCGAGAGCCTGATCGACGTCGCCCTCGGGGTAGGGATACGACAGGTGCTTGCCGATGTTGCCGGGAGCGGCTTCCGTCACCTGCGGCGCCCCGGAACGCAGGGCTTCCTCAGCGTTCAGCACGAAGGGCAGCACCTCGTACTCCACCTCGAGCAGCGAGAGGGCCTCTTCGGCGATGTGTTCGTTGACGGCGGCGACAGCCGCCACGGCATCCCCATAGTGGCGGGCGACGCGGTTGACCACCTGTTCTTCAGGTGGGATGCGGTACCCCCCGGCCACCAGCGGCATGTCCTTCATGCCCCGGTCGAAGCCGCTCCAGTCCTCGAGGTCATCCGGCGTGAGTACCGCAGCCACACCGGGAAGCGCCTCAGCCCTACTCGTGTCTATGGCCGCCACCCGGGCATGGGCGTGGGGACTGCGGAGCACTTTGGCGATGAGCATGCCCGGCATGCGAAGGTCACCCACGAACTTGGCTTCCCCGGTGGCCTTGGCCGGACCATCGGGCTGGCGAATCCTCTTACCTACAACGCTGAACTCCTCGTTCATCGGGCCGCCCCCTTCCGCATGGCCTCGGCAGCAGCGAGTACCGCCTCAATAATCTTCACGTAACCGGTACAGCGGCAGATGTTGCCCGCCAAGGCTTCACGGACATCCTCCTCGGTGGGGTCGGGTTTCTTGTCAAGCAGAGCCTTCGCGGTGAGGATCATGCCCGGCGTGCAATAGCCGCACTGAATGGCCCCCACCTCGATGAAGGCCTCTTGGAGCGGATGTAGGGTGGGGCCTTCGGCCAAGCCCTCGATGGTGGTGATGGCCTTTCCTCGCGCAGCCATGGCCAGACTGAGACAGGCAAGCACCGGTTCCCCCTCGACGAGAACGGTACAGGCACCGCAGTTGCCGACTCCACAGCTGTGCTTCGTACCCGTCAGCCCGAGTTCGTCCCGGAGCACCTCTATGAGAAGAAGATTCGGCTCGATGGCAAGTTCATACGGTTCGCCGTTCACCACGAAGTTGGCCAGAGTCTTCATCGGGGCGCCTCCCCCGGGTCACTCGACGTACTGTCTCCCACGATCTTCTCCTTGAGCTCCATGACCGCGTCCTTCACCATCACCCTCACCATGTGGCGGCGATAACCGGGCCGGGAGCGAGGCATGCACTCGGTGAAGGCCGTCTCAGCCGCCGCCTCCACCTCACCCGGTTCGAGCTTCGTACCGAGAAGCATCCCTTCGGCCTGCCGCGCCCGGATCGCCGTGGGCGCAACCGAGCCCAGTCCGATGCGCACGTCCTTGCAGGTACCGTCATCAGCCAGTGACAGCACGACACCGGCCCCGGCCAGCGTCTCATCCACCTTCGTGATCTTGGTGCACCACTTGTAACAACCGGCGCTGCCTTCCGGCAGCGGAGGGATGGTGATCTCGGTGAGAACTTCTTCGGGAGCAACAACGGTGCAGAAGGGACCGGTGCAGAATTCTCCCATCGGCACGCTTCTCTCCCCGTGGGGGCCCCGCAGTGTGAGCACGGCCTCGAGGGCGATGAGTACCGGGGGAGTGTCCTGCGAGGGGCCGGCCTTGCACACGTTGCCGCCTAGGGTGCCCATGTTCCTCACCTGTGGCGTACCCACTTCCCCCGCTGCCACCGCCAGCATCTCGAAACGTTCCCGGACGACCTCTGAAGCGGCGACCGCCGCATGCGTCACCAGAGGCCCGATGCGAAGCCCACCTTCGGTCGTGGCTTCGAGAAAGCTCAATTCGCTGAGCCCTCCAATGGCGATAAGGGCTTTCGGAGCCAGGTCACGTTTCTTCATGGAGATGATGAGATCCGTGCCTCCGGCGATGACCCGGGCGTCAGGACCCAGGCGGGTGAGAAGCTCCACGGCGTGGTCGACGCTCTTTGCTTCGAGGTACTCAAAAGGCTGCAAGACTCTGTACACCTAAACCTTCCTTTCTTTGTCGCCACGCTCGAGGCCCGCTCTCTCCGACACCCCCAACTCGAAGCCGAGTTCGAGGGCGGACTGATTGACAGAGCGAAGTTTGGGAGCAAAGGTCGCCTCGGCTTCGCGCACGAGATCCTCGACAGTCAGGGGTAGGAGGCCAAGACCGGTCGCCGCCCCCACCATCACCATGTTGAGCGCCTGCACGTTACCCGCCCGTCGGGCCAGATCCAGACCGTCGAAGGGCACGACGAACGTGGCCAGCCGCGCCATCTCGTCGAGGAGCTGTTGGACCTCGGGGTAGGTGGAGGTGCCCATGAGCACCCCGGTGGGAGGAACATCTCCGGTGGATGTGAGCACCCCGGTGTGGGGGCCACCCAACTGGCAGAGCACCCGAAGCGCCTCCAGGGGTTCGAAACCCACCACGAAGTCGGCCCTGCCCGGAGGAATGAGGGGCGGAAGAGGAGCTCCACGGTGAAAGCGCACGTGACTCGCCACTGAGCCACCCCGCTGGGAGAGGCCGAAGACATCCCCCACCGCCACCTCGAAGCCGGCCGCGAGCAGGGCGCTGCCGGCCAGCTTGGCAGCAATCACGTTGCCCTGGCCCCCCACCCCGGTGAAGACCAAGTTGACGGGGACCTCCTCGCCATTTCTTGTTGACACCCTCTCCTCACTCATCGTCCCTCCTTCAGCGTGTGGGGGTCGGCCAACACGAGTGCTCCGGAGGGACACAGCTCCACACAGAGGCCGCAGCCGTTGCAGTAGTCGGGGTCCACGTAGGCGCGGCCGGTCTCCTGGTCGAAGCGATTGCCCGGACAGGCGATGATACGGCTACAGAAGCGGTCGCACCCGCACTCCTCACCCCGGCACTTCTCCACCACAACCATGGCCTTCCGACGTCCGGCTGAGCCCGCCTTCTTCTCGTATTGGGCGCAGGCCCGGCGCATGATGACCACGTGCACACCACCCGCTTGGAGGCTCTCGTAGAGAAGCCGGACGGTCTCACGGGGGTCGGCCACCGGATCCACCACCACCGTCTCCACGCCCATTCCCCGGCACACCTCTTCGGGGAGGACAACAGTCTTCTCGGGGTCGAGCGGACTGCAGGGGGTGCCGGGATGAGGCTGGAAGCCGGTCATCGCCGTGGTGGAGTTGTCCAGGATGACGAACACCACATCCGCCTTCTGCCAACGGGCGTTGACGAGGGCGGGGAGACAGGCGTGGAAGAAGGTGGAGTCACCGGCCACGGCAACCACCGGCTGCGTGAAGCCCAGCTGACCCAACACTCCCAGGCCGGAGGCCTCGCCCAACCCCGCCCCCATGCAGTGCAGAGTGGCGAGCTGAGAGAAGCCGGTGGGCCCGGCGGCCAAGCCGTAGCAGCCGATGTCTCCGGTGACGACACCCTCACGGCCGTCCAGGGCCATTGCCGCTTTGATGGCGTAGAACGAGGCCCGGTGGGGGCAGCCGAAGCAGAAGCTGATATCCCGCGGTGGGAGCCCCTCGAGTACCTGGGTGCGGCGCAAGGCGTCGGCCTCGGCGTGGGTATCGACGGCACCTGAGCCGCTTTCCGCAGAGAGGAACGAACCCTTGGCGGATACATTCCCTTCGGAGAGCGCCAAGATGCGTCGCAGAGCCACCAGTACATCGTGGGAGTCGATCTCACCGGCGGCGGGCATGTGCCCGCTCGCCTTGCCGTACACCTTGAGAGGCGGAAGGCCCGCCTCCGCGTCGCCAAGGAGCATGAGCACCTGTTCTTCCACGAAGGGCTCCACCTGCTCCACCACGAGTACCGCTTCAGCCCCGGCGAGGTGGCCGGCCACCAGATTGCGGGGGAAGGGCCACACGGCGCTCAGTTTGAGCACGCCCAAGCCGGTGGTGGCCTCGGGGTGCAGCCTGCCTATCTCTTTGACGGCTTCATCGGCGTAGAGCGCCCCCAAGCCGGCCGCCACCACGACGAGGCGGGTGCTCTTCTCTGCGAGGACTGCATCCGCCGTAGTGGCTACACCCACTCCGCCGGCCACCTCCGCGGCATTCGCCACGAAAGCGTTCAGCGGTGAGGCTTCCATCTCCAGGCGAAGCTCCTCCTGCAGGCCGAGAAGCCGCTCATGGTTGCGAGTGACCACATGAGGCAGACCCAGGAGTCGGGTGGCCGGGTCGAAGCGAGGGGTACGCGATGGAGGCGAGGGAACGCCGAGGCTCACCGGGCCGCGGCCGTGAGAAAGGCGAGAGACCGACCGAACGATCACGGGGAGCCCGCTGCTCTCGGACAGATCGAGGGCGTAGGCCGTGGCGTCCTTGGCCTCCTGCGCGGTGGAGGGCTCGAGCAGGGGCAACATGGCCAACCGGGCGTAGTAGCGGGAGTCCTCCTCATTGGAGCTGGTGAGGGGGCCGGGATCATCACACACCACCACCACCAGCGCTCCTCCGGCCAGACCGGTCAGGTTCACGGTGGTGAGGAAATCGGCGCATACGTTGATGCCGTTCTGCTTCATGGCCACCAACGCACGAAGGCCGGTGAAGGCAGCGGCGGCGGCGGCTTCCATGGCCACGATCTCATTGACCGACCACTCTACGTGCGTGGGCCAGGCGGTGTCGGGCCATAGGGTCTTGTGTTTGAGCAGGGTGTCTATGATCTCCGAGGAAGGGTTGCCGGGATAGCCGGCACAGAAGGAGACCCCCGCCTCAAGCGCCCCGCGGGCGATGGCTTCGTTGCCCATGAGCAGGATACGCTCACCCATGCTCCCTCCTCTCTTCCGCCGCGGGCCGGCCCGCATCTTCGCTCAGGTATGGGAGTTCGAGGCCCCGTTCGCGCGCCCTGTCGCGGGCCCGCGCCTTCTTCCCCTGGGAAGCGCCGGACAAATGCTCCGCCCGCTCTCCCTGGAGAGGTTCGATGCGGATGAGAGCCGCCTCTTCGGCCCCCCTCACCAGGGAGTCGCCCACCTCCGTGCGGGAGATTATGGTGTTCCAGCCCTCCCTCCCTTCCACCAGACCCACCGATACATCGGCGGCTTCCGAGGTCATGTCGGCGCAGAGCAGGCAGCCGGGACGAATGTGGGGGCGTACCTCGTCGAGCGGTACCGTCCTCACCACGCCGTCGGCCAGGGTGAACTCCAGCACATTAGCCGGTGGCGGGGGGATCTCCGCCCGCACCAGAGTGGATGCGCCGGGCACGTCACCGCTGCCCGCGCCCGTGTCGCTGCCTCTCTCGGTGCCGACACCCGCTTCCCGCAGCAGCCGGCGCCAGCCGGCCTGGCTCAGAGCCCAGGTGCAGAAGAGGCCGATGACGAGAGCGATCGAGGGGAAGGGGCGGTCCAGCCAATCGGGGACGTGGGGCACGGCTTCCTCAGAGCCCGGCTTCTCGGCGCTCGATCCGGAGGCGGCCGTGAGAGTGTCACGAAGCTCGCCGGCTCGGCGCATGCGGGCCAGGGCAGCCGCCTGGCAGGGAAGGGCCACTACACCAAGTGGCACCCCCGCCAGACCCTCGTCCACCATCACCCGGTTGACTTCGGCGACGGTGGGGGCGGCCGCGAAGGTGGAGCCTGCCGCCGAGAGCACCTCTTCCTCGCTGCGGGCAAGGAAGGGTTCCGGACGCCCTTGCGCCCGGCGGGTAAGCACGGCCGCCTCGATCAATCCTTCGCGGAGCGCGTGGACCAAGAGCGCCGACACCACCCCTCCATGCTGGGCGTATCGCTGCAGAGACGGGGAGAGAGAGCGACCCTCCAGGAGGCGGCGGTAGGAGCCAAGACCATGCGTGAGCTTGCCCGGCTGCCCAACGAATTCCGTGAGTTCGGGGCCGTGGGCTCGAGGACAGAAAAGAAAGCAGCGGCCCTCACTCTTGCGGCATTCGGCCACGGCCGCCACCCGGTCTTCCACACACTTGATGTACGGGCAAAGACCTACGCAGGCTCCACAGGCGGAGCAGACCTCGGTCCCGAGCACGGCCTGCCTGAGTTCTCTCAGGCCACCGGTCACTACCATGTCGCCGGTCATGAACCTGACTCTCCCCTCATTCGCGGTGGGGACGCGGGCCCAAGAGCGGTCTACACCTCACCACCGCTGCGGCGACACCACCCCACACGGACTGATCCTCCTCGGAGCCTCCCTAAGCTTAGTGGAGGGGCCATTCTCTGTCAACCAGATGTAACGTATGACAATATGTTGGAACAGACGACCTCCGAGCAGGCGACCTCTGAGCTGATGCTCAAGCCCCCGCCGATCCCCTGCTGCACCACAGGCGCTCAACCCCTGCACATGCCTGCCTCCACCGCATGGATTGCGCGTCTGTATGCTGTAGTATAGCATTGTGGACTACAGATTAGACCACAAGCAGGACCACGAGTGCCGGGTGCCGCGGAATTCCGGTTGCCGCAGACCCTGCCGAAGTCCTTGCCATCAAGGAGGAGGGTCGCCATGGCCGCAGCACCAACGGCCGTTCCGCCGCACCGTTTCGCCGTCGCCACGACCTTGAGCTCAGGTTACCCTGTAGCCGCGATTGTCGTTCAAGACCGTGTCTACGATCTTCCCACCACAAGTTCCCGGGTGGCGGCAGAGGAGAATGAGCCTTCCTTTCTCGACCTCAGGGTGGCACAGGTGCAGACCCTCCTCGACCGCTGGGAATCGGCATCCCCCTTGCTCGCCGCGCTCGCCCGGGTCCTCTGCGAGGAGGACAAGAGTTACCTCTCCCCCGTGCCTCTCCACGATGCCCTCTTGCTCTCCCCCGTGCCCTCACCGGGCAAGATGGTGAATGTGGGCCTGAACTACCGCGACCACGCCGCTGAGATGGGCCTCATCATCAATGAAGACACCTTCGCCCCCAACTTCTTCTTGAAGGGCGACCGGAACTGCATCATCGGACCCTGCCAACCCATCTGCGTGTCATCCCCGTACGTCGACTGGGAAGCGGAATTGGCCGTCATCATAGGAAAGACCGCCCGGAACGTGGCCCCCGAGGAGGCCATGGAGTATGTCGCCGGTTTCACCTGTCACAATGACGTGACCGACCGCCGTAAGATGATGAAGCCGGACGGAGGGCTGGACTTCTTCGGTGGCAAGTCCCGTGATAGCTTCGCCCCCCTGGGCCCCTACTTGGTGCCCCGCGATCTCGTCCCCGAACCCGGCCACCTGCGCATCCGCTGCCTCGTGAACGGCCGGGTGATGCAGGACACCACCACCGCCAACATGCTGTGGGGGGTGGAGCGCTGCCTCGCCTTCGCCTCCTCCTGCTCGACACTCCAGCCCGGTGACGTGCTTGCGCTCGGTACGGGATCGGGTACCGGCTGGGCCAAGGGACTCAAAGGGGAGCACTCTCTTGCCGCCCTCATAGACAACCTGGAAAGCGGTGGTGGGGTCTTCCTGCGTCCCGGCGACACCATCGAGGTGGAGATAGAGAAGATAGGCAGCTTGAAGAACAACGTGGTCGACAACCGGGAGTGCGCCGCATGAGCAGGGGTAACAGCAGGTCCGGCAAAGCTCTGGAACGTGTTCACTCAGTTGTGAAGGAGAGCCAGGGCTCCCCCATCCGGGCCCTCAAACGGCTCATGGAGGAGCGAGCGGATGTCTTGAGCCTCGCTATGGGCGAGGCCACCTTCGGCGCACCCCAGGAGCTCATCGAGGCGGCCGCCAGAGCTCTTGAGGAAGGCAAGAACCTCTACACGTCCACCAACGGCATACCCGCCATGCGCGAGGCTGTCGCCGACTTCGCCAAGCGCCGGTGGGACGTGGACGTTGACCCCGAGACAAGCGTACTGATGACCGTGGGGGGTATGGAAGCCATCCATCTCGCCTTCCGCATCGTGGTGGAAGAAGGCGATGAGGTGCTCCTTCCGGACCCCGGTTGGGGCATGATGCGCACGGTCGCCGAACGGCGCGGGGCCCGACTCATCTACTACCCCCTCGCTCGAGCCGGTACGTGGACATATGACGTCGACGCCATCCTGGAACGGATGACTGACCGCACCAAGCTCGTGTGCGTCAACTCCCCCTCCAATCCCACCGGCGCCGTCCTCAGCGCGGAAGACTGGCCCCGACTCACTGCCGTCGCTCGCGAGAAGGGAGTCTTCATCCTCTCCGATGACGTTTACCACAACTTCGTCTACGACGGCAGTCACTCGTCGGCGCTGTCGCACGGTGAACTAGAGAACCTTATCGTGGTCAACAGCTTCTCGAAGACCTTCGCCGTCACCGGCTGGCGGCTCGGGCATGTGATCGCCCATCCGTGGCTCATTCACCAGATGGGAGCCTACAAGGAGAGCATCTCCCTCTGTAGTCTTTCAATCGGCCAGTGGGCCATGTCGGAGTTCCTGGCCGCAAGCGACGGCTATCTCGACTGGTCCCGGGCTCTGTGCAGAGACAACATGCAGAAGATGATCGCATCGCTGAAAGCCGTTCCCGGTGTCTCTTGCCCCGAGCCCCAGGGCGGCTTCTACGTTTTCCTGGACACCTCCGCCCTCGACCCCTCCTCGGCCGGCATGACCGAGTACCTGTGGCGTGAAGGCGTCGCCGTGGTGCCGGGGGGCTTCTTTGGCTCGCAGGGAGAGGGGTGTCTGAGGCTGGGCTTTGCCGCCCCCTGGGAGGAGATTGAACCCGCACTCGCCAGGCTGCAGCAGGCCTTGGCGAAGAAGCACGGGTAGCAGGGTAGTCGTACCGTCTGGGGCCGCCCGCAGGCGGCCCCAGACCAAGTCGCTCTTACGCGTCTTCCGTGCGATCCGCCGGAGTCCCCCGGGAGATTATCCGTCCGGCCTCGATGGCCGACTTCACTCCCTGGGCAGCCCGCCTGTCGTGTACCTGCATGGCCTTCGCCGCAGCCTGGGGATTACGGGCAAGGATCGCCTCCAACACTGCTTGGTGCTCACCCACGACCCTCTCGGGCCGCCCAGGTATGGAGAGGATCGCCCTGCGGGTACGCAATACGAACGGATCCAGATTCGCGATGGCATCAGCCAGGAAACGATTGCCTGAGGCAGCCGCGATGGTCTGGTGGAACTTCATGTCGGCGTCCATGAGCGTTTCTGCGTCGCCCTCGGTCACTGCGTCCCGGTACCGCTGCAGCTGCACACTCAATTCGATGAGCTGATCAGGCGTGGCCCGTTCGGCCGCGAGCCCGGCCGCCTTGGTCTCAAGCAGGTCCTTCATCTCGACGAGTTGTAGCACATCTTCGACGTGCTGGGGCAGCCACTCGACACTCGTGCCCAAGCGGGGTTGGGTGTAGTCTTCACGCACCCAGGTGCCGCGGCCCGGCACCACCCGCAACACGCCCATCGTCTCAAGGATACGTATGGCCTCGCGAAGAGAGGTGCGGCTCACCGAAAGGCTGACTATGAGTTCGCGCTCGGGGGGGAACTTGGACCCGGGCGGCAGTTGGCCGTCGTGTACCAGCTTGAGTATCTGATCGACGGCGCTGTCTGAGAGCCGCCGCGGTCTTACCGACGAGAAGATGCCATTGTCGCTGCCTGCCACTTGGAAAGACCCCTCCTTCCGGCCTCCGGCTCTACCTCAGCAGACCCCCGAGGCATTCTAGTGCATATACGATATCACTGCGGTCAACATCGGCATGAGTGACCATCCGCACCATGGTGGGCCCCAGGGCGTGGAACAGCACTCCCCGTTCACCCATGGCCTCTTCGAACGCAGGCGCCGTCCACTCGTCGTGGGTGACCACCACGTTGACGATATTGGTCTGGACCCGGCCCAGATCGACCTCGAGCCCCGGCATCTCGGCCAGGCCCTCGGCCAACACACGGGCGTTCAAGTGGTCATCGGCGAGACGATCGACCATTTCGGTAAGGGCGGTCAGGCCCGCAGCGGCGATGACTCCTGCCTGGCGCATGCCGCCACCAAGCATCTTCCTCGTCTTCCTCGCCCGGTCGACAAAGTCCTCGGTCCCCACCACCAACGACCCCACCGGCGCTCCCAAGCCCTTCGACACGCAGAACTGCACCGAGTCGAAGTAGCGGGCGATCTCCGAAGCGGGGATGCCCAGATACGTCGCAGCGTTGAAGATGCGCGCCCCGTCCAGATGGAGGGGCAGGCCCGCCTCGTCAGCCAGCGAACGCATCTTGGCCAGATACGACAGGGGCAGAACGACTCCGCCTTGGCGGTTCTGGGTGTTTTCCAGGCAGATGAGCCCGGTCTCGGGAAAGTGGATGTTGTCGGGCCGTATGGCTTCTCGCACCGTTGCCGGATCGAGGGTGCCATCGCCTTCGTTGGGCACGGCGTGATAGGCGATGCCTCCGAATGCCGCCGCACTTGCCACTTCCGCCCAGTAGATATGGGACATCTCGCCCACGATGATCTCGTGGCCCCGGCGGCAGTGCGTGAGCAGGCAGGCCAGATTCCCCATGGTGCCGCTCGCCAGGAAGAGACCGGCCTCCTTGCCCAGCATGCGAGCAGCCGTCTCTTCGAGTTCGTTGACGGTGGGGTCTTCCCGCGACACGTCGTCGCCCACCTCCGCCTCGAACATGGCCCGCCGCATCTCAGGCGTCGGCTTGGTCTTGGTATCGCTACGAAGGTCCACGATGCGCATCAGGACGTCCCTCCCCTTGACCGGCATCACCGCCTCATTGACCGGCAGTACTACCGTTGTTAGTATGCGGTCCAATCATGTTACCGCGAAAGCTCTTCTTCTTCAGGTATTGTTGATTACTCCCCGGGGACGCGCCGCCGCAGGAGAAACGCCTGCAAGAACACCATATGCCGGGCGACCGGGGTGGCGGAGAGGTTTGATTGCGCCCCAACCCGGTCATATCGTCATCACCCACTTCCACCCGGAGCCGCCCCATGAGTGATCTCGACCCAGAGCAGAATACCGCTCACGCCGGACTTCCCTTCTACGGTTCGGTGGCGGGCATCATCATGCTCGACTCCACCACCCCGCGTGTGCCCGGAGACCCCGGCCATGCCGCCACCTTCCCCTTCCCCGTACGGTACGAGGTCGCACGTGGCTTCAAGGTAGACCACCTTCTCGACTATGAGCCCTCTCTTCTCACCCCGGTCACAGACGCCGCCACACGCCTCGAGGCTCTGGGAGTGAGTTTCGTCGCGACGGACTGCGGCCTCTTCTCTCTCTATCAGGCGGAGATCGCATCGATTCTCCGAGTGCCCTTCATCAGCTCGAGTCTCATCTGCGTCCCGCTGATCTTGGCCACGCTCAAGCCCTCGCACAAGGTCGGCATCATTACCGGGCATGCCGCGTTTCTGCGTCCGGCCCACCTCAAAGCGTGCTCCATTGACACGTCGAAAGTTGCGATAATGGGCATGGAAGATTATAAGGAGTTCAGGAGTTCTGTGCTCGAGGGGGGCGAGATACTCAACGCGACCGCGATATCAGAGGAGGTGGTAGAAGCAGCCGGCCGCCTGCTCCGGGAGGAACCCACCGTGCAGGCGTTGGTGCTCGAGTGCACGAATCTGAGTGTTGCTCGACGTGATCTACTGAAGACTTATGGTCTTCCGGTGTTCGACCTGGTCGGAGTCATCGAGCTTTTCGCCGAATCGGTGAGGATGCGTCGCTTTGGCTCCGACTTTGTGCCCTTCAGGCCGTCCCAAGGCGCAGCGGCACAGCGGTAGTTGTCACACCCAACCCATGGGGAGGACTGCATCTTGAAGAAGCTCCTATCCGGAAACGAAGCCATTGCCCGGGGTATCTGGGAGGCGGGGGTGAATGTGGCCTCGGGTTACCCTGGGACTCCTTCCACCGAGATCCTGGAGAACCTGGCCACCTATGACGGCCTCTACTGCGAGTGGTCGGTGAATGAGAAGGTGGCCCTGGAGGTGGCCTTGGGGGCCACCGTGGTGGGCGCCCGGGCCTTCTGCACCATGAAGTTGGTGGGCCTGAACGTGGCCGCCGATCCTCTGTTCAACGCCGTGTATTCGGGCGTCAAGGGCGGCTTGGTGGTACTGACAGCCGACGATCCATCCCGGCACAGCTCCCAGACCGAGCAGGACAACAGAAACTACGCCCGTTTCGCCCGCCTGCCGGTCATGGAGCCCGCAGACAGCCAAGAGGCCAAAGACTTCGTGGCTGAAGCCATGGCTCTCTCCGAAGCCTTCGGCACCCCCGTGCTCTACCGCACCGAAACCCGTATCTCCCACTCGAAGAGCTTGGTGGAACTGGAAGATCGGGTGGAATCGGCCGAGCCCTTCGCCGTGAACCGCGATCTCTCCTACTGCATCCTCCCCGCCTTCACCCGCACCCGCCACGCCGAGGTGGAGGAGCGCATCCGCAAGATCGGGGAGTGGGCCGAGACCTGGACGGGCAACCGCTTGGAGATGCGCGACCCTGAGGTGGGCATCATCACCTGCGGTGTCACCTATCAGTATGTGCGCGAGGCCATGCCGGAGGCCTCCACCTTGAAGATCGGCATGCCCTACCCTCTGCCCCGCAACCTCATCGCCTCCTTCGCTTCCCAGGTGAAGAAGCTCTACGTGGTGGAGGAGCTCGACCCCTTCTTGGAGGAGCAGATCCGCCTCATGGGCATAGAGGTTGCCGGCGGCAAGGACCTCATCCCCTTGGAGAACGAGCTCAACCCCCGCATCGTGGCCGCCGGTCTTGCACGGGCGAATCTCCCCGTCAACGACATGCTGTTGACAGAAGCCCCGGCGCCGGCTCAAGGCGTACCTCCCCGGCCGCCCACGCTCTGCCCCGGCTGCGGGCACCGCGGGGTGTTCGTGGCCCTCAACCGCCTGAAAGCCTACGTGACCGGGGATATCGGCTGCTACACCCTAGGGGCTCTCCCCCCCTTCTCGGCACTCCATTCGGTGATCTGCATGGGCGCGGGCGTGAGCATGGCCCACGGCATGGACAAAGGCCTTGCCGAGAGGATGCCGGATAAGGCCCAGGCCCCGGTGGTGGGGGTGGTGGGCGACTCCACCTTCTTCCACTCCTGTATACCCGAAGTCTTGAACACTGTGTGGAACAACGGTACCTCCGTGCTCGTGGTCCTGGACAATCGCACCACGGCTATGACCGGCGGGCAGGTCACTCCAGGACAGGGCTGCGTGCTCTGCGGCCAGGAGGCTCCCCACATCGATATCGCCGAGGTGGTGAAGGCACTCAAGGTTCCCCGGGTACGCAAAGTGGATCCCTACAACCTGAAGGAAGTAGAGGAGGCATTGAAGGAGGAGATCGCCGCCCCGGAGGCCTCGGTGATCATCGCCGAAGCCCCCTGCGTGCTCGAGTACAAGATCAAGGGCGTGCCCTATATGGTGGACGCCGAGGCCTGTACCGGCTGCAAGCGCTGCCTGCGGGTGGGCTGCACGGCTCTGTCTTTGACCGCACCGCCCGAGGGTAAAGACAAAGATGTGGTCGTCATCGATCCCGCCTTCTGCACCGGCTGCTCCATCTGCGCCCAGATGTGCCGCTTCGAGGCCATCCTTCCCGGAGGTGAGAACTAGTGAAGAGCGACAGCACCAACATCCTCATGGCCGGGGTGGGAGGCCAAGGCGTCATCCTGGCCAGCTTCCTGCTTTCGCAGGCCGCCGTGGAGGCGGGCTACGACATCAAGCAGAGCGAAGTGCACGGCATGGCCCAGCGCGGCGGTAGTGTCACCAGTCACCTGCGCATAGGGGAAGAGGTCTTTTCGCCCGTGCTCTCTGAGGGCATGGTGGATGTCATGCTCTCCTTCGAACCGCTGGAGGCGGTACGCAACTGCCACTTCTTAAAAGCCGACGGTCTGCACCTCTACAACACCGCCCGCGTCAACCCCAGCACGGTGACGAGCGGAGCACTCACCTACCCCGACGATGTGGAGGAGCGTATCGCCTCCTGCGCCCCGCGTTCGCTGGCCATCGACGCGACCGCCTTGGCCGAGGAGGCGGGCTCGGCCCGTTCCGCCAACGTGGTCTTACTCGGGGCCCTCTCCACGCTCCTTCCCATCGAGGAAGGCGTGTGGGACACGGTGCTACACCGGGAACTACCGGCCAAGATCCTTGACCTCAACTTGCGGGCCTTCGCCGTGGGCCGGGCCCAGACCAAGGACTGGGAGCAGTAGGAACAGTGCGGCCGTCTCATCGGAGACGGCCGCTGCACCATCAGTAGCACACAGAACATAATTGAGGAGCACGCAATGGACCAAGACAGCGGCTTCGCCATAAGCTGCCAACCGGAAGGCTTCAAGCTCCTAGACGTCGCCTACATGCAGTACCACAAGGCCGTCTCCCATCTGGATCTGGACCCCGGCTTGGCCGACGTACTGTGGCGGGGCGGCCGTTCCTTGAGCGTGGACTTCCCCGTGCGCATGGACGACGGCACCGTCCGGGTGTTCTCCGGCTACCGGGTGCAGCACTCCACCCATAGAGGCCCGGCCAAGGGTGGCATCCGCTTCCACCCCTCGGTAGACCTTGACGAGGTGAAAGCCTTAGCTGCCCTGATGACCTGGAAGTGCGCGGTGGTGGACATCCCCTTCGGGGGGGCCAAGGGGGGTGTGCAGTGCGACCCCCGGGAGCTCTCCCTGGGAGAGCTTGAGCGCATCACCCGCCGCTTCACCTGGGAGATCACCCCCTTTATCGGCCCCGACTCCGACATCCCCGCCCCCGACATCAACACCAACGCCCAGACCATGAGCTGGATCATGGACACCTACTCCATCCTGGCCGGCTACACGGTCTTGGGGGTGGTGACCGGCAAACCGGTGGGCGTGGGAGGCTCTCTGGGCCGGGAAGCGGCCACCGCTCAAGGCGCGGTCTATGCTCTCCGCGAAGCCGCCATTGCCCGCGGCTTGGATTTGGAACAGGTGAGCGTGGCCGTGCAGGGCTTCGGCAATGTAGGCTACCACACCGCCCGCATCCTCTCCGAGATGGGGGTGAAAGTGGTGGCCGTCTCCGACGTGGATGGAGGCATCTACTCTGAAGCAGGCTTAGATATCCCCGCCGCCCGCACTCACTTGACCGAACACGGCACCGTCTCCACCGCCCCCCAGGGCGACACCGTCACCAACGCCGAGCTCTTGGAGCTTCCCGTCGACATCCTGGTGCCGGCCGCCATCGAGGGCCAGATCACCCTGGAGAACGCCGATCGCATCAAGGCCCGCATCATCGTGGAGGGCGCCAACGGCCCCACCTCCTTCGACGCCGACGCCATTCTGGCCGACCAAGGGGTGCTCGTGGTGCCCGATATCTTGGCCAACGCCGGGGGAGTCACCGTCAGCTACTTCGAGTGGGTGCAGAACACCCAGAAACTCTTCTGGAACGAGGAAGACATCAACGCCCGCCTGGACCAGATCATCACCCAGGCATTCCACGCTGTGGCCGCCATCGCGCAAGATCACAAGGTGGACCTACGCACCGCCGCCTACATCCTAGCGGTGGAGCGGGTGGCGCAGGCGGCGGTGTCGCGGGGGGTGTTCCCGTGATGCCAGCCGGGCCGAGGAGGCCTCCCCGATTCTGCACACGCGCGGCTTCGATTAGAATCGACCAAAGGGGTTCATGGATATGACCGCACCGCTCCCGATTTCCGAGCAGATGGCCGGATATATGGCCCGTTCCTCCTGGATTCGCAAGATGTTCGAGGAAGGCACCCGCCTGAAGGCCGAACACGGCGCCGAGAACGTCTTCGACTTCTCCATCGGTAATCCGAATCTCGAACCGCCCAAGGAATTCAAGCTGTGCCTCTCCAACCTCCTCACGGAGGAGACTCCCGGAGCCCACGGCTACATGCCCAACCCGGGCTACCCCTCTACCCGAGCCGCGATCGCAGCGACGGTGTCGAAGCAACAGGCGGTGGAGGTCGGGGCAGAGCACATCGTCATGACGGTGGGTGCAGGTGGAGCTCTCAATGTGGTGTTACGCGCCCTACTCAATCCCGGCGACGAGGTCTTGGTGAGCAATCCCTGCTTCGTCGAATACGGCTTCTACACCGACAACCACGGCGGCACGGTCAAGATGGTTCCCGCCGCCGCCGACTTCAACCTCGACCTGTCTTCCCTCGAAGCGGCTATCAACCCGAAGACCCGGGTGGTATTGGTGAACTCGCCCAACAACCCCACCGGAGTCATCTATCCGAGCGAGACGCTCGAGGCCCTGGGCGCCATGCTCGCCCGGAAAGAGGAGGAACTCGGTACCCGCATCTTCCTGGTCTCCGACGAACCCTACCGCGACATCGTGTACGACGATACCGTCGTACCCCCGGTCCTCTCCACCTACGACGACTCGTTGGTGGTGACAAGCTACTCGAAGAATCTCTCTCTTGCCGGTGAGCGCATAGGCTATATTGCCGCAAACCCGGCCATCAAAGGGATCGAACAGGTGATGGGAGCCTGCGTGCTCGCCGTCCGCATACTCGGTTTCGTCAACGCTCCCGCACTCATGCAGCGAGCAGTCGAGCGCCTGCAGGGTGTCTCCGTGGATCTCTCTCTCTACAAACGCAACCGCGACGTGCTTCTCGCTGCGCTGCGGGAGGCGGGGCTCGAGGTGCCGGAACCCGCAGGCGCCTTCTACCTCTTCCCACGTTGTCCCATCGACGACGACGTGGCCTTCGCCAAGGAAATGGCCGAGGAGTTGGTGTTGGTCGTGCCGGGAAGCGGTTTCTTCGGCCCCGGTCACATTCGTCTGGCCTACTGCGTTGCTCCGGAAACAGTGGACGGGGCAATTCCGCACATCCAGGAAGTGGTGGCGCGCTACGCGTAGGAGCCGATGAGGCGTCGGGGTAGAAGGCGGCGCGGGTAGGAGTAGCCGTTCGCCCGCATTCTGGCAAGCACAGCGTGGGGGCCGCCGGACGCCAGTTCGGCGGCCCCCACGTCACGTGTCCGGTACCTACGCCTGGTGCGCTTCGACATCAGCCCTGCCGGCGGCGCTCCTCCATCCACAGCTCCACCCACGGCGGTACGTACGCAGACGCCTTCCTCAGCTCCCGTCGCCTCAGCTTCCAGTCCGGTCGAAACCCCCCCACCATCGCCCAGAATCGATCTGAGTGGTTCAGCTCTCTCCTGTGGCAGAGTTCATGCACGAGCACGTAGTCCACCAGGTGAGCCGGGAGGAAGAGAAGGGTGCAGTTGAGACTTATCGCCCCCGCACGCGAACAGCTTCCCCAGCGGGTCTTCTGCGCCCTTATGCTCACACCAGCGTAGTCCAAGCCGAGTTCCCGCGCCGTGGAGGCCACCATGCCGGGGAGGTGCAGACGAGCCCTGCTCTCCAGCCAGCGGGAAAGGGCGGTGCGGACCGGCGCTTCCCGCCCTGATTCCGCCGGGACCGCGATGAAGCCCGCCGGCTTCATCGCTTCGAGACTTCCCGGCCCATTTCCGTCGCGCCCTTCAATGGGTCCGGCCTGTCCAATGGGCCCGGCGTACTCAATGGGCCCGGCGTGCTCCACGGAAGGGTACTCTCTCACCCTCGGCCGGCCCCGGCCAGCCGGTTCTGAGCCGGCCCGGTACGCCACGCGCCACTCCTCAGCGACGGCCCGCAATCGCACCACCTGCGGGAGATCGCCCGCTTCGTCCCGGGGAACACGGGCAGCCTCCTCCCCCAGCCGGGCGGCCGTACGCGCGAGCCAGTCCCTCTTGTCCGCCAGCAGTTCAGGAATGCGCCCGCGGTCGAATCCCGCCGGCACCACCACCTCGAGCCCATGCCTTCGCGACACGACGAAGTGGACCTTGCGGGCCCTCTGACTGACACGCACCGTGTATTGGCCGTACTCCATGCCCACGCACAATAGAGGAGAGTCTGAACCCCGCGCAAGCCTGTCGCGTGCGCTATGCTTCTCTTCACCATCTTCCCCGAGGTACCCTCCGACCTCCGACGACGCACGAGCGAAGCAGGAGACCGTTGGTGCAATTCGAAGACGTCTTCAACGAGATCGCCTTCATCCTCCTGGTGGCCGCGGTGCTGGCCGCATTCGGACTGGCCCTCAGGCAGCCGGTGATCATCGCCTTCCTTGCCGCTGGTATTCTCATCGGACCCTCGGTTCTCGGTGTCCTGGAGAGCCACGAGGAGGTCGAGCTGCTCGCCGGCATGGGCATCGCCCTACTGCTCTTCGTGGTGGGGCTCAAGCTCGACCTCCACACCATCAAGACCATGGGCCGAATAGCCTTGGCCACAGGTATGGGCCAGGTGATCTTCACCTCGGTATTCGGATTCTTGATCGCACTCGCCTTCGGCCTCTCTCCCGTCACAGCGGTGTATGTGGCGGTTGCGCTCACCTTCTCGAGCACCGTCATCATCGTCAAGCTGCTCACCGACAAGCGCGAGATCGACTCTCTTCACGGCCGCATCGCGGTAGGTTTTCTCATCGTCCAGGACATCGTGGTGGTGATCGCTATGATCACCCTCTCGGCCTTCGCGCCCGGGGCGGGCGAGGACCGCTCCGCCCTCTTCACGGTGCTCGAAGTAGCGGGGAAGGCCGCGGCGCTCCTCGTTGGGCTGGCACTGGTGACCCGGTTCGTTCTCCCCTGGCTACTCGGCCGCATCGCGCGCTCGCAGGAGTTGCTGGCGATCTTTGCCATTGCCTGGGCGGTCGCCATGGCCGCGGCCGCCGACCTGCTGGGCTTCAGCCGGGAGGTGGGCGCCTTCCTGGGTGGAGTATCTCTCGCGACCACCGAGTACCGCGATGCCATCGCTTCGCGACTCACCGTCGTCCGCGACTTTCTTCTGCTGTTCTTCTTCCTCGACTTGGGTGTGAGGCTGGACCTGTCTCTCATCGGAGCTCAGGTTCCTCAAGCCTTGGTGTTCTCGGTGTTCGTTCTGGTGGGGAACCCCCTCATTGTCTTGATCATCATGGGGCTCATGGGGTACCGCAGCAGGACCAGTTTCCTAGCCGGGCTGACGGTCGCTCAGATCAGTGAGTTCTCCCTCATCTTGGTGGCACTGGGTGTCAGTCTCGGGCATATAGGTGGCGAGACTCTAGGGCTCGTCACGCTCGTGGGTCTGGTCACCATCACACTCTCCACCTACATGATCCTTTACTCCGAGCCGCTCCATAGACGACTTGCCCCGGCACTCAAACTCTTCCAGCGGAAGGTACCGTACGCGGAAGCGGGAAAGGAGGCGCCGTTAGAGGCCGGCATCGACGTGATACTCATCGGCCTAGGCCGATACGGCGGGGAAATCGCCAACCACCTGCTCAACCGCGGCCGCACGCTGCTCGGGGTCGACTTCGACCCTGAAGTGGTCACCACCTGGTCCCAACACGAGGTGCCCGTCGTCTACGGCGACGCCCTCGACCCCGACATCTTCCAGCGACTGCCTTTGACAGGCGCACGATGGGTCGTCAACACCACCCCGGGCTTCGAGTCCAATCTGGCACCTCTTCGCCTGCTCCAAGAGCAGCAGTTCACGGGGAGAACAGCCCTCACCGCCCACCACGAAGATGAGGCGGCGGCATTCATGGCGGCGGGAGCAGACGCCATCCTGCGCCCCTTCAGCGATGCAGCGGCCGAGGCTGCAGATATCCTCACCGGCGCCATGGATCTGGTTCCGGAGGGGCTGGTGAGAGCGGCTCAACTGCGCGAATTCCGCCTGCCGCCCTCCTCCGGTGCCGCCGGCCTCACAATTGGCGAGCTGTCCCTCAGGGAACAGACCGGCACCAGCATTCTCGCCGTCAGCAGGAAGGGTCGAATGACCTTCGCTCCTCCGCCCGAATTCCGTCTCTTCCCCGGCGACCACCTCCTCCTCCTTGCGGCACATGACCAGCTGGAGAGGGCCGTGTGGGTCCTCGAGCAGCCCGCACCAGGCAGTGAGAGCTCGGACACAGGGAAGCACGACTTCTCGGCAGGAAGCCTCCTTCTCACCGGGGATCACCCCTGGGTGGGCCACACCATCGCCTCTTTGGACCTTCGCCGCGTTCTCGGAGTGACTGTCGTCCAGGTAGAACGCGATGGACGGGTGATTGTGTCTCCGCCACCCAATGAAACCTTGAAGGAAGGAGACACGGTGCTGCTCGCGGGCAACGCGCACACCATGAAACAGCTCGACTGCGCCATCCAGCCGGTGGCCTCGAACTGAGCCGGTGGCCTCGAACTGAGCCGGTGGCCTCCTACCTACGCCGACTCCCCCTCCGGGCGAAGGAACACCGCTCCCAGTGGAGGCACGGTGAGGCTCACAGAGAACGGCCGGGCGTGGTGGGGACGATCCCGGGCCTCAAGACCGGCCGTGTTGCAGTGGCCACTACCACCGAAGTGTCTTTCATCGGTGTTCAGAATCTCGGCCCAGCGGCCCCGTCGGGGTACTCCAACCATGTACTCATAGCGGGGCACCGGGGTAAAGTTGAGGACCACCACGACGGTATCCTCGGCCCTATGACCCTTCCGAAGGACGGTGATCACGCTCTGCTCGCTGTCGTTCGCATCGATCCACTCGAAGCCGGCGGGTGAATGGTCGAGCTGGTGAAGAGCGGGATACCGTCGGTAGAGGGTATTCAGTTCTGCGAGCAGGCGGCTCACCCCTTGGTGGCGGGGATAGGCGAGGAGATCCCAACTGAGGCACCCCCGGTAGTCCCATTCCTCCCACTGGGCCATCTCCGCGCCCATGAACAACAGCTTCTTGCCCGGCTGTATCCACATGTAGGCGTAGAGAAGCCGCAGGTTGGCGAACTTCTGCCACTCATCACCCGGCATCTTCCCTATGAGTGAGGATTTCTCATGTACCACCTCATCGTGGGAGAGCGGGAGAACGAAGTTCTCCGTGGAGAGATAGAGCGAGCGGAAGGTGAGCCTCTCGTGATGATACTTACGGAAGAGAGGGTCGTAGGCCATGTAGTCGAGGGTGTCGTGCATCCACCCCATGTCCCACTTGAAGCCGAAGCCCAGCCCTCCCAGGTACACCGGCCGTGAGACCATGGGCCAGGAGGTGGACTCCTCGGCGATCATCATGATGTCGGGGTGGCGGCCGTAGGCCTCCTCGTTCATGCGCTGCAGGAAAGAGATGGCCTCCAGATTCTCCCGACCGCCGTGTTTGTTGGGTATCCATTCTCCCGGCTCGCGCGAGTAGTCCAAGTACAGCATGGACGCAACCGCGTCCACTCGCAGCCCGTCCGCGTGATACACGTCGAGCCAGAACAGGGCACTCGACAGTAGAAAACTCCTGACCTCGTTCCGGCCGTAGTTGAAGATGAGACTCTTCCAGTCGGGGTGGAATCCTTTCTTGGGGTCGGCGTGCTCGTAGAGATGTGTCCCGTCGAAGTAGGCGAGGCCGTGTTCGTCGGAGGGGAAGTGCGAAGGGACCCAATCCAGTATCACCCCGATACCCTCGCGGTGGAGAGTATCGATGAAGCCCATGAACTCCTGCGGCGTGCCGTAGCGGCTGGTGGGAGCGAAGTAGCCGGTGGTCTGGTACCCCCACGAACCGTCGTACGGGTGCTCCATGATGGGCATGATCTCCACGTGCGTGAAACCCAGCTTCCGCACGTGTTCCGCCACTCGTGGGGCCGCTTCGGCATAGGACAGCGAGCGACCCCCTTCCTCCTCCTGCCGCATCCAACTCCCCAGGTGGAGCTCGTAGATGGAGATCGGTGCCTCGGGGCCGTTGCGCTCGCTCCGCTCCGCCATCCAGGGGCCGTCACCCCACACGTAGTCGAGATCCCACACGATGGAGGCGGTACCGGGAGGGCTCTCATGGAACACTCCGAAAGGATCGGCTTTGTTGACCGAGTAGCCGTGGCGGCGCGAGACGATGTGGTACTTGTAGAGCGCGCCTTTGCCCACGCCGGGCACGAACATCTCCCAGACGCCAGAGAGGCTTCTGGCCTTGAGTGGATGCGCCGCCGGATTCCAACCGTTCCAGTCACCGACGACCGCTACGCTGTGAGCATTGGGAGCCCACACGGCGAAGTACGTACCCGCCGCGCCCTCGACCTCCCCCAGGTGTGCACCCAAGTGGCGGTACAACTCCAGGTGGGTGCCCTCGTTGAGGTAGAAGAGATCATCGGCCGACAGCCGTGTGGCCGCGCCCACGGTCGGGTGGGGTCGGCCTGCTCTCGAACCATGACTCACGCCCCATGCCCCCTCGCCCCGCTCGCCGGAAACGCCCCCGTTCGCCGTCCGTCCACCAAGACCGCACGTGACCCTTTGTCACGGCCGATGCTACGGGGCCGCGTCCACCCAGTCAATTCCAGGCACCTGACATGCCGAGAATCACCACGAGAGCCCACACCACCTTGGCCACTTGGCCCCGGGTGGCGAAGCTGTAGGGGTCGAAAGCGTGGACGGTCGTGCCCGAGAGCAGGCCGTTGTAGGTGGCGATACGCACCGCCTCCGCCGCAAAGGGAGGGACGTCGAGAAGACCGTGGTGGTAGTCGGTGGGCGGCGCGGCCAGATGGGAGCCACCAGCACGCACCACCATGAGTGCGAGTTGCGCCCGAGTCACGTGCTCGTAGGGAGCGAAACTGCCGTCTGGGCGACCCTCGACAATACCCCACTCCGCCGCCTGCTCCACGAAAATGAAGGGGTAGTCTCCCCCGCCGGGAGGTACGTCGGAAAAGGTGGCCCGGCTGGGCGGCTCGAGCTCCCGCAGAGAGCTCCCTTGGGCAAGCACCAGTATCTTGGCCATCTGAGCCCGCCTCACGAAGTCGTCCGGCCGAAACAGCCCGTCGCCAAAGCCGGTCATCACCCCCTCAGCGTGCAGGGTGCAGATAGACCCGTAGAAGAGATGAGTGGTAGGAACATCGGAGAAGGGGGAGACAGTCGGCACCGGCGGTTGACTGACCCAAGAGATGGTGGTGGGAGTAGTCCCGGGTGCCGGTGAAACCGCGGGCGGCAGCGTCGTCGTGGCGGCGGACTGCGCTGTGGTGGTTGTCGTGCTTGCGGGAGGGCGTGCAGTCGTGGTGGTGGTGAGTGATCGCATGGTAGTCGTGGTACTCGGGGCTGCCACCGTGGTGCTCGTCGAGGACGTCGTGCTCATGCCGCCGGGCGGGTACGCGGTGGCGTCCACATAGCCGCCGAAGTCGGCCGTCCAGTAGTAGCCGTAGGGCGAGCCGGCTACATAACCTCGCGAGACACCGACAACCTTGAAGCTCGGACTCAACATGATGTCGTCGTGAGTGGGGGACGCCCGCCAACGTTCAAACACCGCGGAGCCGGTGGAAAGAGCGGCTCCCGCCGCGATGTTCTCCCCCATCGCTGCCTGGGGATACCCGCACAGCCTCATGCGGTCCCACGGTGCCGAGCCTATGGGGAAGTAGTCCGACTGTTGCGTGGTATGGCCGAAGAACCCATAGCGCCCCATGTCGCTCGAGTGCCTGGCGGCAGAGTCGCTCAGGGTGACACTCACCAGAAGTGGGGCGAGGTTGTTGGCCTCCCGGTACGCGTTGACCTGAGTTACGAGGTCGAGCTCCTCGGTGGACAGGGAGGCCGCTGCGGTGACGGGCACGCACAGGACCACAACAAAGACGAGGACGAGAAGGAGGGGCAGCACGATGGAGGCGCGCCACCGACGTGAGCTGCAGCGCAACACCCGACCCACCCTCCCGACAGCAACCATCCCGGTCGAAAGCTGTGGGCAGGGCCCGTCACCGTGAGATCCCGGGCACACGTCGTGCTCTCCTCTCTCAACTCTGTTCTCCCCGGTGCGGGCCTCCCTGGAGACCCGTGACGGCCCTCCGGGAATCGCGGGAGGTCCTCGCCACTCGCCTGACTGTCCCCGTGAGGCTTCAAGGGAGCACGCACCAACACCACTATACCCGTATCAGGTTCGTCTTGTTCACACCGTGGACCTTCCCCCCAGGGGCGGCGAAAGGAAACGGCCCGAGACCGAGCGGTCGGTGTGAGAAACGAAACGGCTGCTCAGAGACCGAGGAGGCGGGCCCCGTTACACCACAGCACCCGGTGCGCAGCCTCAGGCCCCAGCACTTCCCGCAGGTCACGCAGGTTGTCGGGTATGGAGGGCACGCCGGGGAAGTCGGAGCCGAAGACCACCTTGTCGAGTACCGACTCGAGCCGCGGAAAATAGGTGGGGAGATTTCGGGGCGGAAGCCCCGAAATCTCCAGATACACATGCTCATGCAGCGAGGCGAGAAGCAGAGCCTCCCCGTACCACACTCCTCTGCCGGCGTGAGCCAGGAGGATGGGTAGATCGGGGAAGTCCACTGCCACCTCGTCGAGAAGAACCGGCTGAGCGTACTTGAGCTTGGTCCCTCGGAAGCGCGAGAGGCCGGTATGGAAGGTGACCGGGAGACGTAGTTCCTCCAATCGCCCGTACAACGAATAGAGACGGCGGTCGTTGGGCCAGAAGTGCTGATAGGAGGGCAAGAACTTGACGCCGGCCACCCTCCCCCGTTCCCTCAAGGCCTCGAAGCGGCCGAGTGGATCGAGTGTGAGGTGAGGATTGAACGACACGAAGGCGTGTAGGCCATCGGTGCCGGTGGCAAAGTCCACCACATCCTCACTCATGACCATGCCGCTGACCAACGGAGCCTCTTCGGCGAGAAGGACCACGTGATCCACCCCGAGGCCGTGGAAGTAGGCAAGGAAATCGGCAGGCTCTCGAAGCTCTTCGAAAAGGGACACGCCTTGCGGGTTCACCGTCATGGCGTAGGAGAGCCCTTCCGGCGTATACGCGTGAGGGAATGGAGGGTGCACATGCATGTCAAGCACAGGATGCCTGTACTCAGATGCGGGCCCTTCCTCCCGAAAGCCGGCCCGTTCCTCTGCGTCAACGCCCATATCGCTCCCCCTTGCCGAGCGCTCCTCGAATCGCCACCACGTTGCAACGGTAGCACAGCCGGCTGGGATCCATTCAGCCGCCACACGCCGTCAAGCCGACGGTCACGTGTGTCGCGGTACGCAATTCCTCGGTTGAGGAAATTCTTCTGCTAGAAACGCCACACTGACCCCGGTGGCTCTCGTTCGTCTGTATCGAGTTCCGTGCATCCTCACGGGAGGCTCGCCATAGACCGGGACTCCTTGCCCATCTCTTCTGGGCAGCACTCCCCATGGTGCATGTGCGCGAGAAGGGCCTATACTTTGAATGAGTTTATCGGCCGACTTCGCAGCCGCTCTGCGAGCGCGCCGGCCACCTCGGGCTTGAGGGGCCCGTCCGATGGTGCGAAACCGCTGCTTTGCCACAAGGCCGAGTGACTCCCGCGTGAGAGACATGGGCGTTCTCGGCTTCGTAGTGGCGGCCTCCCTGCTGGCCGTGTTGATCGTGTGCGCTCCCCCTTCCACTGCCGCTCCGGCCGCTACCAGCGCCCCCCAATCCTCCGCGCTGTCCTTGTCGTCGGTTCAACCCGACGCGACGGCCCCGCCCCCCGATTCCCCAGCGCCCGGAACATACCCCGGCCCCGTCGCCGCCTCAGCGGAGCCGAGCGCCGTGCGGGTGAGCGCCCACGTATCTGCCGTCAGACTGCTCGTGGTCGACGACGGAGGATGCATCACCGAGATATTCAATAACACGGGGGTGTCGTGCACGGACTACGAGATTCGTGTCCGGGTGGGCAGCTCTCGAGGCCCGCTCCTCTCCCCCGCGCCCGAAGACACGATGGCTGCGTACGTCGAGCTGGAACCGCACGTCAACTGGTCGGAGCGGGGGCTCGTCTACTCGCTGCGCTGACCCCTCCTGCGCCTCCGCCCGATGCTTCCCGGCTGACCTGGGCAAGAATACCCACAAAGGGCTAAAGTCCTCTCCCCATCCTGCCGATACCCTCCCCAACGTGTAGTCGGGAAACCTACGAACACGGGTTTCGGCCCGGCTGCCAGCAGGCCTGAGCATCAATGACATTCCTTGCAGGAGGGAACTCATGAAGAAGCTACTCATCGCGGGACTGGCAATCACTCTCGTGCTTGCGCTCTTCGTGGGCGTGGCCGTGACCGCCCCGCCCGACCAGACGGCCGACGTTGAGGTCACCGCCAACGTCGCCCAGTCGGTGTGGCTCAGCCTCGACAAGCACGCCATCAACTGGGACGTGGACCCCGATCTCAATCCCAGTGACACCGATTCTCTCACCGCAACCGTCCGTTCCAACTGGAACTGGCAACTCCAGGTAAGCGCTCTCAAGATGCAGGGCGCCAATCCTGACGGTGTTACAGAAACACTTCCGAACGGCATGATCAGCATCAATACTCTTGACGGTAACGGCGGCACCTTGGGATCTGGAGAGCGCACACGCGGGACAGACGTCAGTGTCAACTACACCCTCGATGTCGACTGGTCCGTGGCTCCAGCCATCTACACCGACACTCAAACGTACACACTCACCTTCCGGTAGGCCGGCCCGAAGAGCGAAAGGCACAGACCACCTCAGGCACACACGTCCATCCTCCACCGCTCATCGCTTCCGAGCCCCGCTGCAGACGTGCGACCTCACCCATCCACGAGCGTGGCAGAAGGAACGATGAGGGCGCGCGGTGAACATGTTCCCGACATGACGCACTCCCGGCGAACAGCAGACGCGCGCATCACCCACATGCGGGACGCCGGTGTCCTCCCAAGCGCCGGCGTCCTCTCTCTTTGCCCCGCAAGACGGCTGATCCCGGCTGAAGGCCGTCCGATTCTCCCGCAGAGTCTCCGAGCCGCCACAGTCACCCTGCTCTTGGCACTTCTCTCTCTTCTGATGGTGCCCTCCGCAGCCTTGGCCCTCGACGTGGGCATCTCTCCCGCCCGCATGGAGCACACCGTGGAGCCCGGAACGACGCTCGAGGGCAGTATCCGGGTGGGCACGCACGGTGATGCACCCCTCGATGCCCGCCTGTATGTGACAGATTTCGCCATAGACCCCACCGGGGCGTTCGTGTTTCTCGAGCCAGGTCACACGGCGTACTCGGCCGCCACCTGGATCACTCTCTCCGCAGAGCCGGTGACGATGATCCCCGACCAACCGGTGACCATCGACTACGTGATTCGCATCCCCGAGGAGGCAGAACCCGGTGGCCACTACGCGATGATTTTCTGCGAGACCCACACTCAGGACGGAGAAGGCTCGGTGGTTCTAGCCGGACGAGTGGGCTGCCAGGTGCTCTTGACCGTGCCCGGAGACATCGTCCAACACGTGGCCATAGGCAGTGTGGAGGCACCCCCACTCCTCTTCGGATTCGGACGCGAGAAGGTCTCCGTGAGTGTGGAGAACGACGGCAATGTGCACGCCATTCCCGGCGGCTACATGAATGTGGCCGGAGGCTTCCCCGCAAAGGATCTCCATTTCGACCTCGACCGGATCACGCTCCTCCCCGGGTCAACGCACACGTACGAACAGGAGCTCCACGACTTACCCTGGATCGGCCGGGTACGCGTCACGGCCGACATCAGATACGGTCCCCGGGCGGAGGAATTCACGGTCGGCGAGGTACGCGAAATCGAAGTGTTCGTTCTCTCATGGAAGGTTCTCGTCTTGGCAGGCCTTGTTGTGGTAGGAAGCATCCTCGCTGTTATCGGAGAACGTGCCGCACGAAGGAAGCGCGCCCGCCTTCGGCGTCTTCGCGGCACACGGCGGGCCACTCCGGAGAGACGCCGGCCTCTCGGGCCGAAACCCCTGGCCGACGCCGTCACGGTCCCCGCCGTGGATGCCGAAGAGTTGCGCCATAGCGAGCGCCGCAGCAGACGACATGCCTCCCGCCGTCGTGGAGGTGCACACGCGCGCGGACACGCACGCTGAGCCGCGATACCGCTCCGCAGCAGCCTCGCCGCGCCGCCGGCCCTTCGCGCGACCACCCGCACCGACCCGTGCCCTGCCACCCAGCGATTCCGGCCACGTGAACTGACGGGCCTCGTACACACAAGGGCCTCGTGTGCCCCGGGCCGAGTGCACCGCCGGGCCGTCGCTATCGTTTCCCGCCCGGTATTGATATGCTGCTTGACGCTATCATCTCTACGAGAGGGAGTCTCGCATGAAGAACACGTGGAAGGTCCTGGCGCTCATTTTCTGCCTCGTCTTGGTCATTCCCTTGGCCCTGGGCGCCTGCGGCGGTGGCAGTGACGATCCGGCCAAGGCCATCGTCGGTGTCTGGACCGATCAGGACGGCCTGATGGAGTACGAGTTCAAGTCGGACGGCGTCATGGTCCTCAGGTTCATGGGTGAAGAGATCGAGATGCCCTTTTCGGTGAACGGCAACAAGTTGGCTGTCACCGACCCTGATACCGACGAACTGGAGGAAGTCGACTTCCGGATCGAAGGCGATAACCTCATCCTGAGCTTCGACGGCGAGGAAGAGACCCTCATCAAGAAGCAATAGCGAACACTCACGCTCACACAGAGAGGGTGGCGCCGAAAGGCCGTCCTCGACTTCACGACACGCGGTGGGCTTCCCTTGCGGAAGCCCACCGCGTCTTTCGCTCCATCGGACGGCCTACTCGGAGTCCGAGCGGGTCCACATCCCATCGGACCTGCGGCGCGCTCAAACCTCATTTCAAGGCGAGTCACCCGGCCCGAGCATGGCATACTTATCTCTCGCGGTGGTTTGAGACGAAAGGACGCCATGGACGTACACGAGGCAATCCGCACACGGCGCAGCATCCGCACCTACCTTGACCGGCCCGTCTCGCGCGACCATCTTCTGCAGTTGATAGAAGCCGCTTGCTGGGCACCCTCCGCCAGCAACCTCCAGACTTGGAGATTCGTGATCCTTACGCGTCCGGACAAGTTGCGCGCGTTGCGCGTGCTGGCTCCCGGCTTCATCGGCCGTGCTCCCTCCGCCATCGTCATCTGCCAGGACGCCAAGGAGATCGCACGCCGTGCCGGACAAGCTGCCGTCGACTTCTGCGCGAACATGGATTCGGCCTGCGCCGCCCAGAACATCATGCTCGAAGCGCACGCTCTAGGTCTCGGTACCTGCGCCGTCGGTTCATTTGAAGCCGATGCTCTCAGGGAGCTGCTCGACCTGCCCACGCACGTACTGCCCATGCTTCTCGTTGCGGTGGGCTATCCGAGAAGCCGGCCGGAACCACCGCAACGCCACATCGAGGGAAGCTACTACTTCGAGGGATACCATGAATGAGTCTCCAACCGCGGTCACCGACGACCTCTTCGACGTGGTCGGCTTCATGGTGGTGAGCGCCCACAAGCTGCTCGACGAACCTCAGCGCTACGGCCCCTTCCGCCTCATCGATGCCGCCTCTCGGCTCGTGGAGACCCTCCAAGAACACGGCGCCAGCAGTCCGGCCCTCGACCGCATCCGTGACGAGATCGAGCGGGGGAAGACCACCTGCATGGGGTCCGAGCAGGAATTCCGCGCCGTACTTTCCGCATTGGTGGATGCGGTGGTCACCGAGCTGAAGACCTGAACAGCCGACCCCCAGCGGTAGGTTCCCTTGCTTTCGAGACCCATGTGACCTACCATCGCTTGGTTCCGGCTGGATACGGGGCCCGCTGGATGTAGAGCCCTCCGGATGTAGAGCCCGCTGGTACACACTCCCATCATCACACACTCTCAGGGAGCGGTTCATGCCCACACACGTCATCGTCACGCGCGACTTCGACCACATGAGCGAGGCAGCCGCCAACATCGTCGTCGACGACATCCGGCGAACGCTTGCCACCCGCGACTCCTACGTGCTGGGTCTCGCCACCGGCAACTCCCCCACCGGTCTGTACAAGCACCTGGCTCGGGCCGCCAACGCAGGTGCATTCGAGGCCGGCCGCGTCTGCAGCTTCAACCTCGACGAATACATCGGCCTTCCCGGCGAGAACGCCCAACAGCGCGCCCTCCATCCCGAGAGCTACACCTTCTTCATGATTCAAGAACTGTTCGGGCTTCTTCACACCAAGTTCAAAGAAACCAACGTGCCTTGGGGCACCCTGGTCGAACAGCGGGACTTGGAGCAGGCGCTCGCGGCAAGCCCACAAGACTATGAGATCCTCGGCACGGATGTGGGCAAGGCCATCGTGATACGAAGAGACCCCACGTCACCCTTCCTGCGCTGGTTGCGGGAGGAGATACTGGACGACTACGCTGCCAAGATCGAACACGTCGGAGGCATAGACCTCCACGTCGTTGGCGTAGGAGGGCGGGGCCACGTCGGCTTTCACGAGGCCGGCATACCCTTTGACTGTAGCGACGTCTGCGTGGTGAAGCTCGACGACAACACCATCGCCAATGCCGTGGCCGACGGTCACTTCGCGAGCGTCGAGGAGAGCCCCAGGTTCGCGGTCACGATGACGGCCGACCTCATCTTCCGGGCCCGCACCGTCGTGGTGGTGGCCAACGGAGCCAGAAAGACCGAAGCCGTGACGGAGACCCTCCTCATGGAGCCGGACTGCTGTGTGCCTCTCTCCTACTGTCATCAGCTGTCCGGACATGAGGGCAAGGTGGTATTCGTGCTCGACCGCACCGCCGCCGCCCGGGCGCTGGAAGAGAGGGAGGTCCTCAACAGACGGGGCATCACCGTCGAGGATCGCACCTGAGGCCGCGGGCTCTCAAGGGCACGAGGCTCAGCCAGACTCAGTAGATCTCGTCACCCTCTTCTCGGGTGTAGAAGAGCTTGAACTCGGCAGCCCCGGGGCGGGTTCCATTGGAAGCAAGGAGCGTGGCTTCGGCCGCCCGGCGCTTCTCCATGGCTGTCCTTTCCAGCCGGGCGAGCTTCTCCTCCACCTGAGCCTGCGTGAGCATCAGCTTCACCCGTCCGAACAGCGCCTCGCTGCCGTGAAGCAGCAGGCCCTCACTCAGGATCTTACTCGCCACCATGTGCTCGAAGCTGTCGAAGGCGAGCTGCTCGCGCACCTTCGACACCCTCTTGATGAGGTAGTCGATCTCCTCCTGGTACGCGGGGTGTACGAGGAGGAAGTGCTTCTTCTTGTAGACGGCGTCATCGAGGCCCCGAAGGGCCTCCTCGGGCACGTCGTCTCCGGCGATGATGACCACATCCAGATCTGATCCACGCACCATGCGCCCCGTACTCGACTCAGGGCGCGGCACGGCATGGGCCATGTCGTAGGTGATGTCGCCCGCGATCACGAAACATACGCTGTCCTGCACGTCGACCCACCCGGGAACCGATTCGACCACCGAGGCCATCGTACCCGCCGCCAATTGTAACTTGGCCCGACTGATACCTCTGATCTCCTGCTCGAGCGCCAGAGCTCTCGTGCGCACCTCTTGGGTCTGTTCGGTGAGCCCGATGACCGTGTAGGTGAGGAACTCTCGGCGAATGGAGGGAGACAGGCGTGCGTAGCCCGCCACCTCCCGGTCGAGCCGCAGATAGCGCCGCCCCACGCGCTCGAGGCACACGCGGTCATCGCGGAGGCATTCCCGCCACACGAGAAGGATATCCTGCCGAAAGTGTTCGGCAAGCTCGGAGCCCGTGAGAGGCCCGGCGTGGAGAAGGACGGCCGGTATGTCGAGAGGCTCAGTGGTTCGCATTGCTGCTCCTGCGGTGAGGAGGTCTAGGGGGAAGCCGTCGGGCGTCCGCCCCACGGCTTCCCCCAAGACCCCACGGCCCGGCGTCCCCCACGCACGCCCCCCCGAGTGGCCCCGGTCGACACCCCCCCCACCGTC
>CAYRES010000003.1:0-245262 GCA_964423425.1 uncultured Gaiellales bacterium | reverse complement strand
CACAGCGTTGGCAATGGCTGAGGCGGCGGTAGTAGCCTGAGCGGCTCACGTCAGCCATCCAACCTATTCAGGCACGCGGCCCGGAAGCCGGTCGCGGCGTCGATAGCCTTGTCTGCAAGTTCGACCACCTGCTCGAGCTTGGGTATCTCCTCGGGGCCTGAGCCTTCCCAGTCAATATCCCCGGCGGCGTCGTCCATGTCCGCCACGGCCGCGTTCATCTCCGCTTCCAGTCGCTCCAGGCTCACGGCGATCATGGCTCTCTGGTCAGGGGTGAGGTGTTGGCGCATCATGTTGCAGCTCCACCACAAGTTCCAGGCGTCCTCGTCGTTGGCGATATGCTTAACCTCAATCTCCACCGGCACACCGGCCTCCAGGCAGGCGTGATATCTCAGCCATCCGTCAATGACGCGGCCGTGCTGGTCGACGACGATTGGATGCCTGAGACCAATCTCTCGGATTGACGCCACCAGACCGGGATAGGCCTTTTCAAACTCCGGGCCGGGCACCAGACCACGGACGGCGGGGTGCTGAACGAGACGCATCTGCTCGGGCGCCGTCTGCCGACGATCTGTGCGTGGTTTCTCCAGGAGGCCGGCCACCTGCCGCAAGGGCATATCCGCAACGCGTTGCGTTTTCTCAAGCTCCGGCCACTGCGCTGCTATCTTCATATACAGTTGCGCCGTCCTCACTGAGCCCGCGAAGTTGTCACGCACCCACTCGCCCCACTGGCCGTGCGGTATCTGCTCTTTGGCTTCTCGGAGCGCCTCCCCGGCCTCCCGTGCTTTGGCGACTGCGGACACGGCGAGTTCTTCTATCTCGTGGTGGGCTCGGTTGGCGGTCGCGGCGAGTTCGGGGAGTGACTGCGTGGTTGTGAGCTCGGTCACGTCAGCACCTCCAGTAGTAAAGTGGTCAGATTGGCTCATCGCGGCCTCCGATAGGGCGTCGAGGGCCGCTTGATGCCGGCCACCACGGCCCCGTGCTCCAGGCGGGTGACTACGCTCTCCCCCACCCGGTCCCGCAGGGCGGCCCCGGTGTACTCGGTGGTGACGACGGTCGGGAGCTCATCGGAGTATCGGGGATCCACAATCTGGTAGAGCGTTTCTTCCACCCAGGAGAGGTTCTGAGAGTGCGCCTTGCCGCAATCGTCCAAGAACAGCACCGGCGCCCGCTGGGCGTCCGAGATGAGCGCCTCTGACTGCCGGCGGGCATCGTCGCAGCTGTAGCCTTGACGTATCGCGGCGAAGAGTCTGGGCACGCTCACCCAGCGCGGAGCGGTAATCGGCCACTTGAGCACGTCGGCGTCTGTCATCCGCTCCAGGAGCGTCAAGAACGCCCAGGCGGCGAGGTAGCTCTTGCCCGAACCGATAGGGCCGACGATGATGAGGTTTCCAGTGGGCGCCTCCAGCCAGGCGACAACCTTCTCGTGCGCGTCGCGGTTGTGGGTTGCGACCACGTAGTTGGCCTTCGCCTGCTCCAGCCGGCGGCCGAGGTTGGCATCTTGCAGCATGTCCGCCCGCAGCTTCTTGTGATGGTGCTCGTCGGCGTCCCGCTTTATGCGCGCCTCCGCACACTCCCGGCACTCTCCGGGTAGGGCCTTGTCTCCGCGGATGTAGCCGTCAGGCGCGGCGACGAAGACGTCCTCGGCGCCCCATGTCAAGCGGCCACAGGAGCAGACCTCACCACTCTCCGTTTTCACTCCGGCCCGCTCGAGGATCCGTGCTGCCACGTCTTCTACTTCCGACCATTCGGCCACGAGTTGCTCCTTCTATGTCGTTAAGGATGCCCTCGAGGGCCGAGGGCGGTTTCGCTTCCAGGGTGAGGATCTTCGCGGCCTTCTCGAGGTTGGCCGGGTTGGCCCCGGCCGCGAAAAGTTCTTTCACGGCTCGGCCGATGCGGGCCTTGCGGCTCGGCGTCAGGGTGATACCGGCCTCCGCGGCCACGGACACGGCGAAGGCGACGATCCCCTGAGTGGTCTTCTCTTCGCCAGAAGATTCCCCCTCCCCCGCCGGCGCGGCGGAGTCCGCGCCAATGGGTGAGTTCTTGGGTGAGTTACTGGGTGAGTTCTGGGTATCACCAGTGATACCGGTTCGCGCTGTTTTTGATACCGGTTCCGTGTCTGTTTTGATACCGGTATCACCACGCATACCGGTATCACCACGCATACCGGTATCCACCGTGATACCGGTTATCAGCTGAATGGAGGAACGCTCTCCTCGGTGACGTGCGCGCTTCTTGTACCTGATCACCCCGGCCGCCTGAAGCTCACGAAATGCTCTCTTCGCCTTCAGTAGGGACCACTCCAAATCACGAGCGACTCGTGCTTGAGAGGGCCAACACGTGCCGGTCGCATCCGCGTATCCGGTGAGTATCAGCGCCACCCTGATCGCCGCGTCGGACAGTCCCGGTGACTGCCGGAGGGCATCGTGAAAGGCGACGGCTGAATAAGCGATCCTCTTCAGTTCCTTGTCGCGCATGCTTCCCGCTCCGGGTCTACTCGCCGCGCTCAATGCGCTCAACCATCCGAGCGCGGGGTATGTAGAGATTGCGTCCCACAGTGAGGACCGGCACCCCAAGGACCGTTCCCTTAGCCTTCGCTTCTTCATAGAGGGCCGCGAGCCCCGGGCCGTCGGGGATGGCGGCTTTTAGCTCCCGAAATTTCGCGAGCGGGTTAGGATTCCCCGTGAAGTTCTGCCAAGCGTTCTTCTTCTCTCGAGCCACTTTGCACCTCCAGTGGTAACGGCTAAACCATAGAAGTAACGTACGGACCGTTACTGACAGTATCGTACAACTACGAGTGTTGCATTGTCAAGGACGTTGAGTTATTGTCAGAGACAACACTGCACCAGCAAAGACGGGAGGTAGTCAGCGCGTGGTCAAGACGCACACACGGCAAGGGAAGCAGCCGACACCGGGTAGTCGCTTTCCATCTCAGATTCTCGGTGACAACATTCGCGACATCCGCCTGTTGAGGAAGCTCTCGCAAAAGGACATGCTCGAGCGCCTGGAAACTCTGGGCCAGCCAATGTCACAAGCCACACTGAGCGAAGTAGAGCGAGCCCTGCGTCCCACTTCGGTGGATGAGCTCTTTGCGTTCGCTCTTGCGCTTGAGACCACAGTCGTCAAGCTGCTCGACCCAGCCGGAGTGGCCGGCGAAGAGTTAACGGGGATCGACCTGGGGATACCTGATGAATCCGGCGCTGCCGTCTGCTCCAGGGATGCGCGCCTGGTGCTCGTCTCCCAGTGGAAGGTCAAGGGGCCTTGGAGTCTGCGACCAAACTTCAGCGTGGAGTGGGAAGGGAACACCTACAGGGGCCTTGGTTGGCAAGGCAATGTGGGCGAGCAGTGGGCCACCCCATCGGGCGGAGGGGGAGATTAGAGGATGAGCGGTAGCATACGGCGCCGGGGCGCCGGGTGGGAGTGGCGCACACGCGGCCCCGACGGCCGGGCCGTAAGCAAGGGCGGATACCGGACGCGCAAGGCCGCGGCGGAAGCTCTAGCGAAGGTTGTCACGGCCATGAGTTCCGGTGTGTACGTAGAGCCCTCCCGGCTCACGGTTGCTTCCTACCTCACCGACATGTGGTTGCCGGCAATCAAGAGTGCTGTAGCGCCATCCACCCACAAGTCCTATGAGACGCATGTCCGGCGCCATATCTGCCCTCGGATCGGGACCGTGCCCCTCCAGAAGCTCACGGCGGCACAGATCAATGCCCTCTATCGTGAGCTTGCCGTGTCGGGGTATGCGAAGGGTGAACAGGCGGGGGAGAAGGGCGTGAGCGCCAACACCGTGCGGCGAGTCCATGCCACGCTTCGCCGGGCCCTGAATGATGCGGTTATCGAGTGGCGCCTACTGGCGCGGAATGTAGCGGCGGGCGGTTCGGTGAAGCTACCCAAAGTGGGGCGGGGGCGCATGCAAGTATGGAGCGCCTCGGAGCTCCAGGCCTTCCTTTCCTTCGCACAACATGATCGTCTCTATCCGTTGTGGCGCTTTCTTGCCATGACCGGAGTTCGGCGGGGGGAGGCTTTGGGCCTGACGTGGGCTGATATGGCGTTGAATACGCGAGTCGTCTCAATCACCCAGGCGCGCACGTCGCGGGGCACGTCATCGACAAAGACAGAACGCAGTCGTCGGGCGCTCGACTTGGATGTAGAAACGGTATCGGTCGTTAAGGAGTGGCGCAAGGTGCAGCTCGAGGATCGCATGCAATGGGGCGAGCTGTGGACGGATACCGGGCTCGTGTTCGTCCGCGAGGATGGCAAGCCTTGCCACCCGGACACGATCACCGCAGTGTTCGAACGGCTTCAGAGTGCCTACAACGCGGCAGAGACAGAAGCGGCCAAGAAGGAGGGCAGACAGCCGGCACGCCTACCCCGTCTCCGCCTGCACGATCTGCGCCACACTCACGCCACCCTGCTACTGGCGAACGGTGAGAACCCGAAGGTGGTTTCGGAACGACTCGGACATTCCTCGGTCGGGTTTACGCTCACAGTGTACGCGCACGTGCTGCCCGGCCTCCAAAAAGAGGCCGTCAGTCGGCTCGCTGCGCTGGTCGACGGATAAGCTCGGGAGTTTTTTGTGGGCAAAGTGTGGGCAGCGACGGATACCACCGGCTTACTGCAAAAGGAAAAGCCCCGGATTACCAGGGCTTTTCTAGTGCGCCCAGCAGGATTCGAACCTGCGACCTTCGGATTCGTAGTCCGACGCTCTATCCAGCTGAGCTATAGGCGCAGATGGCGGAGAAGGAGGGATTCGAACCCTCGGTAGGGGTCTCTACCCCTACACTCGCTTAGCAGGCGAGCGCCTTAAGCCTCTCGGCCACTTCTCCAATCAGTGCGGTGCAACCGCCAGAGGATGACTCGGCCTGTAGCGGGTCCGCCCCGCGCGCCTATTCTAACAGAGCCCTCGCAGCGGTGCACAATTGGCGGTGTAGTCTCGCCATTGGCTGCACGGGGCGCCTTGACACAGTGCACCGAAGCGCCATGGTGGGGAATGCAGGCGCGGGGAGGTTTAGTGCTCTCACGGTGTGGGTACGGCGACGCTTAAGTAGTCACTTTTCATAGTGAGGGGGGAGAAATGCCCGACAGCGTGTACAAGATCATCGATGTCATCGGCACCAGTGCGACCTCGTGGGAGGAAGCGGCCAGACTGGCGGTCGACACGGCCGCGAAGACGCTCGACGACCTGCGTGTGGCTGAGGTGGTCGAGCTCGACATGAGGATCGACGACAACAAGATAGTGGCCTATCGCGTCAAGGTACGGCTGTCGTTCAAGTACCACGGCGAAGCTCTGTAGGAAGAGGCTCTGTAGGCCGGGTCCCTCCAGGCCGTGGTTGGTCTCGAGCGAGACGGCCTTGTCGTGTGGCTCTTCGTGGACGGAGGCTGGACGCGGTCGCTCCGCCGCCTTGGCTGGCGGTGGCTATCAGGATGAAGTGGGGGCCGGGATTCGATGCGAATCCCGGCCCCATCAGTCGTGAGAGGAGTCGCTGTGAACCTTGAGTGCCCGAGCGTTGATGAGTGGCTTCGAGAAGTGAAGAACAGCCCCGAATCCCCGGGGATCGGCATGTACCTGGTTCACAACGGCGTTGTCCGGGGCCATTCCCGCACCGGTGATGCGGTGAGTGCCCTCGAATTGGAGGTTGACCGGCGGGCGCTCGACGAGGCCGTGTCCCGGGCCCTCGAGCACGAGGGGGTGATTGCAGTCAGGGTGTGGGTAAACGAAGGGCACCTGGGGGTGGGAGACGACATCATGCTGGTGCTTGTGGCCGGAGACATCCGTGACAATGTCTTTCCCGCGCTTCAGGGGCTGGTGGGTGAGTTGAAGACCCGGGTGGTGAAAGAAAGGGAGATCGCCTGAGCCGGAGTGCATGAGTGGGGTGATCGTGCCGCTCTCGGGACCGCACCCCTGGAGGGTGGTGCCCGGCCCTATCTTTCTGGCCCCGGGAGCCGAGGGATTGGCCTGTGTACATGGGACAATTTGCCTGAGGCAAAGACTCCGAGATTGGACTACACTGGAGAAGAGTTGGGTAATGGCATCTGGGGCTACGCGCTCGCTGAGCGGCATGGTGGCTCAGAGGCGTTGCCGACGGCGTGTGGGGGGCGCGTATGAGGTATGTGATCCTCGGAAACGGTATCGCCGGGACTCAAGCGGCCGAGGCAATACGCAGTCTCGACCCGGACGGACCACTCACGGTTGTGGCCCGAGAGCCTCACCTTCCATACTGCCGCCCCATGATTGCCTCCGTCTTGGCCGGACACTCCGCCGTGGCCGACCTTCCGGTGAGGAAGGACTCCTTCTACGAGCGTCTGGGCATAGACGTCATTCTGGGAGAGGGAGCCGCCGCTGTGCAGCTCGACTCCTCCGAGGTGCTCACCGAGGGAGGCCGCACCATCCCCTTTGACCGTCTTCTGATAGCGACCGGGTCGGACGCCCGCACGGTTCCGGCGGCCGAGGCGGCTGCGGCTGAGCTCGATGGCATCTTCTACATGAGGACCCTGAAGCACGTCGAGAGCATGGTGAGGATACTGCCCGAGGCCGGCGAGGGCACCGGCTCCGCGCTTGTTCTGGGTGGCGGCTTGGTCGGCTTCAAGGCGGCGTACGGTCTTCTCCACCGTGGCTTCAGGGTGGTGATGCTCATCAAGTCGGGCTACCCGCTCTTCATGCAGGTGGATGCCGAGGCCGGCCGGCTCATTCAGGAGGAGCTGGAGAAGAAGGGGCTGGAAGTGCGCACGGGTGTGGAGGCGGTGGGGTTCGAGGGCGAGGGACGGGTGGAGGCCGCCCGGCTCTCCGACGGCTCGATGCTCTCCTGTTCCCTTGTGGTCGTCGGTAAGGGTGTGGTGCCGGCCATGGGCTTCCTGCCCACCGAGATTGAAACCCACGCAGGGGTCGTGGTCGACGAATACCTCGAGACCACGGTGCCGGGCATCTATGCGGCCGGTGATGTGGCCGAATCGGTCGACGTTGCCCGAGACAAGCCCTGGGTCAACGCCATCTGGCCGGTGGCTGTGGAGCAAGGTAGGCACGCGGGATGGAATATGGCCGGCCGGCCGGTGGCATATCCGGGCAGCCTGAGCCGTAATGTCATCCGCATCTTCGACCTCGATGTGTTGACGGCGGGAGTGGTGAATCCCGATGAGGGAGAAGGCTACGAAGCCCAGGTCCACTACGATCCACGCCGCCGGCTCTACCGCAAGCTGGTGACCAAGGAGGGGCGGCTGGCCGGTGTGGTTCTTCTCAATGGCATCGAACAGGGCGGTGTACTCATGAACATGGTTGCCGATAGGAGGCCGTTCACGGCTCCGGTGGAGAGATTCTTCGACGGCAGCTTCAACTTCGGACTGGTGTCGGGCCGGGTCGGCTGAAGGGTCTTGCGGGTGTGGCCAATGACCGAAGCCGGCATCTGGTTGGACTTCTGGGAGGTGAGCGCATGAAGAATGTGGTTGTTCATCCGGAGCGGTGCGTGGGATGCATGCAGTGCATGATCGCCTGTGCCACCGCCCACTCGCACACGAAAGCGACACCGGCTGCGCTTCTCGAGGTACCGCGGCCTTCACCCCGTGTGCATGTCGGTGCAGGCATATACAACGAGGGGTTTCCCAACCGCTGCCGCCACTGTGATCCGGCACCGTGCCTGCTGGCCTGCCTGCCGGGGGCCATCTATCGGGATCCGGAGACCGACACGGTGCTCGTGAATTACGATCGTTGCATCAACTGCGCCTCGTGTGCCATGGCCTGTCCGTATGGAGTCATCCGGTACACGGAAGACTACAAGGCTCCTCCCGGGAAGGTCGTGTCGGTCAAGTGTGACAATTGCGTCGAGCGTCAGCATGAAGGCAAGGTTCCGGCGTGTGTCGAGACATGCAAGACGGGAGCGCTCACTTTCGAGGATCCGGCAATAGCCGCCAAGCGCAAGACCGGCGAAGTGGCCCGCAGTGTCTCGGTGGGCGAGGAGGCCAGGGAAGTCCCCGGCTCGCCGACTTTCTCGCTCTTGAACGCCCTGAAGAGGGCGCAGAAGATCGTGAACATCCGCTGAGCGTGAGTGAGGGGGCGTACCTATGATCGATCCGAAGAAGTACGAGAATCGTACGATCACGGAAGACGGCCGGCTCATGCTGGCCAAAGCCGAAAAGGACATGATCGAGACGGTGTGGGACAGGCATGAGGCTCAGCAGCCTCAATGCGGCTTCTGCGAGATGGGTCTCTCCTGCCGCATCTGTGCCATGGGGCCCTGCCGCATCGATCCGTTCGGCGAAGGCCCTCAGCGTGGTGTATGTGGAGCCGACGCCGATATCATCGTGGCCCGCAATCTGGGCCGCATGGTGGCCGCGGGTGCGGCGTCGCACTCAGATCACGGGCGCGATCTTGTGGAGATACTCGGCAAGGTTGCTTCTGGTGAGGCCCAGGGTTACAGCATCTCCTCTCCCGAGAAGTTGCATGCCGTGGCGGCCGAGTACGGTCTCGAGACCGAGGGCAAGGAAGACTTGGCGATCGCGGCCGAGTTGGCCGACGCCATGATGGACGACTTCGGCAGCAAGAAGAGCCATCTGCAACTGGTGTCGCGTGCGCCGCAGAAGAGGCGCGATCTGTGGGACCGGCTGCGTATGATGCCTCGCGGCATCGACCGTGAGACCTCCGAGATGATGCACCGCACCCACATGGGGGTCGACAACGGCTGGGACAGCCTCATCGTACATGCGGCGCGGAACGCCCTCTCCGACGGATGGGGCGGCTCCATGATCGCCACCGATGTCTCCGACATCCTCTTCGGCGTTCCGCAACCGGTGCCGAGCACCATCAACATCGGGGTGCTGAAGGAAGACCAGGTCAATATTGTGGTCCACGGGCACAATCCGCTGGTGTCGGAAGCGGTGCTGCAGGCGGTGAGCTCCCCGGAGATGGTGGAGTTGGCCACGTCGAAAGGCGCCGCCGGCATCAATCTGGCCGGGCTGTGCTGCACGGGTAATGAGCTGCTCATGCGCAAGGGCATTCCCATGGCCGGCAACCATCTCATGACCGAGTTGGTCTTGGCCACCGGCGCGGTCGAGATGATGATCGTCGACTACCAGTGCATCATGCCGGCGCTCGGCACCATCGCGCAGTGCTACCACACCAAGATGGTGTCCACCTCCGACAAGGCGCACTTCCCCCACATGGAGCACCACGAGTTCCATCCCGAGTCGGCGACCGACACGGCCAGGGAGCTCGTGCGCCTGGCCATCGAGGCCTACCCGCTGCGTAATCCCGACAAGGTATATATCCCGGTGGAGCCGGTCGACTTGCTGGCTGGGTTCTCCATCGAGGCCATCCTGGGAGCACTCGGTGGTACACCGCAGCCGCTGATCGACGCCATCGTAGCCGGGAAGATCAGGGGCGCGGCCGGAGTGGTCGGCTGCAACAACCCCAAGATCAAGCACGACTACGGCCACGTCACCATGATGCGGAAGCTCATCGAGAACGACGTCCTGGTGGTCGACACGGGCTGCGCCTCGGTGGCGAGCGCCAAGGCCGGGTTCAAGACCTCGAAGGCGCTCGAGTGGGCGGGCCCAGGTCTCAAGGAGGTCTGTGGGGCCTTGGGTATTCCACCCGTGCTCCACGTGGGGAGCTGTGTGGACAACGTGCGCATCCTGGTGTTGGCGGCGGCGCTGGCCAATACCCTGGGTGTAGACATGAGCGACCTGCCGCTGGCCGGCGCCGCCCCGGAGTGGTACTCGGAGAAGGCGGTCTCGATCGGGGTCTACTTCGTGGCCTCGGGCATCTTCGTGGTACTCGGTCCCACACCTCCCGTGACTGGGTCTATGAATGTCGTGAAATTGCTCACCGAGGGGCTGGACGACCTGGTGGGGGCCACCTTCGCCGTGGAACCCGACCCGGAGAAGGCGGCCCTACTCATGATCAAGCACATCGAGGGCAAGAGAAAGGCACTCGGCCTGGAGGCGCGGAACATCGTGTAGCCGGGACGAGGCCGCGGGTGCACGTGACGGGCGCATCTGGCCGCGAGCACCTGACCTCGAGGGCGAGAAGGACGGCGGAGGGGGCGGACCCTCACGGGTCCGCCCCCTCCGCGCACGTGCGGTCGGCCGCCACAGAATGACATCAGAGGTGCGAAGCTGGGACTCGGGGCCGTCCTTCGGGGCGGCCCCTTTTCGTGCCCCGGAGAAACCCGTCGATTAGCAGGCCCTCCTCAATAATTGGCGGGTTGTGTTGTGTACTCCTCCCAGGTGTTCGGCACGATGTTCACGCTGATGATGTAGGTGCGGTTCAGGTTGTCCAGTATCTGGGAGTTGTAGTTGATCTCGGGCACGCTGCCTGTGCCCTTGCCTTCAATGGTGCCGGAGGCGAGCATCTGTCCCCATATGGAGGCGGTGCCCCGGATCAGGGCGTTCCCTTTGACGATGATGATGCCGTAGAAGTCACTGGTTCCCCGCAGGTCGAGAGTGTTGTTGGAGCCTGCCGGCGTGTCCAGCACCAGAATGAGCGGGTTGCCCCGGGAGCCCATCTGGACACTACCGGTGATGGTGACGGCACTGTTCGCCTTCACGAACACCACGCTGCCAGGCGAATCGCTGGAGCTGAGGAAGGCGGAGGCATCGGTGGCGCTTGTGAAGTAGGTCTCTCGGTCTTGGGCAATCCGCTCGAGAGACCTCCAGGTCTGTTCTGAGACCACTTGGTCAAAGGTAGTGGTCTGTGTGTCACGTGTGACTCCGAGTCCTGTCTCGACTCCCTTGCCGAAGTCGGTATCCCAGTAGGCCGTGGCCTCTTGTGTGGGTGACAGAGGATCGATGTGCACCTTGAGGCCTTGTCCGTTCGCCCCTGCGTTGGCAGCCCACATGGCTCGGTTGCCGGGAAATTCGAACGGCCAGTGTTGGCTCTGGGCGAGAACGATGATGCGGCGGCGGTAGTCGTCCACATTGGAGCGGCTGTCGACGAACATCATGCCATCCTGGTTGGAATCCCAGGGGGGAGCCTGCGAATAGGGGACCATGGTGGTGTCACCGTCTTCATCAACGTTGTCGTAAAGGACCACATTGAGGAACTCCCCCGAGCTGGAGCGTGACGGATCCCAAAGACCGGGGTTGGCCGTCTGCAAGGCCGCCTTGAGGAACGAATCGTTGACTGTTGTCTCGGCGGAGGTATCGTCGGGCCAGCCAAGCTTCAGTGCCAGCATGCCTGCGTCTATGCCGGCTTCGGCGACGTTGAAGGCCTTCACGTCGGCACGCTCCAGTTCGGTTCCCGACCGGGCGGACTGCAGCAACACCACCAAGGCTACGCCCATGAGGAGAAAGACGAACATGAAGGCCATGGCAATGATGATTGCGCTGCCAGTCTCGTCATTCCTCCGTGCCCGCATCATTCCGAGTATCGATGTGGTCGGTTGCGACATGGTCCCTACACCTCCAAGTACTCCATCATTAGTGCTGGCGCAGGTTTCTCGGCTGCACGATGGACGTCAGTACGTGGGGAATGGGGGAGGATCCTTGTATGACGTCGACCATGAGAGTGATATGGACTTCACGTATCCTGGTCGGGTCCGCAACCGGAGCTGCGAGCAGCGCCCCCCCACCTTCGCTGTAGGTAAAAAGGGGCTGAGAGGAGTCGTTCGCCACATTTGAGGTGACCAGCCTCACACTCGCTCCGGGGAACGTATACGACTCACTCGCAGTATCTCGGTAGAGAATCCCGGTGGTGGAATCGACACGGAACCGTATGAGCTCCAACTCGTGGCCAGAGTCGCGGTCGGTGTCGGCCCAGAGGACTATCTGGTTGGCATCCGCGGCGACGATGGCCGCATTCAGAGTCTCGCTCGGAGCGTCTTCCGGGGCCCGGGCGGTACGGATGAACTCCACCATCTCGGCCATGGCTGCGCGGGCCTGTTCTTGGGCCAAGAGGTCTTGGCCGGTGAAGTCATAGGTGCTCTGCAGGCGGTTCCAGACTCCGAAGATGGCCGCTATGACCACGAGGAACACCGACATGGCCACGAGCAGTTCAACCAGGGAGAAGCCCTCCCTACGTCTCGGCCGTAGAAGTGACCGTGTGTGGTTGTCGGCAGGCATGCTCATTTCAGAATGTCAGCACGAGCACAGTCCACCCCGATTGCAGTGGAATGCGGAATGTGGCCGTTCTGGTGGTGGAGCCGAAAGTGGCCGTCACCATGTAGTCACCATCAGGGAGAGGGGCGCTGGTCCATGTTCTTCCGTTCTTGACCGATCCCGTCTGTACGGTTGTGCCGCTCGAGTCTCTGATGGCGATGCTCCACTGCCGGCTGGTGGCGTTCTGCACGTTCACCGTGGAGGGAATGGTGGTGGTGGTGGAAGCTGCCGTCGTGGTCGTGGTGCTCACCGCGGCTGTGGTCGTGGTGGTCTCACCCTCTATGGTAGTGGTCGTGGTCGGCGGCGGAGGCAGCATGGTCTCGGCGATTACCGGAGAACTCTGAAGGCCGCCTATGTCGACCGCCGAAATCTGGTAACGATAGTATTGAGGCTCCTCGGGTGTTCCCCAAGGAGGTCTCATCGCGGCAACGTCTCCTGTGTCGAGGAACGAGTACAGGTTTGGAGACAGCGTTTCGGTGACTGTCACCCAGGCGTTTGCCCACGCGCCGTCCATCCAGAAATCGCGCTGTATGACCCAGGTGGCGCGATCCCTCTCTTGGCCCGGTATCCAGGTGAGGAGCACGGATTCGTTGTCAGGTTGGCCCTCTGCCGTGAAGCCGGTGGCCATGGCCGGTGCTCCGTTCTCAATGCGTACGCGCAGCGACCACATGTTCCCGGGTTCGTCGTAATGGTTGTAGAGAACCGCCTTGGCGTTCCAGTATCCGTCGGGAATAGCTGATGCATCGAAGAGATACGTGAAGTAGACACGGTTCACCCGGCCGTTGCCGTCGAGCGTGTAGTACATGCTGTTGTTGTCGATGCGGTGGTCTTGATTCTCCGGGCCCAGCGGCCAAGCGGTGCCGCCATCGTCCAGCAGGTATAGGCGCATGTAGACGTCCTTCTTGCTCATGCCGGTTTGATCCAGGTTGTCGAGAACCAAGTGCCAGTCGACTTCGGCTACGTCGTACGTTGCGGTCGTGAATCCCATGAGCCGGTTGAACGGGGTGCCGGCAGGGTCCGCAAAACTTGGAGTGAACTCCAGCTTGGAGCCGCGCGGCCCCACGAACTGTTGGTGGATGAGGCTGGTGATAACGGCCGGGGAGGAGACGGGGGGAGGGTTCCAGTCGACGGTGATGGTGACCTCTTTGAGGATCCCGCCCTGGTAGTTGGTGGAGGCGACACTGTAGTCTATGAGGAAGGTGATGTCTCTGATGGTCGTCGTGGTGCCGAAGCGCTGACTCAAATTGAGTGGGTTGGTCGGGTCGGCCGTGTCTTCTTGGATCTCCCGGTAGTCCAGCTGGCGCACCTGCTCCATGCGTTCCCGCGCGATGTTGGTGGCAAGGCTCTTGTTGCGGGCGGAATTGGCCTGGGAGAGTCCGGTGAGGAACAGAGGGACGAAGCCTGCGGCCATGACAAGCAGGAGTAGCACGGCCACCATGATCTCAATCAGGGTGAAGCCGCGCTCTTTGACTTCGGAGCGATTTCGAGCGCGTGGCAGGCGCGTCAACATATTCCTGACTCCTCGTTGCGCCGCGTTGGTCAGCCGCACACCTTCATAAAGGGTTGTCCGTGCCCTTGTATATCGGCTCTTCAGCGCCATACCTTGAGCTTCTTGCTCGAAAGTGGGCAGGGAACCTCAACCCAGTGCTCTGGGGAGCACTACTCTCAATGCAACGGATGGCGGCAGGGTAGGTAACGGCGCGACGACGGCTGAGGCCGACGGGCGGTCGACGGGGGCCGTGCTCTGCCACGATGGCCGCGCCCCCGGGCCGTGGCCCGGGGGCGCGGCCATGCTAGCCGGCCGGAAGGCGGCAGGCGCCGCCTTCCGGCTCGGGAAGCTTCATCTTGTTGCCGCCAAGGGCTTCGTAGCCACCGACGATGTCGAGGAGTTCGGCCGTGATGGAGTTCTGACGGACCTGATTGGCCGTCATCTTGAGCTCCTCCAAGCGTTCCTCGATGTTCTTCTCGGCCGCCTGCATGGACATGAGGCGGGCGGCGTTCTCGCTGGCAAGTGATTCGACGGCGGAGCGGTAGAGCGAGAAGAAGAAGTACTGCAGCACGAGCGAGGAGACCAACTCCTCCGCGTCCATGGTGAAGGTGGGAATGACACGCTTGTTGGGCCATTCCTTCTCTTCGTACCGGGTGAACCAATCCGCGTCGAGCGGTAGGAGTTTGAGGTCGTTTGGGCGATAGAAGGAGCCGCGGATGAGTTCATTGTGGAAGATGTGTACCTTTTGGATGTTTTCGGTCGACACCCATTCTTCCACGGTGAAGACGATCTCCTGGATGACGCGCGTGACGCCGGTGGGAAACCCGGGTACGGCGAATTCCCGGTCGACGTGGAAGCCGGCGTTTCCGAGGAGTAGAGCCGGCCGCATGCCGATGCAGAGCACGCGTGCGGGCTTCTGCCCGTTGAAGGTATAGCGAAGCGTCTCTTGGAAATGGTCGACGATCTGCTCGTTGAAGCGGCCGCAGAGGCCTTGGTCGGAGCCGAACAGGACCACGGCCAGATCATGCTCTTCCTTGGCCGCCGGCAGCTCCCAGGTGGTGGGAGCTGCGCGCGTCTTCGACAGCGCGATCTGGAGACCCTGCTCTATGACGCCGAAGTAGTTGCCCAGCGCGTCGACGGCTTCCTGATACCGGCGGATGTTGGTCACCGCCAGCATCTTCATGGTGCCCACCAGATCCCGCAGGTTCTGGGCGCTCTCGATCTGTCGCTTAAGCTGTTCCGCTGTCTCCATATTGCTCTTCCGGCAGGGTGGCCATGACGACTTCTTCGATCCTGCGCAGGATGCTCTGCTGATCTTCCTTGTTCAGCTTCTCGCCGGACTGGATACGCCCGCATATCTCGGGCAACCGGCTGGTCACGGCTTCCTGCAGTGCATCCTCCATCTTCCGTACGTCCTCCACGGGCACTTCGTCGAGGAGGGCATTGTTGACGGCCATGAGCGAGGCTATCTGCGCTGAAGCCGACAAGGGCTTGTACTGGTCTTGCTTGAGGATCTCGCGCACACGGCGGCCTCGGCCGATGAGGCGGAGGGTCTCGGCGTCGAGCTGAGTGCTGAAGCGGGCGAAGGTCTCCATCTCTTCGAACTGCGAGTAGGAGAGACGCAGGTCGGCGGCCACCAGACGATATGCCGGCAGCTGGGTCTTGCCGCCCACACGTGATACCGAGCGGCCGACGTCGACCGGGGGCAGGATGCCCTTCGAGAAGAGATCGGGCGACAGGTATATCTGGCCGTCGGTGATGGAGATGAGGTTGGTGGGGATGTACGCGGACACGTTCTGGGCTTCGGTCTCCACAACTGGGAGGGCTGTGAGCGAGCCGCCTCCGTACTCCTCGCGGAGGTGGGTGGAACGCTCCAGTAGGCGGGAATGGATGTAGAAGATGTCGCCCGGGAAGGCCTCGCGGCCGGGTGGGCGGCGTAGCAGCAGTGACAGCTCGCGGTAGGCGCGGGCATGACGGGTGAGGTCGTCGTAGATGACAAGAACGTCGCGGCCCTTCTCCATGAAATATTCGCCCATGGCAGTGGCCGCATATGGTGTGATGTACTGCAGGCCGGGTGTGTCCTCGCCGGCGGCGACCACGATGATGCAGTAGTCGAGCGCATCGTGCTCGCGCAGGTCGGCGATGACTTTGGCCACGCTGGCCGCCCGCTGGCCCACGGCGCAGTAGATGCAGAGGACGTCCTTGTCGTGTTGATTGATCATGGTGTCGACGGCGATGGCCGTCTTACCGGTTTGGCGGTCGCCGAGGATCAGCTCGCGCTGACCTCGGCCTATGGGAATGAGTGCGTCGATGACCTTGAGGCCGGTCTCGAGCGGCACCGTGACCGGGTCACGATGCATGATGGGAGGAGCGGGGCGCTCCAAAGGCATACGCTCGGAGGTGATGACCGGACCTTTGCCGTCCAGTGGGCGGCCGAGTGCGTCGATCACCCTGCCCACCAAGCCCTCACCAACAGGAACGTCGAGCACGCGGCCGGTGCGGGTTACCTCACAACCCGCGGCCAGTTGCTCGTTGCGGTCGAGGAGGATGACACCCACCTCTTCCGGGTCGAGGTTGAAGGCCATCCCGTTCAGGCCACCCGGAAACGTCACCAGCTCCTCGGAACGGACTTCGGGCAGGCCCTGGATGAGCGCCACCCCCTTGCCGATGAACGTGGCGGTTCCGATCTCTTGGAGTCTCAAGTCCGCCCGTTGTCTGCCCAGGGCGCTGTCGGTGGCAGACATGACACCCTCGAGCACGTGATTAAGCTCGTCTCTCGCTTCACCGTTTACCAGAATCACCCCCCTTGGCGGACGATGCTCTCCTCCTGGAGTTCAACCTCGAGTTCGGCTTGGAGCCGCTCGAGATAGTCGCCCAGGCTGAAGGCCAGTTTATACTCCTGTGCACGCATGTCGATGCCACACACGACACTTGCTGAGGTGCCGAAGGCGACGTCCACGTCTCGGCCCACCAATCGCCTCAGTGAGTCGCGGATACTGTCTCGGCCCTCATCTGTGAGCGGGAACGAACTCGTGATGGTGACACGATGATCTGAGCGCCGGATGGCCTCCTTGATGCGGCGGCTCTTGGCCTCAGGAAGCTGATGGATTCGCTCGACGAAGACAGCGGCGATGTGCTCTTCGAGATCTTCGCCGGCCAAGTCGGCGAGGGCGAGGCGGGCAATGCTGCAGACCTTCTCGCCCGCCCGCTGAGACAGGTCGCGGGCAAACGCCTCTCTCTCGCGCTCAATACTTTCGTGCCACCGCTGCTCGAGAGCGGTGACTTCGGCCGCTGCCTGATCGGTGAGTTCCTTGCGGCGCTGTTCGGCTTGGCGATGGGCCTCGGTCATCAACTCCTCATGCTCCCGCTGAATGCGTGCCTGCATCTGCTCATACTCGCTCTTGACCCGTTCACCTTCCTCGAGGCTTCTCTCTGCTTCATTGAGACGATTGGCGATCATCGCCTCACGTTTGTCCATAGCGTTGACGACAGGCTTGAACAAGAAACGCTTGAGCAGCAGGAACAGGATCAGGAAGTTGATGAGTTCAGCTACAACTGTGAACCAGTCGATTAGCACGGCAGCATCCTCTTTCGATGTGGTTGGCTACTAGCCGCCGCTCACTACGTTCCAGAACGGGTTCACAAAGATGACAATGATTGAGATCACGAAACAGTAGATGGCGAGCGACTCGATCATGGCCAAGCCCACGAAGAGTGTACGCGAGATGGTGCCGGCCTCGTCCGGCTGCTGGGCAATGGAAGCGAGCGCCTGTGTGATCGATTTGGCCTGGGCCATGGCGGGCGCGATAGCACCTATGGCGATGGTGAGACCTGCTACCGCGAGCGATGTGAGACCGATGATTCCTATGGCATCCATTCCGACTCCTACTCCTTCCGCTTGTTGGTGCCCTACTTGACCCGTCTCCTCTTTGCTACAGCTAGTGAGCGCCGCTGGTGGCGGCGCCTATGTACACGGTGGCCAGAACGAAGAAGATGTACGCCTGGATGGAACCCAAGAGCAGTCCCAGCATCTCGAACACGACCGGCAGGATGATCGGCACGAGGCTCAGCAGGATGGCGACCATCACGCCTTCACTCATGACGTTGCCGAAAAGACGCAGCGCGAGTGAGAGCGTGCGCGACACCTCACTGATGAGGTGGAGAGGGGCCATGAAGAAGACCGGTTCCATGTAGGCCTTGAAGTAGGCTATGGGACCTCGTTTCCAGATGCCGTACACCGGCACAGAGAAGAAGACGCAGAGAGCCAGGGCGGCCGTGAGGGACAGAGAACCCGTGGGTGAATGATAGAACGGGATAGGGGCCATGATGTTCGCGAAGAGGATGAAGATGAAGAGCGACCCGAGGAAGGGGAGATAGCGGTCGGGCGGCTGTTCGCTGATGTCGCGTATCTGATTGCGGAGGATGTTGACGAGCGTCTCCAACAGGTTCTGCCAGCGGGGTATCTTGGTGCCGGAGGTCACGCGGCGGGTGATCAGCCACGAACCCACCACCAGCACCACCATGACGATCCAGGTGTAGACCATCGTCTCGTTTATCTTGATGAAACCTGCGCTCCACAGGACATGAGCATCAGGAGTGATGTCCATGTGCTACCGCCTCCGCATTCGCCGTGTGGTCGTTGAGGTCACGTGCTTTCTCTTGGGTCTTGCCCTGCCCGCCCTGACCCCAGATGCGCACACAGACGAGGCGCCCGATGAGGAATCCGGCGACGCAGGCCAGGAGGCGCTGCCAATGGCCTCCCATGACGAAGTAGATGGCTGTGAGGGTAATGCCCAGCCGGATGATGAGGCTCACTATCATCAGCAGCCCGGGGTGCTTACTCTGAGGCAACCTGGAGATGGTGAGCCAGAGGCCGGCGAAATGGAGTCCCGCAAGCCCGAGCCCGGCGGTGAAGGCGAGTACGAGGTAGAGGACGTCAGTCGTTGTCATCGTCCAGCTGCTCGAACTCGTCGATCTTGCGACGCTGGCGGGACACCCAATACCAGGCGTTGAAGCAGCCGATGACCACCCCGACGACCATGAGAGTGAGCGTCCAAGAGAAGGTCACCGGCCATATCCGGTCGAGCCAGTAGCCGAGGCCCACTCCAATGAGTGTGGGGATGGCCACCGACCAGCCGATCACGCCATACATGCCGATGCCGAACCAGATGCTCTGCTCGCCCTGCTCGCGGCGACGAGCGCGCAGTTTCTCCTTCTTCTTCACCACGGTGACGAAGTCATCGGACTCGGTGCCCCCCCGCCCGATGCCGCCTTCCCCACTGCGAGTGCCCGGTGTCGAGTTCTCTCCCTGGGCGGCGTCTTCTGCGGCGGAGGTGTCGAGATGCTTCTGTTCGTCAGCTGCCATAGCCTGCCCTGCCCATGTCGAGGAAACGTCGCACAAAACCGGCTTCGAGTTTGGCGATGGCCGAACGGGTGGCCTTCTCCCTGTCGTCACGGCGCCGGAACTCGGTGGTGACCGTCTGGTGCAGGCCCTCGAGATCGGGCCCCACGACCGCCCGGCGGGTGGAAATGGTGACGTCGGGTCCGCACTTCACCAACACGCCCTCGTCGATGGCCATGAAGACTTCCCGCTCGTCCTCGGTGGCGAAGGAGAGGATGCCCGGCACCAAGACGGTCACGAAATCGATGTGACGGGGAAGCATGCCGAAGGCTCCGTTCTCCGCCTCGGCCGCGAGCTTGGTGACCTCTTCGTCGACCAAGAGCTCCGTGGGCAGGAGGACCTTCAGGTTCATTGCATCTCCGCCTCGTCGACCGTACCTACCATGTAGAGGGACTGCTCTGGATAACTGGCGAACTCATCGTTGAGTATGCGCTCACAGCCGTCGAGTGCGTCGTCGAGAGATACCATGCGCCCCTCGTAGCCGGTGAACTGCTCGGTGGTGAAGAAGGGCTGGGTGAAGAAACGCTCCAGCCGGCGGGCGCGGAACACGATGCGCCGGTCGTCCTGCGACAACTCTTCGAGGCCGAGCATGGCGATGATGTCTTTCAGCTCTTCATAGTTAGCGATGGTGCGCCGCACCTCTTGGGCCACCCGGTAGTGTTTCTCGCCGACCACGTGCGGCACGAGCATCTTGGAACCGGACTGCAGTGGGTCGATGGCGGGGTAGAGGCCCTCGCTGGCCCGCTTGCGCGAGAGGACGATGGAGGCCGAGAGGTGGGAGAATGTGTGTACCGCTGAAGGATCGGTGAAGTCGTCGGCCGGCACATACACGGCCTGGAGTGAGGTGATGGAACCCTCCGCAGTGTTACAGATGCGTTCCTGCAGCTCGGCCAACTCGGTGGCCAGTGTGGGCTGGTAGCCCACTCGGGAGGGCAGCTCGCCCAGAAGCCCCGACACCTCCATGCCCGCCTGGATGAAGCGGAAGATGTTGTCGATGAGCAGCAGGACGTCCTTCTTCTCGTCGTCGCGGAAGTACTCCGCCATGGTGAGCGCCGCGTGCCCCACTCGGAAGCGGGCTCCCGGCGGTTCGTTCATCTGCCCGTACATCATGACCGTGTTCTGAAGCACGCCGGCGTCTTTCATCTCCCGGTAGAGCTCCTCTCCCTCGCGGGAGCGCTCCCCGATGCCGCAGAAGAGGCTTGTGCCCTCGTACTGGCCCACCACGTTGTGGATCATCTCGGTGAGCAGTACCGTCTTGCCCACACCGGCGCCTCCGAACAGACCGGCTTTGCCGCCCCGCTCCAGCGGGGCCAGCACGTCGACCGCCTTGATGCCGGTGAGGAAGATCTCGGAACGGGTGACCTGTTTGGTGAGGTTGGGAGGGTCGCGGTGGATGGAGCGGTACTCGAGTGCTTCTACCGGCCCCAATTCGTCGATGGTGTCACCGAACACGTTGAAGACCCGGCCGAGCAGGGCGTCGCCCACGGGGACGAGCAGGGAAGCGCCGGTATCGGTGATGGCCGCGCCACGGGCGAGGCCCTGAGTGGGTGTGAGTGCCACACTCTGCACCATGTCTGCGGTGAGATGTGTGACCACTTCGGCCACGATCTCCTCGTTCTCACCGGCGACCAGCTTGCTGTTGATGGGCGGCAGCCCTTCGGTGAAGCGGGCAATGATGACGCTGCCCCTCACGGAAACGACTGTACCGGTGCTGGTGGCGGAAGCAGAGCCGACCTGCGCTTCGTACACTTGTCCATACCCCCCGATTCAGTGAGACAAGCACCCCAACCGCGATTTGAGCAACAGCTTAAAGGCCACAGCGGGAGAAGTCAAAGCCTCTTTGGGAAAGCAATGAATATATACTTGAGGCAAGTAAAGGGTTTGCACTGTCGCCTGGGGGCGCAGTTTGGCGCCGCCCAGGCGACAGTCTACCGTGGCGTGTACCGGGCCACCTCGGTGCCTTCCAAGAACGTCCAGTCGCCGGGCATTCCCTTGGAGAGAGCGGCGGTCTCGAAGTGCATCATAGCGATTCCGCAGTCGAGCCTCTTGGCTATCTGGTAGGAGTCCTTTGGGCTGTCGAGGTAGAGGACTACCGATGCCTCCTCCATGCGGAAGCGCCAGGGTTGCCGGTTGACGGCCGACGGGGCGACCCTGGCTGCCGCCGCTGCATCGACGGCCCACTCCGGCCAAGTCCCACTCTCGATGCCCGGGGCAATCTCCTCCAGGGGCTTCCGCTTGTGAGACTTGGCCATTCTCTTCAGCATCTTCTCGGAGAAGCTGGTGGTGGCTTGGGCGTAACCGAGGGGCGAGACGGCGAAGACCTGCTCCTCCGGGGCGAGCACTGCATATGAGGCGGCCTTCTCCCGGCTGAAGAAGCCTCCCACCCAGCAGGTATCGAGTCCGAGCGCGGTCGCTTCGAGCACGGCGGCTTCGCCATGGTAGCCGACCCGTTCGTTGATGTGCGTGGTGGCGGTGTTCCCCAGGAAGATGAGGCCGGAGGGTGCTCCACTCACCTTGCCGTAGGCGCCCACGATGCCTCTGAACACGCCTGCGGTCATCTCCGGGGCGACGATCACCCGCACCCCGTCCTCCGACGCGTTGATGGTCTCGCAGAGGGCCTCCAGCCGCAGGAGCATGTCCTCGTCGATGCGCTGGTCGCTGAACGAACGTCGGGAGTAGCGTTGTTCGATGGCTCGGCGCCAGGATTCGGCCGGGATATCCATGAGGTCTCCTTTGTGTATGCTGCCGTCCGAGTTACCATACCCGCGTCGAGACGGGAGTAGGCAGGTGGCCGCTACGGAGAAGGCGTCGTGGCCGGGCCGGAGCGGTGACGGAAAGGCGGGTGCTCATGAGCACGAGCGGGAAGTTCGAGGACAGGAAGGCGCTCGAGGACGAGTGGGGTCTCGATACCCGAGCTCTTCATGCGGGCCACAGTCCGGATACCGACACGCTGTCTCGCGCGGTACCCATCTACCAGACCAGCAGCTACGTGTTCCGCGACTCGGCTCACGCCGCCGCTCTTTTCGCCTTGGAGGCGAGCGGGCACATCTACACCCGCATGAGCAATCCCACCACGGAAGTCCTGGAGAAGCGCCTGGCCGCCCTTCATGCGGGTACCGCGGCGCTGGCGGTCGCTTCGGGGTCTGCAGCCGTCTTCTACACCGTGGCCACTCTGTGCTCCAGCGGCGAGAACTTCGTGACAGGCGACAAGCTGTACGGGGGGACGGTCACTCTCTTCGGCCACACACTCAAGCGGCTCGGCATCGAGGCCCGTTTCGTCGACTCCTCAGACCCGGCCAATTTCGAGCGGGCCGTTGATGAGCGCACGCGGCTCATCTACACGGAGTCGATCGGCAATCCCAACGCCAATGTTGATGATCTGCCCGCCATCGCGGAGATAGCTCACCGCTACAGCCTGCCCTTTGCCCTCGATTGCACCATGACGCCCCCGCCCCTATTCGATCCGTTCCGCCACGGAGTCGACGTGGCCGTGTATTCCCTGACCAAGCTCATCGGGGGCCACGGCACCTCCATCGGGGGGGCGATCGTGGAGAAGGGCGACTTCGATTGGGCGAGTAGCGGTCGTTTCCCGCAGTTCACTGAACCCGATCCCTGCTATCACGGTGTGAACTTCTGGGAGGTCTTCGGCGATCACGACGCCGCCCAGGCGCGGGGTACGGCGTTCACCGCCAAGGCACGTACCGGCCTGCTGCGTGATACGGGCGCCTGTCTGTCGCCCTTCAACGCCTTTCTGTTCATCCAGGGGCTTGAGACGCTTCCCCTGAGGGCGCGGCAACACTGCGCGAACGCCGCCCGGGTGGCCGAGTTCCTGCAGGGGCATCCCGCGGTGGGCTGGGTGCAGTACCCGGGGCTTCCAAGCCATCCGGACCACGAGCGGGCGAGGACACTGTTCCCTCTGGGCCCGGGTGCGGTGTTCGGTTTTGGAGTCAAGGGTGGTCTCGAGGCCGGCCGTACGTTCATCGACTCGGTACAGCTGTGCTCGCATCTGGCCAACATCCTCGACGCGAAGACGCTCGTGATTCACCCGGCGAGTACCACTCACATGCAGCTCAGCGCGGAGGAACGCGAGGCCGCCGGGGTGAGGCCGGATCAGGTACGCATCTCCGTGGGGCTGGAGAATGTAGAAGATATCATCGCCGATCTCGACCGGGCACTCGCGGCTTCTCAGCGGTAGAAGAGGCGCTTACCATAGTGATGTACGGCCCCTGAGTACACGAAACGGCGTGGTCCGCTACAGCAGTGGAAGGTCATAGATGCGCCAGGTCTTGTACTTCGTGCCCCCCATGAATTCGGCCGCTCTTATCACCAGGAAGTTGTCTTCGAGCAGAAGCGAGATGTCGCACTCCACGTAGCCCTTGCTCATGGCGTGCCTCTTGACCTCCAGGAACAGCATGGAGTCGATACCCAGCCGTCGGTATTCGGGGAGAATTCCGAAGAAGATGAGCCGCATGCGTCGTATGCGGCGGCGCACGGCGAGCAGGCGGGCGATGCGGATGGAGTCGGAATCACCGTAGAACCGCCAGCGCGGACGTAGGGCCCAGTTGGGGTCGGGGAAGGCACCGAAGACCGCCGCCGGTTCCCCGGCCACGTAGGCGAAGCGGACGAGACCCGGGTCTATGATGGGGCGAAGGGTTTCGGCCAAGGCATCGGCCTCGGGAGTGGTGACGGGCAGGAAGCCCCAGTTGTTGGCCCAGGCCTGGTTGTAGATGTCGACGACCAGGCGCACTTCTTCCCTGAGATTCTTGAAGACGAGGGCGCGGGTCTCGATGTTGCGGCGGACGGCGGCATGGCGGGCGAGTGTCTCCAAGCGGGGGTTGAGAGGGGTTCCCACTGGAGCGAGGTAGGCGAAGTAGTCCTTGGCCTTGGTGAAGCCGTACTTCTCGAGGAACTCGCCGTAGTAGGGAGGGTTGTGCGTCTGTTCGACGGTGGGGGGGCTGTCGAAGCCCTCCACGAGCACTCCCTGGCGTTCATGGGTGGCATTGCTGTATTCTCCGGGGCCGCGCAGCACGCGCATGCCCCGGTCGCGCCCCCATACGCGGGCCCGGTCGAGAAGTGCGCGGGCCACCTCATAGTCTTGGATCACATCAAAGAACCCGAAGAAGGCGAACTTGTCCTTGTAATGCGCATTGAAACGGTGATTGACGGCAGCTGAGATGCGTCCCACCAGCTCAGTGCCTCTATGGGCAACGAAATGGGTGACCTCCGCCTCGCGATGGTAGGAGTTCTCGGGGGTGAGAAGCCCCACGGTGCCGAGCACCTTGCTGCCCAGAAGGTCGGAGTCGAGTGGGGGTGTCCAGTACGGATCGCCGTGGTGGATCTTCCAGGGTACAGCGACGAAGTCCTTGAGCCTTGGATCGCCCAAGGGTATCTCGTCTATTGTCAAAGGACGCGTGTTCCGTGCCTGCATGTGCCTCGGTGCGCTCAGAGAGTGTAACCTTCCGCCAGCCTCCCGCGGCGCCGAGAGGGCAAGGCAGCTGGATGTAGCGCCGCGCAAGAGTGCAAGTGTACCTCAAGAGCCGAGAGGCGTTGTATGCTCTCGGTTGTCCAGTGGCAGAGGACGGGTGTGCAGAGCCTCAGAGAGCCAGGGAGGGGCAGGATCGCGCAGGGGAGAGGGCTTGTGTGAAGACACGGGAACAAGGGCGCTTGAGGGAGATGCACGGGGGTGTCGTTACCGCCGGAGAGCCCCGGGTTGGAGGGCCGGCCGGCGGAGGACTGGCGGTTGGGGAGCCTGTTCCGGCTTCGGGCAGGAGGATGCTTGTGTTCGCGGTGCTCGCGTTCGCCCACATCCTCTCCCAGTTCCTTCGTCACGCGAATGCGGCGATCGCACCCGATATCGTGGCCGAATTCGGTTTGACTGCTGCAGCGATGGGCTTCATGACCAGCCTGTTCTACGTGATGTTCGCATCGGCGCAGATACCCCTGGGTAGTGCGCTCGACAGAGGGAAGCCGCGTTACGTCATGGCGGCCTTCATGGCGGCCTCTGTGCTTGGCTGCGCGTTCTACGCGACCGCCCGGTCATTCGCGCTCTTGGCCGTCGGCAGAGCCCTGATGGGTGTGGGCATGGCCGTGATCCTCATGGGATCCATGAAGATATTGAGCGGATGGTTCGGCTCACGCCGTTTTGCAACGGCTTCGGGACTGCTGGTCGGTATCTCTTCCTTCGGCGGGCTGCTCGCGGCTTCTCCGCTCGTGTCCTTTGCCGGGGCGGTGGGATGGCGCACCGCTTTCTGGACCACGGGGGGCGTGATCCTCGCTGCGGCGTTGCTGGTCGCACTGCTCGCCAAAGATGCCCCTCTCGCGAACACGGCTTCCAAGGACGGCAGGGCTCCGCTTGCGCCCCCACTCAAGAGGGGAGGAGGTCACAGGGAGGGCTATGCGCACGTGATGAGAAGCGGAGCCTTCTGGCGTCTCGCGCCGCTGATCTTCTTCCTCGCCGGGTCGCTGTTCGCGGTGCAGGGGCTGTGGGGCGGTTTGTTTGTACGGGACGTGCTCGGGGTGGACGGGACGGGGCTCGGTGTGTACCTCACCGTCATGGCGCTCGGGGTGTCCGCGGGCTACCTCTTGAGCGGATATGTCGCCGATCGATTCGGGGTGGCCCGAGTGACGCTCGTGGGGGCCTCGGTCTTCGTCGCCGCCCATCTGGCTTTGGTGGCGGCCACCTGGGTGCCCAATGTGCCCTTTGTGTTCGTCGTGTATGCCGTGTTTGGATTCACCGGATCCGTCAACGTGCTGGTTCTGGTGCAGGCCGGTCTGGCGTTTCCCTCGTCGCTCACCGGCAGGGCGGTGTCGGGCGTCAACATGTTCGGTATAGGCGGAGCCGCTCTGGTGCAGTACGGCATGGGAGCGATCATAGCCCTGTTCCCGAGAGATGCATTGGGCTCCTATCCGCCCGCCGCCTACAGGACTGCCTTCTTGGTAGTGGCGGCCGGTGCGGCTGCGGCCTTGGCCGTATATCTTCCGCTTGCGAAGCAGGCGCGGCGACCGCCCGCCCGGGGGCCCACTGGGAGCTGATCCATGTGTGGATCGGTGAAGCCACCATCTCTCTCTGGAAATCCGCTTCATAAACTTACCGGCCGTCGGATAGAATACCGCGCACTGTTTTTTCGACGGGCGAGGCGGCCGGCGTGCGAGGCGGTCGGTCTCCGGAGCTTGGAAAGGATGGCCGCATGCGCGAGTTCATCGACGGCAACGAAGCCGTGGTGCGGGGAGCTCTCGACGTGGGGTGCGACTTCTTCGCGGGATATCCCATCACTCCAGCCTCATCCATCTTGGTGGGGATGCTTCGCGAGTTGCCTCTGCGAAGGGGAGTGGCCATTCAGGCCGAGGACGAGATCGCTTCCATAGGCATGTGCATCGGCGCGGCCATGACGGGACGCAAGGCCATGACCGCCACCTCGGGGCCGGGTATCAGCCTCTATTCGGAGAATATCGGCCTTGCCGTCATGGGAGAGACCCCGCTGGTGATCGTGAACGTGCAGCGCCAAGGTCCGGCCACCGGGTCGGCGACCAAGGGCGCCGACGGAGATATCCAGTTCATGCACTGGGTGACGTCGGGAGGGCTGCCCATGATCGTGCTCTCTCCCGAGAATGCGGCTGACTGCTACACACTCACCATCCGGGCCTTCAATCTGGCTGAGCGGTTTCGCACGCCGGTCTTCCTCGCCTCCCAGAAGGAGGTTGGCCTCACGCGGGAGTTGGTCGACCTCGACGAGGTGCGGCGGAACGCTCCTCCGGTCTTGGCGCGCAGCGTCGCGCCGGTCGACTGCGTGTATACACCGCACGCCTGCTCGCTTCCCGATGAGGTGGGGCCGATGAGTCCCATCGGCGGGCGGCATCTGGTGCGCTACACCACGAGTACTCACGATCAACAGGCCTACCTGGCGAAAGACCCGGCGCTCATCGGGGAGATGTTGGAACACTACCGGCGCAAGGTCACCGATCACATCGACGAGATTACTCATCTCGAGATCGACGAGCAGGAGGGAGCCGACACCGTTGTCCTCGCCTACGGTGTGACCGCCCGGGCGGCGCGCGAGGCCGTGGCCTCGGCGCGCGCCGCGGGCCGCAAGGTGTCGCTCGCAGTGCCCAAGACCCTCTTTCCGGTTCCCGAAGCCGAGTTGTCGGCCCTCTTCTTCCGCCACGGCCGGGTGGTGGTCGTGGAGATGAATCTGGGGCAGTACGTGGAGGAAGTACGCCGTCTGGCTCCGGCAGCACGTATCGTGCCGGTGACCAGGATGAACACCGAACTGATTTCTCCCACCGAGATAGTAGTGGGGGGAGGTCTCTCGTGAGTTACATCGATGAGCAGCTGCTGCCCTTCGGCTTCTGTCCCGGATGTGGGCACATCAAGATCGCCGGCTACCTCGACGAAGCCCTCACCCGCCTGGCTCTTCCGCCCGAGAAGGTGGTGATCGTCACCGATATCGGGTGTATAGGCATCCTCGACAAGTACTACAAGGTGAACGCCTTTCACGGCCTGCACGGGCGGGTGCTCACCTACGCCTCGGGCATCAAGCTGGCCGACCCCGAACTCACGGTGATAGCGGTCATGGGTGACGGGGGCGCCGGCATCGGGGGGGCGCACCTCTTGTCTGCCGCCCGGCGGAACATCGGGGTGACTTTGATCGTGGCCAACAACTTCAACTACGGTATGACCGGGGGCCAACACTCCTGTACCACCCCCCGGGAAGCCGTTACCGCGACCACTCCGCTCGGCAATCTGGAGGCTCCTCTCGACCTTCCGGAAACGCTGCGTCCCTCCAAACCGTCATTCCTGGCTCGCACCACTGTGTTTGCCGACGATGCCGTCGATCTCCTGGTCGAAGCACTCGAAGCACCCGGGTTTGCCCTTGTCGATATCTGGGATATCTGCGTGGCCTACTTTGCCGGCCGCAACCCTCTCACCCGGAACACCGTGGACGAGTGGATGGACAGCATGGATATGCCGGCCGGCGTGCTGTACCGGGGTACCCGGCCTGAATTCTCCCAGGCGCTCCGTGATCTTCACGAACCGCTGTGCCTGGCCAGGGAGGCTGCTTCGGAAACGGACGGTGCCGTGCTGAGAGAGGCTTCCGAAGGCAGCTCAGAGAGTGCCGTCCCCCCCGGCGATGCAGTCGCGCTTGAACAGGTTGCCCCGAGCGCTCTCGAGGGCCGCATGGGTGTGCTCATCGCCGGCTCCGCCGGTCAGAAGATCCGCTCGGTCGCCACCCTTCTGGGCGCTGGAGGCATCATGAGCGGCTTGTTCGCCACCCAGAAGGACGACTATCCGATCACCGTCCGCACGGGACACTCCCAGAGCGAGGTCATTCTCTCCCCCGAGCGCATCTACTACACGGGCACTGAGACGCCGGACGTGGTGCTCCTGCTCTCCGGCGATGGACTGGCTCAGGTGGCAAAGGCGGCGCGGCGTTGGCCCGCGGGCACGCGCGTGTACGCCGACTCCTCGCTTGCGGGTATCATCGACACCAGGGCCGAGGTTGTCGCTCTTCCTCTGGAGGAGACGGCCCGGGCGGTGGGGCGGCTCTCGCTCGGTGCCGTGGGCCTGGGCGTGCTTCTGGCCGCGGAGGGTCTCTTCCCGCCCGAGTCCTATGAGGCGGCCGCCCGCCTTCTGCAGAAGGCCAAGGTCGCCGAGACCAACATCGCCGGCCTACGGGCAGGCATGCGGCTGATTGGAGAGCGGGGCGAACGGGGTCCCTCTTCGTGAGGAGAATGCCGCCGGCCCGGTTGCAGCCGGCGTGGTTCTTGCTGACGGTTCATGTTCCTCTCGGCCGGGTACGGCCGGGCGACCAAGAGAGGTGAGCACGTGTCTACGTACAAGATAGCCTGGCTTCCCGGCGACGGTATCGGTATCGAGGTGCTGGAAGCTGCCAAGCTTGTCCTCGACAAGATTGAACTCTCTGCCGAGTACGTTCCCGGGGACATCGGTTGGGAGTTCTGGCGGAAAGAAGGGGACGCGCTGCCACAGCGCACCATTGATCTTCTGCGCTGGGCGGATGCGGCCATGTTCGGCGCCATCACCTCCAAGCCGGCCAAGGCGGCCGAGGCCGAATTGGCTCCCTTCATGCAGGGGCAGAACCGGGTGTACCGCTCACCCATCGTGCGCATGCGTCAGTTACTCGACCTCTACGTCTGCCTTCGGCCCTGCAAGGCCTATCCCGGCAACCCGCTGAACGTCGATGAGGGCATCGACATCGTGGTCTTTCGGGAGAACACGGAGGATCTGTACTGCGGAGTGGAGTTCGCTCCCGTGCCGGAGCGTCTGGCCAAGCACTTGTCGGAGATGTCGAACAACTTCCAGGCCTTCAAGAACCTGGACCCGGAGGACTACGCCGTCTCCTGCAAGATAAACACCCGCCATGGCAGCGAGCGCATCGCCCGGGCCGCTTTCGACCATGCGCACAAGAACCGGCGCAAGAAGGTCACGGTGGTGCACAAGGCCAATGTGGTCCGGATGAGTGACGGCCTCTTCCTGGAGGTGTGCCGGGAAGTGGCGAAGGACTTCCCCGGCATCGAGCTTGAGGATGCCAATATCGACGCCATGTGCATGTGGCTGCTCAAGAATCCTCACAACTACGAGGTATTGGTCGCACCCAACCTCTATGGAGACATCATCTCCGACCTCTGCGCCCAGATGGTGGGCGGTCTGGGCTTCGGCTGCTCGGGGAACATCGGCGCCGACATGGGTGTGTTCGAGCCCACACACGGCTCTGCTCCCAAGTACGCCGGCCAGTACAAGGTGAACCCCATTGCCACCATTCTCGCGGCGAAGATGATGCTCGAGTGGCTGGGCGAGAAGGACAAGGCTGCGGTGGTGGAAGGAGCGGTGGCCGAGGTCATCGCGGAGGGCACCGTCCGCACCTACGACATGGGTGGCTCGGACGGCACCTTGGACCTGGCCCGGGCCGTCGCCGACAAGATCTAGCCAATCAACCCAGAGGCGCCGCCTGCCGGCCCCGGGACCGCACACGGAAGGCGGGCTCGAGCGACGACGGAGCCGCACGACGAGAGAGCCGTACGAAGAGAGAGGAAGGAACGGCAATGAAGAAGACGACAGTGCTACGTAATGCCATCATGGACCGCCGCGCGGTGGTGGTGGTAGGTGCCCACGACGCACTCTCGGCCCGTGTTATCGAGAAGAGCGGCTTCGAGGCCATCCAGGTGTCGGGTTACGGCTTGGCGGGGTCCATACTGGGCAAGCCCGATGTGGGTCTCGTGCAGATGAAGGACGTGCTCGACATGACCTGGAATATCGTGCAGGCGGTCGAGATACCGGTCATGGCCGACGTCGACACCGGCGGCGGTAACGCGGTGAACGCGGCGTGGATCGCCCGGCGTCTCATCGAGATGGGCGCGGCCGGCATGAACATCGAAGACCAGGTGTTTCCCAAGCGTTGCGGTCACATGGCCGGCAAGGAAGTCATCGAGGCCGAGGAGATGGCCGGCAAGGTGAAGGCCTGCGCCGACGTGCGTGACGCTCTCGACCCCGACTTCATCATCAACGCCCGCACCGACGTGTTCGCCATGGGGGGACTCGACGAAGCCGTGCGCCGCTGCAACATGTACCTGGAGGCGGGTGCCGACCTGGCCTTCATCGACGGCATCAAGACGCGGGCCGACGTCGAGGCGGCGGTCAAAGCTGTCAATGGACCCCTGTCTGTGAATCTCATGGACGCCATCTCGGGCATGAAGACCGAACTCATCCCGGTGCCCGATCTCGCCGCCCTGGGCGTAGGCCGGGTGTCGATCCCCGTGGCCTCGATCATGGTCGCACAGAAGGCACTCGAGCAGTTCTTCGCGGCGCTCAAGGCCTCACCGACCGGCACGCTGCCCGGTCAGACCCAGTGGGTCGGCTCCTTCGAGGAGTACACCGACATGGTCGGCCTGAAGGAGTACAAGGCGCTCGAGGACAAGTACCTGCCGGCCCAGCGCATGGAAACGAAGTACGGCGAAGCGAAGAAGATCGTCGGTTAGGAGAGCCGAGATGGGTCAGACGCTCGTTCAGAAGATCTTGGCCCGGGCGACGGGTAGGGAGACGGTCGCGGTGGGGGATGTGATCGAGCCCGCCGTCGATCTGGCCATGTCGCACGAAAATGCGGCGCTGGTCATGAACCAGTTCAAGGAGATCTTCGACGGTACAGGTCTCGAGGCCACCGTGTGGGATCCGGGCAAGATCGCCATCATATTCGACCACCGCGTGCCGGCCGAAACGGCTAAGACGGCCACCAATCAGAAGAAGATCCGGGAGTTTGTGAAGGCGCAGGGCATCACCAAGTTCCACGACGTGCGTGGTGACGAAGGCGGCATCTGCCACCAGATCCTGCCTCAGTTCGGCTACGTGCGGCCGGGGTACGTGGTTGTGGGCACCGACAGCCATACCACCAGCCACGGCTCGGTGGGAGCCTTCGCCTTCGGGCTGGGGGCCACGGAGATGGCAGCGGTGTGGGCGCTCGGCACGGTGCTGAACGTCGAGGTGCCGGCCTCCATCAAGGTGAACGTCACCGGGGAGTTCCCCGCCTGGGTGGCGCCGAAAGACCTCATCCTGCATCTCATCGGCAAGATATCGGCCGAGGGGGCCAACTTCCAGGTGATCGAGTTCCACGGCGACACCATCCGCAACATGTCGATGTCGGGACGGCAGTGCATCTGCAACATGTCCATGGAGTCGGGGGCCACCGCCGGCGTCGTTCCCGCAGACGCCGAGACCGAAAGGTATCTGCGCGAGGAAGCCGGTGTCACCGACGAACTCGACATGGTGGTTCCGGACCCCGATGCCACCTACTCGCAGGTGGTCGACATCGACGCCTCCTCGCTCGCCCCTCAGATAGCCTGTCCGCACATGGTCGACAACGTGGAAGAGATCACGGCGGTGGCCGGCACCAAGGTCAACCAGATCGTCATCGGCTCCTGCACCAACGGGCGGCTCGACGACTTGGAGATAGCCGCCGGTGTGCTGCGGGGCAAGAAGGTGCATCGCGACACCCGCATGCTGGTGTTCCCCGCCTCCTGGAAGATCTACAAGGAGGCCATGGCTGCCGGGTACCTGGCCGAGCTGGCCGACGCCGGGGCTTTCATCGTGAACCCGGGCTGTGGTTGCTGTCTGGGTGTGCATCAGGGAGCTCTCGGTGACGGGGAGGTGGCGCTCGCCACCACCAATCGCAACTTCAAGGGGCGCATGGGCAATCCCAATGGTTTCGTGTACCTGTGCTCGCCGGCCGTGGCGGCCGCGAGCGCGCTCACCGGAGCCATCACCGATCCCAGGGAAGCGGGGGTGTGACATGGCGACTGTAGTGTTCAAGCTGGGCGACGACATCTCCACCGATGCCATCTACCCGGGGCGCTTCATGGCCACCGTGCTGCCCACCGAGACCCCCAAGCTGGCCTTCGCCGACTACACGGATTTCAACGAGAAGTTGAACCGGGGTGAAGTGGAGCCGGGGAGTTTCTTGGTGGCGGCCAAGAACTTCGGTTGCGGCTCGTCCCGGGAGCAGGCGGCTTCCTGCCTCAAGGGTTGGGACCTCATCGTGGTGGCCAACAACTACTCCCGCATCTTCCTGCAGAACGCCATCAATCTGGGCCTGCGCACCGTGATCTGCCCGGGGTACGAGGCGGAAGAGGGTGACGAGCTGGAGGTGGAGGGGAGCGAACTCGTGAACAGGACGAGCGGGAAGCGCTTCCCCATCGAGCCGCTACCTCAGGCGAGGCAGGCGATAGTCGATGCCGGCGGCCTCATCCCCTACGCGCGACAGAAGCTTCTGGCGAAGGGGGGCGCGGCTTTCGGGGTATGTGGGGCTGGGTTGTGCGCCCCTCCCGCGGGTGGGGTGGGGGCGCACTGTGGGGGGGGGGGGCCCGCCCCCTCTGAGCGCCCCCATTCTTGGAGGATGTCCCTCGGGAGGATCCACCGCCTTGCTGGTCCTCTCCCCTGTCATCCTCCGGCTGCTACACTCTTCGCATGCCCAGAGCCACGCTGTCGAAGTCGAGATTCATGTCGGGCCGCCGCTGCCTCAAGCGGCTCTATCTGGAATGCTACGAGCGCCACCTCATGGCTACTCCGGGCCCCATGCAGCGTATGCTCTTCGACATGGGCAGGCGCGTGGGCGAACTGGCTCGCGAATGCTTCCCCGGTGCGGTGTTGGTCACTGAGAGCTTCCGTCAACACGCACGGGCCGTGCAGACCACCTGCCGTCTCATGCGCGACCCCTCGGTTCCCGCTCTCTGTGAGGCCGCCTTCGAATACCAAGGAGTCCGGGTGCGGGTGGACGTCCTGCGGCGGGCTTCAGGAGGTGGTTCAAGCCCGGGTCCGGAGAGTGGGTGGGATCTCATCGAGGTGAAGGGGTCGGCGCGGGCCAAGGACGACCACAAGTGGGACGCCGCCCTTCAACTCCACGTGCTCGAGGGTTGCGGGGTTCCCATCGGCAGCGTGAAGGTGATGCACATCAACCGGGACTACGTGTATGAAGGAGGGCCGGTTTCGCCCACGGACCTCTTCATCCTCGCAGACGTGACGGAGGTGGCGCGGGAGTACCTGCCTCGTGTCGAGGAGCAGCTCGAGACCATGCGGGCGGTACTTGGGGCTCCGTTGGCGCCGGTCGTGGCGCCGGGACGCACCTGTTTCCGTCCCTTCGAGTGCCCATTCGCGGCAGCGTGTGTGAACGGTGGCCCGGAACATCCGCTGTGGGAGTTGCCGGGCGTGCACGACGAACTCTTGTGCTCCTTGGGCGAGGAGGGGTGCGACTGCATCGCGAGCCTTCCGGAAGGGGGCCTGCCGCTCAACGAACTGCAGGAGCGGGTGCGGCGGGCGGTCGCCACGGGAGAGGTGTTCGTCGATGGGGAGGCGCTCAGGCCGCTTCTTGAGGTCGAGTACCCGGTCCACTTCCTCGATTTCGAGGCCTTCATGCCCTTCCTACCCCGCTTTGTGGGCACCAGCCCCTTCCAGACCATTCCCTTCCAGTTCTCCTGCCACGTACTTGATGAAGAGGGGCATGTCGCCCACGCCGAGTATCTGCATGAGGAAGACTCGGACCCACGCCGGCCGCTTGCTGAGCGCCTGCTCCATGTACTTGGTGAGAAGGGAACCATCGTCTCCTACGCCGGTTTCGAAGGCAGGCGCATTGTGCGTCTGGCTGAAGACCTGCCCGACCTCTCGGCGCCCCTCCTGCGGCTGCCCGATCGTCTTCTCGACCTCTACCAAGTAGTGAAGGAAGCCGTCTACCATCCCGGGTTCCATGGGTCCTTCTCATTGAAGAAGGTTCTGCCCGCACTCCTCGATGGAATGGGATACGACGATTTGGAGGTCTGCGGAGGGGGCGAAGCCGCCTTCCTGTACGCCAAGTTGCTCGAGGGGAGCATGGCCGCGGAGGAGCGGACATCTGCCTGGGCCTCGCTTCGCTCGTACTGCGCGCGTGATACTGAGGGCCTACTCCAACTGTTCCTCTTCCTGCGCTCCCGGGCGGAGGAGGCCCACTGTGGGTGAGGCCGGGGCCGGCTACCTGAGGGCCGACAAGGAGCTGATCTTCTCGGAGTGGGATCGCTCAGGACTACCTCTGCCTCCCCGAAGACCTGCCTCTCTCGCACTGTCACGCAAAGTGCGGGGCATGCTGGCCGGTCTCGCGGTGGGCGATGCGCTGGGCAACACCAGCGAGGGCATGGATCCCGCCCGCCGCCGTTCGGAGTACGGTGAGATACGGGACTACCTTCCAAACCACCGGGCGGGCGACCGGGCAGTGGGCCTGCCCTCCAGCGAGTCTCAACTGGCCTTCTTCACGCTTGAGTCTCTTCTCGAGAAAGGCCAACTCGATCCCAGCGATCTGGCCGAAACATATACCTCCTCTGCGCTCTACCACATTGACGACACCATGAAGGGATTCGTGCTGGTGTGGAAGATGGTGAGCGCGGTTCCGGGATTCGCCTGGTGGGATGCGGGCCAGCCCAGCGCGGGGAGCGGGGCCCTCAGCCGCCTTGCGGCCGTGGTCCTGCCTCACCTCCGTGAGCCCGCCGGTATCCTTTGGGACGACGTAGTGTGCGCCACCGCACTGACGCACAGGGACGAGATGGCGGTGACCGCCGGTATCGGATTCTCCGGCCTGCTGCTCGAGTGTCTGGCGCGCGATCCGGGCGCTCCCCCTCATCCGTCCTGGCCTCTTGAGGTGTTTCTCCGCTATGCAAGGGCTTTCGAGCAGAGAGAGGGTGTCACTCCCCGCACGTACCGCACGAAGCGGGCGGTGACCCCGTTCGAGGGCACTCTCTGCGAGTATCTCGAGTCCACCCTGCCGGCGGCCCTTGCTATCGGTATGCCGGTGCGCCAGGCCTGCGCCGCGTGGGACTCCGGGTCGTATCTCATGGAGACGGTACCCAGCTTGCTCTATCTACTCGCCCGCCACGGCCAAGACGCCGAGGAAGCGCTCATACGGGCGGTGAACGATACCCGCGACAACGACACCATTGCCGCTCTCACCGGTGCCGTGATGGGTGCACTCCACGGTGAGGAGGCGCTGCCGCAGAGGTGGGTGAGGGGTCTCTTGGGGAGGACGCGATATAACGATGACGGCCGGGTTCAGGTGCTTCTTGTGCGGGCGGTGGCCAGATACGTGAGGGGAGAGTTCGGACAGTGAGTACGGTAGCGAAGACCGACGAGAGACTCGTTGAGGCCCTGCTTTCGCCTTCGATGTACCCCCGGGGCGGCCGCCCCTCGGTGGTGGAACTCGTGCAGACGCACATCTCCTACGTGTTTCTGGCCGGCGACTATGTGTACAAGGTCAAGAAGCCGGTGGACTTCGGCTTCTTGGATTTCCGTACGTTGGAGGCCCGGCGCTTCTACTGCATCGAGGAATTGGAGTTGAACCGGCGCCTCGCTCCCGACTTCTACCTCGAGGTGGTGGCTGTATGCGAAGGTGCGGATGGGGGCCTGGAGTTGCGTACGCTCGAGGCGGTGGAGCCGCCCGGCCCTGCAGCCGGTTCGGCAGCCGGTCTGGTGGTCGAGTACGCGGTCAAGATGAGGCGGCTTCCCGAAGATCGGATGCTGAAGCACCTACTTGCCCGAGGTGAGGCCGGCTCGCCGGAGATGGAGGCGGTGGCTTCCACTCTGGCCGCCTTCCACGCCCGGGCCGAGACCGGGGGTGAGATCGACCGGGTGGGGGGTGTTGACTGCATCGTTGAGAACAACGAGGAGAACTCCCGGCAGACGGAACCCTACGTCGGGCGCACTGTGAGGAGGACCGTCCATGAGTTCTTGCATGCGTATGCGGCCGACTTTGTGCGCCGGCGACTGCCTCTCCTCGAACGGAGGGTGGCCGAACACCGGGTGCGGGACTGCCACGGCGACGTGCACCTGGAGCACATCTGCCTGGTCGGTGGGCGGGTGGTCATCTTCGACTGCATCGAGTTCAACACACGGTTCCGCTACTCCGATGTCGCGTCGGAGGTGGCCTTCCTGGCCATGGATCTCGACTACAACGGGTACACCGAGCTGGCGCGCACCTTCGCCGAGGCCTACAAGAGGGCCTCGGGCGACGCCGAGCTCGCTCTCCTGCTCGACTTCTACAAGTGCTACCGCGCCTTCGTGCGGGCCAAAGTGGTCGGTTTCCGCCTCGATGACCCCGGTATCCCGCCGCAAGAGAAGGAGGAGGCCGCCGCGTCGGCCGCCCGCTACTTCGAGTTGGCGCTTCGCTACGCGGCGGTGCCGGAAAGACCCACGTTGCTCATCACCGCCGGACTCATGGGCACGGGAAAGAGCGTGCTCGCCCAAGGCCTCGCCGAACTGATGGGGCTGGTGGTCATCCGCACCGACGTGGTGCGAAAAGAGCTTCTCGGCATCGATCCGGCCGAGCACCACTTCGAGGATTTCGGGGGCGGCATCTACTCGCCGGAGGTCACGGAGAGAACGTACGAGCGGTCTTTCGAGCTGGCGGGGGAGGTGCTCCGGGGCGGCGGGTCGGCTTTGATCGATGCCTCCTTCAGCCGGCGTGAACACCGCTTGGGCGCGAGGGCGATGGCCGAGCGGGCCGATGCACACTTCGTGGTGCTTGAGTGTGTGTGTCCGGAAGAGGTGGTGCGGGAACGGCTTGAACAGCGTCGCGCGGACAAGGGCGAGGCCTCGGACGGCCGTGTCGAGCTCTACGCCGAGCAGAAGGAAGCCTTCGAGCCGGTGACGGAGCAGCCTGCCGAGTCGCACATCGAGGTGGATTGCGCGGCACCTGCCGAGACGGTGGTGCTCGACACGTTGAAGAGACTGCGGGTGGGTGATGGAGCCGGCCTCTCATAGGCCGATCGGACCGGGGGAGTGGGCCGCCCGGGCGGCGGCTGCGCGGGCCGGGTTGGAGAGCTGCGTCATCTGCCCCCGGCGGTGTGGGGTCGACCGGCTGCACGGGGAGCTCGGCGCCTGCCGCACGGGCCGCTACGCCAAGGTGGCGAGTGCCGGTCCCCATTACGGCGAGGAGCCCCCGCTCGTCGGCCGGGGAGGCTCCGGCACCATCTTCTTTGCCTCCTGTAATCTCGCCTGCATCTACTGCCAGAACTACGACATCAGCCAACTCGACGCCGGCGAAGAGGTGAGCCCCCAAGAACTGAGCGCGGTCATGCTCGCCATACAGGCACGCGGTTGCACGAACATCAACCTGGTGTCGCCGAGTCACGTGGTGGCGCAGATACTTGAGGCTCTCGTCCACGCGAGAGAAGAGGGACTACATCTTCCCCTCGTATACAACACAGGAGGCTACGATTCGCTTGAGACCCTGCGACTGCTGGAAGGAGTAGTCGACATCTACATGCCCGACATGAAGTACTCCGACGAGAAGACGGCTCGGCTCCACTCGGGAATCAAGGACTACCCTGCCGTGAATCGAGCCGCCGTGAGCGAGATGCACCGGCAGGTGGGTGACTTGGTGCTGGATGAGCGCGGCGTAGCTGTGCGCGGCCTGCTCGTGAGGCACCTTGTGCTGCCCGGTGGGCTCGCGGGCACGGAGCGGGTGGCCGCCTTCTTGGCGGAGGCAGTGTCGGCCGATACCTACCTGAACGTGATGGACCAGTACCGTCCGGAATACCGGTCCCGCGGGTCAGCGGAACTGGGCCGGAGGATCACGCCCGAGGAGTATGAGGCGGCTGTGCAGATGGTGCGGGCGGCCGGACTCCGGCGGCTCGACCGTTGAGGCGGCCATGAAACGCCAACCCCCGGACGTGCTCGACTCTCTGCTCGCCTCCGGTGAGGGTGCGAGGGTGGAGTTCAAGCGGCGGCTTCCTGCGGAGCGCCGTTTGGCCCGGCTTCTCGCCTCGCTTGCGAATGCCGGCGGCGGCTCTGTTCTTGTGGGTGTCGAAGATGATGGCACGGTGTGCGGCGTGAGTGAGCCGGCGGCGGTGGCGCACGAGGTGGCGGCCCTCGCGGCCCTGCTGCTCGACCCCGTCCCGCCGTTGGAACAGAGCTTCGTCTCCCGAGGGGGGAGGGAGGTGCTCATCGTGCGGGTGGCGCCCGCGGTGCGGACGGTGTACTTGGCCTTTGAAGATACCCCTGCCTACGTGCGGGTCAACGATCGCAACCTGCCGGCGGGCAGCGTGCTGAAGGAAGCGGGTCGGACGCGGGAGGTCCGCCTCCAAGCGCTCGGGGGCGCGGTGAGACGGCGTTTCGAGAACGTGGTGAGGAAAGGGCGGCGCTTCACCCCGGAGGAGTACGCCAAGGCATGCAACATCTCCGGACGACAGGCACGCAGGGACATCGTCTCGTTGGAGAGGGCGTTTCTGGTGGTGGAGGTGGAAAGAGGGCTTCTGGAGGCCCTGGACGAATAGAGGGCATGAAGAGGCAGGCGAACACGGGAGCGTCATGAGCATGCGGAAACAGGGTGAGAAACAGTGCGTATTCGGGCCTTCCCCCTTCACGCCGATTTCGGTTCGTGCCCTCTCGTCCGGCTGGGGCCGAAGAGGGGCTATCGTGGGCCTCCTCGCCATGGTGCTGGTATTCGCCCTCTTTGCAGCGCCCGGCCTCGCCTCAACCAGGGTCACCGTGGCGGCCGTAGGCGATCTCCTCATGCACGATTCGGTGTTCAACTCGGTGAAGGATTCCCGAGGCGCCTACCACTTCGACCCGGTCTTTCGGTACGTGGCCCCCTACTTGGCGGAGGCGGACTACACGGTGGCCAACCTCGAGACCAAGTTCGGCGGTTCCGGGTTGGGCTACAGCGGCTATCCGCGCTTCAACTGTCCCGAGAGCCTGGCCGGCACGCTCACGCGCGCGGGCGTGGACCTGCTTGCCACCGCCAACAATCACACCATGGACATGGGCTGGACCGGCATAGTGAAGACGCTCGAGTACACGGAGGCCGCCGGGCTCGCTCACGTGGGGACGGCCCGCAGCCAGGCGGAGAGGGACAGGGTGTTCATCGCCAACGTCAATGGGGTCAAGATCGCCTTCCTCAACTACACCGAGAGCACCAACGGCATCGCCCTACCTGCAGGCAGGCCCTATGCGGCCAACGTCTTGGGTGAGGCGGCCTGCCTGGCCGAGGCCGGCCGGGCCAAGAAAGCCGGTGCGGACCTGGTGTTCGCGGTGCTCCACTTCGGCGACGAGTACCAGCGCAGTCAGAACTCCCGGCAGCAGGGCATCGCCCGGCGCCTGCTGGCGGGCGGAGTGGATGCGGTCATCGGCTCTCATCCCCACGTGGTGCAACCCATCATCCGCGAGTCGGTCACTGTGGCAGGGCGGACCGCCGGCCGGTATGCCGTCTACTCCCTGGGTAACTTCGTCTCCAACCAGCGCGACCGCTACAAGGACAGCGGCATCATCGCCTACTTCGATATCGAGAAGACCTCTACAGGTACGAGCGTGGTGGGGGTGCGCTATCTCCCCGTCTACGTGCAGAAGACCTACGCCACGGGCAAAGCCCAGTTCCGGATCCTGCCCGTGGCCCCTCACATCACACGGACGTCCGATCTGGGCCTCTCCGCAGCGGAGCGGGGGAGGATGGACCAAGTGTGGTCGGAGCTGCATCAGCATCTGCATCGCCCCGCACAGGGAGTCGAGCCGTACGGAACGGTGCCGCCGGTCGCGTATGCGAAGGCGCTCGAGGCGCTTCGCGCCCGGGGCATCATGGAGGGTTTCCGCGACGGCACGTTGGGCGGCCATCTCCCGGTGACCCGCCAGCAATTCGCCAAGCTCATCGCGCTCACACTGGAGATACCGGTCGGTCTCGATGACGAATGCAGGTTTCCCGACGTGACCAAGAGCGAGACCTCGCTCTACCCCGACAACTATGTGGCTGCCGTGGCGAAGCTGGGTATCGCCAGGGGTTACAGCGACGGGCGCTTCTACCCCCACAACAACATCGCTCGGGCACAGGTCATCACCATGGTGGTGAGGGCGGTGAGGGACCTGAACGCCGATCTCCTCCCGGCACCGTCTGCCGGCTTCGTCACGTCCGCTCTCGCGTGGCGGGCGACATTCAGCCCCGAGCACGGGGAGAACTGCCGGACGGCCGAGTATCACGGGCTGCTCAACGGCCTTCCTCTGTCTGCACTCGACCCCTGGGGAAACATGACACGGGGAGAAACCGCCCAGGTGCTCGTCAATCTGCTTCACATGCTGGGCCGCTAGTCCCACGGTAGAGTTCACGCCCGCGGGCAGGCCTCGAGCTTGACCGGCCTTGCGCCCCAAGGGTCCCTCGTCGGGCAGGCCTCTGCCTGAAGAGTCTCTCGTGGGTGGACTGCGCGCCTGGTCGAAAGGTCGGGGCTGAGAGACGCGGAGGCCGTTCCTAAAGCTATCGGGATGAACTCCCGATAGAATGAATATGAAGGGAGACGGCTCGTACTGGTGACGAGATACTCCGAACCTCTCTCAGCCCCTCCCTTTCTCCTGTAGAAGCGCCCCTTGGCCCCATCCACCGAGGGGCGTTTCGCTTTCTTGAATACGGCGCCAAGTCACAGACTCCTGCACAATCTCTCCAATCGCGACCCTGCTGGTGTGGTATGAAATAAATAGAGGTAACACACACAGAAATGAGGCATGGCGTGGGTAGTACACAGAATGCGTGTCGGCGCGCATCGTGGTGTCCGGCCGGCGGAGCCGGCCGATCGTTCTTCGACCGGTGGCGGCGTACGCTCGGCGGGTTCCTCGCTCCTCTCCTGCTCTCGAGCCTCGTGCTACTGTTGTCGTCCGGCTGCGGCGGTTCAACCGGCCCCACCCCGCTCGAGGGGAGAGAGGTGCGCGAATACCAAGGAGAGCGGCTCACATCGAGTGGAGAGTTGCCGGACAATTCGATCCTCGGGCCCCAATACGTCGCCGTCGACGAGTACGTGCTGCGCATCGACGGCCTGGTGGACCGGCCGGTCGAGCTCTCCTACGAGGAGGCGTTGTCGCTGCCGCACTACAGCAAGGTGGTGACCTTACACTGTGTGGAGGGTTGGCAGGCGACCATTCTCTGGGAGGGGCTGCGTATGAGCGATCTCTTGAACGCCGCGGGGATCGGCTCTCGGGCGACGCAGGTGGTGCTCCACGCGGTGGATGGTTACACGACCTCCTTGCCCGTGGCCTATGTGGTGGAGAGAGACATCCTGTTGGCGTACAAGATGAACGGTGTGGAGCTGCCTCCGGAGAGAGGCTTCCCCTTCCAATTGGTGGCCGAGGACAAGTGGGGCTACAAGTGGATCAAGTGGGTGGAACGCATCGAGTTGTCCGCCGACGATGATTACGAGGGCTACTGGGAGCGGCGTGGGTACGACAACGAGGCCGACCTCGATAAGCCCTTCTTCTAGGGGGTGGAAAGCCGGCTGCGGGGCCTCCGACAGCGCGGAGACCAGCCGCCACGGCGGTCGGCGCCCCACGGCGCAGCCGGCCCGGGTCGTGGGTCGCCTTGTTGCGCTTCAGGGCACGAGTGCTGTCAACTCCCCTTCCAGGAGAGCCATGACGCGAGCGTAGAGGGTGGCCATCCAGTAGTCGTACAGCGCGTTCAGCTTCTGACCGCCGGTGCCCTCACGCTCCACGGCGGCCGTCTCCAGGTACATGATGGGGAGGGCGACGCTGCTTGCGCCTTCGGCGGAAGCCAGCGCAATCATCTTCTGTGCCCGCTCTTGGGCGAAGTCGAGTGCGGCGGAGAGTGCCTTGGCCTCGCGGAAGCCGCTGATCACGCCGCTGTCGTCGAACTCAGCCCCATAAGACTCGTACTTCGCAAGCACCGAGGCGCTGTCGGCGAAGGCGGTGATGGCGACGCCCAAGGTGGCATAGTCCCGGTCCGGCCCCTCGGGTATGTAGTTGATGAGATACATGAGATTGCCCATGACCGCGGCCGTCTCGGCGTAATCTATGTCCTGCTGTTCGAGAAGGTACGCGGCCTCATTCACCGAGACTCCCAGCTCCGCAGCGAGCCCCGGCAGCACGAGCGCACTGATGTTCTCCCAATTGGCGCTTGCCGCCCGCCGGTAGGCCTCGGCCAACTCAGACACGGCGTCTGCGCTCCGGATGGGAGAGGTGGGAATCTCTTGGCCGAGGGCAAAGGCATCGAGGGCGGCGTCGATCATCACCCCCGACAGCGTATAGCCGAATACCGCTTGGTAGATGGCCTCGACAAGGTCGTAATCCCCGGGTGATTGAGCCGCGTTGTCCAGGGCGGCATCTGCGTCGAGGGCGAAGCCGCTCGCCACCGCCCAGTAACCCCAGGCCTCCATCACCGAGAGAGCCTCACCCACGGTGGTAGGGGTCACCTGGAGGAGTTGCTCCATCATGGTATCGGTGCGGGGCGTGGTACTCAGTTCTCTGAGAACAATCAGTGCGGCCTCTTCCCCGTCATTCATGATTCGCCGGTCGACGGCCGCGTAGTTCACGGCCAAGAGTGCGTTTCGAGCTGCATTCACCGACGAGAAGTAGGCCGGACCGATGAGGCCCTGACGCAGGAAGTCGCCGGTGTCATTCAGGGCGCGTTCGGCGTCGGCGATGCGGGCCAATTCGTAGCTCTGATCGGGGGCGGCGCCTTCCGTCCCGGCGAGAGCGGCGTACTCATCGAGCTGTTCCTGGCAGTAGGCGATCCATTCGGCCGTCTGTTGTTTCACGGCCGCCGCCGCCTGCAGATCGAGGTGAGTCGAGGAAGCCGTGGAGACGGCGGCCTCGGGGAGGTTACGGCCGGTGAGGAGCCGGTAGGCTTCGAAGATGCTTCCCACCTCGTACACCTCGACACCGAGTTTGTGTCCCCACTCGACGAGATCTATCCAGCGGCCGGCGAGAGAGTTGTACTCCATGCGCTGGCCGTAGGGGATGAGCACGGTGGTCTTGCCTGCGTCGGCCGCTCCCTCCAGCTTGTAGGCGATGCCACCCACGGGACCGATCGTCCAATCGGGGTTGATGGTGCCGGTCATAGTTGCTTCGGGCAGAAGCTCATCGCCGAGCAGGGCGGCCAGCGTGGCGCAGGTCAGGAGTGCTCCCGCGCTCGGTCCATCGGTAGAGCCCTCCACTTGATAGGTGAAGCGAAAGTCGGCAAGATCGAGGTTGAGAATGCTGGCGGCGGCGATGGGGGCGGCCCAGCAGGCGGCCCTCCACATGGCGCCCGTGCCGAACACCTCCCCTTCGATGACCCCCACGGCCACCGAGCCGGTGGTGTGGGGCACCACCTCGACCACGCAGCGGTACAGCGAGCCGGAAGGATCACGGCCGGGTAGATGAAGGACGGCGAGAAAGCCGACCTCTCTCGTGCCTCCGGGGCCGGCCTTCGTGACCGTGGGCAAGGTGTGGGGGGCGGTGGTCGTCGTGGTGTCCTCGAGAAGGGAGCAACCGGGAAGAAGCGCAGAGAGAATGAGGATGACGGAGAGCGCTGTCGTCACCAGAGCGAGGTGGACGCGACCCCTTCTCTTCGTTGCTCGCCCCGGGGGCTCCGCGTGGCGCACCAGGGCCCGCGCCGGCTCGTAGGTAGTGCCGGTACCTCGACCGGTCTCAGATGACGGTGCGCGGTTGGACGTCATATTCCGCCTCCCGTGTGTTCTTTGCCCTCAGATGCTGCGAATCGCCGGGTGTGGTGCGTGCGCCGTTGTGGCCCAGTATGTGCTCAGATTACACGTATGACGGCCACGCGCAAGCGGTGCGGGTTTGGGCGCGCAAGGCCAGGGATGCACTGAAGGCGGGTGACTGTGGGTGGCTTGGGAGGTGGCTGAGGTCTGCGGGTTCAGCGGCGGTTCTTCGTTGACACCCGCTGCGCATCTGCTCGCCGGGACTTCCCTAGGGACTGGGTTGTGCGTTTCGTGTACCGCGGCGGCGGGCCCGGAACTGGTCGACGGCGGAGAGGGCTACAAACGCGAGCGAGACCCAGAGAAGCCAGGCTCCCGCGTCAGACACGCCGCGGCCGCCGGCCAGCGTGCCGATCAGGAAGAGCAGCACACCGCCGGTCTGAAACGCCATCTTGAGCTTGCCGAAGACGTTGGAGGGCGGCACGTTGGCGCGGAACTCCCGGTTGGCGGCCGCCGCCGCCACCATGACGAGCACCTCTGCACCTATGGCGGCGAGCATGATCTTGGTGATGAGATACTCGAACCCCACCGAGTAGAGCAGGACGCCGATGAGGAGCTTGTCGGCGAGAGGGTCGAGCAGCCGGCCGAGGTTGGTCTGCTGATGGCGGATGCGGGCCATTGCCCCATCGAGGGCGTCGGTGACCGCGGCCACCCAGAAGACGCCGACCGCCCACCAGGCATGACCCAACTGGAACAGCACCAGGACGACTGGGATGAGCAGCAGGCGCACCACGGTGAGCGCGTTGGGCGGTACCCACCGGGGGATGGCCCACAGGAACACGCGGTCCATCAGTGCGTCGAGCCGGGCTTGAATGCGCGTGCCTCCTCGTGGTCGTCTTGTCTGCCGTGTCTCTACGGCGTGCGGCTCACAGTCTAGCAGCGTTGCCCTCCCGCTGGGTTTGATACCCTTTTGAGGAGAGAACGGCCGCCGTGCCGCAGGAGACGGCGGCAGCGAGATCGCATCAGGCAGCTTGGCCTTTGGAGGGCACTCTATGAAACCGGTGAAAGACCTCCCTGAACCCCTACGCGCCATTCTGGGCGGCTCCGACTACGTGTGGTGCCGTGTATGCCACCGCACCTTCACAAGAGACGAGGCCACCGTCGACGATCCTACCTTCGACAAAGCCGCAAAGTTCTTGAACGAGAAGAATGCCTCCCGCTTGGCTGAAGGTGTGGAGCGGCACATGCACTGTCCGTTGGCCAAGTGCGGAGCCCCCTTTGACGTGGTGTCCTGGAAACTGATCCGCCTGAAAGACCCGCAGCTGCCGGATACGCCCGAGGAGGGTTGTGTGTACGAGGACACCGGCTACTGAGAAAGGACGCGGTGTGAACGCTTCCAAGTGCGGAGCCTCCGGGGAGGGACCTCCCGGGAAGAGACCCGCGGAGGAGTATCGAGGGGTTGAGCAGGGCCCGATACGCCCTCCGAGTGAGGCCGAGAGCCTGCTTCTGAGGGTGACGCGGAACTGCCCGTGGAACAAGTGCGAGTTCTGCCCCGTGTACAAAGGGGCCCGTTTCTCTCGCCGTCCGCTGGAGCACGTCTTGGCCGACATCGATGCCATTGCCGCCTTCATCCGTCGTTTCCAGCGCGTGGCTTCGGAGTCGGGCCGAATCAGCCAGGCCGACCTGAGGCGTGAATTCGCCGACTTGGGCGACGACGATACGGCGGCCTTCAGCGTGGCCTGGAATTGGTATGCCCGCGGCATGAGGTCCGTCTTCCTTCAAGACGCCAACAGCCTCATCATGAAGCCTGCCGACCTCGTACGCGTCCTTGGGCGCCTGCGTGAACACTTCCCCGACATCGAGCGTATCACCACCTATGCGCGTTCACAGACCATCACGAAGATCAGCGATGTCGAGATGCGGGAGCTGGCCTTCGCCGGCTTGAACCGCATTCACGTGGGGTTTGAGTCCGGGTCCGACACGGTGCTTGCGCTGGTCAAGAAGGGGGCCACGAAGGCCCAGCACATCGAGGCGGGCAGGCGGGTGGTGCGGGCCGGCATCGAACTCTCCGCCTATTACATGCCCGGACTGGGCGGAGTGGAGTTGTGGCCTGAGAACGCTCGGGAGACCGCCGACCTCATGAATCAGGTGAACCCGCACTTCATCAGGCTCCGGTCTCTTGCCATTCCCGACCAGGTACCGCTGGCGGAGCGTGTACGCCTGGGTTCCTTTACCAAGGCGGGGGACGTGACCGTGGCCCGGGAGGTGCTTCTCTTCATCGAGTCGCTCGAGGGGATCACGAGTACGGTGAAGAGCGATCACATCCTCAACCTCTTCCAGGATCTCGAGGGCAGCCTCCCCGTCGACAAGGAGAGGCTGCTTGCCATCCCCCGTGCCTTCCTGGCTCTGAGCCCGGAACAGCAGCGCCTCTACCAGATCGGACGCCGTCATGGGCTGTTCGCCGGGCCGGCCGACATGGACGACCCTGAGCGGGTGGAGTACGCGGAGCGGCTCAGCCGGCGCCTGGCCGTGAGCGAGGACAACGTCGACGACATCGTCGATCGCCTCACCCAACAGTTCATCTAGCCGGCGCATGCTCCGGCGGCACCTGCTCGTTCCGTCCGCTGTTCAGCGCAGAGCCGCCGGGTTGGGTATCATTGCAGGCCGGATCGCCTGTAGCGAGGAATGGAGTGCGTGAGTTGAAGTCAGTTAATGCATCGTGGTGGCTCGGACGGTGGGCCGAGCTGTATTCCGGCAAACCGGCCCTGTTTTTCGAAGACCGGGTCATCACCTATGGCCGCCTCAATGAGCGCGTGGACCAGGTCTGCTGCTGGCTGCAGTCGGTGGGCATCGAGAAGGGCGATCGCGTGGCCGTTCTGCTCAAGAACTGCCCGGAGTTCATCGAGTTGTACCTCGCCTGCGCGCGGCTGGGGGCTATCTTTGTGCCCCTCAACTTCCGTTTGGCAGCCGAGGAGCTTCACTACCTCATCTCCCATTGCCGCCCCCGGGTACTCGTCCACAGCCACGATTTCGCCGGAGCCATAAGCCGGCTGGACATCGCCAAGTACCGGCCGCCGCTGGAGGTGGCGCGGGTCTCACGCAGCGGTGAGGAGGTGGGGGGACAGGACTACGCCGCACTGGTGGCTGCCTTCGAGGGACGGGAGCCTTTTCTGCCGCCTTCGCTGGCACCGGGCGATCCCGAGGAGCCTCAGGTTATCATGTACACCTCCGGCACCACCGGCCGCCCCAAGGGTGCCGTTCTCAGCTACCGCAAGACCTTCTTCAACTGCCTGAACGCCGATATCTTCTTCAACCTCTCCTTTCAGGACCGCATGTTGGTGGTCCTGCCCATGTTCCACTCGGGCGGTCTGTTCATCCAGGTGTCGCCCTGCCTGTACAAAGGGGCCACATTGGTGCTGCACGAGCACTTCAATGGCGAGCAGGCCTACATGGACATCGAGCGCTACAAGGTCACGAAGTTCCTGGGGGTGCCCACGGTGTACCGGGCGCTCTTCAAGGTGGATGCCGGCGCCCGGGGTGACCTCTCCTCCCTGCAGGTGTGCGCTATCGGAGGGGAGCACGTCACGCCCGACGTCATCCGCCAGTGCTGGGACAACGGCTTCCCCGTACGCGAGGTCATGGGCCAGACAGAGACGTCCATCCTCCTGTGGGCGACCGAAGCGGAGTTGCTCGAGCGGCCGGGTACAGTGGGGCGTCCCGTGTTCCACGCCGAGGTCACCCTCATCGACCGCCACGGTAGTCCGGTGGGGCCGGGCGAAGTGGGCGAGATCGTGGTGCGTGGTTCGGTGCTCATGAAGGAGTACTGGCAGGATCCGGTCCAAACCGAGGGCGTGCTGGGAGGCGGCTGGCTGCGTACGGGCGACCTGGCCAGGCGTGACGAGGATGGGTACTTCTACCTGGTTGACCGGGCAAAGGACATGTACATATCGGGTGGGGAGAACGTGTACCCGGCGGAAGTGGAGCGGGTGCTGCGCGATCATGCCGAAGTGGTCGACGCGGCGGTCGTGGGGGTGCCTGACGAGCAGTGGGGAGAGGTGGGGCATGCCTTCATCATCGCCCGGTCCGATTCCTCGCTCACGCCCGAAGACGTGCTGACGTGCTGCCGAGCCAGGCTTGCCGGCTACAAGGTGCCGCGCACGGTGACCTTCTGCGACGAGTTTCCCCGCACCGCCCTGGGTAAAGTGAGGAAGTACCTGCTCAAGGACCAGTCGACGGGTGAGCCGCACGCAGAAAGCGACGAGCTGCTCACGGGTCACGAGACCTGGTAGGAGGTGCGGACGGTGTTCTGCCCCCAGTGCGGCCGGTCGGCAGGGGAGGGCGATGATTTCTGCCGTTATTGCGGTCGTGATCTGAATGGCGAGAGGGAGAGGGTCGAACTCTTCGAGAGCCACACTCCTTCAACCTTCGGCCCCAAGAGACTACCGGCTGCGGCTCCAGCTGAGCCGGGTCGAGGGGGAACGCCGGAGTCACTTCGGGGGCCGACTCCGGGTGCACCGCCACCTAAGCCCCCCCATGCTCCCCCCAAGTACCCCCTCGTTGTCGTGCTCATCGTGGTGGCTGTGGTGGTGATAGGCGGGCTCTCCGTTCTCGCCTATTCGCTCACCGCTCGAAATGGCGCCGACGGTGTCACCTCGACGGCCGAGACTACAACGACGGTCCCGACTCCCACCACTCTCGAGCCCACATCCACCACACGTACGACTCCTACCACCACTGCTCCCTCCGGGGGGCCGTTGTTCCTCGTTCTCGTGGACGGACTGTACGGCTACGTGGATGCAGACGGGCACATGGTGATCGAGCCACAGTTCGAGGCGGCCTCCGACTTCCACGAGGATAGGGCCGCCGTCTTGGTCGGCAATCGCTGGGGCTACGTGGACCCGGGGGGGTTGCTCGCGGTGGAAGCCGAGTTCGATGCCGCTCTGGACTTCTCCGAAGGCCTGGCGGCCGTGGAGGTGGAGGGGCTCTTCGGCTTCGTCGATCGTTCCGGGTTGCAGGTCATCGAGCCGCGGTACGAGAGTGCGGGAGGCTTTGGCGAGGGGCTTGCCCCGGTGATGATCGGAGATCTGTTCGGTTTCATCGATGCCACCGGCCAAGAGGCGATTCCCGCGCAGTTCGAGTTCGCCGACTCCTTCTCGGAAGGGTTGGCTGCTTTCAGCCGCGACGGTCTCTTCGGCTACATCGACAGCAGCGGCCGGGAGGTGATTGAGCCTCGATACGAGTTGGCCCTGCGATTCTCGGCGGGTCTCGCTCCGGTGGTGGATCAGGGGTGGCTCCTCTACATCGACACCGCCGGCGGAGTGGTGCTCTCGACGAACTTCGTCATGGGGTATCCGTTCACAGAAGAACTGGCAACGGTGGTTACGAGCGAGGGCCTCTTCGGGTATGTGAACACCAACGGCACGGTCGTGATCGAGCCCCGGTTCGACGAGGCCAGGCCGTTCCGTCATGGACGAGCGGCCGTGTTCGTACCCGAAGGGTACGGCTACATCGACAAGTCGGGCCTTTTCGTCTGGGAGCCGAGGAGGTGAGCCGTGGTGAGGTGGTATCCGTGGGGAGTCGTGGTCCTGTTCGTTGCTGGAACGTGGCTGTCGACCCTTCTGCTCGCCGGGTGCTCACGGGCGCCTATGCCGGGGCCTTCGCCAGCGGGCCAGGAGCCTTCATCCACGTCGTCTGAGCCTCGGGAAGCGGTGCCCGGCGAAAACACCGGGCCGGGGGACCGCATCGAGTTGCCACCTCCCCTGAAAGGGGACCTCCCGCTGGAGGAAGCCATTGAAAGGCGGCGTTCGGCGCGGGAGTACCTGGAGGGTGCGATATCGCCGGCTGAAGCCGGGACGCTCCTCTGGGCCGCCCAGGGAGTCACCTCGCCCCAGGGCCTGAGGGCGGCGCCTTCCGCCGGGGGCACCTTTCCCCTCACTCTCTATCTGGTGGCGGGTATAGTGGAGGGACTGGAGCCCGGAGTCTACCGGTATGTGCCCGAAGGTCACTTGCTCGAGGCCATGCGCCGGGGTGACCTGCGGGTGGACCTCGCCGCGGCCGCACTGGGGCAGCAATGGGTCGAAGAAGCCCCTCTCAGCCTCGTGTTAGCCGCCGACTACGGCCGCACCACGGGTGTGTATGGGCAGCGGGGCGTCCGCTACGTGCACATGGAAGTAGGGCACGCGTCACAGAACCTATATCTTGAGGCAGTGTCCCTCGGCCTCGGCACGGTGGCGGTCGGGGCCTTCGATGACGCAGGGGTGAACCGGCTGCTCGAGCTGCCTCCCGGCGAGGAGGTCCTCTACGTCATGCCGGTGGGGCGCACCGCGCGATAGAGAGCGGTGATGAAGTTGTTCGCGTGGCGCCGGCTCAAGTCCAGCCGCCTCGTCATGGTTGCCCGAGATCGATCTCCTCGTCGGGGAAGAAACGGGCCTTGAACTCTTGGAGGCGGAACACCGCCTGAGGCACTGAAGTCCTCACCAGCCTGAGCTTCTCCCGGGCCCCCACCACCTCGACACGGTACTCCCCGTCGGCCCATTCACACGGGACGGGCTCGAGCATGTCCCACCCGGAGAAGGCCAGGTACTGCTCGAGTGCCTGTCCGCATTTTCTGCGCCCAAGTGGCCTGTGCATAATGCCCTCCCATTAGGCACGCCATACTACATGAGCAAACAGCAACTACACGCCGTAACAGTTCCACAGACGCGCGTCTGCTAAACACACTTTGTGTGCGCGCCGGGGCCTCACCCACAGCCGTAAGCGCCGGCAATCCAGCGGGGGCCGTCCGCAGGAATCGGCACGCCTCAGGAGAATGAGATTACTTGCCGATGATTTCAGGAGAGATGCCGGGCTCCGGCATGGGTGAGTGCTTCACGAGCGAAGAAGGAGGAGGAGGAGGAAATGGCAAGACTCTTTGGGAAGTCTGAACTGCGTGCGGTGGGTGGGGTGGCGCTGGTCGCAGCGCTGGCTGTCTGCTTTCTTCTGGCATCGTTATCTGGCTGCGGCTCGACGACCACCACTGTGACGACGGAGCCTCCCACGACCACCACCACTGTTCCCGGAGAGGTGGTGAAGATCGACGAGAACGCCGATGGCACGCTGATCCACCTCCATCCCGGCTTCCTCCTTCTCGTGGTGCTGCGTGGGGAACCGTCTGCCGGCTACACATGGAACATGGGGATTCCCGAGCGGGATATTCTCAAAGTGCTTCCGGGCCCCACGATTGACGCCGGCACCATGCCCGGGGAGACTTCGCGGTATACGTTCTCGTTCCTTGCTCTCAGCACGGGCAAGACCGACGTAGAAGCACGTTACATGGGACCGGACGGCAAGGTCGCCAAGACCTTCAAGGTCACTATCGAGGTGGACCCGAGCAAGCCCACCACGACCACCACGGCCAAGCCAACCACCACGACGACGGCCAAGCCGACGACCACCACGACCGCGGGTCCGACCACCACGACCGCGGGTCCGACCACCACGACGACGGCTCCGCCGACCACGACGACCACTGCAGCTCCGACCACGACGACCACGCAGCCGTATCATCCGACCACGACGACACTCATGGGCGTCATCTACGTGGATGAGACCTCCGACGGCAAGATCGTCTACATGAGGAGCAGCTTCGTTCTCAATCTGACCCTCCGTTTCAATCCGGCCACGGGCTATACGTGGAAGCTCCTGCCGATCGGAGACGATGTCTTGAAGCTCACCGGACCACCCACGTTCATTCCCGGCGGGAAGGACCCGGGGGCTCCCGGCTACATGGTGTGGGAATTCCAGCCGGTCGGCGAGGGCTCCGTGGAGCTCGAGGTCGACCTCCTCAGGCCTGACGGCACCAAGGTGGACAACTTCTACCTGGGTGTGGTGGTAGAGGACTGAGGGCTATCCGCTGAAGGATAGGAGATGACTCGGGGGGGGGGGGGGGGGGGTGGGGGGCCCCCCCCCCCCCCCCCCCGAGTCTTGGTGCAGGGCCATCTGCAAACCCGTCCTCCGGCCTGTGTGCGGGTGGCGGCCGCCCCGTTCTCGGATCAGTGAATCGGGAGACCGAACAACCTGATGACCGCGATGATGAACATGATGGTGCCGATGGTCAGCAGGGAGATCTGGGCCGCGGGACGTCTGAACTTGGACTCGATACCGGCGAAGAACAGCGCCGAGGCGAAGAAGACGATGTTCAGAACGTAGTTGTCGCTGTTTTCGTTGGCGTCGAGTGCAGCCTGGAAGTGCTCAGACGCTTGGATTTCAAGGTCGTGTGATTCGCGGGTGAGGTTGTCGAAGTAGCTGGGATGGTCGAAGGGGGTGTCGGCGGCGTCGGGATTGTTCAAGGGGTCTTGTGCGAGCCACCAGTCGAAGGCCACCTTGAACTCCTCATCGAAGAGGTTCTCGGCGAAGAAATCGGCCAGTTCCAGCTGCTCGTCGGCAAAAGCATAGGCGTACTGCGTGAATACGGTGACGTCGATGTTGACTTCTGTGGTGGCTCTGTTGAAAGCCTTGACCGACTCCGTGCGGGTGGAGGCTGCCTGGGAGAAGCTTACCGACTGCACGCCGCTCCAGCGGGCGGACTGGTAGGCACACCAGGCCGAACCGACTGTGGCCACGGCGAGGAGAACCGTGGCGACGATTTCGATCCACTTGGACATCTGCTCGGAAGCCCCGGGGCGGTCATGAGCGTCAAGTCCGCTTCGCCGTGTTCTCGGCGCGAAAAATCCCACCGTCTCACCTCGTCATGGCGTGGCCTCGTCGACCGGTCGTGGCGCTCCGCTCCGGGGCTCTCCTCCGAAGCCGGGTTCCCAGATCATCACGGGCGACTCTCTGTAGAAGCCAAGTGAGTGTAGCAGTGCTGAGTGGGTGGATTGAAGTACCGGAGTGCCGTCGATCTCCTCGACGACTACTCGGGAGACTGAATCTCCGAGATGCTCGAGGAAGGCCTGAAGGCAGGAGCTGAGTGCGTGTTCGTCGGCTCCGCGCCGCGTGGACAGGGCTGAGCCGTACCCCTCCGCCACCAGTGTGGGCAGTCCGGAGTGGAGTACCAGCCAACTCGAAGCCAGACGGGTGAGGGCCAATTGTTCTCCTCGCGGGCTGTGGGGTAGGTCGCGTGCTGTGCGGAGGTAGTCGCGCGTGGGCGCCGGCGCGAGAAGGTCGGCCGGGTCGCAGGCGTTCATGACGACCGGTACGGGAGTTGCTCGGCCCTCGACCCGGTCGAGCGGTGCCACCACGTCGGCGGCCGCTTCGCGCAGGCGGTCCAGCGTCTCGGGGAGGGCAAACTGGATGCCCGAGAGTCCACGTACGAAGTAGCCCCGCCGCACTTCGCCCCGCATCTCCATGCGGGTGAGCTCCTGAGCGAGGTCGGGCCAACTCCACCGCTCCTCTTCTCTCTCCAGGCAATCACGGCTCACAACTCCCCAGCGCTGTAGCAACACGCGCGCCTGTGCGACCGTCCGTTCGGTCTCGCTGACGGCCTCTCCTCTCCCGGCAAGTCGGGCGACCAAGCTGAAGCGGCCCGGCCAGGGTGTCGGTAGTGTGCCGCGCAGGCGCTCCTCCACACGTCGCTTGGCTGCGCGGTAATCCTTGCGCGAGGGCCGGCCGGAGGCTCTCGAGGGGCGGTGGCGGAGCGGGCCGAGCCGGACCTCGAGTTCCGTCTCCAGGGATCCCGGTTCAGCGCGGAGACGTCTCTCCGTAATCACTGCTTCTCCCGAGATGAGCCTTCGCAGGGCGCCCGGGCTGTCGTTGGTGACGAGACCGTGCGCGCACAGGTCGAGAAGGGCGCTGTCGAGCAGCATATCGGTGAGCCCGGTGAGGTCCCGGAGCTCTCGATAGAAGAGGGCGCCTTCTCGTGCCAGCGCGTCGAGGATCGCTCCCTGGGCGGGCATGGTCTCCGTGTTGCCTTCCGGGGTGGCGAGCAAGAGATGGGCGTGGTCCCGCCGTATGAACTTGGCACGAAGGCGGCGTCCCGGCCCTCCCGAGGCGACCCAGACGAAGTCTCCCCCCTCGAAGAGCAGGTCGAGCCCTCCCTGCTCGTAGCCGCTCACACGCAGAGGCAGCACATCCCGCAGAAAGACCTGTCCCGCGAGGGGAAGGGCCTCGAATATGTCCAGTATGCGAGAGACCCCCTTCGGGCCGCACTGCCGGTGCCAGGGGTGGAGGTGCTGCAGGCGCGTGAGGAAGTCGAGGTAGGCCGTGAAGGGGACCGGCTTGAATTCGTGCCTCAGCATGGACACCGTGTAGCGATGCATGCGCGCCAGGGCTTCGCTCTTCACGTACACATTGCGCGATGGATCGAGACGGGCGACGTAACCTTCACCCGCGAGCCTCCCGAGCTCTTGTCTCACCCAGTCGAGAGGAAAGGAGTAACGGGCGGCGATGTCGTCTTCGCTGATGGGTCCGCCCCGGTCGAGGAAGCGAAGGAGGACGTGCCGCCGGGCGGTGTCCTCCCCAGGGCCGCCCGACCAAGCCGACCGGTACTCTGCGGCCAGCTCGCGGGGGACGATGCGGCGCCGGGGCACGGGCGCAGGGGTCGCGCCCGTGCCCCGGCCCACCGTGTCCCGGGGTACCTCGATCTCCACCACGCGGCCCTCATCCATGAGTTCGGCGAGCCAGGGAGCACCGTCCACCGCTTCCCGTCTCGCCAGCTCCTCCAGGGTGAGATCGCCGAGAGCGTCCAGGATGAGGGCCAGCTCCTCCTTGGTTCGCGCTCTCCGCGTGGGGTGGGAGTGGTCGAGTTCGGCCTGCGTCTTGGCGATCGCTTCCGGACGGAGGAGCCCACCCAGATCGACCTCGCGGAGGACATCCTGCAGGAGGTCCATGTCAACCGCCGGATGGCCGGCTCGCTGCTCAGTTCTGGGGGAATCCCACTCGTACGTGTAGATGCTTTGAAAGGCGAACAGCAGGCTCTCGGCCACCGGGGAGGGGGTCTCTGGGCGAACCGCCACCATGGTGATGCGGCCCCGCTCGATGCCCTCCAACACCTCCTCCAGATGAGGCAGGTCCATGACGTCCTCGAGGCAGTCGCGGTAGGTCTCCACGAGTACAGGGAAATCCGGCAAACGCCGCACCGTCTGCAGCAGGTCACGGGCTCGTAGGCGCTGCAGCCAGAAGGGTGTCCGCCGCCCCGGGCCCACACCGGGCAGGAGCAGTGCCCGCGCCGCGTTCTGGCGGAACTGGGCACCGAACACGGCTGAGTGGGGTAGATCGGCCAGCACGCGGCGGCGGGCCTCGACTGCAGTCATACTCGTCACCAGCTCGAGAGGGAACTCGGCGTCACTCTCAGGAAAGCGGAACAGCATGCCGTCGTCGTTGGTCTGGTACTCCACGTTGACTCCCGTGTGCTCGCGCAGCGCAGCGGCGAGGGCGAGCCCCCAGGGTCCATTCACCCGTCCCCCGAAACAGGAGTGCACCACCAGCCGTGGGTCTCCCAACGCGTCGGCGAACAGCTCGACGACCACGGTCCGGTCGCCGGCCACCTGCCCGCCCCGGTCGAGCTGGCCGGCCAGGTAGTCGAACACCAGCCAGGCGGAATTGTCGTCGAGGGCATTCTCACTTCGGAGCCGAGCAAGCTCCTCGGCGACGCGGGGATGATCCTTGTGGGAGCGAAGCTCCCGGTGGGAATCCAGGCCCAGTTCTTCCTTGAGAGCGCGCACGGTCGCCGCCGTCCGGCGCCGGAACGCCCCCGCCCTCACCCCCAGCTCGTAGGCACGCCAGGGCATATCGCCCCGCCAGAAGGGCATCCGGGGCAGAGAGCCCGGGGCCTCACCCACAAGCACCTTGTCGTCGGTAACTTCAAGGACCCGCCACACCTGGGCTCCCAGCATGAAGGTGTCACCGACCCGGGTCTCGAACACGAACTCCTCGTCGAGTTCCCCGATGCGTGTGCGCCCATCGGGAAGGTACGCACCGAACGCTCCCCGGTCGGTGATGGTACCGGCATGGGAAACGGCGGCAAGCCGGGAGCCGGGGAGGGCGGTGAGAATGTCACGGGTCCTGTCCCAGGCGATACGTGGCCGTAGCTCGCGGTGGACCTTCGCCGAATAGCGACCGGAGAGCATGGCGAGAACCGATCGGAGAGCCGTCTCGGAGAGGTTCCGGAAGGGATGGGAGCGACGCATCACACCCAGTAGGTCAGTCACCCCCCAGTCCTCCACTGCCACCATGGCCACGATCTGCTGGGCGAGCACGTCGAGAGGGTTCACCGGGGTGTGAGTGGCTTCCACTTCCCCCCGCTTCATGCCGGCGGCCACGGCTGCCGCTTCCATGAGGTCCTCGCGGTGCGTGGGGAAGATGCGCCCCTTGCTGGTCTGACCCACCAAGTGGCCCGAGCGGCCCACCCGCTGCAGACCCTGCGCGACGGACTTCGGGGATTGCAACTGAGCCACGAGGTCGACGCTACCGATATCGATACCCAGCTCGAGCGAGGAGGTGCCGACGATGGCCCGCAGACGGCCCTCCTTGAGGTCTCGTTCCATCTCGAGACGGGTGTCTTTGGCTATGCTGCCGTGGTGGGCCCGGATGGGCTGTGAGGTGAGTCCCCGGCCGAGGGCGGCGAATCCGATCCCCTTTGCCACTCCCTGCTCCACCAGCCCTGAGGCCTCTCCCCGCTCCTCAGCGTTACGCTGCTCGTTCAAGCGGTCGGCCGTGCGTTCCGCCAGGCGACGGCTGTTGGCAAACACGAGGGTCGTGCGGTGTTCTTCGATGAGGCGCAGTAACCGGGGTATGAGCACCGGCCAGATGGAGCCTCCGGGCAGGTCGCGGAAATCGGGGACCACGGTACTCACTTCGAGGTCGAGGGGCTTGCCGTGACCGGCGTCGACGATGGTGACCGGCCGGTCGCCTCCCAGGAAGCTGGCCACCTCCTCCAAGGGGCGGATGGTGGCTGAGAGCGCGATGCGTTGCACCGGTGCGGCGGCGGCGTGCTCGAGCCGCTCCAGGGTCAGGGCCAGGTGGGCGCCTCGCTTGTTGCCGGCCAGGGTGTGTATCTCGTCGACGATGAGCGTCTGCACCGGGCGAAAGAGTTCGTTCGAGCGGGGACCGGTGAGCATGAGATAGAGCGACTCGGGGGTGGTGATGAGAATGTGGGGAGGATGCTTGATCATGGCCCGGCGGTCCCGGCCGGGCGTGTCGCCGGAGCGTACCGCTGTGCGGATCTCAGGGAAAGGCCGTCCCTTCCGCTCTGCGTGCGTGCGGATACCGGCGAGGGGTCGCCGCAGGTTGCGTTGGATATCGTTGTTCAGCGCCTTGAGCGGCGATACATAGACGAGGTGGATACCCTGCTCGTGAGCGGGGGTCTCCCCCCGGGTCGTCTCCGTGCCGGATGGTGCGCCCCGGTGCCCGGGGGACGAGGCGGATTGTGCCTCTGTCTGTGCGCTGAGCTGCCTGTATATGCCGTCGATGGCCGATAAGAAAGCGGCGAGGGTCTTGCCCGAACCCGTGGGGGAGAGGATCAGCGTGTGTTCACCACGGGCGATCGCCGGCCACCCTTCCGCTTGGGCACGGGTGGGTGAACCGAACTCGCTCGTGAACCAATCACGGACGGGAGGCGCGAAGAGGTCGAGGCAGTGCATGCATCCCTATCGGTTGCTGTTCAGCGGGCTTCACCGGTTTTGGGAGAAGGTGGGGCAGGCCGGTCGCCCTCCCTAAGAGATGTCCTCGCGCAGCCACTCGACCACTCCCGACTCCAAGCAGTACTTCCCTTCCACCACGCCGGTGGTGCCTGCGTCGATCGCCGCAGCCACGATCGGACTCCGGCGCAGGGCCTCGGCGGCTGCGTGCACGTTCTCGTTCGCGCAGGCCTCTACCAGCTCATCCCCGGTCGCGCCACATTTCTTGGCCTCCTCGAGGCTGGGCCCGAGCGCATCCACGATGCTGCATACCGACCCCGCGGCTTCGGCGCCCGAGGCGGCTGCAGTGACCGCTCCGCACTTCTCGTGGCCGAGGACGACGATAAGGGGCACCCGCAGGTGGTCCACTGCATACTCAATGCTGCCGACCGCCTCCGCACTCGCGATATTGCCGGCCACCCTTACCACGAACAGGTCGCCGACGCCCTGATCGAACACGAGCTCCGGTGGGATGCGAGAGTCGGAGCATCCCAACACAGCCGCAAAGGGATACTGCCCTGCTGCCAGTGCTTCTCGCTCCTTCTCACCGAAATCCTTGGGGCGGGGGGAAGAACCGGCGAAACGGGCATTGCCCTCTTTGAGTGCTGTGAATGCCTTCTCTTTGGACAGTCCGCTCATGCCTTTCTCCTTGCACATGGGTACCGGCGAGACGGGGCCGTGATCAACCGCCCGAGCCCGCTCCATCTCAGGGTGTCATCGCTCAGGTTATCAAGCTTATCGAGCATCCTCACGTTCGTATGCTTCATTCAGGTTGTGCTCTTTGCCGGCGTTCGGGAAGTAGACCGCGGTGATCGCAAGGCCGAGAAGCAGAAACCCGAGCCCCACGCCGACGGCCAGCCTCGATCCCTGCGTGAAGGCCTGTCTTGCAGCCTCCATGATCTCAGCGGCATTTCCGGGATAGAGCTTCGCCACGTGCGCCGCTCCCCCGAAGGAACTCTTGAGCATGGCCGCGGTCTGTTCGCTCAAGTCTTGCTGTCTCTCGGGTGGAAGTTCGGAGAAGGCCCCCGTGAAGAAGGTGGCGTAGCGGATGCTCAGGAGTGCACCGAGCACCGATTGCATGACGGCGCCGCCCAAGTCTCGTTGCAGGTCGGTGGTGGCCGAGCCCATGCCTGCCCGGCTCACGGGCACTGAGCCCATCACCGACCGGGAAGCGGGAGCTCCTCCCATCCCCACCCCAGCGCCGATGAGTGCATAGGCGATGCCCACATGCAGGTAGCCCACCCCTTCCCTCCAGAAGAGCATGGCCACAAAACCCGCTGCGAGAAGGCTGAAACCGGCCAGAAGCGCCGTCTTCGATCCACGGGTGCGGATGACCCGGGCGGCGAGGGGGGACACTGCGATCATGAGGAGGGCGGAAGGCAGGATGGCGAGGCCGGCGTGGAGGGCGGAGTAGCCGAGCACGTCCTGCAGGAACTGCTGCCCGATGAACAAGGCGCCCATGAGGGCGCCGAAGGCGATGATGCCGGCGAGTGCGGCCACCCAGAATATGCGCCGGCGGGCCACCTTGAGGTCGAACAAGGGATTGGGCGCCCGGCGCTGCCGTACGATGAACCCGACCATGGCGAAGACGGCCAAGCCCGCCATGATGAGGGTGGTGCTGCGGTTACCGGGGATCGGGGCCAGATTGATGGCGAGTACCACTGAGCCTACGAGTAGCACCGAGACGAAGCCGCCCACGTGGTCCACGGGTTGGTCGGACTCGCCCGCCCGTCGCGGTACGTAGATCAGACTGAGCACCAAGGCGACCACGGCCAAGGGTATGGTGATGGCGAAGGCCGAGCCCCACCAGAACCTGGTGAGCAGCGCGCCCACCGCCACGGGCCCCAATGATGAGGCCCCTGCCCCTATGCCCGACCAGAGCGCGATCGCCGACACCTGCCGGGCTCCGCGGAAGAGGGCGGTCACCAGCGAGAGAGTGGTGGGGAAGGCCATGCCGGCCGCCAATCCGCCTATGATGCGCGCGACGATGAGTACCTCGATGGTGGGGGCCCACGTGGCGAGTGCTGCCGCCGGGATAGACAGCCCGAGGCCGGCCAGGAGCATGAGCCGACGGCCGAACCGGTCGGCGAGTGCACCCAGGTAGAGTACGGAGGCGGCAAGTCCCAGGGTGAAGCCCACCGCCACCATGTTGAGCACGGCCTGGGAGGAGCCGAGAGCTTGGCCGATGGAGGGGAGGGCCACGTTGGCCACCGCCATGTTGATGTTGGCGACGGCGGCCGAGATGATGAGAGTGGCCAGGATCATGCCCCCCCGCAGGGGTCCTTGGACCGCTGTCGGCGCCGTCTCCGGCACCGCTGCCGTGCCCAGCTCCGGCACTGATCCCGGCACTGCGGTCTCGGCCGCCTCCGGCCCGGTGACCGTCTCCGGAAGCGCCCCTGAAGGTGTTCCCCTCTCTTGTTCAGCCATACGTCCCCCCTACCGTCTGCCCCCGATGCAAGGGAGCATACATCGGAAGCGGCGAGGGAGGGTAGTAGAAGGGAAAGCGCGTTCCCGGCGTGGCGCGGGGTCTTCTTCGCAATTGAGCGGGGTTCAGGCGGCGACGTTGGCGCTCTGTGGCGCCCCAACCCGGCAACGCTCAAGCCCGGGGGCGCTGAGGAGGATGTAAGAGAGGAACGGAGGTGGTCGGTATGGCCATGGCGGTGAGAACGGCGGCAGTGGTCTGGAAGGGCGATCTGGCCCGCGGTTCGGGGCAGGTCGAGATGAAGAGCGGTGCCCTGCCCAGCTTTCCGGTGACGTGGGCCTCCCGGTCGGAAAGGTCAGAGGGGAAGACGAGCCCGGAGGAGTTGATTGCGGCCGCGCACGCGAGTTGCTTCTCCATGGCACTCGCGCATGGGCTGACGGAAGCAGGGACACCTCCGGCCGTGCTGAATGTCGGTGCCACCTGCACCTTTGACCTGGTCGAAGGCGTGCCGACCATCACGAGCATGGCTCTCGAGGTGCTGGGAGATGTGCCGGCACTCGATCTCGAGGGCTTCCGCGAGGCTGCGCGCGCCGCCAAAGAGGGGTGTCCCGTGTCGCGGGCGCTCAAGGGAAACGTCGAGATCACGCTGTCCGCCCGTTCTGTGTAGGCTGTGCGGAGGCCGCCCGCAGCCGCACGTGAGGAGTTGCCCGCAGCCGCCCATGAGGAGCCGGGCGTGGTGAGGCATGGGCCCAGCGGCGTTCGTGTCCGCCGCCGGCTTGAACCCGTCCGTCATTGGGCGTGGGCCGTGGCGTTCCTCGCGCTGGTTGCGGCCGTCTCGGCTCTGTGTGTCGCGGGTTGCGCTGCCGGTGGCGCGCAGCCCTCCTCTGAGGGGGATGTGCCTGTCGGGGTGGACCCTTCAAGGCTCATCCGCGTGACACTCGAGCGCGTGGTCGACGGTGACACGATAGTGGTGCGCATGCCCGATCGCCGGCGTGAGCGGGTACGCTACATCGGGATAGACACGCCGGAGTTGGCTCGTGACGGCAGGCCGGCTCAGCCCCTCGCCGAGGAGGCGGCGCAGAGGAACGCGGAACTTCTCGAGGGCCGGACGGTACGTCTGGAATTCGACGTGGAGCAACGAGACCGGCACGGGCGCCTGCTGGCCTACGTGTGGGCCGGGGCCGACATGGTGAATCTGCGCCTCGTGCGGGAGGGGTACGCGACCGTGTTGACAGTGCCTCCCAACGTGCGGCGTACGGAGGCATTCGTGGAGGCGCAGTCGAGGGCGCGCATCGAGGGCCTCGGACTCTGGGAAGGAGAGGGATCGTGAATGCCGTGCTTGCCCTCGTGGGGCTTGGGGTAGCGCTTATCGTGGGGAAGGCGCTCAGGCGCACGGTGCCCTTCTTTCGGCGTTACTTCATACCGAGCTCGGTGCTTGGCGGTGTGGTCATCCTGCTCCTCGGGCCTGAGGTTCTGGGGCGGGTGGTGCCCGGTCTTCCCCAAGGGCTCTTCAGCGAGGGGATGGTGGAGATATGGCGGCAGCTGCCAGGCTATCTCATCAACCTGGTGTTCGCCGGCCTGTTTCTCGGCAAAGACATCCCCGGGCTGCGCACCATCTGGCATCTCGCCGGTCCGCAGGCCGCCTTCGGCCAGACCGTGGCCTGGGGGCAGTATGTCATCGGCATAGGTCTCACCCTGGTGTTTCTCTCCCCCGCGTTCGGGGTGCCTCCCATGTTCGGTGCGCTCCTGGAGATCGGTTTCGAGGGCGGCCACGGTACGGCCGCCGGTCTCGGCCCCACCTTCGAAGCGGTGGGTTGGGCTGAGGGTCAGGATCTGGCCTTGGCGGTGGCCACCGTGGGGGTCATCGCGGGGGTCGTGGTGGGCATGGTGCTCATCAACTGGGGCATCCGCCGTGGGGTTACGCGCTTCGTGACTTCGAAGGACCGGGTTCGTGACGAGGCGGAGAAGCTCGAAGCGCTCGACGACAGCCTGGAAGAGCGTCAGAGTGGGGAGGAGCGCCGGTCGCTCGTGCAGTTCGAGTCCATCGAGCCGCTCAGCTTCCATCTGGCCTACATGGGGGCGGCCATCGGCGTGGGCTATGCTCTCCTTCGGGCCCTGGTGTGGATCGAGTCGGTGACACTCCTTCCCCTCGGTGTCCCGGAGCTCGTGGGTCTCATCCCCCTCTTTCCCTTCGCCATGATCGGCGGGGTCATCGTGCAGAAGCTCCACTCCCGGTTCGCGCCGTCCTTGCCTCTCGACCGCCAGTTGATCACCCGGGCGCAGGGGGTGGCTCTCGACTTCCTCATCCTCTCGGCGGTGGGCACTCTGAGCTTGGGGGCGCTCGCCGACAACTGGGCTCCGCTCGTGATTCTCGTGGGTGTGGGCATCGCCTGGAGTGTTGCCTCCTTTGTGTTCTTGGCCCGGCGGATGATCCCCGACTACTGGTTTGAGCGTGCCGTCGGTGATCTCGGCCAATCACTCGGTATGACCGCCACCGGGTTGCTGCTCATGCGTATCGTGGACCCGCGATATCAGAGTCCGGCCTTCGAGGCGTTCGGCTACAAGCAGTTGCTGTTCGAACCGCTGGTGGGAGGAGGAGTGGCGACGGCGCTTTCGGTGCCGGTGATCGCCGCCTTCGGTCCGATTCCGTCACTCATCGTCTGCGTGGTGCTCATGGGGGTGTGGATGGCGGTGGGGCTCCTATATTTCGGCAGGAAGTGACTCCTGTCCGGGCGTTGGCGCCCTGCCGGTTGACGGGTGGGTTGTGAGGGTACAAGGTTTCTGACCCATATTCTGGCCGGTGTCTTGAGGCGTTGTCCGTTCCACCGGTGCTGGATGAAGGAGTTCCTCATGCAGGTTCTAAGGCGCGGAGTGAGCCATGGAAGATCGTGAAATACTGCAGTTACTCAATGAGGGAACTCCCGAGGAGTTGCGGGAGGTGCGGGGCATCGGTCCTGCCTTGGCGGCGAAGATCGTCGAAGCCCGACCCTTCTCGTCCGTTGATGATCTGCTCGCCGTGCGCGGCTTCAGCGCCAAGAGGCTGGAGAGGATCGAGGTAGCGGAAGGGCATACACCGCTTCGGGCTGCCGAGGCGGGCGAGGCCCCAGAAGCCGGGGAGCCTGTAGAGACGGAGGGGGCCGCCGGAGCTGAACCGGGCGCCCCGGCCCCCGAAGAAGCGGAGGCGACCGCTGCAGCCCCGGAGGAGCCGGAGACGCTCCTCACGCCGCCAACGGAAGAATCTGTGGGGGCCGCGGGTCCGGAGGTGGGGGGAGCAGACAATAGGGGTTTCGCGGAGCGAGTGGCGGGGATGGGAACAGCCGTGGGGAGCACGCTTTCCAAGACGGGGGAGGCGGCCCGCGACGGCATCAAAGACGGGTTCTCCGCGGTAGGTGACACCGTGGGCAGAGGGGGACGGGCTGCCCGCGACGCCGTGAAGAGTATACCCGACAAAGTCGAGCACTCCACCCGCACCCGTGGTGTATTCGGTACTGTGCTTGCCAGTAGTCTCATCACCTTGATCATCACCTTGGCCCTCGCGTTGGCCGTCCTGGGGACTATCAACGGCAGCCTCAAGTTCGCCACCGGGTCGCAATACCGCAGCCTCGAACGTGAGGTGACGGCCATTTCCACCCAAGTGGAGAACCTGCGCCAAGACGTCGACGGACTCCGAGCGCGGGTGGATACACTGGAGACCCTCGGCGAGCGGACCGTGGTGCTGGAGGATGGGCAGCGTCTGCTCGAGGCCGATCTGGCCGAGGTGAGAGCTCAAGCCGACGAGCAGGAGGAGCGCACCCAGCGGTTCGAGGATTTCTTACGTGAACTACGCAACCTGATTTCCGGTCTGTTCGACGGCGAAGGAGGAATAGAATGAGCGCCGAGCCCAGTGCGAATGAGACTCCCCCCCTGCGGGCGGAACGCGCATACGGAGGTGGTCTCCGCGTACTCGTCACCATACTGATCGTCCTCGTGATTCTGGGCGGCCTGGGTGTAGGTGTGTATTTCGGTGCTCCCTACGTGTATGACCGGCTCATTCTTCCCACTGAGACCAACGCGGCCCGGCTCGCGGAACTCGAGGATCGTCAAGCTGCCGACATCGTCCGGGTCAATGAACAGATCGTTGCGCTCCAGGGACGCATCGATGCAGCCGAGAACAGGATGACGGAGGATAGGCAGGCGGTGTCGGAAGTCCAAGGTAAGATCCGTACGCTGGAAGCCGCCATCTCCCGGCTCGAGGCGACCAGCGCGGAGCAGCAGGCGCTTCTGGTGGGAGGAGACTCCTTGCTCGCGGCGCTTCAGCGGGAGATCGTGTTCATGCGGGCGGCGGAGGTGTTGGCGCGGAGCCGCCTCTCTCTGCTGCAGAGCAATTTTGGCCTGGCCCGGGAGGATGTGCAGACCGCCCGGGACATCTTGACGGCGGTGCAGCCCGAGGTTCCGGAGGCCAAGCAGGCCTCACTCCGCGCAGTGATCGGGCGTCTTGACCTGGCCCTCTCCAATCTCCCCGCGTTCCCGGTGATCGCCGCCGACGATGTGAACATCGCCTGGCAGCTTCTGGTGGAGGGGCTGGAAGAAGAGGAGGCGATACCGGCACCCGAGGTTACGGAGAACAACGGTACCGGGACCACCACGAATGGGCAAGAAGCGAACGGTGAGGCGGCCAACGGCACGAACGGTGAGGCGGCCAACGGCACCGGCGGCGACTGATCGGCGGCGGTGGGCGAGGTTGACAGGCACGACCGGAGGTACCAGGTGGGTATGGGAGCCAAGAGGAAGGTGGGCATCATCGCCGCGCTGGGCGCGTTCTTCGGGTTGCTCGTAGCGGTGATGCGGGCGGCCGCGCGCAGGGCGTCCAAGGGAGCATAGGCAAATCGCTTCATAGGGAAGTCGCTTCAGCACGCGAGTCTGAAGGATGGGCAGCCCTCGTGGGCCCGGCCGACCTACATCGGTGTGTGGAGATCCCGCGGCGTTCCTGCTGTTTCTATGGGCGGAGCCGCCCAAGGCTTCATCCTTCGTGCACCTCTCACCGCTTGTGCTCTCACCGTCTGTGCGGTGCCTAGCGGCCGGGCATGCGTGTGCGCTAGACTTAGGTGTCCAAGGAGTATTAAGCCAAGTTGCCCGGAACCACAGGTACAGATCCCCGGGATGATCCCCGGGAGGCAAGACAATCGAGGGCTGTTCGCGACGCCTCGGCGGCGAGTCCTCCTCCGAAACCCTCTCTTCTACGCCGGATAGTGAAGGCCTACTGGTCGTCGGATACGGCCGTCATGCTGTCATTGGCGGCTGTAGTGGGTTTGGCTGCCGGTTTTGCGGCCGTGGGTTTCGTGAAGGCCATCGAATACGTCACCCGCTTCTTCTTCGCCGGCGGCCGCGATCTACTCTCCTTCATGGGGCACTGGTATGTGCTCGTCATTCCGGCGGCGGGCGGTCTTCTCGTGGGTCCGCTTGTACACTTCCTGGCTCCCGAGGCCAAGGGGCACGGAGTGCCCGAGGTCATGCTCGCCATCTCCAAGAACGGCGGCCGCATGAGGCCGGCCGTCATCGCCGTCAAAGCGGTGGGTTCTGCACTCACTATCGGCTCAGGGGGGTCCGTGGGGCGCGAAGGTCCCATCGTGCAGATCGGTGCGGCGGTCGGTTCTGTTCTCGCCCAGCGCCTGCGTCTCACCGAGCGACGGACGCTCGCCCTTGTGGGCGCCGGTGCCGCCGCCGGTATTGCCGCCACCTTCAACGCACCCATAGCCGGGGTCATGTTCGCGTTGGAGGTGCTCATGGGAGCCTATTCCATCCGCGCGGTGGGCACTATGGTCTTCTCCTCTGTATCGGCGGCGGCCGTGAGCCGGTTCTTCCTTGGGGACGATCCCGCCTTCACCGTGCCCCCACACGCGCTGTTGAGTGCCTGGGAACTTCCCATGTACGCAGGGCTGGGAATCGTGTGCGCCCTTGCCGCCGGTGTCTTTGTCCGAGTGCTGTATTTCTCGGAAGATGTATTCGCTGCCTGGAAGATTCCGGGTTGGCTGAAGCCGGCTGTAGGCGGGCTCGCCATCGGGCTGCTGGGCTTCTTCGTTCCCCAGATCTTCGGGACGGGTTTTGCCGTGATCAACGGTATCCTCAGCAGCGAGTACCTGCCCTATTTCTTGATCCTGCTCGTTGCCGCCAAGATTGTCGCCACCTCAACCACACTTGGGTCTGGTGCCTCAGGAGGCGTGTTCGCCCCGTCACTGTTCATCGGGGCGGCTGTGGGGAGTGCCTACGGCGCCGCCATGCACGAACTCTTCCCCACGGTGGTTGCCGGGAGCGGCGCCTATGCGGCCGTGGGCATGGCCGCAGTGTTTGCCGCCGCCGCCCGGGCGCCCATCACGGCGATTGTGATGCTCTTCGAGCTCACGCTTGACTACGGCATCATGCTGCCGGTCATGTTGGCCACGGTCGTCGCTGCCGCAGCGGCCAACTGGGCCGAGCCAGAAAGCATCTACACACTCAAGCTGGTGCGCCGGGGAATTGACTTCGCAGCCGAACGCACTCAGCGGGCACTGGGGCGGACCACTGTTGCGGAGGTCATGACCCCGTTGCACGAAGTCATGGCTCTCACCCTCCAGACCTCACTCTCCGAGGCCCTTCAAGTCTTTCAAGAAACCGAAGAGCACGCGTCTCCCGTTCTCGACGAGGAGGGACGGCTGGTAGGCATAGTGACCATATCCGACATCGAACATGCGGCTGTGGACGTGGCCACCGAGACTGTGGTTGGCGACGCGTGTACCCGCAATCTCGTCTACGCTTTCCAGGAAGAGCCTGTGACCCGAGCCCTGTCGCGTGCCGGCAAAGCGGGTGTGCACCGGATGCCTGTGGTGAGGGCGGCGGATCGCTCACAACTTGTCGGCATGCTCACCAGCGCCGATCTTGTGCTGGCCTACAACCGGCTCTTTGCCTCACGCCGTTGAGGTAGGGTGAACCAGGCCTCGATGCTGAGCTCCTGGGGCACGGCGGCGGAGGGTGGGGGATTTGAACCCGCGATACCGGTGAAAGTGTGCCGGTTTTCAAGGAGCAAGAAGGGTTAGCCATCCATCATCAGTTAGCGCCAGTACTCGCTCCATTATAAGGGAAACACCCTTGGAGAATCACCCGTCCCCCCCAGGCCCTACCAACCGTCGTCGCGCCGTCTTGGCGGATACATGGCGGTAAGTAATGACGGGCGTAAGAGTTGATGTATTGGGTTCCGTGCTCCAGTTCCAGGATGGCTTGACGTCTGGTGAAAGATGGTGTGACATTGTTGTGTTGAGTTGTTGCCTACTGGCCAAACCTCTCCGCCATGCGTCGACGAAAGTCCTCTGTCTCGAAGAGTCCCGCAGTGAGTGCACACAGTTCATCCACAAATGTACTGCTGTTGCTCGATCTTAGGCACAGACTAGTCGCAGATAGGGACTGCTGGCCCGCGCGGCTCATTTCTCGGCCTAAGTCAATGGCTCGTTGAAGAGACCTACCGGTATCCACCATCTCGTTGACCAGGCCCCACTCGCATGCCTCCTCCGCCTGAATGAGGCGCGAACGGAGCACCATGTCGGCGGCCCTCTTTGGCCCGACATGCAGCGGTAGGCGTGCCAAGGCAAGCGTGGGGGTAATGCCGATAGCAGTTTCGGGACAGCCGAATCGAGCATGCCGTTCTGCAATTGCAAGGTCTGATAGCAGAACCAAGTCGAGTCCGCCTCCCAGGGCGTCACCGTTGACGGCAGCGATCAATGGCTTGGAGCACTCCTCCATTGCCTGGTAAAGAGCGAAGTCTTCCCTGATCTGCTGTGCGCCCGCCGTCCTACTGAACCGGACTTCCCCAAGATCCATTCCTGCGCAGAACGCTCGGTCTCCAGCACCTGTAAGTATGATGACTCGCGTCCCATCATCCTTGTCGGCCTCTTCAACGAGCCGAAGAAGATGGTGCTGCATCGCCTTGTTCTTGGCGTTGGCCTTGTGTGGACGGTTGAGGGTGACAACGAGCAGACCGTCGGGGTCCCTCTTCACGAGTACGGTTTCACCGGGCTCGTGTCTGTTCTCTGGCGCCAACTTTTCTGTTTCCATGAAGTCTCTCTGTGATGGCTGCTCGTGCTGTCGTTCCTGTTCTCCGGCCGATCGGAGGGTCACTTCCTCTGAGAGAGCCTGCGGATCTCGGGCATCAGTTCCGGAACCTGGGCTTCAAGGAATCTCCATACGGAGTCCTGTGATAACGAAGTATATGCGAGCGAGTCTTCGGGTGTGAAGCGGACGAATTCGACCCCCATGGCCTTCAGCTTGCGACGTTCGAGCTTCTGCATCTGCTTGAATGTGGAGTCGATCTGGCGTTCGAAATCGGCTGTGGCTTCAATCACTGTCCGCTGCTGATTGGCGGTCAGCTTGGCCCATGACTTGGGGTTCATGATGATAGTTGCGTTCTGTGAGGCGTAGAAACCGTGGTCGATGATGTACTTGACGTGATCGGCCCATCCCTCCTCGGCCACCCCGACAAGTGGAAAGAGAAAGCCGCTCACCTCACCTGCTTCGAGGGCTTGTTTGACGCCGCCAGGATCCACCGAGACCGGCTCGGCGCCGAGTTCCCGCAAGAAGCAGTCAGCGTGGCCGGTTCTCGTGCGCAATCTCAAGCCTTTGAGTTCTGACGGGGTCCGCACCGGCCGATCCGTCCATATGAAGAAAGGAAGATTGGTCAGCCACCGGCCCAGATATACCAGGCCCAACTTAGCGTGGCGTGCCGAGAAGAACTCGAAGTAGCCGTTTTCCCTCTCGTCCCAGGGCGTGTGTTCCGACAGGCTCATGGCCTGCATCTCACGAGCAAGCGATTCATACCACGAAGTGGCGATAAAGGCGCCGTCGACCTCTCCCCGAACGACGGCCTCCATCTGCTCAGTTGGCCCGATCTCCTCGGGGCCTCCCTTCCAGGAGATGGTTATGAGTCCGTCGGTGACGTCCGTGACTCTCTGTGCCCATGAAGGAATCACTGTGGTCAATGGGTTGGAAGCGGCTAGGAAGCTCACGAACTTGCCGAGCCCAAGTTTCCTTGAAAGTGTCGCGTAAGTGTCGAGGTCTTGGTCGGTGAAGACGCCGAACTCCTTTTCCACCGCCCGGAAGAAGGCCGGGAGTAGTTCCTCGATGGTGCGCAGCCCTTTCTCGGTTATGGTGACGATAACAACCCTGCGGTCGTCCTCGGAGCGGGAACGGACCACCAATCCATCAGCTTCGAGGCGGCTGACGACCTGCGTGACATTGCCGGACGTGGAGAGGATCTTGCGAGACAGATCTCGGGGGCGGAGCGGACCTAGTGAACGAAGAGAACTAAGCACGGTGAACTGCGCCAAGGAGATGCGCACGGGCAGCCGGTCAAGAATCCTGCCGGTTACACTCCACGCAGCTCGAGTCAATTTGAGATAGGCAGCGGCTGCTCGTTCAGCTCTCTCACTGGCCTCAGGAAAATCGAGCACATCACCATTGGGCTGTGTCACCGCACACCTGCCTTGCTCCAGTCAGCTTTCGTCGGACCTTCGCTTCAACCCCCATTCTACCGGCGAAGGGTCCGTCAGGAAAGTACTTGACACGTGAAGCGCTTAGGACTAAGTTATTTAGTATTCATCCATTGAATTGGGGGTAGATCATGGACTGCGAGGGGGGGCACAAGACGGCTGAGTGGAGCTCTCTTCCGCGACAGATCGTGGTAAGCCGATGCGGAAACTGTGATGCTCTGTCCCATCCTCCCCGTACCTTCTGCCCGGAGTGTATGAGCACCGATGTCGCCTCAGTTGAGGTGGACGGCAGGGGAGTCATTCACTCATTCACCGAAGTGCGTCTGGGCATGAGTGAGGCCTTCCACGACAAGGCTCCGTACAACATCGCCTTGGTCGATACCGAGACCGGATTGCGTGTCCTCACCAACATCGTGGGGCAAGGCAGCGATTCCTTGATCATCGGGCAGGCCGTTGAGCCCCTTTACCAAGAAGATGAAGCCGGCCGCGTGGTTCTCGTTTATCGCAGGAGGGAGGCAGAATGAGTCGCGGTCAAGGTCCGCGCTTGGCCATCGTCGGCGTCGGCGAGACACCGGTGGGGCGACTCGAGTGCGGTGGCTCCCTGGAGCTCTCCGCCCGCGCCGCCGTAGCGGCCGTAAAGGACTCAGGCCTGGAGCCCAAGGACATCGACGGTCTTCTGTGTGGCGGTTCGCTCATCGACGGCATGTTCATGTACAACGCTCGTCTGGCGAACTACCTCGGCATTCAACCCATGTACGCCTCTATGATTCCTCTGGGTGGAGCAGCCTTTGGCCATGCCATCATGGAGGCCGAAAATGCCATCAAGGCTGGGCTCTGCCGGCACGTGCTGGTGGTAGCCGGCGACCCCTTGCTCTCGCAGGTAGGTAGTAAGCGGGCGATCAGCATGTTCGGTTCCTTCCAGGATGCCGACTACGAACTCCCCTACGGCTACATCATGCCGGCCGCCTACGCTATGGTGGCGCGGCGGCATATGCACGAGTATGGAACCACCCCAGAGCAGCTGGCCCAAGTGGCCGTGTCGGCTCGCAGGCACGCCTCGGCCAACCCTTTGGCTCAATACCGGGATCCCTTGGACATCCAGGACGTGCTCGATGCGCCCCGGGTGGCCACTCCTCTCGGGGTGTATGACTGCTCCCCCATCTCTGATGGTGCCGGGGCCTTCGTGGTGAGCTCCGCGGAGCGCGCCCGGCACCTCACCCCCCGTGCTGTCCGCGTCTTGGGCGTGGGTGAGGGGCATCAATGGGAGTATTCGTCTCCCAAGCGCGTATTGACAAGCTCGGGTGCGGCTATCTCCGCGCCCAAAGCCTTTGCCCAGGCGGGTTTGACACCTGATGACTGCGATGCGGCTCAGATATACGACTGCTTCACCATCACCGTGGTGGTCTCCCTCGAGGATCTCGGTTTCTGTGCGAAGGGAGAGGGCGGAGCCTTTGTTGAGGGGGGGCGCATCGAAGTGGGTGGCGAGTTGCCGGTCAATACTCACGGGGGGTTGCTCTCGCACGGGCATCCGGGAGCTCCCGCTGGCATCTTTCACGTGATCGAGGCGGTGAAGCAACTGAGAGGGGAGGTTGAGGAGGAGAGACTAATGGAGAACTGTCAAGTCTGTCTGGTCCACGGAAACTCGGGTGTGCTCAGGGATTCCGTGACCCTCATCCTCGGTCGTGACTGACGGGACGACCATTGACCATATGGAAACAGTGCACATGATAGACAGCCAGACCTTTGCCATCACGGTAGCGGATCTCATAGAGAAACAGGCCCGGATTCAGCCTAATCGCATTGCCGTGTCGGCCTACGGACGCGAGGTCACCTACGCGGAACTCAACTCACGAGCCGACAGGCTTGCACAGGCATTCCTCGAAGAGGGAATCGGGCGAGGAGACGTCATTGCCATTCTGGCCGAGAATTGTCCCGAGTATCTAGAAATGGAACTCGCGGCGGCCAAGGTTGGAGTTCTGCTCTCATGCCTCAACTGGAGGATGAGTGAGGAGGACCTGAGACATTGCCTGGAACTTGTAAACCCCAAGATGCTGTTTGCGACAGAGCGCTACACGGAGACGGCGGCGTCCGTGTGCCCCGAGGGCGTATCGACACTGACCTTGGGTGCGGAGCTCGATTCCTGGGCAAACGAGTACACGGACGTCGCCCCGGGTATTGCGGTTGACCCCGAAGATGGCCTTCTTATCCTTTACACCAGTGGGACCACGGGTCGCCCCAAGGGGGCGGTCATCAGTCAGAGGGCACTGGTGTGGCGGCTCAATCTGTTTCTCTCGGAGGCGGGCGTCACCCGAGAGGAAGCCTACGTAGCCTGGTCGCCTCTCTTCCATATGGCCGGAAGCGACTACGCCCTGGCCACGCTGATGCTGGGTGGCAAGGTCATCGTCACCGATGGCTTCGATCTGGAAGCCATGGTGAGTGCCATCGAATCCGAGATCATCGGCTACCTGCCGGTGGTGACCGGAATGATCGACAGACTGATCACTGTTCTGAAGGAGCGGTGTATCAAGCCTCGTAGTATCCGCATCATTGGCGCCATGGCCGACCTGGTGCCACCCGAGCAGCTTGCCGAAATCACCAGGCTTCTCGACGCGCCTTTCATGAATTCGTTCGGTATGACCGAGGTCGGCACCGGGCCCGCCTCAGGGAACCAGATTCCCGTGGGCGTGATACCCCGGGGCCTAAGCAAGAGAGAGAGTACATTTTGTCTTCTCCGCTTGGTTGATGAGCAGGGCAACGATGTGGCAGAAGGCGAACCAGGGGAAGCCGTGGTGCGGGGGCCGAGCCTCTTCAGCGGGTACTGGGACGCCCCGGAAGCCACAGCCGAAGCTTTCAAGGGCGGGTGGTATCACACCGGCGACGTGTTTCGTCGTAACCAGGACGGCTCTCTAGATTTCGTGGAGCGACTCAGCTTCATGATCAAGTCGGGCGGGGAGAACATTTACCCATCCGAAATCGAGCGAGTGTTGCTGGAAGACCCCTGTGTGGTGGAGGCCTGCGTAGTTCCCAGGAAGGATGATAAGTGGGGGGAAGTGCCTGTAGCGTTTGTTGCGGCAAATGAAGAAGGAGTCTCTGCCGAGCAGTTGATCGAGCGCTGTGCTATGGCGCTGGGGCGCTTCAAGAGACCAAAGGAGGTTCGCTTCATCGACTATGAAACATTCCCGCGCAATGCGGCCGGGAAGATCGTTAAGAGTACTCTAAGAGAATGGTTAGAACAGAAGGTGGGGGAGGTTCCTCAATGAGAACTTGGAAGACGCTGCCCGCAGCCGGACTGCTCACCTGTGTGCTTCTTGTCGTCCTAGTGTTGGCAGGTTGTGGTTCAAGTACCTCTGATACTACCGCTCCGGTTGGAGACACGACGGCCACGGGAGAGTCAACCGACACGACCGCTACCGAAGCCCAGGAAACTATTGAGCTTGACTTGGTGTGCTTCCTCGGAAGCCAAGAGCCCATTACCGCACTTATTCCCATCTGGATCGACATGGTGGATCAGGAGACCGACGGTTCGGTGGTCATCAACTACCGAGGCGGCCCGGAAGTCATCCCGCCCACTGAGCTAATCGAAGCAGTGCGGAGTGGAGTGGTGGATATCGGTTTCACCGCCACGTCGTGGTACGAATCACTTGCCCGTGAGATGCAGGCTCTGAGTCTCTCCGAACACACGCCATGGGAGGAGAGGGAGAATGGTTTCTTTGAATACTTCTCTGAACGCCACCGTCTGATTGGCGTGGAATATCTGGGCCGATGGCTTTCGGAGACTCCGTTCTACATCTGGGTGAACAAAGAAGTCTCAGGGAGTGCTGACCTTCGAGGTATGACTCTGCGTACGAGAGCGGGGCACCTTGACGTATTCATGAAGTCCTTGGGTATCAACGCGATATCTGTGGATCCCGGGGAGGTGTACTCTGCCTTGGAGCGTGGCATTGTCGAGGGGTTCAGCTACCTGCTGGTTGGTCCGCGCGCCCAGGGTTGGACGGATTCGGTGAAGTACTTGATCGATGAGCCCTTCTACGGTGCGCAGAATACCACGATCATTGCCAACCCAAGTTCCTGGGCTAAGCTATCGGCAGAGCAGCAGGCTCAGGTTATGAAGGCCACCGAGGAGTTCGAACGCGCGATGATCGATGAACTCCTCGCGATGCAAGAAGAGGAGCGGGGAGAACTCGAAAGCGTGGGAGTCACCTTCATCAAGTTCGCTCCTGACGATGCTCGGGCGTACACGGCGGCGGCATACGCAGCCGGCTGGTCGGTGCTCGAAGAACAAACGCCGGAACTCGTTGAAGACATCAAGCGAGTGGCGCGGAAATAGGACTGCCGACAGAACTGCCGCCGCAAAGGCGCACTCCACGGCACGATGCGCGCTGGGAAGATTGGTAGTTGAGGCGGAAGGGAGCCGGCCGTGTGGTCGGAACGGCCCCAAGTACCCCCGACGGGTCGTTCCGACCACAACAGAACATCAATGGGAAGGGGCGGATGAACACTGGCGCAACAATAGTCAAAGTGTTGGACCGACTCACAGACGCCATGGCTTTTGTCGCTGGCATCATTATTGCGTTCGTGATGTTGCTCGTTTCGACGAGTGTAATTCTCAGACAGCTGAGTGACAACTCACTGCCGTGGAACATAGAGATCAGTGAGTACGCGCTCTTGTACGCATGTTTCTTGAGTGCCCCATGGGTCATGCGACTGGACGCGCATGTGCGTGTGGACTTCGTAGTTGAGCGTCTCCGGCGCACTAGCGAGACAGCGTGCCGATGCCTGGAACGAGTGTCGGACGGAATCGTCTGCCTCATTTGTCTTGCCATGGGCTATTACGGCTTCGCTGTGGCAATTGATCTGTGGCAGAGAGACGTGATTGTCACAAGCATCCTCAACTGGCCGAAGGCACCTCTTGTGGTCATTATCCCCATTGGTCTTACGGTGACCCTGGCGCAGGTTATTCGCCGAGTAGTCGAACGGGAGAGGAGCAAGCGGACGTGCGCTGTCGCAGAAGAATCAGGGGAAGGGGTTGAGGAATGACGTGGCAGCTCGTTCTTCTCGTCGTATTCGGTGGCCTCGTTCTCCTGCTCGCTTCAGGCGTTCCGGTTGCCTTCGCCTTTATGGCCGTCAACATCATCGGAGCACTCCTCATATGGGGTGGCACCGATCCCATAGGCCAGTTTGTCCTGAGCATCTATTCTTCCATCAGCAAGTTCTCTTTGGTCCCTGTGCCCCTCTTTCTACTCATGGGAGAGGTGATGTTTCACTCGGGTGTGGCCTTCAAGATGATGGCTGCACTGGACAGGTGGATCGGGCGCATCCCGGGCAGGTTGAGTCTTCTCGCGGTGGGGGGAGGAACACTCTTCTCGACGTTGAGTGGTTCCTCCATGGCAAGTACTGCCATGCTTGCTTCGGTGTTGGTGCCGGAGATGCAACGCAAGGGCTACAGCACGACCATGAGCGTAGGTCCGATTGTTGCCGCCGGAACTCTCGCCATCATGATCCCCCCTACTTCGCTCGGCGTACTGCTTGCCTCGTTGGCTCAGATCAACGTCGGGAAACTGCTCATGGCTATCATCGTCCCCGGACTCATGATGGCAGTTGCCTTTGCCGCATACATCATCATCAGGAGCATGCTGAATCCGAAAGTGGCACCTCCTTACGATGCGCCTTCGGTTCCATGGAGAGTGAGGATCAGAGAGGCCCTGCTGTACATCCTTCCTCTGGCTTCAATCATCTTCTTGGTGATCGGAAGCATGGTGCTGGGAATCGCCACTCCCAATGAGGCCTCCGCGCTTGGTGCCCTGGGTTGTTTTGTGTTAGCTGCGATCTATCGCAAAGGCATTAAGTGGGACTGGCTGAAGAAGAGTATGGGCGGCACGGTGAAGGTGTCGGGAATGATGCTTCTCATTGTGGCCGGTTCTACGGCATTCAGTCAGATTCTCACGTTCACGGGAGCAACGGGCAGTCTCGTTCAGTTCGCGGCAGACATAGATTTGCCGCGTATTGGCATTCTGATCATCATGCAAGTGGTTCTTATTGTTCTGGGAATGTTCATGGAACCGCTGTCCATCCTGATGGTTACCCTGCCTCTTTATATCCCTGTTGCGCAGGCTCTTGAGTTTGACCTCATTTGGTTCTGCGCCATCATGTTGCTCAACATGGAGATGGGCGCAATCTCGCCTCCATTCGGATTGTCACTGTTCGTGGTCAAGGGCATCATGGGGGATAGTGCTCCCCTTACCAGCATCTATCGTTCGAGCCTCCCGTTCTTGGCCCTGGATGCGGGTGTCATGACCATAATGATCTTCGTGCCGAGCACGGTGCTTTGGCTGCCGGCATTGATGGGACAATGATGCGCCGATCCCTGTGGGACAACGTGGCATGCTGTCTTGGTCACGAGAGGTCTTGGTAGGCTACTGGAGAAGCCGTCACCGCAGCCCTCCGATTGCTTCAACTTCCTACGTTCTTGTGCCCGCGTTTGATAGTGGTTCGCCTGCAAAAAGCACAAGACGAGAGGGTTGGGATGCGGGGAGAGGCGAGGCAACCGTCCTTCGGGTTTCTCGGTCCGTTCGAGGAGCGCATCCCAAAGGATATCCCTGCGGGCCTTCCGCAAGATGGCCGACCGGGCTCTTTCCGCGCTCTCCTCATCCAGATTCCAAATGCTACTTCCTCCGCAGCCTGCCGGACGGGCATCGAGGCCATGCGTCTCCAGCACGGAGTGATGATATCCGGAGGCCACGGCAACCTCATGCGGAAGCTGTTCCGCATCGGCCACATGGGCAAGATGGCTTGCACCTGGTACGTCATTGCGGCACTCGAGGCGTGGGAGAGGACGCTCGTGGAATTGGGAGTTCCCGTGCTTCCCGGAAGGGCGATTCCGGCCGCTCCTGAGGCGGCGGCGGTTTCTGGGGAAACGGTGTCCGGCTTGTAGCCGGTCCTTCTCTTTCCGTCAGGCGTTCGGTGGGCCGTTCGCCGGCAGTATGGATTGCGGGTGCCGAAGTTCCTTTCTGGCGATTCCCCCGTGTTTGATACCATGGCAGAGTTCAGTGCTGCTGTGGGCGCCACATGCCGTGAACGCATCCATGCCACCTCCTCGTTCGAGGGCGGCGCCCGCAGTCGAAATATCGACCGGAAACCGAGAGCTCAGAGAGATGGACAGATGAAGAACGACGGCGCGTTCAACCCCTTTGCGGTTGCTCAGAAGCAATTTGACCGAATCGCGGATATGCTCGAACTGGATTCGGCGACAAGGGCCCTGCTGCGGGAGCCCGTACGCGAGTATCACGTCAGCATTCCCGTTCGCATGGACGACGGTCGCGTAGAGGTGTTTCGTGGCTTTCGTGTGCAGCACAACGATGCGCTGGGCCCCTGCAAGGGTGGCATTCGTTTCCATCCCCAGGAGACCGTCGACACCATTCGCGCCCTCTCCATGTGGATGACGTGGAAGTGCGCCGTGGTGGGCATTCCGCTGGGGGGAGCAAAGGGCGGGGTTATCTGCGACCCTCACCATCTGAGCGCCAGGGAGCAGGAGGGCATCTGTCGGGGATGGGTGCGTCAGCTGGCCAGGGTAGTAGGTCCCGTGGCCGACGTCCCGGCTCCCGATGTCATGACGAATGCCGAGCACATGCTCTGGATGCTCGACGAGTTCGAGGCCATCTACGGGGGGCGGCACCCGGGGTTCATCACGGGTAAGCCGGTGGGGATGGGTGGCTCACTCGGCAGGACGGAGGCCACGGGCTACGGGCTCGTCTTCGTTCTCAGGGAGGCCCTCAAAGAGAGGGGAATAGAAATCGGTGAGACTTCGGCTGCCGTCCAAGGCTTCGGGAACGTGGCCCAGTACGCCGTCGAGCTGTACGGCATGATGGGAGGCAAGGTCACCACCATCTCCTGTTGGGACCAGTTCGCATGCAGCGCCTTCGCGTACCACCGTAAAGAAGGCATCGACCTCGACGAACTGCGCGGCGTCACCGACCGCTTTGGGGGTATCGACCAGGAGAAGGCGCAATCACTCGGGTACGAGCTCATCCCGGGTGAGGCATGGCTCGAGCAGGATGTGGACATTCTCATCCCGGCCGCGCTGGAGAACCAGATCACGTACGAAAGCGTAGGGCGGATGTCACCGCGGGTGAAGCTCATCGTCGAAGGAGCCAACGGCCCTACCGCCCCGGAAGCGGATACTCTGCTGACCGCACGCGGCGTCGAAGCTATTCCCGACTTGCTCGCCAACGCGGGCGGCGTTACCTGCAGCTACTTCGAGCAGGTGCAGAGCAACATGAATTTCTACTGGCCTCGTGACGAGGTGCAGGGGCGCTTGGACACCACCATGACCGACGCCTACCTGGCGGTGAGCGATCTGGCCAAGTCGCGCGGCCTGTCGCTGCGGGACGCGGCCTACGTCATAGCGGTCGACCGGGTGGCCAGAGCGTGCAAGGACCGTGGCTGGGTCTGAGGCAGGGTATCGGGGCCTCTTCCCTCCTTTTGACCGCCGCTTCTTCGAGAGCGACTCAACCTTCACACGCGTCGGACAGGGACCCCTAGGCGGAAAGGCCGAGGGGCTTGCTTTCATCCAGGCGGAGGTTATCGCCGCCTTGGCGGACGAGTGCCCGGCCGGCATCGACATAACCGTTCCCAGGATGCTCATCATTGCCGGCGACATGTTCGATGCCTTCATGGCGAGAAACAGACTGGGGCCGGTGGTGGACGCGGACCTTTCGGACGATCGCATAGCCCACGCCTTCGTGCGCGCCGAGTTGCCGGCTGAGTTGGTGGGAGATCTGCACGCGTTGGCCGACTCCGTGCGCACTCCTTTGGCCGTGCGCTCCTCTTCCCTGCTTGAAGACGCGTTGGCCCACCCCTTCGCGGGAGTCTACGCCACCAAGATGATCCCCAATCACCGGCACGGCACGGCGGATCGCTTTGCCGGTCTGATCGAGGCCGTCAAGTTCGTGTACGCATCCACCTTCTTCGCCGGTGCCAAGGCGTACAGGAGGGCTCTCGGCATCGAGGAGGGGGCGGAGAAGATGGCGGTCATCATTCAGGAAGTGGTGGGCGACCGCCATCACGACCGCTTCTATCCCGACGTCTCCGGCGTTGCCCGCTCATACAGCTACTATCCCCTGCCCGGCTCGACACCGGAAGACGGAATGGCCAGCTTGGCCCTGGGTCTCGGCAAGACGGTTGTGGACGGTGAGACCTCTTGGATCTACACACCCGGGCGCCCGGGCGCCCCAGCGCCGATGGCCTCCGCCCGTGCATACCTCGACGAAACGCAGACAAGTTTCTGGGCCGTGAATATGGGGGTGGCCGTCTACGATCCGGTGCGGGAGACCGAGTACCTGGTACGTGCGTCTCTGGCCGACGCGGAAGCGGACGGTACCCTTCAGCACATCGCCTCCACGTACGATGCCTCCTCCGACTGCATACGCCCGGGCCTGGGACCACCGGGCCCCCGGGTCATCGATTTTGGTCTCCTTCTGAAGTACAAGACTCTCGCGTTGAACGATGGCATCTGTTCCATGATGGCCGCTTCCAGGGAGAGGATGGGCTGTGAAGTGGAGATCGAGTTCGCGGCTCAGTTGGCTCGTCCTCCAGACCGGTCTCGTACGCGAGTAGGGTTTCTGCAGTTACGCCCCATGGTGCACGTCGGCTCCCAGGCAATGGTGGACGTGGGGGATCTTGCCGACGACCGCGTGATAGTGGCGTCGGAGCAATCGCTGGGTAACGGACTGGTGGAACACCTGCGCGACATCGTGTTCGTCAAACCCGACGTCTTCGAACCGGCTCACACCCGCCGTGTTGCGGAGGAGGTCGGCATGCTGAATCGGGCTTTGCTCGAGCGCGGAGACGAGTACGTGCTCATCGGCTTCGGCAGGTGGGGCACCGCCGACACCTGGCTGGGGATTCCCGTAGAATGGGCGCAGATCTCGGCAGCCCGAGTGGTGGTCGAGACGGCTATAGCCTCGTTGCGTCCAGAGATGAGCCAGGGCTCTCACTTCTTTCACAACCTCATCGGGGCCCACACGCTCTATCTCTCGGTGCCGTTCTCGGCCCAGCCGGCGGTGAACTGGAAGTGGCTTCTGGATCAGGACACCATTCAAGAGGCGGAGTTCGTGCGCCACGTGCGGGCGAAACGACCTCTATCCATACGGGTCGACGGCAGGAGTGGCCGGGGGGTGATCGTGCATCATGAGTGAGCCGTTGGTGGAGGGCCGAGGCCAAGGCGGCGATTCGAGAGCGCAGAATTCCGCTCCCGGTTGGGAAGTGATTCAGTCACTCCAGGAGCGGGCGAAGGAACTCAGCTGTCTGTACCGGGTGGAAGAGATCCTCAACAGACAGGATGAGCCATTGGAGGTGATCTTCAGGAGTGTCATCGAGGCCATCCCGGCCGGGCTGCAGTATCCGGACGTGTGCCAGGTGTCGATGCGCATAGACGGCCGGCAGTACGCTTCCGCCGGCTATCGTCCAACCCCCTGGAGTATCAGCGTCCCGCTGAAACGCGGGGCCGAGATCGCGGGTGAATTGGAGGTCTCCTATTCCGCCCAGATGTCCGACGCGGACAGCGGGCCGTTTCTCCGCGACGAGGTCCGCCTCATGCACGCCATCGCCGAGCGGGTGAGCGCGTATGTGGGGCGTCAGGCATCCGGTTCCGATCCGGAGAACTGGAAGGGTGCCATCGCTCTGCTCCGCGGCGCCGACCGGGAGGTCTACGTGCGGGTGGCGAGACGGATGATTCGCCATCTGCACTGGATGGATGTGGAAGAAGCCCGGGAAGCCCTCGAGCGGACGGGTCATCGGCGGGCCACAGATGGGGTGCTGTTTGTCGAATCCGAGAACCTCCCCGAGAAGAAGACGAGCTGGGACGACGCATATTACGTGACGAACGAGCCCTTCGAACTGGCGTCCCGGCATCTCAGTGGCACGGAAATTCTGCGCCTGATACGTACATGGATGGTGGAGGAGAAGTTCAGCCTGGTCGCCCGGGTGGTGAGCAACAGGCAGAGTTCGCTGGCGGACATCACCAAAGCCCTTTCCCGACTCAAGGAGGTTGACTCTGAGGAGATCAGCCCCCCGATGGCCACTCAAGAGGGCATTGTCGTGTCGCTCATCAGGCGTTTTCTGAGCGATGACCTTTCGTTCATCAGCAAGGCCAAGAAGAGCCTGAAGGCTATCGACTTCCTCGAGATCACCGAGAGGACCATCCATCCCAGAGAGAGCCGGGGGTGTATCGGAGGCAAGAGCACCGGTCTGTTCCTGGCCGGAAGGGTGGTGGATGCCCACCAGCATCTGCTTCAGGGCGATTTCGAGGTCAGGACTCCCCATTCCTGGTACGTGTCCACCGAGAGCCTCACCGACTTCGTGGAGTACAACGACCTCCGTGATTGGTCGCCGGATCATAAGTACAAGGACCTCGATCAGATCCGCCGCGAGTATCCGGTTGCGGTGCAGCTCTTCAAGCACGCGCGATTCTCACAGGAGATGATCAAGGGACTGTCGATGGCTCTCGATGATTTCCAGGGCAGGCCTATCATCGCCCGGAGTTCAAGTCTGGGCGAGGACCGGCAGGGAACGGCCTTCTCCGGCAAGTACAAGAGCCTGTTCCTTGCCAATGAAGGGTCGAAGAAGGACAGGCTCGAGGCCCTGCTCGACGCGATCGCCGAGATCTATGCCTCCATCTTCAGTCCCGATCCGATCGAGTACCGGAGACAGCGAGGGCTTCTGGACTTCGATGAAGAGATGGGGGTCCTGTTGCAGGAGGTTGTGGGCGCGCGGGTGGGAGGCTACTACTTCCCCCTCTTCTCGGGGGTCGCTCTCTCCAACAATGAGTTCAGGTGGTCACCCCGTATCGAACGCGCCGATGGATTGCTTCGGCTGGTGCCAGGTCTCGGCACGAGGGCGGTTGACCGAGTGGGTGACGACTACCCGGTCCTGGTGGCGCCCGGCAAACCGGGTTTGCGGGCGAACACCTCTCTCGATGAGAAGGTGAGGTACTCCCCGCGCAAGGTGGACGTCATCGACATCAACGGCGGCTCCTTTCGCACGCTGGAGTTGGACGAGCTTCGCGGCGAGTTGGGCCATCTCTATCCAGGGATGCGCTTGGTCTTCTCGATTCTCGAAGGGGAGAGGTTGGTTCTGCCGTCGGCGATGCTCGGCGATCCCTCCAGCCAACGCATGGTCGCCACTTTCGAGGGGCTTCTTTCCGAGACCACCTTTGTCAAGCAGATGGCCACCGCCATGAAGCTTCTGGAAGACGCTCTGGGGGCGGCCGTGGACGTGGAGTTCGCGTGCGATGGCGAATCACTCTACATCCTGCAGTGCAGAGCGCAGAGCTATACCGGCAACGAGGCCCCGGCTCGGATACCCACCGGCCTTCCGTCGAGCGACATCCTGTTTCGGGGACACAAGCACATCTCCAACGGTTCGGTTCCCGACCTCGAGTACGTCGTGTACGTGGACCCGGAGGCCTATGGGCAACTCCAGAGCCTGGGCGACCTCAAAGCCGTGGGTGAAGCGGTCGGCCGCCTGAACCAGGTGCTTCCTCACCGGCGCTTCATCCTCATGGGCCCCGGCCGTTGGGGGAGTCGGGGAGATATCAGGCTTGGGGTGAGTGTCACGTATTCCGACATCAATAACACAGCGATGTTGGTGGAGATCGCTCGCCAGAAGGGCGACTATCTCCCCGACCTTTCCTTCGGAACCCACTTCTTCCAGGACCTGGTGGAGTCTTCCATCCGTTACCTCCCACTGTATCCGGATGATCCCGACGGGCTGCTGAATCAGGATCTGCTCGATGAAGCTCCGAACAGCCTCACCATACATGCGCCCGAGTACGGGCATCTCGAGAAGGTGGTCAAGGTCGTCGACATTCCCGCACTCAGGGGAGGGCGCAGGTTGCACGTGGCCATGAATGGCGAGACCGGTGAAGCGGTAGGCTACGTGACGGAGAAGGGCGCTGGTTCCTCCGAGGACTAGGGCACAATGCCGTTGCCCAGCGGCGCACCCGCCCGCCCGCTTCGCCGTTGATATGAGGGCTGCTTCGCAAGAGTCGACAGGGCGGCGGCTGCGCCGGCACATGCGCAGCGAGCACGGAGTGATGATATCGGGAGGCCACATCGACCTCACGGGGAGACCGTTCCATAAGAGGAGCCCTTCAACCACGTACGCCGCTCTCCGCTGGGGATTCGCCTACCGGCCGGCCGACCGCCGGGCTAGGCGGAATAGATGGTGCGGTCGATGTTCACTGCCGGCCTGTCGGAGAGCCGGCCGGTCGAGGATCCCCCGACGGCGCGTTTCTGCTGCGGAAGACGCGTCATCCCGAAGAGCACTCTCAGCACCTTCAGGCACCGCACCAGCAGTTCGTACACCACGACCGAGGCAACCAGCGACAACAGTACGATGATGAAGAACTTGGCCGCCACACCCGTGGGCCACTGAACCACGAAGAAGCCGATCAACACGATGACCGTCTGGTGTAGAAGGTGGAGTCGATCAGAGTGCGGGTCAGGCAACCCGACGGGAACTGGCCCTCATACACGCGCTATCGCTGTGATGGATGAGACCCGGACCGGGCTGGTGGCACACAAGAGCCATGCGCAGGGCCGCCAAGGATGAGACCTTGAGCCCGGTGGGTGTAGCGGGGCAGGCTGTTCTTGCTGTCGGTAGTCTTCACATGCCGACGCCGGCGTTCCTGGGTGAGCCCGGCGACCCGCATGAGCGTAAGGACTCGCTTGTGGTTTGCGTGATGTCCGCGGCGCAGAAGCTCCCGGGTCACCCGGCGGTATCCATATGCCTATGTCGGCCTGACTGACCACTCGGATCGGCTCCAAGTGACCAGCGTGATCAGGACGAATTGACCAGAGGGACGAAGGACCGACGATCGCGCTGGCCATCATCGCCAGTGTAGCTCAGACCCTGGGCGTCGGCGGTGTCGGCGGTCTCTTCCTCCGCATGGATTCCCCTTTCAAGTGGATCTTGTGGGCGTGATGGATCAGCCGATCGAGAAGGGCGTCGGCGTGCGTCGGGTCGCTGATGGCCCCGCGCCAGCGTTCCCAAGGAAGTTGGCTGGCCATGATGGTCGATCTGGTGAGCACCCGCTCGTCGATCAGTTCGAGGAGGTCGCGGGCCTCGAGAGCCGAGAGCGGAGTGAGGCCGTAGTCGTCCAAGACGTGGTGAGAGACGATTCTCATCGGTGAAGCCCGGGTGAAGTCATCACCATATAACACCAAACGGGCACCGAACGAGTATGTACCATTCGGTAGCTGCCCCAATACTTGGCTTATTCGGTCCCTAGCTATCGTGCCCTTTCATGAGAAGGCCAGCCGTTGCCAAGGCCTCGATGAGAGTCGTTGGTGTTGCTCACTCCTTCGGTCCAAGAAGCAACTACCCAAAGTGACTTTCCATGGTCTGCGCCATTGCCACGCAACCCACCTGCTCGCCCAAAACACTCATCCCAAGATTGTAAGCGACAGGCTTGGTCACGCAACGATTGCCATCACCCTCGACACCTACTCCCACGTTCTGCCGGGCATGCAGGATGAGGTCGCTCGAGCGGTGGATGAGGCCTTCAGGGACATGGTGAGCGATGATGGATAGGGATGCAACCAGGTTCAAACGGGCACCATACGGGCACCAAACGGGCTTCGTGCCCCGTTCCTCTGCCTCAATCATTGGCCAATTGGCCAAACAAAACCCCTGCAAATAAGGCGGAGGGGGCGGGATTCGAACCCGCGACACCGGTGAAGGTGTGCCGGTTTTCAAGACCGGTGCATTAAGCCAACTCTGCCACCCCTCCGCGCAGTGCTAGTATAGCCGAGGAGGTAACGCCGACGGGCGGAACGGAGGGCGGCACCGTGGGGCGCTTGTGTGTGGGACGCGGGCGGCCCGGCGCAATGCCGTGCCACTTGCTCTCGTACGCATATGGCATACAATGGGAATAGTGGAACCTAAGCCACAACAGCGCATACTTCTGGTAGCCGAGGTGCTGGCTGCCGTCCTCTTCATAGCCATGCTGGCTATGCCTGCGTTCGCTGCCTACAGCGTGCCCAAGTTCAGCGACGTGGGCAAAGACCACGAATACTACCGGGCCATCATGGGCCTCCGTGAAGCCCGCGCCGTCGACGGCTATCCCGACAACACCTTCCGGCCCGACCAGAATGTGTGGCGGGCTCAGTTCGCCAAGATGCTCGTCACCGCCGTGGGCATGACCGACAACCGGGGTAACGAGGCGAACGAGAGCATGGTCACCCCGTTCAACGATCTGGGGCCCGACGACCCCGATTCTCTGTATCCCCACGAGTACGTGTCGGTGGTGGCCGATCAGGGTGTCGCGTTGGGGGTGGCGCCGTCGAAGTTCTCTCCCTTCACGGGCATCACCCGCGCTCAGATGGTGACCATGGCTGTGCGTGCCGCCTACGTATGTTTCCCCGACTCCATGAAGGATCCACCCGACAACTTCTACAGCCCCTTGGGCGTGTTCAGCGACACGCACGCCGAGAACATGCGGGTGGCGGAGTGGAACGGTCTTCTCGACGGCCTTGTTGGGTTCGGAGCGAGTTGGGATCCGTGGGCGCCTGCCACTCGGGGTGAGGTCGCCCAGATACTCTGGAACATGCATCGCAAGAGCTGACGCCGGAGGCCGATACGTGGGGACGATCACCCGCCGGGGGCGGGGAGTTCGGCGGCGCTCTACTCAGATACACGGAGTCACACACAGGGGGTGGAAGGATGTCTTCTCGCGTGCGTATGATGCCGCGGTGGCTCGGGCGTATGGCCATGGCGGCTCTGGGGTTCTCGGTTGTCGTGTTGATGCTTCTCGGGGCACAGACAGCAGCAGCAACACCTGCCCCCCCTGCCCTTCACGGGATGGCTGCCTAACAGGGTCGTCGATTTCGACGACGTCCCCTCCACTCACGACTATTATCCAGCTGTCATGGGCCTACGGGACGATGGGGCCATCGACGGCTACCCCGACAACACCTTCCGGCCGGACAATGAACTCCTGCGGGCTCAGTTCGCCAAGATGATCGTGACCACGTTGGGGATGACCGACTCTTCCGGCTTCCATCCAGCCGAAGGCATGGTCGCTCCTTTCGTCGATCTCGGCTCGAACGATCCCACGTCTCTCTATCCCCATGAGTACATCGCCGTGGCCGCGAGCCGGGGAGTGGTTGTCGGGATGGCCCCGGGCGTCTTCTCGCCTTGGGTGAGTATCACGAGGGCTCAGTTGATCACAATGGCTGTGCGGGCGGCTCAGGCGATGTATCCACCCGCGGCGAGGACTCCTATATCCGGCTATGCGGGCAGCCTGGGTGACTTCAGCCCCACGCACGCGGAGAACGCGCGCATGGCCGAGTTCAACCGTCTTCTCGACGGCATAGCGGGGTATGGTGGCTCGTGGGATCCTTGGGTTCCCGCCACACGAGGGGAGGCGGCGCAGATTCTCTGGAACATGCGCTGCAAGAGTTGATAGGGCTTGTGGGGGAGGGGTTCCCTCCCCGAGTCAACTCCCAGGCTTGAGTATGAGGCCGCGCTGCGAGCGGCCGTCCATCTTCACCACGAGGGGCGACTCGAAGCGAAGGTGCCGGAAGTACGTGCCCTCGGACACGGCCGATTGCTCCCGGAGCCACTTCCAGGCGACGAAGTCGGCGCCTGTGTCCCTATCCGTGGCGTCGCCATCGCCCGCGTGGCCGTCGCTTCTCCCGCCATCGCCTGCGCCTTCGTCCCGCCGCTCCCCATTCGCGTCCCGGGTCGCGGCGTCGGCTGTGAGCAGGCCCGGCGCCTCGGTGTCGGTGTTCACCGTGAAGTAGCCGATGCGGAAAGAGGTGAGGTTCTGGAAGAAGTGGCTGCCCTGGGAGGGGGTGACCTTCATGTCGGGCAGGCCACACTCCACTATCACCCGGGCATTCGATATCTGCTGCCAATTGACCGGGATGCCGAGCCACGGGTCGGCGGAGCCCCAGCGGCCCAAACCGATGAGCGCGTAACGGATGCCGGCGGCGACCAGGGTACGGTTGAGGCGGCCCAGTTCATGAGCCATCTCGGCCGTCTTGGAGCGGTCGAAGCGGTCGCGGTCGATCACCACGAGGTCGTGGAGGTCGGCCGTCACGCCGTTGCCGAGGACACTGCTGCTCCTCACCAGGATGTCGCGGAGTGCGGCCGCGCCCAGTTCCACCTCTTCTACTTGGCGCACGTGGGCGAGAGGTCTCACCTGCAGGAAGCCGAACTCCTGCGGGTCTCCTGGTGGGGTGGCGAGATTGACCGCGAACTCGATCTCCACCGGGTTGTTCATGCCGCCGGCCCCCAGCTCGAGGACGCTCTTCAGGATCTCAGTGAGGGGGAAGAGCCTGTGCTTGAGCAGCGGTCCGAAGGTCACGAGGCGTACCCCGGGGCGGGCGATGCCCTCGTGTACGGCATGGTCATCAGGGGAGTAGGTGGAGGCCAGGCGTGACAGGGTGTTGTCCGCTTCCGCGACGTCCAGGGTGAAGCGCTCCTCCCTGCTGTCCTCTCCCTGGCGGACGCGGCTGCGGCGGGAGCCCAGCTTGATGGCGAGGAATTCCCTTTGCGAGTTATCCAGCATGTCCTTCACGGAGGAGAACTGCACAATGTGCTGCGGGAAGGCCGGGGAGAAGGAGAGGGAGGCCTCCCCGTCGACCACCATGCGACCGAGTCCAAGCGCCACCGAGACGACGCCGTCCTCCGCCTTGGTGGGAGGGTGGGGATAGAAGTTGAGGGAACGGGCCACCCCGGCGAAATCGGGGTAGAAACGGTCCTCGTGCTGCGCACCCACGATCTGCTGGATGAGCACGGCCATCTTCTCTTCCTCCAGGCGGTACTGCGTGGCCGAGAAGTAGGCTTTCGCGAATTGGGAGAAGGTGGAGGCGTACACGCGTTTGACGGCGGAGACCAAATGGCGGAGGCGTACGGCTGAGCTCACGTGGTTGTTGGGGAGCATGATCGTCTTGTACACGCCGGCGAGAGGCTGATACTGCGAATCCTCCAACAGGCTCGAGGAGCGGACCGCGAGTGGATAGCGGATGAGCTCGAGGTAGGAGGCCAAGTCGCGCATGATGTCTTCGGGCAACTCGGCGAGTTGGAAGCGGCGGACTATCTCCTCGTCGTCCTCCGACTCGAGCGCGAAGGCTGCCAGGTTGTTCTTCTCCAGGAAGGCGTCGAAGACATCGGTGCCGAGTACCACCGAGGGTGGCACCACCACGCTCACATCCGGGTGGTGTAGGTCAAGGCCGTATTCACGGATGAGATAGCGCATGAAGGCAAGCGCTCGGGCCTTGCCGCCGAGCGACCCGCGGCCTATACGGGCGAAGCTCTTGGCGGCGTCGAAACGGGCACGGTCGAAATCGGCCACCACGCCACCGTACTGCTCCACCCGGTGTTCCTCGATGATGCGCACGAGTTCGGTGCGCATCTCCTCGGGAGTGGTGAAGTGCTCACAGAGCATGGGCCGGAGTTTCGCGGCAAGGGCGAATTCGGTGCGGGCCTTGAGCCAGCGGGAGAAGTGGTTGCGTTCGGCATGGTAGGTCACGCTGTCCACCGGCACGGTGCGCATTTTGGCAAGCAGGCTGCCCAGGTCTTGGGCCCGGGCCACCTCGGTGCCGTTGCGCAGCCGGAAGGTGAAGGGACCGAAGAAGAAGCGGTCGCGGATGATGCGGCGCAGGTCGCTGAGCAGCGTGGGTGACCCCTTGAGTAGGAAGTCGGCTCCCACGGCCCGGGCTTGGGCGCGGTGGTTCGGATTGCTGGTCTGCAGGATCACGGCGATGTCGGGCCAGATCCGTTTCGCGGTGAGGGCGAACTCCACTCCGGCCTCCGGATCGAGCCTGCCCTCCCGGGGGAACTCGATGTCGGAGATTACTCCCATCACCTGTTCCGGGAAGCGTTCGAAGTAGCTCCAAGCCTCTTCCCAGGTACTGCACAGGGCGATCTTGGGCCGGGCTCGCATGCGCAGTATCTTGTCGGCGACGTTGTAGCCCTCGGAGATGACTCGTTGCGAATGCTGGATGACCTCGCGGTACATGGTGGGAAGAAAGGCGGAGTAGTAGCGGATGTTGTCCTCGATGACCAAGATCAGTTGGACGCCAGCTTCGCCCACGTCATGGGCGACGTTGGCCTTGTCTTCCATGTACTTGACGATGGCAAGGAGGATGTCGGCGTCTCCCTGCCACAGGAACATCTTCTCGATGGCGGAGACGTCGCTCCGGGAGATGAAATCGTTGAGCTCACCACCGTCGTAGGCGAGAAGCACCACGGGAATGGGCAGGCCCCGGCTCGCCACGTGGGCGGCGAGCTGGGAGGCCTCCATGTCGCCCGCATTGACGGCGGTGAGGATGAGGCTGTACCGGGTGGGGTTGTCTTCAGCGAGGCGTATGGCCTCGGACCCCGTGGAGACGTGCATGAGCCCGGTGGTGTGCTGCAGGTTCAGCCCGAGGAACTCGTTGAGGATGAGCTCGTTGAGCTTGCCGTCTTCCTGGAGGATGAAGGTGTCGTACAGGCTGGAGACGAGGAGGATGTTGTCCACCCTGGTGGCCATGAGGTTCTGGAAGTCGAGCGACCGCCCCCACCTCTGTTCCTTCAGGGCCACGAATTGGTTGAACCCGGGCATACTGATCCCCCGTTTCTGGGCGGCAGCGGCGGCCATCGGCCGCCGCTGCCGCCCCCTCACCTACCGGAAACGCCCTATACGAGCCCCTGGTCCATCATCGCATTCGCCACTTTGAGGAATCCGGCGATGTTTGCTCCCGCAACGTAGTTGCCCGGGACGCCGTAGGCGGCCGCGGCCTCGCAGCAGGCTTGGTGGATGCTGCGCATGATGATACGCAGGCGGTGGTCGACTTCCTCCCGCGTCCAGTTGAAGCGCATGCTGTTCTGAGCCATCTCCAGACCCGAGACGGCCACTCCGCCGGCATTGGCGGCTTTGCCGGGGGCGAACAGGACGTTGTCGGCGAGAAGCAGATCGAGAGCTGCGGGGGTGGTGGGCATGTTGGCCCCCTCGGCCACCACGAAGACGCCGTTCTTTATGAGGTTGGCGGCATCCTTGCCGTTTATCTCGTTCTGCGTGGCACTGGGGAAGGCGCAGTCGGCCTTGTGGTCCCATAGAGGATTGTAGTCGAGCGCTGGGTCGACGGGCGTGTACACCGAACCCTCCCACGCCTCGGCATACTCGGCGATGCGGCCCCGGCGCACGTTCTTGAGATGCTTCACATACTCAAGCTTCTCCCGGTCGATACCGGCCTCGTCATAGATGTAGCCGCTCGAATCCGACAGGGTGACGACCCTGCCGCCAAGCTCGATGATCTTCTCGGTGGTGTACTGCGCCACGTTGCCGCTGCCCGACACCAGGCAGGTCTTGCCCTCCAGACTCTCGTCACGGGTGCCGAGCATCTCGGAGGCGAAGTACACGCAGCCGAAGCCGGTGGCCTCCGGCCTTATGAGCGAGCCTCCCCAGCCGAGACCCTTGCCGGTGAGCACCCCAGAGAATTCGTTGCAGAGCCGCTTGTACTGGCCGAACATGTAGCCGATCTCTCGTCCTCCTACGCCGATGTCGCCGGCGGGCACGTCGGTGTTCGGTCCCACGTGTCGGTGGAGTTCCGTCATGAAGCTCTGGCAGAAGCGCATGACCTCGTTGTCGCTCTTGCCCTTGGGGTCGAAGTCGGAGCCGCCTTTGCCCGCCCCCAAGGGAAGAGTGGTGAGAGAGTTCTTGAATACCTGCTCAAAGGCGAGAAACTTGAGGATGCCCAGGTTCACGGAGGGATGGAAGCGCAGGCCGCCCTTGTAGGGACCGAGGGCGCTGTTCATCTGGATGCGGAAACCACGGTTCACCTGGATCTCGCCTTGGTCGTCCATCCAGGTGACTCGGAACACCACGACGCGTTCCGGCTCCACCAAGCGGTCGAGTATCCTGGCGGCTTGATACTCCGGATGTCTGTCAAAGACCGTCGAGAGCGACTCGATGACTTCGCGAACAGCTTGGTGGAACTCCGGTTCGCCAGGGTTGTGTAGCTCGCACGCATCCAGCGCCAGTGAGCAATACTGCTGCATTCTCCGCTCCATTCCCGCCCGAATCTCGCTGATAGTTACCAAGGCGAATAATGATACACCGCTTGTGCCGTCGTACCTATCGCGCGGCAGCGGGTTCGAGTAGGATAATGGAAAACGGCGGGCAAGTGTGCGCAAGAAGGAGGATTCGGTGCCGCGCGTGAGCTTCATCACCGAGAACGACGAATTGTTCAAGATGTTCGGCATGCAGCTGGAGGAAGCCAGGGAGGGCTACTGCAAGCTGTCGTCGGTCGTCAAGCAGGAGTACATCAACGCCTATGGAGTCGCCCACGGCGCCTACATCTTCGCCTTGGCCGATATGGCCTTCGCCATTGCCGCTTCCTCCATCGCCGATGCCGTCGCCGTACAGTGGAGCCTCAACATGTTTCGGGCGGCCGGTCCCGGCGAGACCGTGCACGCGGAGTGCATCATCCTGCATCGGGGCAAGAGTGTGATCGTGGTGGGCTTCAACGTGACCAACGAGGCGGGCAAGGTGTTGGCTCGGGGCCAGGCCACCTCGCTTCCCGTGGAGCTCGAGCGCTTCGAGAAGTAACGCCGCCGGCGGGGTCTCCCCGGCCGCGGCTCAGTGGTTGAGGCTGTTCAGTCCCGACATCTCTCTGATCAGCCCGTTCTTCACCCGGGCGAGCTCGGGTGAGAGGCCCACAGTGTACACGTGGGGGTTGCGCAGCCGCCGGTACTCCTCCGGCAGAGAGGCGATTTCCCGGGTGGCCCGTTTCTTCACAAGCGTGAGTGGTGGCGAGGGTTCCAGCCGTTTGCCTGCGGCCATCACGGGTCGGAGGAGGCTGCGGCTGGCGGCTACTCCCTCCAGCCGGTGAAGAAACGTGGGATCCATGCGGTCTGCGTACACCACACAGCCGGCCGGGCCGCCGTGCGTCGCGGAGTTCTCGGGTGTGATCTCCCCGCAGCCAACTGCGTCGCTCTCACCGACGAGATGGAGGGTGTCACCCAGCGGATGCCCCTCAGCATCCCAGTGGCGCACCACCCGGCGCGGCCCGGGGTCGGTCGACTTGGCCGGGTTTGAGGAGGTCTTGAGCCGCGGTTCCCAGTGGCCGTCGGGCCCCTTCATAGCGGTCAACTTGTACACGCCGCCCAGCGCAGGGCTGTCGGAGGCGGTGATGAGATGTGTGCCGACACCCCAGGAGTTGACCTTGGCCCCCTGGCGTTTGAGGTCGGCGATGAGGTCAATGTCGAGTTCGTTCGAAGCGACGATGAGCGGGTCTTCGAAGCCGGCCTCGGTGAGCATTTTGTGGGCGGCTTTGCTCAGCTTGGCTATGTCTCCGGAATCGAGGCGGATGGCCGCACGCACGTGACGGCCTTGCTCGCGCAGCTCCTTGAAGACTTGGACCGCGTGGGGTAGGCCCGAAGTGAGGGTGTCATAGGTGTCTACCAGCAGGAGGGTGTGTTCGGGGAACAGCTCCGCATAGGAGCGGAAGGCGCCGAGCTCGTCTTCGAAGCTCATGACCCATGAATGGGCGTGTGTACCTCGTACCGGAATGCCGAATACCTTGCCGGCCAGCACGTTGGAGGTGGCGTCGACTCCACCAATATACGTCGCCCTCGTGCCGGAGAGGCCGCCGTCGGGTCCTTGGGCACGGCGCACCCCGAATTCCATGAGGAAGTCGTCCCCTGCCGCCAGACGCAGACGGGCTGCCTTCGTGGCCACGAGCGTGGGATAGTTCAGGCTGTTCAGGAGTGCGGTTTCCAGCAACTGTGCTTCGGCCAGGGGAGCCTCGACGCGCACGACCGGTTCGTGGGGGAATACCAAGCTGCCCTCTGGCGCGGCGTAGACCGTGGCCGAGGGCCGGAAGGCACGCAGTTGCTCGAGAAACTCGTGGTCGAAGGTCTTGAGCGAGTCGAGATACGCCAGGTCTCGTTCATTGAAGCGCAGGTTCTCAATGAGGTCGAGGAGTTGCTCCAAGCCGGCGAACACCGCGAAGCCGGCATCGGGGGGAAGGTCACGGAAGAAGTACTCGAAGCAGGCCGGTGCCTCCGCCCGGCCGGAGCGGTAGTAGCCGGACAGCATGGTGAGTTGGTAGAAATCGGTGAGGAGCGCCAGATCCTCCCGCTTCACCCAGTGCTCGCTTGTATCCAAAGAAGAGGCCCCCTGTGGTGTGGAGCCACGCAGGTGGGTGCGTGTGCCTACTCGAGGTCGCCGGAGTCGATGACGTGGACCCCCGCCGCCGCCATGTCCTTCCAAGCCTTCTTGATTGTGTCCTCACCTACACCGGCCACCGCGTCCTCGATGACGTAGACCTCGAACCCAGCCCTCCGGGCGTCGAGCGCGGTGTTCAGCACACAGTAGTCGGTAGCGAGCCCGGCTACGAAGACCCGCGTGACTCCCTGTGCTCGCAGCCACTCGGCGAGATCATGATTCCGGGCCTGGAAGCTCGAGTACTCCTCCCGGCCGGGCTCGGTTGCCTTGCTCACGATGTGGGCTCGATCGGGAACGTCGAGGTCTTCGTGGAAGGCGGCGCCGGGAGTGTCCCGCACGCAGTGGGGCGGCCAAGAGCCGTCCCGGTATTCTGGGTTGTCGGAGAAGCTCTTGTGGTCGGGGGGGTGCCAGTCCCGCGTATACACGAGCGTCTCGAACTTGGGCAGCAGTGAGTTGACTATGGGGACTATCCTGTGGCCTTCATGTATACCCAAGGCGCCGCCGGGCAGGAAGTCGTTCTGTATGTCCACGGCGATGAGGGCATCCTTGCGGGTGACCCTGATCATGATTTCTCTCCTCGGATTCCCTACACGGGGTACACTTTACACAGCATTCCCCGCAAAGGGTAGCCGCCGCTTATGCGATTGCACACCGCCGGGTCATCATCGGTGAGTACGTTGGAGTTCGATCTCCACACCCCATGGAGAGAGGGCTCGGCGGCGTCATCCTCGGGGAACCACCAGCCGTGCTCCACGTGCACCACCCGCGGGTCGATGCCCGCGAAGAGGGCGCACTTCTGCTGGATGCGCCCGCGGGGTGATTCGATCCACACCCACGAGCCGTCTTCGATGCCGTGTGCGGCGGCGGTAGCCGGATTGATCTGCACGGTGGGGTCGGGGCGCAGCGACCGGAGCGTCTGCACCTGCCGGTGCTCGGAGTGGTAGTAGGGTTGTACACGGCCGCCGGTGATGAGCACCAGCGGATACTCTGCAGCCACCTCGGGGGTACTCAGGGGGCTTTCAGCCGGTTCATAGAACTGGGGAAGCGGGTCGTAGCCCAACTGATCGAGCGTGTGCGAGTAGAGCTCGATCTTGCCCGTGGGAGTGGCAAAGCCGGTCTGCAGGTATCTCTTCTCGGCTCGGGGGGGTGCAAGCACGCCGCCCTCTGCCATGAAGGTTGCGAAGTCGAGGCCCACCGGTGCAAGCCGGAAGTCGTAGAGCTCCTCGAGCGTCAGCCAGGGCCAATCGTCTTCTGACTGTCCCGAGGCCAGCCCCAAGGCGCGCCACACGTCGTAGTCGTCCCTGCGGTCGTGAGACCCTTCCTCGGTCTTCGGCAGGGCTCGGTCGCTGCCCACCACCCCGGAATAGGTCCAGAGCCAGGGACGTTCCAGATAGGTGGTGGCCGGAAGCACGTAGTCGGCCAGCTCGGCGCTCGGTGTGCGGAAGAAGTCGACGACCACGTAGAGGTCGAGGCTCTTGAGGGCGTCGTACACGAGTTTCGTGTTGGGTTCGGTCACCATGGGGTTACTCGACAGAGTGATCGCGGCTCGGACGGGATAGGGTTCGCCGTAGAGCATCGCCCGGTACACGCTCGGAGCGTGGGCGAAGCACTCATAGGAGGTGCGGGCGTAGGCCTCGTTGCCCCACACGCGGGCGACGTTCTCCTGGATCACATCGAAACCATGGCGCGACAGCAGGCGGAAGCGGTCGGAGCCCAAGGTCTTGTCTATCTGGCCGGCGGGAAGCCGGTCATGTGCGGCGATCTCCTGCTCATGGATCAGTCCCGGATAGGGGGTGGGGAACACGTCGCCTCCCACCTCTTCCACGTTGCCGGCGAGCGCGGAGAGGGCAAAGTGGGCGTGGAGCAGCTCGATGGAGTTGCCCAAGTGCTCCATGCCCATGCCGTGGTTGGTGGCCGCCGGCCTGAGCGTCGCGTACCATTCGGCCGCCTGGGCGATCTGGCCCTCGGGTAGCCAGGTGATCTCGGCCACCCGGGAGAGGGGGTACTCGGCCGCCCGCGCCTCAAGATCGGCGAAGCCCTCGCACCAGGTGTCGACGAACTCCTTGTTGTAGAGGTCGCGTTCGATCATGTGGTGGATCATGCCGAGACCCAGGGCGCAGTCGGTGCCGGGGCGGATCTGGAGCCAGAGGTCGGCTTTCTCCGCAGCGTCGCTCAGCCGGGGATCAATGACGATGATCTTGGTGCCCCGCTCCTTCTGGGCGCGGAGGGCGGCCCTCCAGAAGACGTCCCAGTAGCGGGGCCCGCCGCCGCCCCACAGCAACACGCACTTGGTGGTGGAGCGCACGACCGGGAACACCCGCCACCCGAATACCGCATGGCCCATGGCGCACATGGGCCCATAGCAGATGGCCCCGGCGCCCACGTGATTAGGCGACCCGAGGAGGTTCATGAACCGTTGGCGGATTTCGTCATGGGTGCGGCCGGTGCCACTCGTGGTGGCCACAGCTTCGGGACCGTAGCGATCGGCCGTGTCCCGAATGCGGGCGCCGATCTCGGCGGCGGCTTGATCCCACGGTATCTGCTCGAACCGGCCCGAGCCACGGGGACCGACGCGTTTGAGCGGATAGTTGAGGCGGTCGGGATGGCTGTTGTACTCGAGAACGGCCCGTCGCCGCCGGCAGCCTCTCGTGATGGGGGCCGTGCTCTTGGCGCCGGGGAAGTCCATGTCCGGCTCCACGGAAACCAGCCGGCCATTCTCCACGGTCACCTCGACTCGGCAGGCGTTGTGGCACTGCATGCACACAACTTTCTTCACGGCCATGTCACCCGTCCTTTGAGCGAAGAGACACTCCGGCCAGGGGCACACGGCCGGAAGAAACCTCAAGGTTGAATAGTTGAAACTTAAACTATAATAGGAAGGACCGGAACCGCTGTCAAGGCAGGGAGCCCGCCACGGGCGGGAGGGGCCACGGCTGGGAGGGGGTGCTTCGCCTGAGCGCTCCCGGCTTGGGCTTACCCGACGGTTGAGCCCGGGATGACGTCCATGCCGGCGGGCAGGAAGGGCTTCAGCGCAGGCGGGAGTTCCACGGAGCCATCTGCACGTTGGTAATTCTCCAGGATGGCGATGATTGTCCGGCCCACGGCGATCACGGTACCGTTCAGCGTATGCACGAGGAAGGTACCCCTCTCTCCCTTGGCGCGGCAGCGCAGGCGTCTTGCCTGATAGTCGGTGCAGTTGGAGCAGGAGGTGACCTCCCGATAGCGGCCCTCGCTCGGTATCCACGCCTCGGTGTCGTATTTCTTCGCGGCCGGAGCCCCCAGGTCGCCCGCTGCGATGTTGAGAGAACGGTAGGGCAGTCCGAGCTCCTCCAGAATCTCGCGCTCTATGCCCCACATGTAGTCGTGCTCCGCGGAGGAGAGGTCAGGGTGGCAGAAACTGAACATCTCCACCTTGTCGAATTGGTGCACCCGGAAGATGCCCCGGGTATCTTTGCCGGCGGCCCCCGCTTCCCGGCGGAAACAGGTGGAATAGCCCACATAGCGCAGGGGAAGGCGGGCCTCATCGAGGATCTCGTCCATGTGGAGAGCGGCCAGCGGAACCTCCGAGGTGCCGATGAGGTTCAGGTGGTCTTTCTCCACGCGGTAGACCTGCTGCTCGTCGGTGGGAAAGAACCCGGTGCCGAACATGGCCTCGTCGCGCACCAACACCGGCGTGACGACCGGGCGGAAGCCTTTGGCCGCGAGTCTTTCGAGGGCGAATCGCACCAGCGCGAACTGCAGGAACACCAGTTCGCCCTTGAGGTAGGCGAAACGGCTGCCCGAAGCCTTGGAACCGGCCTCCATATCGATGAGGTCCAAGGGGGCCGCCAACTCCAGGTGGTCCTTGGGCAGGAAGGCAAAACTCCGAGGCTCCCCCCAGAACGAGAGTATCTCGCCCTCGTCTTCTCCCCCTTCCGGTGCGGAGGGATCGGGCAGATTCGGCACGGTGAGCAGTTCGCCCTCGAGCTCGTCTTCAATCGCCCTCAGCTCGGTCTCGAGCGCTTTGATCTCGGCTCCCACCTCGCGCATGGCGGCGATCTTCGGGGCGGCATCCACGCCCGTCTTCTTGGCCTTCGCGATCTCCTCGCTCACGGTGTTGCGAATGCTTCTCTTCTCTTCGACTCGCACGAGCAGCTCCCGCCTGCGTGCATCAAGGGCGAGGAGGGAGTCGAGAGCAGCTTCTGCATTGCCTCCTCGGCGGCGGAGAAACCCGCGTACCCTATCTGGCTCGTTGCGAATCAACTTGATATCGAGCATCGCATTCCCTTCCTCGTGGAGCGCGGTGGCGGTGACGGCTGGACGGCGCTTCGTACTCCGCGCTCAGGTGATATGCGGAGGTTTGCCTATGGGGTAGCTCCCCAGTATCAGGAGACGGGGAAGCTTGCAGGCAAGACAGGCCAGCGCCTCGGCCACCGGCTCATCGGCTACTCGGCCATCCATATCAACCAAGAAGATGTAGTCACCGAGTCGCCGCTTGGAGGGCCGGGACTCTATCTTGGTCAGATTGATGTAGCGATAGGCGAATTCCTGCAGGATCAGGAGCAGGGCGCCGGGGCGGTCTTTCATGCTCTCGCAGACGACGGAGGTCTTGTAGGGTTCGGTGAGGTCTTGCCGTTCCCTGATCTTTGAGAGAAAGACGAAACGGGTCTCGTTGTCATCGTGGTCTTCGATGCTGTCTCTCAGAATGATGCATCCGTGCTCCTCGGCGGCGATGGCCGTACCGATGGCGGCCCACGGCTCGGAGCTGCTCGCCACGGTCTCGACCGCGATCGAGGTGGAGTTGGCCGCCTCGACGTGGACGCCGGGCAGATGCCTTCGCAGCCACACACGGCACTGGGCCACGGCGTGCGGGTGAGACACTACCCTGGTGACCTCTTCCAGGCGCACCTCGGGTCTGGTGATGAGCCGGTGTCTTATGGGATGGCGGACCTCCCGCACCACTTGGAGCCCGTGGTCTTCGCGGGCGAGATAGTCGACGGTGATAGAAACCGAACCCTCGATGGAGTTCTCGATGGGCACGAGGGCGCACTCGACCACGTCGTCTTTGACGCCTTGGATGGTGTCGGCGATAGAGGCGAAGGGCACCAGCTGGGGAGGCTGCCGGCCTTCGGCCGGCTGTCGGAGGAGCGTGGAGCCCAGCGCCTCCTCGGTGAAGGTTCCGTGAGGCCCCAGGAAACCGATGCTCTGTGCCGAGAACACGACGAGGTCGTGCTCCTTGGATGTGGGCCAGTCGAGGAAACCCATGTCACGGCCGCAGCTCACTGCATCCCACCCCTCATCGGACTCTGCTTCTCATCGGACTTCCCGAACCCTGAGCTCCTTGGTGTCTTCATCTGCCGCATAGCCGACGGGGCCGATCGGGTAATCGGCCGTATCCTCGATTCCCTGGACGGCTTCGGGGCTCGGGCGCTCGATGCTTGGCCAACCCAGAGTGGAGGCGGCCGGGGGAAGAGCATCGAGCGGAGGAAGACCCCGGCGTCTGCGTTGCCGGTTCTCTCTCTCCAGCTCCTTGGCCTCCTCGTCGGCGGTCTCCAGGGAGGGTGTGTCCTGATCGTCGCGCCGGCCCTGCTGCCGGGGGCGAACCGTGAAGGGGGCATTGCCCTTGGAACGAGCCTGCTCGACGGCTTCCAACTCCTCAGGGGCCAGAGCCACGTCTGGCTGACCCTCGCGGAGCACCTTCACGTAGATGCGGGCGAATTCTCGACTCACCACCGTGGTGATGACGACGCCGTCGTCCAGTGCGTCGAGGAGGGCGACCGCGCTGCTCTGCCTACCGCCCAGATCGTGATAGGCATCGAAGCGCACCACACCGATGCGGGAGACGCAGCGGTCGATGCGCACCTCGTGGTCTCTCGCCTCGACGGTGAGACGCTCGAGGGCCTCCCGTAAATGGTTCTGCTTCTCATCGAGCGAGGACACATACGCGACGACGTCGGTGGAGCCGCGGCTGCCGAGGATCACGTGCTGGTCGCGTTGCAGCTTCTTGAGGCGGCGGTGAAGGAGGAAGATGATGATCAGTGAGGCGATGGCCAGCCCGGTGCCGGTCACCCCAATTACTTGCAGAACTTCAGAGATTCCCACAATACAGTTCCGATTCCCTCGATGGTGTCGTCACGCTCCGGCTGAAGGTGAGATGGTATCAGAGCGTGAAGATGACGTTGGTCTCGATTCGGTTGTTGTCGAGATTCTTCTCACCGGGGACCGGGCCCACCTCCACCATGAGGTGCGCTTTCTCGCCGTAGTCGGTCGGGCTGATGCCGTCGAACCGGATCTGGAGCTCTTCCTTGGGTTTGATCTCGGGAACCTTGACCGTGCGAATCTGAGGCTGGGTGTCGTTGGCGGCGGTCAACTGGATGGTGACCGGTACGTCCTTCTCCACCATGTTGCCCTGGTTCTCAATGGTGGCGATGAAGTGCAGCTGATCGGTGGAGGGTAGGTTGAAGGTGTTGCCTGGTGTGAGATCGGTTTCGGAAGGCATGGCCACCACCTGCACCATCGCAAGGCCGTGGATGGTCTGCAGGTTGTCGGAACTCTTGAACGCGGTCAGCATCTCTTTGACGTTGCCCACCGTGGCCAACTCCGGCGTGTCGACGAACCTGCTCGACACCACGTTCACCTCGGGTATCTGCTTCTCCTTGAGCACCGAGGCTGCTCGGCTGGAGAAGAACTCGTCGTAAGCCACGTCGGAAAGGATGAGCAGTTGCATCGCCCGCGTCACCTGTTGCGAGGGTACCTCGATATCCTGAGCGTCGAGCGCGTTCATGATTGCCGGCTTCAGATTCTCGAGACCGCGGGAACGGAGCTGTAGTATGGCGACGAACCACTGGTGGGCCTCTTTGAGGTCCTTGGGTGCGGCGACCGCCATCGCCTCCTCCGTGAGCACGGTGCACGTCTGCTGATACTGATCGAGCTTGGTCTGGACGTCTTTCCGGGTGGCGTCGCCCGGCTCGAGCAGGAGGGTGGAGAGCTTCTTGCCCTCCGCATCCGAGAGCTTGATGATGTCGGAGACATCGGCGACGTAGGCCTGGTAGGCGGCCACCTCGCGGGAGTGTACCCACGACCTTATCAAGAGCGCGCCCACCACTACGACGGCCACGATGATCGCGAGCAGAATGCCCAAGCGCAACAGCGACTTCCTGGAGGCCGAGCGGGAGGTTCTCTTCTTCTCTTGGCCGGCAAGCTCCGTGAAGGGCTCGCCTCTCATGGGATCAGGCATAGGCGATAAGGTCGATCAGAGTACGGTCAAACCCTTGGATTGCTGATGGGCGAGGGGGGACTTGAACCCCCACGAGCGTAAGCTCACTAGACCCTGAACCTAGCGCGTCTGCCAATTCCGCCACTCGCCCGCAATGTTGGGGGATTCAACCGGTCTCGGAGACCCCGAATCGAGTCGGCTACGAAGTATAACAACAAGTATACATGTCAACAACGCGGTCGGGAGCGGCAACCTCACGCGGGAGGGGTGGCCTCACGCCCGGCGTATACTGAAAGGCAGTATGGACGATCGGCCCCTTCTCCACGATCGCTACCGTGTGGTTCGCCGCCTCGGGAGGGGGGCGTTCGCCACCGTATACCTTGCGGACGACCTCCGCATGGATCGTCCCGTCGCCATCAAGGTGGTGGAGGATTCCATCGACCTCGACGGGAGAGCGCTGCGTGAGGCGAGGGCGGCCGCCAAGCTCGACCATCCCCACATAGTCACCGTGCACGAGGTGGTGCGCGAAGAGGGCCGCACGCTTCTCTTCACCGAGTACGTGGAGGGCCACACACTCAGGCAGCTGTACGCCAAGCGGCGCCTCTCGCATAGAGAGATCGTCCAGGCGGGCATCCAGGTGGCCCGGGCACTCGAGCACGCCCACAAGCGAGGCGTCGTTCATCGCGACATCAAGCCGGAGAATATCATGCTCGTGGAGAGCGACGACGTCGATGTGCGCATCATGGATTTCGGGGTGGCTCGGCTGGAAGACCAGCGTTCCATCACCCGAGAGGGCGACTTGGTGGGGACACTGGCCTACATGGCGCCCGAACAGCTCGCGGGCGGGGAGGCGGGCCCGCGAGCCGATGTCTATGCCCTCGCGGTGACACTGTACGAGGGGCTCGCCGGTGAGAACCCGGCGCGGGGCAAGTCGTTGGCCGAGTTGCTGAAGCCGGGTTTCACGCCGGCCACTGGGAGACTGGCGGAGAGTAGTGACCTGCCTGCGTCTCTGGCCGGGGCGCTCTCCGGGGCCCTCGCGCCGGAGCAGGAACGGCGGGCCGATGCGCACGCCTTCCGCCGGTCGCTCGAGGCGGCCCTTCGGCAGATGCCAGAGCCAGAAGTGAAACCGGGCCTGCTGGAGCGTGCCGAGGGAGGCCTACTCGGGGGCCTGCGGAGCGCCCGTTCCCGCTTCGTAACGGAGCACCTCGTCTCGGGTGTGCTCGTGTTCCTCACTCTTGCCCTGGTGGTCTTCCGTGTTCCCTTCTATCCTTTCGACGCGCGCATCCCCTTGGTGGCCGCCGTATCCTTTCTCGCGCTTCTGTGGCCTTTCGTAGGTGGTTTGGCCGCCTTCGCGGCCATCGCGGCTCCCATCTTCGGTTTCGGCACCGGTTGGGGGTGGCTTTATCTGTTGTGTTGCCTGCCTGTGTATGGGCTGCTGGCGTGGAGAAAGAAGGCCTGGGCGGCCTACTTCCCCATCCTCTTCGTGGTGTTCGGAGCATTGAGCGCCTCCTTCGGGCCCCTTCCCGCGGGTGTGGGTCTCATGCTCCCGCTGCTTGCAGGCATGGCATTGGGCTGGTGGGGAGCCTTCGCGGGACTCTTCGGCGGTCTGGGGATTGCCCTCGCTGCGGGGTTTCAAGGCTGGGAGACATTGCCCTTCGCCTTCACTCAGGGCGGCGAAGCGGTACTCGCCGCCACGCTGGGTGAGGGGTCGCTGGTAGCGGTGGCCAAGGCCTTTGCCCGGTTTCTCGATGCCCGCCTCGAGCTGGCCCTCCAAGCGGCGGTACTCGCCGTACTGAGCCTTCCGGTCGCGCGTCTCATGCGGAGTGATCTGGCGTGGCGGCTGTGGACGGCGGCGGGATACCTGGTGGCGCTGATGGCCGCCCTTGTGCTTCTTCCGGGGTTGGTGGTGGGGCATCCGGCCGCAGTCGGGCCTTTGGTCTTGGCCTTTGTGGCCTGCGCTATAATTACCTTTCTGCTGGCGGTGGTGCTTCCTGGTCGCGGCCCAGCGGGCAGCAGCGGGAGTGGCAATGGGTCTGGCACGGAAGACTGAATCCCGTATCGATCGGGCGTTTCAAGGGTTGTTTCGTCGAAAGACACGCGTTCACGTAAGGCCGATGGAGCTTGCCTGGAAGCTCGCGAAAGAAATGGAGGAGCACCGGGCAAAGGTCGGCTCACGTCTGTACGTGCCTCACCGGTACGGCGTGTATCTGTGCCCGGAGGATGCCGATTACTACCAGGGCCAGGAGGACGTTCTCCTCGAGCAGCTGCGCAGCCACCTGCTGGGCCACGCCCGCAAGGAGGGTTATTCGCTGACGGCGGCACCGGAGATATCCTTCCACGTCGACGAAGACCTCAGAATGGGCCAGTTCGGCATCGCCACCGAGCCCGTGGACCTGCGAGAGCCGCGGCAGCCGCCCACTCCGGCACCCGCCGCCCTCACCCCTTCCGCTGGAGCTGCGGCGGGGCCACCGTATGCCGGCCCGAAGCGTGGCTCGCATGCGGTCGTGCCGGAGGTCCCGCCGGTGGTGCTTCGCTACGAAGGCATGTCGGTGCGTTTCGAACAGGCCAAGATCACCGTGGGCAGGGGTAAAGAGATGGACGTGAGGCTGTCCGATCCCAACGTTTCACGCCGTCACGCCGTCATCTTCTGGGATCGGGGGCGGCTCTTCGTCAAAGACCTCGGCTCGACCAACGGCACACTGTTGAACGGGCATGCGGTGGAGCATAGTCTGGTGAGGAGCGGCGACGTGGTCACGGCGGGGGCTACGCCCATCGCCGTGGAGACGGGTTGATGGTTCAGCTCGTCCTCCTGGCGGCCAAGTTCCTGTTTCTTCTCGTCCTCTATCTGTTCGTCTTCATGGTTGTTCGCGCCATTTCGCGCGACATACGCCACGTGTCGCTGGCGGCGGCTCCTCCGCCTGACCCGGTGGGCTGGGGTGGACCGGCCGGGTTGCCGTCGCCGGTTGAAGGGGGGCACAGAGCCTGGGTCCTCTCTGTCCGGGAGAGTCCTATGCTGGAGGTGGGGAGAGCGCTCAACCTACCGGTGGGAAGCCGTCTCGTCATCGGCAGGGCTCCCGACGCCGGCCTGCAGCTGCTCGATACGTTCGTCTCGAGCCGGCACGCGGTGGTCGATTCCACTCCCGACGGGCTGGTGGTGGAGGACTTGGGGAGCACCAACGGTACCCTGGTGCGCGGAGAGCCCCTTACCGGCCCCGTGTTGGTGGGGGACGGCGACCAGGTGGCGATCGGTGACACCGTGTTTGTGGTGGAGGCGCGCTGATGCGGCTCGACTACGCGGCGGCAAGTGATGTCGGGCTCGTGCGCAAGGGCAATGAAGACTCCTTTGTATCCGGGCCGCATCTCTTTGCCGTCTGCGACGGTATGGGCGGGGCGCAGGCGGGTGAAGTGGCTTCGGAGGCGGCCTGCCGGCGTCTGCTGGAGCTCAGTCCGTCTGCCACCGAGGACGAACTCCGCCGGGCGGTCGAAGAGGCCAACGCCCACGTCTTGCGTGCGGCCCGCTTGGAGCGCGGCCTGGCCGGCATGGGTACCACTCTCACCGCGGCTTTGACCGCGCCCGACGGTGCCTCGGCCACTATAGCCCACGTGGGCGATTCGCGCGCGTATCTGTGGCACGACGGGCAACTGAGGCAGCTCACCGACGACCACAGCCTGGTTGCCGAGATGGTGCGCCAGGGGCGGCTGACGGCTGAGGAGGCGGCCGTGCATCCTCACCGGAGCGTGATCACCCGGGCGCTCGGCACCGAGTCGGTGGTTCAGGTCGACATGGTGCATACGTCTCTCGAGCCGGGCGACCGCCTTCTCATCTGCTCCGACGGGCTCTCCGGTATGGTCTCTGATGAGGAGATCTCCCGCATGCTGGGAGAGGGTCGGGAAGCCGGCGCGGTCACCAAGTCTTTGGTTGCGGCGGCTCTTGCCGCCGGTGGTGAGGACAACGTGACGGTGGTCGTGGTCCTGGTGGAGGAGGGAGAGGGACGGCCAGACGAGCGGCCTTGCGAGGTGGGCCCCTCGCAGCGTGAGCCCGTCCGCCGCGGCGGTGTGAGTGGGTACCTGCAACGTGTGGCGCCGCGCCGCCCATTCGGGCGGCGCGGCGCCCCCCCTGCAGCCGGCGGCGGAGGGGGCCGCTTCAGCCGGCGGCGGGTGCTCATTGTGCTCATTGTGCTCGCGGTGCTTGCAGGTCTTGCGGTGGGTCTCTTCGCCGCTTTCAACTCGAGCGTGTACCACGTGGGGGTGTATGGCGGCAAAGTGGCGTTGTTCCAGGGTATGCCCCACAGTGTGCTCGGCATCCAGCTCTACCGTCTCGTGGAGGAGGGGCCCGTCCTCTACGAACAGCTCGACGAGTACGTGAAGCGACGCGTCGATAGCAGGGAGCTCACGACGAAAGAGGAGGGCCAGCAGTTCATTCGCAATCTCATCAACGCAGATTGACGCCGGCCACCCGGGAGCTGGTCCTATTGCTCCCGGCCATGCTGCTCACCACCATCGGCTTTGCCACGGTGTATGTGCGCGGAGCAGAGGTGCTCGCCCCGGCCTCGTTGGCGTACGGGGCCGTCTTCTTGGGCTTGTTCGGGCTCGTGCATGTGGGCCGGCGGCTGCTCGTGCCTTTGGCCGACCCCTATCTCCTGCCCATCACTGCGCTGCTCTCCACTCTGGGGATTCTGATGATCTACCGCATCAACGAACAGCGGGCCATGCAGCAGGCGCTCTGGCTCTTGGTGGGGCTGGTGGTGTTCGTCGCGGTGCTGGGCCTGCTCCGTGATTACCGGTTCTTACGCCGGTACAAGTATCTCATCGGGCTGCTCGGCGTGGCCCTTCTCCTCTTCACCGCGTTGTTTGGCAGAGAGGTGTACGGTGCCCGCTTGTGGTTCAGCCTGGGCGGCATCAACTTTCAGCCCGGTGAGGTGGCCAAGCTGCTCTTGGTCGTCTTCTTCGCCGGCTATCTCACCGAGGTCCGAGAACTCCTGGCCGTGAGTACCAGGCGGTTCTTGGGCATCAAGGTGCCCCCTTTCCGATATCTCACGCCTCTCCTTTCCGTCTGGGCGCTCTCGGTGGCGCTCATCATCTTCATGAAAGACTTGGGTACCGGCCTGCTCTTCTTCGGGGCGCTTCTCGCCCTTCTGTACGTGGCCACTGATCGCTTTCTCTACGTGACCGTGGGCGTAGGGCTCTTCGCGGCCGGTGCGGCTGTGCTCTATCGCCTGTTCCCGCATGTTCAGCAGCGGGTGGATATCTGGATCGATCCCTGGGCGGACCCTACCGGAGCCGGCTATCAGATTGTGCAGTCGCTGTTCGCCCTGGCGGCCGGAGGTCTGTTCGGCCGGGGCTTGGGAGAGGGCTACCTGCTGTTTCAGTCTGGGCGCACCATCATCCCTGCGCTCGAGACCGACTTCATCTTCTCCGCCATCGGTGAGGAGCTGGGCTTCGCCGGCGCTGTGGCCATCGTGCTCCTGTACCTCATCTTCGTGTACCGCGGTCTTCGTATAGCCGTGACGGCCAAGGACGACTTCTCCCGCCTTCTTGCAGTGGGTCTTACCACCATCTTCGGCTTTCAGGCCTTCCTTATTCTGGGAGGGGTCACGAAGCTCATCCCGCTCACCGGCATCACCCTGCCCTTTGTGAGCTACGGAGGTAGTTCCATCGTGGCGAACTTCGCCCTCCTGGCGCTGCTTCTCCTGGCCTCCGACCGGTCAGCGCGCGACGAGCAGGAGGAGCTGTAGTGGAGCGTCCCGTCCGCCGGCTCCTCTGGTTCTTTGCGGCCGCCTTTCTCGTTCTGATAGGGCAACTCACCTACGTGCAGGTGTTCGCGGCTCCCTCTCTCAACACCAACGCGTACAACACCCGTGGTCTCGAGGCCGAGATGCGCATCGAGCGCGGACTCATCGTGGCAAGAGACGGAGTCGAACTTGCCACCAACCGCAGAGAGGGCCCCTATTTCCTACGGAGCTATCCTCGTGGCGGGCTCACCTCCCCCTGGCTCGGATACAACAGCCTCCGCTACGGGCGTGCGGGAGTGGAGCGCGTGTACAATCCGGAACTCTCCGGGCAGATCGGGGGGCTTGCCGTCCGGAACTTCATCGACGTGGTGACCGGCAGACCCAGAAGGGGGGCCGACCTGCTTCTCACGCTGGATGTACCCACGCAGGAGGCGGCGGTTTCGGCCCTGGGTGACCGCAAGGGTGCGGTGGTCGCTCTCGATCCTCGCTCGGGGGCATTGCTCGCGATGGTGTCGTATCCTCGTTTCGATCCGAACTCGCTCGAGTCGAACTGGGAGAGCTTGAACGCCGACCCCGGCAAGCCCCTGTTCGATCGGGCCCTGCAGGGTCGCTATCCGCCCGGCTCCGTCTTCAAAGTCGTGGTGGCGGCGGCGGGTCTGCAGGAAGGTGTTGTGACGCCGGATACGCCTTTCGATGACGAGGGCTCGTGGCTTGTGGGCGGCTACAGGGTGAACAACTTCGGGGGCAACGTATACGGGGAGCACGACTTCAGCTCGGCCTTCGCGCGCAGCATCAACACCACCTTCGCCAAGGTGGGGGTGGAGGTCGGAGCTGAGCGGCTCCATCACTACGCCGAGGCCTTCGGATTCGGCCGTACTGTGCCCTGGAGCCTGGGAGGTTTCACCGGCTCGTTTCCCGACCCGGCCCATATGGACAGTGCCCACGTGGCCCAGGTCTCCTTCGGGCAGGGCGAGCTCTTGGCGTCGCCCATGGAGATGGCTCTGATTGCCTGCGGTATCGCCAACGGTGGCACCATCATGCGTCCTTACGTGGTGCAGGAGGTGCGAGACTACACCGGCCGTGTGGTGGACGGCGCTACGTCGCAGGCCTGGCTCACCCCGATCTCGTCGGCGACGGCCGCTGAGATCAGCAGCCTCATGGTGCAGGTGGTGGCAAACGGCACGGGAACCCGGGCCGCCATTGAAGGCGTCAACGTTGCGGGCAAGACGGGCACCGCCGAGGTGGCCGACGCCGAGAGCCACGCTTGGTTCATCGGTTTCGCGCCTGCCGAGAATCCACGTGTCGCGGTCGCGATCCTCGTGGAGAACGCCGGCACGGGTGGAGCGGTCGCCGCCCCCATCGCCCGGGAGGTCATGAGAGCCGCTCTGGCGAACTGAGAGAAACGGAGGGTCCACCGTCTTGATAGGCCGCGTCTTCGATAACAGATACGAGATCATTCGCCGGATAGGCAGCGGCGGCATGGCTGAGGTCTACCTTGCCCACGACCGTCATCTCGACCGCGATGTGGCGCTCAAGGTGCTGCTCTCGCGTTACGCGGAGGATCCCATCTTCATCGAGAGGTTTCGCCGGGAAGCCTCTTCCGCCGCCGGTCTCAACCACCCCCACATCGTGCAGATCTACGACAGGGGCGAGGCCGAGGGCACCTACTACATCGCCATGGAGTATCTGGAGGGGCGCACGTTGAAAGACATCATCGTGCGCTTCGCGCCGCTCCGGGTCGACCACGTGCTGTCGATCTCGGCACAGATACTCGAAGCGCTCCGCTTTGCCCACCGCAAAGACGTCATACATCGTGATATCAAGCCCCAGAACATCATGGTCGACGATGAGGGGCGGGTGAAGGTTACTGACTTCGGCATAGCCCGGGCGGGCAGTGCCTCCAGCATGACCGAGACCGGTTCCATCCTGGGGACCGCCCACTATCTGAGCCCGGAACAGGCCCAGGGGGTGCATCTCGAAGCGGGCTCCGATCTCTATTCGTTGGGCGTGCTCATGTATGAGATGGCCACGGGATCTCTGCCCTTCACGGGCGAGAACCCGGTGGCGATAGCCATGCAGCATGTGCACGAGCCGCCGATACTCCCGCGTGAGCGGAATCCGGAGGTGCCGGAGGGGCTGGAGCGGGTCATACTGAAGGCGCTGACGAAGGACCCACAGCAACGCTATCAGACCGCGCAGGACTTCCTTGACGATGTAGGCAAGGTCCGCGATGGCAGAACGGTGGCGCCCCCACCGTCGTTCACCGACGCACCCACGACGGTCATGGCGGGCTCGCTGCGTCCCGGTCCCATGGACGCCACCCAGGTTCGTGCGGGTGGGGCCCCACGCCGCGGCCCCGTGCCGAGCTACGAATCCCGGTACGACGAATCCTCCCCTGCAGGCAGCGCGACGAGGAGCAAGGGGGGCAGGCTCCCCTGGGTGTTGTTGGTGCTCTTCGTCTTGGTGCTGGCGGGCGGCGTCTGGGCGGTGTTCTCCCTGCTCGGCGGAGGCGATGCCGTGGCCGCCCCCAACCTCGTCGGCAAGACCTTCCCCGAGGCGGAGGCCTTGGCGGAGGAGTTTGGTATCAAGGTCGCTGAAGGGGGTCCGGCGGAGCCCTCGGCTCAGTATCCCGAGGGTGTGATAGTGAGGCAGGAGCCTGCCGAGGGGGTCAAGGTGGGCGCAGGTGGCACCATCAAGGTGTGGCTGTCTTCCGGCCAGGAGACCACCGAGGTGCCCCCACTTGTGGGACTCACCCGCGAGCAGGCCGGAGTGGCGCTGGACCAAGCGGGCCTGGTACCCGATTTTCGGGAGGAGGCCTCGCTCGACGAGCCGGTGGGCACGGTACTGCGCCAGGACCCCACAGCCGGCACTAAGGTCGACGCCGGCCGGACGGTCATCGTGTACGTGAGTTCAGGACCGCCTGCCGGTCAAGTGGAGGTGCCGAATGTCATCGGGAAGAGCCAGGATGATGCTGTGGCCGACCTCGAGGAGGCCAAGCTCGTGCCCAGGATACAACCGCGCGATTCCGACCGGCCTGAGGGTGAGGTGGTGGACCAGAGCCCCAAGGGTGGTGTGCGGGTGGCTGAAGCCTCGTTCGTCACCATCTGGGTGAGCGGCGGCCCGCAGCCCACCACAGTGGATGTGCCCCGGGTCATCGGCATGCAGCGGGTGGCGGCCATCTCCGCCATCCGGGTCGAAGGCCTGGTGGCGAGAGTGATAGAAGAGCCGACGGGCGAACACACCGCCGGTGAGGTCTTCCGCCAAGATCCAGCGGGCGGCACAAGAGTGAATCGTGGCAGCACGGTCACCATTTACGTGGCGGTGGCTCCACCCACCACCACCACGACCACGGCACCCACCACGACCACGACGGCAGCTCCCACGACCACCACGACTACCATCACCACCACCACGACCGCACCTTAGTGCTCTGCGAAGCGGGCTCTGCGGGGTTGAGGCACCCGGGGCCGAGGGCTGTGAGGTTGCATCAGCGGCGGACGGACGGGACCGAGCGGCCGCTGCCGGTTCACCGGGTAGGGGGCTACCGGTAGAAGAGTATCTGGGTGATGGCCGCTTGGTAGCGGCCTTCCTCATGTTCCGTGAGCCGCGTGAACCAGACCCGGCCCTGTTGGAAGGTGCTCTCCAGTTCGATCACCTGTGACTCGAGCCCCTCCAGCCCGGCCACGGGGGTCATCTTGCCGTCCAGGGTCCTGATGAAGAGTTCGCCTCTCCAACCGGGCCGCAGGGAGTCGATGCGCATGATGAGGGCGGGGCTCTCGAGTTCGAACTCGAAGCCCACCCCGTTCTTGTTATCGCCCATCTCGGGATCGCCGTAGCTCTCGGTCCGCCAGGCCGTGTCGGCCTTGCCGTCGATCATGCGTCCCAGGAGGTCGGGGTTCTCGTCCTGGTCCCCTTCGGGGTCGTAGTCGGTGATGAGTGTGACGCTCACCGGGACGGGCTCCCTCGTTACCGTGAGCTGGACCGTGTCGCCCGGCATCTTCTCGCCGGGCTCGGGATCTTGGGCCGTCACCACATTGGGCTCCTGCAGGAGGGTGGTGACCTGTTCGACCACCTCTACCTTGAGGTCGACCGAGGCGGCTGACTCCTTGGCCGCATCCAGTGAGAGGCCCACGAGTTCGGGAGCGGCTGTGCCTCTGCCCAAGAGCACGATGAGCAGGACCACCGCGGCCACAACGAGGGCGGCGACCCCACCGACCATGAGCCGGCTGCGGGTCTTCGTGCTCCTGCGACGGCTGGGTGCCTCGGTGCGCCTCACATCGGCCGGGGGTTCGAGGCGCGTATCGGGGGGCGGTACCCACTCGCCGGAGCCGCTCAGGGTGTCGTCGGGAGATGTGGGACCTGGTCGTAGGGCTCCGAAGAAACCACGGGTGGGAGCCCGCTCGGGGGCGTAGAGGCCGAGGCCCACCAGCGCCCCCAACAGTTCATCCATGGATTGGAAGCGATCATCGGGGTTCTTCTCGAGGCAACGCATGACCACTCTCTCCAAGCCCGGTGGGAGGTCGCTCCTTATCTCCGTGAGCGGCGCGGGCTGCTCGTGGAGGTGCATCCGGCCGATCTCGGCTATGGACGTACCGTTGAAAGGCGGCCCGCCGGCGAGCATCTCGTAGAAGACGACCCCGAGCGCGTAGATGTCGGAGCGTCCGTCAAGGGTGCGGTTCTGTATCTGCTCCGGTGACATGTAGCGGCTGCTGCCGATGACCGCGCCCATCCTGGTGACTCGGGTCCACTCCGGGGAGATGGCGATGCCGAAGTCGGTGAGTTTGGCCCGGCCCTCGGCGTCCAGGAGGATGTTCTGCGGCTTCACGTCGCGGTGGACTATGCCGGCGAGGTGGACAAGAGCCAGTCCTGCCGCTATTTGTCCAGCCACGCGGCCGGCGTCGACCGGCCGCAGGGGGCCGTGGGCCGCGATCTCGTCTTTGAGCGAACGGCCCTCCACGTATTCGAACACGAGGTAGTGTTCGCTCTCACTGGAGCCTTGGTCGATGAGGGCGACAATATTGGGATGGGACACCCGGGCGATGGCCCTGCCCTCTCTGTCGAAACGGGCCCGGGCTCGGGGGTCGCTGCTCAGGGGGGCCTCGAGGCGCTTGATGGCGACGTACCGCTGCAGGCGCGTGTCCCAGGCGCGATAGACGGCACAGGTGCCTCCCTTCCCGAGCAGGGGGCCGAGTTCATAGCGGTCTTCGAAGAGGGGCGAACCCGGTTCCGTGGAGTCGGCCGGGGAAGGTTCCCGGGTTGCGGGCGGCCGGGGAGGCTCTCCGCCTGTCGTCGGCCGGGACGGGTCCGGCTCCTCTCCGATGGGCGGTTCTTTGCGCGTGCGGGAGCCGGCCGGCACAGACCCGCGGTCTCCGCGGGGGGGTGCGGGGACGTCGGGAGGGCCGAGGCGGGAAGAGTCAGCCTCAGGCTCTCGAGCGTGGTGGCTGTTGCGTGGTTCGTCGTTCACGGTTATCGTTTATCATATTCTATCCACGCCGTCGTAATACCTACGCCGGGGGATGTGGAGGTCTCTGGGGAGAATGATCTACTACGTTGTTCCGCGGGAGTTGGCCGACGAGTACTACGAAGTCCTCAAGAAGCGTTTCGAGGGCATGGAGGGCGTGGAGGTCATCGTCGATCGCAGGCAGGCAGAGAGGCGCACCGCCGGCGAAGGTGGCGGCAGGCGCGTATTGCGTGATCGCAGGCGCCGCCGCATCGGCGGCAGCTTTCCCGAGCTATAGGGCCGTGCCGAACACGACTGAGGCCCGCCCCGGTGTGCATCCCCGCGGCTCCGGGCCCTTCTTGGTCGACCTTCACAATCACACCGCCTTCTCGTCTGATGGGGTGCTCGATCCGCACAGTCTGCTCTGGGCCGCGCGCAGCCGCGGCATTCACTGTCTCGGTGTGACCGACCACAACACCCTTCGCGGCGGGTTGGCCTGTGCCCGCCTGGCTGCCACAGACCCCGGTCTGCCGCGGGTGCTCCCTGGGGTTGAAATAGCCACTGCCCAGGGGGATCTGGTGGGGTTCTTCGTGGAAGAAGACATCCCCCGCGGTCTCGACATGGAGGAGACGGTGGGCCGCATTCGGGCCCAGGGCGGAGTGGTGTACCTTCCCCACCCCTGCGATTCCGTGAGACGGTCGAGCGTGGTCGCGGAGGTGAGGGAGAGGGTGGCTCCGCTCTGCGACATCATCGAGGTGGCGAACGGCCGGGCGTTGGTGCCGGATCATGAGGAGCAGGCGCTCCGTTTGGCGGCGAGGGCCGGCTGCCTCATCGGCGCTGGGAGTGATGCCCACTACGGGGCGGAGGTGGGTAGGGTCTATGTAGAAGCCCGGGCGATACCCACGCGCGACGACCTGCTCGAGACTCTTCGCACGGCTCGGCCCGGAGGCTGGAGCGGTACCCGCCAGGTGGGTGCGGCGTGGGTCTTCTGCCTGGGCACCGGCCTCTCGAAGGCGAGGGCGGCATCGTGGCGGGCGTTGACAAGCAGTTTGCGCCGCGGCGCAGGTGGCAATAACTATCTGTGAACACCAGGCGACTGAGCATGCATCGAGGGAGGCGTCGTGATCACGTTGCCACCGGTTCCCGATCACTCCGTGAGGGAGGCTCTCCTGTGGGAGACCTGGAAGAGTGGTCCCACGGTTCACTGCTTCTTGTGCGCCCACCACTGCCGGGTGACTCCCGGTGAGCGTGGGCTCTGCGGGGTACGCGAGAACCGGGAAGGTGTTCTCCACACACTGGTGTACAACTGCCCCATAGCCGCTGCGGTCGACCCCATCGAGAAGAAGCCCCTCTTCCACTTCCTTCCCGGCACCCTCAGCTACTCCATCGCCACGGTGGGCTGCAATTTCTCCTGCAGCTTCTGCCAGAATGCCGATATCAGTCAGATGCCCCGTGATCACGGCCGTATCGCGGGTGGCAGCATGACGGCCGATCAGGTCGTGCGGGAGGCTCTCGAGAGAGGCTGCCGGTCGGTCGCCTACACCTACACGGAGCCCACCATCTACTTCGAGTATGCGCTGGACTGCATGCAGAAGGCGTCGGCCGCCGGCCTCAAGAACGTCTTCGTCACCAACGGGTACATGACAGCGGAGGCTCTCGAAATGCTCGGCGGCGATCTGCACGCGGCCAATGTCGACCTGAAGGCCTTCTCCGATACCTACTATCAGGAGGTGGTGGGTGCAAGGCTCAAGCCGGTGAAAGACAGTATCCGCAGGATGTATGAATCGGGGGTGTGGGTGGAAGTCACCACGCTCCTGGTGCCCGGCCGCAACGACGACGAGGGGGAGTTGGCGGAATTGGCAAGCTTCTTGGTATCACTCAGCCGCGACATCCCCTGGCACGTGTCCCGCTTCCATCCCACATACCGCATGCTTGACGTGCCCTCGACACCGCTCGCCACCCTCGAGAAGGCAGTGCGCATCGGGAGGGAGGCGGGTCTGCGCTATGTGTTCGCAGGGAATGTGCCGGGTCACGACTCTGAGTCCACCTTCTGTCCCGGATGCGGTCACCGGGTGCTCGAGAGGCAGGGCTTCCGTGTTGTAGCCCGAGATACGGTGGAGGGTGCCTGTGGCAGCTGTGGCTCGCGACTCAACATCGTGGAGGAGGCTGAACCATGAGCCTTGCCGGCGGTTTCGTTACCCCTCACCCCCCTATCATCGTGCCGGAAGTGGGGGGAGCGAGCCTACAAGAAGTGCCGGCAACCGTGAGCGGCATGAATCAGCTGGCGGCGAAGGCGGCCGCACTCGATCCGGAGACCATTGTGATCCTGTCCCCTCACGCTCCTCTCCACCCGGACAGGATGGGCGTCCTCGCGGCCGAGAGCCTTGAGGGCTCATTGGCACACTTCGGTGTGCCGGAAGTCTCACTCTCGTTCGCGGGTGACGTCGAACTCGCTGAGTCCATCGCAGAGGAAGCGGCTGGGCGTGGAGTGCCCTGTGGGGCCCGGCGGGGACTGGGTACGGTCCATCTCGACCACGGGGCCCTCGTGCCCCTCTACTACGTGAGCTCGCGTTTGCCCCGCACGCCCCTCTTGGTGGAACTGGCGTTCTCGTTTCGGGGCCGGGAAGACCACCTTCGTTTCGGAGAGGCCGTCGGCGCGGCCGCGGATGCCCACTTGAGACCGGTGCTCTTCGTGGCGAGCGGAGACCTGAGCCACCGTCTCACCCCGAGCGCGCCTGCCGGCTACAACCCCGAGGGGGCTGAATTCGACCGGCGGGTGGTGGAGGCGTTTGCTTCCGGCTCTCTTGAGCTGCTGCTCGATATACCGGCCGGCCTGCAGGAGAACGCGGGTGAGTGTGGCTACCGATCCCTGCTGGTTCTTGCGGGGCTCCTGAGAAACCGGCGTTTCTCGACGCGGGTACTCTCGTACGAGGGCCCCTTCGGAGTGGGATATTTGGTGGGCGCGGTCGACCTCACCGGTGGCGGGCTCAGCGACTCGGAGGGGTAGCAGCATGGGCGAGAGAAAGGAAGAAGCGATGCCGGCGGATCCCATCGTGGCCTTGGCGAGAAGGGCTGTGGAGACCTTCGTGAGGGAGGGGCGCCCGGAGGAGCCGAGCCTGCCCGCCGAGGTGCATCCTGAGCGTGCCGGGGTGTTCGTGTCACTTCACAACCCCGACGGTTCTTTGCGGGGGTGTATCGGAACCTTCGCTTCCAGCCGCCCGACCCTGGCCGAGGAGATCGTGGGCAACGCCATCAGCGCTGCGGCGCGGGATCCCCGCTTCCCACCCGTGCGGGAGGAGGAGCTGTCCGGTGTGGATATCTCGGTGGACGTGTTGGGCGAACCTGAGGAGGTGTCCGGTCTTTCCGACCTCGATCCCAAGCGTTACGGCATCATCGTACAGACCGGCGATGGCCGCCAGGCACTGCTCCTGCCCGACCTCGAAGGCGTTGACACCATCGAGCAGCAGGTCGATATCACCTGCCGAAAAGGGGGGATCGACCCCGCGAGAGATCACTATCGGATCTTCCGCTTCGAGGTGGAGCGGCATCACTGACCCATGGAGTCGAGGAATGTGAGGCTGACGCGCTGTGGCATCTGCGGGGCCCTCAAGGCCGAGGGGCAGCCCTGCCGCTTCTGTGACGAAGCCTCCCCCGAGGACCTGCCCGGCGATGGGCCCCGGACGGCCGCCACGCCCGCTTCGAGCGGCCGGGATGCATGGCGCGAATTGCAGGAGAGTGGGATGGATGAGTTCGCGACCGCCCAGGACGCCGGCGGGGCCGACAGCGAGGGTGAGCCTACGGCCGAACCTGTCGGCGCGGCGAAGGCCCGCCGCGGGCGCTCGTTCGTCATCGTCGCCTCGCTCATTCTCATCGGTGTCGCCGCCTTGGTGGTCGCGCTCACCGCGGGGAGAGACACGAGTTACGAGGGCCGGGTGCGCAGCCTGAGTTCAGCCCTCGGGAAGGCGAGTGCAGAGCTTGCCCCCCTACTCGGTAGAGGCCCCGGCTTGAGCACCGCGGAGCTGATGCGGGTGCGGGCCCTGTCTGAAGAGATCTCCGGCCTTACCCGTCAAGGATGGGCTCTTCGCCCAACTGTGCAGGTGGTCGAGGCGCACTCGTATTTCACCGGGGCGCTCACCAGTTTCGACAGCGCGTGCGGGGAGGCGCGGAGCTTCGTCGATTACGCGCTACACGTCGACCGGCCGGAAGCCGACCTGGCCCTGGAGGCTCTGGCCACCTTGAGTGCCGCTCATCTGCAGCTGGAAGAAGCGGCAAGGGCACTCGAGAGGGAGCCCGCCGCCTCTCCCTGAGGCCGGCCGGGCCGGACCGTCGGTGTGGCACACACAGGCAAACCGGAGTATGATTGGTTGCTATGACAGCCAGCTTTGACAACGTTTATTATCCGCAGGGCATTTCCTACGAACGCCGCTCGGCCGTGCGCCGGCGCCGCATGGCGCTGAACGCCCGTGTGATAGCAGGACTCCGGCGGGCCGGCCTCAAGGCGGGCTCGCTTGGTGAGGCCGGTTGGTTGGTGGTCATCAAGGCACTCGAGAAGGCTTCGGGATATCGTCGTGGCTTGGGCAGTAACGACTTCCAGATCGCCGCCACCACCAAAGAGCTTGTCACCCAGAAGAGTCGTGCCGTCCGCGATGAGGTCGATACTCTCTTACAGACCATCATGGCGAAGGGCGCCTATGTGGCCAAGGAAGACGCGGCTCGAGCTTTGCACGCCGTGGTGAGTGCGTGCCAAGACAGGCTTTCCCCCGAGATGACCCGCCGGCTCAGGGAGTCGGTGCGGCAAGAGGAGCACACCGAGCAGTAGGCCGTGTCCGGGGTTCCTCCCGCGTGCTGGTTCCTCGGTATTCGGGTGCCTACCCTTTGATGACGCCCAGCGGACGAAGACGGGCCACCCGGGGGGAGATCCCTGCCCGGTCCATGACCGCTACCACGCGGTCGACATCTTTGTAGGCTTCGGGCATTTCCTCTCCCAGGGTCTTCCTGCCTCGGGCCCGCACCAGGATCCCACGGTCGGCGAGTTCGCGGTCGATGCTCCGGCCCTTGGCTCTCTTGAGGGCCTGAGAGCGGCTGAGCACGCGTCCGGCTCCGTGGCAGGTGGATCCGAAGGTCTCGCGCATGGCCACGTCGGTACCCCTGCAGACGAAAGAGGCCGTTCCCATGTCACCGGGAATCAGCACCGGCTGGCCCACGGCTCGGAAGGCAGGCGGGAGTTCCTCGCTCCTCGGACCGAACGCCCGGGTGGCGCCCTTGCGGTGCACACACACCGCCACGCGCTCGCCGTTTACCTCGTGCTCCTCGAGTTTCGCAATGTTGTGAGCGACGTCGTAGACCAAGCGCACGCCGAGTTCCTGCACCGGTCTCGAGAGAGCCGCGGCCAGCGCCTCCTTGACCAAGTGCATGAGCATCTGCCGGTTGGCCCAGGCGTAGTTGGCCGCGCAGGCCATCGCACTCAAGTAGGCCTGCCCCTCTTCGGATTCGACGGGTACACAGGCCAGCTGCCGGTCGGGCAGGGCGATGCCGTATGTGCGGGCGGCTTTGTCCATGACTGCCAGGTAATCGTCGCACACCTGGTAGCCGAGGCCGCGTGAGCCGCAGTGGATCATCAACGTGACGGCGTTCTCATGCAACCCGAAAGTGGAAGCGGCGGTCGGGTCGAATACCTCCTCAACCACCTGCAGTTCCAGGAAGTGGTTGCCAGAGCCGAGGGTTCCCACCTGGTCGGCACCGCGCGCGAGGGCGCGCGGGCTCACGCGCGCCGGGTCGGCTCCGGGCAGGCGTCCTCCGGCCTCCGTGTGCTCGAGGTCATGGGGTTCACCGAAGCCCTGCTCGACCGCCCAAGCCGCACCCGTGGTGAGCACCTGCTCGAGTTCTTGCCGGGAGAGCTTGGTGATTGCTCCCGACGAACCGACTCCCGCGGGCACGTCGCGCAACAATTGGGCGATGATGGGCTCCACTCGCCCGCGCACATCCTCCAGCGTGAGATCGGTGGCGAGCAGGCGCACGCCACAGTTGATGTCGTAGCCGACCCCGCCGGGAGAGACCACCCCCTCGGCCACAGAGAATGCGGCCACGCCGCCGATGGCGAAGCCGTAGCCGAAGTGGATGTCGGGCATGGCCAGCGAGCGTCCGACGATGCCGGGTAGGCAAGCCACGTTGCGCACTTGACTGAGACTCCCGTCGGAGAGAACGTCTTCGAGCAGGACATCGTCGGCGAACACCCTCCCCGGTACCCGCATGGCACCGGTGCGGGGCAGATCCCAGGTGACCTCACCGGACTTGATGAGGGTGGGAGGGATGGCGTGTGCCTTGTGGGAGCCATCCATGAAGAATCACTCCTTGAACAATCAGACGTCGAGAAGTACGGTGGCCCTCCACGAGCCGGTCGGGTCTTCGCTGGCGGCCAACCTGTGGTAGGTCACGGCCTTGATCTCCGTGAGCAGGGAGTGTCGCTCGGGTTCATAGCTCTCCCCGTGCAGACGGGCGCGGGTACGGCCGTCACCGGTGGACAGCACCTCGGCGGAGCAGGCCAGGAACCCGTCGGTGCCGAAGCCGACGAGGGCTTCCTGCAAGAGGGAGCGCAGCGTGCTCGGCACGTCTTCCTCCGAAACGACGAAGAGGCGCTCATCGGCTCCCTGCACCTGGCTGAGTTCCACCATATGATCGTAGAGGGCGTAGAGCCCGTTCTCCAGGAGTTCGTGCAGATTGCGCCCTCGAATCTCCAGCATGAGGTCTGCCGGATGGTCGAGCTCCACGTACGCACCGGTCATGTCTCTCTCGCTCCAGGGCTCATGGCGCATGGTGGTCAGCTCTTTGCGCCGCCGGCCGCCGGCTTCTCGGCCTCGGCGGCCGCTTCGGATCCGGCCGACGCGTCGCAGTTACCGGCTTCTTCAGTCTTGGCCGCCGGCCGCCGGGTACGTTTCTTGCGCAAGGCCTCTTTCAAGACTCTCTCGACGTGGTCGGCGAAGATGAACTCGATACCCTCGAGCAGTTCATCCTTGACCTCGTCGAGGTCGGCTTCGTTGCGGTCGGGCAGGAAGATCTTCTTGATGCCGGCCCGCCGGGCCGCGAGCACCTTCTCCTTTATGCCACCCACCGGGAGCACTTGCCCCACCAGGGTGATCTCCCCGGTCATGGCCACGTCGGGATCCACCTCTCTGCCGGTTGCCATGCTGGCGAGGGCCGTGGCGATGGCGACGCCCGCCGACGGCCCGTCCTTGGGGACGGCGCCGGCCGGTACATGGACGTGCATGTCATGACGCTTGAAGAATTCCTTGGGGATGCCCATGTCGGGCGCCACACTACGGATGTAGGTGAGGGCCGCCTGAGCCGACTCTTTCATGACCTCGCCGAGTTGCCCGGTGAGTATCAACTTTCCACTACCGGGCATGGCACGGGCCTCGATGAAGAGGATGTCGCCACCGGTGGGGGTCCAGGCCAGGCCTGTGGCCACTCCCGGGTCGCTGGTACGCCTCTTGGCTTCGGGGAACACCCTCTGTCGGCCCAGGTAGTCGCACACCTCGCCGCCGCCCACCACGGCTGATTCGGCCTCGTCTTCGGCGATCTTTCTCGCCAGCTTGCGGGCGACGGTGCCAATCTGGCGTTCGAGGTTGCGTACACCGGCCTCGCGCGTGTAGCTACGGATAATGAGGCGAAGGGCGTCTTCGGTGAGCTGGAGTTGGTCCTCGCTCAGTCCGTTGCGGTCGATTTGGCGAGGGAGGAGGTACTTCTCCGCGATGTGGACCTTCTCATCCTCGATGTAGCCGGCGATGTTGATGATCTCCATGCGGTCCTGCAGGGGGCCGGGGATGGTGTCCAGCATGTTGGCCGTGGTGATGAACATGACCCGCGACAGGTCGAAAGGCAGGTCCAGATAGTGGTCGCGGAAGGTGGAGTGTTGCTCCGGGTCGAGTACCTCCAGCATGGCGCTCGAGGGATCGCCGCGCCAGTCGGAGCCCATCTTGTCGATCTCGTCGATCATGAACACGGGGTTGTTGCTTCCGGCGTCACGGATGGCGCGCATGATGGTGCCGGGCATGGCTCCGATGTAGGTGCGCCTGTGGCCTCTGATCTCGGCCTCGTCGCGCACGCCGCCCACGCTGATACGGTTGAACTTGCGGCTGAGCGCTCGGGCGATGCTCTGGCCCAGGCTGGTCTTGCCCACACCGGGAGGGCCAACGAAGCACAGGATGGGACTCTTCACTTCGGGCTTCAGCTTCTGGACGGCCAAGAACTCCAGAATGCGGTCCTTCACATCGTCAAGATCGTAGTGATCGGCGTCGAGCACCTCGCGGGCATGGGCGATATCGAGGTTGTCCTCGGTGGAGGTGTTCCAGGGCAGCGAGAGTATCCAGTCGAGGTACGTGCGGATGACCCCGTACTCGGCGGCGGCGGAGGGAAGCTTTGAGAGCCGGTCGAGCTCACGCCGGGCGGCCTTCTCCACCTCTTCGGGCAGACCTGCTTCGTCGATCTGCCGGCGGAGTTCGTTGATCTCGGCCTGGGTCTCGTCTGTCTCGCCAAGCTCCTCCTGGATGGTCTTGAGTTGCTGCCGGAGAAAGTATTCCCGCTGACCTTTGTCGAGCTCCTCCTGGACTTGGCTTTGGATCTTCGAACCGAGCTCCAAGACCTCGAGTTCGCGGTTGAGCACGGTGGTCAGTTCGTGCAGGCGGTCTCTCACCGTCTCCTGTTCGAGCAGGCTCTGCTTCTCTTCGGTCTTCATGCGCATGGTAGAGGCGATGAAGTAGGCGAGAGCCACCGGGTCGTCGATGTTCACCGCCGCCATCTGCAACTCCTCGGGCAGATACGGCATGAGCTTGACGATCTGGAGGAAGATGGAGACCAGGTTGCGCTGTAGGGCCTCGAGTTCCTTGCTCTCCTCCACCACCTCGGGGAAGTCAGAGACCCGGGCCTGAAGGAAAGGCTCCTCGGCCACGAACTCCTCGATACGTAGCCGGGATATGCCCTGCACCACTATGCGAAGGGTGCCGTCGGGGGCCTTGATCATCTTCTGAATGCTGCCCAGGCAGCCCACGCGGTACACATCGGCGGGCGAGGGCAACTCCACATCGGGAGTCTTGACGGCAACCAGTCCAACCAGCTTCGCGCCGGCGATGACATCGTCAATCAGCCGTACCGAGCGGGGCTGGCCCACGGCCAGGGGCATCATGGTCTCGGGGAACACGACCGTCTCTTTGAGCGGCAGTATGGGTAGCACCTCGGGCAGTGGGTCTTCGTGCTCCCGGCCGGAGAAACCGCCGGGTCCGGGCAGGTCAATCGTGTCCGCATTCTCGAGAGCCGGGTCGATGATCTCCTCGGGGTCGTCGAACGAAAGGAGTGAGTAACCAGTCATGGGGTCGAGTCCTTAAGAGCCGTCGGCGTGGAGGGGATCGGATCCGGACGAGGTGTGGGAAGAGGACTCCTGGTCCGATTCACGCACGTCTACCGCGATGCTCCTTGGTCCCTTGGGGCCTGCCATGGGCAGGATGATCTCCAAGAAGCCGTCTTCATAGTGAGCTGTAGCCTTGGCCGGGTCGACCTCGGCCGGCAGGCCGAGCCGCCGTTCAAAGGGCCCGTAATCGATCTCCATCTGTTGGTAGACCCTTCCCGCCCGGGTGGCGGCAAGCCGCTCGCCCCGCACGTGGAGTATTCGTTCGCGCGCTTCGAGTACGACGCTGTCGGGATCGATGCCTGCGAGTTCCAATGTGACGATGATGGCATCTGCAGCCTTGTCGAAGAACATGTCGGCTTTGGGGCGGAAGGTGGCAGGCGCATGGGGGAACATGCGGTCGGCGCCCATGAGCTCCAGCAGTAGACGATCGGTCTCCTGCTTGAGACGGCGCAGAGCATCCTGGCTTTCGTCACGTGTCGTACTCACCGAAACCTCTCCTCGGGCGGGCCGGTGCCTAGAATGATATACGTGTGAATCAGATTATCCCCTCGACCCAAGAGCTGCAAACGGGGGGAGGGGGCAGAGGAAGGCGAACGTCCGCCGGTCTCTTGGGGGCCGCCGGCCCTGAGGGGCGGGTCGGTTGGCGAGTTTTCCGGGGCCTGCTTTTGGGGAAAGCCCGCGGCAGAAGGCAAGGCTTCACTGCCGAAGCGAAGCCTCCCGCAGGGAGGGGAGGCCGGGAGGGAAGGGAGGCCGCGGGTCGGCCCGACCATCCATGAGGCTCTGGCTCCACACCTACATGACCGGAGAGTCCTATGCGCTACTCATACAAGCTGTTCACGGTCTTTGGCATAGAGGTGCGTGTGCACATCTCGTTCCTTCTGATCGTGGCGTACTTCGCCTATATCTGGGGTGTCATCCAGCCGCCGGGAGGTTGGGGGGGAGCACTGTACGGCGCCCTACTCGTCATCATGCTTTTCGCCTTTGTGGTCATTCACGAGCTCACTCACTCACGGGTGGCGCAGCATTATGGCATCGAGGTGAAAGGAATCACGCTTCTGCCCATCGGGGGCATGGCACAGATGGCGGAGATCCCGGCCGAAGCCAAGAAAGAACTCGCCATCTCCGTGGCCGGTCCGCTCTCCAACCTGGTCATCGCCGCCCTCATGGGCGTGGGGTCCCTCTTCATCGATTTCGGCGGCATCACGAACGCGGAGGAGCTCGGAGCCCTTCTCTTCTCGCGCACGTGGCAGGGCACCTACATGTATCTGTTACTGATCAACATAGTCCTCGCCCTGTTCAATCTGCTTCCCGCCTTTCCGATGGATGGGGGCCGGGTATTCAGAGCCCTGCTCTCCCTGTGGATGGATCGTTCCCGTGCCACAAGAGTGGCGATGGTGGTGGGGCAGGTCATGGCCATACTGCTCGGTCTCTGGGGCCTCTTCGGAGGCGGCCTGTTACTCTTGGTCATCGCCGTGTTCATCTACTTCGGCGCGAGTGCCGAAGGCCGGGGTGAGGAGGTCAAGAGCACGCTCAGCGATCTCAGAGTGAGCCAGGCGGTCAACACCAAGGTGGAGTTCGCCCGTCCCACGCAGACCATCGGGGAGTTGGCCGCCAGGTTGTTCCACATCTACCAGGAGGATTTCCCGGTTATCGACGAGGAGGGCGGCTTGGTGGGGATCCTCACCCGCGATGCACTCATCCGGGCGCTCGGCCAGCACGGCACCGGCTATCTGGTGGCGGAGGCCATGCGCAGGGAGTTCCCGGTGGCCTCTCCCGCCGAGGGTGTGTATGAGGCCTTCAACAAGATGCGCACGGAGAACATCAAGGCCATGCCGGTGGTGGAGGCCGGCCGGTTCGTGGGGCTGGTGTCGATGGAGGACATCAGCGAGGTGTACACGCTGCTCTCGGCGGCGGGGCCCGAGCTTGTCCGCAAGGTCTCGAATCAGCGCTGAGCTGCAGACGGGCAGGGTACAGATCGACCCCCGGGGGTCACCCGGGGGTGAGTAGGTGGCCTAGAAAGGTGCGGCGCAGCCCGCCCTCAGGCGGGCTGCGCCGCACACCCATCCCTCCGGTCGGCCCGGAGGGATGGGTGGCAGTTTACTGCGAGAGCGCGGCCAGGCGTTCGAGCACGCGGCCCAGCTCGTCGATGAGCTCCCCGTAGGTGGCCCAGTCTCCCGCTCTCTGGGCATCGAGTGCCTCTTCGTAGAGATTCTCGGCGAGGGCGATGAGTGCGGCCGCGTCGGTGGGCAGCGTGGGACCGGTCGTTGTCGTCGTGGTGGGCGCCGCCGTCGTCGTGGTGGTCTCGGGGGGCGCCGTCGTGGTCGTGGTGGGTGCGAGCGTGGTGGGTGGGGTGCCGGAGCCGAATATCCTCTCGAGCGATTCCGCCAACGTGCGCTCCATCACCACGACGTCACCGTAGTTCACGATGACCCGCCTCAACTCCGGGATGGGGCTTTGATCGGCCTGCAGGAACAACGGCTCCACATACATGACTGAGTCTTCGATGGGAATGACGAGCAGGTTTCCGCGGATCACCCGGCTGCCGGCCTGGCTCCACAGGGTGATCTGAGCCGATATCTCCGGGTCGTTGGAGATTCGGGCCTCCACCTGGGAAGGACCGAAGATGAGCCTGTCCTTGGGGAAGTCGAAGATCACCAGCTCGCCGTAGTTGTCGCCGTCCATGCGGGCGCCCATCCAGGCCACCATGTTGTTGCGCTCGAGCGGCGTGAACGGCTGCAGGAGAACGAATTCCTCCTGCCGTTCGCCCGGTAGGCCCATGATGACGTAGTAGGGCTGTACGGGAACTTCTTCATCGAAGTAGATCTCCTTGGGGATCTGCCACACGTCTTCCTTGTTGTAGAAGGTCTGCGGGTCTTCCATGTGGTAGATGGCCATTTTGTCGGCCTGGATGGAGAAGAGGTCTTCGGGGTAGCGCATATGGCGGCGCAGGTCTTCGGGGAGTTCACTGGCGGGACGCAGCAGCTCAGGGTAGACCCGGCCCCACGTGGTGGCCAGGGCGTCATCCGGATCGATCTGGTAGAAGGTGACGGAGCCATTATATGCGTCGATGACGACCTTGATGGAATTCCTGATGTAGTTGAGGGTGTCGCCCGTGGGCTGGGAGTAGGGGAAGCGCCCCGACGTGGTGTAGGCGTCCCACATCCACACCAGGGAACCGTCATCACGGATGACAATGTAGGGGTCACGGTCGTAGCTCAGGAAGGGAGCGATGGCTTCCACGCGTTCGCGAATGGTGCGTTTGTACATGACGCGTGATTCCGGTGTGAGCAGCTCCGAGAAGAGCAATTTCAGATCCTGGAAGCGGACGGTGAAGGCGACACGCCTGAGGAAGCTGGAGATGGGCACACCTCCCTCGCCCTCATAGGTGGTGAACACGTTCTCATTGCCTTGGGGATAGTCGAACTCCAGCGCCTTCGTTCTCACGATGACGAAATCATTGCCGATCTCGCCGTAGTAGATCTCGGGGCGGGTGATGACGAGATCAGTGCGTGTCTGCGGGGGGATGTCCTCGATGAGGAAGGCAGGCAGGCCCTCACCTCTCACTTCGTTGACCGCACTGGCCACCACTCCGTAGCCGTGGGTGAAGGTGAGGCGTTCGTTCACCCACGTCCTGGCCTGGGCTTGCAGGCCGGATTGGTCGAGCTCCCGCGCGGAGAGCATGACCTGGCGGTAGTTTCCGTCGACCGTGTATCTGTCGACGTCGACATCCCGGAAGCGGTAGTAGAGCCGGATCTCCTGCAGCTGTGCGTAGGTCTCGAGCAGGGGGCGCGGGTCCCACAGGCGGATGTTGTCGATGGTGCCGGGATTCGCTTCGATGTCGGCAAGGGTGAGTTGCTGCTCCGCCGGGAACGGCGTGGTGACGGCGTCGTTCAGATTGAAGGCCGTACGCGTGGCCCCGATGTTGTAGAGGATGTAGGGGCGCTCCACCTCGACCTCATTGGGCGAGACGCGATACTGCTGCACGATGGCCGGATATATCTGCCCGGCGCCGATCCACATCACCACCAGGAGTCCGAGTGCGATGAGGGGGAGCCGGAAGCCCCGGTAGTAGATGTTGACGAGAAGGATGACGGCGGATATGGCAGCCACGATGGCCAAGAGGCGGAGCACGGGAAGCTGAGCCACGATGTCGGTGTAGCTCGCTCCGAAGGTGACGCCGCGTGTGGAGTAGACGAGTTCCCAGGTCTGGATGAGGAAGTCACCGGCCTTGGCCAGAAGGAGTATGGCGCCGACCACCGAGAGGTGGGCCTTGACGTGCGGAGCCAGGATGAGCCCGCGGCCCGTGCTCTTGGTGGTGATGGCACGGTCGAAGAAGTAGAGGCCGGCTACGCCTATGAGGGTGACGATGAGCATGCCGTTTATGAAGCTGAGGAGCCTGCGTAGGACAGGCAGCACATAGACGTAGAAGGAGGCATCGCGGTTGAAGATGGGATCGACGTAGCCGAACTCCGCTCGGTTGAAGAAGAGCAGGATCTCCTGCCAACCGCCGGCGGTGCCGACGGCGAAGAAGAAGGCCACGACGAGCGAACCTATGAGGAGGAGCCGGTTGACCGTGCGGTCGGGGGTGGGCACCAACTCGAGCACCTCGGCTTCATCTCCGGCCCCCTCTTTCGCCACCCGGATGCGGGGCGAGAGCTTGCGGGCCAGCCGCAGGTTGAGGTAGAACACGAAGAAGAAGACGGCTCCTGCGGCGATTGCCAACACGATGGGCACCCAGATACGGGTCCAGAAGATGCCTTGATAGCCCACCTCGCCAAACCACAGCAGGTCGGTCCAGAAGGTGGAGAGTGCCAACGCGACTATGACAAGGAGTATAAGGCCGCCCACCACGGCCATGATGATCTTCGAGCGTTTGCTGAGCCCCGGCCGGGGCTTGTCTTCCGATTCCCCATTACCGCCGCCGCCTCCGGTGCGGCCTTCATTCCATTTCTTGAGTGTTTCGAAGAGGGCTTCCGCCGGAGTCTTCGGTGCCTGTGAACCGCCGAACCCCCCTTCGGCCGCAACCTTGCGGGCCCGTGCGCCTTTGTCTTCGGCGAATGCGTCGGTCATCGTCTCTCCCGGTGGCCGTGTGTCGTTCGCGTTGTCGGAACTGCGCAGCGTAACCGTATGCAGTCTGAACGACTGTGCAGTCCCTGATGCATAGGATAACCCACGCGGGGCTCGGAGGCCCGCCCCCTCCGGGAGGCCCGTCCCCTCCGGGAGGGGTGTACCCCCTTCCAGCCTGGCGCCCTGCCTTGGGGTTTGGCACCTCTCAGAGGGAGATCACTCTCTCCGCCTCGAAAGCGAGTTCCTCGAACAGCATCATGTTGCCGATCTCGCCGACGGCGAGAATCTCGGTGGCGTCGAAATAGTCGAGACAGGTGCCGCACGAGTAAATGGTCCAGCCCTTCGCGGACATCTCTTTCAGCGAGTCCAGTATCGGAGAGCCTTCGAGGGCCAGATGCACTCCGCGGTTCACGAACCACACAGTGGCGGGGTCGTCGATCACCCTACCCACGCTATTGAAGAAGGATTGGGTGAGCAGCGCACCGAGCTCCGGATCAGCTCCAATGGTGTCTGAAGCTACAATGAGGAAAGTACCGGCCATGCGTCCTCCTCTGATACCAGTCGCGAGTGAGTGGTCCCACGCCGACCGTTGCCCTATGCTAACAAGACAGCGGTTCGGCCGAGGGTCACCTACATCATAACGATTGCGCATTGGCTGACAAACGTCTGATCATGCAGCGTGCGACAACAAGGTTCCGTGGAAGAAGTCGGTTTGGGCTGCGTGTGAGAAGACCGTTGGTGTCACCCAGGGGGAGCACATGAACCTTCGTTACCTCAAGACTTTCACGGTCGTGGCAGAGTTCCAGAGCTTCACGGGAGCGGCGCAGCGCTTGGGGCTCACGCAGTCGGCGGTCAGCCTTCAGATCCAGAAACTCGAGCGGGAATTCGGGGCCCAGCTTCTCGATCGGACCCGACAACCGGTGGTTCCGACTCCTGCGGGCGAGGCGCTTCTCGAGGAGAGCAAGGTCATGCTCCATTCATTCGATCAGGCGGTCGAAGCAGTGCAGGCCGCCTCGAACGAGGTACGGGGGCGCTTGGCCCTGGCTGCATCCACCATTCCCGGAGAGTACCTCTTGCCACGGTTGCTCGCAAGATTCATCCGGGAATACCCGGCCGTGTCGGTGGAACTCCGGGTGGGCGATACGGCTGAGGTGTATGAGCTGCTCTCGGAGGGCAGGGCCGCTTTTGGTTTCGTGGGCTCGAAGCGCGAGGATCTCGGCTTGACCCATCGATCCTTCGCCGAGGACAAGGTGGTGCTCGTCGGCCCGCCGGTACGCATGCAGGCCGGTGTTGCGGGCGAGACGCCAAGGGTGGATCCCGCTTCGTCCTTGCAGGTCGAAGCGCTCGTCGACCTGCCCCTCGTGTTCAGGGAGGAGGGCTCCGGGACCATGGCGACCGTAGCGGAGAAGCTCAAGGCGGCCGGCGTCGATGTGGCCCGCTTCAAACCCCTCATGGTGCTCGGTTCTACCCATGCGGTTCTCGAGGCGGTACGTGCGGGGACGGGCTACGGGTTCGTATCGGTGGTCGCGGCCGAGGACCTGCTCGACACGGGGGAATTGCGGGAGGTGCCGGTGGCGGGCCTCGAGCTCTGCCGCACGATATGGACGGTGTACGAGCAGGGTCGCATCCAGGGCGCTCTCCGGTTGGCGTTTGCGGACTTCCTGCACAGAGGGCGTGGTTCCTCGGAACGGATATCGGTGAGGAAAGGAGGCTGTCATGGTTGAGAAGACCTACGTGGTGCCGGGCATTTCCTGCGACCACTGTAGGCGGGCCATCGAGAAGGCCCTGGCCGAACTCGACGGCGTGGAGCAGGTCACGGTTGACGTGGTCGGCAAGAGCGTCGCGGTCTCGCTCGATGAGAGCGTGCGCGATGAAGCCGTGAAAGCACGTCTGGCGGAGGAGGGCTATCCGGTGGAGGAGTAGTAACCGGGCTTCTCGGGGGCACGCTCAACGCTCGTACGGGCTCAACGGGCGTGATCCATCACCGCCACCGTGAGATCCTCAGGCAGCCTGTCGGCAGTGATCTGCATGGCGCTCGAACCCACCTGCACGATGTTGTCCTGAAGGCTCAGGAAGTCGTCCACTCGGGCGATGGGCATGGTGCACCGGTCATTGCTGAAGTGCATGGGGACCACCAGCCGGGGGGTGAGCGACTTCATCACTTCATTGGCCATCTTCGCGTCGACGGTGTACGTGCCCCCCACGGGCAGGAGTAGCACATCAACCCTGCCGATGGCGGCGATGGTGGAGTCATCGAGGAGGTGGCCCAAGTCTCCCAGGTGCACGAGGCGGAGCCCGTCATCCTCCAGCACTATCACGGTGTTTAGCCCGCGTTCCGACCCCTGGCTCTCGTCGTGGGCCGTCTTCACTCCGGTAATGCTCACACTGCCGATCGAGAACTCTTGCGGCTCGATGATGATCCGAGGGTTGCCCGGGATGGTGTCGACGGCCCCGTGGTCGTCGTGGCCGTGGGTGGCGAGCACGAGATCGGCGCGTTCGGCTATGGGTGCGTAGCCCAAGGCGCCCGAGAAGATGCCCGAGCGATAGGGGTCGATGATAATTCGTGTCCCTTCTGAAGCTTCGACCAGGAAGGCGGAGTGTCCATACCAGGTGAGGCGCATCGTTCTTCTCCTCCGTGTAGGTGTGCTTCTGCGTTCGCGCTGTCATTGTCCAAGCCGCGGCGGGCGACACGGGTATGGAGTCAGCCTGTCGCGCCCGCCCGCGGGGGCGTGACCTTCCGTGCGTCGTCCAAGGATACGATTCGTTGTAGGATTACCCAGCAACCGGCTTTGGGTAACAACAGAGACCGGGGCTGCCCGAGGCCGGGAGCCCTTCGAGGGTGGTTGTGCAGGTGGCGTTGATGTGGTAATATACCCCCTAGGGTATGCTTGGGGTCCGCGGTGAGCCGTGCGTGAGGCCACCGGGCTGGTGTCTTTGTCAAACGCCCTCGGACGGAGTAGGTACACAAGACCTGTGAAGGAGAGGATCGATGGGTGGCAACGTGATGGAGCTGAACGCCCAGTCGTTCGAGACTGAGGTCATGAAGGCCGAGGGCAGTGTGATTGTCGATTTCTGGGCTCCCTGGTGTGGACCGTGCAAGATGGTCGGGCCCGTGCTCGAGAAGCTGGCCACCGACCACGCCGATACCGTCAGGGTGGGCAAGGTCAACGTCGACGAGAACCAGGAGTTGGCGGCGAAGTTCGGCATCATGAGCATTCCTACGGTAATCCTCTTTGAGGGCGGCAAGGTCAAGAGCCAGATAGTCGGTGCTCGGGCGCAGAAGGACTACGAGCAGGAGTTCGGTCTGGCGTAGGGCGCGAGGGCTGAGTGGCCGGCCGCCGGGAAGGCGAGGTATGGAGCAGCACGAAACATACAAGAACATCGTGATCCTGGGGTCCCGGGCGGCGGATGCCTGCCGCATGGGCGGCTGAGGCCCCTCTCTGTCTCTGGAGGAGACAGTCGTCTACATCAACAAGTACTTGAAGCAGGACTATGGCGACGAGCTCCAGGTGAAATACGTCGACATCGACGACGCGGAGCTGCAGCAGTTCCCGGCTCTCGTGCAGGCGCGCGAGGAGAGGAACGGCAGGCTTCCCCTGGTGCTTGTGGGCGACAAGGTCAAGGTACCCTACTCCCTTTCCTTCTCCTGGATCGTGAACGAGTTCAAGGAACTCGGGAGGGTGGCGTAGTGGGCTTCTACGATCTGAGGTGCAGAAGCTGTGGGGAAGACTTCGAGGTGTTCTGCCAGGGGTTCATCAAGGATGAAGCGAAGGTGTGCCCCGACTGCGGCAGTGTCGACGTCGAACAGCGTCTCACCGGTGGTTTTCTCATGGGCGGCGGCAGACTCTCGGCCGCTTCTTCCGGGGAATGTACCCCTCCCCCCGGGGGATGTTCCCACTCCTTCGGTTGAAGTCACTGAGAGTGGGGCCGTGGGTCCCTCGAACATGATGTGGGGCGGGCCTTCGTGCCCGCCTCTTGCATATGTACCCTGAGCTTTTCCGCATTGGTCCTTTGACCGTGCACGCCTACGGCGTGTTCATGGCCCTCGCCTTTGCGGTTGCCGGCATGGTGATGTACCGTCGCCTGAGGCGGGTGGGTGCCGACCCCAGTCTGGCATTCGATCTCCTCATCGCCGCCGTGGTGGGGGGGCTGGCGGGAGCCAAGCTCAACTATCTCCTCGTTCATCCTGAGCACTTCCCCGAGGCCCTCCTCAGTGGACAGGGCCTTATCTGGTACGGAGGTCTCGCTGGGGGGGCGGCGGCTGTGGTACTGGTGGCGCTATGGCGCAGATTGCCGGTGGGTGCGGCTGCGGACGTCGCCGCGCCGGCAATCGCGGCGGGCTACGCCGTGGGCCGCGTCGGGTGCTTTCTCAATGGATGCTGCTACGGGACGGAGTGCGGCCTACCGTGGTGCGTCGCTTTCCCCCAAGGTGTGCCTCCCACGACTGAACTCGTCCACCCCACGCAACTCTACGAAAGCATCGGGTCGCTCGGCATCTTCTTGGTGTTGGTGTTCGTTCTTGCTCCACGGCTCTCCCCACGGGGAGCGCTGTTCTTCTGCTACCTGGCCATGGCGGGCGCCGCGCGTTTCCTGGTCGAGTTCCTGCGGACGAATCCCGTGCTGGTGGCCGGCCTGAGCCTGCAGCAGGTGATCAGTCTCGCCGCCATCCTCGGGGGCGTCGCGGGATTGGTATGGTTGTACCGGCGGGAGGGACGCCACATCGTCTCCGACCTTGGAAGGCCTGGCTCAAGGGGTCAGGAGCGATGCCGATACCGTAAGGGGTGACACCGATACCGTGAGGGGCGACACGGACGTGCCGGAGAGGTTCCCCAGTGAGTAAGGGGGCACGGTCGCGGAGGAGGGTTCAAGCTCGGGAAGGGGCGAGTCGATGAGTGAAGCACGTGAGGTCAATCGCAGTGCCGGCCGGTCCGGGGAAGTCGAAGACGCCGGGCGGCTCGTGGCCGAGCTGGGTGGCAGCGACGGCATGAAGCGAAAGGCGGCACGAGAAGTCCTGGTGTCGCTCGGGGAACCGTCCGTGGATGTGTTGCTGCCGCTCCTCGGGGCACGAAGTGACATCCTCCGTTGGGAGGCGGCAAAGGCTCTGTCGGAGATAGGGAGTCCGGTTGCCGGCCCGGCTCTCGTCCGTGCCTTGGAAGACGGCTCCTCGGGTGTGAGATGGCTGGCCGCGCAAGGTCTCATAGCTGCCGGTGGAGTGGTAGTTCCTCTGGTGCTTGAGGCGCTGATCGACCGCAGCGGTTCCTCGCTGCTCATGACCGGCGCCCACCATGTGCTCCATGACACCGCAAAGGCTGATCCCGCTGTGCGGCCGGTACTTCGACCCGTTCTCGAGGCACTGGAAGGGATTGACCCCACTTCGGAAGTGCCACCGGCGGCCGCAGAAGCACTCCGTGCTCTGCGAGGATGAGACTGAGAGGAGGTCGCATGATGGCGAGATCTGTTGTAAGGGTGCCCCAGTCCGGGCGGCGGCGCGTTGTGATGCCCGCGATTCTTGGGCTGGTCGCGGTTCTCTCTCTATTCCTGGTTACGGGATGCGGAGGAGGCGGCGCTTCGCCGTCTGGGGCTCCGGTATTCTCCGGCGTGACCCTCGACGGCAGCGAGGTCTCGAACGCAACCTTCCTGGGCCGCCCCACCGTGCTTGTCTTCTGGGGAACGTGGTGACCCGCCTGCCGGGACGAGACTCCCGAACTCGATAGGTTCTATCGAGACAACGGTGACGAGGTGGGTTTCTTGCTCATAGGTACCCAGGACGGCGCAGCCCGGCTGGGCGGCTTTCTGAGAGACGGGGGATTCGATCTGCCCGCTCTTCCCGACCCGGACGGTTCCATCGCGCGGGCGTTCGCCGTGAGGGCGGTACCGACGGCCGTGATCATGGACGCGCAAGGGGAGGTGGTGCAGACGAAGGTGGGCACCACCACCAGCGCTGAACTCGAGAGGCTCGTGGGGGTGGGGAACTGATAGAACAGGTTTCACTGGGGGCATTCTTTCTGGCGGCGCTGGCTGGTCTGGCCAGTTTCTTCAGTCCCTGTGTGCTGCCGCTGCTTCCCGGCTACCTGTCGTTCGTATCCGGGGTGTCGGTAGGCGAGCTTTCGCTGAACATAAGGCGCGTATTCACCGCCACGCTGGCGTTCGTGGCCGGGTTCTCGATCGTGTTCGTGGCGGCCGGGGCCGGAGCGGCCGTTGTGGGTTCGGCGCTTCTGCGCTACGAACGCGTCCTTCAGATCGTGGCGGGTTCGCTGCTCATCGTCTTCGGCTTGGTCGTCGCCGGTGCCCTCCCGGTCCGTTTCCTTGACCGGGAACGCAGGGCCTTTCCCTTCCGGCCGCCGAGAGGTCTCGTGGGGGCGGGCCTCACGGGCATCGCGTTCTCCGTGGCGTGGACGCCCTGCGCCGGTCCCATCCTCGCCTCCATCCTCACCATTGCGGCCTCGGGCAGCGACCCCTTTGGCGGGGCTCTGCTCCTCTTAGTCTACTCGCTGGGGCTGGGGCTGCCCTTCGTGCTCTTCGGCCTCTTGTTCGCCAAGCTCGTCTCGGTGCTCGACTGGGCGAAGCGCCACATCCGGGCCATACGGATCACATCCGGAGTGCTTCTTGCCGCCTACGGCGCACTCATCGTGTTCGGGCAACTGGGGTGGTTGACATCCATTCTCGGTGGCAGGGGGCTCTTCGACCTATAATGAGCGGGAGGGCGGCGGCAGCGCCGGGAACCCCTCGTGCCCCGGCGTGAGTGCCGGAGGAGCCGCACAGTCAGAAGGAGAGGCCTGATTTGAAGTTGGAGGGCACAGTCGAGGGTCTGGAACTCGGGGAGGTCTTCCGCTTGCTCAAGCTCGAGGGCGGGAGCGGTGTGCTCGAGGTATTCCGCGGGGCGGCACGGACTCATTTCCGGATAGCCGGGGGCCTGCTGTACTTCGCCGACTCACCTGCCGTCTTCCCCGGGCTGGATGAGCGCTTCGTCAGAGCCGGTGTGCCGGGGTACGTCGTGCGCGACCTGCGTGCGCGTGCCGCCTCGAACGATCCACTGGTCTGGGTCGACATGCTGCTCAGAGAGGAGCAGCTCACGCGCGAAGACATGGCGGACATCATCAGGCGACATGTCGAGGCGGTCGCCTTCCTTGCCCTTTCGTGGGACCGAGCCTCCTACACCCTCACCCCCCTCCCCGGCGACCCGGATGAACGCCGGCTGGTCGGGCTCGACTTGGATGGGGTGGCGATCGAGGGAGTGCGGAGGGTCGATGAATGGCGGCTCATGATGCAGGCCATCGGCAGCCTCGAGCGGGTTCCGCACCCGGTTCCGGGCTCAACCCGGGAGGTCGTGCTGAGCGCCTCCGAGTGGGAGTTCGTGTGTTTCGCGGATGGGCGCCGTGATCTCCACACCATGGTCAAAGACACCCGTATGGAACGTTTTGAGCTGGTGAAGCTCGCCCATGGGCTCGTGAAGGCGGGTCTGATCGTGGTGCGCGACCCCACCCTCGAACTGCTGGGCCAAACCACGGCTGTCGCACTCAAAGGGCCTATCGACATCTATAACCTCACCTTCTTGACCACCGCGGTTGCGGGGGAGGTCTCCTCCCATCTCCGGCTGGAGACGGTGGAGGAGGAGGAGATAGAGATCCACTTGTCGGCCGGTGTGCGCGACCTGGGCGATGACGAGAGCTGCCTCCTCTACTTCGCCGATGCCCGCACACCTTCGTGGGTCATCAAGCGAATGGCGATGGAGACTTCGGGCTTCGTGCTTCTCGTCAACGTGAACTCCCGCGATTCGATCGCCGTGTCACGCGGCGATGTGGCGCTATTGGAGGAGATCGGCGATCGTCCCTATGTGGTGGCAACCTATGCCTCTCTGGAAGAGGAGAAGATAGAGGACGAAGAGGTGAGGGCCATACTCCGCGTGAACGACGAGGTGCCTCTCTTGCGCTGCGGTCTACGCGATCACGAGGAGGTCGCCGCGGTACTCGAGGCGCTCTTGGCCCTGATCCCTTGATGGGGGTGCCGCTTCGAGTGCATGCCGGTGGGGTGTTCCTGTGAAACGCGGCGCCTCCAAGAAGAAGAGCCCGTGGTGGCACTATGACCACTGGCTGCGCATAGGCCGGATTCGGATCACGGCTCGGGTGAACGCCGTTCTGGGCCGGCATCCCGCACTGTTTCCCGGGACACTGTTTCTCGGCGGAGCGCTGGTGGCTGCCTGCGGTCTTCTCATCGGTCACCAGGCCGGCCCCTCCCAGCCGGCGGGGGCCATCCTCCTGGGTGTGGGCGCGGTGGGTCTCGTGTTCGGAGTGGGGTTCGGATTGGCGTCGCTCCTCGCTTATCTGGCCGGTGTGCGTGCGGGACACGAGGAAGAGGTCAGCGAGACCGGGGAGGTGGGTCGCAGTGGAGACCGGTGGTGAGAGGCTGAAGCGCGGCTTGAAGATAGCCGTCACAGGCAAAGGGGGGGTGGGTAAGACCACCGTGGCTGCGACCCTGGCGCATGTGCTTCGTGGGCGCGGTTACAGGGTGCTGGCCGTGGATGCGGACCCCGACGCCAACCTGGCCGCTGCGCTGGGGGTTCCCCGCCAAGAGGCGGTGGGTATCGTCCCTATCGCAGAGATGAAGGAACTCATCGCCGAGCGCACCGGGGCGCAGCCGGGCACCATGGGCGGCTTCTTCAAGATGAACCCGAGGGTGGACGACCTGCCCGACGAGCTCAGCCTCGAGGTCGACGGTGTGAGGCTCATGGTCATGGGCACGGTGAAGCGCGCAGCAGGTGGCTGCGTGTGCCCGGAATCGGTCTTGCTGCGGAACCTCGTGACCCATCTGCTGGTGGGCCGGGGAGAAGCGATCATCCTTGACATGGAGGCCGGCATCGAGCATCTGGGCCGGGCGACGGCCCAGGGAGTGGATGCCATGGTGGTGGTGGTCGAGCCGGGCGTACGCAGCGTGAGAACGGCACAGGCAATCGCGCATCTGGCGGAGGAGCTTGCCATCAGACGTGTGTTCGTCGTATCCAACAAGGTTGATTACTCCCGGGCCGCCGCCTTGGAGCTGCTTCTGGCCGACTTTGAGGTGTTGGGGACCCTGCCCTACAGCGAGGCGGTTGCCCGCTCCGATCTGGAGGAAGTGTCGGTGCACGGACATGCTCCGGAGTTCTTGGCCGCCGTGGAGGGTGTGGTCGATGAACTGGAAGCGAGATTGGCCGGCGCCTGAGGAGGTTCGCGGCGGGCGGGCGGAGGCCGGGGGCCGGCGGTCCGGCAGATATTCGCTACGCAGCGCGGAAGGGTGCCTCAGACGAGCACGGAGAGGCCGCCCGGCTCCACCCAGACGTGGAAGGGACCCCGGCCGGGATGCTCGCCATCCAGGTCGAGCAGAATGGGCTCGTCCCCCTCGATGAGGACTTCCCTCCCGGTCATGACCGATGCCTTTGGGTGTTCCACGTAGCGGCCGTTGTACATGCCGGGCACGTTGAGGAGCAGGTCGCGTTTGGAGATATCGCCCACGATGATGAGGTCGAGGAGGCCGTCGTCGATGTGGGCGAAAGGTGCCACTTTGACGCCTCCTCCGAAGAAACGTCCATTGGCCACGATCGCGGTGGCCACCGGCCCTTCGTGTCGTACCTCTCCGTCCACGGTGATGGTCATGGGGATATTGGTGAATTCGAAGAATCCGGCGATGATGGCCCACAGGAAGGAGATAGTGCCGCCCAATGCCTTGTTGCCACGGTTGACGCGTTCAGCCACCACACCGCCCAGGCCGGCGTCGGCCACATTCACGAAGTAGCGGCGGGTCTCGGCTCCGTCGAGGCCGACAAAGGTGGTAGCGGCTACATCGATGGTGCGGCTCCTTGAGCGCTTGAGGCGCTCGATGGCCGCCTCCACTCCTCGGCTCAGGCCGAGCGCGCGGGGCAGATCGCCACCCGTCCCTCGGGGTAGGGCGGCCAGTGCAGGGCGGGCGATGACCGGGGCGGCGAGCAGGCCGTTGGCGACTTCGTTCGCGGTCCCGTCGCCGCCTACGTACATGACCCGGGCGTATCCCTGCTGGGCTGCGTGGAGGGCGAGCGCGGTGGCGTGAAGCGGCCCCTCGGTGGCCGCCCAGTCGAAGCTTAGGCCGGCAGCCCGGAGCTCCGCCTCCGCTCTGGGCCAGAAGCGGGCGGTGGAGCCGTTGGCGGAGGCCGGATTGACTATGACGAAGAGTTCATGCACGCGACTAGTGTAAACGATGAAGGCAGGCGGGTAATAATGAGAGCCGCCGGTTGGCGGCGGCGTGCGGAAGGTACGTGCCGGGTGTGGCCGGGACCGGGGAAGAGCATCCGCGGGCGGGAGGCCCAGGGAGCGAGAGGTTGTCGTGAGCGCATACGAGGACATACGGTTGGATGGACACATCATCGACTCGCTGCTTCTGCCGCGGGTGCTCGACGAAGTACTCGAGCGCGGAGGTGAGTACCGCATCCTGCGGTTCCGCATGGGGCGGACGAAAGACGATCACTCGACGGCACTCTTGAGAGTCACCGCCCCCGATGAGGAGCACCTGCGGGCAATACTGCGTGATCTCCAGCAGCACGGCGTCGAGATCGTCGAGCAGGAAGATGTCCACCTCGCACCCGCTCCGGCGGACGGAGTATTCCCTGAGGACTTCTACTCCACCACCAACCTCGAGACCTACGTGCGGGTGCAGGAGCAGTGGCTGCGCGTGGAGTGGCCGGAGATGGACTGCGGCATCGTGGTTGATCCGGCCGCTCGTTCGGCGCGCACGGTACCGCTCATCCACGTGCGGGCCGGGGACCTCATCGTGGTCGGCTCCTACGGCATCCGTACGGTGCCCCTGGGCCGTGACCGGGCCTCGCGCGCCTTCGAGTTCATGGGTTCCGCCGTCTCCTCGGAGAAGCCCAAGCGGCTGGTGATCGCGAAAGTGGCCCGCCTCATGCGTGACATCAAGGCGGAAGACAAGAAGATCGTGGCCGTCCTGGGCCCGGCGGTAGTGCATACGGGGGCGGCTCCCGCCTTTTCCCGGCTTGCCGCCGGAGGTTGGATCGACGTGGTGTTCGGAGGCAATGCCATCGCCGTGCACGACATCGAATCCACCTTCTTCAACACCTCGCTCGGCGTCAACCTGTCCGAGGGTGAGACGGTGGAAGGGGGGCATGAGCACCACCTGCGGGCCATCAATCGCATACGGGCCTGCGGGAGCATACGAGGGGCTGTTGAGCAGGGCGTGCTCACTTCCGGTCTCTTCCATGAGCTGGTGAAGCGGGATATCCCCTATGTACTGGCGGGCTCCATCCGCGACGACGGCCCGCTGCCCGACGTCATCACCGACGCCATGGTCGCCCAGCAGGCCATGAGAGAACATGTGCGTGATGCCGGCCTGTGCCTCATGCTGTGTAGCATGCTTCACTCCATAGCCACCGGCAATCTTCTCCCCGCCTCGGTGCACACGGTGTGCGTCGACATCAATCCCGCCGTCGCCACGAAGCTGTCCGATCGAGGTAGCTTCCAGACCATAGCCATCGTCACCGACGTGGGGCTCTTTCTGGATGAACTGGTCGCCGAACTCGCGGAGGAACCGGCTTCGTCGCGGTCTGCGTCTCAGGGGTATTCATGAGGAGGGCGGCAGCAGAAGTGGCGGCTCGTCGCCTGTAGGGGTTTTCCGGCGCCGTGCCGTGGGCGCGGCCTCGGGGGGAGGGGTCGAGATGATGAGATGGAGAGGTGTCTGCCGAGAGAGGCCGGTGTCGCAACGGCGGTGTGCGGTGATGGGGTTGGCACTCTGTGTCACTCTCTTGTCCGCGGCCGTGCTGCTGTCCACCGGCTGCGGATCCGACCGGGAGTCACAGCCGGTACGCGCAGTCACGGAAACCACCGTAGCGGTCACCACCACGATGGCGGGGGCCTCCTCTCCGTCGTCCGACTCTGCGAAAGAAGGTGGCTACGCAGAAAGCGGAGAAGACACATTGTACGGCGAGACCCCCGGCCGGCTCGCCGTCACCGTGGCTCAGACCGCCTTCGATCGGAAGATCATCAGCAACGCCAATCTGCAGATCGAAGTGGAGAAGGGGCGCTTCCAGACTGCTTTTGACCAAGCCACGCTTCTTGCTGACAAGTACGGTGGGTACATCGTGAGCTCCAATGCGAGCGTGGTCTCCGACGAGGACGAGATGCGGAGCGGCACCATTGCTGTCAGGATTCCGGCGGCGTCCATGGCGGCCGCCCTGAGCGACGCGGCCAAGTTGGGAACGGTCAAGGCACGCGGCCTGGAGTCACAGGATGTGACGGAGGAGTACGTTGACCTCAAGGCCCGGTTGGCCAACGCCGAAGCCCAGGAGCGCGCGCTTCTCGACCTGATGGGCCGGGCGAAGACCATCGATGAGATTCTGCAGGTGCGGCAGGTTCTTACCAATACGCAGCAGGAGATCGAGCAGTTCAAGGGGCGGATGAAGTTTCTGGAGGAACACTCCAGCTTCGCTACCATTGTCTTGACCATCTACGAACCGGGCACCATCACCTCGCCTGAGGATGAAGGGTGGGGTTTCGTGGAGGCGTTGAGGGAGGCCCTTCGCGGTCTGGTCTCCACCATCAACGAATTGGTGGTGTTCTTGGGTGAAGCCCTGCCGGTGCTCGTGATCTTGGCCGTCATCGCCTATGTCGTGTACCGGATCGTGAGAGCCGTTGTCCGGCGGCGTGATGCCCGAGCGACGGCTGAGCGAGAATACTGGGCTCAGGCGGCCACGGCCCAAGGGGGTCAGGCTCGGCCTCTCGGCCAGGCTGCCGCCCAAGCCGGACAGGCTCCGCCCGTTGCACAGGACCCGTCCGGACGGGGAGCCGCGGCCTCGCATGGCGCCGGGGCACCGCATACTCCGGCGGCGCCGGAGGCTCCGTCGGCAGGCGATGAGCCGGAACAGGGGCGATAGGCCCGGGTTCGCTGGCGGCGACTGACGTTCACGTCGGCCGCCGCCGATGCGTTGAGGCGATGTCCGCCTCGCCACGGCTTTCAAGGAGAAGGGGGCGGGGGTGCGCGTGCGCACCCCCGCCCCCTTCTGGAACGGTCTTGCTCGAAGGCGGACGGAGCCTCAGGAGGAGGTTGCGCCGGGGCCGGCCGCCCAGTGGTCGAAGCGCTTTCGGATGATCTCCACTGCTTCATCGACCTCCCCGACACAGTGCGGCAGGGCGAAGTCGGCGTCATCCGCGTACGTGACCTCGGTGCCGCTCATGTTGCGCCGGGCCCATTCCACGAGTTCGCTCCACATGTGGCCCACCAGGATGAGGGGCGAGTCGCTGAGTTTGCGGACCTGCAGAAGCTGCCACACTGTCATGAGTTCGAGCGCCGTACCGATGCCTCCCGGGGTGACGACGAAAGCGCTTGAGCGGAGGACGAAATGGTGGAGCCGCGAGAAGAAGGTGCGGTGCTCGAAGGTTTCCCCCACGTACGGGTTGGCGGCCTGCTCGAATTCGAGGGCGATGCGGATGCCGATGGATCGCTCGGGGTGATCGGGTGCCCCGGCACGGGCGCCCTCATTGGCGGCCTGCATGAGGCCGGGCCCGCCGCCCGTGACCACTTCGCAACCCATGGCGGTGAGGCTGGAGGCAAGCCGCCGGATGTCCTCGTACTCCTTGCATCCCGGAATGATGCGGGCGGAGCCGAAGATACTGACACTGTACGCGGACGGTCTCTCCGGCCGGAGGCGGGTGATGTCATCCACCACATCCCACAGCCTGAGGGCCGACGAGTAGAGTATGCGAAGGACTTCCTCATCGACCTTATCGCCCAGGGGCACCACATCGGCGCGGATGGGATTGGTCGGAGGATCCGACCCGGCGTGTGGCTCGATCATGACTCGGTCTCCCCAATTTCGAACGTCAGAAGGGCTGTCTCGGCCCCATCTTTCAGTGTGAGGGTGGCCCCCTCGACGGCGTAGGCGGTGGTCGCCTCGAGCGCGGCGACGAAGGCGCCTTCCTGCTCCATGCTGGGTTCCTCGCAGGCCATGAGCGTCTGAACGATCTCGGAGATCTTTAATGTGCCGTCGCCTACAGTGTAGGTGCCGCCATATGAGTTGCATCCCCCAGAGCCTCCCACCCGCCCGCTATCGAACGTCGCAGTCACGGTGACCTCGGTCAGCGCGTCCACCATGGTTCCGTCAGCGGCCTTCCATGAGGTGAGCACCCAGGTCGGCCCCTCCAAAGCCTGTGTCTCCTCCGAGGACCCGCAGGCGCCCAGGAAGCCGGCGCCCAGGAAAATGGAGGCCGATAGGATGACGGCCAGAACGAGGCCGGTCCACTTCATCTTCACGAATCTCCTCCTCAATACCGGTATCTGCCGTGTCTTCACCAGCTGTCAGGGTGGCTTCGGGGCGAGAACGAAGCCGCCACAGGGTTCACGTGCCTTCTTCATCGTCCGTGGGAGATTCCTTGTCCACGTGGACGTCCACATCGGCGGTGCCGACGTCGTTATCTACACCTGTCTTCCCCTCCTCGCGGGCAGGCTCAGGCGCCGGGACGGGCGATGCAGGACTGCGGCCGGACGAGGAGTGGAGGCGGGAGAGACCACGACTGAAGATGGAGCGCGGTTCATGCCCTTCCAGGGCTGCGCGCCTCCGCTGGGCGACCACGAAGCCAATGCCCGCCAAGACGAGCCCGAAGGCGAGCAGCAGCCATGTTCGTGTCACCAGGCTCGAAGTCAATGAGCGGTAGGCTTGGTCGACCACCACGCGTGACAAGGGTCTCTCTATGCCACCCGTGAGGGCGATGCGGCTGATGGGCACGAAGATCAGTATCAGCACAGAGCCGAAGGCCAGCTGGAGACCGGTGAGGCGCACGACATCGAGCCGGCGCTGCGCTCGAAAGACGGAGAGGGCGAAGAGCCCCACCCCGAGCAGGAGTGCCCCGGCGGCGATGAAAGGCGTGCGCCGTGCGGCCACCCTCACGGGGGCAACCGTCTCCTTTGTGAGGATCACCACTTCTGAGAGAGCCTCGGGTGGAGGGAGGCGCTCGAGGATGGTTGGGTCGATGACATCCACAATTCCATAGATGATCTGATAGGCCTGCCCAATACGGAGAACGACCTGGTCTCTGGCGTCTGTGGTGATCAGGAGATGGAGCTCAGAAGCAGTGGAGCGCAAGACCTCTTCAAAGAGGGCTGTTCCCAGCAGGCCGCTGATCGCCGCCTCCACCGGGCGTCTCACGATGGTCTGCACCAGCGGGTAGTCCTCGAGGGCTCTGTCGACCACGGCTGTGGCGACGGCGTCACGAACCGGTTCAGAGGTGAGCGCAGAGGTGGTGACCTCACCGAAACGGCGGCTGTCGATAACGGTGTCGGTGACCCAGAGCTCCACGTAGCCGAACAGGAAGGAGGCGGCCGCCATGAAGGTCAGCACCATGACGACTCGCCGCCATCCGGCGGCGCCACTCAATCGGAGTCGGGTCATGGGCTCATCCTTACTCATTCTGCAGTGGCCGGACAGCTTGAGTATTGCACGGTGCTGTTCCCGCTAAACATCTGGATCCGCGCAATTCCGGTCTGCGCTGTGGGCAGGATGGTGACCAGTGTGTTCGATCTTGTTTCGAGGCGCACTGGGCAGGGTACAGCGCCATCGTTGATTCCTGGGAGCTCGCCTCGTGACGCCGTGTTCTGTGTGAAGAATCCCGAAAGACGAGGCACCGATCCCAAAGCGTTCATCTTTCCCTTCCTATGGCTCATCGTTCTCACCCTCACGGGATATCCGGCCGCGGGCTACAGCTGGAACGTAGTCCCGCCCGACCCAGTCCTCATCAAAGCCCTTCCCGGTCCGCACATTGTGCCCGAGAGCGACGAACTGGGCGCGCCGGCGGTGTACTCGTTCTCCGGTCTCGCCCTCTCCACAGGCACGGTGAAAGTGGACGCTGAATACGTGGGGCCCGATGGGACGCGGGAGCGGACCTTCGAGGTGACCGTGGAGATAGTCCCCTCGATGCCGACCACCTCCACTCTGCCTACCACAACCACCGAATCAACCACCACCACGACGACCAAGCCGCCGACCACCACATCTCCACCCACCACGACCACAACCGCCGCTCCAACCGCGACGACCACGGCCTCACCCACTACGACCACGACGATCCCCCGCACCACGACCACGATCGCACCGAATACGGTCTACATCGACGAACGTTATGACGGGCAGTTCGTCCACGTGCCGTACGGGTACCGGCTGGTGCTCACGCTGGGGGGAAACCCTTCAGCCGGCTACGACTGGCGAATCAGCAAGCACTATCCGGATGTCATGGTCCCGCAGGGAGACCCGGTGTGGCACCCGGCGTATGCGACAGACGGCTCCCCGGGTGTGTGGGTGTGGACGTTCGCCCTGCCCAAGATGGGGTCATCACCCCTCGAATTGGAGTACGTTGACGTCAAAGTGGGTAAGGCGATCGATCTCTTCTACGTTGGTGTCATCGTCGATGTGCCACCAATGACAGCGATTCCAGCTCGGTAAAAGGCCAGTTGACCAACAGGTAATCGGAGGTAGGACGTATGAGCGAGATGATTGTGTTTGCATTCGACACGCCGGACGGAGCTGCGGCTATGCAGGCCGGACTAGGTGATCTGCAGAAGCAGAAACTCATTGAACTGGATGACGCCGCCATCGTCGTGAGGCGCCCCGACGGCAAGGTGAAGGTGAAGCAGGCTCAGAATCTGGTCGGCGCGGGTGCGTTCGGCGGGGCCTTCTGGGGCATGTTGATCGGCCTTCTCTTCTTCATGCCCTGGTTGGGCATGGCCGTCGGAGCCATATCCGGCGCGCTTGCGGGCAGGTTTGCCGATGTGGGGATCGACGACGGCTTCATCAAGGAAGTGGGGGCCACCGTCCAGCCCAACCACTCGGCGCTCTTCATCCTGGTGCGCAGCATGACCGAAGACAAGGTCATGGGGGAACTCCAGAAGTACCCGGCGAAGATTCTTCGCACCTCGCTCTCGAACGAGGACGAGGCCAAGTTGAAGGCCGCTTTCGGGGCCGAAGACTAGAATGAAGAGAGGCGGCGGGCCGCGGAGCGCACGCTCCGTGGCCCGCCCCAAGAGGAGGACCTGACGCCCGTCGGACCACTCGAGTATCTGATAATCGCTTTCCCCGGCAACCGGTCTAAAGGGGAGATCATTCCCGCTCTTCGCGAGGTGGTTGAGAACGGCACTGTTCGCATCATCGATCTCGTGTTCGTGAAGAACGATGCGGCGGGAAACGTTTCAGTTGCCGAACTGGAGGAATTCGACCGGGAAGAGGCGGCGGATTTCGCCGCATTGGAGGAAGAGGAGCACGGCCTGTTCGCCGACGACGACGTTCGCAGCGTGGCCGAAGCCTTCGAACCCGACAGCTCCGCCGCGCTCCTTCTTGTCGAGCACGTGTGGGTGGCGAGGGTGCGGGATGCCGTGCTTGACGCCGGCGGGTACCTGTTGGCCTACGAGCGCATTCCCCGTGAGCTGGTCGACGCGGCCCTGGAATGGGAAGAGGTGAACCTCGGGTAGCCGTGGGCAGCGCTGGTTTGCCTCGTACAGTTGGGGATCACGAAGGAATGGGAGGTTGAAATGCCGATACGTCGAGGCGGCCGCCCCGGACTCGTGGGGACCATGGCCCGCACGGCCGTGATTGCAGGTACCGCGGGCGCCGCCGCCGCCGGCGTCGCCCATCGCCAGCAGTCCAAGTTTGCGGCTCAGCAGGCTGGGGCGGAGGAGGGGCTGCAGAGGCAACAGATGGCCGAGATGGAAGCGCAGGTGGCTGCTCTGCAGGCACAGGCAGTAGCCACCCCGGCACCTGCGGCAGCCGATACTCCGGAGCAGGATCCTGGTGCCGCAGCAGCCCCGCCGGTCGGGGCGTTGACCATGGAACAGAAGATCGCTCAACTCGAAGAGCTTGCCGAGTTGAAGCAGGCAGGAATCCTGAGTGAGGCGGAATTCGAGGTCGAGAAGCAGAAGGTGCTTACGCAGTAGGGTTCTGAGTCGGCGGTCTGGCGGTGTCGCTTCCCCCGGCCGCCGGCATGCCTGCCTTTGGTTCCTGCGAAGTCGGGCGGCGCCGATGGGGGACTCGGTTCATGGTTGGTCTTTGGGCCCGGTCGTCTCCCGAGGGGCCACCTCCTGAGAGGGGCCCTCGCTCTTCTCTGAACCATGTCTCACCCACGGCCATTTCGTTCCTTCACGCTGCTGCCGGGGTGGCTTGTCGCCTTCATCGCGCGTGAGATCGCTCTCCATGACCTCGTACCGTGTGGAATAGGTGGTGATGCCCGCTTGGATGACTGCGGCCACCGGTAAAGCCAGAAAGGCTCCCGCCACTCCAAAGAGCGCGCCGCCCACGAAGGCGGAACCCAGGGCCACCGCCGGATGGAGTTCCATGGTCTTGCCGTAGATCTTGGGGCCGAGGAAGTAGTTCTCCACCCCCTGATAGATGAGGTAGTAGGCACCCAGGATGAGGAACTTGGTGGGGCTGATGAACACGGTGATGAGAAGCGGAAGGACGGCGGCCAGATACGAGCCGACGGCGGGGATGAACTGCGAGACGACGCCGGACCACACGGCCAATGGCAGAGCGAAGGGGATGCCGAGGATTCTCAAGACGATGTACGCGCCGACTCCCGTAATTGCGGCTTGGGGCACTCGCGAGTAGAGGTAGCCTCCGGTCTTGCGAATGGCCACGTCCCAGGTCCAGACGACGGTCTTCTGCTGTTCTGGTTTCATGAACGAGAACAGGTAGCGCCGCAGCTTGGGGCCGTCGAGCACGAAGAAGAAGGTGAAGAAGGCGATGGCCATGAAGGAGGCGACGAACCCCACGACGCTGCCCACTGCACCGAGCAATCCCCCCACAGCACTCAGACCGAGGTCGGCGAATGACGGTCCTATCTGCTTCACGGTCTCGAACGAGAACTCGGTGCCGAACCATTCATTGAGGTAGGGATTCAGCCTCTCCAGTACGTCGCCCACGAAGGTGCCCAGCTGGCCGAACTGGCTCACGAACATAGGTATGAACGCAAGTGCGAGACCGGCGAAGAGCAGTATCACCAAGAGCATGATGAACGAGGTGGCCCAGAAGCGGGTCCAACGATGCTTCGCGAACCAGTTGACCCCCGGTTCGATGGCCAGTGGCAAGAAGAGCGAAAGCACCATGATCCCGATGAAGCCGCGCAGGCGGGAAAGCACGGCGAGTGAAGCAAAGACGGCGACCGCCATGACGGCTACGAATACGATCAGTCTCGGCGCCCAGGCGGGCATCCCCGAGTGACCGGCCCCCGAGTGATCGGCGCCCGCCTCTCGCCCGGGGCGGGTCTCCTGCGTGGTCGAATCGTGGTAACCGGCCGTCTGCGGTTGGCCGTCGGAGCCTATGGCACCTGTCCCGGCATCCATCATCCTTCCCCCCTTTCCATCACCTCGTGTGCATTCGTGGAGCACGAGGGGCGCTACCCTACCATCTCGAAATCGCCAGGTGGCCGGGACGTCCGGCCGGTGGTGCTCCGCGACATCTTCCCGGCCGTGCGTGGTCGTGTATACTTCGTCACCGGCACCGTCCACAGACGTCTCGCGGTAAGTGTGGCCGCAGAGTCGTCGTCCAGGGAGCGGTACGGTCTCGCGGTCCTGCCGTCGGCACCCGTGGGGTTACAATTTCATATCACTCACTCCTGCTCCGGCATAAGGGCCGGGGCCGCTTCTAGTCCGAAGGAGGTGACCACACTGAACAGCTACGAGCTGATGATGATCTTGCGTCCCGATGTCGAAGATGCCGGGCGGGGAGCGATTCTCGAGAGAGTCACGCAGATCATCGACAACGAGGGCGGAACGGTTTTCAAGGTCGACGAATGGGGCAAGCGCCGCTTCGCCTATGAGATCGACCACATGAACGAGGGCTTCTACTACGTCCTCACCGCCAAGTGCAGCCCTGAGACCATGGACGAGCTCACCCGTATCCTCGGCATTGCCGACTCCGTGGTGCGCAGCATGCCCGTGCGGCTTCGCGAGGAGCCTCAGGAATCAATCCCGTACACGCCGCAGTCCGCTGAGTCGGCCGCGGTGGCGGCCGAGGCGGATGCGGGCGAGACGACGGAGGAGTAATCGTGGCCAGAGGCTTCGCCCGCGCATCTGTCGTTGGCAACTTGACTCGTGATCCCGAATTGCGGCAGACGCCGAACGGTGCCAGCGTGTGCCAGCTGGGAGTTGCAGTGGGGCGTTCGTACAAGGACGCCTCGGGACAGTGGCAGGAGGAGACGAGCTTCTTCGATGTGGTGGTGTGGGGCCGGCAGGGCGAGAACTGCGCGCAGTACCTATCGAAGGGCCGCCAAGTGGCTATCGACGGGGAGTTGCGCCAGCGTAGCTGGGAGGCCCAGGACGGCACCAGGCGGAGCAAGGTGGAGATAGTCGCCAATCAGGTCGTGTTCATGGGTGGCGGCGCTCCTGAAGGCGGCTCTCGGCCCGGGGCCGAACGTTCCGGACCTGGTCGTGAGGCAGGCTCCGACATCACCCCCGCCGGCGACGATTTCAAGGATATCGACTTCGGCGACGAAGACGATATCCCGTTCTAGACTGATTGGGAGGTAGTGAGAGGTGGCATTTGCGAGGAGGCGTCGTCCCCGCCCTACAACGGGCTCGCGGCGACGCAAGTACTGCTATCTGTGTAAAGAGAAGATCGAATTTGTGGACTGGAAGGACTACAACACCCTGCGGCGCTTCATGTCCGACCGGGCGAAGATCAGGTCGCGCCGCACCACTGGTGCCTGCCGCAGGCATCAGAGGCAGGTGGCGGTAGCCATCAAGAGGGCCCGAGAGATGGCTCTCTTGCCATACAGCAGCCGCTAGGAGAGCGGCCCGAACGGCCGCAGGAGGTCAGCTGTTGAGGTCTCTTGGAACGAAGGCGGTGGCCGATGGAGGCAGGGCAGCAGCACTGGTTGCGGTCTTGGCCTTGGTTGCTGCGTTCGTGCCCTTGGCCTCCATGTTGGCTCTGCCACTCATGCCGCTGCCCATCGGCTACGTGGCGTACCGCCATCCGGCCCTGGTGAGCGTGTGTGCCACCATCGCGGCCGCTGGAGTGGGCGCCGCGGCGGCGGGTCCCGTGGCTGGTCTGAGTACGGTGCTTCTCGCCGGCGGCGCCGGCATGGTGTACGGTGCCGGTCTGCGTAGGGGTTTCGGCTTTTCGCGGCTCTTCTTGAGCGTTGCGGGTGCGGCAGCCGTCGCTGTGGCCGTGTCGGCAACCGTCGTGTGGTTCGTGGCGGGCATGACCATGGAGCAGCTTCAGCTCCTGCTCGAAGAGGCGGTAGCGGCGGGTGCCGCCATGTCAGGGGCATCCGGCGTCGAGGCAGAGTCGGTGCTCGGTGGGTTCAATGAATGGCTTCGTGTCCTGCCCTACATGCTTCCCGGTCTGTTCGGCATGGCGGGAGTGTTCATCGCGGGCGCGATGATCGGCCTCGGAGGGGCGATATTCCGGCGCATGGGGCTTACTCTCGCGCACACGGAGTTCGCGGCGTTTCGGCTTCACTGGTCGCTCGCGTATGGTCTGATCGGGGGCCTCGCGCTGCTGCTCTTCGCACCGAGATTCGGGCAGGGTGAGTTTGTGCTGCGGGTGTTGGGGCTCAATCTGATGTTGATCTTCCAGTCCCTCTTTCTGTTCCAGGGGCTGGCGGTGGTGAGGTGGCTGACGATCTCGCGCCGCATGAGCCAAGGAGGTACGTTCCTGCTCTTTGCCCTCATGCTGGTGGGCCAGCTGTTCATCCAGCTGGCGAGCTGGGTGGGGCTGCTCGATACATGGCTCGACATACGGCGCAGGGCGGCGCGGAGAAACAACGACGATGCGCACGTCACACCGGGGCAGGCTCCCGGAGGGCGTGACGGAGAGGAAGGCTAGGTGGACGTCATACTGCTGAAGGACCTGGAGGGAGTGGGCAACAAGGGCGAGGTGGCCTCGGTGAGCGACGGCTACGCCCGCAACTACCTGCTTCCCCGCAAGTTGGCCGAGGTGGCCACTGCGGCGCGTACTGCGGAAGTCAGGCGGCAGATGGAGGACAAGGCTGAGCAGGAGCGCCGTGAGGCCGAGCGGGCTGAAGAGGTGCGGGATATCCTGAACAAGACGGTGCTCACCGTTCCGGCGGCGGCAGGCCAGGGCGAGAAGCTCTTCGGCTCCATCACCAACCAGGACATCGCCCAAGCCATCTACACCGCCCGTAAGATCCGGCTCGACAAGCATCGCGTGCTGCTCGAGGACCATATCAAAGCGCTGGGCACGTATATGGTGCCGGTCGACGTGCACCAGTCGGTCGAGCACGCGGAAGTGAAGGTCATAGTCGTTCCCAAGGAGGAATAGGGCGGCCGGCGCCGCCGTTCTCTTGGTTCGCGTCAGGGGTAGGTGATGGCGAAGACCAGCCGGACGGAAGCCACGGCCGACCACGGCCATCTTCCGCCGCAGAACCTCGAAGCCGAGCTCTCGGTGCTCGGCTCGATGATGATGGCGCCCAACATGATCGCCGGCGTCACCGAGGTTCTGCGTGCGAAACACTTCTATCGCGGCGCGCACCAGACCATCTATGGCGCCATCGAAGACCTCTACGCCCGGGGTGAGCCGGTCGATCCCATCACCGTCTCGGAAGAGCTCTCCACGCGGGGCAACCTCGAGGAGGTGGGAGGCCGGGCGTTCATCCACAGTATGGTGTCGGCCGCGCCTGCCGTCACCAATGCCCGCTACTATGCCGAGATCGTCCGTGAGAACTACCTTCTCCGTTCGCTCATCGAGGTAGGAGGAGAGATCGCCGAGATGGGCTACCGGCGCGAGGGTGAGCCCCGGGAACTCATCGACCGTGCCGAACAGCTGGTGTTCGACATCTCTCAGGTGCGCACCTCTGAGCAATTCACGCCCATCGGCGACCTCATAAGCGACAGCTTCACCGAACTCGAGCGCGTCATGTCTGAAGGCCGCCACACCACGGGAGTGGAGACCGGTTTCAGGCGCCTCGACGACATCATCACCGGGCTGCAACCGGCCAATCTCGTCATCCTGGCGGCGCGGCCCAGCATGGGCAAGACGGCCTTCGCCTTGAATGTGGCCCGCAACGTCGCGGTCGATCAGGGCAAGGGAGTGGCCGTGTTCAGCCTGGAGATGGCCAAGATGGAGCTGGTGCAACGCATGCTCTGCAGCGAGGCCCGCGTCGACAGCCACCGGCTGCGCCACGGCCAGCTGCAGGCTTCAGAGTGGAGCAAGCTCACCTCGGCCTGCGCCCCCCTGTTCAAGGCTCCCATCTATATCGACGATACCGCCCAGGCCAACATGATGGAGATCCGGGCAAAGGCGCGCCGGTTGAAGTCGAAGGAGAAGAACCTCGGCCTCGTCATCATCGACTACCTCCAGCTCATGGTGGGCGACGGCAACGCTGAGAACCGCCAGCAGGAGATCTCCGCCATCTCCCGCTCGCTCAAGATCATGGCCCGGGAGTTGAACGTGCCGGTGCTGGCGCTCTCGCAGCTGTCACGGCTCGTGGAACAGCGGTCCGGCAACAGGCCGGTGCTGAGCGATTTGAGGGAATCGGGCGCGATCGAGCAGGATGCAGACGTGGTGCTCTTCATCTACCGTGACGAGGTCTACAACCGGGACAGCCCCGAGAAGGGCACCGCTGAGGTCATCGTGGGCAAGCAGCGAAACGGGCCCATCGGTATGGCCAAGCTTGCCTTCATCCAGAACTACACGAAGTTCTCCGACATGGCCGGCGAGGGACGGACCCAGCCGTGAGGACCCAGCCGTGACAGACGGAGGCCCAAGCGGGAGATTCGATGTGGTCATCGTGGGTGCCGGGCCCGCGGGCATCTTCGCCGCTCTCGAGCTGGCCGGGGCTCCCGGCCTGCGGGTGCTCCTTCTCGAGAAGGGTTCCGATATCGAGAGACGGAGCTGTCCCGCCCGGGAAACGGGGCGCTGTGTGCGCTGCCATCCCTGCGGTATCACCTCGGGTTGGGGAGGCGCGGGCGCCTTCTCCGACGGCAAGCTCACGTTGAGCCCGGCGGTGGGCGGATGGTTGGATGAATATGTGTCCCGCTCCGAGCTCGAGGGGATGCTGGCCGAGGTCGACGCGGGCTGGCTCGAATTCGGTGCACCCACCCGCATGTACGGTGAGGATTCCGACGTGGCCGGCGAGTGGAGGCTACGCGCGCTCCGTGAGGGTCTGCGGCTGGTCGACTCCCCCATAAGGCACATGGGCACCGAACGCTGTGTGCAGGTGCTCACGGGTATGCGGCACTCGCTCGAAGGCCGGGTGGAGGTACGGACGGGGGTCGCGGTCGGGCAACTCGAAGTCGAGCAGGGCCGGGTGCGAGGGGTGCGGGTCACCGGCGGCGAACTGATCGAGGCCGGGGCGGTCATCGTGGCTCCGGGCCGGGAAGGGGCCGGCTGGCTGAAGGAGGAAGCCCTCCGATTGGGATTGCCTGTGCGAAGCAACGCCGTCGACATCGGTGTGAGGGTGGAGGTGCCCGCACTCGTGCTCGAACCGATCACTCGTGAGCTCTACGAGCCCAAGCTGCTCTTCACCACCCCCCACTTCGAGGATCCCGTGCGTACCTTCTGCATGAACCCTTACGGGGTGGTGTGCAAGGAGAGTTACGGAGACGTCGTCACCGTGAACGGCCACAGCTACGCGGAGGAGGGGCGCCGAACCCTCTATACCAACTTCGCCCTTCTGGTCTCCACATGCTTCACCGAGCCCTTCAAAGAACCCATCGTATACGGCAAGTCGGTGGCCCGCTTGGCCAACCTCCTGGGCCACGACATCATCGTGCAGAGGCTGGGTGATCTGAAGGCGGGCCGCCGGACCACACCCGAGCGACTCGCGCGAGGCACGGTGGAGCTCACCCTGGCCGAGGCCACCCCCGGTGACCTGAGCTTCGTGCTCCCCTACCGCCATCTGCGGGACATCATCGACATGCTGCAGGCCATGGATGGGCTCTTACCGGGCGTGGCTGGACGCGACACCCTGCTCTATGGGGTGGAGGTGAAGTTCTACTCCTCCCGCCTCGAGCTGGACGAGGGACTCCAGACCCACGTGGAGGGGCTCTACGCCGTGGGCGACGGTGCCGGTGTCACCCGGGGCATCATGCAGGCCTCGGTTTCGGGCATGATGGCCGCCCGGGCGGTGGTGGCCGCGCACGAGTCTCGTCGTTAGCCGGCCGGCACGTGGCCCCGGGTGGTAGCAGGGCGGCCGGCCGCATGGCGTCGCCCAGGCGGGCACTGCTGCCGGGACCCGCTCGTGTGATTGCGCCGAGGCCGGCACCATGTCGCCGCCGCGCGGGCGCTGCGCCGGCACTGCGGCTCGTCGCCGCATCGCCGCCCGCTGCCGCTCCACCGTCATCGTGCTGCTGCGGCCGTGTAGTACACTGTGTCTTCCGGATATCCGCACATCTCGACAGATCTGCGCGCAGCTCGAGGAGGGTGACGTGCCCGTCAGGATCATCGTAGGGGCCCAGTGGGGCGACGAAGGCAAGGGCAAGGTGGTCGACCTTCTTGCCGATCAAGCCGACGTTGTGGTCCGCTATCAGGGTGGCAACAACGCGGGCCATACCATTGAGAACGAGCATGGCAAGTTCGCCCTCCACCTCGTGCCGTCGGGCATCTTCAATCCGCGCACACAGGCTGTCATCGGCAACGGCGTGGTCGTGAACCCGGTGGCGCTCCGTGACGAGATACGTACGCTCGAGGAGAGAGGTATCTCCACTCGTAACCTCAAGGTGTCCGGCGGAGCCCACCTCATCATGCCCTACCATCTGGTCGAGGACGGGGCCTACGAGGCCTCGCTCGGCAAGAGCAAGATCGGCACCACCCGCCGCGGCATCGGCCCGGCCTATGCCGACAAGGCGGCCCGTATCGGCATCCGCATGCAGGAGGTGCTCGACCGGGCCTCGTTCCGGGAGAGGGTGAAAGGCATTCTGGAGGCGAAGGCGCGGCATCTGCGCCTCGTGTACGGTGCCGACATCTCCACGCTCGCCGAGGAGTGCTCTCGTTTTGTGCAGGCGGCCGAGTCGCTGGTGCACTACGTCACCGACACCTCGGCACTGGTATGGAATGCAGTCAAGCAGGGCAAACAGGTGCTCTTTGAGGGAGCGCAGGGCATCCTGCTCGACCTCGACCACGGCACCTACCCCTTCGTCACCTCCTCCAACCCGAGCGCCGGGTTTGCCTGCGTGGGTGCGGGTATAGGCCCCACCTATGTCGATGAGGTTCTCGGTATCTGCAAGGCATACACCACCCGCGTGGGAGAGGGTCCGTTTCCCACCGAACTGCACGATGCCGCGGGCGACAAGCTGCGCGAGGTGGGTCGGGAGTTCGGCACCACCACGGGGCGGGAGCGCCGCTGTGGCTGGCTCGACCTGGTGGCTCTGCGGTATGCCGTGCGGGTCAGCGGACTCACGGGGTTGTGCATCACCAAGCTCGACGTGCTCAACGAGTTCGATGAGATCAAGGTGTGCTGCGCGTACAGGGTGGAGGGGAGGGTCTACCCGGATATGCCTCCCTATCAAGCAGCCGTGCGGCAGGTGCAGCCGGTGCTCGAGAGCTTGGCTGGTTGGCGGACCGATGTCTCCGGGGCCCGTGTGCTCGGCGACCTGCCGGAAGAGGCTCAGGCCTATCTGGCCTTCGTGACGAATTTCGCCGAGGTTCCGCTGCGGCTGGTATCGGTGGGTCCGGCCCGGGAGCAGACCATCGTGGTGAGCGAGCCATCGCGGTGAGCGAGCCGGCGTGGGAGAGAGTGGATGTTTGAAGAGAGAACCCGCGGGGTTGAGGGGAGATTGGCATGGGCATAGATGTGCTGGTGGTGGGAGGAGGCGGCCGAGAGCACGCGTTGGTCGACGCGATATCGTGCAGTCCCTTGTTGGGGCACCTCTATTGCACTCCCGGAAACGCCGGCATCGATCGTGTTGCGGAGAGGGCACCGGTCGACGCCGATGACGTGGGAGCGGTGGCGGCGTTTGCCGAGGCCAAACACATCGGCTTGGTGGTCGTCGGTCCCGAGGCTCCGTTGGTCGCGGGTTATGCCGACGAACTCGCCTGGAGAGACATCCCGGTGTTCGGTCCTCTGCGCGAGGCTGCACTCATAGAGGGTTCCAAAGCCTTCGCCAAGGACATCATGCTCTCGGCGGGAGTACCCACGGGACGTGCCGAGGTGTTCACGTCTCTCGAGCCGGCTCTGGCTTTCGCCCACGAACTGGGGGCTCCGTTGGTGGTGAAGGCCGACGGCTTGGCGGCGGGCAAGGGAGTGGTTGTCTGCCGCACCGAGGAGGAGGCAGAGGAAGCACTGCGCGCCTGCTTGATCGAGAAGCGCTTCGGTGCCGCGGGCGAGACGGTGCTCGTGGAGGAGTTCCTCGAGGGCGAAGAAGCCAGCCTGCTCGCCATTGTGTGCGATAACAAGGTGCTGCCTCTGGCGCCGGCACAGGACTACAAGCGCATCTTCGACGGCGACGAAGGGCCCAATACCGGGGGCATGGGCTCCTATTCCCCCGTACCGGCCGTGAACGACGAACTGTACGCGGATATCGTGAACACCGTGGTCCGGCCCACCGTGAGGGAACTCAACCGGCGGGGCATCTCCTACCGGGGAGTGCTCTACTGCGGCATGATCCTCACCGCTGAGGGGCCGAAGGTGCTGGAGTTCAACTGCCGCTTCGGTGACCCCGAGGTGCAGGTGCTCATACCGTTGCTCAAGACCGACCTTCTGGGCATGCTGTTTGTGGCGGCCACCGGCGGCAAACTGCCCGCCCGCGTGGAGTGGCAGCCCGGGGCCTGCGTGGGTGTGGTCATGGCCTCGCGGGGCTACCCGGTCTCCAGCTCCAAGGGTGATGTCATCACCGGAGCGGAGGAAGCGGAGGCGCTCCCCGGGGTCAGGGTATACCAGGCCGGCACGGCCATGAGTGACGGCCGGTTGGTGACGGCGGGAGGCCGCGTTCTGGCGGTCACCGCAGTGGGGCCCACCTTCGCCGAGGCGAGGGCCCGTGCCTACGAAGGAGTCGAGCGCATCTCGTTCGAAGGTGCTCAGTTCAGGCGGGACATCGGGCTGAGAGCAGAGATCGCAGAGAGTCAAGGGCATGCAGGCGGGGTTGGAGGGTAGGAGGTCGACGTGGCGCCACAAACTCAGGCTGACGAGCGCATAGAAGAGATGCTCGAAGAGGTGGCGGGCAATCCGCCGCTCGTGGGCATCCTCATGGGGTCGAAATCCGACGAGGAGGTCATGAAGCCGGCGACGGAGGAGCTCGCGGCTCGGGGCATAGGCTTCGAGGTGAACGTCCTCTCGGCGCATCGCGATCCCGATGCCGTGCGGCAGTACTCCCTGTCCGCGGAGCAGCGGGGGCTCAAGGTCATCATCGCGGGTGCGGGTAAAGCGGCCGCCCTGCCCGGAGTGGTGGCGGCCTTCACCGATCTGCCGGTGATCGGTGTGCCCATCAAGACCTCTGACCTTGGCGGGCTCGATTCACTTCTCTCCATCGTGCAGATGCCCTCAGGTGTGCCGGTGGCCTGCGTGGCCATCAACGGTGCCCGTAATGCCGCCATCCTGGCCGCGAAGATACTCAGGCTGTGCTGGCTCTCGCCCACAGCGGCCGGGTTGGGTACCGACACCATCTGACAGCGGGGAGGGGCGCATGATCGAACGCTACACCACTCCGGAGATGGGTGCCCTGTGGACCGACAGGGCCCGCATGGCCGCCTGGCTCGATGTCGAGATAGCGGTGTGCGAGGCGTGGGCCGAATTGGGGGAGATACCGGCGGCGGCGGTGGAGGAGATCAAGGCGAAGGCTGGCTTCGACGTCGACCGGGTGGCGGAGATCGAGCGGACCACCAACCACGATGTCATCGCCTTCCTCACCAATGTGGCCGAGCATGTGGGCGAGCCGGCGAAGTACATCCACTTCGGCATGACCTCCTCCGACATGCTCGATACGGCTCTCGCTCTGCAACTCAAGCGGGCGGGCGCCCTTATCGGCGAGCAGACGCGGGAGTTGGGGCGGGTGCTCACCCGCCGGTCTCTCGAGCACCGCGACACGGTGATGATGGGCCGCAGTCACGGCGTGCACGCCGAGCCCATCACCTTCGGCATGGTGCTCGGCCTGTGGGCCTTCGAGGTGAAGCGAGGTCTCGAGCGGCTGGAGAGGGCCGTCGAGCAGGTGGCTGTGGGCAAGATCTCCGGAGCGGTGGGCACGTACGCGAGTGTGGACCCGCGCGTGGAAGAGATCGTATGCACCAAGCTCGGTCTGACCGCGGCTCCCATCTCCACACAGGTGGTGCAACGCGACCGCCACGCCGAGTTCATGTCCGCCCTGGCGCTGCTCGCCACCACTCTCGAGAAGATCGCCGTGCAGGTGCGCCATTACCAGCGCACCGAGGTGCTGGAAGCAGAGGAGTACTTTGCGCCCGGCCAGAAGGGGTCCTCAGCTATGCCGCACAAGCGCAACCCCATCATCTCCGAGCGGCTGGCCGGGCAGGCCCGCATCATCCGGGGCAATATGGTGGCGGCATTCGAGAACGTGGCCCTCTGGCACGAGCGCGACATCAGCCACTCGAGCGCCGAGAGGGTGATCTTCCCCGACAGCACCACCCTCCTTCACTACATGCTCAAGAAGGCCACCTGGCTTGTCGATACCCTGCTTGTGTACCCGGACAACATGGCGGCCAACGTGGAGAAGAGCTACGGTCTCATCTACAGCCAGCGGGTGCTTCTCGAGCTGGTGAAGGCGGGCTACGCGCGTGACGACGCCTATGCACTGGTGCAGCGGAATGCGATGAGGGCATGGCAGGAGAAGCGCTCCTTCAAGGACCTACTGCTGGACGACGCGGAACTGGTAGCGCGGATGGGCGGGCCGGCGGTGCTCGAGGCTTGCTTTGATCCCGGCTATCACCTGCGCAACCTCGAGACCATCTTCGCCCGGGTGGAGCGCCTTTCCTGGTAGTGGTGGCCCGGCGCGGCCGCACACGCACGCGTGTCAAGAAGCTGGCCGCCGGCCAGGTGCTCTTCGTGCTTCTCCTGTCACTCGTGCTCGCCGGCCTCTTCTCTGCCGAGAAGCTGCGGGCCCGGGCGGAGGCTCTGCCATACGGGCCCGGGCGGGAGGTGGTGCTCGTGGTGGTACAGCCCATCCACCGGGTGAGCACCGCGCTTGGTTTGGACGGTCCGGCAAGAGCTGTGGCTGAGCTCATGGGGCGGGGGCCGTCTGCACAGGCGGACGGCGAGACCCGGTCTGGCACCGAGGGCGAGCGGGGGGGCCTACCTCGGCCCGGAGAGCCTGCCTTGGGCAGGCTCGGCGACCCAGCGGGACAAGGCTGTAAGCCGGCCTCGAGCGCTGGTCCTGGTGGCTTCACACAGGTCGGGGGGAGCACGCACATGGGTGTGCCGGCCCCCGCTCTATCCGCCGATGATGTGCCCGCAGGCCCTGAGCCTGCCGACGATTCCCCCGCCAACGAGGTCGGCCCGAAGGTGAGCGCGGAGCGGCCGCTCACGGTGTGGGTGTGCGGTGACTCGATTGTGTTGCAGGTGGGCGTGTCTTTGGAGAGCTACGCCACCAATCACGCGTGGGTGCAGGCATCCACCACCTGCAAGATAAGCTCGGGTCTGAGCCGCCCCGACTTCTACAACTGGCCCGGGGTGATGGCGGAAAAGCTGACGGAGCTCGACCCGGATGTGGTGGTGGCCATGTTCGGCGGCAACGATGCGCAGGGTCTGCTCAAAGAGGGCAAGGCGCTCCAGACCTTCTCCGAGGAGTGGAACGCCGAGTACGCCTCCCGGGCGGGAGCGGCCATGGATCTGCTCGGCTCGCGGGGGGCGCGGGTGATCTGGCTGGGAGGCCCCATCAAGCGCTCGACCCAGCTCTCCGCCGAAACGGAGAAGCTCAACCGCATCTACCGGGCCGAGGCGGAGCAGCGGGGGCACGTCACCTTCATCGACTCCTGGGCCCTCTTCAGTGACGAGAGCGGGCGGTACACCTCGTATCTGGTGGACCACAACGGCAAGCGCCGCCACGTGCGCGAACCCGACGGCGAGCATCTCACCCTGGCCGGAGGGGACCGCATGGCCGCCGAGATACTCAAGGAGATCCGCCATCTGTTCGAAGTCGAGGGCTGAGCCGGGCTGCAGGCGGCGGTTGCCCATAGTGCTAGAATACCGCTGCCGGTGTGACCGCGGACGGCCGGAGGCAGGCGAGGCTGCGCGGGCGCTCCTCTCTTGGACTACTCATCACGCAAGGAAGGTTTGAGGGAGCATGATTCGAGGCGAGAAGCTCCACGAGGGCAAAGCCAAGGTTGTGTACGCCACCGACGATCCCCATGTCTACATCCAAGACTTCAAAGACTCGGCCAGTGCCTTCGACGGCAAGAAGATGGGCACCATCGCGAGCAAGGGCCGCATGAACAACGCCATCTCCGCCCACCTGTTCGAACTGGTGGAGAGCCAAGGGGTGCCCACCCACTTCTTGGGTGACGAGTCTCCCACCGCTATGGCCATCCGGCGTCTGGAGATGTTCCAAGTCGAGTTCGTGGTGCGCAACATCGCCGCCGGCTCGTTGTCGAAGCGCATCGGCTATCCCGAGGGCACGCCGCTCAAACATCCGCCCATCGTCGAGTACTACTACAAGGACGATGCTTTGGGTGACCCCCTGCTCTGCATGACCCATCTGGACGAACTGGGAGTGATCTCGCCTGAAGACTTGGAGGAGGCGACCCGGCTCTCGCGCAGGGTGAACGAGGTCTTGAGCGAGTTCTTCGCCGGCAAGGGCATCATCCTGGTCGACTTCAAGCTCGAGTTCGGCAAGGACGCCGCCGGGGTCGTGCGCTTGGGTGATGAGATATCGCCGGATACCTGCCGGTTGTGGGACGCAGAGACCAAGGAGAAGCTCGACAAGGACCGCTTCCGGCGTGATCTGGGCGGTGTGGAGGACGCGTACGCCGAGGTGCTGAGGAGGATTCTCGAATAGGTCGGGCGGGCGGAAGCCTGGGCCGGGAGGTATGAGCGATGTCTGAGACCATGTGTCCCCGCTGTGGCCATAAGAACTCCTTCCGGAAGGGCTTCCTGCCGGGCATGTGCTCCTGCACCATCTGTCTGAGCCAGCTCGACTACAGGGAGATACCGGGTGCCGGTCCTGATTGCCTTGCTGTGCCGCCGGCCCAAGGGCCGGCCGGCGGGTCTGCCGAGGGGGCCAATGAAGAGGTGGAAAAGGGAGCCGAGCAGAATGCGTGAGACGAGTTCACGCCGGTGGCCGACCTCTGGTGCGCGGGCGCTCGCTGCGAGTGAAGGGCGTAGCGGTGAGAGGTAGGGGCGCACTCGACGGTGACCTGTGGGGTGACTCGCCGCGTGAGGAGTGCGGCATCTTCGCCATCTATGCGCCTGGGCGCGATGTCGCCCGCCTCACCTACTTCGCTCTGTTCGCCCTGCAGCACCGCGGCCAGGAGTCGGCGGGCATCGCGGTGAGCGAGAACTCCGAGATCGTGGTGTACAAAGACCTGGGGCTTCTCTCGCAGGTCTTCAACGAGCGCATATTGAAGAGCCTCTCCGGGCACTCGGCCATCGGCCACGTCCGCTACTCGACCACCGGGGCCACCGGTTGGAGCAACGCCCAGCCCATCATCAAGGGCCGCAATCACGGTGCCGTGGCCCTGGCCCACAACGGCAACCTCGTCAATACGGCGGAACTGCGGGGCCGGCTCCTCGACAGTGGCCACACCTTCGATACCACGTCCGACACCGAGGTCATTGCCGGCCTTCTGGCGCAGTATGCCGAGGGCGACGTGAAGGACGCCCTGCGCGAGGTCATCCCCCAATTGCGCGGGGCTTTCAGCGCGGTGGTGCTCACCGACGAGGAGGTCATCGGCTTCCGCGACCCCTATGGGGTGCGTCCCTTGGTGCTGGGCGAACTCGACGGCCGCTACGTGCTGGCCAGTGAGACCTCGGCGTTCGACATCATTGGCGCCCGCACGCTCCGCGAGATCGAACCGGGCGAGATGTGCTTTATAGACGACACCGGGTACCACATCGAGCAGGTGGCGGGTCGACAGCGGGAGTCCCTCTGTGTGTTCGAATTCATCTACTTCGGCCGGCCCGACTCCGTCATGAAGGGGCAGACGCTTTACGACGCCCGGGTGCGCATGGGGCGGCGTTTGGCGGAGGAGTCGCCGGTTGACGCCGACTTGGTCATCCCCGTGCCCGACACGGGCAAGCCGGGTGCGGTGGGCTTCGCCGAGGAGAGCGGCATTCACTTCGGTGACGGCCTCATCAAGAACAAGTACGTCGGGCGCACCTTCATCGAACCCGCCGACGAGTTGCGCCGCCTGGGCATCCGCATGAAGCTCAACCCGCTCGTCTCCAACATCGAGGGGCGGCGCATCGTGGCGGTCGACGACTCCATCGTGCGGGGCAACACCACGCGGCGCCTCGTGGCCATGCTGTTCGAGGCGGGTGCGGCGGAGGTTCACCTGCGCATCTGCTCGCCTCCCATCGTATTTCCCTGCTTCTACGGCATCGACATGGCCGACCAGGACGAGCTCATTGCCTTTCAGCAGTCGGTGGCGGATGTCGGCCGGCAGGTGGGAGCCACTTCGCTCGCCTATCTGTCACTCGAAGGGTTGCAGGCGGCCACCGGGGTGGAGGACTGTTTCTGCACGGCCTGTTTCAGCGGTTCGTACCCCTGCTCTGTGCCCGACGACCTGCGTCTGGCCAAGTTGCGCTTCGAGGAGAACGCCGGCGCCAGGCGTTGAGAACCTCGGGCACCAACAACCGGCAACCCGTGCGTGGGGCGGGCGGCGGTGTGTCGGTGCTGCACTCACCAGCACGCATGCGGGCCACGCCCCCATGCCCCCATTGATGCGTCCGCCTCGATGGTGATACGCTACCGGGCCTGTTGAGGCTGCTGGGGCCGCACATGTAGACGGGAAGCGAGGGCCCATGGGGGAATCGGCTGCGGACATTGTCGTCTTCTTGCTGGTCGTGGCTGCGCGGCTACTGCTCCCTCTGGCGATCTTCCGCTATCCCCTCCCTGCGATCATCGCCTGCCTCGTGCTCGACGCCGTCGACCAGACGATCTTCCAGGTCTTCACCACGCTCAACCTGGACGGCTATCAGCCCTACGATAAGGCCCTCGACGTCTTCTACCTCTCCATCGCCTACATCGCCACGCTCCGCAACTGGACCAGCCTGTTCGCGTTTCAGGCGAGCCGCTTCCTCTTCTACTACAGGCTCGTGGGAGTGCTCGCGTTCAACATCACCGAGATCAGGTGGCTCCTGTTCATGTTCCCCAACACCTTCGAGTACTTCTTCATCTTCTACGAGCTGGTACGCACCCGCTGGAACCCGGTGCGGCTCAGCAGGAAGGCGTGGATCATCGCGGTTGCGGCCATCTGGATCGTGATCAAGTTGCCTCAGGAGTGGTGGATACACATCGCGAAGCTGGACATGACCGACTTCATCAAGATGCACATCTTCGGGGCCGAACTGATCGACTCCTGGGGCCAGGCCTTCGCCATGCGGCCGTGGGTCTTCGCGGTGGCGGCGGCCGTGGTGGGGTTGATCGTTCTGCTGCTGTGGTGGCTCATCGCCAAGAAGCTTCCGGCGGCCGACTGGAAGTGGCGCTTCCGGGCGGATCCGCTGCCTCCCGAGAGCACCGACCTGAAAGAGAGGCTGGCCGTGAAGGCAATTGGACGTGTGTTCAACCGCCGGCTGCTGGAGAAGGTGGTGCTGGTGGCTTTCCTCTCGGTGATCTTCGCTCAGACGCTTCCCGGTATCCAATCCACCAACCTGCAATTGGCCGTGGGTGTGGGAATTCTTGTGGTCATCAACGCGTTCGTGAGCCATTGGCTGGCGGCACGGGACAAGGGCTGGGCCTCGGCCGGGCGTGAATTTCTGGCCATGACGGTGATCAACATGGGTGTGGTGCTGCTCCTCGGCTCCGTGCTCGGTTGGGCGGGCGGCTCATTGAACTGGGGCAACACCATCTTCTTCGTGATGATGCTCACCCTACTCGTCACGTTGTACGACCGCTATCGATACGTGTTCGGGTTGCGCTTCCCGTTTGAGGGGGTTGCGAAGGGGGAATCGGTGCACGGAGCGTAGGAGGGCTCCGTGGCATCGCTCGGATCTTTTCGAGGAAGGAGAGTAGGGGCGCATGGACGCTCAGCCCTTGGATCACATCTCGCTGTCGGCCTTCTACCCGCTCACGGTTCTACTGCTGACGGCCGCTTTTCTGGGAGGCTATCTCTACGCGCGGCAAGGTCCGGGCAGGAAACACGAGGGCTTCGACACCGGAGTGGGGGCCATCACGGGGGCGACGTTGGCCCTGCTCACCTTTCTTCTTGCCTTTGTGGTCGGGTTCGGCGTGAACGCCTCACAGGAGCGCAGAATGTCGACGACGGCGGAGGCCAACGCGATAGGCACGGCGTGGTTGCGTGCCGGCTACCTTGACGACGAGTATCGGGGGCCGGCTCGGGATTTGCTGCGGGAGTATGTAGACCAGCGCGTGGCCGTGGCCCTGGATCGAACCAAGTTCGCCGAGGTCCGGGGGCGCTCCGAGGAGATCCACGCGGAACTGTGGGCGCAGGTGGAAGAGATCGTACGTGGGGGTAACACGGCACCGACGACCGGCCTGTACATCTCTGCCCTCAACGAGGTGATCGATCTGCACACGGAGAGGGTGGTCGTGGGGGTTTACGTGCGCATTCCCCCCTTCGTGTTATTGAGCATGTTCGTGATCGCCGTGGTTGCGGTGTTCATGGTCGGCATACAGACGGGGTACGCGGTCAAGAGGGACTTCGTCGCTCTCGCCCTGCTCCTTTTGGTGCTGGCATTCGTGCTCTACCTCATCGTGGATCTCGACCGGAGTACGGAGGGACTTCTCCGGGCGAACCAGCAGGCCCTCTTTGATCTACAGACGCAGCTCCACTCGGCCCCTTAGACAAGGCGCCCTGGGCAACCGGCCGCAGGCGACGCCCTCCCGACCACGGCTACACACTGAGAGCGAGTATCAGCGCCGAGACGGCGACCACGGCCGCCTGCACGAGGACGCCGGGCATCGGGCCACAGCTTCCGTGCGGGTAGCGGCGCCAGTGGCTGGGGAACCAGCGGACGCTGCGTCTGAAGGGCAGAAGCGAGTCGAGGACGTCGAGATCGGGGAGGGCCGATACCGCTCCGGTGAGCAGCACCAGGCTGGGGAAGCCGAATACCAGGGCGCCTGTCAGGAACAGCCCCAGTGACAGCAGCACATCGAGGCCGCCCCACAGCCTGCGCAGCCGGTGGTGCGTATAGTCCCAGTGGGGAACGAGGTCGAGCAGGGCGTGGAGTGCCAGCGAGGCCACGATGGCGGCGGTGACGGTGAGCGGACGTCCCCACCACGCGGCGGGTAAGAGGGCTCCGAGCGCCAAGCCAGACATGAGATGAACCGCAACCCACACGGGTTCAGATGGTACCATCTGAACCCATGGGAAGCGTGACGCCACTTCGCGTGCGCGGTCTGAGGGGCCGCACGACAGCCCACCCGGCGGGCCGCCTGATGAGCTGCCGACCTCCACATTTGACGGAAAAGGCCGGGCCGTCGTGAGTTCCGCCTTCAGTGCAGTCCTCTTCGTTCTGCTCGTGGCCTTCTTCGGGAGTGTTCTCTTGGGATTACTCGAGCGCGACCGGCGTCTTCTGGGTCTGGCGACTGTAAGTCTGGTGGCGACGGTGGCTTCCGTCATTCTGTGGTTCTAGGCGAGGGCGCACGCTGCTGTGTGACATGCCTGTGCGAATCTGACGAGGGAGGATGATGGCCGGCAAGGACGAGGGGAAAGACGGGCTCACCTACACGCAGGCGGGGGTGGACATCGATGCCGGCGAGCGCGCCGTCGAGCTGATCAAGGGGGCGGTGGAGAGCACCCGCACCCCGGGAGTTATCGGTTCCGTGGGAGGTTTCGGCGCCCTCTTCGAGATGCCTACCGGCATGGAGAATCCCGTCTTGGTGTCGGCCACAGATGGAGTGGGCACCAAGATCCTTCTGGCGCAGGAGCTTGCCTGCCTCGACACGGTGGGTATCGACTTGGTGGCCATGTCGGTGAACGACGTGCTCACCTTGGGAGCCCGCCCGCTGTTCTTTCTCGACTACCTGGCCGTCGGCCGGCTGGTGCCCGAGGAGACGGCTGCCTTGGTGGAAGGCGTGGCCGAGGGCTGCCGCCGCTCGGGCTGCGCCCTCGTGGGCGGCGAGATGGCCGAGATGCCTGGTTTGTACGCTCCGAGCGAGTTCGATTTGGCCGGCTTCTGCGTGGGCGTGGTGGAGAAGACCGCGATCGTGGATGGCTCCCGAGTGGAGGTGGGCGACCAGGTGATAGGCCTGGCGTCCGATGGTTTCCACTCCAACGGATACTCGCTGGTGCGGCGGGTGCTGGCCGAGGCCGGCATCGGTCTGGGCGAGCGGTTGTCCGGGGCCGGTGACGGCGCGGAGGGCACCGCCCTCGGCACTGCGGCCGTCGCTGCGGACGGGACGATCTTCGGTGAGCTGTTGTTGCGGCCCACGCGCATCTACGTCAAGCCGGTTCTCGAGCTCCTCGAGCTCGGCCTCCCGGTGAGGGCAATGGCCCACATCACGGGTGGCGGTATCGGGGGCAACTTGGGCCGGGTCATCCCGCGGGGAATGTCGGCCCGCCTTCACTTCGAGAGCTGGAGGGTGCCGCGGGAGTTCCGGGTCATCCAGGAGCTCGGGGGCGTGGCCGACACGGAGATGTTCCGCACCTTCAATATGGGGGTGGGTTTCGTGCTGGTTGTGGCGCAGGAAGCGGCCGAGCACGTGGCTACGCTACTCGAGCGGGCGGGCGAGCGACCACTCTCGCTGGGACGGATCGTGCGCGGCGAGCGGACGGTCGAGCTGGAGGGAGTGTTTTGATATGAGCGGCCCCGAGGCGGGTGGGCAAGGCGGTAGCGCCGGCGCCGGGGCGGCCGGCCGCGGCGCGGACCGCGACGGCAACGCCGCCGGCATGCCGGCCTCCTATCGGGTGGTGGTGCTGGTGTCGGGCAGCGGGTCGAACCTACAGGCCCTCATCGACCGGTTGCACGGCAGGGTGGCCGGCATCGAGATCGTGCTTGTGATCAGCAACGTGCCCGGCGTGATGGGGCTCACCCGGGCTGAGCGGGCCGGTATTCCCACAGCGGTGTTCCGCGCGGACGACTATCGGTCACGCGAGGAGCGCGACCGGGCCATGGGCGACGCCATCGAAGCGGTCTCCGCCGACCTCATCGTGGGGGCCGGCTACATGCACATCCTCACCCCATCCTTCGTCCAACGCTTTCCCCATCGCATCATCAATCTTCATCCCGCGCTCCTGCCCTCGTTTCCCGGCCACAGTGCCTTCCAGGAGGCCATCGACTACGGCGTGAAGGTCACGGGGGTGACGGTGCACTTCATAGACGAGGGGGTCGATTCCGGGCCGGTGATCGCGCAGGAGCCGGTGCGGGTGCGCGACGACGACACGGCCGACACCCTGGCGGAGCGGATTCACCTCGTGGAGCACCGGGTGCTGCCCCGGGTGGTGGAACTCATGGCGCGGAAAAAGGTGACGCCGCCGCGCGCCGGGTCGAGGCTGGTGAGGGTGGAGGACGAACGAGAGCCGGAGTACGGCCGCGGATTGGCCGTAGACGCTTCGGCGACTGGATAGCAATCGCAGTTTCGGGAGGAATACAGTGAGGATTCGCCGGGCGCTGGTGTCGGTATCGGACAAGAGAGGGCTTGTGCCCTTCGTGGAGGGGTTGGCCGCAATGGGAGTGGAGATCATCTCCACCGGGGGAACGGCTCGTTTCCTGGAGGAGAACGGTGTTACCGTGACGCCGGTCTCTCAGGTGACGGGGTTTCCCGAGATCATGGATGGACGGGTCAAGACCCTCCATCCGGCCATCCACGGCGGCATCCTGGCCGACCGCAACATCCATGAGCACATGGAGGCCATCCAGGAGCTCGGCATCGAGCCCATCGACCTGGTGGTGGTCAACCTGTACCCGTTCAGCGAGACGGCTTCGCGGCGCGGCGTGGACGAAGCCGAGATCATCGAGAACATCGACATTGGCGGCCCCACCATGGTGCGGGCGGCGGCCAAGAACTTCGGCGGCGTGGGTATCGTGGTGAACCCGGGCGAGTACGACGGTGTGCTTGCGGAAATGCGTGGCAACGAAGGTCGACTCTCGCTCGAGACGCGGCGGCGCCTTGCAGCCGCCGCCTTCAATCACACCGCCGCCTACGACACCGCCATCGCCACCTGGTTCAACGAGGCGGCGGGCGAGTTCCCCGATTCCCTCATGCTCGACTTCGTGAAGCTCCAGGACCTGCGCTACGGGGAGAACCCCCACCAGCGAGCCGCGCTGTACTCGGATCTGGCGACCGATCGCACCCCGGTCTTCACCATCAACCAGCTGCACGGAGCGCAGCTCTCCTTCAACAACATCCTCGATCTCGACTCGGCCCGGCGGCTGGTGGACGAGTTCGCCCTCCCCTGCTGCGTGATCATCAAGCACAACAATCCCTGCGGGTGCGCCGTCGCCGAGGGCATCACCCACGCCTATTTGAAGGCGCTCTCCTGCGACCCGGGGTCGGCGTACGGCAGCGTCATCGCCGTGAACCGGGTGGTGGACGAAGTGCTGGCCGAGGAGATGAGCAAGAACTTCATCGAGGTGCTTTCCGCGCCTGGTTACGAGGAGGAGGCGCTCGAGATTCTCACCCGCAAGGCCGATATCCGCATCCTGGTCGACACCGAGAGCCGGCAGACACTCCGCCGCCGCTTCGACATGAAGCGCATCAACGGCGGTCTCCTGGTGGAGGATCGCGACACCGAGGTGGACGAGCGGGAGAACATGCGGGTGGTGACCACGCGCCATCCGTCGGAGGACGAGTGGGGCGACCTGCTCTTCGGCTGGCGGGTGGCCAAGCACGTGAAGTCGAATGCCATCGTCTTGGCCAAGGACCTCATGACCGTGGGGGTGGGGGCGGGACAGATGAGCCGGGTCGATTCGGCCCGCATCGCCGTGCAGAAGGCGCTCCACTCGCTGGAGGGGTGCGTGGTGGCGTCCGATGCCTTCTTCCCCTTCCCCGACGCGCTCGAGGTCTGCATCGACGCCGGGGCGACGGCGGCCGTCCAGCCGGGCGGCTCGAAGCGGGACGATGAGGTGCTGGCCGCGGCCGAAGCCCGTGGCATCGCCATGGTGATGACCGGGCGGAGGCACTTCCGGCATTAGGAGGGCCGGCGGGGCGCCGTTTCGGGCGCCGGCGGCAGCCTTGGGTGGCGGCGGTAGTAGGGCACCTGGATGATACGGGAGCGGATGCCGTGCATAATTGTGCCACAATGGTGTAAGATGTGGCACAAATGTACATGCGGCTCGGGGGTGCCTACGTGCGCGAGATGTCTATCCGGGAGCTCAGAGCCCACCTGTCCACCATCGACGACGTGGTGGAGCGGGAAGGCGAGGTGGTGGTAACGAGGCATGGGCGTGCGGTTGCCAAGGTGGTCCCTGTGCGTCCACGGTCGGAAGCCCCCTCCCACGCCGATCTGCGCGCGGCTATGCCCCCCATGCAGCGCCCGAGTGAAGAGCTCATCCGTGAAGATCGCGGGGGTTGAGGGAGGGCCGTCTCAAGCGGCGGCAGCCTTGGGCGGCTGCTCCGGGTGAAGGCCCGTGACGGATGTCCGTCTACTTCGACACAAGCGCCCTGGTCAAGTGGTACCTGAACGAAGCGTTTTCGGACGAGGTGGAGGAGTTCCTGCAGGGGGAGGCGCCGGTGGCCATCAGCCTGCTGACCAAGGTGGAGATGCGGGCTCTTCTGGCCCGCCGCCGCCGGGAGGGTTCTATCGACGCCGCGCTCGAGAACAGAGTGTACGCCGTGTTCGAGGGCGACATCGCTGCGGGGCACCTCGTCCTTCTCCCGCAGCGGGTGGAGCATCTTCTGCTGGCGGAGTCGCTCATCGGGTCTCTACCGGCCACCTCCCTCCGCAGCCTCGATGCGTTGCATCTCGGCATCGTGAAGGGCGAGGGCATCGGGACGCTGGCGACCGCCGACCGGGTGATGGCGCTGGCGGCGGAGGCGCTGGGCATCGAGTGCCGGCGGTTCTTCGCCGAGTGAGGTGTGGCTGCCGGACAGTGGCTTGGCGGATGTACCCCTACGGAGTCCAGGACGGCCGGCGGGTTTGACGCTCTCTTTCAGGCTGAGATAAACTCCAAGAAGAGTGGGCGCGGGAGTCCTCGGGAGGATGTCGAAACAGGCTCCGGGCTGCTGCCGCCTTCTCGCGCGGGCCGTTAGCTCAGTTGGTAGAGCACCGGACTTTTAATCCGATGGTCGCTGGTTCGAGTCCAGCACGGCTCATGAAAGAAAACACCTGCAAATGCAGGTGTTTCGTCGCAAAGAGTGTCGCTTGGGTAGATTTCGTTGAGAGTGGGCTCTTGCGGCTCTTCTTCCTCCTCCCTTCCTCCTCCCCTTCCTCGAGACGGCTACGGCACGACCAGGAATCTCTCCGCACGAAAGTGCTGATCCGTGGCGACGGCCGTCGAGATTCCTAGTTCTCTCATCACACTGAAGCTCACGCAGTCGCAGAACGAATACCCTTTGTCCGTGCGCGCACAGAACAGAGCCCACGCGGCGCGCTCTGTCTGCGGCGTGGGATGGATCACCCGCACTTCCGGAGCAGAACAGAGCCTGGTTCCCACAGCGACGGCGAGGCCGTGTCCGTGCCTTCGCGCGAGCAGAGTCACGAGCTCCGACAATACATGTGTGGTGGTGACAAGCACGACACCATCGGAGCCCATCAGAGGGGCGACCTCGGCATGGCGTGGGGAACCCTCGACTATCGCGTCATACCAGGCAGAGGTGTCGACGAATACAGTGCTCACTTGATGGGCCTGGCCACAGGTCCATACAGGACGCCGTCGTGGTCGGCACCTGAGAAGCCGGACGTGTCCTTGATCATGCCGATTATGGCTGCCACCGGAGTCTCCTCTCGGGAGGTCGATTCCATCTTCTCTTCAACCAAGGCGCGGATGTATGCGGAGACGCTTATTCCCTGCCTGGCAGCTTCCTTGGCGAGGAATCGGTGCTCCTCTTCCTTCAGCAGTATCTGTGTTCGGGTCATGCGGGGCATGGTACGGCCGTAGACTCCTTCGTGTCGTCGGACTTTGGTCTGAGTGTGGTGCCTGTGACGTGCGAGTTGACGGTGCAGTAGTGATGTATAGAGGATACATCATCAGACGGCTCTAGGGCCGTTCCGGGCTGCGGCCGGCCTCGCCCGCCGGCTCGCAGGTTACGAGACTGCGCGAAGCCACGGGCGGGTGGAGGTTCTGCCCGAATACGCCTCCGGACTCCGGGATCTCAAGGGCGGCACGATGCACTCTTCGCCCGCCATCTTGACCCCCCGCCAAGGCGGTGTCAGGATGGTTCCAGGACGGAAGCATCCCTCGAGAGAAGGGAAGCGCCCGTCTGGAACCGGGCACGGGCCCGGCCGTTCCTTCAGGGGGGAGTCATGGAGAAGAAGGCCGCCGAGGGGATGGGTGAGGTTGTTCTTGCCGCAGCGCGTCTCGATAATCCACAGTTCACGAAAGCAGTGATCGGCGCCGGTGGGTTCGACTCGGCCGACGAGCCTGTGGAGCAGGTCATTGGCCGGGTGTTGGGCGGAGCGGCCGGCAGAGTATTGGCGGGTCAGGTGAAGGAAGCATCGTTGCCGGGTGAGGCGGCTGCCTTCTACGTCGCCGTGGGGCCGACCATGGTGGCGTTCTTCTCCATCAAGAGGGGGTTGTTCAAGAATTCACTGGGAGACCCATTGGTCGCCTTCCCTCGAAGCGACGTTCGCCTGGTGGAGTTGGGCAAGGGCTATATGCCCGCCGTTCGCTTCGTATTCGCGGACGGCACCCACTACGTCTTCCTGTGTGCCCGTATCCAGGTCGGCAATTTCAAGAAGGTACAGGAGCTTCTGGGTTTCGCCCAGCCTGGTCGAGTTCCGGTAACATGGGCACTCCGTCACGACGGCCGTGATCACGGAGGCCCATGGAGACGAAGGACCGTAGTCGCCGGGAGTATCTCGAAAGACCACTGGGTGGTTTGATACTCCGCAACAGCATGCCGGCGATTCTGTCGATGCTGGTCATCAGTCTGTACCAGATCGTCGACGGCATCTTCCTGGGGAGGAGGCTGGGGCCCGAAGCCATGGCCTCGGTGAATCTTCTCTACCCCATCCTCGCCCTCTACATTGGTCTCGCGGTGATGATAGGCATGGGAGGGAACGCCCGCATCGGCGTGCTCCTCGGTGCGGGAGACCGCTACAACGCCGGCCGTACGCTCAGTCTCATCCTCTGTTTGGGTGTGGGTCTGGGGGTGGGTGGTTCTCTGGTCACGATCCCGTTGTTGCCCTTGGTGCCCCCTCTTCTGGGCGCCGGCGGCGATCTCGCGGCCTTCGCCACCGACTATCTGGCCGCCCTCCTGCCGTTCTTCACGCCCCTGATCCTTTCGTTCATCCTCGAACAGGCGACCCGGAACGACGGTCGTCCGGGTCTCGCGTCGGGAGTGATCATCTCCACCACTCTTCTCAACATCGTCTTGGACTACCTCTTCATCTTCCCGCTGGACATGGGGATAATGGGGGCTGCCGTGGCGACCGGCATTGCCAATGCCTGCGCCACCCTTGTCTTTCTTGGACGCTTTGCGATGAAGACGATGCGGGATGCGCGGGCTCCCGGGGCTCGGGGGGGTGTTGCGTCTGAGGGGTTGGTGCTTCATCGTCCGGGTGGTGGGATCGGTGTGCTCGGCAGAATCGCGTACAACGGATCGTCGGAGTTGATGAACGAGATGGCGGGCGGCGTGACCACCTATCTCTACAATCGGACGATCCTGGCCATGTTGGGGCCCATCGCGCTCGCGTCGTTCACCATGGTGCAGTACCTGCTCATCTTCGGGCTGATGATACTCATGGGGCTGGGGATTGGAGCTCAGCCTATCATAGGCTACAACCACGGAGCGGGAAACACCGCCCGGGTGGCCGGGACCCTCACGCGGCTGCTGGTCGCCGGCTTCGCCCTTGGAGTCGTGTTGTTCGTGCTGCTCCAGACGCAGTCAGAGGCCATGGCGCGGCTCTTCTTCCCCGGGCATCCGGAGCTGCTGCCCCTGACGGCCGAGATCAGCCGATTGGTGAGCATCTCCATGCTTCTGATGCCGTTCGGCGTGGTCGGTTCCATCTTCTTCACGTCGCTTCAGAAGGCGGGTCACTCGATGCTCGTGGCCGCCGCGCGCGGCTTCGCGTTCACCGTGATCGGCATCGTCACGCTGCCCCGGCTGCTCGGCCCGACGGGCATTTGGCTGACGCCGGTCTTCGCCGAGGGGCTGACGGCCGTGTGTGCGGCCCTGCTGTTGGTTCGTTGGCGGCAGCGGGCGCGAGCGGGTCTCTCGGGCGCCCGTTGCTTTGCCCAAGGCGGTGAGTAGCAGTACTCAGCATGCTGAGTGACAGCCACACCGCGGGCGGCGTGCGAGGGCGTTGTCTTGTTCAAGGCAATGAGTAATAATACTCATCATAATGAGTAAATCGTTGCCATCCTTCCAGCGGCAGCAAGTGGTCGACCTGAGGCGGCGCTTGGAGGAGCCACGTGGGTTCATTCAAGTGGTGGCGGGTCCGCGCCAAGTGGGAAAGACCACCCTGGTGCTTCAGGCGACCAAAGAGTTGTCCGTGCCGGTTCGTTACGCGACTGCCGATGAGCCCACGCTGCGGGGGCAGGGATGGGTCGCCGAACAGTGGGAGTTGGCGCGCGTGGCGGCCGGGGAACGCGAGGCGATCCTCGTGCTCGATGAAGTGCAGAAGGCCGTGGGGTGGGAGGAGTCGGTCAAGCGGCTGTGGGACGAGGATTCGCGGGCAGGTCGTTCGGTCAAGGTGGTGCTCCTGGGTTCGGCGCCGCTTCTCGTGCAGCGCGGACTCACGGAGAGCATGGCCGGCCGCTTTGAGATCCTTCGCGTGCCTCATTGGTCGTTCGCGGAGATGCGGGCGGCGTTCGGGCTGGCGTGCGACCAGTACGTGTACTATGGCGGCTACCCGGGTGCGGTCACGCTGATGCGTGAGCCAGAGCGGTGGCGTCGCTACCTCCTCGACGCCTTGATCGAAACCACAATATCGAGAGACGTACTCCTGCTGACACGGGTGGACAAACCTGTGCTGCTGCGCCGAGTCTTCGAACTCGGGTGCAGGTACTCCGGACAAGTTCTCTCGTACACCAAGATGCTCGGGCAGCTCCAAGATGCCGGGAACGCCACAACCCTCGCTCACTACCTCAATCTTCTCGAAGGGGCAGGCATGATCGCGGGTCTTTCCAAGCACGCCGGGCAGGAAGTGCGGCGAAGGGCGTCGAGTCCGAAGTTGCAGGTATTCAACAACGCACTTCTCGGCGCACAGTCGGGGGCATCTTTCGAGCAGGCGTATTCAGACCCACAGTTCTGGGGCCGTATGATCGAATCAGCGGTAGGAGCCCATCTCGTCAACGCAGCCATGCCGGGTGACATCGAGCTCTTCTACTGGCGGGAGCGAAATCGGGAGGTTGACTTTGTGGTCCAAGGAGGGCGCGCACTCCTGGCCGTCGAGGTCAAGAGCCGACGTGTCCCCAAGGAGCACTCCGGTCTCTCCGCCTTTGTCCGGGCCTTCCCGACGGCCCGGCCACTTCTGGTGGGTGGTGAAGGGATGTCGGTGGAGGAGTTTCTGCTGACCCCTGTTCGGGAGTGGGTGGGGTAGGCCGGTCCTCTGTCGCGCGGCCACCGCGGGTACGCCGCCCGGCGGTATCGAGTCGTCTCGGCCCCCCAGTCGCTTCAGCGGCTCAGTTCGTCTCAGCTCCGCAGCCGCCGCAGCACTGCTTCATACTCCTCTCGGACGGCCGCCGGCCGGGAAGTGCCCAGTGCCTTTCCGAGAAAGTGTGCCGCCCGGGGAGGTTCGAGGGCGGCGAGGGCCTCCACGGCGAGGAGTTCCTTCACCGTGCGGGGTGGATAGGCACGAGTCATGGTGTGGTTGCGTATTCCGGACCAATTCGGCCATCGGTTCCGATTGGAATCGGCCGGGCATTCCGGCCAAAATCGGCCACCCCGCCGGCGCACATCGGCACTCTTCCAGCGGCCTCTCCTCCGGGGACTTCTACACCACATTAGGGGACTTGACCCCAGATCCAGACCTAAGACCTTGGTGAAGAATTCCTTGGCTCGCTCGTAGCTCTGGGCACGGACTACACCGCACGCCATTGTGTCCGCAAGGCTTGCCATGACGCAACCTCCCCTTCTTCGCCTACGTGTACTCCCGCGCCGAGCGTGCCGGGAATGGGACGTCTGGCGCGACCGCAAATTGGGGAAAGGACCGGCAATGAGGTCGGGAGGAGGCAACCATGGCGTATGCGACCAACGGCACTGACGGGACGCACATCTGGTTCGAAGACGCAGGAGGACACGGAGCCCCCACATTGTTACACGGCGGGCTTCTGGACACGGTTGACCTGTTGCGCCAGGGGGCCATCGCGCAAGCGCTGGATGACGACGAGTTCAGGCTCATCCTCGTGGACCATCGGGGCGTGGGTCGAAGCGATCGCCCGCACGGTGTAGAGGCATATGCCATGGCCCTGCGGGCGGCCGACGCGGTGGCGGTTCTCGATGTGCTGGGTCTGGAGAGGGCCCACTTCATCGGTACCTCGTACGGGGCTCGCCTGGGATTCGGTCTGGGGGAGCACGCCCCCAAGCGAGTCCGATCACTCATCATGGGTGGTCAACAACCCTATGCGATCAATCCCGAGGGGCCTCTGTTCCGGTTGGTCACCGAAGGCTTGGCCCGCTCGGTGGATGTGGGCACCATCGAGCCCTTCGTGGCCGCGCTGGAGGAATCGGCCGGAGGTCGGTGCATACAGGAGGACATTCGGGCGGTGTATCTGGAGCAGGACCCGGTGGCGATGAACGCAACCTCCTCCAAGATGGTCTCCGAGGGGGATATCGCCCCCAGTCTCGGCTCATGGCAGATGCCTTGTCTTATCTTTGCGGTGGAGGAAGACTCGGACTTCGTCGACCAGGCTCGCCGCGCGTCTGAGGAAATCCCCGGCGCCGAGTTTGTTCTCGTTCCCGCTGCTGGGCATCTCGCTTCCCACCTCTCCCACGATGTGGTGCTACCCGCCATCCTTCGCTCTCTACGTCGTGGCTGAGACGGCTCGGTGACCGTGTCGGTGGTCAAGTCCAGATGTCTTTCCAAATACACCGTGATGTGTAGGTCAAGAGCGCTTCTTGGTCACGCCATGGCCTCACCTCCCTTGGGCTTCGCGTGATCCTTCAGACGGCAGTTTGGCCTATGTGTGGAGACGACGTCGCAGTTGTGATGGAGCCGGTCGAGGATGGTCGAAGCCAGCACGCCATCGCCCAGCACCTGACCCGCCTCGCTGAGGGCCTCGTTGGAAGTGACGATGATGGAGCGCCGTTCACAGCGGCGGGCGACCAGCTGGAATGCCATGTTGGCCTCGGCCCGGGAGAGCGGTAGGTAGCCGGCCTCATCCACGACCAGTGGAGCCGACTTTATGAGGCGGCCCGTCTGAGTGCCATGTGTGGGCGAGCCGGGGCACGCTGTTCTTGGCTGAGAACATGTTTGCGGTACCCGCATAGCTGGAAGTATCAGACCGACTGAGTTCGTGTTCAACCCTGACGGCAGGTTTGCACTGAGGCCCGAGGGCAGAGCCGCTGACAACCATTGATGCAGGAGGAGATTGCGATGTGTGCGGCGCGCAGTCTGGACATGGGGTTCACCGATCAGAGTTTTCCCGTGGGGGCTCATATCTGCCTGCTCTACGAAAGCGAAGAGGAACGTCGGCGGCTGATGTCGAGATTCCTGGAGGCCGGTCTTCGCGATGGCGAGAGGGTTCTCTATCTCACGGATGTCATGACTCCTGGGCAGGTGCGGGAGTGGCTGGCCGGGCTCGGTGTGGAACTCCCCGAGGGCCCGGACTACCGGCGATTCGTCGTGACCGATGCCGAGTCCGTCTACTGTCGAGAGGGCGAGTTCAGGCCCGAGAGAATGTTCGACTTCTGGTCAGAAATCTACGAGGACTCACTTGCGTACGGATATCCGGCAATCAGGGCCACGGGAGAGACGTCGTGGGCCGTGCGCGGCACCCCCGGATCCGAACGGCTGATCGAGTACGAGGCTCTTCTCAACAAGACGCTCGAGAAGGCCCCGGTTACTACGGTCTGCCAATATGACGTCAAGCTGTTCGACGGGGGTACGATACTTGACGTCCTTCGCGTGCACCCGGTCATGATCTCTCGCGGTCAACTCGTTCGGAATCCCTTCTACGTCAGACCCGACGAATTCCTGGCGGGTCACTTGGGGAGGTAGTATGGAGCGGGTTGGCGATGAGGGGCCGCTGCCCGATCCCCGTGTGCTGGGTTGGCTGCTCGCCACCCAGAATGTGCTGCAGATCATGGATGGCGGGAAGCAACTCGCCGAGTTCGTCTCCCGCGCCCTGAGTGATGTCCCGGGCGTGTCGCTCTGCCGATTGTTTCTTGCTGGACGCGACGAGCAGGCTCCTTCAGCATCCGCGGATCTTGGAGAGATTGTCCACTTCTCTCTGGAGACCAGCAACGATGAGTATGGTCGATTGCTGATCCACCTTGAAGATCGCGAAGCTTTCGCTGCCTACGAGCCTTTCATAGGCAATTTTGCGGGTTCGCTTGCCCTCCTTCTCGAGAACCGCCGCCAGAAGAGCCGGCTGGAGGAGGCGTTGGAGCAAGTCAAGGTGAGTGAGAGCAGGTATCGGCGACTCTTCTCCGAGATGTCGTCGGGCCTAGCGGTCCACGAGATCATCTTGGATGACGAAGGCCACCCTTGCGACTATCGTTTCCTTGAGGTGAACCGTGCCTTTGAGGAACTGACCGGTCTCATGGCGGGAGACGTGGTGGGACGGGGGATCGTCGAGATCCTGCCCGAGCTGGAAGCGTCATGGATCGAACGCTTCGGACGCGTCGCCCTTCACGGTGAGAGCATCTGTTTCGAGGACTACAATCGCGATCTCGACCGGCATTATGAGGTCACTGCCTATCAGCCCCAACCGGCGCAGTTTGCCGCCGTGTTCACTGACGTCAGCGAGAGGAAGTGCCTGGAGCGGAAGCTCGAGGAGGCATCCAGAAGACTTGCGGCGACCAACCAAGAACTCGTGACTCAGAACACACTGCTTCGACGTCAGTCAGAGGAGTTGCTCAGCAGGCAGGCCGAACTACTGGACAGCAACAGGCGGTTGGAGCTCGTGTCGGGAACGGCCGCGCGGCTGTTGGCCAGCGGGCGGCCCAAGCAGATCGTGGTGGGGCTCTGCTGGGAGGTGATGAGGCATCTCGACTGCCAAGTGTTCTTCAATTACCTAGTAGATGAGGAAATAGGCCGGCTGCGCCTGAACGCGTGCAGCGGGATCTCAGACGACGCGGCACGACGCCTTGAATGGCTGGACTTTGGTCAGGCTTTGTGCGGATGGGTTGCCCGCGAGGGTGTACAGAGGGCGGAGGAAGACATTCAGCACTCGCAGGAGCAGCTCACCGAGGTGGTTCGCTCTCTCGGCATTCAGGCATACGCTGCCCAACCGCTCACTGTGAACGACCAAGTGATCGGTACCCTGTCGTTCGGGAGTCGCACCCGTATTGGCTTCTCTCCCGACGATCTCTCGCTGATGCAGGTCATTGCCAACCAGGTGGCGGTAGCCGTCGAGCGTGAGCGTTCGCGCGCGGCTTTGGAGGAAAGCGAAACGCGGTTTCGCAGTATGGCCGAACGTCTGCAGTCCGCGCTTCTCGATATTCCGCAGGAGATCGGCAGACTGCAGCTCAGCCATCTGTATCGTTCCGCCACTGAAATGGCGAAGGTTGGAGGGGACTTCTATGATGCCTTCGAAGTGGGTGGGAAGAAGATTGCAATCCTCATGGGGGATGTGGCGGGCCACGGCATCGAAGCAGCCAGAACGGCAACACTGGTCAAGGATGTGGTCCATGCCTTTGCTCATCAATCTCTTGGACCGATTGAAATACTGGAGCGCGTGAATCAGCTTCTGATGGCGAAGAGACTCTCTGGCTTCGTCACTCTCTTCTTGGGGATCCTCGATCCGGAAGCAGGAGTCCTGACGTATGAATCGGCCGGTCATCCGGAGGCACTACTCAAGCGCCGTTCCGGTGAGGTCGAGGCGCTTGGATCGGGAACAGTCCCTGTGGGGGTCGTGCACGATCCGGGGTGGAACGTGCACAAGACGGAGTTGATGGCGGGCGACATTCTGGTCCTCTACACCGACGGCATTATCGAAGCGCGGCGGGGTGGAGAGCCTTTCGGCGAGGAGAGTCTGAGAAAGCTTCTCGAGGCGTACGCGGAGGAACTCCAGCGACTCCCCTCCTTCATACTTGACAGTGTCCTCGACTTCTCCGGAGACGTACTCTCCGACGACGCGGCGATTCTTGTCTTCGCTCTTCAGCCGCATGCGGCAGTCGGCTGCAGCTCAACCGAGTAGAACGGTCTACCTGTGGGTATAGGGCACCCACCTGCTGCCCAAGGGAGGATCCGTTCATGACGGAATCATCAGATCAGACGCCTCGACCGCCGGAGCCTGCGTTCCAATCACTGGGGATGCCACTCCCCTTCGATGCTCAGGTCTCTTACCGGTTCGGCGTTCCGCTGATCTATGTGGAGGGTGAGCTCGATTACGAGTCTGTGGATGAGCTTCGGGAAGTCATCGACGAAGAATTGAGCAGTGATCAGTCGGTCCTGCTTCTGGAGTTCAGTCGACTTGCCTACATGGACAGCCGAGGTCTGTCGCTCTTGTTCAGCACTCTGGAAAGACTGAGAGGAACGGGGTGGTTGGGGGTCGTGAACCCCAAGCCGAACGTGAGGAAATTGGCGGAGATGACCGGTCTCGCTGACCGCGACGGCTTTCTGTTCATTGAAGACCTGGAATCCGTACCAGCGGCAATCGGAGAGAGGTCGAAGGAGCCTTGACCGGTGCGCAGACTATGGTTGAGTGTGTCGAAGCGCTGAATCACTCCAACCGGTCACGCGATGCATGGTCTCGAGCAGCTTTCCGGGAGGTTCGCCCATGGCCGCATGCCCGTCCACACGCAAGACTCCGGGAGGCTGGAAGTATCCGTTCTGGACTGCCAAGAGGATGATGGCGGCCGGGTGATCCTGGCTCTTGAGCTTGTTGATTGTGCTTTCGAGGGATGCGCTGGGAGTCTCGTTGGCGAGTGTCACATCGATGAGCACGACGTCCGGTTGGGTGTGCGCGGCAAGAAGGGGTAGCTGCGTCAGATCGTCGGCGGTCCGGATGACGTTCGTGTTGTGGATGGAGAGAAATGTGCAAAGACCATCGCACAACGCAGGACTTTGGCTTGCCACAATGACGTCCACCCCAGAGTTCCCCATTCTGATACTGCGTCGCGGCACAGCGTCTTCACAGCACTTGCAAGGCTCAGCTTAGGTGAGATGAGCACGCTGCGACAGAGCCATTCGGCCCAACCACACCTAGCCGAATGATATGTATGGGGGAAGCAAGGAGGCCCCAAAGAATCGACAGAGTGCTTGGGGTCAGGTGAGGTGGTCTCTCATCGCGATCATGGCCGCGCTCGTCCGGTTTGTCACTCCGAGCTTCGCGAGGATGTTACTCACGTGCAGACGCACGGTGCCGGTGCTGAGGTGCAGGTGCTGTCCGATCTCCTTGTTGCTCAATCCGGCCGATATGAGAGCAAGGACTTCGCGTTCCCGGGGTGTGAGTCCCCAGTCGGTATCGTGAGGATCCCGATCTGGGGCGGTGAAAGCCTGCATCGCGTGACTGTCGATGGACCCACGGCCGACGAAGGCGTCTCGGATGGCCAGGACGAGCCTTTCCGACCGGGCATCCTTGAGTACGTAGCCAATCGCTCCCGCGTTGAGGGTGGACTTCACATGGTCCTCGTCAACGAAGCTGGTCAGGGCGATCACGCTCGCGTTGGGGTCGACTTCGCGCAGCCGGGCCGTCGCTTCGGCGCCGTCCATGCCGGGCATCACGATATCCATGAGAACCACGTCGGGCAGAAGATCTTGGTACAGACGGACGGCTTCGGCCCCGTCCTCCGCTTCGCCGACGACCTCAAGGTCGGCGGTCGTCGACAGCAGCACCTTCAGGCCCTCTCTGACCATATGGTGATCATCGACTATCATCACTCGAATGCGAGGTGATTCTTGCATCATGTCTCGCTCCCTCTTTCTCTGGATGCGTGCGATCGGGTCCAGACTGCGACTACCGAAGTGCCGCGGCCGGGCGTGCTGTCGATGCTCAGTGTCGCGCCCAGTTCTCTCAGACGTTCGTGGAGTATGCTGATCCCCATGTGTTCCGAGGAGACACGGCGCGGGTCAAAGCCGCGGCCGTCGTCTTGCACCGTGAGAGTCACCTGGTGTGTCGTCTGATGCACAGATACCGAAGCTCGATGTGCCTTGGCGTGCTTGGCTATGTTGCTGAAGGCCTCCTGCGTCACTCGATAGAAGGCGATTCTCACTTCTACGGGCAACTCTATGTCCCCCGAAACATCGACCTCCACGGGAATCTGTGCCTGGCCGGCAAGGGCATCGCCGAGACGTTCGAGCAGGGTGTCGAGGCTCGCGGCTCTGAGCGCCGACGGTCGTAGTTCGAACAGTAATGTACGCATCTCGCCCAAGGCGCCTCGTACGAGCAACCTCAATCGTGCGAGAGTCTCCGATCCCTCCTCAGGACTTCTTCTCCATATCGTTGGAAGCGCTTCGGCGATAAGGTTGGCGGAGTAGATGCTTTGAGTGACGGCGTCGTGGAGATCCCTCGCCAAGCGGCTTCGCTCATCTGCCGCCGCCTGTCGCTTCTCCCAGTCGTGCAGACGTTCGTTCTTCACCGCGATGGCCATGGTGTCTGCGATGGTGTTGGTGAGCCGGACATCCTGGGGAGAGAATCCCGGCCTTCCGTTGTTGCGCGTCACGCTCAGGATGCCGATGACTTCTCCCCTCACAACCATCGGCATCATGAGAAGCTCCTCGATGTTCGATTGGTTGAGTAGCTGAACGGTGGACTCCGACATCTGCAGCAGGGTGAATTCTGTGAGGAGAACCGGCTGTCGTCCGCTTGCGGCCTCCCTATAGAATGCGCCACTCTCCAGAGGAATCCTGACCGCTTCCCCCGCAACCGCCCGAGACACAGCGATACTTGTTGGCTTCACTACCAGGCTACCGTCGGGACTGATACCGAGAAGATCGATCTGGACGTGACGTGCTTCGAAGAGGCTCAGAATATGCTTGGCGGCAGTTCGTAAGCCGGCAGACAGATCTCCTCGTGCCACGAGTGAGTCGCTCACGCTGTGGAGCGCGTTCAATCCCGCGACCCTCTGTCGAAGAGTCCCCTCGGTGAGGGTGCGGCTGGCGACTTCACGCGCAAGCGCCTGATTCGCTGCGTCGAGGTCTCTCACTCGAGCGTCCACCATTGCCTCCAGACCCGTGCCATACGCCTGCAGGGCCTTGGTGGATCTCAGTGAGTCCACCTGTACCGCGACGCTGGAGGTGACCACGGCAGCCAGAAGACCGATCTGTGTGAGCAGCTGTCCGATCACCTCTTGGTCGCCAAGGACATCGACGGCCATGGTCGCGGCGAACAAGGGGAGAGCGACGGAGAGATACCTGACCTTGCTTCGGGACAGTCGGCCGCGGCGTGTTCGGAACAGTGCGTAGAGCACGAATGCGAAAGTGACAATCGTCAGGCCAACATGGATCCAGGCCAGGGGATGGATAAGACCATGCCGTGCGGACTCGCTTGTGGTGGCGTGGAGGAGTCCGGCCGGCAGGACACTGTTGAGAAGCAGTGTGGCCGCGAAGCCCGCACTCATGGCCCAGGGCCAGTGGAGCGGGCGCACGTCGACTGCGAAGCTCACAAACCAGATCGTGCCCACCGTCCACGCAACGCTGGCCGGGAACGATAGCCACTTGGCTATCATGACGTGCTCCGCTTCGGTTCCCGCCGCCTGCAGCATCGCTACGGACAGGGCGCCCACGGACATGGCTGCGGAGGTTGCGGACAAGGCGAGCAGAGTGCGGTCTCGAGGTCTGCGGGAGAAGCCGGTCAACCCGTGCGTGACGGCCGCGAGCAAACCAATGCCCGCGATCAGCCCCATGCCGAGCGTCATAGCGTTCACAGCAGAAACCTCACGTGTAGAGAGCTGAGCGCTCTCGCTTTCCACGAGGAAGTGGTCTTGATGCGTCCATCATTCCCGGACGCCTGCATCCAAAACCCCCCGTCAGGTCATCGCCGGGCTTCTCCGAATTCGCTTGGACGTGGACCAGTGTCCGAGCTCACTATGACGATTGTCCAGTGCCAAGACAGGACACTCGGCAGTACCCCTCGAGCGGCATCTAGACGAGCATGGAACTGACGCATCGGGCGGCGCCTTTCGCGCGTCCACGCTACGGATGGAAAGACCCGAGAATGACAAGCTCATGGAGGTACCTGCAATGTCCAGAAGGCGATTGTCAACAATCATCGCACTCACCTTGGTTCTGGCGGTTCTCTTCGCCGGCATCGCCTACGCCGCGCAGAGTGGCGATGGAAAGGCCGGTGCGGCCGCCGCCGACAAGTACAAGGAAAAGGCGGCCAAGGTCAAGGACAAGATCGACAAACAGGTGACACAGAAGGACCGTCAGGAGGCGGCCGCACGAGGGCTTCAAGAAGGAGCTCTCAACCCGCTGATGATGACAGGGGCGGACCTGCAGATGATGCCGGGCATGGCCCCTCACTACTTCAGCCATCCGAACTACGCGAACAGTCAGCTACCCACCCTGAGTGTCGCTCCCGGGGGTGAGACCACGGTAGGGAACGCCTTGACGGAGCGGGCCCATGCCTCGGATATGGCGGCCGAAGTTCTGGTCGTTGTGCCTGCACCACTGCCCGATGGATACATCACCAGCTTCGACCTCTGGAACCAGGCGGCGGCTGGGGGCAGCGACGGGCCGTCGGCGGGACGCACGTTCCATGCGTACGTGTTGCGTCCGGGCGGCGCTCCCGGCGAATATCTGGTTGTCTTCGACAGTGGGCAATTGACCGTTCCCGCTTTGAGCGACCCCACGGTGAGCGAAGCGGCCTCTTTCCCGGTCGCCAACCTGGCGGTTCAGGCTGGGGATGTCCTGGCCTTCTACGGGCGGGGCATACCCTTCGATCAAGATCCGGGGGGTATCGATCAGGTGTACTACCCATCGGCCCAGCCTCTCCAAGGCGCCACCATTGCACTCGGGACCGATGGCTACCCACTCTACCCGGATGCTCGGATCTACTCCTTCTCGGCACAGGTTCTGGGTGCTGATGTGGTAGAGGTGAGCGGCGGGATACGGAAGTTCGTCGACACGTTGCCCGGTTTGGGCGCGGGTGCGGCGAACAACCTCGGGCAGTACATCCCGGTGGCTGTTCCTGACACCACTACCTACCCGGGCTCCGACTACTACGAGATCGCGGTGGTCCAGTACCTCGAGAAGATGCACAGCGACATCCCGGCCACTCTGTTGCGCGGGTACGTTCAGCTCTCAACGACTGTTGTTCCGGGTGAACAAGTGGCCCTGTCGAACGATTTGCTGGGCGGAGGGACACAGCCCACCGGCTACTCCGGCGTGACCGCGCCTCACTACATGGGGCCGACCATCGTCGCTCAGAAGGACCGCCCGGTACGGATCAAGTTCGTCAACCTCTTGCCGACTGGGGTCAACGGCAATCTCTTCATCCCGGTTGACACCACCGTGATGGGTTCCGGCATGGGCTCCTACGGGATGACGCCGAACATGGGGATGGAGGAAGAAGACCCGCTGAACCCTATGGCCGGGATGCTGCCCAAACCCTATGGGGCATATACAGAGAACCGGGCCACCCTGCATCTGCACGGTGGCATAACCCCCTGGATCAGCGATGGTACGCCGCATCAGTGGATTACCCCAGCGAATGAGAACACCCCGTATCCCCAGGGTGTGAGCGTCGTTCCCGTCCCGGACATGGATGATACCGGCGATCCCGGTGACGGGGTGATGACCTTCTACTACACGAACCAGCAATCTGCCCGCTTGATGTTCTATCACGATCACGCCTGGGGCATCACCCGACTGAACGTCTACGCGGGCGAGGCCGCTCCTTACATCATCCAGGACACCAAGGAGCAGGAGCTGTTGGATGGTGGGTTGATACCCGGCGCCGACGACACCATCCCGCTGGTGATCCAGGACAAGACCTTCGTTCCCGACGTGGATCAGCTGATGATGCAGGACGAAACCTGGGATATGGGGCGGTGGGGAGGAGAGGGCGGCCTGTGGCTGCCGCACGTCTACTCTCCCGCCCAGAACCCAGGCGATAGTTCCGGTGTCAACGAGTACGGTCGATGGGCGTACGGACCCTGGTTCTGGCCCCCGACGACCGACATCAAGCATGGCCCCGTCGCCAACCCCTACTACGACCCGAACGCTGATCCCGATGGCGGCTGGGTCGAGCCTCCGCTGATGCCCGGTACCCCCTTCAATTCCATGGGTATGGAGGCCTTCCTCGACACCCCGGTTCTGAACGGAACAGCGTATCCGACGACCACGGTGGAGCCGAAAGCGTATCGCTTCCGCATCCTCAATGCGGCCAACGACCGGTTCTTCAACCTGTCGCTGTATGAGGCCGACCCGACGCAGCCGAGCCCCATCCCGGGGGTTGGACTGAGTGAGGTGGCGCTGAATCCGACGGAGGTCGCGGATGCCCTCCAGGATCCATTCGTGGTCTTCCCGACTCCCGATCTGTCCCTGAGCCCGACGGGGCCCGACTGGATCCAAATCGGGACGGAGGGCGGGTTCCTTCCGGCTCCAGTGGTGATCCCCGCTCAACACACGACGTGGGTGAACGATCCCACCGTGTTCAACGCGGGCAACGTCGACCAGCACTCGTTGCTCCTGGCTCCGGCTGAGCGCGCCGACGTGATTGTCGACTTCTCCGCCTATCCCGGCAAGACCCTGATTCTCTACAACGACGCTCCCGCGGCATTCCCGGCGCGCGATCCCCGCTACGACTACTACACCGGCAATGCCGATCTGCGCGATACCGGAGGTACTCCGTCCACGCTCGCCGGCTATGGACCGAACACCCGCACCATCATGCAGATCAAGGTGGCGGATGCTCCAGCCGCGGCGGCCTTCAATGTGACGGCGCTGGTGAACGCCTTCAAGTCCAAGGAGATGGGCGGTCTCGGCATCTTCGAAGAAGGCCAGAAGCCCATCATCGTGGGCCAGGCGCCGTACAATTCTGCCTACAATGAGTCCTTCAAGACGAACGGGCCGGATGCGGGGCTGGTGCAGATCTTCGATACCTCAATCTCGTTCAAGACTCTCGCCAACGGTGCGGCCGGACCTTCATTGACCATCCCGATGCACCCCAAGCAGATCCAGGATGAGATGGGAGAGGCCTTCGATCGCGAGTACGGACGCATGAGCGGCTTCCTGGGAGTGGAAACGCCCAACGCTCAAGCCGGGCTGCAGAACATGATCCTGTATCCCTTCACGTACCCGCCGTCGGAGGTCCTCAAGGGAGTCGTTCTGCCCGAAGGGGTGGCCCTCGAGCCAATAGCCTCTGCTGACGACGGTACGCAGATCTGGAAGTTCACTCACAACGGGGTGGACACGCATCCGATCCATTTCCACCTGTACGACGTGCAGCTCATCAACCGGGTCGGTTGGGACGGGATCATCCGGAGACCGGACGCCAACGAACTTGGCTGGAAGGATACCGTTCGCGTCAGCCCGCTCGAAGACACCATAGTTGCCCTCCGGCCGGTCATTCCCCCCATTCCCTTCGAACTGCCCAACAGCATCCGACTCATCAACCCCATGATGCCGGAAGGTGAGGTACTGGAGCCCACATTGGCAAGAGACCTGGCCGGCCTGCCCTTGATGGCGTTTGCACCGGACGGAGAGCCCATCGACATCGTTAACCACTACGTCAACTTCGGGTGGGAGTACGTCACTCACTGCCACATCCTCAGTCACGAAGAGATGGACATGATGCGGCCGGTGGTCGTGGGTATCGCGCCGAAGGCGCCCACGGATCTCATCTACAACACGACGGGCAATGGGAACAACCGCAGGAACGTTCTCACGTGGACCGACAACTCGATGAATGAGACGGCGTTCGTGATCGAACGCTCGACGTCGCCCGCCGGTCCCTGGACGGTTCTCGCCACCATTCCGTCCGATCGTCTCGACGTCGGGCCCGGCACCGGCACCAGAACCTACACGGACCCGATCGGAAACACCCGGACCGTGTACTACTACCAGGTGTACGCGATCAACACCGTTGGGGACACCTGGGACTACTCGAATCCGGAACTCAACGAGATTCCGCCGGGAGGCGGTTTCCCGACCCTCACGCTGTCGTCCAAGGAGGGTGCGCTCACTTCGACAGCAGCGCCCAGCGATCTGACGGCGAGTGCCGTCAGGAAGAACAACAACGTGGCCACTGTGACCCTGAACTGGACCGACAATGCCGCCAACGAGGATGGCTTCGTCATCCAGCGGGCTGACAACGCGGCCTTCACGCTCAACCTGGTCAATACAACGGTGGGGGCCGACGTTGTGACCTTCATGCAGCAGGTGGCCCGTGGCAAGACCTTCTACTACAGAGTGTCCGCCTTCGGCCTCGCCGGCACATCGACCTGGTCGAACACGGCCTCTGTGACCACCCCATAGTCGGGTCGCGCCGGCCGATGAGGGCCGATAAGCGCCGAAGAAGGAAGGGCCGCCTCCGACTGGAGGCGGCCCTTCGATAATCCGAAAAGCACCCGAATCGTGGTCCAGAAGAGAGGGGAGGTTTCATCATGAAGCGAAGACTGTTGTCGGCCTTCGCACTGCTTCTCGTCCTGTTGTTGCCGTCCACGGCCCTCGCCCTGTCGGTAGGGGTGGAAGCGGTCACGCTTGATGAGTCGGCGGCGGCAGCTGTCGGCGAGAAGATATTTCTTCGACACCGATCTCTCCAGCCCCAAGAGGACAGTCGTGTGCGTCGTGCCATAGTCTTGAGGCGGGCTATGCGGACCCAGATGGCGCGGCCGTTTCACCGGGGGCAGTTCCGCATCGCTTTGGCAATCGGAACGGTCCCATGTCCGCGTATGCCATGTATATCCCCGAGTTCTACTACGACGAAGAGGAGGACTTGTATTTCGGACCCAGTTCTGGGATGGCCGAGTACTCACTCTCGAGGAGCAGGCCAAAGGCCCGTTCTTGAATCCTCTTGAGATGAACATGCCCAACAAGCAGTCCGTGGTCGCCCGAGTAGCAGCCTCGGACTACGCGAACCAGTTCAAGGCGGTATTCGGTCCCACCAGCCTAAAGCCTCAAGAATGTCGATTACGCCTACGATCGAATCGGTCAAGTCCCGAATTGTGGTGTAATTCCTGATCGTCGGTCCTCGTTCTAGTCGTGGACCAGAACCACCTCCCCTTTCGGGTTGCCGACGGCTCTGGGCTGCTGCTCCGTCTCCCCGGTATCGATGGCCGCATCCAGCTTAGCCAGGGACTCCAGGGAGAGGTAGCGTCGGCCCACCAACCACTCATCATTCTGCTCGAGGAGGAGCGCTCCCGCCAGGCGGATCAGGCTGCCATCGTTCGGATAGATGCCGACTACGTCGCTCCTGCGTCCGATCTCCCGGTTGATACGCTCCAGCGGATTGGTGGAACGTAGCTTGGACCAGTGTTCGCGGGGAAATGCAGTGAAGGCCAGGAGTTCCTCCTCCGCCTCTTCGAGGAACCGGGCCACCTTGGGGGCGACCGACCGGAGCCGGTTCGCGACGTCACCGAGGAGGAGCCGGGCTTGACCTTGGTCGTTTGCCCGAAAGATCTGACCCAAGGCGGCGGAGACCATCTGCTGCTTCGGTCGGGAGACGTGACCGCGCATATCTTTGCCAAAGTGTACCGTGCAACGCTGCCAGGGACAGCCCAAGACCTGGGCGATGGCGTTCTTCAAACCCTGGTGGGCGTCGGAGACGCAGAGGCAGACACCGGAGAGTCCCCGGGCCACGAGGGAGCGCAGGAACTCCCGCCAGAACGCTTCACTCTCGGCTTCCCCCACGTCGATGCCGATCACTTCGCGGCGCCCGCTCTCGTGCACGCCGTAGGCCACCACTAGGGCCTTGTGCCGTATGCCCCCCCCCTTCTCCCGTATGCGTTCCACCCTGGCATCCAGCCACAGGTAGGGGTAGCGGCCTTCCAGGGGGCGTTCGCGGAAGAGACGGACCTGCTCGTCGAGGGTGCGGCAGAGACGGCTCACGCTGGAGCGACTCATGGATTCCACGCCGAGCTGCTCCACCAGGCGCTCCACCTTGCGGGTGGAGACCCCGTTCACGTAGGCCTCGCAGACGACGGCCACCAGAGCCTGCTCACTGCGTCTCCGTGCTTCGAGGAAGGAGGGGAAGTAGGTGCCCTGTCGCAGCCGGGGGATGGCCAGCTCCAGTGTACCCACCCGGGTCTGGAAGGTACGGGGGCGGTAGCCGTTCCGCTGAGTCTGGCGGTCGGGCGAACGCTCATAGAGACCGGCGCCGGCGGCTTCGGTCACTTCGCACTCCATGAGCTCGACCAGGATCATACGCACTGCCTCCCGCAGGACGTCCGCGTGCTCGTCGGACAGAAGCTTGCCTGCAAGGTCGTTCACCGTCATGCTGTAGGGGTCGGCCATCGTGGTGCTCCTCTCGTCGTATGTTCTTGCCGGAACACCGACGATTCTAGGACGCCCGGTGGCCGATCTTCCAGCGGCCTCTCCTCCCGGGGACTTCTACACCACATTAGGGGACTTGACCGTCAAACGTGGACACGGACGGAAAGGCCATCTAAGAAGTACCTCCAAAACAGCCGAATATGGACCTCTCTGGACCGCTCGAAATCAGACTATTAATCCGATGGTCGCTGGTTCGAGTCCAGCACGGTTCATAGATGAAAGCCCTGTAAATCAGGGCTTCTTCTTTGCCTTCTGAGCCTTCTTCTTGGGCGCGCCCAGAGGCCTCTTGCGACCATTCTGCTACCCGTTTGGCGCCGGGCAGTGGAATGGCCGCCACTATGGCCTCCTCCATTCCGGGCATCATGCGGCTGTAGACCTGCAGCGTCATGCTCGCGGAGGAGTGGCTGCCACGGCTGTGGATGAGCTTCAACGGCGCCCCCGACTTGATGAGCATCGAGGCGTGCAAGTGTCTTGCACCGACACGAGGGCTGCACGAGTGCACTGCGCCGGCTGTGGGAGGTCTTCGGCGTGGTCTTGACGATGGGCTTCCGGCCAACCTTGATTACGGTCTGTACTGCGGTGAACGAGCGGGCCTCCAAGTCCACGTGCTTCCAGCGCAGTCCCAGAACCTCACCACGGCGAAGAGCATGTCGAACTAGTCAAGCAGGAACGCGGCAAGCTCCTTTGCGACGAGGTCGGGCGCGGCCAGATGACCCATGTGCCCCTGCCCGGGCAGAACAACCTTCCGCGCGTTTGGCAGCAGATCCAGCAACTCCTGGGTGGGATAGGACGGGTTGTTCTCCGTCATGCTTCCTGTCATGAGGAGCACCGGCATCGACAGGTTCTTGTAGTTCTTGACCTGGGGATCGAATGCCCAGATTGCCTCCCACTCCTCGGGCAAGGTGGGAGCCAGCGATACCAGGATGTCCCAGGCGGGAGTGCTGCGCATGAAAGCGATCTGCTCGTCGGTCATCCGAAGCTCGTCCCTGCAGAACAGGTCGATGGCCGCATCACCGCCGCCCTCACCGAGCTTCGCCTTGTACTGGGCCATGAGGCTGTCGACCTCAGGCCCCTTGTAGTAGAAGGGGGGCTCGTAGAGCGCCAGCTTCTTTACCGGGTAGCGCCGTGCCGCCTCAAGCGCCATCAGGGCACCGGACGAGTGCCCCAACAGGGCGGCGTCCGGTCCGACCGCGTCCAGCACGGCCTTGATGTCGGCGGCCTCCGCCTCGACCGAGTACCCGGCTCCCAGGCCGCTGCGGCCCTTTCCCCGCCGATCGATGGGACAGCAGGTGACCTTGTCCGCCAGCGTATTGGCCACAAACGACCAGTCCATGGCGACTCCCAGCGCACCGGGGACGATAACCAATGGCGGCCCGCTGCCAATCTTCAGGTAGCCGATCTCCGTACCGTCGGCAGAACGGACAACCTTCTCCTCGAACTGAGTGTCCATGTGCTTCCTTTCTCTGGTGCTACGGGTGAAGTGAAGCTTGCGCTGACCGCTCAACCATTTACTTTTACCCGCATAACATCGATGCTACTCATTACCCAAGCCGGTCACTCAGGTGCAGACGTGGGGAGTGGAGAAGTGTGTGGCCCTCCTTCTGTACAAAGACACCCTGCAGAACGGCTCCATCCAGCGTATCGAGCACAAGGTCGACCGCCTGTTCTGGAGCGTACTCACCGTGGGCGGCCGTGGCTGGACGTGGGGGTACATGCCGCGGGTGTGGATTGCTGATATTGGCGGGGTCATCTACGTGTATATGGGCACGCTTCCCTCCTGGGCCGCTCCCCAGTGCACGCATTTTGGCCGCGAGGACCTCGGCATCGAGACCTGGTGGAACGGCGACCGCCAGCGCTGGACGCATCCCATCCACTATGGCCTCTGACGCACCCACAAGGCGCTCGAGGCCTGGGCCGGCATCTCGCCCACCCGGCAGGTAGCTTCTGTGCTGATAAGCGCGGGCAGCCAGGAAGGTCGGGCGCACCTCTTGGAGGTGGTCTTTCAGAATGGTGATACCACCCGGGTAGCCCTGCTCTTGCAGGCGCTCGCGTATCACAGGCAGCAAAGACGCCCGCCGGCGGACATACGTCGGCGGCTCGGAAAGACCAAGGAGACGATCGACGGTGGTGCGGCTCATCTTGAGCTCTCGTGCGATCTGACGTCTTGACTTGTGGTCTCGGTGATACGAGCGGTGAACCTCGTCCCAATCCATCACTCGATACACTCCTTGCTCCCATGGAATAGCCAGTCTCGTCCTACAGCAATCCTCCCCTGGAAGCCTCCACGTGAGGGGCCATGCGAGTTCATGCAGCGCAGGTTGCCTCGGACCGGGTTTGGTACTACCATGACTTCAAGAAGGGTAGGTTTTGGACACACATAGTGTGGTCTCTGGTCGGGCTTCGAGAGAGTCATTGCTCCAGAGGGGAGGAGGCGTCCATGACCGGTCCTTCCGAGCGGCCGCATCGGTGGTGCATCTCACCGCCTCGTGGCGTCCTGCTCCTTGTTACTGTCGCGTTCGTGCTGATCCTCGTGGGCCTGGGGGTATTCCCGGCCCATGCCGCCGGCTTCCCGGATGTGCCGGGCAACCACCCGTACGAGACTGCAATCAACAACCTCGCCGCTCGAGGCATCATTCTCGGTTTTCCGGACGGTCATTTCGGTCCGGGGGAGCCCGTGTCTCGCCAGCAATTCGCCAAGATGATCGTGCTCACCCTCGGGCTTCCGACGTCAGAAGCCGACATCTGCCCATTCTCTGATGTGGGTGTCTCGGGACCGGGCAGTCTCTACCCTGACAACTATGTGGCGGTGGCGGCGAAAACGCGCATAACCGTCGGCACCAGTCCCATCACGTTCTCCCCCTGGGGAAACATCAGTCGCTACCAGGTGATCACGATGGTGGTACGAGCGGCCGAGCAACTCCATCCGACGATCTTGGCCGTTCCGCCCCCCGTCTATCAGTCCACGTGGGACCCGGCCTCAAGCGCCGAACATGGGGCACACGCGCGCAAAGCACAGTACAACGGCTTGCTGTCCGTCCTGCCCCTGGGCGGTCTCGATCCCTGGTTGCCTATGTCTCGCGGGGAAGTGGCCCAAGTGCTTCACAACCTCTTACAGAAACTCCAACCGCCGCAGACCATCAGAACATGGATACGCTACAAGATCAGCACCGCCAAGATGAACCATTCCCCAAGGATCCACGGCAACCACGCGGCCTGGCTGGGCATTGTCGGCAACCGCTCTCAAGCCTTCCTGCACAGCATCGACACAGACTCGACCATCCAGATCGACACCGGCCCCGGCTGGTCACACGAGCACCTGGATCTGCAGGGCAATTGGCTCGCTATCGAGGCCTCGAACGGCTCCCAATCGGATATCTTCCTCTACAACATCTCGCAGGGCAGCGTCGCCCGCCTGACCAACAGCCCAACCGACGAAAAGCACCCCAGCATCAGCAGCGGCCGGGTGGTCTGGAGCGGGTTTGACGGTTCGGACTGGGAACTCTATCTCCATGAGACGGGAAGCGGTCAGACCTACCGCATCACAAACAACACCGATGATGAGGAGGATCCGATCGTCGATGGCGACTGGATCGTATCGAGCGGGCATTGGGCATCCTCCGCCGACATCGATCTGTTTCTCAACAACATCGGCAGTTCGTACAGCCGGTTGCTGCGGACCGACTTCGCGAACGACGCGAACTACTCCTTGAAGGGGAACTTCGTTGTGTGGGAGAAACCGAATACCAGCGGAGGCACGGACATCTACCTGCACGACATCGCGGCTGCGCACACGGTCAATCTGACGCCGTCGACAGAGTGGGGTGTGGAACCGACCATGGACGCCGGCCGGATCGTGTGGGTAACGTCGGACGGCAACGATAGCGAACTCATTCTCTACAACATCGCCTCTGGAACCAAGACCAAGATCACGAACAATTCCTTCGACGACTACTCCCCGCACCTGGCCGGTCCACACCTCACCTGGTCGGCGGATACCACCTACCCGGCGACCGACGTCTACTATCGAAACCTCTCCCTGCCCGGGTACGGCGACATCGAGCCGATCATCCTCGAGACCATCGGGCAATCGGCTGCCCGGAACATGCGCCCGCGGGTGAGTGGAGAGGCTATCGTCTGGACGCGGGAGTGGATAGACTACGATATCTTCCTGGCCCGCAAAGTGGACATGCCGATCATCCCCATCAAGTGAGCGGTGCATTTTGTAGCAGGTCCGGGCGAAGGCCGGTATGGTCTTCGAGCTCGTCAGCCCGCGCTACGAACGGGGGTAAGTCATCGTCAGTTCAAACAGTTCGGCTGCAATGAGCATCCCGTGTGGTCCCATCAGCTCCCCGCCACCCGCGTGAGATTCCAGAGCGTCTGCGCCACCTCTCCGCAGCTGGCATTACTCCAGACGTTCCAGCCAGCGAGGGTGATGCCGGTGAGGAGTCCGTTGTACTCCGCTGCGCGGATGTTGGCCCACGGGGAGAAAGCGGTGGAACTCGTTCCTCTGGTGATGCCCTTCGAGGCGGCCACGGCTACGTAGTTGTCCGGGTAGAGGGAGGAGGGGCCGCTCCTGTCCACGTCAGCGAAGCTGCAGTGGTCGCTCTCGGACACGGGGAGATTCAGAGAGAGGACAATCATCTTGGCAAACTGCTGGCGCACTACCAGGTTGGTGGGGCGGAAGGTGCCGTCGGAGAAGAGCGGGAACACGGGTGCAGGGCCTACTCCCGACAAGGTGATCGTGTGGGATACTCCCACTCCCCAAGCCCAGACGCGTAGGTGGTAGGTCCCGGAAGTCGCGGGGGTGTACCTCTTACCTCCATCAGCGTTGAAGAAGAAGAGTTCGCGATACATGGCATCCCTGAGCGACAGAAACCCGGGCGGGTAGAGGGACACGCGTGCGTATCCCCTGTCGGACGTGTTCTTGGCAGTAATGGTCATCTCTTGCCCGGCTATGAGCGTTATGGCATAGACGTCGTTCTTGTCGGTCACATCGTCCACCACGCCGGCCCACGAGCCGTTGCCCATGGGGATGCCGGGGATGTCGTTGCTGTCGGGGGTCGTGATGTGGGGGTCGGGGCCGGGGACCACCTTCAACGTGTAAGGAACGCCGTGACCGAACGTCCTCACCCTGACGTAGTAGGTACCCGTTACGGCCGGCATGTACCTGCACCCGTCGTTCGAATTGAAGAACAGTATCTCTCCGCTGGTCACCGCGCCCAGAGAGACTGATCCGGGTGGGTGGAGGTATACGCGCACGTTCTGTCTCGCCTCTGTATCCGAGGCGATAATATGCACCTGCTGGCCTTCGTACAGGAATATGGCGTACACGTCATTCGGGTCCGTTGTGGCATAGACCACTCCCTGAACGGCCTGCCCAATACTCATGGGCACGCCCGGGATATCGTCGTCGGCGTCAGCGTGGGCGATCGACGGGATGAGCGCGAACACCCCGGCCAGCACGAGAACCGATATTGCCAGCAGCCACATGCTCCCTACACGACGGCTCTTGAACGGGCGCTTCACTACATCATCTCGTCCCGCGGAAGGCGACACGACAGACTGCTCAGGGGGACTGAGGAGTGGCTCAGGTTTCAACCGGCGATAGTGGCTCAGGTTTCGACCGGCGTTGACAAGTGATGGTCTCGTTCTTGGCGAAGCGCTGCTGCAGCGAGCCCTCAAGTCTCTTCAGGAACCGGCCCGATTTCGATCGGGGGACTTGGCCCATTATTCAACCGGCGGCGACACCAGCCCACGGTGAATCCGATATCATGGGGCGCCTGTGGGGGGGCAGGGGCGCCTGTGGGAGGCGCACGCGTCGTGTTCGTTCGTGTGTGTTTCCGGACTCCCCCGAGGCGATATTCGCGAGGAGTGCCCGGCACGATCAGTCCAGTGAGAAGAAGCAGTGTAACTGTTGGCGGAGGAGGCCGTGGCCGCCGTGGCTGCCGTCCCGCACCCAGCTACGCGTGGGTGATTCTCGCCGTGGGTACGTTGTGCGTGTTCGGCGCAGTGGGCATGGGGCGCTTCGGGTACGGCATGTTGGTCCCCTCCATGCAGTTGGGGCTGGGCATGAACAACGTCGATGCGGGCATCCTCGCCACGGCCAACCTCGTGGGCTACTTGGTGATGTCGGTGATCGGGGGCGCGCTGGCGACCCGCTTTGGCGCGCGTATCGTCATCAGCGCGGGCATGCTTCTGGCGGGAATCGGCATGGTGCTCACCGGGTGGGCGGCGCTGTGGATGACGGCGGCCGTGTGGAGGTTGCTGACAGGCCTCGGGACCGGCGCCGTCAACGTGCCCACCATGGGGCTGGTCTCGGCCTGGTTCAGCCGGGAGCGTCGTGGACTGGCGGTGGGCGTGGTGCTTGCCGGCCAAGCGGCCGCTCTCATTGTGGCCGGCTTTCTCTTTCCCTGGATACTCTCGGTACAGGGGGATATGAACGGTTGGCGGCTGTGCTGGCACCTGGTGGGTGGCCTCACCATCGTGCTCGGCGTGGTCGCCATACTGTTTATGCGGAACGGCATCGGGGACAGCGCTCTGATCATGGGCCGCGAGAGGGCGGTCTCTGTCGCAGGCATTTCTGCTGAGGCAATGGCCGGACCTACCCGGGGACGGGACACAGCGCGTGCAGGTGTTGCCGAGGCTGGCCTCAATTGGCGGCTCGTCTACCGCTCTGGCCACGTGGTGCACTTGGGGATGGTGTACCTGACGTATGGCTTCTCCTACATCATCTTCATGACCTTCTTCACCACGCGGCTGGTGAGTGACATGTCCTTCACCGAAGGGACGGCCGGCAGGCTGTTCATGCTTCTGGGGCTTCTCAGCGTGTTCTCTGCCGGCCTGTGGGGTTGGGTCTCGGATCGCGTGGGCCGCAAACCCGTGATCATCGTGATCCTGTCGATGCTCACTGCCTCCTTGGCCGTCTTGGCCCTACCCGGCTCGACCGCCAGTGTGCTTCTCAGCACGGTACTCTTCGGGCTGAGTTCTTGGAGTGTGCCCGTTCTCATGGCCGCCACCTGTGCCGACGCCGTAGGTCCTCGTATGGGTCCTGCCGCCCTGGGGCTGATCACCTTGTTCTTTGGCGTGGGCCAAGCCGTGGCGCCCACCGTGGCGGGAGCCATGGCGGACGCGGCCAATGGTTTCTCCTCTGCCTTCTGGTTGGCTGCCGGGGTGATGGGGTTGGGTACCCTGGGTGCGGTGCCGCTCCGGCGGTCGTGGATCGAGGGGGCCTCCCACAAGGAGTGAGGGTCTACTCACCTTCACGAGATGCAGAACAGAACCCAGGCGTTGGACTGGGCCGGCGGTGTGAGATGAACCGTCTACATTCGGCTCTCAATAGACGGGAACAGCTGCGGCCCCGCCCCGCAGAGTGATGCGACCTCGGGTTGTCTCCCCATGTTTAGTCTTCACGCACGACGGATATTCCATAGCAATAGCTTGCGTCTTAGTAGTTGGTAGAAAGGGGGAAGTCAATGAAATCGCGTTTTGGTCTTCTGTTGGTTGTAGCACTTCTCATCTTCGTGGTCGGAGCGGCGGCCGGCTGCGGAGAGACGACCACCACCACCGCACCCGGAGACACCACCACCACGGTTGAGGCGACCACGACGACCGCTGCCCCGATCGGCACGGTTGTCGTCATGGGCGTATGGGGCGGCGGAGAGCTCGAGAGCTTCCAGGCGGTTGCTGCGGGCTGGGAACAAGAAACCGGCGGCACCATGGAGTTCGAGGGTACTCGTGACCTCACGGCTATCCTGAGGGCGCGCGTGTCCGGTAACAACCCACCCGACATGGCCATCCTCCCCAATCCCGCCCTCATGGTGGAGTTCGCGAAAGCGGGAGTCCTCCAGCCGATCGACGAGATGCTCGACATGGCCCAGCTCGCCGCCGATTATGGTGAGGCGTGGATAGATCAGGGTAGCGTCGACGGCGCTTTGTACGGTCTCTTCATCAAAGCGGCCACCAAGAGCACGGTCTGGTACAGTCCGGCGCAGTTCGAGCAGAACGGTTGGGCAGTGCCCACCACGTGGGATGAGATGATCGCTCTCTCCGACGAGATCGTGGTCGCCGGCAATGCGCCCTGGTCGGTCGGCGTGGAGTCGGGCGGTGCGAGTGGATGGCCCGGCACCGACTGGATTCAAGAGATACTCCTCGCTGAGTCAGGCCCCGACATCTACGACCAGTGGGTGGCGCACGAGATACCGTGGACCGACGCGGCGGTGAAGTCGGCCTTTGAGAAGTTCGGGGAGATCGTCTTGACCGAGGGCTATGTTCCCGGTGGCGCCCAGGCCGCGCTCGCCACGAACTTCGAAGATGCCTCCTACCTGCCTTTCGATACGCCCCCGCAGGCCTACATGTACTTCTTGGGGGCGTTCACGCAGGGCTTCATCACGGCCCAGTTCCCAGACCTCGTTGCCGAGGAAGACTATGACTTCTTCTCCTTCCCCACCATCAATCCGGCCCACGCAGGTGCCGTGACCGGCGGCGGAGATATCATCATCGTGTTCAACGACTCTCCGTCCGTCCACTCCTTGTTGAATTACTTGGCACAGGCGGACCCGTGGGAATCGTGGGCTGCGGCGGGAGGCTATGCCTCGCCGAACAAATCCTTGCCTCTCTCCGTGTATCCCGACCCGATATCCGCGAAGGCGGCTGAGCAGCTCACCGAGTCGGCCATCTTCCGCTTCGATGCCGACGACCTGATGCCCGGTGAGGTGCAGGCCGCATTCTTCAAGGCCATCCTCGATTACCTGCAGAACCCGGCCAACCTCGACACATATCTCGCCGATGTGGAGGCGGTGGCAACGACCGCCTACGGACAGTAAACCATTGGGGGGCTCGGGGGCGGAGGGGCGTACGCCCCTCCGCCCCCGAGCCCCCCCCGTCCCGTCGAAGAACGTCGTCCGACTCGAGGTAACAGTGGACGAAGAGAAGGCACCTCACCTACTCAAGCGGCTCACGCGAAGACTGAAGACCGTGCGCTTGTCGGCCTGGATGTTCGTCGCTCCGGCCTTGGTGCTGCTCGCTGTGTTTCTCGTCTACCCTTCGCTCTCAACGCTCTATCTCAGCTTCTTCGACCGCACCTCGGCCCAGTTTGTCGGACTCGACAACTACGTCCACCTCTTCACCAGTTCGGAAACCCTCATTGTGTTCCGTAACAACCTGCTGTGGTTGACGCTGTTCACGGGCGTAAGCGTCATCATGGGTCTGGTGCTCGCGGTGCTCACCAACCTGGTGCGCTACGAAGCCGTGGCCAAGGCGCTCATCTTCGTGCCCATGGCCGTTTCCTTCACCGCCGCGGCCGTCATCTGGCGCTTCATGTACATCTACCGGCCGCCGGGCTTCACCCAGACCGGGGTGGTGAACGCCATCTTCACCAGCCTGGGTGGAGATCCCATTCCCTGGATACAGGACACGGGAGTCAACAACTTCGCCCTCATCGTGGCGGGCATCTGGATGTGGACCGGCTTTGCCATGATTGTGCTCTCGGCCGGGCTGAAGGGGATTCCTGCTGAGGTGCTCGAGGCTGCGAGGGTGGACGGAGCCAACGAGTGGCAGGTGTTCCGCCGGATCATCTTTCCCATGCTGAGGCCGGTGGTGGTGGTGGTGGCCGTCACGCTCACCATCAACGCGCTCAAGGTCTTCGATCTCGTCTACGTCATGACCTTCGGCAACTACAACACCGACGTCATCGCCAACCGCATGTTCAAGGAGATGTTCACGTTCGGGAACTTCGGGCGGGCGAGTGCCATAGCGGTGGTGCTGCTCATCACCATCGTGCCCATCATGCTGTTGAACATCCGTCGCTTCCGGAGGGAGGCAACATGAGTGCCGTACCCGACAGCAGTCGGTCGCTGGCTGCGGTGCTCGAGGAGCCGGTGGTTCCGGAGAAGCTCTCCGAGCGCATCGCGCGCAGGGTTGCCCGGGGTCCACTTCATGCCGTCATCATTGTCGTATGCCTGATCTGGATGGTGCCCTGGTTCGGCCTCCTGGTGAGCTCCTTTCGGCCCAAGGCGGACATCGCCTCCACGGGATGGTGGACGGCCTTCAACCCGCCCTTCCAGTTCACGCTTCAGAACTACGCCGACGTGCTGGCCGCTCAGGGTTTGGCTCGAGGATTCCTGAACAGTCTCATCATCGCCGTGCCGGCCACCCTCATTACCATGTTCGTGGCCGCCCTCGCCGCCTATGCCTTCTCGTGGATGCGTATACCCGGCCGCAACCTCTTGTTTCTCGTCGTGGTCGGCCTCTTGGTGGTGCCGATTCAGATGACGCTCATTCCCGTGCTGCGTATCTTCGCCGGCCTCAACCTCACGGGGACCTTCCTGGGAGTGTGGCTCGCCCACACGGCCTACGGCCTGCCGTTTGCCATCTTCCTCTTGCGCAACTTCTTTGTGGCTCTACCCAAGGACCTGCTGGAATCAGCGTTTCTCGAAGGCGCCTCGCACTTCAAAGCCTTCTTTCGCATCGTGCTGCCCTTGTCTGTACCCTCTTTGGCTGCGCTGGGCATCTTCCAGTTCCTCTGGTTGTGGAACGATCTGCTCGTGGCCCTCGTGTACCTGGGAGGATCCAGGCAGGTGGCGCCTTTGACGGTCAGCATCAGCAACTTGGTGAGTTCATTCGGCAGCGAGTGGCACCTGCTCACGGCTGCCGCTTTCGTGTCGATGATCCTCCCCCTCATCGTCTTCTTCGCTTTGCAGCGGTACTTCGTGCAGGGCATCCTGGCCGGAGCCGTGAAGGGCTGATACGGAACAGAACGAGGAGCACAGATGGCCCGCGTCTACTTCGAACACGTCACAAAGAGATTCGGAAAGGTGCTTGCTCTCGACGACTTCCATCTCGAGGTTACCGACCAAGAGTTTCTCGTCTTGGTGGGGCCGTCGGGTTGCGGCAAATCGACGGCCCTCCGGTTGCTTGCGGGCCTCGAGTCCATCACCGAAGGCAGCATCTACATCGGAGACCGTAAGGTCAACCACGTGCCGAGCAAGGACCGCGACATTGCGATGGTATTCCAGTCCTATGCTTTGTATCCGCACATGACGGTCTTTGACAACATCGCCTTCGGTTTACGGCTCAGAAAGACGCCCAAAGAGGAGATCAAGAAACGCGTGACCCAGGCGGCCGAACTCTTGGGGGTGGCGCCGTTGCTCACCCGGAAGCCGGGCCAACTCTCGGGAGGCCAGCGACAGAGGGTTGCGGTTGCAAGGGCCATCGTGCGTGAGCCGGCGGTGTTCCTCTTGGATGAACCACTCTCAAACCTTGATGCGAAGCTGCGCGTGAACACCCGGGCAGAGATCAGCAAACTGCACCACCGTTTGGGGACCACCTTCATATACGTGACGCACGATCAGGTCGAGGCCATGACCATGGCCACCCGTATCGCGGTGATGAACGAAGGTATCATCCAGCAGGTGGGCACGCCCCAGGAGCTGTACGAACGACCGGGGAACATCTTCGTGGCCGGATTCATCGGGAGCCCTTCGATGAACCTGTTCGAGGTGGAGCTCAAGTCCGACGACGGGCGTCTGTTGCTTGACAGCGGACCGTTCCAGATCGGGGTACCGGCCGACCGGGCTGATGAGTTGGCCCGGTGTGCGCGGAAGCACTTGGTGCTGGGTGTTCGGCCGGAGAATATCCACGACGCCGCCTTCCAACCGGCAGGCATCTCCGCCGCCCCTCTCACCGCCAAAGTCGAGGTGACCGAACTCATGGGCAACGAGGTGTTCCTCCACCTGACCGCAGGTGACTATCGCTTTCTGGCGAGGGTCGATCCGCGCACCAACGCACGGGCCGATCAGGACTTGAGTTTGGTGGTGGACACGGATCGCATGCACGTGTTCGATCCCGAGAGCGAACTGGCGCTGTGTCAAGATGACGCCGGCTCCGCTCCCGGCGAGAGTGGTGCCGCCGCTACGCCATCCGAGGACGTCGCTGCGTCCCGCGCGGAAGGAAACTCAGCCCGGTGAGCCCGGTGCAGTGAGCCGGACCCAGTAACTCCGCACAGTGCACTCGGTTCGGGAACCCCACGCCCTGCTGGTATGCTGGAACCACGGTCGCCATGACAGCGGGGGTGATCCATGGCCGCGAGACTGCGAATCTACCTGGCGGGCCCTATCACCGGGTGCAACGATGATCAGAAGACGTGGTGGCGTGACGAGGTCAAACTGAAGCTGGGGAAGCAGTTTGACTTTGAAGACCCCACGGACTGGGCCGATGACCGGGCGGTATCCAGGGAGATAGCCAAGCTGGAGGTGTGCGATGTCGTGCTGGCGAACATGTGGAAGGAGTCGGTCGGCACCATTCTGGGTATCGTGCGGGCCAGTCAACAGGGCAAGCCGGTGGTGCTCGTCGACCAGAATCGGATACACAACTCCACTCTCAATGCTCTGGTTCACCCCGAGACTCCCGTCCACAGCCTCGACGACGCATGTGCCCGCATCCGCGAACTGGCGGCGGAGTGGCGCCCCGTCTACGTAGTCAAGAAGGATGGCGAGTTCGAACCTTTCGACGGGAAGAAGGTGGCGCGGTCGGTGACGGCCGCCTGCGCCGCCGCGAATGTGACCGATGCCGCGCTGGAGGAACAGGTCACCGGGCCGGTCATTGCGCAGTTGCGCCGGGAGGGCGGGCAAAGAGGCTCGCTTGCGACCGAGGAGATCAGGGGGGCGATCCTCTCGCGCTTGAAGTACATGCAGAGCGACCTTCCTCTTCCCGCAGACGTCCGTTCCCGGTGTGATGAGATCGTGAGTGCCTGGGAGTTACACGAGAAGGTGACCGCCATCGAGAGCACCATCAGGGACTACGAGGATCGGATTACGTCGGCGCGAGAAGAGATTCAATCCTGGAAGGCGGTTGTACGGGGTCTGGAGAGGACAGAGGTCGTGCACCCTCCTTCCGCGGGTGATGACACACCGCAACAGGGACCCCGTTTCAGGAGCATGAACGAGGTGCTGAAGAGCATCGACAGGAAGTGGTCTACCTTCCTCGTCGTTCACGACGATGCCAAGTCCAGCGGGCGCAAGATCAGGCCGACGCTCACCGCTCGAGGACTGGAGCAGCTGCACGACCTGCTTGAGCAACTCGGGGATTTCGCTCGGAACCGAGCCTTCGCGGAGGTGGACGGCAGGACTCCACCGGATTTGACGGAGACGTTCGGCGACGCGTATGCCCCCACCGAATCGGGTGAGACCAAGGATCGGTACCGCAAGGACTTCTACGACTACAAGGGGCGCAAGTACAGGGGTCTACAGCACCTCAAGATGACGGACGACCAAGGCTCGAGGATACGAGTCTACTTCGACGAGATTTCGCGGGCTCAGTTCTTGGTGTGCGAGATCGGCCACCGCGAGACCTTCCGCCACGACGGCTGAGACGCGGCCGCCGGGCGCCGATGATCGCGAAGTCGACTCTGTCGCCCGAGCCGAGTCCAACTCTTGGTCCCCGAGGTCAAGAGCGGGTCCGTCGCTGAGAAGCACGCCGCTCCCTCCGCTCTTGTTGGCGCCTTTCCGCGGGTGCTCAGCGCTCAAGCCGCTTGAGCGCCGCTTCATACTCCTCCCGCACGGCCGCCGGCCGGGGTGCGTCGAGCGCCTCCCCGAGGACGTGCTCCGCTCGCGTGGGATCGAGGGCGGCAAGGGCCGTAACGGCGAGGAGTTCCTTCACCGTGCGGGGTGGATAGGCTCGAGTCACGGTGTGAGCGCCCGGGTCGAAGAACTGGGTGTATCCACGGGCGATGCTCCGGCCGTATACGTTGAGGCTCGCGGCAATCTCGTCGGTGGTGTTGTCCATGGCGTGAAGGCCCTGGTTGACAGGGAGTACGAAGGTGGTCTCGCCGGGGCCGAAGACAGAGCTCGCCGACTCCCTGAGCTCGCAGTATCCCTCGCGGGTGCCGTCATCCAGGCGCTCGTACTTCTTCTCCCTGAGGCTCCCCATGATGGTGCCGACGATGCCCCAGGAACCGTGGTCGTGGATGGTATCGGCATCTCCGGGTTGCCATATGTAGGCCAGCACCGAGAAGGACTTGTCGGGGCTGCGGTGGAGCAGGTACTCGTTGGGCCAGATGCCCGGCTTCAGGCTCTTGAGGCGGGCCGGATCGGCGATGAGCTGCGCACAGTAGTCGAAGAACCAGTCCGGTTGGGAGAGGAGCTCCCGTACCAGCTCACTCCCGCGGTCGATTCTCTGCGGGATGCCCTCCACGGCAGTGAGCATGTCTTGAAAGGCACTGCAGAACGTGTCGAAACGATTCATGGGCTTACTTCTTCTCCCCGGTATCTTTGCGTGCGTGGGCAATGCCGTACGTGCGGACGTGGGTCCATGAGCGGTATTCAGGGGCATCGGGGTCTTCAGCGAGGGCCACCCTCTCCTTCTCGTACTTCTTTCGCTTCCCCTTGCTCTTGTAGAGGGAGCGATCTCTACCGATGGGGCAGACCTTCGTGCAGATGCCGCAGGGGAAGCACCGTTTCTTGACCAACTCCTCGGCCATCTCCAAGCAGGCGAGGTCGTCGAAGTCGCCGGGCACCCGGTCCTCGCGCGGCCGGATGGCCTGCTTGGGACACAGTGAGGCACACACCTCGCACGTGATGCAGAGCTCCTCGGGCTGCAGGGGATCGCCGGGGATCTGGGCTTCGGTGAAGACGGAGACGAACCGCACGCGGGGGCCGAATTCGGGAGTGAGGACGCATCGGTTCATGCCCACGGTGCCCAAGCCCGCGTACACAGCCGCCGGCACGTGCCCGAAGGCGGCCCGGTTGTTCTCCCGGAGCGCGGCCATGGTGGTGTAGACATCCCGCAGGAAAGGGTAGGAGGCATGCCCTTTGCGGTTCAAGTGGCGGGTGAGAGCGACCGCCAAGCCGTCGAGTTGGGAGTTGGTGGCTTCGTACAGCTCCTTGTGTAATGCCGATGGTGTGGTCTCGACCACGGGTAGCGGCATCGACATCCCTATCACAATGACCGTCTGCGTCTGGGGGAAGAGGGCCTTGGGGCGAAACTCCGGAGGGACTTCGTCGAATTCGTCCCAGCGCTCGACGGGTGCGAAGCCGACCATATCGGCGCCCCTCTCCATGCAGAACCGGATGATGTCTTCCTTCAGTGCTTCACCACTCATCGAGGCGGGCATGTGTCTTCTCCTGATGGGGCCGGCTGTGCGCTCTTGTCGCGCTATACCCGTTCTTCCGCATGAAGATAACGCGCGTGCGCACCGCCTGTGGACGACCCAACCGTCAGCCGCCGAGTATCAGCCGGCCCTGCCGGCGGAGCGTGTCGAGCAGACCGTCGAGGTGGGCCGGAGTGGTCAAGGGGTTGATGAGCGTGGTCCGTAGGGCGCCTATGCCCTCATACTTGGCGGGTACGAGGTAGTACTCGCCCGACTCGATGACACGGCGGCGCAGCTCGAGCTGGAAGTCGCCTATCTCCTCGGCCCCGGCCCCGCGAAGCGCCGCCGGCACGTGGCGGAAGACCGCGATATTGCACTGTGGCTCATGCAGGGGGACGAAGTCGGGAGCGGCGCGCAGTTTCTCGTAGAAGGTGCGCCCCAACGCAAAGGTGACATCGACGAGATCGGCGAACAGCTGTCTCCCGAAGAGTGTCCACACTCCCCACAGCCCGAAGGCCGCCGCCCGCTTGGTGCACTCCACCGTCTTCATGCCGCTGTCGTATTCGGCCAAGCCGGGGGCGGCCGGGTCGAACAGGTACGGTGCGTCTTGGTGGAACGCCTCGAAGCGATGACGTGCGTCACGGTAGAAGACGAAGGCGCATAGGCTGGGGACGAAGAGCATCTTGTGGGCGTCCCACACCACACTGTCGGCCCTCTCCAGCCCGGCCAGCAGGTGGCGGTGACGTTCGCTCAGGACAGCGGCGCCACCGTGAGCGGCATCGACGTGCAGCCAGACTCCGTGGGCGGCACATACATCGGCGATGTCCTCGAGTGGGTCAAAGGCTCCCGTGGGAGTGGCGCAGGCGCAGGCGGTCACGGCCACGATCGCCCGATTCTCGGCGCGCAGACGGGTCAGCTCGCCGTCGAGTTGTTTCGGATCCATGCGTCCGCGTGTATCCAACCCCACCCGCACGATCTGCCGGCTGCCCAGGCCCAGGATGCCGGCGGCGCGGGCCACACTGTAGTGGGCATCGGCGTGGGCCAGGAGGACGGGAGGGGCGCCACGGCCTGCGAGCCCCCGCTCCCAAGCGTCAGGCACGGCGAGATTCCGGGCGGTGAGAAGTGCCGTGAGATTGGCGAGGGATCCGCCGTGGGTGACCGCGCCGGCAAAGGTGCCGGGTGGCCAGCCGATGGCCTCGCCCAGCTCCCGGATCATGGCCTGCTCGACCGCGGTGGACCAGGGGCCCATCTCGTAGATGGCCATCACCTGGTTGGTCACGGAACCCACGGCGTCGAAGAGGCCGCCGAGAGGAACGGGTGCCGGCACCTGGTGGCCGACGTAGCGGGGGTCGTGGAGGTTCAGGCCACGCGCGAGCATCTCCTGAACGAGCTCTGCGAAATGGATGGGGAGGTCGACGGGTGAGTCGTCGCGGCTGGGTTCGCCGCGGCCGCTACTCTTGGGGTTGCCGTCGAGGCCGTCGGCGGGCGCGCCACCCGAGTCGCCGCGAGTGTTGCGACCGCCGCGGGCTCTGCCCATCCGCCCTGCGCCGACGTCCTCTTCACTGCCGCCGCCTTGGCGTAGCATCTCTGCTGCATCGTGGACGGCGGTTCCAGGGTCGGCCCAGGGCAGTACCGCGCCCTCTGAGTGTTGCGCCCGTTCGAGGTGCGCGGCCAGCGCGTCGATCAGACGGTGGCCGGCGTCATTGAGAAGGCGCGGGTCGTACGCGGTGGCGATACGTTGCCGGGCTGCTTCCAGCGCAGTGGCGAAGCTGATGTCGCTGTCCTTGCTGGAGTGGTGGTGTGTATCCTGTGACGTATTCGGCATAGCGGGGTGCTTTCTCTTGCGCAAGTAAGGGCGTCATCGGGTATTCAGCGTCATCCGGTATTCGCAGGACATTGTCCGCCGCGGGACGCGCCTGCGCAATAGGCGCCCGCCTCCATTTCCACCGTTCCCCGCCGCTGTGCGGATGGTCAAGCCATGCTTGTCTGCTCAGATGGTGAGACCGTGCTCCGCCGCCAGGGCGCGATACGTGTTTTCGTAATCCTTCAGGCGTACCAGGTACTGGTCGAAGCCGCGCACGTGTTCTCCGTAGTAGACGCGGGCGAATTCACGCCAATCCGGTGGGTTGGCGGTGAGCGGACCCACGTAGTGGCCCCGCACTCCGGCCTTCAGATAACGCCCGAAGGCCATCATGCCTGTCTGGGCGTCGGGGAACGAGTACCAATCGTCGTCGGCTACCGAAATCTTGCCGTTGGACAACTCACCCCAAGGTGTGTCGGTTCTGCCGTACTTCAAGCAGCCGAAGTTGTAGTTGCGGGCCAGTTCGCCTCCGTATCTCGGATCGCCGAGGGCCGTCTCTGCGGCCAGGATCACCAGCTGAGGAAGTGGTGGGATGCCGTACCACTCGGTGTTCTGGAGCACCATCTCGCCGGTGATGGGACTGTTGCGGGGCCCGAAGAGGTAGGTGTCCATGAAGGCGGCGAGCGCCTGCCGGTTGGCCGTGAGGGTGAGACGGGCATCGGCTCGGAAGAGCACCACGCAGAACTGCGCCCGCGTGATGGGACTTGTCGGCCTCATGCGCCCGGTGTGGTCGCCGGCGAAGAGTCCCCAGCCTGCCGCGAGCGCGACATAAGGACGGGCTGAGGCGGAGATGCGGTCTCTGTCGACAAAGGCGGCCAAAGCCTTCTTCACCTGCTCGGCGCTCAACTTGATGGCGTCGGGCTCCTTGCCCAAGGCGCGGACGACAATGATGGCCATCTGTTCGCGGGTGAGTGAGTTGTATGGTTTGAAGGCCCCGGTGGAGTAGCCGCGTACCCAGCCTTGAGCGGCTGCCGTCTCCACGTACGCGCGGTAGGTGGCGTCGAGATCGGTGAAGGTTCTCTTTGTCGAGGAGGCCGGCGTCAGGCCCTTCCAGCCCACAAGGATCTTGGCTGCCTGAGCGCGGGCCAGCGCGTCGTTGGGTCGGAAAAGGCCGTCCTTGCCTCCGCTGATGACCCCTCGCGAGGCCAGCGACTCGATAGCGGCGTAGGCGGTGTTGGAGGGGAGCACGTCGTCGAATCGCTGTGCGTTCGCCGCCGACGGGAAAGCAGCGAGAAGAGCGAGGGCCATTATCGTGAGGAGGATGGTCACCGACAGCGGGTGTCGGGTGGTCTGCTTGATGGTGACGGTGGCCGGTAGGGGGGCTGCGGGGCTCGGGCGAGTAGTGTCTCTCTTCATGCCTCTGCCTTTGGTCGGGTGCAGGTACGTTGAAGGGCTGATGAGGGAATGCCTGTGAGGTGCGCTGTGAAGAGTGGACGCAGGGGCGTCCGGCTGCACAAGGGTTTCGTATCTAATCGGAAGCCATTGTACCAGAGCGGTAGCAGGTCGTCAGTGCTGCGGGTGGTGTGCCATGAGGGGTGCGAGTCGCTATGGGCCTGGGGGGGCGGGGGGGGGCCCCCCCCCCCCCCCCCCCCCCCCCCCCCCCCCCCGGAGGTGGTGTCGCAGACGCCGGCTACGACAACGAGAACGGCGGATACCGGTCCGTGACCAGGAGCAACGCATAGGCTGAGACCCGGAGTGACCAGCGTTCGACTCCCACCACGAAGTCGAAGAGACCGCGGGGATACCGGCCCGTGAACAGGATGGCGAACCAAGCCAGTACCACGCATACGAAGGCCGCGAGCCAGAGGAACCAGAGGAGGAACCAGTGGGGGAGGGCGAGTAGCCATTTCACAAGCGGCAGCCAACGGTTGAGCTGCGTGGCGTCCGGATAGGCAACATCCAGATGCACGGCCTGCTCCTCGTCGGTGGAGGGGTACTCGTCGCGGAGCAGCATCCCGTAGGCTCCTACGCGCGCGAGGAACCGAGTGAGGTTGAGGTTCCAATCGAACCACCAGCGTGGGTACTTCTGGCGGAACAAGAGCATGAGAAGGACCGGGAGGAAGAGCACGCCTCCCACCGCCCACGACCACGAGTACTGTGCTCCCTCCAGAGAGATCGTGCCCGAGCCGACCAACGCCGCAATCACGCCGATGGGAATGATCCACAGGAAGCGCAGGGCACTGGAGAGACGGTTGAGGGGCCTGTCCGGGTAGTCGACATTGAAAGAGAGGGGGTAGATCACCGCCGGGGGCGCAACAGGCGGAGGCATTGATTCCCCCGTGGGGGGAGGAGCGCCCGGGGAGGAAGGCGGGGGCTGTTGCTGGTCCATCTGTTGCCTCCGTGGTCCGAGGATTCTCTAGGCGCACTAGACGTGGACATTATCCCGTTTGCCGCGTTGTCAACGATTATTTCCATTTCCCCCAACGATTCAATCAGTTCTTCGAGGGCGGAGGCTTTGAAGTTCACCAAGTCGAGGGACATACCCCGGTCGGACAGGGACTTGCTGATCTGCTTCATGGCGGGCTGGGGTATGGGAGCCGTCAGCTTGAGCCCGGCTCGGAGCAGGGCCAGAGGAACTCTGACATTCACGTTGTCACCTGCGGCGCTCACCGCTTTCACCTACATGTACTTGGGGGGTTTCGAGACCCGAGCCGCGCAGCCATCGGGTCCATCTGTATCGGAGGGGGTGCGCCCGCCGGCCGAGTGGCGGCCCTTGCCGCCACCAGTGACGAGCGAGGGAGTTACATCCGCGGCTACCGCTACACTGAGTACCAGGTAGGCTGGCCGTAGGAGGTACCGGCTCAGGAGGTGGCAGACGATGGCGGTTCCCCGATTGTCCAAGTCCCGCTACACGAGCTTTCTCGAGTGTCCCGTGCAGGGCTACCTGCGCTCCTTTCCGGCGCGCTTCGGTTCCTATGGCGAGTGGTCCGCCGAGCAGCGTGACCGGTTGGAGACCGGCACCCGGGTTGGCGAACTGGCCCGGGAGTACTTCAGCGGAGGTGTGCTCATCGAAGCGGGAGCCGACGGCAGTGACATGAAAGCCGCCCTTCGAGCGACGCACGCGGCTCTCGAGGCGGGGTGCGGGCTTCTCTACGAGGCCACCTTCGTTCATGACCACATACTGGTTCGGGCCGACATCCTTCGGCGGCTTGCAGACGGCTCGTGGGAGCTCACCGAAGTCAAGTCAGGCACCGATGCGGAGAAGCATCACGGCCGGTATGCGGCCGATATCGGCGTCCAGGTGCACGTGCTCGAAGCGTGCGGCCTGGCGGTCTCCCGCGCCTACCTCATGCTTCTCGATCGTGGGTACGTGCATCCGGGGGGCGAGAGTTACGATCCGGTCGAGCTGTTCCGGCGCGTGGACATGACCGCGGCCTCGCGGGCCCATGCGGCCACGGAGCTTCCCGGCAACCTGCGGACCATACGCGCCCTCTTGGCGAAAACCGAACCCCCTTTCAGGCTGAGCGAGAACGCCTGCCGGGGTGCCTGCGAGTACTGCGCTTCGTTCTGTGAGCCACGGGGGCCTCTGTACCCGGTCACGGAGTTCGGCCGTGCACGGAAGGCCTGGGAGCTCCTCATCGAGGCGGGAGTGCTGGATGCGCGCGCCATCAACGAATACACGCACCCTGAGGCCTTCGCCCTACTCACTCGCGGGTCGCGCGCAGCACGGCATCTCCGACACCTGCAGTCGGTGCAGTCCGGCCGGCTGGTTGTCGATGAGGGTCTCAGCAAGGCGCTTGCCGGGCTCGCCTTTCCCTTGCATTTCTTCGACTTCGAGAGTTGGGCTCCGGCTCTGCCCGTGTTTCCCGGCACGCACCCTTATGAGCAGGTGGTCTTCCAGTGGTCCGATCACTGTCTCCAGGCGGAGGGAACACTCGACGCCGCTGCTTTCCTGGCCGACGGACGCGGCGACCCCCGACGGCAGGTGGCGGAGTCTCTGCTTGCCCGCCTGGGTTCAGGGGGCTCGATAGTCGTGTACCATGCGCCTTTCGAGCGTGGGCGGCTGCGTGAGCTCGCTGCCCTCTATCCCGACCTCTCCGCCGGGCTCCATGGAGTCGAGAATCGAGTCGTCGACCTCCTGCCCCTGGTGGCGGATCATGTGTATCACCCCGAGTTCCACGGCAGCTTCTCGTTGAAGAGGGTGCTGCCGGCCCTATGCCCGGGTGTGGGCTACGGCGAGCTTGCCATTCAGGAGGGCACGGCGGCAGCCCGTGCCTTCCGGGACCTGCGTCTGCTCCCAGACGGGGGGGCGAAAGAAGACCTGCGGCGCAACATGCTCGCCTATTGCGCCCGCGATACCGAGGCGATGGTTGCGATCTTCCGCGTGTTGCGCTCGCTCGCGTGAGATGGGGGGTGGTCCTGTTATCCCACCACTTCTTTCAGCACCACATCTGCTCGGGGGGAGAAGACCCGGATGTATTCCACGATATCGTCTATGTGGCTGCGGATGGTCTGCGCCGGTATCGGCGGCACCCCGTAGATGCTGAAGAACACCTTGGTCGTGGCGGGACCGATCATGGTGCGCTTCTCCAATCCGTATAGGACGTCGGAGATGACTCCCGTGCGGTCGCCCATATACATGTCGCCCGCTTTGAGCTGTTGCTCCCGGTCGTTGAGGAGCGTCATGGTCTCCTCGCCCGTGGACACCTTGAGCCGCACCGGTAGTGCGAGTGTATCCAGATCGTGTCCGCCGGTGAGGATGCCGTTCTTGAGTTCCGCCATGAACATCGCAGTCACCAGGGCACCCACCTGGGGTATCGCTTTGCCCCGGAGCGCCACCGACTCGAGTTGGGCCTGCACCTGGTACGTCTTGCGGAAACGCTTGTAGTAGGCGGCGTAGGCTTGGAAGACGGGGAGTTCCGCGATGTCACGCCGGTCATCACCGGCGAAACGGCTGCGCAGGGATTCCTCGAGCGCGGCTTTCTCGGCCTCGAGCACCGGATGGTGAGATGGGTTCGTGACGCCCTCGAGGGCCAAGGCACCCGCCGACGCTCCCACGTGCACGCGTGACCACTCCTCGTCCACGTGAAACACGGGGTACCTCCTCTTGGTCTGGTCGGGACCACCGCCCGGGGGCCGGGCAGGGTGGACTGCTATCTCCACGGTGCAGATACCCGTTCCGCCCGCCTCTGAACCGTGGTGGTGCCTCGTGGCGTCGTGTCGGGCGGCGCCGCTTTGCGCTGGGCGGTTGCGGGTCGTGGCGTCGTGCCGGGCGGCAGTGGGTGGTCGCGTTGGGGAGGGCGCCGCCTTGCGCCCGCCTGCCTCCGGTTCAGCCGACGACGCGCTCCTTGTGCGTGTAGACGTTGAAGTGTTGACGTCCGGCGAAGCCGACCACCGTGAGTCCGGCCTTCTCGGCAAGGCGGAGCCCCAGCAAGGTGGGTGCCGCCATCGACACGAGCACGGGGATCTTCACCCTCGTGGCCTTGAGCGCCATCTCGTAGCTTACTCGTCCGGTGATGACGAGGATGTTGTCTTTCAGCGGTGTTCCCTCGAGAGCGCACCACCCCACGGCTTTGTCCAGTGCATTGTGGCGTCCCACGTCTTCGGCTACGGCTATCACTCGGCCGTCTGGGGTGACGATGCCGGCGGCGTGGGTGCCTCTGGTGACCGGATGGATCTTCTGACGGCTGCTCAGCGCCCGGGCCAGCCTGCGCACGACTCGTGCCTCCACGCGCAGATGCGAGGTGAGGGGTTCCTCATTGAACTCGGCCACGGCGGAGAGGTCGGCACCTCCGCAGCCGGTTCTCACCACGTATGCTCCCGCGAAGCGTTTCTCTCCCTTCGGCTGTTCCACCTGCATGAGGATGACGCTCCCGGCGTCGATGGGGTCGCGCCCGGCTCCACCCAGCTCGCCCGGTCCTTCCCCTCGGGCGTCGGCCTCCTCCAGCTTCTTGCAGCCGTGCAGCAGAGTGATCTGCTCCACCGACTCGATCACCTTCTCGGTGAGGCAGAAGCCCACGGCGAGCTCCTTGTCCATGCCGGGAAGGCGCATGAGGGCCACGAGCGGCGAGCCGTTCACCACGATCTCCAGGGGCAACTCCACCACCACTGGATCGGCTTCGTCTTCACTTCTTCCGTCGGAACGGTGCCTTGTGATGTGCCAATCGACTGTGGCCACGTGTGTCCTCCAGGGCCGCAATACAGCGGGTTGTGAGTCTTGGCAAGCAGCGAGGGCGCGAGTCAGCAGAAAGTCCGCGGCCGGCCTCGTGCGCTGCGGGCAACAAGCGAGCACGGGGCGCTGTTCAGAGCGGGGGGTGCCGTCTCGATCAGCACTCTCGTCAGGAATCCTTGAGCTCCGGGTGGTACTTCTCCAAGCACTTGTCACAAATGCTGTGGCTGAACTGTGCGTGGGAGTGTTCTGAGAGATACCTCTCCAGCTGCATCCAGTACCCTTCATCATCTCGAATCTCTTTGCAGTACATGCAGATGGGGATGATTCCCTGGAGAGTCCTGATTTCAGCCATTGCCCGCTCAAGCTTCTCTGCGTGTTCTGTGATCTTCTCCACGTTACGACTGTTCTGGAGTGCGATAGCAGCCAAATCGCCGAAGACACGTGCGATGTCCGCATCCTCGTCGGTGAAATCGGTGGGCTTGTTGGCCAGACCAACTATCCCGACCGTCCGGTCTTCAAGGGCAAGTGGGGCGAACATTACATTGCGCAAAGCAGCGTGACCTTCGGGCATATATCGTGCCCATCGACTGTGCATGAAGTCGTTGTCGTATACCACTTTCTGCGTGTAGTAGGCTGAGGCTCTCAAGCCTCTTATCGGCATCGGTAACCCCGGGTCGACACTACACGGAAGCCCTCCCGGTTCGAGAAAGAGCACCTCGTTCTCACTGCCGTCCGCGCTCAGCAGAGCAACATAGCCGGATACGGCCCCGGTCATTCTTCTACAGTGGTCGAAAATGACACGGGCGGACTCGGCAAAGGGCTTCTGCTCCAGTATGAGGCGAGCACCTTGGATGACTGCCTCGAACCTGAGCTGGAAGGTGTCTTGCTGCGACATGTACAACCTCCGCGTGCCGACTGCCATGGCCTCATGGTACATCATGGCGCGGCGGCTATGATTCGTTGGGCAGAGGGCGTTACGTGGCGGTGCCCGCTTCGCTCCAAGCCTCGTCGGTCGCGCCCGCCTCGCTGGTGTGGGTGCACTCCACGAACGCCGCCATCTTGTCCCAGGCCTTGCCGGCGAGAACCGCCTCACGGGCCTTTTCAATACCCTCGGTGATGTCGGCTGCGACGCCGGCCAGGTAGATGGCCGCACCGGCGTTCAGGAGCACAATGTCGAGAGGTGGTCCGGGCTCTCCGGCGAGTACCCGCCGGGTGATCTCCACGTTCCGGTTCAAGCTTCCGCCGAAGACGCTCTTCGAGGGAAAGCGTTCCAGCCCGAACATCTCCGGATTGATGACGAAGGGGGCGCCACACACGCCGTTCTTGACCTCCACCACCAGGGTGTCGCCGCTTATGGATATCTCGTCGAGGCCGTTCTCACCGTGAACCAGCATGGCGTGAGTGGAACCCATCTGCGCCAGCGCCTCCGCCAGCACCGGCACGAAACGTGCCTCGCTCACACCTGTGAGTTGGCGTTTCACACCCGCAGGGTTGAGGATGGGGCCGAGGAAGTTGAAGATGGTACGGATGCCGAGGATGCGCCGCACGGTTGCCAGATTACGGGTGGCCTTGTAGTGGAGCGGCGCGAACATGAAACCGAAGCCCACCTCACGTACGCATTGAGCGATGGCTTGGGGAGGCAGATCGATCCGGGCGCCGAGGCCCTGAAGGAGGTCGGCGGCGCCGGCCCGGGAGGTCTGGCCTCGATTACCGTGTTTGGCGATGACCACCCCCGCGGCCGCGGCGACGAATGAGGCGGTCGTGGAGACGTTGAAAGAAGCTAGGTGGTCACCGCCGGTACTCACGATGTCGAGGGCGTCGACTCCGGGCCCCAGGTCCACCGGTGTTCCGTACTTGCGCATGGTACGCGCCAAGCCCACTATCTCCTCTGCGCTCTCGCCTTTGGTGCGCAGGGCGGTGAGGAAGGCGGTGGCCTGCACGTCGGAGACCTTGCCCTCCATGATCATCTCGAGCACCTTGGAGGCCATGCCTGCGTCGATGTCCTTGCCGTCCACGAGCAAGTCGAGGGCGGTGGTGACGAAGGGCACGGTCATGGCCTCGATTGATCTTGCCCGACTCACGAGAAGGTCGTAGACGAGGTCGACCAGTTCAGGGTGAACCTGCACGGCTTGGTTGATCTGGTGCCGCCGGTATTCGAGGAAGTATTCAGGGGCTACGTTCAGGGCTTCGGCGATGGCTTTCACCGCCTCGGCCTGGAGCGTGCGCTCCGAGGCGATCTGCTTGCGCAGGGTGCCCTCCCGCCAACCTTCCACTCGCCGGAGGAACTCGCCCAGGTTGACTCTGGTGTCGGTGCCCGATCCTCTCCTCTCGAGCAACTCATTCAGCGCGTCTGCGAAAGGTCGAGTGGTATAGCGTTGCTGGGAAGTGATCATGGCATCTCCGGCGCGTGCCGTACCGGCTCGGCAGATTCAAGGGCACTTCGAGCTACCATGATGGCAACACCCCCTCCGCGAAGCGGCCTCGGAACCCGGTTCACTTCATATTGACATTTATACAACGCCGTCCTAGGATGTGTCCAGACGTCCAGGATTGTACACTTCTGGGGAAGAGAGCACGCACGTGGGGGAAGCGTTCGCATCTCTGCAGTTCCTGGCATCAGCCTCGGGGGTACCTGCGCCCACGACTCGACGCGCCTGCGGAAGTCCCGGTTCGGAACCCCGAGTGGTATGGATGAGTGCGGCTGTGGGAATGGGGCGGGGAGGTTCCGCCCGGCGGGGTCCGCCTCGGGTCTTGCGCCTCGTACGCGTGTCTAGGTGCGAAATTCCGGGGGGAATCTCATGAAGTCCCGACTGTCGTGTGACTCTTACGTCAAGAAAGCCTTTCTCGTTCTCATTGTCGTGTCTGTGGCGCTGGTCGGGGTGTTCCTGACCGGTTGCGGCTCATCCAACGGGGGGTCGGCGGACGAGGATGCCCTCGTCATCGGCATCACCGTCGGGCGGGCGTCCATCTATGGTCAGAACAGCGAGGAGTCGGCCAAACTCGCTGCCGAAGAGATCAACGCTGCCGGTGGAGTCGATATCGGCGGCAAGAAGGTCCCCATCAAACTCGAGATCGTCGACACTCGGGACGAAGAGCCCGGTGTGCCCACCAGCGACGTGCTGCTCACGGTCGAGAAGCTGCTGCTCGAGAAGCAGGTGGATGCCGTGACCGGCGGGCCGAGTATGTCGGAGTGCAGCATGGCCCTCCTCGATCTCTACGCGAAGTACAAGGTGCCCAACGTCGTCGCCACGGGCACGTGGACTCCGGCTTGGAACAAGAAAGTGGGCGAGGATCCTGAGAAGTACATGTACTCCTTCCGAATGAGCGGTCACGTTGGCTACTGGGTCAAGGACGCCGCCGCCCTTCTCGATCAGATCAAGGAGCAGTACGGCTTCGACAAGCTGTACGTGAGCAGCTCCGATGCCGCCCACACCCAGGCCGCGGCCGGCGCAATCAAAGACTTGGCCGCCGAGAACGGCTGGACGGTGGTGGGTGAAGAGACCCACCCCATGGGCTCGAGCGACTACTCGGCCCTCATGAGGGACGTCGCAAGCAGCGGGGCTCAGGTGCTCTTCTGGTGGGACTGCAAGCCGGAGGTGGCCATCGGTATCAAGCAGTGGTATGACATGAAAGTGCCTGCCATTCTGATGGGTTTCCTCAACCCACTTGATGAACCGACAGCGTGGGACGATCTCGATGGAAAGATCGTGTCGACCATCCAGTTCAACGGGGAAGGCGGCTGTCTCCCCGGCAGCGAGTTCACTCCGCTCACAAGTAGTTTCTTCGATGCCTTCGTTGCCAAGTTCGACAAGGAGCCGAGAGGCTGCGGCAACGTACCCACCTACACGGCCATGTACGTGCTGAAGGAAGCCTTCGAGAAGGCCGGGACCAGGGACAAGGAAGCTGTCGCCAAAGCCATCGCCGAGATCGAAATGGTCACGGCCGGCGGCTACCTGAAGTTCGGTGATGACCATCAGGCCGTTTACGGCACCGACCCCGACGCGACTCTGGTCGGGCAGTGGTTGCAGTGGCAGGACGGCAAGCGCGTGTGTATCTACCCGGAGGCGGCAGCCACCGGTGAGATACAGCTTCCTCCGTGGATGCAGTAATTGCGAGTGGTTCTGGGGGGCGGCGGGAGCCGCCCCCCAGATTTACACCCAGGACGCCCGCCTAGCGGCGCCTCCGCGATACCTCGAGGAGCACGATGGACGTATTGATCTACGGAGTCATCAACAGCGTGGTCTATATGCTGATGGCGCTTGGATTCACGCTTGTGTACGGGGTCAGCAGACTGCCCAACTTCGCCCACGGTGCCCTGTACGTATTGACGGGATTCCTCACCTGGACCTTCGTCAACAATCTCAATCTCAACTACTTCCTTTCAATCATCATCACGCTGGTGATCGTGTCTCTGCTCGGGGCCGGCCTCTACGCTTTCGTCCTGAAGAGAGTGCGCGGCATGCCCGTGTCGGAGATCATCGTCTCATTTGCCATCGCCCTCATCATCCTTGAGGGGCTGCGGCTGCAGGACATTGGGCCCTTCAAAGGCTTCATCGGCTCGTCATACGCGCTTCCCGCCTTCATCGAAGGGACGGTCAGCATCGCCGGGGTCACGGTGGACTATCAACGGCTCATCATCATAGCTGTCGGCGCGGTGTTGGTGGTGGGCATGTGGGTGTTCACACGGCACCAGAAGGTGGGTCTCGCCTTCAGAGGCATGGCCCAGGACGAGCGGGCCGCCATGATGCTCGGCATCGACTCCGACCGTATGGCCGTTGTTGCCCTGGCCGTCGGCTCCGCTCTTGCCGGCGTCGCCGCCATCACCGTCTACCCGCTCGGCCAGATCACCGCCGAATCCGGCTACCATGTGCTCAATGCCGCTCTTGCCGTGTGCATCGTGGGGGGTCTGGGCAGTTGGATGGGTGCCATCCTGGCCTCATTCATCTTCGGCTTCGCCACGACCGCCGCGGCCTTCTTCGGGGCGCCCCGGTACCAAGACGTGATCCTGTTTGCGCTCATCGTCTTGGTGCTGATTGTGAGGCCCTCCGGGCTCTTCGGTCGCCAAAAGGAACTCGAGGAGAGGGTGTGACGTGAGAACAGATACCGGTTTCTTGCGCAATCTGGGTATGCGCCGCAGCTCTTCCGACGAGTGGCGTAGGGAACGGCTCGACCGAGGGCTCAAGGTGCGGACCGAGGGGCTGTATGCGGTGTCTTCGTGGCGGGAGATGTTGTATCTCGTGGGCCCGCGCGCGGCGCTTATCGTAGGCCTCCTCCTCTTGCCCTTGGTGGCGCCCAATCTCTACTGGCAGCGGGTGTTGTGTGTGGCCGGGGCCTACGCCCTGCTGGCGATAACCTTCGACTTCTTGGCCAACTACGTGGGACTGGTGTGTGTCGGCGGAGCCTTCATGACCGGCGTGGGTGGATATGTCTCCGGCATCTTCACTTTCTATCTCGGCTTCCCGTGGCCGGTGTCCATGCTTCTCGGCACGGTACTCGGGGCCGCTCTGGTCACGCTTCTGTGGTTGCCGTCGTTGCCGCTGCGCGGCATCTACTTCGCCATTCTCACCTTCATGTTTCCCTTTCTCGCTCGAGGCATCATTCTCGCTCTCGACGCTTTCGGGGGGACGCTTGGTCTGGGCCCGGTGGCCGGGCCCGACAACATCTGGCTTGAGAACTACATGGTGATCATCGTGATGTTGGTCGCCGTCTTCGGCCTGAGGCGTCTGGTCGGTGAGGATACCGGCATCATGTTCCTGGGGGTGAAGGACAACGACGTGGCGGTGCAGGCATCGGGCATCAGCATCACGAGGGTCAAGGCCAAGGGCCTGTTCATCGGTGCCCTGGGCGGCTGCTTCGCCGGCGCCTACATCGTCCACCTCTACAACTTCATGGGCACGTCACTGTTTGCGACCGACTTCTCCATCCTTCCCATCGCCGCGACGGTCATGGGGGGCAGCGGAACGTTGGCCGGACCAATGCTGGGAGCCCTCATCCTCACTCCGCTCTCGGAGCTGCTGCGGGGGTTCGGACAGCTGCGGGTGGTCCTCTACGCGCTCGTACTCATCGGCTTCATCATGTTCAAGCCCGAGGGGATTCTCAACTGGCTCACCCGGAAGTACCACCAGTTCGAACAGTGGAAGAAAGTGTGAGGTGGAACCCATGGCGCATGAAAAAATCCTCGAGGTCACCGATCTCTCCAAGTCATTCGGTGGTGTTCGGGCGGTGGACGGGGTGAGCTTCACCCTCGACCGGGGCGAGATCATGGGCGTCATCGGGCCGAACGGCTCGGGCAAGACGAGTCTCGTCAACCTGATCACCGGCTTTGTGAAACCCACCTCCGGCAGAGTGGTCTTCAAGGGGCACGACATCACGGGTAAGCCCCCCCACAAGATTGTCGATTGCGGCATCGCCCGGACGTTCCAGGTGATGCGTCCGTACGGCTCGCTGCCGGCCTACAAGAACCTCATCGTCCCCCTCACCTCTCCACGGGTGCGGCACGCCACCGGGGGCAGGCTCGGCGATCGGGACGCCGTGGCCATTGACATTCTCGAAGAAGTGGGTTTCGAGCGTGACGCCTACGTTCCCTACAAGATCGCCTCATCACTCCCCTTGGGCTATTTGAAGCGCTTGGAGCTTGCCCGCTGCCTCGCGCTACGGCCGGAGCTGATCATCTGCGACGAGGTGTTCTCAGGGCTCAGCATGGCCGAGATTGCCACGATGGTTCCGGTAGTGGAGAGGCTGGCTGCCGGAGGCATCACACTCATCATGATCGAGCACCGTTTGCGGGAACTCTTCAGTTTGGCCAATCGCGTGATAGTGCTCAATTTCGGCAAAAAGCTGGCGGATGGGCCTCCGGACGAGGTCATGGAGCGTGACGAGGTCAAGGCCGCCTACATGGGTACGGAGGTGGCGGCCGTATGATCGAAGTCAAGAACCTCATGGTGTTCTACGAGAACGCCATTGCGGTCAACAACCTGAGCTTCCGGGCGGAGACAGGGAAGATCACCGGCATCTTCGGCTCCAACAGCGCCGGTAAGTCGAGCCTCCAGTGGACTCTCTCCGGCATCATCCTCGACATGAAGAAGAAAGAGGCCATGCGGGGAGGGGAGAGGATCGTCGTTCTGGGCGAGATCCTCTATGAAGGCAGAAACATCATCGACATGAAACCGAGCGACAGGGCGCGCTTGGGTATCATCCTGTGCCCGGAGAGGCGGCGGATCTTCAAGGAAAGCACAGTCATGGAGAACCTGAAGATCGGCGGCTATCTGGCCACCAAAGCCCAGGCGAAGGATACGCTCGATTTCGTCTTCAACATGTTCCCGAAGCTGAAAGACCTGCGCAAGAGGGATGCGGGCTTTCTCTCCGGGGGGGAACAGCAGATGCTCGCGGTGGGAAGGGCGCTCATGGCACAGCCGAAGCTCTTGCTGCTGGACGAGCCCCTTCTCGGTTTGAGCCCGGCCATGGAGAAGAGACTCGCCGAGTCCATCAAGGAGATCAACCGGCTCACAGGCATCACCATCCTGGTGACCGAACAGTACGCCCGCCCGCTCTTTCCCGTGATCGACTACGGCTACATCATCGAGAACGGTGCCGGTGTGCTGGATGGTCCCGCCGCGGAACTGATGGACAACCCCGACGTCAAAGAAGCCTACTTCGGTGTCTAGGCGGAAGGTGTACCCATGACAGACGTACTCGAAGAAACCAAGGAGAAGAAGGGGCCCGCAGACGGCGGTGGACCGGCACGGAGTCCCTGGGATCAGCCCGTCGAGCAGGGCTTCCGGGCCATGGTGCAGGAGAGGCCCCACAAGACCGCCCTGGTGTACTTGGGCGAGAAATTCACCTATGCACGCCTGGCGAACCTCGTTGACCGCTTCGCTACCGGTCTTGCCTCTTTGGGGGTGAAGCCGGACGACAAGGTGATGATCTATCTGCCCAACTGCCCTCAGTGGGTGATCGGGTACTTGGCCACGCAGAGGATCGGCGCTGTTCCGGTTCCCATCTCTCCCATCTACACGCCGACGGAGATCGAGTATCTGATCAATGACTCCGGTTCCGAGACGATCATCTGCCAGGACACCAACTTCGGCTATGTGAAACAGGTGTGGGACGACACCTGCCTGAAGAGGGCCATTCACACCAACTACGTCGACCTCCTGCCCCTCTTCAAGAGACTGGTGGGAGAGATGTTCGACAAGGTCCCCGATGGCACGGTCGAGAAGACGGAGAACGTCCACCCCTTCACCCAGCTCCTCAAGGGCAACCAGCCCAATCCCCCGGTGGCGGAATTCAACCCGCGCGAACGACTGGCGTACATCATCTACACGGGGGGTACCACGGGCTTCCCCAAGGGATGCCAGTGTTCCCATGCCGGTGTCGTGTCCATGATCTCGGACACCAGTGATCTGGTGGAAGGCTACATCACCCAGGGCGAGGATGTGCTCATATACTCAGCCCCGCTGTTCCACCAGTTCGGGCAGACCATGTTCTTCGCCGTGGGGCTCATGCGGGGGAATCCCACCGTGCTCATGCCCACGCCCGATGTGGATGCCATGCTGGAAGCGGTGCAGCGCTACAAAGGCACCCTGTTCCTGGGCGTGCCCACGCTGTATCGCATGGTGCTCGAGAACGATCGCTTCGAGCAGTACGACCTCAGCTCCCTTCAGTACTGCTGGAGCGGGGGTGACGTATTGCCGGCCCAGGTGTACGCGCGCTGGAAGGAGAGAGTCGGTATTCCCATCTATCAGGTATATGGTGCGTCCGAGGTAGGGTTCACCTGTCTCAGCCCGCTCGACGCAGAACCCGTGCCCGGCACCATCGGTATTCCCATACCGTCACGGGAAATACGTATAGCTGAGGTTGACGGTGAAGGTCAAGTGGAGGAGGGGGAAACCGGCGAACTCCTCGTCTACTCCGAGACTCTTCCCCAGGCTTACTGGAACAAGCCGGAGGAGACGGCGGAGTCGTTCGTCGAGATCGACGGCAAAGTGTGGTACCGCACCAAGGACTACGTCCGGCTCGGAGAGAACGGACTCATCCATTACGTGGACCGGGCGGCCGATGTCATCAAGTACAAGGGTTACCGGGTATCAGCTTCAGAGGTGGAGTCGGTACTGCAGAGCCATCCCCTGGTGATCGGCGCCTGCGTGATCGGTGTTCCCGACACCAAGGTGGGCGAGCGCATCAAGGCGATCGTCGTGCTCAAGGAGGACGCGAAGGGCGTGGGCAGCAACGAACTCCTGGGGTGGTGCCGGGACAATCTCGCCGCCTACAAGATCCCGAAGTACATCGAGTTCAGGGACATGCTGCCCAAGTCGAAGGTCGGCAAGCTGCTGAGGCGCGAGATCAGAGACGAGGAGAGGCGCAAGGCCAAAGGATAGCGGTACGGCGACCGTCCATCCCCCCCGTGCCGGCGCTGCGGAGGCGCCGACGGTGAGTGTGGGGGTCCGGGGCGCAAGCGCCCCGGACCCCCTCCCGTCGCAGGAGATTGGCGTATCGCGGAGTGATTCGTCGGCGCCGTCATGACCGGCGGCCTGGCGACGAGTGCGCAAAGCCTCCGCAACCCACGCGACTGTAACTCATGAGAGAATCCTCCCCATGGAGCCCTAGCCGTGCGACTTCGAAAGGGTGATTCGGGGATGGCATTCGGACTGAACCGGGATGGGTGGAACGAACCGAGGGTGAAGAGTCCGAGGGCAAGCGGGCAGCGTGTGGTGCGGGGGATGCAGGTGCTCGCGATGGTGGCTATCGTGTTGCTGGTTGCGGCGGGCGCGGTCTCTCTCGCGGCCTGCGGCGGAGGTTCTGACGACCGGATGGTCGTCGTCTATACATCCGTCGACCAGATGTACTCGGAGCCCATCCTGAAGGAGTTCGAGGAGCGCACCGGCATCAAGGTCCAAGCCGTGTACGACGTGGAAGCCACGAAGACGGTGGGCCTCGCCAACCGGCTCATCTCCGAGAAAGATCGACCCCTGGCCGATGTGTTCTGGAACGGTGAGATACTTGAGACGCTGCGGCTGAAAGACGAGGGGGTGCTCGCGCGCTTTGAGTCGCCAAGCGGGGCTGCCATATCCCCTCAGTTTGTCGATCCCGAGGGCTACTGGGTGGGAATCGCGGGGAGAGCGCGGGTCATCATCGTGAACACCGATCTGCTCTCGCCCGACGAGTACCCGGTCTCTATCTATGATCTGCTCGATTCGCGCTGGCCCGCCGACCAGGTGGGCATCGCCTACCCCATGTTCGGCACCACTTCCACGCACGCGGCGGCGCTGTATGCGTATCTGGGTGAGGACGAGGCGCGGGCCTACTTCCAGGGTCTGGCCGACAGGGGCGTGCGCGTGGTGGACGGCAACTCCGTGACCAAGGACATGGTCGCCGCCGGTCAGCTCGCCTTCGCCCTCACCGACACCGACGATGCCTGCCTCGCCATCAAGGATGGGAGTCCGGTCACCGTGGTCTTCCCCGACCAACTCGAGGGGGGCATGGGCACGCTGGTTATTCCCAACACGGTTGCACTCATCAACGGCGCCCCGCACCCGGAGGAGGCCCAGGTGCTCATCGATTATCTCCTGAGTGAAGAGGTGGAACGCGCGGTGATGGAGTCTGGATGGAGCCACCTGCCCGTGAGGGCTGTGGCGGTGGAGCAGGAATGCTTCGATGTCACCGGCATCGTGAGCATGAACGTGGAGTACGAGCTACTCTTCGACTGGCTGGAACCCAGCCGTTCGGAGTTGTCCGAAATATTCATCAGGTAGCCGAGACGGCAAGTAGGAAGAGGGTATCGTCGTGGACGTGCCGGCAATCGGATCACGTGCCTGGTGGATACTTCCGCGGGTCCGGCGCGGCGCGGGAGTGGTCCTCTACCTGCTCGTGGTGTTCGGGCCATTATTGGCGCTGTTCGCGGCCTCCATCCGGACCATGGCCGCCGGGGATGGGAGCCTCATCTCGCTTCTGATACCCACCGGGCGCCGACTGAGTCTGCTTGTGAACAGCCTGACCTTCGCCGGTGCGGTGGCGGCCGGGGGGATGCTCCTCGGGCTCGGTGCAGCCATCCGTCTGTGGCGGGTGAAGCGTGGCGTGTGGTCGAGCGCACGTTGGTTGGTGCTTCTCTTCGCGGCGGTTCCACCCTACATCCACGCGCTTGCATGGACCACTGCCGTCTCGTTCATGCGCTCGGTGATACTGCCTGGGAGCGGGCCGGGCATCATACTCCAAGGCTGGGTGGGAGCGTGGTGGGTGCAGGTGATGGCGTTTCTGCCGCTTGCCGTGGGCTTGGCGCTCATTGGCCTTGAATCGATCGACCCACGGCTGCTCGAGGCGGGACGGATGCAGCAGGGAGATCTGAAGGTGCTGGCCTCGGTGGGAATGCCTCTGGCTCTGCCCATGCTGCTGGCCGGGGGCGGCTTTCTCTTTGTGCTCACCCTGCTCGACTACAGCGTGCCCGCCCTCTTCTACGTCAACGTGTACTCGCTCGACGTGTTTGCCGAGTTCAGTGCGAGTGGCCGCCCCGAGCGGGCGCTCCTGGCGGCGTTTCCTCTGCTCATCCTGGCTGCGGCAGTGATCTTCTTCTCCCAGCGAGTCGTTCGCAGGGCGGCGGTGAGACCGTCGTGGAGCTTGGCGTCGTGGAGCACACCACCGTCTTGGCCGTGGTGGTTTCGAGCGGTAGAGGGAGCCGGCGTGGGTCTTCTCGGAGTGCAGATGGCCGTGCTGTTCGCCGCCCTGGCGGCGGCCACGGGCAGTTTCGGCGCGCTTGTGGCGGGTGTGAGGGCCGGCTACCAGGAGATCCTGTTCTCCGGGGCGGTGGCCGTGGCCGCAGGCCTCTTGTGCGTACCCCTCGCGGTGAGCGCCGCCGCGGGGTCGGCCGCGCGCGGCCCCCGGCGGCGGCTCTGGTGGCTGCTCATCACGCTGCCTCTGGCGGTGCCGGCCCCCCTGGTGGGTGTCGGGCTCATCTCGATGTGGAATCGCGCTCTTCCCATGGAGGTGTACGGCACGGCCGCCATGCCGGTGCTCGCGGCACTCGCCCGCTTCGCCCCGTTTGCCGCCCTGGTGATGGTGGCGCAATTCCGGCGGCTCGACCCCCGGCTCGTGGAGGCGGCCCGGCTGCTTCGGCCGGGGTCGCTCGCTGTGGGCACCCGTATCTGGCTGCCGATGGCGGCGCCGGGGCTGGTGGCGGCCGCCGCCGTGGTCTGTGCCCTCACCCTGGGGGAGCTCGGGGCCACGCTCATCGTCGCCCCACCGGGCCGGGCGACTGTTACGATGAGGGTCTACAACCTGCTCCACTACGGGGCCACCGACCAGGTAGCCGGTCTGTGCCTGATGATTGCCTTGGCCACCCTGGCGGCAGCCCTGGTTGCAGGGGTGGCCCTGCTGTTCATCAGGCGGGGTCTGTCCGGCTCGGAGTTGTCAAGGCCGGGGGCGTAGGAGTGGGAATCACGGAGGCCACATGACGGCGGAGCGCATGGAGCCGGTCGTACGGGTGAGCGGACTCAGCAAGTCCTTCGCGGTGCACCAGCGGACGTGGGGGCGAAAGAGGGCGGATGCTCCTGCGCTCGCGGGGCCGGTCAGGGCCGTAGACCGAGTCTCCTTCGCGCTGGGGCCGCGGGAGAGGTTGGCGTTGCTCGGGCCCTCGGGGTGCGGCAAGACCACCCTCCTTCGTCTGCTGGCCGGGCTCGAGGAACCCGATGCGGGGGAGATAGCGCTTATGGGAAGAGTCGTGAGCCGGCCTGGAGCGGTGCTTCCTCCCGGTCACCGTGGCCTGGGCTTCGTCTTCCAGGAGCCTGCCCTGTGGCCGCATATGACGGTGGCGGCGCACGTGCTCTTCGGCCTTGCCGGCACGGACAAGAAGGAGGCCCGCGAGCGACTCACACATCTCTTGGGCATCACCGGCCTCCTGGGTCTTGATGGGCGTTATCCGCATCAACTCTCCGGCGGCGAAGCCCGCCGCGTGGCCCTCGCCCGTACGCTTGCGCCCCGTCCCCGCTGCCTCCTCTTCGATGAGCCGTTGACGAACCTGGACGAGGAGGCCAAGGCGCAGATGCTCGAGCTGATAGACCGGGCGGCGCAGCTGAGCGGCGCCGCCCTCCTCTATGTGACTCACGACCGAGGCGAAACGGAGGCTCTTGGCGCTTCGGTCATGCGTATGGAAGAGGGCCGTCTGGCGCCGCCCGAGCAGCCGGCGCGCCGAGAGCCGGAAGCGACAAGGATGACGGCAGCGACAGACGCGCCCGACCCCGCCGGGGCCGCGGGGGGCGCCCCTTCGACCCCGGGAGAAGGCTCCCCGTCGGGCTCGGTCGCCGTGGCCGCGCCAGCGCCTCCGCAGGTGGACTCAGGCATCGCGCCCGCCCCGCCGGGCTCGACCGCGCCGGGGCCGGGAGCAGACAGTGACCGGTGAACCACAGGAGAACACCCCCCGAAAGTCCCGCCGGATACAGCGCTGGTGGCTCATCGTCTCGGTGGTGGTGGTCTTCAGCGCGGTGTCGCTCGCGGGATACGCGGCCTCGCGGGGTTCCGGGCCAGAAGATCTGCCCGAAGGTTGGCAGATCATCCGCCCGCCGCGCGAAGTGTCGGCGCTCGCCGAGTGGGCGGGGCTCATCTGGGCGGGGGGCAGTGACGGACTTCTCGCCCTCGACCCAGCCACTGGTGAGCCGGTTCCCGAGGCCGTGGCTTCACTCGAGGGCGCAGCTTCTCTCCGCTACGTGAGCTCCCTGCTCGTCGACCGCGAGGGGAGGTTGTGGGTGGGCCACGAGGCGGGTCTCACCGTGTGTGAGGGCGCTACGGGTGCGCCGCCACGCACGTACACCGAGGCCGACGGGCTTCCCCATCCGTGGGTCCGTTGCCTTCTCGAAGAGAGTGGGGGCCGCGTGTGGGCGGGTACCTTCCATGGAGCGGCTGCCATCCACGAGGGCCGCGTCACCGTGCTCGACTCGGCGGGGGGCCTTCTGGTGGACGAGGTGAACGTGGTCTTCCAAGACTCCTCCGGGGGGCTGTGGTTCGGCTCGGCGGCCGCTCCGCGGGGTGGTCTCAGTCTGCTCGTAGGCGGGGAATGGCGGTATATGACCGTCGACGACGGTCTACCCCACAACAACATCAACGCGCTCATCGAAGACAACAATGGGGCCGTGTGGGTCGCCACCGGCTTCTACGACCGGGGTGGTGTGGCCCGGCTCCTTGGCGCGGGCGGTGAGGGAGGCGGCGAGGCTCGAGAGGGTGGCGGTGGTTGGGTGGTGGCCGGCACCTGGGACCGCTCCACGGGCATGCCCGGAGCCAAGGGGCGTTCACTGTTCCAGGCGCGGGACGGATCGCTGTGGCTCGGCACTGAGTACGACGGCGTTCTTCGGCTGGACGCGCCTCCGGCGAGTGGCGGTTACCCCACCGAGCTGCAAGGGCGCGTGTTCAACGACACCAACGGTTTGGCTCACAATGAGGTCAAAGCCATGCTGCAGGACACGGAAGGCAATCTATGGCTGGCCACCCATGATGGTGTCACACGAATCGCACGAGAAGCACTGGCGCGATTGGCAGGAAACGGAGACAATTGAGCGCATGAGCTGTGCGCACACGGCGGGGGGAGCAGCCGGCGCAGCGGGCCGGTTTCGACGCGAGTGGAGGAGATCGACGAGATGGCCGAGGACAGGGCCGAGCAGTGGTTTCTCAGCCGGGGGGGAAGTAGCGTCGGCCCCCTCTCCTTCGAGGAACTCCGCGCCCAGGTCCACGCTGGAGCCGTAGGGGCCACCGACGTGGTCTGGAACGCCTCCCTGGGCGACTGGAAACCGGCTCTCGAGGTGCAAGGTCTCTTCCCGGTCTCGCTCTTCGCCCGGACGCACTCCACCTATTCGGATCTTGCGCAGCTCAAGAGCAGCGGGCGCATCGGCGAGAACGAGTTCAAAGAAGCCGTGGCCCGGCTGCGTCTGGAGGACGCGGCCGGAGTGTGGTGGCAGGTGCGGGCGGAAGACGGCGCCTGGCTTCGCTGGGACGGTACCGCTTGGGTGGAGGGGGTCCCTGATGAGTTCTTGGGTGCCGCAGCCACCGGAGGTACCCACGGCGCTCCCGCCGCATCACCCCGGTCGCTGGGAGAACTGGGCCTCCTGATGCTCCGCGGCTTGGGCAAGAGCCTGCCCAAGAAGATCGCCCTCACCGTCGTCGTCTTCGTGCTCGTGTGGCTCATCCACACGGTGGTCATGGTGTTCTTGAACGACGGCTGGGCCAAGGTGGGCAACTGGTTCCTGGGCATGATACTCGTGGTGAGGGGCGGTGAGCTGGGCGGCACCTTCTTCTGGATGCTGCTCATGATGCTTTTCACCTTGCTCGCCGCCCGTCTGCGCAAGGGTCCGGGTAGATTCAGAGACGACCTGGCCGGCCTGTCCCCCAACATCGCTCGTGCCTTCGCCTCTCCGGGGAGGTGGGGGTTCACCGTCATGCTGGGGCTGGCCGCTCTCACCCTTCTCGTCAGTTTTCTGGTTCTTGCCGTCAGTGCTCCCTACACGCCCAATCGTCTGCTGAGCCTCCTCTTTGCCCTTCTGCTTATGCTCTCGCTCTCGAGCGGCGAGAACAGCTTCGTGATGCTTGTCTCCAGGCTGGCTTGGTTCGACTTTCAGCGTCTCTTCGGCGTTGCGCCCATCCGTCCCTTCCAGCCCGAGAAGATCGTGCTTGCGGTGGTGGGGATTGCCGGGGGGGCACTGCTTGCCGCGGTGCTGCCCTTCCTTCCCACCAGCGGGTGGTTCGGGGTGCTGGCCCTGGTGGTTGCAGGAGCCATCATGGCGGCGCTGGGGGGAAGGCGTGCTCCGGCGGGGGGCTTCATGGTGCTCGCGGCCACGCTATTGGCGGGTGCTGCCGCTCTTCTTGCCGCCGATCAGGTACTGGCGCATGACTGGGGGTGGAACGAGAGCGGCCGCGACCTGGGCCGGCTCATGAACTCTCCTGGGTTCGTCCGGGCGGGAGCCCACAGCACCGCCGCCGGCATCGGAGCGGTGCTCGGTGTGCTTCTTCCGGGGGTCGCCTCGGGTGTGGCCGGGGGTGCTGCCGCCGCGGGTCCGGCGGTGTATGCACCCCTTCCCCCGACGCATACCCTCCAGGGCCAAGACGCCCTCAACTGGCTCAAACGTCAGGGTCTCGTCACGCAGACCCCCGACGGGCAGTGGGTGAAGACCGGCGATTGGAACAACGCCACCGCTTCCGGCAGCGACATGAAGGGATACGTGGAGGGGGCACAATCAACCCCCGACGGCGTCGACCCCGACATGGTCATTCTGGTGGAAGGTGGTCCCGGCCCAGCACCGCCCCAGGCTCCCGGTCCCGACGACGCCGGTGGCACGCCTCCCTATGGAGCCGATGATGCCGACGCCGCATCGGGTCCTGAGGAGGGCGATGGGGGAACCGCCCCGGAGACCGACAAGACGCCGAAACGGAGCGACGGCAAGGCGGAAGGCCCTCCCGACGAGGGCGCACAGCCACCCGACGAACCGGAGGTTCCGGAGAGCGGTGACGGTTCCGATGGAGGTGAGGGCCCCGAGGAAGGCGGCTCCGAAGACGGCACCGGCCCGGAGGAAGGAGAACCACCCACCGAACCGGCACCGGCAGGGCCGACCGAATCCGACAAGAGCAACCTGGAGAAGCTCGAGTCCGGCCACGGCGAAGTGAAGAAGCGGTTCGAGGAGGCCAAGGATCGCTACGAGGAGTTCAAGAAACGCACCGGGTACAAGAACAAGAAGGTCGACGATGCTCTCAACAAGAGTGGGGAGTACATCAAGGAGCTCGGTGAATGGATCGAGACGGGTAGAAACCTTGAAGAAGCCTACGAGATCATCCGCGGTTTCGAGCAGTCACACGAGGAGTTTCTCAAAGATGCCCGAGGACGCTACACACACGAGGCCGAGGCCGAGGTAGAGGCTTTCATCAAGTCGGGCGGGCAGGCAACCAAGGCGGTCATCAAGGTGCTGGAGGCAAAGGGAGTTCCCGTTCCCGAATGGCTTTCGAAGGATATCGAGACGACCATCAACCTTGGCGCTGAGGGTGTGGGGAAGACACTCGAGAACGCACAGAAGCTCAAGCGGGAGACCAACGCAGCGGAGCTGGAGCTTCTCGGCTCGGAGGAGGAGAAGAGGGCGGCGGAGCAGTTCCAGAACGAGATTGAGCGGATCCGCCGAGAGGCGGCGGAAGAGCGGAAGCGCGCCAGGCGCGAAGGGCCGGCGACCACTGGTGACAAGGTGATGAGTTGGATCGACTACATTCTGGGCAAGAAGCGGCCACGTGATCCCAACATCTACCCATACGACTAGCGTAGTGATGCCCAGACGACACCCGGGATGCCGGTGCGCGTGGGTGGCTACTCTGCGAGGGAGGGCGAGGCATGGCTGATCCCCTACCCGCGGCGGAAGGCCTCGAATCTGCCGAGCAGTCTCTTGCTCTGCTGCGGGCGGCGCTCGATTCCTTCGCGCAGCTGAACGACGAGCGGTCCCCCGACCGTCAGCTGGCTCTGCTCACAGATATCCTCGAAGCCTGCGAGAGTGTTGAACGGCTGCCGGAGCCCAACGGTGTGGTGCTCATGGACTCCCGGCTGCTCGCGGCGTCGGCTCGCGTGGGTCTCGCCTCGCTTGGTTTCCGGGCGGAAGAGCAGCTGGCGGGCGCTCTCCACCAATGCATCCAAGCGGCGCGCACCGCATACGAGGTCGCCTCCTACTCCGGAGAGGCACAAACGCTGCGGGCCTCGATCAGACTTCTCCTCGATGCTGTGGTGGTGGCGGAGGAGACTGTTGCCCGCGATGAAGCAGATGTCCTCGCGGCAAGGGGAGAAGAGCAGGAGACGGGCCGCGCCGGTGCGCTCGTGGACTCTCTCGTGGAGGCCATCGCCCATCAGACTCTTCGTCTGCGGCTTGTCATGGAGGAGGCGGACCGTGAGCAGCAGATGGGGATCGATCTGCTGCGGATGGAGAGGGATTTGGTGGTGCTTGCCGCCGCCCCCGCAGACGGGATCGACCACCGTGACCTCCAGGGCCAAGCCAGGATATTGGCGGAGGCGGCCGGGGAGCGCTTCGTTCTAGCTGGAGACGAGGTCATGTTGAGCCAGGTGCGCACTGACATCAGTTCGATCGACGAGGCCCTGAGTTCAATTGTGGATAGGGGGGTGCCGCCTGTCGAAGGCGCACCGGAAGTGGAGTCCGCGACGCCGTCGGCAGTCGCGGCGCAGCCAGCCGTTGTCCCACCCCCGGAGGTGACCGAGCCGACTCCGGCCGCGGCTGCGGCAGAGCCGACTCCGGCCGCGGCGCCTTCTTACCCGGCCCCTCTGTCCACAGAGCCCTGGTACTACTTGGCGGGGGGCTCGGAGAGAGGAGGGCCGATCCCTCGAGGCCGGTTGGAGGAGCTCTTCGCACACGGGCGGCTTCCCTCCGGCACATTGGTGTGGAAGACGGGAATGCCGGAGTGGAGGAAGCCCGAGGAGTTCGGGTTCGCCGCGGCGCCCGCTCCGACGCCGCCGGCGGCCCCCACACCGAGTACGACTGCCGGGGGGCCGCATGGCCCGGCCGCGGTTGCGCCGGCACGCACGGCGACACCCAGTTCGGCCGCCGCTGCACCTCCTGAGCGCGCTGGAGCCGATACCGGCGAGGGGTGGTATGTGGGCCGCCAGGGTGAGCGTTATGGACCCTACACTCTTGCGCACCTGCGGGGATTTGTGGGAGAGGGCCGGTTGGCTCCCGACGACCTCGTCTGGCATCCCATCCTTTCCACCTGGATGACGCTTGAGCACGTGCGGTCGAGGGTACCCGGTCTCCTATAGGAACGACGTCATCCGCGAGAAAGGAAACATCATATGCCGGTGATCACGGTCTCCCGAGAGAAGGGTAGCGGTGGGCGCAGCATCGCCCGGAACCTGGCCGAGGCGCTCGGGTACCACTTTGTGGAGAAGGACACCATGGAGCGGGTGCTGAACGAGTACGGCCTCGTCGATTTCGAGGACGAGTACAACTCTCTTCCCAGTTTCTGGGACCGTTTCTTCGAGCGCGGGAAGCTGAGAGATACCATCATGGACATGCTGAGGCGCGGTACGTTGGCTCTGGCCCGCCACGGCAACGTGGTGATGCTGGGACGGGGCTGCTACGGCATGCTGCGCGAGTACGATGATGTGCTCAATGTGCGGATTCAGGCGCCGTTCGCCACCAGAGTCGAGAGAGTGATGGCCGCGGAAGGTATCTCTGAAAGGGACAAGGCCGAGGCGCACGTGAGGCAAACCGATGAACTGCGGGCCTCATTCGTGAAGTCGTGCTACGGGTTGCGCCTCAACGACGCCGATCTCTTCGATGTGGTCATCGACACCGGCAAGCTATCCTTGGAGATGGCCACCGGCTGGCTTGTCGAAGCCGCCCGGTCACTTCCGGAGAGGAGCGGGAATGGTGTCCGGGCCACCGATTCGATCGAGCCGGACCCAATCCTCTTGAAGGTGATCACCGAAGAACTCGGGTGTCACGCCGAGCACCGTTCCGACGGCGACCACCACTGAGGCAGCGGCCTTGGCTCGACGCGCCCCCACTCAGGGCACTCCCGCTCAACGCGCCCCCGCGGTGAGGAAGTTGGCCAGGATCTGCAGCCCATGGGGGGTCATGATCGATTCGGGGTGGAACTGCACCCCGTAGAGCTTTCGCTCTGGTGCCTCGAGGCCCATGATCTCACCGTCCTCCAGTGAGCGAGCGGTCACCTGCAGTTCCGCAGGAAGATGTGATTCGTCGACGGCCAGGGAGTGGTAGCGTCCGGCGGGAAAAGGATCGGGCAGCCCTCGAAACAGCTCCGACCCGTGGTGGGTCACCTGCGCTGCTCTTCCGTGCCATATCTCGTGTGCCCGGATCACCCTTCCGCCGAGAGCCACCGCGATGGCCTGCATTCCCAGGCACACACCGAGGATGGGGATGCTGCCCGAGAAGCGACTGATGAGTTCGAGGCTCGCCCCTGCGCCGAATGGTTCTCCGGGCCCGGGGGATACCACGAGACGTTCCGGGGACAGGCGTTCGGCTCTGCGCACGTCCACCTCGTCGTTGCGAAGAACGGTCACCTCTTCCCCCAGAATGGCGAAGTACTGCACCAGGTTGTAGGTGAAGGAGTCGTAGTTGTCGATGAGGAGGAGCACAGCGCCGCCTACATGGGGCCGGCTTCCCGGGCCGATGCCGCTTTCCCGGGGGCCACGGCACCGGGCGCCGACTTCCCGGAAACCGGCGCCAGCGTCACCTCCCACATGCCCCGGACCGAGTTGGCGAGGAACAGCCGGGTGCACCGCTCCAGGTCGGCGACGGCCAGAACCTGTTCAGACACGGTTCCCCGGTCGAGCAGGTGGGCACGGAGGGTACCCGGGAGGAGCCCGGAGCAGATGGGGGGCGTGAACAGCGCGCCGTCAAGTTCCACGACAAGGTTCGCGCGCGTGGATTCGGTGAGCTCCCCTCGCTCGTTGAAGAGGAGGACGTCGTCGTAGCCTGGGCGGGCGAGGAGGGCCCGCTCGTATGCCTCTCGGTACGTGGTCTTGTGATACAGGAAGGGGTCGGTAGAGTCGACCGGCTCCGCGGCCGGGCACACCTGGGGCTTCGTGATGTCCGGACACGGTGGTGGAGGAAGCGGTTCATGGTCGAGCCGCAGTGAGCCGTCCGCGGCGAGAAACACCCTGACTTTGTGCGGTACCGCCGGGCGCGCGCGGGCGAGAGCGGCCGCCATCTCGGCGAGCAGGCGTTGGATGGCACCTGCGTCGAAGGGGCGGGAGAAGTAGCGGGCGGAGTGCTCCAAGCGGCCGAGGTGCCGGGCGAGCAGGAAGTAGCCGGCTTCGCACAACGCGACCTCCTCCAAGACCGGCGCAGCCGCCGTGCCGGGCGCGCCGGCGCAAGGAGTGGAGGCCTGCACCACCTCCGACGTCCGGGAGGTGCCAGGCCTCGTCGCCGGGTGCGTGTCCGAGGTGGTCTCCGGCGCTGTCCCCGGGACGTCTCTCACCCCCGACGCGGCAGCCCCTACCTCCCCCGCTGCGACCCTCCCTGTGACCCCCGCCGTCCAGAGTATGCTCTCGAAGAGGTCGAACCGGGGACGCCTGTGCGTGAGTACCCGGGCCTTGGTGTGGCATTCGGCGAACTCCGAGTCCGGCTTTGAGTCCCACACTATTCCCCCACCTATCCCGTACTCCGCTTCGCCCGAGCGGCGGTCCACGAGGACGGTACGGATGGCCACGTTGAACTGGGCCCGTCCGCCGGGGGCGACGAAACCCACCGTACCGGTGTAGATGCGCCGGGGAGTCGACTCGAGTTCCGCGATTATCTCCATGGTGCGGGCCTTGGGTGCTCCGGTGATGGAGGCAGGTGGGAAGAGTGCGGAGAAAACCTCGGCGATGCCGGCAGAAGTGCGGCACTCGACCGTGCTCGTCAACTGCCACACGGTGGGGTACTTCTCGAGTTCCGCGAGCTTCGTCACTGTTACCGTGCCGGTCTCGGCGATGCGGCCCAGGTCGTTTCTGACCATGTCGACGATCATCACGTTCTCTGCTCTGTCCTTCGGGGAGCGCCGCAGTCGCTCGGCCAGTTCCAGGTCCTGCTCGTGCCAGAGGCCGCGGGCGGCCGTGCCCTTCATGGGGCGCGACAAGAGGATGCCCTCCTCGAGAGAGAAGAAGAGTTCAGGAGAAGCCGAGCAGACCGTCCAGTCGCCGGTGTCTATGTAGGCTCCGTAGCCTGGTCCCTGCGCCTCGATCATGACGGCGAAAAGCTCATAGGGGTCGCCCTGGTAGGGGCTGCGGAGCCGGAAGGAGTAGTTGACCTGATAGGTCTCCCCGGCGGCGATCAGTTCTTTGATGCGGGAGAACCCCGTCTCGTACTCGTCTTCTGTGATTGCGGGGAGCCAGGGAGGGGAGGGGCTATGTGGCGTTGGGCATCCGGGGGGCGACTCACCGGAAGGGGGTCGAATGGTTCGAGGCAACTCCGCCAGGATTTCAGGGGCGCGGAACAGACCCGACCAGAGAGGGGGGAAGCCGCTTGCATCCGCTCTCACGGGGAGCGTGGGGTCGAAGGCGGGCGCGCACTCGTAGGCGGCGAGGCAGACCACCCAGAGATCTTCCCTCACCGAACGCTCAACAGCGTGGGCAAGAAGAGAAGCGGCTTTGTCGGCCTCGGAGGCGGCCGCCACCTGTATTGGGCGCTCAAAGCGAAGCCACAAGCGGCGCGTGGCGTCATAGAGAAGCGCTTCGGCCAAGATGTCTACTCTCCCGGCCGCAATTCGCGCAGCGCAGGGATTCCGGCCAAGGACTCCGCCTGAGTGACTGCGGCTACCACTGCCTCGGCCACCGTCTGGGCGGCGAAGGCCCCCACTGTGTTGACGTTCGCTTCTGTACCCTTGCATGTGGCGAGCACAAAGATGGTGTCGCCGTCGAACATCGTGTGGGGCGGACGAATGGTGAGGGCCAGGCCGTTGTGAGCCATCTGTGCGACTTTGCCGGCGGCCTCCTTGCTCAGCGTGGCGTTCGTGATCACCACCCCGATGGTGGTGTTGCCGGCGGCGTCGGCGAAGCTCGCGGGCATGCGGGAAAGCTCTCTCAGGGTGTCGGCAAAGCCGCCTTCGGGCGTGCGGGCGCCGGCAAGAATTGCGCCGGTTCGAGGGTCGGCAACCTCCCCGAAACAGTTGACAGCGATGACGGCGCCCACGAACAGCCCCGGGAGTGGCTCGTGCACGGCGGCGCCCAAGCCCCCTTTGGTGCAGCGGTCTTGGCCCAGGATATGGCCGACGGTGGCGCCGGTACCGGCACCCACGGTGCCCATGCGGCCGAGGACGTCGTCGGCCGCGGCTCGGCAGGCCGCATAGCCCATGGCGGCGTCGGGACGCACGTCCGCTCTCCCCACTGCCAGGTCGAAGAGGGAGGCCGCCGGCACTATAGGTACGCGTGCCACCCCCACATCGAAGCCGCAGCCGCGCTCCTCGAGAAAGCTCATGACCCCGTCGGCGGCGGCGAGCCCGAAGGCGCTCCCGCCGGAGAGCACCACGGCGTGCACGCGGTCCACGAGGTGCATGGGCCGGAGCAGGTCGGTCTCGCGGGTGCTGGGTGCTCCCCCCCGTTGGTCAACCCCGCAGATGGCACCGCCCTCGGTGAGAATGACGGTGCAGCCGGTGGCTGCCGGCAGGTCCTCGGCATGGCCGACGCGCACGCCGGGAACGGCGCGTGGTCCGTCAAGAGATGTGCACGTGTCTTCCACCTTGCCTCCTCCTCGGAATTGCCGCCGTACTGCAAGTGTAGAGGGAAATGGGGTTTCGTGGTGGGAAGGTGTTGAGGTCCTGCCCTTGCGCCTCACGCCATAATGGTTGACAATCTGCGGTTAGTAGCCGTGCCGAGAAGGCCGATCCGAAAGGTGGAGAACGCCATGAACTTTGCCCGATTCTGTCCGCTCAATGCGAGCAAGTTCCCCACCCGAGAGTTTCTCATCGAAAGCTATCCGTCGGCCGGCAGGCGCCGGGCACTCACCTGGGCCGATCTCGAGGAGCAGACCAACAAGGTCGCCAACTTCCTGAAGAACGAGTGCGGCATCGGCAAGGGCGACTTCGTGCAGCACCTGCTCATGAACAGCCTGGAGTGGTACGTCACCTACATGGCGGTGCTGAAGACCGGGGCGGCGGTGAGCCCGCTCAACTTCCGTTTCGCCGCCTCCGACATCAAGTACGCCTGCGACGTCATCGGCAGCAAAGTCTTCATCCTGGGCGACTCCTTCGTGCCCCGGGTGGAGCCCCTGAGGGGCGAGATGGAGTACTGCGAGCAGTACATCTGCCTCGGGCACGACGTCCCTTCGGGCATGACGAGTTACGCCGACATCATCGCGAACGGCGATCCCACGCCTGTGCTGGCGGAGGTCGACGACGACGACATGGCCGAGCTCATGTTCACCTCCGGCACCACCGGGGCTCCGAAGCCTGTCTCCCACACCCACGGCACGCTGTTCTGGATCGGGATCGGCAACGCCCTCACCTACAACGACGGCTACGGCAGCACCTACCTGGCGCCTCATCCCTTCTACCACAGCGGCACCATGTTCTTGTCGTTCCCGAGCTACATCGCGGCCGGCAAGATACTCATGCCCATGGAGCTCGCGCCTGAGCACTACCTGCGCTCCCTGGCCGAGGAGAAGTGCACGGGCGGTTGGAACTCGGTGCCCACCTGGTCCGACGTCATCGACGCCATCAAGAGTGGCGCCGTCGATCTTGCCGACTACGATCTGTCGGCTCTCAAGCGCATAGAAATAGGCGCGCAGCCCGTACCCTATATCCTCCTGGAGGATTCCAAGCGTCTCTTCCCCCACGTGGCCTTCGGCAACATCTACGGCATTACCGAAGGCGGGGGAGGAGGTCTCACCAACTGCTACGACGAGGACATCCTGCGCAAGGCGGGCTCCATCGGCAAGGCGACCGCATTCATGGAAGCCCGCGTGGTCGACCAGGATATGAACGACGTGGCGACCGGCGAGGTGGGCGAACTGGTCATCCGCGGTCCGCGGCTGATGAAGGAGTATGCCTTCAACCCGGGCATGACCCACAAGACCATTGTCGATGGATGGCTGAAGACCGGCGATCTCGCCTACGTCGACGACGAAGGCTACATCTTCTTCACCGACCGGCAGAAAGACCTCATCATCCGCGGAGGCGAGAACATCTTCCCGGCGGAGATCGAGGACATCCTGCGCAAGCATCCCAAGATCCAGGACGCGGCCGTGCTCGGCTATCCCCACCACAGGCTGGTGGAGATCGTGATGGCCGTTCTGCAGCTGAAGCCGGGTGAGGAGATGACCGCGGAGGAGGTCATTGCCTTTGTGGGCGAAGCCGGCCTCGCCAAATTCAAGTGGCCCGAGAAGATCCTGTTTGCCGAGGTGCCGCGTAACCCGGCCGGCAAGATCGAGAAGCCGAAGTTGCGGGACATCTACGTGAAGCCGGCCAAGGAAGCGTTGGAGCGGCAGTTCAAGCAGAGAAGCTGACGTCTCCCATGGGAGGAGGGAGACGGCCGATCGGGGAGACCTGACTGGGGGGCGTGCGAGAATGGACAACGGCTGCGAACTACTCTACTTGAATGGTTCCTTTCTGCCGCTGGCCGAGGGCCGGATCTCGGTGCAGGACAGAGGCTTCCAGTTCGGCGACGGACTGTACGAGGTCGTGCGCTTCAACTGCGAGAAGTTGCTCTGGCTGGACGAGCACCTCGCGCGGCTGGCCGAGGGGCTGCGGAAGGTGGGGATCGACCACGAGGGGCCGGTGGCGCAGCTGGCGGAGGCCATCCCTGCAGTTGTGGACGCGTGTGAGGCGGAGGAGGGGTTCGTCTACGCTCAGGTCACCCGGGGAGTGGCTCCCCGCGACTTCGTGGTGGACGGCCCCGGGGCGCCGACCGTGCTGGCCTACGCTCGGCCCTGGTCGCGGCTCACCTGGGAGCAGGTCGAAGCGGGCTGTACCGTCTATCCTCTGGAGGATTTCCGCTGGTCACGCTGCGACATCAAGACCATCGGGCTCCTCGCCGCCGTCATGGGCAAGGAGACGGCGGAGCGGGCGGGGGCGGCCGATGTGCTCTGGGTGGGTCCGGACGGAAGCCTGCGGGAGTCTGGGTCGGGCAATTTCTTCGCCCTCGTCGACGGCATCATCCGCACCCATCCAGCCGACAATCACATCTTGGACGGGGTGACGCGCCAGAAGGCCATCAAAGTTATGAGGGAACTCGACCTGGAGTTGGAGGAGAGAGCGCCTACTCTGCAGGAGCTCAAGCGGGCGGACGAGGCGTTTCTCACTTCCACCAAGCGCGATGTCCTTCCGGTGCTGGCGGTAGGGGAGATCGTGATCGGGAGCGGCATGGCGGGTCCGGTGGCGCTGCGTCTGGGTAAGGCCCTCCGGGAGGTTATCGATCGGGTGTGCGGCTGAGGGTGTGAGCACCCACGGCGGGCGGTAGGACGCCGGGCTGGATAGATTATTCTCACCGTATCCTCACAAAACCTTCATGATGCCGGCGTACAGTCTGCGGCATGAGCTACCTACGATTGACCTCATTGAAGAATGCTCGGCCTGCTACCGTATGGCTCTTCGCCTTCCTACTTTTCAGCTTGGCGACCTTCGGCTTGGCCACCCCTGCCCTCGCTTGGGACGATTGCCCTCGCGGGGAGGTGGACTGCGTGTACCCGGGTGCCTGCAGTCGCTACGTAGACACGAACAACAACGGCATCTGCGACCACTCCGAACCGGCTCCTACGGCGTCTGCCTCCACCGCCCCGGCAACCACTGCCACCAGCGCCGCGAACGCGGCTTCCACCGCGACTCCCACGACCGCGGGCAGCCCCGCTCCCTCCACGACCACTTCTGCCGCAAGCGGGCCCGCTCCCAGCGACGGTTCAGATACCGAGAGCGGGGTCACCTCCTTGGCCGACAGCGGAGACGGAACCACGGGAGGTGGGACTGCGGGGAGTGCAGGGAATGCCGTGAGCGGCGTGGTAGCCGCGGCCGGTCTGCCGGGGGTCGCGCTGGAGGCAGTCTCGCCGCCCGCTGCTTCCCGGCCGACCACTGAGTACTACTTTGGGCCCGTCACCGCACTCCTCCTTGTCGTCTACGGTCTCAGCTTCGCCCTGTACCGCACGAGGCGTATTCGCCTGGCCACCCACCGGCGCATCTGGAACCTCATGCTGCTCGGCACCTTCCTGGTGACGGGTGGACTGGGGGCTCTCCTCACCATACGCTTGAACTACGGACTGGCTTTCGATCTGCCCTTCAGCATGTTGTTCTGGCACGTGGAGGCAGGCATCGCCATGACGGTCATCTCCGTCTTTCACGTGGCTTGGCACGCCCGCTACTACGCCGCATGTCTGTCGCCCTCGCGGAGACGCGCCCGTGCCTGCGCAGCGGACGCGCGCCGGGCCCGCCCTTCTCGAGGAGACCTCGCCGGGTCCCCTAGCTTGAGAGAGGGCGTCCCGGAGGGCGTCCCGGCTGTGTCCGCACGGAGGTTTCCCGGTCACCCCCGGGGGGACAATCTCTAGGAGACACCGGGGCACAGAGGGTGCCGGAGCATTGGGGCCCCACGGGGCCTGGGGCCCCACAGGGCACGACGTTAGCGAGGGCGGCCCCGAGAAGGGCGGACGGGACTATGGAGAAGACGCACTCGGCTACGAGAACAAGGTCATACAGGCGCTCTACGGTGAGGCGGGCACCGGTGAGGCGGGGCGTCGCGGTGATGGTGGCGGCGGCCGCCACGGTGCTGGGATTGACGGGGGCCGGATGCGGTTCGGTTGCCACCACCGTGACTTCCGAGACCACGGTGGCCACCGGAGCCGGGACCGCGGCGACGACCTCGACCTCGACCAGCCTGCCCGCTTCCACCACGATCGAGAGCGGTCCCTCGGTGGTCGACGAGGGTCTCGCAGCCACGACCGTTGCGACCGGGCTGCGGGTGCCCTGGGAAATGCGCTTCTTGCCCGACGGCCGCGTGCTGGTGACCGAGAGGGGCGGGCGCATCGTCATGGTGGATGTGGGAGCGGGAGGGGGTGCCGGCGGCAGCGAAGCCGGCCCCGGCGCCATCTTCACCGTGGGTGAGGTACCTGTAGCGGAGATCGGCGAGGGAGGACTACTGGGCCTGGCCCTCGATCCCGATTTCCCCTCCTCCCCCTACATCTACGTGAGCTACACCTACCGCACGGACGGAGGCGGCACGGCCAACCGGGTGAGCCGCGTCACGCTCACGGGGCTCGACTCCACCGGGCCGGATGCGGATGCTTCCACTCTCGGGAATGCCCCCACCCTTGATGACGAGCTGGTGCTCGTGGATGGAATCCCCGGGGCGAGCATACACAACGGCAGCCGGGTGGCCTTCGGTTCCGACGGCTACCTCTGGGTCACCACCGGAGATGGGGCGGTACCCGAGTCTTCTCAGGATCCGCTGTCGCTGAACGGTAAGGTGCTGCGCATGACCACCGACGGAACTCCCGCTCCCGGCAACCCTTTCCCGGAGGCGGAGTATCCAGGCTCCCTCGTCTATGCTCTGGGGTTGCGTAACTCGCAAGGCCTGGTCTTTCACCCGGTGACAGGTGAAGCGTATGTGACCGAGCACGGTCCGGCCACCAACGACGAAGTCAACCGCATTGTGGCGGGGGGCAACTACGGCTGGCCGCTCGTAGGTGGGCGTGCCGGCGACCCTCGTTTCATCGATGCGATAACCGACTGGTCGCCCACCATCGCCCCGGCCGGGGCCGTGTTCTACGAGGCGGAGCTCATCCCTTGGCTGCAGGGGGCCTTCGTCTTTGTGACCCTCAAGGAAGCCGACGTCAGGGTACTTCTACCCGACTCCCCGGAGGAGTTCACGGCGGTGAGAGAAGAGCGGGTACTCTTCGACGGTGAGTTCGGGCGTTTGCGGGCGGCGGCCGTGGGTCCGGACGGTGCCCTCTACGTGTCGACCAGCAACCGGGACGGCCGCGGCAGCCCCGGACCGGGAGACGACCGCATAATCAGGATCGCGCCTGCTGAATAAAGCATGAACCCCGGTCGAATGGTGGTGTGCGGATGGCTGCTGGAGCCGGCGAAGGGCGCCTCCATCGGTTGGCAGGGTGGGGTGCTGCTGGTATATTTCGTTCTCCGCGTGTGTCTGGGAGAGGACCTCTGTCACACTCCAGGCATCGCGGGAGGATGCGGTCGCCCGCAGTAGCCGGTCTTTAGCAATATGTGCTAGCATGACGCCTCGGCTGCTCGTCGGCCCCAAGTTGTGGCTTGCCCCCATCGTCTAGTGGCCTAGGACATCGCCCTTTCAAGGCGACGGCGGGGATTCGAATTCCCCTGGGGGCACTTCCCTTCCCTGTGTGCTGTGGTCCGGGCCCACACCGTGGCTGCGGCCCGGGTTCCGTGGCCGGCCGGGGTGTGGGGGCGCATAGCTCAGAGGGAGAGCACCTGCCTTACAAGCAGGGGGTCGCAGGTTCAAATCCTGCTGCGCCCACCTGTTCTTTGTGGGATAATCGCGGTGCCCGAGGGGGCGTAGTTCAGTTGGTCAGAACGCCGGCCTGTCACGCCGGAGGTCGCGGGTTCGAGTCCCGTCGCTCCCGTAGAGAAAAGCCCTGGAGATCAGGGCTTTTTCTTTGCCTATTGGGCCTTGGTCTCAGGCTCCTCAGAGGCCTCTTGCGACCATTCTGCTACCCGTTTGGTGCCCGGCAGTGGCACGGAGGCCACTATCGATGCCTCCATGCCGGGCATCATGTGGCTGTAGATCTGCAGCGTCATGGTGGCTGAGGAGTGCCCGAGACGGTCCTGGATCAGCTTAAGCGGGGCCCCGGACTTGATGAGCATGGCGGCATGGGTGTGTCTTAGATCGTGAAAGCGCGCGTCGATTCCGAGCTCCTTCACCACGCGGCGCCAGGCCAGTCCCACGTATCCGGGCCGCATCGGCCCGCCGCCGGCGGAACGGAACACCAAGTCGTTGTCCGGCCAGTACTTGCCGATCTTCTTCGCGTGCTCCTTCTGGGCCTCCTGGTGGGCTTTGAGCTCTTCGATAACAGAGGGGTGCACGAGCACACTGCGCCGGCTGTGTGAGGTCTTGGGCGTATCTTTGATGACGGGCTTGCCGGCGACTTCGATGACCGACTGCACTACGGTGAGCGAGCAGGCCTTAAGATCCACGTCCTTCCAGCGCAGCCCCAGAACCTCACCACGGCGAAGCCCGGACGCCAAGGCCACCAGGGTAGGGAGATACGCAGGCAGCGGTCTGAGGGCCTCCAGAATCGCTCGCTGTTCCTCTTCGGTGAGAGCCCGGACCTCCTTGCGCTCCAGCCTTGGCATTACCACGCCGGTACAGGGGTTGCGTGTCAGGACACCCGCAACTACTGCTTGGTGACAAGCAGAGCGCAGCAGGTTCACGTGCTGACGGATGGTGGCCGCCGAGACCCGATCCTTCCAGTCGCTCACGGCCTGCTGTATCCCGACGGCGGTGAGCTTCGCAAGGAGCTGGTCGCCGAGTGTGGGCTTCAAGTGGCGCTCCACGATCCCTTTCGCCCGCTCGAGCTGCTTCTCGCCCAGCTTGTGGGGCGCGTAGTCAGCCATGTAGATGTCGAGCCACTCCGACACGGTGATCTTGGTCGGCTGCACGTACTCGCCCGCGTGGATGGTCCCGCGGAGCTTGCCCTCGGCGACCCGGGCTTCCTTCAACGTCTTGCAGGTCTTGAAGGCCTGGAGACGCTTACCGTTGGCGTCCCGGCCGACCTCGACGCGTACCTGGTACTTGTCACCGCGCTTGGTGATCATGGGTCAGGGAGATGGAGGCTGCCGTGGGGCATGGGCTAGTGCTGCCAATGCCACAGCTAGCGTCTCTGCCTCAGTCGCTAACCTGGTTGTCCGGTCGTCCCGCCTGGGCCAGACCGTCCCGCCACATCTGGAAGGGCCGCAGTGGATCCTCCCAATCTTGCCCAGCCTCGGGCACAAGCCAGTTCCACCATTGGCCGGCTTCGCTGGCTAGCGCTTGGGGCAAAGGTATTCTTACTTCAAGGACTAGAGCCATGCGGTGACTGTAGTCGAACCCTTCCTTCTGTGAACGAACCTGCATTGAGCATGCAACTCCGCTGGGGGAATAGCCAGCTGGTATTTCCGTCCAGGTGACGTCCATGAAGTCATTGAGCTCCAAACAAGCAAGTCTTCGTTCCGTGAGGAGGAGAATCTCGGCTGGAGGTTGGGGCGACGGGTCGTCTTTCGCTTCTGTCGGAGCGAGGGTGCGGTCAGCATACGCGAGCACTCTTTCGCCCGGAGGTAGCATCTGGTCCACGACATACAAGATGAACCTGCGGACGGAAGAGCGATCCCGCAGGTCCGTTGCACAGTAGTCGTTGAGAAGCTTCTGAAGTTCTTGGTTCCGCTCTTGGCTATTCTCTTGGTGCTGCTCTTCTCCTGTCATCATATCTCTCTCCCGGCGTCTTCGGGCGGGGCCAGCGCCATCTGCTCGTGCTGTTGTTTGTCGGCTTTCCCCGCCCGCTTGAACGTCACGTTAAGGTGCTTGGACGGGTAGTCGATCCCCTTCCCCTCAAGCAGCTCCCCGACGGTGAGCAGCTGCAGCCGTGGGTGCTTGGTGCCCCAGCCGGGTGACGTGTAGAAGCCGGCTGAGGCGGCCTCGGTCCTCATGGGCTTGGTAGGCTCTTGCATGGTGATCAAGACGCCGATCTCCGCCTTCTCCCGGTCGAGCACACCCCGCAGGTCGCGCACGTGGGCTACGTTGGTGTGGCCGGCCTTCACCGAGAGGATCACCTGCTTGGTCTTGCCCTTGGCTTCGTCGTGGAAGTAGAGGCGGCCGTCGATGCCCTTGTCGGCTCCCTTCTTCTGCTCCACCGGCCGAGCGCCCACCAGACCAAGCGCCCACCACTGGAACTGGTAGGGGTCGCTGTCTGCAAGCACCTGGGCGTCCTGCACGCTCACCGGCTCGCCGATGACTTGGGGCATGCTCTCTTCGCCGAACATGTCCCGGAGGCGGCTCTTGATGAGGGTGATGGCCAAGTGAGTGACGTCGATGCCGATCCAGTTGCGCTTGAGCTTCTCGGCTGCCGCGATGGTCGTGCCGCAGCCGCAGAACGGGTCGAGCACGAGATCGCCCTCGTTGCTTGAGGCTTGGAGGATGCGCTCCAAGAGAGCCACGGGCTTCTGGGTGGGGTAGCCGAGGCGCTCCTTGGCCTGCGAGGAAATGGGAGGAATATCGTGCCATGAATCGCCCAGCGCAACGCCTTGGACTTCGTCGAGGTAACGCTTGTAGCGAGGCACGGCTCCCGGCCTGGTCTGGACAATTCGCCCTTGCAAGAGAAGCTGCTGCATCTTCTCTTGGCCGTAAACCCAGTAGCGAGTTACACCCATCAGCTCGTACTGTGGATGGCCTCGTGTCCCCGAGCCCGGAGCAGTCAGTTTGTCTAGCGTGTAGGCTCGACCGTCTGGGTCACTGTACTTGTAGAAAGCAGCGATGTATTCATCCGAATACGGAACAAACGGCTGATTGAAGGTGCCACCAAACCGAATGTCTCGGTGGTAGTGAAGCAGAACATCTCTAATTCTCGGCCAATTGAGGGCGCCCTGTCGGTAGTCGCTCTTGGTCGTCGTTCGCTTCCAGCTGATCTCGTTGGTGTAGTTCTGAACCCCGAACACCGCATCCATAACCACCTTCAGGTAGTGGCTGGCCGTCGGGTCGCAGTGCAGATAGATACTCCCCGTCTGCTTCAGCACCCGCCGCAGCTCCACCAGCCGCGGGGCCATCATGGCGAGATACGCCATCATGTTCGACTCACCGAGCAGCGTGCGAAAGGCCTGCAGCGCCCGGGAGACCTGCCCGCCCTGCTCGACTGTCTCCTCATACTCCCGAGCCGCCTCCTGGTCCCAGCGCCACGTGTCCTCGAAGGCCTTGATCTGTGAGGCGGCCTTGGAGCCGTCCTGCTCGGCGAAGAGCACGTTGTAGGTGGCGTTCGAGTTGAAGGGCGGATCGAGGTACACCAAGTCGACCGTCTCGTCCTTGATGTACCGCCGCAGGATGTCGAGGTTATCGCCGTAGTAGAGGGTGTTGGGGGAGGTCAACTGCTCTGCCTCCTCGCTTGCGCAATCCGCGCGAGAATCGCCACCAGACACCCCGCCGCGATCAGCCCGATACCGAGCAGTGTGTCGGCGAACCTCATTATCATACCCATCTCCGTCTCGGTGCCTGTCACCCCCGCAAAGAGAAAGACCAGCCCGCCGACTCCGAGCAAGACGGCAAGAATCACGAGCGCGAATGTGGATCCGCCCCTGGACTTGGTGACGGCATTGCCCGAGGATTTCGCGGCGTGTAGTGAATCCGTAGCAGGGTTCGCTGGCCCAATGTCCGACGCTTTTCTGCCGCCTGAGCACTGAGGGCACTCCCGCCCTTCGATCACGAGTGCACCACAGCGCGGACATTTCATCATGCGTACGTTCGCAGATTCCATCCCCAACCTCCCGACCGGAGCCATCTTCCCTACCCCCACCATCATCCCATTATCCAAGGACGTCCACTGTAGGTAAAGAAGTTTCACAGCTCATGGCGTTCCGTCCTTGTGGCGCGCTATCATGTACGAACGTTTGTTCGCTTGTTCGGCTGGCCGGGCCGGGCATGTTTGTGGGGGAGTGAAGCATGAGGTCTTTGGTGTGTTCGGTGTTGGTGAGGGTGGCGATTGTGGTGCTGCGTGTGGCGGCGGGTACCGCCGCTCGGTCCGACAGGCGCGTGCTGGAGCACATCACTCCGATACTACGTCGGCTCGCATGAGCCGCCGCCCCCCGCATGGCGCACCTCATCCGCGTGGATGATGAGATCCTCGTCCACGTGGGCTCCCATATGGGCCAGGACGACCTGCACACCTTCTCTCCTGGCAAACTTCATCGCGGGGACAAAGTCACTATCTCCGGTACATAGAATCAGCCGATCAACAATGCGTTTGCTGGCAAGCCAGGCTACATCCAGGCCGATTTTCATGTCTACGCGCTTCTGCTCGAAGTGAGGGGTGAGGTCATCCGCACACAGCGCACGTTGGCTTCCCACAAGCTCATCGGTAGCTCGCCTGGATAGCCTCCATCCCCGAAACTTGAGCTTTCCGGCGCGAAAGGCAACGTGATCCTTCAGTGAGAGATCGCGCAGCATTCGGCTGTTTTCCGCATGGACGCGAGTGTCCTTGAAGTTGAACGTCTTGGAGGAGATGGGATGCGTTCTCTTCCCCTCAAAGGGTGGCGAGTCGTAGTAATAGATGCGAAAGAGCTCTTCGCCTTCCACAAGAAGGCCACAGGCGAAGTCGTACACCTTGTCAGCCTCTACCGACTGCAGCTTCTTCCGAAGAAACCCGCCATCAATAAGGACAGCCACTCTCTTCATTAATCCCCCACGAAAAGACGCCCCCCTCCCCTGGATATGGTGGGGAAGGGGGCTGGATTAACGGTCGCACGAAGCGACATATGCAACTGTATGGAAAGCGTACACCAAGGCTCTACAAGATGCAACATGCCTGTTGCTGTACCCCTCATCGCTTGCCCCGCTTCTTCGCCGGCGCCTTCTCGCGGTCGAGCAGACTCATGAGCAGACCGTAGCATTCATCGGCGATCTCCGGGTTCTCCTTCATGGCCACCTCGACCCGCCAGATGCGGTACTCGAGGAAGTAGTCAGGGGCGACGCCCAAGGCCGCAGCCACGGCTTCTATGAAGTCGGAACTTCTGGTGCGTTCGCCGATGCTCATGCGGCGAACGTGTTCGTAGCTCCATCCCGGAATACGTTCTGCCAGCCACTTGATGCTGGGTGCCTGAAGTGGGCCGGTCTTCTGCCGGTCCCGAAGTAGCGTATCGAGGTCCTCTTCGAAAGAACGATGGCCGCATTCCATGACGGCCTGAGCATACACCAGGTCTGGTGCAAGCAAGCGTTCCGTCGGCCACAGGTACATGGCCAATTATGGTTGACACCACACCAAGATGGGTGTACTGTGGCCACATCAGGCAAGCAGGAGGTATGCAGTGGCCATCATCCACATCCGAGTTTCGCAGCATCTCAAGGACCGCGTCGACCGCATCCGAGCAGAGGAGAAGCGGAGCCTTCGCGCGGTGGTGGAGATCGCCCTAGAGCACTACTGCCGAGATGCAGAGAGCCGCAAGGATCCCCGCCATGAAGCAGCCTGAGTCAGAGCCGGCACTCGTCACCGCTGAGGAAGCCGCCTCCCGTTTAGGCGTCAGCCGCCGCGCCATCTACGAGATGGTCAGGCAGGGGAGGCTGCCCAAGATCGAGTTCGGCACCTCGCGCATCTACATTCCCAGGGCGCAGTTCGAGCGGCTGCTCGAGGACATGGGGGCATGTGAGCCCGAGCCCGAGCCGATCGACGCCGCCGCCGTGCGGGAGAAGCTGATCGAGCTTCGGCGTGAGCTCGACGGCCTCTTGGATCTCGTGTCGTGAGACGAAGCAAGCGACACGTCTCCGCCAGACTCCGCGCCTGCGTGAAGGCGCTGAAGGAGCTCGGCACGGTGAAGATCCCCGACGGCGCCCGCGACCGCACTTGGGCGCGCGTGGGGGCGGGACTGTGACATCTCATCCACAAGGCGCGAGTGTGGATTCCGATAACCGCGCCCATAGCGGGAGCCTGCATGGTCCTGCTCCTCTCTCTGCGGAGGGGGCGCAACCCCCGGCCCCCTCCGGCCCACTCACCGACCTTGCCCGGGCGCTGCCTCGCGGCCGGACTCAGGCGACCAGCATCTCCGAACTCGCGGCCACGACCGGCCTGAGCGAGCGTGAGGTCCGGGCCGGCTTGAGCGAGCTCCTCACCGATCACCGGGTGCCCGTGGTGACGCTGCCCACCAGGCGCGGCGTGTACCTGGCTGAGACCCCCGAAGACATCGACCAGGCCGACGCCCACATTCGGAGCAAGGCCATGAGCCTGCTTCGCCGCCGCCGGGCGCTCAGGCTATGCCGGGAGACGCTCGCCTACCGGCCAACCCTCTTCGAGATTTAGGAGGCCCCGTGGAACTCATCGCCGTCTACGGCCTTTCGATTCTGCTCTTCGCCGCAGCCCTGTTCATCACCGCCCTCTACACCGAGGCCCGCAAGTGGGGAAGGAGGCACCAATGAAGTGGCGACTGACCAAGCCCACCGGCGAGTGGAACGCTCCCGACTGGGTGGTAGGGCTGATCATCCTGGCGCTCTGTGTGCTGGCCTGCTGGGAGTGGTGGTAGACGGTGGCAACCCTCGACTTGAGTGGGAGGAGGTGATGACCATGAGACCAACGGCCCCCATGTCCCGCGCCATCGAGCTTGGGCTAGACAACATGGCGCTCGTCTTTGACGCAGAGGAGGCGTCGAGGAGTGCCATCCAGGCTGTTCGGCGGGCGCGGCGCGTAGTGGGGCTGGATGGGAACCCCGATCTACAGCTTGCGGAGACGGCGCTTGAGATGACCGTGCTGGCGCATACGCGACACGAGCTGGTCGGGCGGGAGCTCAACGAGATGATCGAGCTCCTCAGACGGCGAGAGGCCGCTTCGCAGAGCGACCCCTCGAGCAAACAGCAGGCTCAATTGCATTGTATAGGAGGCACCGCATGAGCACAACTGACACAAGGCCCTGGGGTGTTCTCGGGATAACCGATGACCCCCGCCCGCCCATCGTCTGTAAGGCC
>CAYRES010000002.1:276697-345968 GCA_964423425.1 uncultured Gaiellales bacterium | reverse complement strand
CGGTGCCACCCGGGAGCCGCACGACGACGTGGCCATTCTCGATGCGAGTCACTTCGAGACCCGCTTCACGCAAGGCCATCTCCAACTCCACGACCTTGGAGCTGCGCACTCGTCCATTATTCGTTGTTGATGACTTATTCATGTCGGACGTGAATATACCAGTATCGGTGAATTGTGGGAAGGCAGCCGGCGGTCGTGTGCAGTTTCCCTTCGGTCAGGCACGTCAGGCATGACCTCCTCCCTGCCCCCTCCCTGCTGAGCCACGATCCCCACGCCGATGCGGGTGCCACGCGCTATCCGGTCAAGGGCAATTCACCGGAAGCGGGGCCAATCTCGCACGTTAGGTACCAGCGCATCCGCCACCGCACGCTCGTCTCTCATGAATAGCACGGTGTTGCTCCGGCCTTCAATGCAACCAAGGACCTACGTTGGCGACGCTGCATCCTGCCCCAGATCTCAAGCCCACGGGATCCGCCGCGCCGCCACCTCAGGCCTCCATCCCGTCCACGATGTCCCTGACCAGCGTCTGCACCGTCGACCAGCGCTAGTCGATGCGGCGCATGCCGTGAAAGAGTGGCGACGCCGAGGCCAACCACCCGGGCCGGCAACGAGTCGGGCACGGCGGTGAGGATGCGCGCCCGCAGGTAGTCGGCCTCCTCGTGCGTGAGCCGAAGCGACGATCTCTCTCACAGGTCGCGCGGGGAGGTGGGAAGATGCGGGTCCCAGTAGGCGGAGAGGCGCTCGCGCCGGACCGGTTCCTCGTCGGGATCGGAGAACTCGGCCACCGCCCCTCGCCGCGAAGCTCGGACCAGATCGCGATGGAGCTCCAGCATGCGAACCGGCGAAGCGCCGGATGCCCCAGATCCCCAACCCCTACCTGTAGATGGCGCTGGGCAGCTGCGTGAGGCCCTGCTTGGCGTCGCGGCCAAGTAGGCCCGCCGCGTCCGCCCCCCGGCTTCCAGGGGCTTGATGAGGCCGATCTCGCGGCCCCCAGAGGTAGGTGTCGAGCGTGTCGCGGGCAGCGGAGGTGCGCCGCGCGTACTCCTTTAGCCTTCAGGTACCACCAGGGCACGAGCAGGAAGTACGTGGCACGCGTCTGCACGGTACTGGTGCCGGGGAACATGAGGTCAAAGAAGGCATCGCGAACGACGCCGATGCCGAGTTCATCCCGGGTGTCACGCTCCCCGAAGGTGTCGATGAACTCCAGGGTGCGGCAGCGATCCTTCTCGCTCGTATCAAGCCAGGTGAGGGTGTTCACGACATCGTCACTGGATGACTGGTCAGCGTCTTACTATCCACGCGTTATCAGATCCGAGTGTACCGCGCCGGTCGGACGGAAGGATCTGTGACGAAACCCGCGGTCCAGAACAGCCTCTCACCCGGTCGACGGCAGCAGTCAGCTGTCCGGCGACTCGGCTCGGTCAACCCGCACTTGTTTGATGGGTGCACGTCTTCCTTCAGAGCGGCCTTTGCATCCAATGACCGATCGCACGCTGAGAATCGAAAACTCGTTAGCCAGGCGAGTCGAGTTTTCCTGAGGTCGGGCACGTCCCGTCGGCTCCTCAACTGCCTAGTTACCGTCAGCGGGGACTGATGCGCTACTGTCGTGCGATGCAGCTACAGGCGCTTGAGAGTCATCGGCCGGAGAACTGATGGCCTGCCAATCCGCGACAATCGCAGACCAGTCGATGCGCCTATCAACCAACCCACCATGTGCATCCGTTCCGGTCCAAACCTCCCAAAAGTCGGGGTCTTCGGAGTGTGGTCGATTCGCCTCATCCAAGAAGTCCATATGGACCAGAACGGGCAGCTCGGATGCCCACCCGAGGAGAATCGCGTGTTGTGACGGCAGCGACGGTAGCTCCCGGAGGAGGCCCCTGAGACTATCGGGCAAGAGTCGATTGACCATTTCTTGGTCGCGGTCGTTACTGATCCGATGAAGCAGGAACGAATTGCACTGTGATAGCACGGTGGGGGACAACTCGGATGGCCTCTGGGAGGAGAGCACCAGGCCAAGGCCATACTTTCTGCCCTCTCGCGCGATGCGCTCAAACACCCGGCAGCAGACGGAGGCCGGATTCTCTGCATCACCCTTGTGGTCTTTGACAAAGGTATGTGCCTCTTCCATTACCAACACGGTGGGGAGCGTTTCGGAGGTGATCTTGCGATAACGTTGAAGAGCTTCGAATACGATTCTGGCCACGACAGCCGTTACGATGTGGACTACTTCCGCTGGGACGAGCGAGAGGTCGATGATTGAGATGCACCCGTTCTCCGCTCCATCGCTGCCAATATAGTCCGCGAGCCATTGCTCGAGAGTGATCGTCGCAGTATCGCCGATGACCGCCTTCATGCGCGGATCTGAGAGCAGACTGCGTAGCCTCATCAGCATGGTTTCCGCGTACTCCGAGACATTGAGCAGCTCAGCCGCAGCGTCGACACTCCTTAGGAGACTATCGCCGCCGAAAGGCAATGGCGTGTCGGCGTCGAGCGGAAGAGCGTCTCTCGAGGTACCGCCGAACGAAGCGTGGGCTGTGCTAGCCACAGTCAGTAGCGACTCAACCTCCTGAAGCGTGAAGGCCCAATTTGGATACTTGCTTCGGCGAGGCTGGCACAGTTCTTCGAGTTTATCCAGCAGGTCCTGCAGTGTCGATTCCTCCTGCCCCTCAACACAAACCAGTTCGGGCTCTAGGCTAGTCCTCCACTTCTCGAGCTTCTGGAAGAAATACTTCGACTTCGGGAAACCCTCGAAAGGACCCCCAGAATTCATCTCAACTCGGATTGAAGACACGATAGTGCTGAGGAACTGCCGAACAACGTGGCTTCTGCTTGGGGCGAGCTCCGCCTTGCCCTCCCGGGCGACGCGCAACGCATGGACGAGCGTAGGTCGTTGCGTCCTTGCGGTAGCCTGGGTGAACGAGCACCATTCCGCGCTATTCCAAAACCACATCGGCGCCTGAAGCGGCTGCTCTTCGCCCACGGGACCTATCTTGAATACCCGCGCAGCCATGGGACCCTCGGAATCACTAAAAGCGTGCGCGTACTCACCGTTTGGATCTAGAAGTATGAAGCGAGCGTTTGGTGCGTCCTTGCACGCGGTTTGCGCCTGCGCGACCGACCACCGTATCAGGCCTGCAACCGAGCACGACTTGCCGCTCCCGGTGTTGCCGAGTACCCCGAGATGGCGGCCGAACAGGCGATTCGGGTCAATGGAGACCTCTGCGTTTCCCGCGAGTGGGCTCGATCCGATTCGAACTCGCCTGCGCTCGCCGGACTCAACAATCGATCGGAGCTGCTCATTCGTTGGCAGTACAACGCTCGCCCCCACAGAGGGCAGCGCTCCAGTTCCACGGTGGAACTTGAACCCACCAACCCTCGACGAGTCCTGCCGTAGCGAACCTAGAATGTTGAGGCTCATCCTGCGTAGCGGATAGGGCAGGTCGACAAGCCCGAAGTCCTGCATTCCTCGGCGTTTGGGGAACGGAGACTTCTCGATAGTCAGCCATTCGACCTGCCCAACAACATGCCCGTCATCCACTGGGACGAGCACATAGCCGTTGACACGCGGGAAGGGCCGCGGCTCGCCGACACCCAAGGCAATCGCGTCAGGTGCCTCCAAGTCAAATCCGACCTTGATTTCATCGGGAGAGACGAACTCGACAGTGCCTATATGCCGTTCTGCTGACGTTTCAAACGGACACTGACTCATGGCGCAACCGCCTCTTCATGCGCGCCGCTACTCTCGGGCTCAACCTGTGCCGCCGCAGCCGAGCCAGTCCAGCGAGCCTTTAGAAGCTCGGACATCCGGAACGTCGCACGATCAATGGAGGGCTTGGGCAAGTAGTGATCAACCAAGGCGCGCAAGTCACCGAGGTGATCACCGACAAGCAGGGTGATCTGTGACCCCCGCCCTAGCCTGTCGTACGTCTTCGTAATCCGCCCAAGAGGATCGCCGTAGGCAATCACGACAAGATGTGTCGACGGAACTGTCAGCATGTCCTCGATGACCCGATTGATGTGCTCATCGCCGAACCCATACCCGAAAGTGACGACCGTGCTGTTAGGCCTGCAAACCGTGGCGGCGAAGTCCCTGAGCAGTTCCACGTATGGATAGGCGGCCGTCTCCCTGTCCTTAGAAGCGTTGGGGTAGATCATCACCTTGAGTGCATCCGCACCCTGGAAGCCCGGCGCTTCGAGATAGGAGCCAAGGTCTTGAGCACCGAAAGGTACCCCAAGTCGCTTGATTGTCTGTCCGACCTGAACCCAGTCCACGGAGCCGTGGAGCTTGGTATATTTAGCTACTCCCTCAAGGTACCGTGGTTCGCCGCGAATGCCTGGCGGATTGTAGTGCATGTCCAGATCGAGTCTCGAAGCCCGGAAGATAGGGGCGACGGTCCCCACGAACCGGTCCAGAAGATGCAGTCCTGCGATATCCGCTCCGGCCTCGAGAACCCTATCGTAGTTTGTGGTGAAGACTTGAAGTCGTTCGCGCGTCCCTGTCCGGCTCGCGAAACTCATCAGGAAGCTGACGAGGTAGTCAAAGGCTCTCTCGACGTTCTCCGGATCTGCGGTCGCTATTCCGTGTTCACCGAGCAGGATCGAGTCAGCGAATTCCTTCATGACCCGGGTGAGATCCGCGCGAAGGGTCTTGGCTCTCGAGGCGAGCGCAGCGTCGTTCAAAGACGCTATCTCCAGGCCTCGCAACAGCTCGCTGGCCGCTCGAATTTGATCCTCGATGTTTCCGGGACTGCGTCCGGCAACTTCGGCGACCCGCGCGGCTTCCGCATCGATCTCTGTCCCAAAGTCCGAGAACACCGTCAGCTTCATGCCCGGGAGAGCGGACTCACGCGCAAGACTGTGGACCGCCTGGGTTAGACCTGAACCGACAACAATTGACAGGTGCTCCGACTGGAACAGGGCAGTAAGCCACGGTTCTATCCGAGACCGCAGCTTGTCGGTTCCAAACGACTCACCAGGCGCCGCCCATGAGCACTCTGAACCAGGAGCCAGATTGAAGGCAGGCTCTCCGTCAGGCGGGCCAGCAACCGTCATGCAGACGACCGGCGTCCTGTCATCTCTGGTCCTGAGTACCTGCTCGTTCTTGTTCATTTATCCCCCTGGTTGGAGCGCCTCGGGCTCGGGTAACACTCGGCCATCGATTCGGTCGAGGATCTACAGCTCCGTGACTCGGTTGCGCAACATGGCTAGCGTTGGCCCTGTCCTTTGGCCAGCATCTTGTCGTGGTGCTCCACAATGACCAGCTTTGTCCGATACTCTCCCCATGCCGCTTCGTCCTTGCGCCGGACGATGGGAAAGGTCTCCATTACGTACTCCACGTCTTCGCGATCCATCCCGTACAGATGGAAGAATGCAGCATCCAGTTCGCACCGCAACTGGAACCGGCGCTCCTCGTCCCAGGGGTAGGGCGTACCTTCAAATCCGCATTCCCGCGCATACTCTTTGAGATCGCAGGACGTGTAGGTGAGCTCCAGTGCTCTCTGCATGATCCAGCCACCGATGCTGTCTCCGTTCGCACCGAAACACTGGTCATAGGCTCTCGGAGGCAGAATGGGAAGCTGCCGGAGTATGAAGAAAGTCAGGTGAACCCCGCCGACCTTCTGTCTCGCGATGTAGTCAAGAGCAAAGGAATTGAGATTGGCACTGAGCAGTAGCAAATCGCTTCCTCGTGGCCTCCCGACCACGATGGGCATGGAGTGTCCCGCCGCAACTGGCGGCACGATGGCAGCAATCACCGTGCGTTCGTTCGTGGGGCTGGTGACATCAGTGAATCCGAGTAATGCCCTCCTGGCTCCGATCCGCTCAGTAACCTCCTCACCTGCCACCCAATAGCGCGGCAAAGGTAAAGCGCACGGATCCTGATGCTGGCCCGTGGTGAGCCGCTCAGGCTGGCCCTGTCGGACAGCTGCAGTCTCGCTCAAGACGACTGACGCAGCTCTGTGGTCAAACTGTTGCATCATCTTCGCCTCGTACAGGGGCAGATAGCGCTTGCTACCCCGAACGAACACACTCCCTTCCAACACCCATCCGTCCCGCTCCAGCTGATTCCGAGTGCGGAACAGGGAGCTGGCGGTGTTCATCATGAACATGAGCATGCCCTGAAACCCCCAGGGGTTGCCCTCCTCGCCTCTCGCCTCATCGACCAGAACCGGCACTCGCCGGTAGATGGCCTTGGTGATCTCGGCGTCGCGCCGCGCCCGAAAAACCGGACAAGTCCGGGTATTGGGGTTCAACAGCGCCAGATCCTGCGCCGACAACGTGAAGCGGCGCTCCTTATCCGCCAGGTCCGAGGCGCGCAGGAGGAAGAAAGCGAACCCGGCTCCCCGGGTTGCTGGACGAGCGGCGCCGGCGAGGGTCAGCAGGCAGAACTTCATGCGGCTGTCGACCTCGGGGAATAACTTCTCGCGGTTCTCGAAGTCGTAGAGACTGACCAGAGCCTGTTCATCAACCAATCTCCGGAAGAAGTACTGGTTGAAAGAATCCGTGGCGATACCTGACGGGACGATCATCCCTGTGCGGCCCACGGATACCACGATGTGTGTGCCCAACTCAGCAAAGAGGGGCGCGCTGTTCAGTCGGCCGTAGGACGTGAGTGGGAAGCGGCCTGAATCATGAACGAAATGCTGCGTCCCATCCATCCGCCTCCGCTCGTCCGCGAACATCCGGAACAAGTCTGGATCGTCCTGCTCAAGCGCTGCAATCGCCCGATCCCTGGCGGCCATGTGTTGGGCTTCAGCGATGTCTGGTCGCGACACGGCGAAGAACTCGCGAGGGTCGAGCTGTACCTGGTCCCACGGCGGGTTCCCCAGCACCACGTCGAAGCCGCCGTTCCAGCCCGCCTGCGCGTTCTCGGGCTCCGCGCCATCGTCCGGTAGCCGGAACACGTCGGGGAAGGCCAGGTGCCAGTGCAAGAACCGGTACTGCCCAGCCAAGCGCTCGATCTCGGCCACGGTGGCAGGATCGACAGCCACCCGGTTGTCGGTCGGCCGGTTGTCGGCCCCCGGGTTCTCGGCCAAATGCAGGAAGACCTCCTGGGTCACGGCCGGGGGCGCACCCAGGTGCTTCTTCCACACGAAGGCGGCGCACCAGGCGTCGGCCACCAGGCGGGCGTGGCGGTACTCGTCCGAGCCCACCAGCAGCCGGTGCCACTCCTCCTTCTCGTGGCGGCGGGCCACGGAATCGTCGGGGGCGGCGGCCAGCTCGGCGGCGGTGTCGGCGACGGTGGCGATGTCGCCCAACGGACTGGCATGAAGGTCGAAGCTCAGCTGCCCTGTGTGCTCGCGGGCGTTGCGGCGGCGGAGCTCAGTGGTGAACTTCCTGTCGTCTCCCTCGATCGGCTTGAAGGCCTCGGCGGGGATGCCGTCGGCCAGGAGGGCGGGAGTGGTGCCCAGCAGGCTGTTCCCACAGAGGATGCGGTGCTCGAGGAAGGAGAGCGGCTTGCCCGGCTCGAGCGCCTCCATCCACAGGCTGACCTTGCAGAGCTCCACGGCCATGGGGTTGACGTCCACCCCGTAGAGGCAGCGCCCGATAACCTCGCGCAGGGCAGAGCGCGTGGCCTCGGGGGAGGGCTCCTCGTCGCCGGTGCGGAGCGCGGCCAGGCGTTTGGCGAGGCGGTGGGCGGCGGCAATGAGGAAGTGACCGCTGCCGCAGGCAGGGTCGCAGACCTTCAAGGAGAGCAGCGCCTGCTCGGGGTTCGGTGCCTGGAGGGCCTCGTCGACCACCGGGTCGAGCGCGGAGTCGAGCAGGTAGGTGATGAGGCTGGTGGGCGTGTAGTAGCTGCCGGTGGTCTTGCGCTCGTTGCCGGCGGCGCCGCTGAGCGCGAAGGTGGCCGCATCCGGGTTGAGCTGGGGGTGAAGCTCGAGTAGAGCTTCATAGACGCTGCCCAGCTCCTCCGAGCCCAGGTTGCGGTAGTCGACGGCCCGGCGGGTGCGGCCCTCGGCGGTGAAGGCCAGGGGGCGGATGGCGGCGAGGAGGTCGGCGTTGGCGAGCTCGGCCGTGTCGAGGTCGGGGGCGGCCGAGGGCGAGAAGAGGAAGCCGCCCAGGGCGGGGAGGCCGAGTTCGGGGCAGCCGTCGTCGTGGCCCAAGCGGGTGATGACCAGGCAGAGCGCCTGGTAGAGGTCGGCGTGGCGGGTACCGCGGCGTTTCTCGGCCAGCGTGCGCAGGCGGGCGGTGGAGAAGTAGTCGCGGTAGCGGCGGCGGGAGACATCGTCGGAGGCGGGAGCGAAGAGTAGCTCCCGGTCCTCGGCCACAAAGAGGAAGAGGAGACGGTAGACGAGACGAAGGAGCTGGCGATAGTAGTCTTGGGCGTCGAGGGCGCCGGAGCGCAGACGATCGCGGAGAGCGGTGTTGGCCGGGTGGGCCAGGAAACCCTGCCCCAGAGCGGTGATGGCTTCCTCCACCCCTTTGCGCAACTGGTCGAGCGCCCGCGTGCCCTGCTGCTCGGCGGTCTGCGACCACTTCTCCAGGTGGCACTCCTCCGGCCGCTCCGCCTCCACCCGCGACTCGTGGCAGACGAGGAAGAGCAGCACGAAGTCGGCGTAGACCTCCTCCTCCATCATGGCTTCGAGGTCGAACTCGAGGTAGGCCTGGCGGGTCAGGCTGCGGCTGTCGCGCAGCACGCGCAGTTTGAGACCGTTGGAGACAAAGGCCCACAGATGCTCGGGTGAGCGATTGAGGAACTCCTGTACGAGGCCGTGAGGCGTGGTGCGGGCGGCACCGGCCACTCCGGCGGCTCGTGTGTCGAGCCCCAGCCGGCAACCCACCAAGTGAATGGGCGTATGCTGCCAGGCGTGCGAGACGGCATAACTCCGGCCGTCTATCTCCTCTGCCTTGGCCGTGAGCAGGCGCCCGTAGCCCAACTCCTGGAAGAGCGGCAGAAGCCAGCGCTCGCGGGTGACGGTGGTGCCGAGATCGGATTCCGGGAGGTCAGAACGGGCGCTCTGGAACGCCGCCCAGGCTCCGAGTAGGCGGTTCCAGGAACGGTTGGTGGCTTCGGTGAGGCGCTCGCCCGAGAGATGGTAGTCCTCGGGAGTGAGGCCACCCAGGCTGCGGTCCAGATCGACCACACGGCGGAGGATATCAGGCGGCAGCAGACCGCCCTCGGTGCGCACGGTGGTGAAGGTGTCGGCGTAGCGGGTGCGCACCTCACGCACCTCCGCCCGCGACCGGCAGGTACACATAGAGGCCCAGGATGTCCGGCGGGAGTTGGGGCTCGACGCGGGCGGCCCCGCCTCCGGCGCGGGCCGCCTCACGCACCCGGCGGTGCGACTCGGCCAAGGCAGCAGCACGTTCCTCCGCCACCTCATGAAGCTGCGGCCGCACAGCATCGAGACCCTCCGCGATGCGGAGCAAGGCGTCGCGGGCCTGGTCGGGCGAGATGTTGGTGTCGGGCGTCACCTGCAACAGTGCTTCCGCCCTTTCCTCCTCCAGCCACTCCGCCGCCGTGGACGCCCCGGCGAACGCCACTACCGCGCAGTCCTCGGCGAGCAACGGAACTTCACCGTCGCCCCGTCCCGCCTGGATGTGGTAGCGGAAGCGTACGAGCAGGACGGTGGTGCGGGTGGCCACCGCCGAGGTGCGGATGACGCCCATCCTCCTGGCCACACTCTCCGCCTGGGCATCGAGCGCCGTGTCCACGACGTAGGCCGCAAGACCTTCCACCAGGGGATGAGTGCGGCTCAGGTAGAGTTCGCCGTCACCCACGGGAAGCTCGAAGCGGGCTCGGAATGAGGTTGCCTCTCCCATGCCCATCATGTCGCGCAGTGCCCGCGGCACGGACGCCACGTCGCACTCGAGCACCCGCCGCCCCGCGCCGGTAGGCCGCTCCTCGTCACGCCCCGCCTCGTCACGCCCCGCCCCGGCACCGGCGCCCTCGCGTGCCACCGCCTTGTGCGCCACCAGGCCATCGCGCGCGAACCGCTCCACATCCACGCCGGAACCCACGGCGGCGCGGGTCTCGCTGAGCACCCGGCCGACCTCCTCCACCTTGATGGACGCCTGGGCGAACATGGTGCGGGATCGCTTCTCCCGCTCGGTCACGTCGTCCCACCGCTGGTGCAACGTGCGCGTCTCCATGTCCACCAACTCGTCGAACTGGAGCTGCTCGCCGTGGCCCGGTGTCTCGCCGCGAAGAATGAGTCCTTCGAGCAGAGCCTCCACCACCTGCTCAGTGTCGATGGGTACGGGTACGGAGATGCCGAGGCTCGAGCGGATCTTTCGGTGTTTGCGGATAAGCACGTCGAGCACGATGCCGTCGATCTGGTTGTCGGTGCCATAGTAGGTGAGGACGCGAACGGCCTCTCGCGGCTGCCCGTAGCGGTCGACACGGCCCTCGCGCTGCTCGTGGCGGGTGGGATTCCAGGAGAGATCGTAGTGCACGACGGCGTCGAAGTGCTCCTGCAGGTTGATGCCTTCGGAGAGGCAGTCGGTGCAGACGAGCACCCGCCTCTCGTGCTCGCCGAGCGCCGCCACCCGGGCTTCGCGCTCCGCCGGGGCCAACTCCCCCGTGACGGCCGCCACCTCCACGCCCTTCGGCAGCCGGCGGCGCAACTCCTCGGCCACGTAGGTCGCGGTGGGAATGAAGCGGCAGAACAGGATGGGGTGATGCCCGTCCTCCACGAGTTCACGCACGAGCGTAGCCGCCTTGGCCAGCTTTGCATCCTTGGCGCCGGCCAGAGCCTCGGCTTCCCGCGCCATCTCGAGCAGACGACGCCGCTCGGAGGTTCCCGACGAGGTTCCGCCCTCCCCCTCGGCCTCTCCCACATCCGAGCCGGGGATGACGTCCGTGCCCTCCACCGACTCCCCGTCCATGAGGTCGAGCACCGCCCGCCGCCCGATGGCGTCCACCTCTTGCTCCGTGGCGGCATCGGCCGTGTCGGCCCGGGTGCGGAGCGTCGCGGCAGCCGCGGCGGGACTCGACGCAAGCGAACGCAGAAGCGCCAGGGCCGACCACCAGCGCACCCGTTGCCGGTGCTGACCGCCGCTCTCGTCCACCACCGACTCCCGCGCGTAGGCCAACGCCCGGGCGAAGAGCTTCTTGTACTCGGGGGAGAGCTTGTACGACTCCTCGCGCTCCTCGCGGCGGGGGAACACGGTCTCCGCCTCCAGGTAGCTGCGGATGTCGGCCCGCCTCCGCTGCACGAAGTGCTGCGCGAGGCGGCGGCGGTTCTTCTCGTGCTCCGGGCCGGTGAGGTCGATGGGGAGTTCGGCAAAGGCGGGGGCGAGGAAGGACAGGAGCGAGCGGAAGGCCTCCTCGTTGCCGCTGTGCGGCGTGGCCGTGACCAGTACGACGTGGCGCTCGGGCACGGCGGAGAGCTCGGATACCAGCCGGTGGCGCTGGTGACGCACTCCTCTCCCCACTCCGCCCCAGGCGCAGGTGTGGGCCTCGTCCACGATGACCAGCTCGGGGCAGGTGCGCAGGAACTCGTCCCTCCGCCGATCGGCTTTGATGAAGTCGGTGGAGACCACCGTGTGCGGGTAGACATCGAACACCGATTGATCGAGGCGGCAGTTCCGCTCCAAGCGGGCGGCGGTGCTGGGCAGTACCAGCTCGGCGTCGAGATGGAACTTGTCGCGGAGCTCGACCTGCCACTGCTCGGCCAAAGGTGGCGGGCACAGCACGGTCAGGCGCTGCACTTCGCCGCGATCGAGGAGCTCTCGGGCCACCAGCCCCGCCTCCACCGTCTTGCCGATACCCACGTCGTCGGCGATCAAGAGCCGCACCGGGTCCAGCTTGAGCGCCATCAGCAGCGGCACGAGCTGGTAGGGGCGCGGCTCCACGGCGATGGCCCCGAAGGAGCGGAAAGGCCCGGCGCTGGAGCGAAAACCTAGGCGCACCGCATCGCGCAGGAGACGACAGGAGCGATGATCGCCGATCTGATCGAGGTCGTTCGGGTCGGGGAGGACGAAGGTGGCCGGGCGCACCTCCTCCAGGGCGGGGATGACGCCCGCCGTCTCATCCCCTCTGCCCCCGAGCGGCCGGAGCAGCAGGAATTCCGGCACCGACTCAGACAGCACAACCCACTCCCGCCCGCGGGCCCGGACCAGGGAGCCGACGGAGAAGTCGGCGGATGAGGCGGCGGCGCCGGTGGTCGCGCCCGACTCACTCACCTCGAACCTCCGAACACGTACGGATACCTGGCCACGATCTCCTCCCAGTCATCCCCGTGGCCGAAGCGAATCACCGTGTAGCCGGCGTCCTCCATGGCCGCGGTCTGGGCGGCATCGCGTGCCTGCCTTTCTGGGAAGTCGTGCACCGGGCCGTCGACGTAGACCACCACCTGCTCGGCTTGGTACAGGAAGTCCGGCCTCGTGCCGCACTCCTCGATGAGCACCTGCGCGCGCGCCGGCAGGTTGAGGTTCCGCTCCTCCAGCAACCGGAGCCACTTCTCCTCGAGCGTGGAGTCGGTGAGCTTCAGGAGGCCGGCCAAATGCTCCGCCCTCGATGTGCCCACCGGCGACGCCACCACCGTGGCCGTGCGCAACCGGAGCAGCACATCGCGGACCAGCTGCCGGTCGAGCAGCGAGTGGTAGCGCTGGTTCTGGTAGCTCATGAGGCAGTCGTAGCAGGCGGCCTCGCAGGGCTCGGGCAGCTTCTCGGGCCCTCGGTCTTCCCCCGTGTCGGAGTCGAAGTGACACAGCTCGAGCGCCCTGGCGGCCACCCCGGCCAGCGCTCCCTCCTGCAGCAGCTGACGCAGGGCCCCGGCCCCACCCTCGGCCGCCTCGTAGAGGAGGATCTGACGTGGCTGCTTGTCGTGTGGGAGCGATTCCACCGCAAGCTCGTTGTCCTCCAACTGGAACTCCACCTGGATGGCACGCTTGAGCGCCGCCTGCAGCGAGACGGCGAACTCCGGCGTGAGCGGCTCCTCCACCTCCAACAGCAGGCAATTGCGCCTGTCCTCCACGAAGGGGATGACCTGCCTCTTCCTGTTCGACATGGGGTCCTGGTCGACTTCCGCGTCGATGGGGTCGTCCTGATTCTTCGCCCAGTACCCGCGCTCCGTGTCCAGCACGAAGCCCTCTCTGTCTTTGTTCTTGCGACGCGCCCACCCCAAGTTGACCCGCCAGATGGTGGCCGTGTGGCCGTACGTGAGGCGGCCGAGCGAGGTGCCGTCGACGCCTTCCACCATGGCGACCTGCCTGCCGGCCTGCGCACCGTCTCCATCGAAGCGGACGGCCGTGATGAGTTCGTAGCCGAAGCGTTGACGTTCCTCTTCGTCGGAGGTGATGCGGTCCCGCCGCTTGGTGGACACGTTCTGCAGGCGGAAGAGGTTCGCGCGCGGAGCACCGAGCGCCGTTCCGCACGCCTCACAGAGATCGGGACCATCGCCGTGGCGCGCCACGTGCAGGTACCCGCAGGCCGAGCAGATCTTGGCCCGGGTCGGCGCAAGGTCGCCCTCCTCCCGCACGGGGAGGATGGCCTTGTCGATGATGTAGCGGGAGCCCTCGTGATAGACGATGGCCCGCGGGCCGAATTCGGAGATGGCCAGGAACCGGGGCCGCTGCAGAAACTCATCGTCGCCCTTCTTGCCCCGCGAGCCGGGGATGAAGGCCGAGAGCGGCAGGCGGGGGAAGCTGTAGCCGGGCAGGAATCCCTCGCTCGCGAAGTAGCGATAGGAGTAGAAGTCGGACTGCAGCAGATTGTCGACATCGGTGAGAAGCGCCAGCTGCTGTTCAGCCTCGCGTCTCAGGACTTTGGCCTGGTCTTTCTCCCGCTTGCTGCGGGTGGCGTCGAGAATGATCCTGCCTTGTGCCCTGGCCTGGGCGTGGGCGGCGCGATAGAGATCCCGCCAGCGAGCGCACGCCCGGTCGAAGCGCATCGCCACCTGGTCGAGCACCTCGTCGAGCCACTGGTCGCTGTACCAGCCGCCGGCCAAGAGTTCCTCGCGGCACTCGGCGAGGAGCGCGATGGCCCGTACCCGCGCGCGCTCGCGGGCGATCTGGTTATTGATATCAACCTTTACTTCAGGTAGAAGTTCTAAGGAGGGTTCTTCTCCCTCCAGATCGAGCAGATCCCGCAGTGATCTCCCCAGCGACATGCCGGTCTCTTTGAGCCACACGGCGTGCACGTGGGCCCGCACCAAGTCCTCGTTGGCCAGATCGATACGTGGCGGGGCGACGGCCCCGGCCACCATCTGCGCCGGCCGACGGAAGAAGTACTGGTCGTGCGGACTGCCGGTGGAACAGTAGGAGTAGACGAGGGCCGGCCGGCCACTGCGGCCGGCCCGACCGGAGCGCTGCGCATAGTTGGCAGGAGTGGGCGGGATGTTGCGCATGTTGACCACGTTCAACTCGGCGATATCGACACCGAGCTCCATGGTCGGCGAGCAGAACAGAAGGGGAAGTGCTCCCTTCCGAAACCGCTCTTCGCGTTCCTCCCGCAGTTCGTAGGGTACTTGAGCGGTGTGCTCACGCGCCTCGAAGCCTTTGAGCCCTGCGGCCATCGACGCATAGAACGCGACGAAGAACTCGTTGGTACGACCGCCGCCCTCCGGCAGCTGGGGCATGCGCAGGGGATCCCGGAAGGACGCGGCACCATCGCCTGCCCTCCACACGAGGGCCGCCGCCGGCACCTGGTAGCCGGGAACATCGCCGTCCTTGGCCGGCAGTACCACCTCCACCAGCCCCGCCACCCGTAGCACCTCAAGCAACTGAAGGATGATCTGCTCGCGGTCGTCGACCTTGAGAGAGGGGCGACGGCCCGGGAACGTGGAAGGCCGATTCAGGTACATGCCGAAGCCGCTCCGACCGGAGAGGTACTCGTACCCTCCGTAGTCCTTCGGCCTCCGAGACCGGGGCAGGACCACCGAAGCGGCCTCCATCTGCTCTTTGTCGTCGATGCCCCAGGGTGGGCGGAGGCGCTGGTCGCTCTGCGCCCGGATCCTCTCCTGAGAATCGCCCTCCAAGTAGTTCACCTTGAGGGCGAGCGCCCTGCGCATCCAGTCCAGCAGGGTGCGGCTGACAGCTTCCCTGGTTTCCGGCGTCGCTTCTGCCAGCAGCTCATGGCACTCCGCCCACTCCTCCTCCGCCGCACAGAGATCGTCGAGCGATAGATAGTCGGTGTGCAGGAGCCCGCACTGCTCCAGGTTGGGCAGGGTGATACGCCAGCCACGCCGCTGATCCCGATAGAGGCGATAGCCGAGCACGTCGCGGAGGGCCTTCTGCGTCTCCTTGGCCGCCTGAAACTTCACATCGGGGTCGGCCGCATAGTCGGCGATGTCGAGTTGTAGGGCCGCGAAGACCGCCTGCGTCACATCCTCATGGCGCAGGCCACCGTCACCCGCGTCCGAAGCGGCCCGGTAGAGCGCCGACCGCAGAAGCCCCACTTCGATGAAGTCGTTGAAGTGCCCCGCCTGCAGAGAGGCGTCCTGACGGTTGTCGGTGAAGCTGAGGAGTTTGCGCGCCTCGGCATTGAGTTCGCGTGCGGTCTTCAGGCCCCGCACCGCCGACATGCCGAGAATGGTGGTGGCCGTGCTTCGCCCTTCCGAACCCAGCTGACCCAGCTTGGGGAAGTCGCTGATCACCCGGCCGCCGTACGACACGCCGCAGCGCAGACAGAAACGGAAGGGAGCAGGGACGAAATGTGCATCGATCCCCTCTTCCGTCTCCACACCGTCCACCCCCAGCCGCACCGCCCGCGGCAGGTTCTTCTTCTGGTCTCGCTTGATGGCGCGCGTGCCGTTCCGTACGTCGACCCAGTCCTCGGGGAGCCTGTCGAGCAGCGTCTCGGGATCTCCCTCCCAGGGCTTCCCGCTGCTCAGGTAGAGGTAGCCGGCTTCGCCCTCCTCCTCGAGCCCGCGGCGGGACGGGTCACGCGCCTCGACCCGACGTTGACCGTCCTCACCCGAGGTGAGAGTGATGACGTAGTACTCCTGCCCACACTCACGGCAGAAGGAAAGCGGCAGCAGGATCTTCCCGCGATCCTTCGGTACGTACTTCTGGCCGTGCAGGGTGATGCTGCGTTCGTCCTCCCTCTCCAGTGACGCGTAGACCGTATCGCCTCGGCTGATGAACTGGTGGAGGCGGAAGGCGAAGGGAGGAAACCCCGTCTCGGGGTCTTTCGCACACGCGCAGGCCGCCAACAGTAGGCGCTCGAGAGCCATGCGGCACACCCCGACCGGCACCCCGGTCTCAGCGTGGAGAAGCTCCGCCGCCCCACCCGGGCCATCGATGTTCCGGGGCTGAGCCCTCACCAGCCTGGACGACCCAATCTCCTCGTGCACACCAAGCACGCCTTCGAGCCACCGCGCCGGCGGGTGCGCCACGAACTCGTCGTAGTCGGTGGGGAAAGGCCGCTCGATGTCGTCGAGCCACTCCAAGAGCTCACGCCGGAACGCTTGGTCGGCGGCATCAGCCGGCGGCGTCGCCCTCTTGAGCGTCTCCCCGATCACGTTCTCGGGCAGAACCTCCGCCCCGAAGAGCTGCGAGGCCACCCGTGCCACCTTCACGCGCTGCTCGTCGCGGGTGCCGGGGCCCGCGAGAGTCGCCGACGTCCCCACCACCTGCAGACCTTTCGGCGCCAACCGGTTGCGCACACGGCGCACGAGAAAGCTCACGTCGGCCCCCTGGCGGCCGCGATAGGTGTGCAGTTCGTCCAGCACCAGGAAACGGATGCCCTCGGCCGCCTTCATGAGTGCGTCCTCGCCCGGGCGCGTGAGCATGAGTTCGAGCATCACGTAGTTGGTGAGGATGATGTCGGGCGGATGAAGAATGATCTCTTGGCGCTTCTCGTCGCCCTCCTGCCCCGTGTAGCGCTGAAAGGTGACGGGTTGTTTCCCCTCCGGGTAGCCGTGGCAGAGGAACTTCTCGAGCTCCCCTGCTTGACTGTTGGCAAGCGCGTTCATGGGGTAGACGACGATGGCCTGCACCCCTCGCCCCGACCCGCGCCGCAGCACATGGTCCACGATGGGGATGATGTAGGCGAGACTCTTGCCCGAACCGGTGCCGGTGGTGAGTACGTAGTTGGCGCCGCCGCCGGCCGCCCGTACGGCCTCGGTCTGGTGACGGTGGAGGCGGAGCGCCTTGCCGGGCCCCTCTTCGGCTTTGCCCGCCCCGCCCTTGCCCACCCGGAAGATTGCGGAGCACTCGGGGTGGAGCAGGCCCTCGGCGACCAAGTCGTCTATGTAACCGCCCGACTCGAACGAGGGGTTCAGCTGCACCAGGGGCTCAGGCCACAGCAGCCCCGCATCGAGTTCCCCTTCTACCTTTCCCCTGATACGCCCATCGGCGACATTGATGAAACTCTCGACGTAGCTTTGGTAGTCCTCGATCAACCCGGCCCGAAGGTCGAAGACGTCCATCACCCTCCCCCGCTTGTGGTCTGCCCGCATATCGTCGCCGCCACAGCAGCCCGCCGAGGCGCTCGCCAGCGTCTTTCCGTTACACGATCACGCACAGAATACGCACCATAGTACAACTTTGGTCGGACGGAAGATAGCCGCACGGCCTGCGCCAAGTGCAGACGGAGAGTTCCATTCACCCCACCGCGCGGCGCTCGGCACCCCATTCGACCCGCCCGGCAACACGCTGCCCGGGCGCTGCCCGGGCGAGAGCATCGATATACCGAGCCTTCATCGTGTCAGATTCAGGGTCACCGTCTCCCCGGGCGCACCGGTCAGCATGAGATAGGAGACCCTGCCGGTGCCTTCGAGGGTGGCGCTGGCGCCGCCCGAGCCGCGGGCGATCTGCTCGAAACCATCGTCGTACAGCCGCCACTCCTCGCCTCCACGTACGGATACCGTGCCGGTGGCCGGGAGCACGCGCCACTCCACGAGCCCCTCGGCACCGATGGTCACGGTGGAAGACCCCGGTGCGAGCGACGCCACTCCCGACAGCGGCCGGAACAGGTAGCTACCCTGTCGCAGCCATTCTTCCCCGTCCCTCGTCTCGACTGTGACGTCGTTCAGATCGCGTCCGTTGGCCCCCGGTATGAGCACGAATGTGAGAGCTCGAGCGTCGTCCATCGACGCATCGACGATGTCCGTGTCGGGTGTCAGCAGATAACCGGGCAGATCGGGTAGGGTGGTCAGCATGAAGCGCGGATCGCCCACGTCGCTCCTGAAGTCCACATCGCGGACGCTCACGTTGGCGTACAGGTACGTGCTGCCCGCCCGCGCCTCCCACGCCGCCGTCATCGCCGGTGTGGCGGAGACCTTCTCGGCGTAGAGAACAGAGGAGAGGTAGTGTCCGTACCCATGCCTGCTCCGCACCGCCACGTAGCTCCTCCCGCCACCGCCGACCGGCCGGTAGGAGACCAGCGCCATCTCGTCGCTCGTGTACCAGCCGTCGGTGCGCAGTGTGAGATCCGTGAGGCCCGGACTCCAACCCTCGCCGGTCCACGTCTGGACGGAGAGGGATCCTTCCGGAGCGACGCCGATACGCTGGATCAGGGAATTGCCCGTATATACTCCGCTCATGGCCTGTTGTTCGGCCGGCGAAGCCACGGCTTCCGGCGCCGCCTTCTCCGGCAGCGGCTCGGGCATGGCATCCAAGCTGCCCCGCTCCACCAGCGCACGCAGCAGGATATGCTCAGCGACCGCCAAAGCCCGCGCGCTCCCGGAGATGTCGGTGAGAACGATGCACGCCAGCCGTTCTTCCGGCAACACGATGAATTCCGCACCGTAGGCGGTGGTGCCGCCGGTCTTGCCCCACGCGGTGATGCCCACGGCTGCCATCCCCGGCTGGGTCACCGTATCCCACCCCAGGCCGTATCGCAGTGCTTCCGAGGGCAACGGATTGAAGGTGCCGGCAGTCTGGTCGGTCGCCATCTCGGCCACCGATCCGGGGGAGAGTATGCGCACCTCGCCGAGAGAACCTCCGTTCATCAGCATCATGGCGAATCGCGCCATGTCGGAAGGGGTGGAGTAGAGCCCGCCCGCCCCGTAGCCATTGACGAACTCAGGAGTCATAAGCTGCCCCTCGACATATGACTCCGCATAGTGCCCCGCTCTCAGGTCGTCGGGTGTCTGCGCGAAGCGGCTACCTTCCATACCCAAAGGAGCGAGAATCTCCTCGTGGACGAAATCGGGATAGCTCCGCCCGGTGAGCGCCTCCACCAGTATCTCGACCATGGTGAAGCCGTCGTTGCAATAGACGTTCAGGTAGCCCGGGTCGTGCTTCAGGCGTTCCTCCTTCAGTGCGGTCAACACCTGTTCGGCGTAGTCGGTATACGGTACCGCCATGGAACCGTTGCGGTAGTCGGAGCCGGCGAACCCTGATGAGTGGTTCACGAGCATGCGTACGGTGATATCGCGGTACTCGGGTGAGAGCATGCTGAACTCAGGTAGGTAGGTCACGACCGGTTCGTCCAATTCGACCTTGCCCTGATCGGCCAGCATCATGACGGAGATGGTGGCCAAGAGCTTGCTCACCGACCCGATGCAGTAGAGCGTGTCGGTGGTGGCGGCTTGGCCGGTCGACTTCTGCGCCAGCCCGAAGGCCTCGCTCCACACCACGGTCTCGCCGTCCACCAGAGCGACCGACATGGAATCGGCGCCCGTCTCCTCGAGGGCTTCGCGTATGGCGGTGCGGCATTCGGCGATGGTGGCCGTGTAGGTCGGAACCACCGGTGCCGGAGCCGTGGTGGTGACACCCGGTGCGGTGGTGGTGGCGCTCGGTGTGGTGGTCTGGGGTGCAGCCGTGCACCCCGCAAGAGCCGCGATGATTGCAAGCAGCAGCGCGCTCATCAACGCGAGACTGAGGATCCTTCGCCATATCACACTCACAGAAGACATCGTGCCCTCCCGGGTCATATGTGCAGCTTCGGCACATCGCGACACCCCTCCTCAGACCCATCGGCCACCGAAGGGAGATGCTTGAGCCGCACGGGCACGGGCGTGGCTCCGAAGAGGCTCACGACCGTGTGCGCTCGTCATGTCTCGGCTCGAGATCGAACCACATCCTCATCGGACTCCAGGGCCACCAAAGCCTCCACCAACCACTCGAGCACCTCACGTGCATCGAGGCCCTGTGCCCACTCCTCCGGGATACCCTCGCGCCCATGCGCGGCTCCCCAGATCTGGCCTGCTATGGATGCCGTGGAATCGGAGTCGCCGCTGCGATTGGCCGCCAGCCGGAGGACCTCTGGAAAAGACGACCCCACCCGCGCCGCCCACACGGCGATGGCAAGTGCCTCCTCGCCCACCCAGCCTCGGCCCAGATGAGAAGGGACCACCGGAGGGTCTGCCGCCTCCGGGCCGGCAGGCGCCGCCCGCAGACCTCCCCTCTACTCCGCCTTCGGGAACAACGACAGCTGGATGAGCTCCCCTTGCCACACGAGGCCGGAGCCGGAGATGCGCCCGGTCTCCAGACGCAGGTCGTCACCCAGGCCCGCGGCCGCCCGTGCATTCACCGTGGCGTGGCCGAGCTCTGCGAACACTCTCAGTGCAGCCTCCTCGGCATCGAACGGCAGAGACGCGCTCAGGCTGTGCAACAGAGCTTCCAGCGCGTACCCCCGCAGCAGCTTGCGAACCAGCCGGGAGAAACGCCTGGCCGGTTGCAGGAGGTCGAAACACACGAACTCGCCGCCGACGAAGACCATCATCCCCACGGCGTCGGCAGCCTGCGCTCTCATGCCCGGCCTGAAGACGTCGATGATGCGGTCGAGTTCGTGCTTCTCGGACTGATAGGTATCGGCCATGGCCGCCGTGGGTGATACCGCACCTCTCACGTTGGAGACCCGGTGCACCTCCTCCCAGACCATACCCTGGTCGGCCATGTAGCGGCGTGCACGGACGTGCTGAGATTCCTCTCTCTCGGCGCGGCCACCGGCCGTCGCGGCTTCCTGCCGCTCCTGTGGCGCCCCATGACGACCACTCTCCTGCGGCGTGGTTTCGCGCCGCCGTGCCTCCCAGGCCACGCGTTCTCGCACCCGGCGCTCCTTGTCGCGACGCAGACCCGGATGGCTGGCGTAGGAGCCGGCCCGGAAAACTCGACTCTCTGCGTGCCAACGCCCCTGCTCCACACACGACACCGGAAGCACCGTCTTGCCCACCGCGAGCAGCGTGGTGGCGTTGGCGATGCGGTTCTGCTTGGCACCGACCAGCTCTTCGCCATCGAAGACGAGCACCGGCCAGGGCCCCTTGTTGAACACGGAGAGGTAGGGTACTTCGCCCGCTTCGCTCACCTCGGTGATGAGCACGGTGCCGCGGCGCAACGCCTGGCTCAAGAGCACGTAGCGGTCGGGCACATCGGATGCGCAACGTACCGGCACGATGCAAAGAGGACCGTCCGACATCGGCCCGCCCACCCGAAGCCGGCTCAGCGTGTCGGCAATGGTCTGTTCGTACATGAGATGCCCCCTCCCTGCCGGGTGCGCGAGACCATCCCCGGAGAGAACCGATGGTGCCACCCGCGCTCCACTAACATCACGATTAGCGTCATTATAACGCTATAGGCGTGTTTTGCCAACTAGTGGTGTTGAAATGGTGTTGTAATGCGTGGTACTCTCAACAACAGTGTGACAGACAGGTCGGACGGAAAAAGAGGATACGATGGACGATGAGCGCGACGGACGCCGCGACACATCGGCTCCGGACACCGAGACCCCCGACGCCCGGTCTCGCGACGACTCAGAGCGCAAGGCTCCGCGCGGCGAACGCAGGCATGCCGCCTTCACCTCGATCTTGGGGCATACCATCAAGGTACTCCGCACCGATCGCGGGCACAGCCGCCGCGACCTCGCCCGCCTGGCCGACATCTCCTACTCCTATGTGACCGACATCGAGAACGGTCGCAAGCCGCCCTCGTCACCCGTGCTCGTGCGCCTCGCCGCCGCCCTCGACGTGAGCACTTCGGAGCTGCTGGCGGCCGCCGAGCTGAGGGCGGAGACCGACATTCTCCCGAGCCGTCGGGAGAGCTTTCGGGGGAACCCGGATGAGGCTGTCTCCGCCGCCCAAGCCTTCGCGGCTCACGATTCGCCGTTCGCAGAACCCTTGCCGGCGGGTAGCTCGCCCAGGATGGCGCTCCCCCGTACAGCAGACCCCCTCTCCCCCACGGCCCGACGATTGCGCAGTGAGCGGCATCGCCGGGAGGCGTGGGAGCAGACAAGAGCACCCGAGGCTGCCACTGGGGAACAGGACCACGCAGAAGGGGAGAACAGGGGGGCGGAGAGCGGGGAGGCGCAAACCCACACCGAGCGGGCCATCGCCGAAATGGCCGCCCTCATGCGCCTCATGACACCCGAAGACGCGGAGCGCCTGCTCGACATGGCCCGCCGGCTCGCGCGATAGACGGACCGCGCGCCGGGCGGGGATAGGATCGGTAGCGCGACCCGTCAGCCGTGCAGGCGATACGCTCCAGTTCGAGCGCGCGGAACATCATCGCGGCTACCGAGTGGATGTTTCCAAGAACAGGCCATGCCGGTGGTGAAGTCGAGCAGATGAACCCCGCGTACATAGGGAGGGCTGTCGTTAGGAGGGCTGTCGTTACCCGTATTCCAGACCAACTCGTGTGCCCCCATACACGGGTAGTCGTCAAGGTAGCTGTTGGAGGTGAGATGGGTGGTTGTGCCGGTCGCGAGGTCGTGAAGCATGATCTCCGACGAATCGCCGAAGCCCCTCACCCAGGCCACACGGTTCCCTTTGATGGCACCCGCCAGTGCACCAAGGTGAAGGGTGGGTCCGCCTCTTCGTGGTCTTCGAAAACCGCCTCCACCTGGGCTCCGATCTCCACGTCCTGCAACGGATCCCCCTGTAGGTTGCCCACCATGCGCACACCGCCCGCCTGCGGCAGCTCCACCAGCACCACAAGATAGGGCACGGCCTCGTTCAATGCCGGGTGCACCGGGTGCCAGCACCGCTCGAAGCTGTAGATGCTTCCCCGGGGCTCGACCCGCTCGTAGGCGAGGTTGAACGACAGGCAGTGGTGACAGACGTACTCCGGCCCCCACTGCCAAGTCCCGCAGCTCGGGCAGCGCTGCACCACAAGTTCGTGCCGGCGGGCCGCGGCGAAGAACTCGGCCCCCAGCCCATCCGGCGACGGCGCCGGGGCGGGAAGCCCCTCGGGCAGGTGGTAGGTGTGGCCGCCCACTGAGTCCGGGCGGTCGCCCACCGGGTCCGCGCCACCCCCCGGTTCTGCGCGGGCGGCGGGGTCCAGGCGGTCGCCCGTACTGTTGGGGCGGTCGCTCATGGGCCGGGCTCCGAAGAGTAGATGGAACTCGACACCGGTTGCACCATCGGCCCCGACGTCACCATGGACAACTTCACCTCGGGCACCTGACACGAGCTCGTGCCCCGGATCTGCCGCACCGCCTCAATGATCAACTCGAGCCCGTGCATGTAGCACTCCGCCAGGTTTCCGCCGCTGGTGTTGAGCGGCAGCCTCCCTCCTTCGAACGCAAACGTCTCCGGGGTGAAGAACTCATTCACCTCCTCCGGCCGACAGAAGCCGTGCTCTACGATGGACATAAGCACGCCGCCGGTGAAGTTCTCGTAGCTCTGCAGCACGTCGATGTCCTGCGGGCCCACACCCGCCATGGCGTAGAGCCGGGGCGCGAGCGTCTTGAAGTTGGAGGTCGGGTAGTCCGGCGCATTGTGCGCGGCGGCCGCCTGCCGGTAGCCCGAACCCTGCACCGCCGCCGCGATGTAGGCCGGTTTCTGCCGCAAGTCTTTCGCCCGCCCGCCCGAGGTCACGATCACCGCGGCCGCGCCGTCGCTCTCCAGACAGCAGTCGAAGAGGCGGAAGGGCTCCACGATGAGGCGGGAATGGTCGTACTCCTCGGCGCTGAGCGGTCGCCCGTACATGACCGCCCGCGGGTTGCGCTGGGCGTGCGCATAGCTCGTGAGCGCGATGGCCCGAAGTGCCTCCTGCCCGATACCGTGCTCCCACATGAAGCGGCGCACCCGCATGGCGAAGTTCTGTGCCGGGGACAGCACGCCGTAGGGAGCCGTGAAGGCATCGGGCCCCTCGGCCGCCTGCACGCGGTCGCCCCGGCCGTACCGGCCGAACTGCCCCTGGGCGAGCCCCCGGAACACCACCACCACCTCGGCGAGCCCGGTTGCCACGGCGGCCGCCGCGTGGGCCACGGCCCCTGACCCTCCCCCGCCCCCGCCGCCCCACACCATGCCGCTGTAGCGGAGATCCGGCAGCCCCAGGGCCGCCGCGATCCGCGGCGGGTCGTTGCGATCGTGGGAGAAGGAGGCGAAGCCGTCGATATCTCTCGGGTGGAGGCCGGCGTCCTCGCAGGCGGCGAGGATGGCCTCGAGCACCATCTTGAACTCAGGGTCGGGGGAGGTACCGTGTTTGTAGTAGCGGGTCTCACCGATGCCGACCACGGCGGTCCTGCCGCGCAGCGTGCGGTCGGTCACCTGGTTCGCCTCCAGGTCCGTCACCAGATGCGTCTCCGCGTCCATCTCCAGGGGGGCACCTCTCGATCAGCCGCCGGCCCGAGACCTACGCCCCGGCGGCGCGGGCCTTGACTTCGATCTCCTCCATGGCGGCCTCCAGTTTCGTCTGGACGACTGCGGCAACGGCGGCCACCTCGGGGTTGTCGGCCACCTGCACGATGGCCAGCGGAGAGACCGCCTCTATGATCTGCTCGCCCGGAGCTTCCTGATAGACGGCCACGTTGCAGGGCAGCATGAGGCCGAGATCGGGCTCGGCTTCCAGCACATCGTGAGCGAAATGGGGGTTGCACACGCCCAAGATGACGTAGGGACGATACTCCTTGTCCAGTTTCTCCTGCATTGTCTGCTGCACATCGAGTTCGGTCACCACCCCGAACCCGTGATCCTTCAGTACCGCCCGGGCCAGCTCGAGGGCCTGCGGGAACTCGAGTTTCACATGCTTCACTATTCCGTAGGGAACATCGGCCATGGCTACCTCCCCTTCTTCTCAAGCGGTCTCGGCCCTGTTCTGTGCAGCGCCGCCTTCACCAACCCTCCGGGGCGGAACCGGGTGAGCCCGCGCACCAGCGGCCACTCCAGCTCTCTGGTGTCGCACACCGTCGAGATGCTGGCTTCGTCCACCTCGCCTTTCAACGCCAGGATGCGGCGCCTGCGCGCCTCCGCGTCTGTCTCCTCGGCCAAGATGTCGTCCACCCGCTTCATGACCTCCACCGCCTTGTGGATGCGGCGTTCGACGACATCGGCCTCGGACGCCGGAATCACGCCCCACTTGCGCTTTACCTCGTTCAGGGCGAGCGCGGAGCGGTAGGTGACATCGACCAGGGCATCCCGGTCCAGCCACTCGGTCTCATAGTTCAAGGTGTACTTCCAGCTGGGCTCCAGCATGGCCCGGCGGTGCTCCTCGAGCGTGTGCCGGTTGAGGCGGTAGCCGAAACGCTCGGGTTCCATGAAGCCCCGGCTGCCCGGGTCCAGGAAAGGCGCGAGCGGCGAGATGAACACCGTGAGCCGAGGGTCACCCTTGACCAGGCTGTACAGGTGGTCGCAGTACTCGATGGTGGCCATGACCGAGTCGGCGGTCTGCTTGGGCAGGCCGATGATGTAGTAGAGGTCGAAGCGTTCGGCGCCGTACCTGAGGGCGGCCGGCACGCTCTCCTCGAGCTCCTCGTTGGTGTAGCCCTTGCCGGCGGCGGTGCGTACCAGCGGATCGTGCGACTCCATAGACATCTCGTAGGCGTGATTGGGGATGGCGTCGGCGATGCGAGCGGAGAAGTCGGCCGGAGGCGGGGAGAAGAACTCGATGATGATGTGATTGGGGACGGGATGCTCGGCAAAGCCCCGCAGGAGGCGGTCGGCGTACCAGGCGCCGGGCTGGTAGGGGTCGCCGATGATGAAGATGGGACCACGGCTCAGACCCGCGATGGTACGAATGTCTTTGAGCAGGGCTTCGGGACTGCGGAAGGCGGTGTGCTCACGCTCCATGGTGCCCTTGAAGGCGTAGTTGGCGCCTCCGCAGAACACGCAGTTCTTGTTGCAGCCCCGGGTGGCCATGACCGGCATGATGGGGTAGTCCATCCAGTCGTAGAAGGGGAGCACGCTGGCCAGGTCGCCGTAGCGGACCACCGAGCGGGTCATCTCCTCGTAGCCGTGCACGAACTCGTCGATGTCAGTGGGCGTGTGGGAGAGCTCGTTCACCCTCACCTCGCCGTCTTCCTTCCAGGTGAGGTTGGGCACCGCCTCGTAGCCACCCCCCCGCTCCACGGCGGCCAGCAGGGCGGCAAGCGGCTTCTCGGCCGAGTCGCCCCTGATCACGAAGTCGACCTGCGGGTAGGCCACGAGCTCCTCGTGGAAGAAGGTGGAGGAGAAGCCCCCGAACACAATCGGGATGTCGGGATGGTGGGCCTTCACCACCCGCGCCACCTCCACCGCCCCCTGGCAGTGGGGCAGCCAATGCAGGTCGATGCCGAAGAGCTTCGGCCGCAGCCCCCTGACGAAGCGGTCGACGTCGAACTTCGGGTTGCGCAACATGCGGACGGCCAGGTTGACGATACGCACCCGGTGACCTTGAGCCCGCAGGTACGCGGCCATGCTGGCAAAGCCCACCGGATACATCTCGAAGATGGGCGTGGAGGGAATGAGGTCGCTCACCGGCCCGTAGACGATGGCCTCCTGCCGAAAGTCGTACACGCTGGGCGCGTGCAGAAGGATGACGTCCGGTTGCGAGACGAAGGGGATGTTCACGTATGAGTGCTCCCGGCACGAGGGCGGCACAACACAAGCGCAGCCGATGTTACCACAGCCGCCTGGGCCGCTCTTTGCGGGCACCCCACAGCCCGGGGCCGCGCCCGCACGGGACAAAGGCGGTGCCTGCCCCCCCGGCCCCTGGTTGGTACCGGCGCGGGACGAAGGCGGTGCCCTCGGCCCCCCGGGTCGGGGGCACCGCCGACCACTCGCTCAAGACTCCGGGTCTTTGCGCACCGTCGCCTTCGTGTAGAGGGTGCGGAAGCCCGCCCGCAGATAGTTCCGCTCCGAGACGCTACCGGGAGCGACACCGGCGGCGGCCCAACCCCCACCACCGGCGGCCACCCGCGCCAGGCGTCTGGCGATGAGGGCCGCATGCAGCCCCTTGTTCCTGAAACGGGGAAGCGTGGAATCGTTGAGGAAGAGCCAGGTATCCCGGGCCTTGAGCAGCGCCGCCCCGGCCGCCATCTCCCCGTCGGCAAAGGCCCCAAAGCAGTGGGAGCCCTCGATACGAGAAGGCAGACCGGCGAGCTGCACCGCCCCCGCGTCGGGCCGAGAGGGCGCGAGGAAGCCTTGTGCCGTCACCTCAGCCCAGCGATCGACCTCCGCCGGCTCCACCGCACGCAGCTCCACGCTCACCGTGGAGTCTTCCACCTCGACCTCCACCCGCTGGTCGCGCTCCTCCTCTGCCGCCGTCTGCTCCACGGAAGCCACGACAACCGTCTCGAAGCCGACGATGACGTATCCACGCCGTGCCAGGGTATTGAGCCAGCCGCTCCCCACGAGGGGGCTGAGCGATATCTGCACCGCCGCGCCGCGCGAGAAGAAGAAATCTTCTATCTCGCGCAGAGCCACGCCCCCGGGGCTCCCATCTTCCCCCGGCCGGGTCTGCGTGCCCACCATGAAGGGAGCACCGAGCACCCCCAAACCCAAGACCTGAGTGAGCGGCGAGTCCGCCCCCGCGTACACCGAGAGTGCTCCGGCCGACTTGTGTGTGGCCACTCCGGCACCCGGATCAGCCTCCGCCCAGGCGTTTGCGTATAACTCGTTGCTGAAGGCCTCCGCACGCTCGACTCGGAAACCAAGGACGGCAGTATCGTCGTTCATGCTTCTCTCCCCCACGTGAACTGCGCTCCAATGACCCACTGCCCCAGTATAATCGGGCACGCGGCGAAGCGTCGCCCCTATAGAGCCGGAACGGCCGCCGCGGGGACGTGGGCGCTTCCGGCGGTAGACACGCGCCTGCCGCAGCCCTAAAGGCACACGACACAGAACAGAAGGTCCATACTCAATGGAAGCCCGCATCATCGGCTTGAAGGGCTCGGGAAAGACGACGCTCTTGGCCGCCATGGCCGACGGCCACACAGAGAGGCCGGTGGCCACCGTGAAACTCGGTGATCCCCGGCTGCGCCACCTGAGCCGTGTATTCAATCCCGCACGAACCACCTGCGCTGAGTTCGTGACCCGCGTCGCCACGTGGCCCGAGGCGACGGCGCGAAAAGGGGCGATGGAGCGCTACCTGAACGCAGTGGGAGGGGCGCAGGTATTCCTCCACGTCCTGAGGGGCTTCGACAACCCGCTCCTCGGGACACCGATTGACCCCGCCGCCGATCTGGCCACGCTCGACCAAGAGTTCCTCCTCGCTGACCTCATGGCGGTCGAACGAGCCCTGGAGAGAGAACGGAAGTACCAGCTCCCCGCCCCCAGCAGGCAGGCGCTCCTCTCCGCCAGAGCCGTGCTCGACGAGGATCGTCCCCTCCGGGACGGCGCCTTCGACGAGACCCAGGCATCGTTCTTGAAGACGTACGGCCTCTTGACACTCACGCCTCAGGTGGTCCTCTTGAACGTGGAAGCCGATGGCGAGGAAGGCGCAAGAAGCGAAGCCGTGAGCGCCGCCATGGCGCAGGCGGTGGACGGTCGCCGCCTCTTGGCCTTCCCCTTTGCGCTCGCGCTCGAGGTGGCGGAACTGCCGGAGGAGAGCAGAGTGGAGTTCGCCCGTGAGATGGGCCTTCCCGGTCTCGCGCACGATCTGGTCACCCAGGCCGCCTTCGAGCAGATGGGCCTCATCACCTACTTCACCGTGGGCGAAGACGAGGTGAGGGCTTGGCCGATCCGGCGCGGCACCCGTGCCCAACAGGCAGCGGGGGTCATCCACTCAGACATCGAGAAGGGCTTCATCCGAGCCGAAGTCGTTTCGTATGCGGACTTCGTGGAGAAGGGTTCATTGAAGACATGCCGGGAGGCCGGCCTGCTGAGGTTGGAAGGCAAGGAGTATGTGGTCGGCGACGGCGACATCATCGAGTTCCGCTTCAACGTCTGAGCGCGTCCGCCGGCGACAGCGCGCGGGCGAGTGGCGGCCGGATGGGCGGCGCACCGATGCGCGGCAACCTGGCGAGTGGCGGCCCGGTGCGCGGTGGCCCGGCAGTAGGCAGTCGTGTGGCCACGCGCTGCCCGGTGAAGACCGGCTCGGCCAGTGCCGGCACGCCGCCACTCTCGTAGTACTCGCCCTGGCCTTCCTATGGTTCGGCCTCGCGGCGGGAGCCGCCGAGGCGGCTCCCGCCCCCGGCGCCTATCATCTGCCCTTCCCCGCCGGCACTTCTTTCATCGTAAGCCAGGGCAACGGCGGGCCTTGGAGCCACCCGCCCCGCTCCTCCGCCGAGTTCGCCTGGGACTTCGCGCTCCCTGAAGGCTCACCGGTCTCGGCGTCGGCATCCGGCCGCGTGGTTGCTATCCAGAAGAGCTTCCGAGGCGGTGGCTACACCGACTACTACGAAGGTCGGGCGAACTACCTCGTACTCTCTCACGACGACGGGTTCTACTCCCTCTACCTTCATCTGGCCCACCAGGGAGTACTCGTGCGGGAAGGCGACCAGGTGTTGGCGGGTCAGATGATCGCCCTCTCGGGCGCCACCGGCAAGGTGACCGGGCCCCATCTCCACTTCCAAGTGCAAGAGAGGCCTCAAGCCGGTAATGGACGCTCCGTACCGCTCACCTTCGCCGACGCGGGTGTCCCTCCCTATGCGACATCCCCCGTATCTGGAAACGTCTACGCACCGGTGGCACCGGCGCCTCATGCCGTGCCCCCCACCCTCCGCTTTCCTCTCGCCCGTGAGGCTCCGGCAGAGCTGGCGCTCCACCAGACTCTCACAGTGCAGGCCCACCTCGCGACCCCGCCCCCCGACCCCGGCATGCGCTTCCGCCTGGGAATGAACGATGCCGAGGGCACCCGCTACGAACAGGCCGGCGTGGACGGCACAGTGCTCGAAGCCGCGGTCCGCCCACAGACGGAAGGCCGTCTCACCTACTGGCTGGAGTACCTGGACGACACCACGTGGCGGCCGCTTGCAGGTGGCGACGGCCGTCCGGCCGTCGCCACCTGCCTCACGGTACCGGGCGCCATCTTCCTGGCCTCACCAGGCCTGCAGGCCGTTCCCGCCGGAGCCGCCTCTCCCCTCCACGCGGACCCGGGAGAATCTCTCTCCTTCACCTTCACCTTGGTCAATCTGAGTGACAGCCGGGTCAATGTGCGCGACCTGACCCTGGCCGCCTTCCCCGATGAGGCGGCACGCCACGCGGCGGGTTCGGCGGGAGGCCCGGCCGTCACGCCCGTCTTCTCTCCGCGTAAGGACCGCCTGGTCGCACTTGCACCAGGAGTACGCTTCACCTGGTCCGGTTCGCTCCGCATCCCCCATGAGGGCCGCTTCTCGGTGTACCCGGTCGCAGCACGTCTCGGTGAGCTCGTTCCCTTCCCCGCCGCAGAGCTCGGCCTGCCCAACCACCTCGTGGTCCAGGTCGGGGACGACACGACCGAACCGCCGCCGCCACCACCGCCGCCACCACCACCACCGACTCCTCGTTTCACCGACGTGATGCCCGACCATCCCGCCTACGCCGCCATCGAAGCCTTGGCGGCATTGGGAATCGTCAACGGCTACCTGGAAGCCGACGGCAGCTCCACCTTCCGGCCCGGGCAGGGCCTCTCCCGGGCCCAACTGGCGAAGATGCTGGTGGGCACGCTCGGCCTCGAGGTGTCTGAACGCGACCTTCCTCCGTTTCTGGACGTGGCCCCACCCTACGCGGATTCTCTCTACCCCGGCGCCTACATCGGCGTGGCCGCCGCACGCGGACTCCTCCTGGGAGTGAGCCTCGACCCGCCCCGCTTCGCACCCTGGGACCCGGTGCTTCGTCGGCATCTCCTTCTCGTGGTCGAGCGGGAGAGCGCACGGCGGGAGGCCGTGGCCCCTGAGGAGCCGGGCACCATCCAGTCGACCACCGTGGAGCCACGCTCCGCAGAAAGCACGGCCGCACCACTCGCCGCCCCACTCACGGGCGATCCCTGGCGGCAGGCAACCAGGGCGGAGGCAGCGGAGGCCCTCTGCCTGTTGCTGCAGCCCCAGGCAGAAGAGTAGATGCACTTCCTTTCTCGTAGCTCAATGAGTCGCAGCTTGCTGCCTCGCCTGGGGAGACCTCCACGGCGGCCACGCGAGCACCGCCGACCGCTGCCCGCCTCCCCCCGGCTCCCCTACGCCGTCCGGCACATATGGGACCCGGCCACCTATCAAGGCGGCCGCCGCCGCGATCACTATTTCGAGGGTTGGTACTTCAAGCTGGTCGATGCACGCGAGGAACACGCGCTCGCCGTGATACCGGGGGTGGCACTCGGAGGAGCGGATTCGGAGGCACCGCACTCCTTCGTGCAGGTGAACTGGGGACGCACCGGAGCCTCAGACTACCATCGCTTCCCTCTCTCGGCGTTCGACTACGAGAGGACGGGCTTCGAGGTGCGCATCGGGCCGAACAGGTTCTCCGAACACGGACTCGATCTCCGCCTGGGGTACACACCCGGCGAGCCCGCCTCGACGGTGGAGGGTGAGGTCCGCTTCGTGGGCACCCACCCCTGGCCGGTCAGCCTGCTCTCACCCGGCATCATGGGCTGGTACGCCTTCGTCCCCTTCATGGAGTGTTACCACGGCGTTCAGAGCCTCAACCACACGCTTGAAGGCCGCCTGCGCATCGATGGAGAGTGGGTGGACTTCTGCGACGGGCGAGGCTACACAGAGAAGGATTGGGGCACATCGTTTCCCAAGGCCTGGGTGTGGATGCAGACCAATCACTTCGATACCCAGGGCACGTCGCTCACCGCGTCGGTGGCCGACATCCCCTGGCTACGCGGACACTTCGTGGGCCACATCATCGGCCTTCTCCACGAAGGCAGACTGCACCGGTTCGCCACCTACACGGGAGCCCGCCTCACCGCGTTCGATCTGAGAGAGGGTGAAGTGAGCCTCGAGGTGACCTCCCCCGCCGAGAGACTTGAGATCCGAGCCTATCGCCGCACTGAAGCCGAGGCGGTCCCCGCCCCGGGGGTACTGCGCTCTCCAAGGCTCGGTGCCATGACGGGCAGAATCGGTGAGAGCCTCACGGCCGCGGTGGAGGTGAGGCTCTGCCGGCGTGTGGACCGGCGGGGAGGGAGCGCACGCGAAACGGTTGTCTTCGAGGGCACGGGCCGCAATGCCGGTCTCGAGATCGTGGATTCCAAAGGGCTGCTCGCCGCGGGTCTCGGTCTCGAGAGAGGTCGAACGGCACACCCTGCCGCCTTCGACACCGGCGCTCGCTAAGCGGAGCTTCCCGCCGCGCGGGCCGGATGCGCGCCGCCGGGTATTCCCGGCTCGCCCTCGTCGACCCCCGGGTTGTCTCCCGGAGCGCCCTCATCAGCCGAAGGGCACTCGCCTCCTGCGGCTTCTCCGGTTTCTGCGGGGGACGGCCCCACAGCCGCCGCCCGTGCATCTTCAAGAGCCTTGTCGAGCAGGCTCACGAAGGTGACCCTCTCCATCATGAACGCACCCTGCTTGTCTCCCACCGGCTCCGAACCAAAGGCCACGAACTCGGGCGGGGCACCCTTGAATACTACATATGCCGCCACACCCTGTGAGAGACGGTCACCCGCTCCGAAGTAGATCACCTCGGTATCCCCGATCGCCGCCTGCCGCTCGCCGACCGGGGCCCGCTTGGCCGGACTGTGTTCCTGATTGCCGGGAGGCCCGCAGCCCCAACTGACGATCTCCACCGAGGTAGGCACGGCGAAACGCCAGTTCATGAGACCGCCGGCCTTCGGCCTGACCTCCACGGCCGAGACCTCCCGGTCACCACAGTACGCACAGTGCAGATCCCACTCGTAACGGGTCTTCGCAGGGATTGCCACCGCACCCCCCTCGCACGCGACATCGACACACCGGCCGGCCGACTCCCCCCTTGGAGTCCACTTCGAATTGTACAAGGAAGAGCGGCAGAGAGGAACAGCCAAGAAGCGCGGGTGCCGGCGCGGGCACCAACCTGCCGGCCCGCCGGCTTCGGCCCCAGCCCACGCCGCAGCCCCGCCCCCGACCTACCAGCCCATCGAACCCGCAACTCCCTTGAAGGGGCCCACGACATCGCGCGTGATCCAGCCACCGTAGAAGCCACCCGGCTGAGGCTCCACCCGCTCTTCATCGACGAAACATGCATCCATGCTCCCGGGGTAGAAGGCGATGAAGCCGGCGATGGCCGCGAAGGCGGGGGTGGGACGGGGATAGGTCCAGGCTGCGCGCGTAGCCCTGCGGTCCTTCACCACCACGTCGAAGTACACGGCAGCGCCTTTGAATTCGCAGGTGGTGCCGCTCCCGACCTCTTGAAGAAAGCGGGTCTCGACGTCTGCCGGCGGGAAGTAGTAGACCGGAGGATGGCTCGTCTCCAACACTCGGTATCCACGGGCGGTATGGGCGATCACCTCGCCGGCGAATTCGACCCGCAGCTGCCTGGTGGTCGCTTCCAGTCGAGGCGGCCTGGGATAGTCCCACACGGACTCCTGCCCCGGCCTGGGAGGTATCGGCTTCGGCCTCATCGTGATGCTCCTTCGTGTGGATGTCACATCACCGCGGGGGCATTTCCGGCTATCATGGCTGTTGGGATGCAAGGTACACGATCTTATACACGCTACCTGACCACCGCCCTCGTGGTGGCTGCCCTCATCGCCGCCTTGGTTCTCGTGGCCATCTCCGTGCGCGAACCGGAGCGATACCTGGAACTCCTCACCAGCACCACCGTATGAGCCCCACCCCCGCGGACGACCCCCTGAACGCCCGCTCCCGCCACCGCCGCTCCGTCGGCAGAGACGTTTGCGTGGCCTCCCGGCTCGGTATCAAGATAGCGGCGGCGGCCATCGGGGGCCCGCGCCCTTCGCGAAGCAACCATCAGAGGCACGAGACGAAGAGGAGGCGTCAATGAGCAAGGTACCCAACCTGGTTGAGAATTGGGCGCGCTGTGAATGCGGGAAGTGTCCGTCCAACCCGCCGGATCAGAAGACCTGCTATTGCGCTCGCGGCACGAGCCCCGCACGGGTGGAAGCGAAGGGCTGCCTCTGCGGCGACTGCCCCGTCTACAAGGAGTTCGGCCTCGCTACGGGCTACTACTGCGCGGAAGAAGCCGCCGGATAGACGCCCCGCTGCGGTGACCCAAAGCTACACGGCGTGCCGCCGCGGCTCCTCTACCGCATGGTATCCAGCTTGTCGAGCACCACGGCCACCAGCTCATCCGGCAGGGGCGCGTAGTTGAGTTCTTCGGCGATGTCGCCACCCTCGAGCACCGCCCAGGTGAGGAAGGCCTTCAAAGCTTCGGCCCTAGCGGAGTCTTTCATCTCATCGTAGACGAGGATCCAAGTGGCCCCCACGATGGGGTAGGCGTCCGGACCCTCACCGTCGACCAGGGAGAAGCGCAGGTCGTCGGGGTAGGTGATGCCTACGGCCGCTGCGGAGGTCGTCTCGAGTGTCGGCTTGATGAAATTGCCGCTCTTGTTCTTGAGCGTGGCGGTGGGCAGGTCGCTCTCGAAGGCATAGGAGAGCTCCACGTAGCCGATGCTGCCGGGGCTCTGATGGATGAGCGCCGTGACGCCGTCGTTGCCCTGGCCACCCAGACCCACCGGCCAGCGGACGTCTTTACCCTTGCCCACCGTGGCGGCCCACTCCTCCGAGACGGCGGCCAGATAGCTCGTGAAGATGTCTGTGGTGCCGGAGGCATCGGAGCGGTGGCACACCTGGATGGTCTGGTCGGGCAGCTGCACGCCTTCGTTCAGTGCGACGATACGGGGATCGTTCCAGTTGGTGATCTTGCCCAGGAAGATATCGGCCAACGTCTCCTGGTCGAGTTTCAACTCCTCCACCCCCTGAACATTGAAGCCCACCGTCACCGCGCCGAACACCGTGGGGATGTGCATGACCTTCGCGCCTGCCGCCGCCTCAGCCTCGGCGATCTCTTCGTCTTTCATGGGAGCATCGGTACCACCGAAATCCACCGTCTGCTGGATGAACTGCTGGATGCCACCCCCGGAGCCTATGCCCTGGTAGTTCATCTTCACTCCCGGAGCTACCAAGTGTGTGAATTCGCCTATCCACTCCAGGTAGAGGGGGGCGGGAAAGGTGGCGCCGGCCCCGTTCAGGTTGGCGCTCAGCCCCGGCTGAGCCGGACCGCCGGCGTTCTCGGGCGGCGTGACCGAACCGTTCCGGCCGGCGATGATCACTGCAGCTACCGCCACGATGATGACGATGATGAAGGTAACGATGAGAGAACGCCTGCGCATGCAACACCTACAATCGTCGTGTGATGGAGCCCAGAGGCGCACCCGCACGCGGAGCATCCCCGGCGGGGAACCTTGGAGCGGACTGCTTTCATGGTAGCACTCCGTCGCCGGGGAGTATGCGACCTCGGGTTCAGCGAAATAGGAGGCCGCGGGCAACCACGCCGTCATAGAGCCAGGCTGCAGGCAACCACGCCGTCATCGCGACAGATTCAGGGTCACCGTCTCACCGGGCGAGCCGAACAGCATCAGGTACATGGCCTCGCCGGTACCGGCGAGAGTGATTCGGCCGCTTCCCCGGCCGGACGCAATCTGCTCGAAACCGTCATCATAGAGCCGCCACTCCTCGCCGCCACTCACGGAGAGCGTACCGGTGGCCGGCAGTGCACGCCACTCGTTGAGCCCCTCGCTGCCGATGGTGACGGTGGAAGGTCCCAGTGCGAGTGCGGGAACTCCGGCAAGCGGGCGGTACAAGGTGCTGCCTTGGCGTAGCCACTCTTCGCCGTCCACTGCAACGACGGCAATGTCGTTGAGGTCACGTCCAGTGCTGCCTGGGATGAGAAGGAACATGCGGGCACGGGCGTCATCGGTCGATGCATCCAGAATATCCACGTCGGGCGTGAACAGATAGCCTGGAAGCTCGGGCAAAGTGGTCAGTGTGAAGCTGGGATCGAACTCCCTGACTGCAGAGGTCCAATCGTCGCTGCTCACGTTGGCATGAAGGTACCTCTGGCCGGCCCGCTCCTCCCACGCCGCCGTCATCGCCCGCGTAGCGAAGAGCTTCTCCCCGTAGAGGATTGCCATGAGGTAGTGGCCATACCCGGTGGTGGCTCGCACCGCCAGGTAGCTGCGACCGTCACCGGCGACGTGACGCCAAGAGAACATCGGGTTCTCGTCGCTCGTGTACCAGCCGTCGGTGCGCAGTGTGAGATTCGTGAGGCCCGGACTCCAACCCTCGCCGGTCCACGTCTCGATGGAGAGGGAGCCGTCGGGCGCGACCGTGGCACGGCAAACCAGAGAGTTACCCGCATACAGTCCGCTGAGAGCCCGTTCCTCGCCCTGCGACGGCGTGACTTCCGGTAGTGTCGTCTCCTCCGGCGGCTCGGGCATGGCATCCAGACTGCCCCGTTCGGTCAGCGCACGCAGCAGTATGTGCTCGGCGACGGCCAAGGCGCGCGGGCCCCCTTCGCTGTCAGTCAGTACGACAGCTGCCAATTGTTCCTCCGGCAACACGAGGAACTCCGCACTGTACGCAAAGGTCTTGCCGGCCTTACCCCACGCGGTGATGCCCACGGCTGCCATCCCCGGCTGGGTCACCGTGTCCCACCCCAGGCCGTATCGCAAGCCGTCCGACGGGAGCGGATTGAAGGTGCCGGCAGTCTGGTCGGTCGCCATCTCGGCCACCGATCCGGGGGAGAGTATGCGCACCTCGCCGAGAGAACCTCCGTTCATCAGCATCATGGCGAATCGCGCCATGTCGGAAGGGGTGGAGTAGAGCCCGCCCGCCCCGTAGCCATTGACGAACTCAGGAGTCATAAGCTGCCCCTCGACATATGACTCCGCATAGTGCCCCGCTCTCAGGTCGTCGGGTGTCTGCGCGAAGCGGCTACCTTCCATACCCAAAGGAGCGAGAATCTCCTCGTGGACGAAATCGGGATAGCTCCGCCCGGTGAGCGCCTCCACCAGTATCTCGACCATGGTGAAGCCGTCGTTGCAATAGACGTTCAGGTAGCCCGGGTCGTGCTTCAGGCGTTCCTCCTTCAGTGCGGTCAACACCTGTTCGGCGTAGTCGGTATACGGTACCGCCATGGAACCGTTGCGGTAGTCGGAGCCGGCGAACCCTGATGAGTGGTTCACGAGCATGCGTACGGTGATATCGCGGTACTCGGGTGAGAGCATGCTGAACTCAGGTAGGTAGGTCACGACCGGTTCGTCCAATTCGACCTTGCCCTGATCGGCCAGCATCATGACGGAGATGGTGGCCAAGAGCTTGCTCACCGACCCGATGCAGTAGAGCGTGTCGGTGGTGGCGGCTTGGCCGGTCGACTTCTGCGCCAGCCCGAAGGCCTCGCTCCACACCACGGTCTCGCCGTCCACCAGAGCGACCGACATGGAATCGGCGCCCGTCTCCTCGAGGGCTTCGCGTATGGCGGTGCGGCATTCGGCGATGGTGGCCGTGTAGGTCGGAACCACCGGTGCCGGAGCCGTGGTGGTGACACCCGGTGCGGTGGTGGTGGCGCTCGGTGTGGTGGTCTGGGGTGCAGCCGTGCACCCCGCAAGAGCCGCGATGATTGCAAGCAGCAGCGCGCTCATCAACGCAACGCCAACAACCCTCCTCAGTCTCATGGTCGCTGGAATCATCGTGTCCTCCCGAATCTCACCCTGTGTCCGCTGTTCCGGCGCAGCGCGCGGCTCCTCCTACTGGCCTCATCGGCCCAAGCCGAAGGTTTCTTGAGGCCATGGCGGCATCACCGCGCGGCGTGGCTGTGTGGTCCTTCAGTCCTGTCGGACGCGCGGGTCCGGCGCCGCCTGCGCGAACGCGCTATCCTCTATCGGGCGATCCCTATCCCTTGACCGGCCCAAGAGGAGGACCGTGGCAACCACCTCGGGTTTCGACAACGAGAAGTACCTCGAAGAGCAGAGCCGAGCGATCGTCGAGCGCCGGGAGCGCATCGGTGGCCGGCTCTATCTTGAATTCGGCGGCAAGATAGCCTACGACTTTCACGCCGCCCGGGTCCTGCCCGGCTATGACCCCAACGCGAAGATCAGCCTGCTCCAGAAGCTCAAGGACCAAGCCGAGATCATCATCTGCGTGTATGCGGGAGCCATCGAGCGGCGCAAGATCCGCGCCGACTTCGGCATCCCCTATGACGTCGATGCCCTCAAGCTCATCGACGACCTGCGCGACTGGGGCCTTCTGGTACGGGCGGTGGTCATCACCCGCTTCGAGAACCAACCGTCGGCCGCCATGTTCAAGAAGCGGCTCGAGAGGCGCGGCATTCCCGTCTACGCCCACCGCTACACGAGCGGCTACCCCACCGACGTCGACCGTATCGTGAGCGAGGAGGGCTACGGCGCCAACGATTTCGTGCCCACCGAGCGGTCACTGGTCGTGGTGGTCGGCCCCGGTCCCGGCAGCGGCAAGCTGGCCACCTGCCTGTCGCAGGTCTACCACGAGCACCTGCGCGGCACCACCGCAGGCTATGCCAAGTTCGAGACCTTCCCCATCTGGAATCTTCCCCTCAAGCATCCTGTGAACGTGGCCTACGAGGCCGCCACCGTGGAGCTCCGCGACATCAATCAGATCGACCCCTTCCACCTCTCCGCCTACGGCGAACAAGCGGTGAACTACAACCGTGACATTGAAGCCTTTCCGCTGGTGACGCGCATCCTCGAGCGCATCGGCGCCGCCGCCTTCTACCAGTCCCCCACCGACATGGGCGTGAACCGGGCCGGGTTCGCCATCATCGACGACGCCCTGGTGCGGGCGGCCGCGGAGCAGGAAGTCGTCCGCCGACACTTCCGCTACGCCTGTGAGTACGCCCTGGGCCTGGTCGACCGCGAGGAAGCCGAGCGGGCCGAGCTCATCATGAAGGAGCTCGGCTTGGAGGAGGAGCAACGGGTGGTGGTCGGCCCCGCCCGCGAGGCGGCGGCCCAGGGTGAAATGAAGGGCAAGGGCAACAACGGCGTCTACTGTGGCGCCGCGATCGGCCTGCCCGACGGCCATATCGTGACCGGCAAGAACTCCACGCTCATGCACGCAGCCTCGGCCGCGGTACTGAACGCCGTGAAGTACCTCTCACGTATCCCCGACGACATGCCCCTGCTCACACCCAATGTGATGGCGTCGATCGGAGGCATGAAGAAGAATATCCTCAAGGCAAAATCGGTAAGTCTCGACCTCAACGAGATGTTGATAGCACTGGGCATCAGCGCCACCACCAACCCCGCGGCACAGGCGGGGGTGGAGCGGCTGGTTCAGCTGCGCGGATGTGAGTTTCACACCACTCATCTACCCACCGCAGGCGACGAGGCGGGGCTCAGGCAACTCGGTCTGAATGCCACGAGCGACCCTCAGTTCGCCACGCGGTCACTGGTCATCGGCTAGCACACGAGGAGACGAATCGGCATGGTCAAGGAGATCAGCGCTGCGGAGCTCGACCCGCAGGTCTTCATCAGCGAGAAGGTCGAAGAGATACGGAGTGCCGTCGGCGACGGATACGCCATCAACGCCCTCTCGGGCGGAGTGGACTCCTCGGTGGTCACGCTCTTGGGCCACCGCGCGCTGGGGCCGCGCCTGCGGACGGTCTTCGTGGAGAACGGGCTCATGCGTGCGGGCGAGGCAGAGCAGGTAGAAGCCCTCTTTGGTGACCTCGGCGTGGAAGTCGAGGTGGTCGACGCCCGGGCCGAATTCTTCGCTGCGCTCGCCGGTCTCACCGACCCGGAGGCCAAGCGGGAGGCCATCACCCAGACCTTCTACCGCCATGTGTTCGGCCGCATCGTGCGCGAGACGAAAGCCAAGCACTTGCTACAGGGCACCATCCTCACCGATATCGACGAGACCGTCGCCGGCATCAAGCGGCAACACAACGTCTTCGAGCAGCTGGGTATCGACCCCGAGGAGGCGTTCGGTTACCGCATCCTGGAACCGCTCATTCAACTGCGCAAGGATGGCGTGAGGAAGGTGGGAGAAGCACTCGGCCTGCCCCCCGAACTCTTTGCGCGCATCCCCTTCCCGGGACCGGCCCTCGCCGCCCGAGTCATCGGGGAGGTCACTCCGGAGCGGGTGGAGACGGTACGACGGGCCACGCAGGTGATCGAACGGCTGCTCGCCGGCTGCGGAGCCTTCCAGTACCTCGCCATCCTGCACAAGGACCGGGTGACGGGCATGCGCGACGGCCGGCGCGATTTCGGCCACCAGATCGAGGTGCGCTGCTGGGACTCGACCGATGCCCGTACGGCCCGGCCCACCCGGCTCCCCTTCGACCTGCTTGAACGCATCGCCGAGGAGATGGTCGCGGACGTGCCGGGCGTGGTGAGCGTCACCTACAACATCGCCGCCAAGCCACCCTCCACCATCGAGGCAGTGTAGGGGTCTCGAGCACCTGGGGACCGTGGCGGCGTGGGGACTCGAGGTGCGCCGCCCGAGCCGTTATTCTTCCCCTCGGGAAGCCTCCAGCTTGTGTTAGGGTCTATCTGAGCATGGGGAGAATAGGCTCTCCCTCGGCCCTTGTATACGGACCAAAAGGAGTACGTCGTGAAATCCCTACGGGTCACCGGTCTCACATTCATTCTCATTGCAACCCTCCTTCTTGCCCTACCCTTTGCCCTCGCCGCGTGCGGCTCGGGTGAGGAGGCCCCCGACACAACCACCACGACGGCCGCGGCCCAGCCGGACCCGGCAGAGGCCCCCGAGCCGTTGTGGGACCGGCAGGACTCCGGCGTCACCGACACCCTGCGAAGCGTGTACTTTGCAGACGAGACCAGCGGCTGGGCGGTGGGCGGTGACCAAGGCGGCATCGTGCTCGCCACGAGCGACGGCGGAACCACGTGGGCGGAGCAGTTCTCCCGCGATTCCTACGGCCTCTCGGCGGTGTACTTCGTCGATTCTTCCACCGGCTGGGTCGGTGGGCTGAACGACGGCGACCACAACCTGTTCAAGACAACCGACGGTGGGGCCACCTGGAATCCGCAGTCCACCAGCACTGTCGCCGCCCACGCGGTGGAATCCCTCTCCTTCGTCGACGCGAACACAGGCTGGGCCACCGTCTCCGCCGGCCGCATCTTCGCCACCACCGACGGCGGGAACACCTGGGTGCAGCAGGAGTCCGGGGTGGAAGGCCCCTCGGCCCACCTCTACGACATCCATTTCGTCGACGCCTCCACGGGCTGGGCGGTGGGCTGGCGTTCGGTCACTGAGGGCGGTGTGGTAGTGGCGACCACGGACGGCGGAGCCACCTGGACCGTACAGGACCCGACCGTGGAGTTCGTGCGCTCCATATTCTTCATCGATGAATCGGCCGGCTGGGCAGCCGGACAGGACGGCATCATCGCCACGGCCGACAGCGGGACCACGTGGAGTCCGCTCGACCCAGGCACCACAGCGGTCCTCAACGGCATCTACTTCGTCGATTCCGAGCACGGCTGGGCGGTAGGGGCCGGCGGGGTCATCATCAAGACGGCCGATGGCGGCGTCTCTTGGATGGCGGATCAGAGCCTCGTGACCGGCGCGGGAACATTGCATGCGGTGCACGTGGTCGATCTGGAGAACGGCTGGGCCGTCGGCGCCGACGGCCTCATCCTGCACTACGGCATACCTCAGGTGGAGGCGGAGTAAGCCGTGGTCATTCAGCCGAGAACTCTCTCCCTCTGAATGACACCCGGCCCCCGGTGGGTGCGCCTTCACGGCGCACCCACCGGGGGCCGGCCTCACGAGAGGCCATCCCGCACGTGGCGGGCGCACCTCTTAGTCGTCGAAGTGCCCCTCGGGTGACTCCTCCTTGTGCAGGGTCGCCGCCCGAGTGGTGGCCTTCTCCTCCGTCCATTCGGCCGGGTCTTCCATCCGCGAGACCTTGGGGCCCACGTCGTAGGAGCCGGCCTCGAGGATGGCCTCCACGGCGAGGGGAGCCGTGCCTGCGGCATTGAACACCTCAGTGAGCAGATGCTGGACGAACTCCTCCACAGCCTTCGCCATCCGCTCGCGGATGGGCGCCGGCTCGGCCCAGAGCTTGTTCTCGAAGGGGAGGTTCAGCTTCTTGTAGTCGCCCTTCTTCCAGCCCTTTTCGGTCGCATAGGCCACCATCTCCGCCCACAGAGCCTCGCTCACTCCGGCGTCGGGCATGCGCACGAACTCCCCGGCCTCATCCACGAAGGCGTTGCCGTAATCGTTCACCTTCACACCCCACGAGAGCATCTGCAGCGCCGTGGCCACGTTGGCCTTGGTGGTATGCGTCTCCTGCACGATCCGGTGCAGGCGCTCGAAGCTGTTCCCCGAGGTGCCGTGCTGGGCACCGGAGACCCGGTAGGGCTCGAGAGCCTTGTGGATTGCCGCGGTCAGCTCCACCTGAATGCCGGCGTCGCTGTCCTGGATGCCGTGAGAGGTGCCGTTGTTGAGGGCTATCCAGTCGGGGAAGATATCGTGGGCGTTCAACCCCTGGATCAAGTACAGAGCTTCGTCAACGGTCGAAAGCCCTTCGGAACCCTTGATCTCCCCCACCTCCGTCTCGAGACCCGCCCAGGAGGGCACGAACTCGGCGAGCGTGCGACAGGCTAAGAGATTCTCCTCGTCGGGCATGTGGGACGCATCGATGGCGATGGAAGTGATGCCCGCCTCGAACATAGTGGGTATCTCGACCTTGGCCCGTTCCACGTCGGCCCGGCTCTTCAGCGTGTAGTGGTCGGCATGGACTGCGATGGGCACGGTGATGCCCAGCTCGTTGGCCACGGCGTCGACGTAGGTGGCCATGTTCCAGTAGTTCACGGCACAGTAGGCCCCGGTGCCGCCTTCAGACTTGGCAATCTCGATGATGAGGGCCGCGTCGGCCGCTTGGGCGGCGCGCAAAGCTCCGTAGATGACGAAGCGGTTACGGGCATTGGCGGCGATGGCCATCGCCTTGCCCTTCTTGATCATGGCCCGGTCGATGACCTTGCCACTCACAAGCAGCGCCCGTGAGTGGGGGAAGAGACGGGCCACGTTGGGGGGACGACCCACCTTGAGGGCTTGAGCGAACGCGTCGGAGACCGGCGAGGCAGCACTGCTCATGCGGCTATCCTCCTCTGAAGAAGCGAACGTTGGGGTCTTGGGGGGGGAATGACCCCTTATGGCATAACGTTATCAAGGAATAGAGGAGAGGCCAAACACCACCGCTTCGGTCTCCGAACCCTTCAGGAGAAGAGCTCCTTGAGGCGGATGAGCAGGGATATGTCTCCCTGCACCTTCACCCTGCCCGTCATGTAGGCCATGAGCGGGTTGAGCGAGCCCTGCAGCAGCCCGGGCACGTCGGCGCTACTCACGATGACCGTGGTATCGGCGGGACCGTCCCCCTCGTGCACCGTCACCAGGCCGTCGCGCAGCACGAGGCGGTGGCTGCCGGCATCGCTCAGTGTGAGCTTGAGCACCGCATCGTTTCCGCGCAAGCGATCCCGGTACGGGAGAGCCTTGGCAGGAAGCGTGGCCAGGAAGTTCTCGACGTACTGATCGCGTGGGCCTGCCATGCGCATCCTCCTTCTTGACCGCAGAAGAGACCGGATCAGTCTACCTGAAACGCCCGCGATCCGCGTGCGCGGAGAAGGGAGTCGGAGGGCCCCGCGCAGGCTTGCGCCGCCTCGCGCCGGCCCGCCAGCAAAGCCAGGTCCGGCCATCCCCAACCTCGGTCCAGCCCGATTCATCGCCGCCGGGTTCCGCAGACATCTATCGACACCATCCCATTCCTGCTAGGATGCACACTAAAAAAGGGAGCTCCCTTGAGACGAGTGTGTGCGTGGTGCCAGAGGGAATTCGACGCCGCCATCCCTCCCGGCGAGGCGGATGAGCACGACGTCATCACCCACGGCATCTGTGAGGCGTGCGCCGACTTCTTCGAGGCCAACGAGCCGAAGTCACTGCGGCGCTTTCTGAATGGATTCCAGGTACCCATCCTCTGTTTCGACGGCAACGGGTTGGTGATCACGGCCAACGACGCCGCCTGCTCACTGCTTGACAAGCAGCCGAGCGAGGTCGAGGACTGCCTGTGCGGTGAAGTGATGGAGTGTCGCCACGCCCGGCTCCCTGGGGGTTGCGGGGAAACCACCCACTGCCTGGGGTGCACCCTCAGAAGAACGGTGGTCACCACGTGGGAGACCGGACACAGTGTGGTGAACGAACCCACCTACATCGACCGAGAAGTGACGGGAGACGGCTGGCGGCGCCTTCACCTCACCGTGTCGGCGGAGAAGTGCAACGACGTGGTGCTGCTTCGCATCGACGACCTGAAGGAGATCGTGAGGGGCTGAGCCGGGAGCACCACGCCCCCATTCGAGTCTGCGGACCCCGCCCGCCTGTCGCCCGCCGCGCGATTGGCGTGCCGGGTCACGACGTTGCCACTCAGCATGCCTCCCCCTCTCCGGGTTCCCCCATCCGGTGGCCCGCCCTCTCGTCCGATCGCCGCAGCTGACCGAGTGAATCCTCCACCCGCGCCCGCGGTATCCCCGCCGCCGCAAGCTCTTCGTCGCTCCTCTCAAGAAGGCCCGCCAGCCAGCAGGCGGCCTCTTCGCGGAACGCCCGATCCGTCCCGGTGGGATCACCCACTTTCAGCAACTCGAACACCGCGTGTTCGGCCTGCGCGAAGTCGGGCACGCTCACGAAGTGGCGGAAGAGCCCTGCCCACTGCTGTGTGGCGAGCGGCCCGGCCTGCGACCAGAAGGCCCGAATACGTTCGTCGATCTCCGCAGCCGCATCGTCCGTTGCGGCGGCCGAGACGGCGAGTGCCAGCACCAATGCCCGGCGCCGGCGTTCGCCCGCCGCCTCCCTGCGGCCCAGCTCCTCCAGTACGTCGGCTTCCAGCGCCGAGAGGTCCGCCAGCATGAGCGCCCGCTCCACATCGAACTCCCCACCCACCCTGAGCAGCGCCAGTAGGCTGTCGTCGGTGAGCGAGTGAAGAAAAGGCCCGCTGAAGCCAAACAAGAGCTCCCCGGCCTCCTGCACAGTGCGCAGGGAGTGCTCGGGATCCTCCTGGCCCGCCGCGCGGCGAAGGAAGACTCCGAACTGCTCGATCATGCGAACGACATAGTCGCGCTGGTACATAAGCCACTATGATACCCGTAGAGGTGGACTCGAACGACGTCGGCCGTAGGAGCGAACTCGGTGCGTACGTTCGTCATTGCCGATGCGCACGGCTACCCGGAGCTGATAGAGAACGCCCTGCGCCACGGGGAGTTCCACCCCGGCGAGGACAACTTCGTCTTCGCGGGCGACCTGCTGGACCGGGGACCAGATGCCGAGAGCTGCCTTGGGCTCGTGGAGAGATACGCCACCGAGGTGCTCTTCGGCAACCATGAGGCTGCCGTACTCCTCGGATTTCCCATCCTTCCCCAGAATCCCGCAAGCCTGCACTTTCGTCCCCTCTTCTTCGACAAGCTGTTCCACCCGCAGCCGGTGCCCTGGAAGACGGCCTCCTGTGTGGAGGGGGTGCTCATAACCCACGCAGGGGTGTCCCGAGCCTGGTCACGTGTGTTCCGTGGCTCCTGCCGAAGCAATCCGCGCCGCCTGGCCGATCACCTGAACGAGCAGTTCTTCGAAGCGGTGCTCGAGGCGATCGAGACCTCCGCAGGCGAGTGGAGCGATGCGGGCATACTGGGCTACGACGGCCCCCTCTGGTTCCGGCCGAACAGGTTCGGAGGGGGCGCTTTGCCCGGATGCACGCAGATCGCCGGCCACACACCCCCTTCCGGGTTCGAACCGGAACGCGATCTCTACCTCATAGATCCAGACACCTCCATGGGTCTGGACGACTCCGGCCGCTTCCGCTATGCCCTGGTCGTGGACGGAGTCGTGACGGTGGTCGAGGGAAGTCTCAGCCGGCCCTGACGCCCCCTGCCGGCGCCCTACGGCACAGGAATGAGCAGCACCGGCACCTTCGAGTGCCGCGCCACCTCGTTGCCCACACTCCCCAGGAAGAATTCCGCCACCCGGCCTCGCCCCTGGCTCCCCATGATGACCAGGGAGACCCCTTCGCCGGTGGCCTCGCTGATGACCTTCTTGGGAGAACCGTGCCGCACGTCGGTGTGGACTTCGGGCACGCCGCGCTCGGTGAGTTCCTTCAGCAGCGGGTCGAGGCGCTTGGAGTCGGCCTCGTCCATCTCCCGAATCTCCGCCTTCGAGCGCAGATGCCGCTCCACTGCATCGATGTTCTGCGCATGGAGCAGGGTGACGGCTTTGGCGCCGCGTTCCACAATCCTCTTCACGAAGTCGAAGGCGTACTCGGCGTTCTCGGAGAAGTCGGTGGGGAAGAGAATGTTGCCCAGGAAGTCGCAGCGTACGAGCTCGCACACCTCCCGTTCGTCCTGCATGTCGAAGGTGAGCCGTACGAGCAGAGTGGGCCTGGTCATGGAGTGAAGAACCGCATCCGCCACACTACCCAGCTTGATCTCACTGGTACCGGTCTCTCCGTGCGAACCGACCACCACGAGCGAACAGTCGTGTTCCTCGGCTTGATGGTTGATCTCGCGGTGGGGCAGGCCTATCACCATGTCTGACTCCACCCGGTAGCCCATCTCAGACAGTGCCTCCGCCTGGCGCACCAGAGCGGGCTCGGCCATCTTGAGGAGCTGGGGCGCCAGCTCCCGCGCCCCGCGCAGATTAACGCAATACAGGAGGCGCACCTCTTCGGTCCCCAGGGACTTGATGCCCCCCATGGCCTCGATGACACGATCGGAGGCCGCGGACAGATCGGTGGCGACCAGAATCTTCGGGAACATGTGTGGTCCTCCTTGGTTCGGATGCCCCTACTGTACCCAGCGGACGGAATCACACACACCGATCAGATGGTAGTCTCCGCACACCCCCGGAGGTCCGAGCAAACGACAACGCCGCCCGGATGAGCATGAGACCCAATCCCCGCCCCCGAGCCTCCGGCCTCACGTACAGGCGCTTGAGTTCGGCGGTGCGGGAAAGGTCATGAGGCCGCAGCCCAGTATCCATTTCGTCCCGAAATGCCGACGACCCGGAGATTCTCCGGGCCGGCGGTTCACACTACGAAACTATGGTGGGCGATGCTGGATTTGAACCAGCGACTTCTGCCGTGTGAAGACAGCGCTCTTCCCCTGAGCTAATCGCCCCTATGTGAGACACGATGATAGCAGGCACCCCGGAGGTCGCCAAGCACACAGCGCAAGGACTCGACCACCCGGCCCGCCGGGCGTGACCCGCCGGGAGAACGCATAACCCGCCCGTGTGTGCCCCAGACACGCGGCCCGTACAGCGACACCTATACCACCTCCCGAACCTCACCGATACCCCGTACTTCACATATTGACATCTTCGAGCCGAGGCGTAGAGTGAAGCTATAGGGCGACCCGGGCCGACCCCGCACGCGCAACCAGGTTTGATGCGCACGAAATAGAAGGTGATGCCGCATGGCCCATCTCAAGGAAACCATGTTCATCGACGCCCCGGTGGAGAAGCTCGACCGCATTGTGGGCGACCCCCGCCAGTTCTCCAACTTCTGGGAAGGTGCGAGCGAGCCGTCCAAGGTGGAGGGTGACGGCGGACCGGGAACCGTCTTTGAATTCACCCAGCTCATGATGGGAGTTCCCCTACATGAGACACAGCGCACGGTCGAGGAGCGGCACGACCCCGATGGAAGCACTCACTGGCGCTGGGAATTCGAGGGAACCAGCTCCGGCTGGGTGACCTGCGACCACGTGCCCAAGGACGAAGGTGCCGAGATCACCACGGAGTTCGACTACACTGTTCCCGGGAGCGTTGTCGGCAAGATGGCCGATCGCCTCTTCATCGAGAGGAGAGAGGCCAGGGGCTTCCACCACAGTCTCGAGAATCTGAAGCATCTCGCGGAGACATCCGACTAGAGAACCGAGTAGAGGCCTCCTCCGGCGAGTGAAACCGGTGGAGAGGCATTGAAGAAGTGACCGGCCGGTCCGGGCCACCCACTGCCAAGAACAGCTACGCAGCCAGCCGATTCTGAGGCCGCCTCGGGTGCGCCGCCACGGTCACGGGGCCGCCGCCGTCACGGGCCCGCGGCCGACACGAGTCGGCCGCCGTCACGGGCCCTCCACCTTGAAGCGGCGCAGGCGCAGCGAGTTGGACAGCACACTCACCGAGGATAAGGCCATGGCCACGGCGGCGAACACCGGGTTCAAGGTCACGCCGAAGAAGGGGTAGAGAATACCGGCGGCCACGGGGATGAGCAGGGTATTGTACCCGAAGGCCCACACCAGGTTCTGCCGTATGGTGCGCATGGTGGCCCGGCTCAGGCGGATGGCGGTGACGATGGGCATGAGGCTGCCGCGGATGAGCGTGATGTCGGAAGCCTCCAGTGCTACATCCGTGCCCGTCCCGATGGCCATGCCGATGTCCGCTTGGGCGAGAGCCGGCGCATCGTTGATGCCGTCACCCACCATGGCCACCAGCCGCCCTTCACTCTGCAGCTGCTTGACCTTTTCGGCCTTCTGACCCGGAAGCACCTCGGCGAGCACCCATTCTATACCCACGCTTCGCGCCACCGCCTCTGCCGTCTGGCTATTGTCACCCGTGATCATATAGACATCGAGCCCCAGGTCTCGAAGGCCCGACACCGCGTCAGCGGAATCGGGTTTGACCGTGTCGGCCACCGCGATGAGACCCGCCACGCGCCCCTCGACGGCCACGAACATCGGGGTCTTGCCCTCTCCCGCCAGCGCCGCAGAACGCTCACCCACCCCGTCCAAGGCGACGGCCCTCTCCTGCATGAAGGCCTCATTGCCCAAGAGGACTCGCCGCCCCTCCACCGTGACCTCCACCCCTCGTCCCGGGACGGCGTTGAAATCGGTGGCCGGAGCCAGGCTGAGGGCGGCCTCCCGAGCGGCCTCCACGATGGCCTCACCCAGGGGATGCTCCGAACCCACCTCTCCGGAGGCGGCCAGCCGCAGGAGCTCTCGCTCATCGAAGTCGTCCACCGCCATCACATCCGCTACTGAGGGCTTTCCTTCAGTAAGCGTGCCGGTCTTGTCCAGCACCACCACTCCAAGACGATGGGCGCGCTCAAGAGCCTGCGCGTCGCGGATGAGGATGCCGTTCTCGGCTCCCTTGCCCGTGCCGACCACGATGGCCGTGGGCGTGGCCAACCCCAATGCGCAGGGGCAGGCGATGATGACCACCGAGACGAACGAAAGAAGAGCCAGCGTGAGAGCGGGCGCCGGCCCGAAGAAGAGCCACACCAGGAAGGTGATGAGAGCCACGCCCAACACAACCGGCACGAAGATGCTCGAGATGTAGTCGACCAGCCTCTGGATCGGAGCTTTGGAGCCCTGGGCCTCCTCCACCAACCTCACGATCTGGGCAAGAGCCGTATCCCGGCCCACCTTCGTCGCCTTGAACCTGAATGACCCGGTCTTGTTGATCGTCGCCCCTATGACCTCATCGGCGGGGCCCTTCTCCACCGGCATGGGCTCGCCGGTCAGCATCGACTCATCCACCGCCGAGCGCCCCTCGGTCACGACCCCGTCAACCGGAACCTTCTCCCCCGGCCGCACGACCACGATGTCGCCCACGACGACGTCTTCCACGGCAATGTCCCACTCCACTCCCTCTCGCACCACCGCCGCCGTCTTGGCCTGGAGACCGATGAGCTTCTTCAACGCCTCCGAGGTGCGGCCCTTGGCTCGAGCCTCCAGAAAGCGGCCCACCAGGATGAGAGCGATGATCATGGCCGAGGTCTCGAAGTAGACGTCCATGCTGAAGCCGGCACCTACGGCGGCTTGGAATGCGTCCGGGAACAGGGTGACTGCGGCAGAGTAGAAGTAGGCGGCGGAGGTGCCCACCGCGATGAGTGTGTTCATGTCGCTGGTACGATGGCGCAGGGCCGCCCACGCACCCCGGTAGAACTGCCATCCCGCCCAGAACTGCACCGGGGTGGCCAGCGCGAACATGATGAACCACATCTGCCGCATGGTCATGATGTGCATCCACCACTGCATGGGAATGAGCATGCTCACCATGAGCACGGCCCCCACCGCCGCGCTGAAGATCATCTTGGTGCGGAGAAGCCCCAACTCCCGCAGGCGGGCGCGCTCCTGGGCGGCGCCGGGCTCTTCGCCGGCGGCCGCCTCCTCGTCGAGGAGACCATAGCCCGCCATCTCCACAGCCCGGCGCAGGTCTTTGCGCTCCAGCATGCCGGGCACATACTGCACCAGCACCTTCTCGGTGGCGAAGTTGACCGAGGCGTTGACCACCCCAGGGAGCGCCTTGAGCGCCTTCTCCACCCGAGCCACACAGGCCGCGCAAGTCATGTTGGTGACGGCGAAGCTCTCCGTGGTGAGAGCCACGTCATAGCCAACGTCGCGCACGGCCTCCACGAGCGTCTCAGGGGAAACCGTCTCGGGATCGAAGCTCACGGTGGCCTTCTCGGTGGCGAGGTTCACCCCGGCTTCCGCTACTCCCGGCACCTTACGCAGACCCTTCTCCACCCGAGCCACACAGGCCGCACAGGTCATGCCGGTGATGGGAAACTGCAGGGAGCGGGCTCCCGCCCGACGGGACTCATCGGTCGGCGTTCCGGTAGCCAGCACAGGCGTCGACCGGGCATCGACCGCCGTCTTCTCCTCATGCGTGCCTGCGTGGGTGTCGTCAGCCTTCATCATGCTGAGTAGAGTATGCCATATTCTGGTATATACCCCACGAGGTATTAGCGCCACACGTGCCGGCAACAGCAGGCTTCAGTTGGACGCACAAGGCCTCACAGCAACCGAGAGCACGAGGCTCCCTCGGTGGGCCCGCACGCCCTCGGGTAGAACGTCTACTCCAGCTGCGACTTCAGCCGCCGCGTCTTCTCCGTGGCCTGCAACTTTGAAAGCGCCTTGGCTTCGATCTGGCGGATGCGCTCGCGGGTGACCCCAAAGCGGCGCGCCACTTCCTCGAGGGTACGGGGGTGTTCGCCCTTCAGGCCGAAGCGCAACTCGATGACTTTCCGCTCCCTGTAGGGCAGGGTGTTCAGCGCCTCGCTCACCGTGTCCTTGTCGAGCTGCACGGCCACCACGTCGAAGGACAGAATAGCGTCCTCGTCCTCGATGAAGTCACCGAGCTCGGAGTCCTCTTCCTCTCCCACCGGCGTCTCGAGCGAGACCGTGGTCTGGCTGATCTTCAGGATCTCGCGTATCTCAGCCGTGGTCATGTCCATCTCGTTGGCCAGTTCCTCGGGCGCGGGTTCGCGGCCCATGTCTTGGAGCAGGCCCCGCTGCACGCGGATGAGCTTGTTGATCTTCTCGACCATGTGCACCGGAATGCGGATGGTGCGGGCCTTGTCGGCGATGGCGCGAGTGATGGCCTGCCGGATCCACCAGGTGGCATAGGTGGAGAACTTGTGGCCCTTGCGGTAGTCGAACTTCTCCACGGCACGAATGAGCCCCAGATTACCCTCTTGGATGAGGTCGAGGAAGCTCATGCCGTCGGTGTGGTAACGCTTGGCGATGGAGACGACCAACCGAAGATTGGCCTCGATCAGCTCATGTTTCGCGAGGATATCGCCGCGCTCGATACGCTTGGCCAGCGAGACTTCCTGCTCAGCCGTGAGAAGCTGAACTCTCCCGATCTCCTTGAGGTACATACGTACCGGATCGGTGGTGGGCATATCGACTTCGATGGCGAAGGCTCCACCATCTGCAGGCCAGCGGCCTTCCCCCCCAGCGTCGGAACCGGCCGCCTCGTCTGACCGGTCCGCACATGCTTCGTCAACGATGTCTATGCCGCGATCGAGCAGACGGGTGTAGATGGTCTCTCGCTGCTCCGTGGTGGGATCGACATCGAACAGGACCTCTTCGATGTCTTCCGTGTTGACGTACCCCTTGACGTGACCGAGCTCGACCAAACGCTCGACCAAGACCTCGACATCATCAGCGTTGATGGCCCACTTCTCCACAACCACCTCGCCTCAATCAGAGGAATGAATGCGGGAACAGCAGCACGCCTCCTTGACGCTACTCTGCGCAGGCAGCGTGGTCTGCTGCAGCCGGACCGCCATTGTCACTGATAAGCCACTTGGTGCCGTATTCACGCATGTGGTCCACGAGGGGAATGAGGTCGGCCCCCATCTCGGTGAGGGAGTACTCAACCCGCGGCGGGACCTCAGGGTAACTGGTACGGGTGATGATGCCCGCCCTCTCGAGCGTCTTCAACCGCTCGGACAGAGTCTTGGGGCTGATGCCTTTGAGGGAGCGCTCGAGGGCGCTGAAACGATTGATGCCGTCGGAAAGATCGCGAAGAACCAGAAGGGTCCACTTGCCGGAGATGATGTCTGCGGTCTTCAGGACCGGGCAGGAGTCGTCGGTAGTAGTGTGGCGCACGTTACACAAACCTTCCTGTCGCACGGGTACATAACCGGACATATAGGCTCGGCTTCAAGCCGTGTAAAAGGTGAAGAGAGGGTGCTGCAGGATAGCAGAGGTCCCTTCTCATTTCAACCAGAGTCGCCTCCACTCTAGCCCTTCAGGTAGCGGCGCAGGAGGTCGTTCACCATCTGTGGATTGGCCTGTCCTTTCGTCTGCTTCATGATTTGGCCGACGAAGAAACCGAGCACTTTGTCCCGACCGCGGCGGAACTCCTCCACCGGGCCGGGATTGGCTTCGACAAGATCGCGCACCATGGCCTCGAGCTCCGCGGCGTCCGATATCTGCCCCAGGCCCTCCTCCTCGACGATGGCGCGCGCGGGCCTGCCCGTCTCCACCATCAACTGGAACACGTCCTTGGCCATCTTGCTGGAGAGCGTACCTTTCTTGAGCAGAAGGAGGAGCTCGGACAGGCCGGCGGCCGTCACCGCCGACTCCGACACCTCGCAGCCGGCACTGTTCAGGTACGCGGCCAGATCGCCCATCACCCAATTGGCCGCCAGCTTGGAGTCGCCCACCGAGGCGGCCACCTCCTCGAAGTACCCGGCGAGCTCGCCGTTCACCGACAGGACGCCGGCGTCATAGGCGGGCAGGCCGTACTCGGCCACAAAGCGCTCCTTGCGGGCGGCCGGCAGCTCGGGCAGGGTGCAGAGCACCCGCTCCACGTACTCGCGGGACAGCACCACCGGCACCAGATCCGGTTCGGGGAAGTACCGGTAGTCGTGGGCTTCTTCCTTGCTACGCAGCGTGGTGATGCCGCCGGTGCCGGGATCGAAGTGAACGGTCTCCTGCACGATGCGCCCCCCGCTGGCCAAGAGCACCATCTGCCGGTCGAGCTCGGCTTCGAGCGCCCGCTGCAGGTAGCGGAAGGAATTCATGTTCTTGAGTTCGGTCTTGGTGCCCAGGGGCCCGCCGGGCTCACGCACGGAGATGTTGGCGTCGACCCTCAGCGAGCCCTCCTCCATGTTCACGTCGGAGACGCCCAAGTGGCGGATGAGGCTGCGCAGCTGGGTGAGGAAGAGGCGGGCCTCCTCCGGGGACCGGATGTCGGGCTCGGTCACGATCTCCACAAGCGGGGTGCCGCCACGGTTGAAGTCGACAAGCGAGTGGTCGGCCCCCTCGATACGCCCGGCCGCCCCACCCGCGTGCACGAGTTTGCCGGCGTCGTCCTCCAGGTGGCAGCGCGTGATGCCCACGCGGTGGGTGGAGCCGTCGGCCAGCTCGACGTCGAGGTAGCCTCGCACGGCCAGGGGTAGATCGTACTGGGAGATCTGATAGCCCTTGGGCAGATCCGGATAGAAGTAGTGCTTGCGATGGAAGATGGTGTAGGGCGTGATCTCGCAATTCAGGGCCAGGCCGACCCGGGTGGCGTATTCGACCGCCCGCTCGTTGATGGTGGGCAGCGTGCCCGGATGGCCCAAACACAGGGGGCACACCAGCGTGTTCGGCTGTTCGCCGAACCTGACCGGGCAACCGCAGAACATCTTGGTGGCAGTGTTGAGTTGGATGTGTATCTCGAGGCCGATCACACTCTCAAGCTCAGGCATAGCCTTACCTCCAGCCTCACCCGCGCTCCCCGGGGCGCCTGCGGCGGCGAACCGCGCTGCCGCACTCACTGCCCGCCTCCGATACCCGCCGGCCGTGCCTTCACCGCCAGCTTCTGCTCCAAGGCGTGTGCCGCCTCGAACAGACCCTGCTCGCTGAAGTGGGGGCCCACCAGCTGCACGCCCACCGGAAGCCCCTGCGAGGCACCGCCGGGTAGGCTGAGGCCGGGCAGCCCCGCGAGATTCACGGGGATGGTACACAGATCCGACAGGTACATGGCCAGCGGATCCTCCATGCGCTCACCCAGCTTGAAGGCCACGGTGGGAGACGTGGGCGAAACCAGGAAGTCGAAGCGCTCGAAGGCCTGCTTGAAGTCTTCGATGATAATGGTGCGGGTGCGCTGCGCCTGGCCGTAGTAGGCGTCGTAGTAGCCGGCGGAGAGTGCATAGGTGCCGATCATGATGCGGCGGGTGACTTCAGGGCCGAAGCCCTCACTGCGGGTGCGGGTGTACATGTCCATGAGGTCGGTGGCTCCAGACGCGCGGTGGCCGAAGCGCACGCCATCGAAGCGGGCGAGGTTGGCTGAGCATTCCGCCGGGGCGATGATGTAGTAGGCGGCGATACCCCTCTCGACGCTGGGGAGGCTCACCTCTTCACACACCCCGCCCAGGGCGTGGATGGCGGCCACAGCGTCGTTGAAGACCTCACGCACACCTGGTTCGCAGGCCTCGCCCAGATACTCCCTGATGATGCCGAAGCGCAGGCCGGCGAGATCGACCGCAGTGGGGAGGGTGAGAGGCTCCGGAAGACCCAGGCTGGTGGAATCGTATGGATCGCGGAAGGAGATGAGGTCGAGCAGAGCGGCGGCGTCGCGCACCGTGCGGGCGAAGGGGCCGATCTGGTCCAGGGAACTGGCAAACGCGATGAGCCCGTAGCGGCTCACCGCCCCGTAGGTGGGCTTCATGCCCACTACGCCGCAGAGAGATGCCGGCTGGCGAATGGAACCCCCGGTGTCTGAACCGAGCGACCAGGGTGCCTCACCCGCCGCCACCGAGGCCGCCGAGCCCCCGCTCGAGCCTCCCGGCACCCGGTCCAGATCCCAAGGGTTGCGGGTGATCTGGTACGCGGAGGTCTCGTTGGAGCTCCCCATGGCAAACTCATCCATATTCAGCTTGCCCAGGAAGATGAGGCCTTCCGCCCGCAGCTTGGCCACCACCGAGGCGTCGTAGGGCGGCACGTAACCCGCGAGGATGCGCGAGCCGCAGGTGGTCTCAAGCCCCTTGGTGCACAGGATGTCCTTGAGTGCGATGGGCACACCCTCCCAGGGCTTCCTCTCGCCGGAAGCTTTGGCGTCGACCGCCCGTGCCTGCGCCCGGGCATCCTCACCGAGGACGCTGAGAAAGGCGCCCACTTCCCCGTCGACGGCCTCGATGCGGGCAAGGTACGCGTCGACTATCTCGAGAGCCGACGCCTCCCGCTTCTCCAAGAGCTCGCGGCAGCGAAGAGCGGTGAGTGGATACGTATCGGCGTAGAGCGTGCCCGCCATGCCGCTCACCCCTCCCCGATCCGGGGCACGAGGAAGTGTCCGCACTCCACGGCGGGGGCGTTGGCCAAGGCCTCCTCCTGAGTGAGACATGCCCTCGGCTCGTCGGCCCGGAAGACGTTCTTCACGTCGACGGCGTGCGCGGTGGGAGCGACACCGGCAAGATCGAATTCGTTCAGGCGCGCGATGTAGTCGATGATGGTGGACAGCTCGTGCTGAAGCCGCCCGATCTCATCGTCGTCGAAACGTAGGCGCGCCAAGCGGGCAACATGGATCACTTCTTCGCGGGAGATCACCCCGGTCTCTCCTTGAGCGTCGCGGCCTGGACGGTGCCAGAGCCGCCTGCACGGCCGCCTGTCGAGAGCGGGCGCGCACCGGCGACGGCACACTGCCCGGGATTATAGCGTTCGCACCACACAACGGGCAGGGCCCGGAAAGGGGAAGGGCGCCCAAGGGCGCCCCAGAGGAGAAAGGAGAGCTTGGATGGGAAACTCTCAATCCTTCCTATCGGCACTCCGGGGCCGGACCTTGAGCAATTTTCTGCGGGGCAGGCGAAGCCCCGGTTGAGGCCGCCGGTGGACGGCCGCGCTCAGCCGCCGGTGCGGGTGGCGGGCGAGACGGGGCCGGCCGACTGAGCCCGGTCGACCGGGCTCAGTCGGCCACGTCCTTCAGCTGCTGGGCGTCGCGGAAATTCTTGAGCCGGTTGAGCGTCTTGGCCTCCACCTGCCGGATGCGCTCTCGAGTGACCCCGAAACGCTCACCCACTTCCTCCAAGGTGAGTGGAGGACCGCCCTTCAGACCGAAACGCAGTTCGAGCACCTTGCGCTCCCTCGCCGGCAGCGAGTCCAGCACTCTCTGAAGATCCTCCCGGCGGATCTTGCGGGCCACCGCGTCGGGAGGCTGCTCGGCATCCAGGTCGACGATGAAATCGCCCAGTTCGGATTCGTCCTCCTCCCCGGTGGGGGACTCCAGCGAGATGGGCTCCTGGGCCGTCTTCTGGATATCGCGTACCTTGGTGACGGGCACGCCCATGGCGTCGGCGATCTCCTGAAGGGTGGGCTCCCGGTTGAGCTTCTGCAGGAGTTCCCGCTGAATACGGGACATCTTGTTGATGGTCTCGACCATGTGCACGGGCACCCGGATGGTACGAGCCTGATCGGCGATAGCGCGGGTGATGGCCTGCCTGATCCACCAGGTGGCGTAGGTGGAGAACTTGTAGCCGCGGGTGTAGTCGAACTTCTCGACCGCCCGAATGAGGCCCAGGTTGCCTTCCTGTATGAGATCGAGGAACGAGAGGCCCCTCCCCACATAACGCTTGGCGATCGAAACCACGAGACGCAGATTGGCCTCGGTGAGACGGCGTTTGGCCTCCACGTCTCTGTCCTCGACCCGCTTGGCCAACTCCGACTCCTGAGCGGCGGTGAGCAGCGGTACCTTACCTATCTCCTTGAGGTACATGCGCACCGGATCGGAGGTGCTGTGGTCGATGTTGACATCGAGCTTGCTGAGGAATTGCTCCTCCTCTTCGTAGTCATCTTCCTCGACCGATTCGGGGTCGACGACTTCCACGCCCAACTCGAACAACTGCGAGTAGAGCTCCTCGAGCCGCTCGGTGGAGATGTCGGCCTGGTTGAGGAGCAGGCTCACCTCGTCAGGAGTGACGGAGCCTTTCTCCTGGCCCCGCCTGACAAGCGCGCCGATAAGCTCTTCTTCAGTATGCCCGTCGACCACCACGGCCTTACGCCTCATCCTCGATGGCTGCGAGTGCCGCCCGCACGCTCTGCTGAAGCACCTCAAGCTCGAGGAGACGCTTCTCTCCCTCCGCATCGAGTTCACCCGACGCCAGTCTGCCCTTCTGCGCTCCAGTCTCCCGGTTCAAGTAGTGATCCTGCAAACGCAGGTGATCGTGTTCGAGTTGCGCCGGCGTGAGGCGCTCGAGCGATTCATCCATGATGAGGCCCACGGTGTAACGCCCCACATCGTCGGCGCGGCCGGCCAGGGTACGGAGGCTCTGTTCCAAGCGGCCGGACGCCAGGGCTTCGGCCAATTCAACGAAGACAGCGCGGTGAAGAGGGTCAACGAAATGGCCGGGGGTGAGACCGTCGAGCAAGGGAGAGGCCTGCGCCGGATTTCGGACCGCCGCCTTCAAGAAACGGTCCTCCACCATGCTCTCGGCAGAGATGATGCGCACCGCATGAGCCTGCTCAAGCCTGCCCCCCCGTTGTTTGAACGGACCCCGAAGGAGATACCCCGTATCGTCGGGAGTGAGCCGCAACCGGTCGGCTATGGCTTCGACCTCTTCGTGCCTCTCCTTCGGCGACGAAGCCTGGCTGAGCAGCGCACGAACCCCCTCGAACGCGCGGACTCTGCCTTCGGAGGTACTCGTATCGCCCTCCTCCAGCAATCTCCGGATTTCGTATCTTAGCAGGGAGATTCGAGAGGAGACAAGGCGCTCTGCTTCCTCGGCCCCCCCCTGCACGGCCACATCGGCCGGGTCTTTGCCCGGGGGAAGCACCACCACGAGCGGACGCAGCCCTTTGCTCCGCGCCACCCGGCCCGAGCGCAGCGCCGCCGACGCCCCGGCCTGATCGGCGTCGAACATGAACACGAGGTTGGAGGAGAACCGCATCATGAGTTCGATATGCGACTCAGTGAGGGCCGTGCCCATGGAGGCGACCACGTTCTTGACCTGCGCCTGCGCCAGAGCCAGGACATCGGTGTACCCCTCCACCACCAGCACCTCATCCTTCTCGGCGATAGCCCGGCGGGCCTGATAGAGACCGTAGAGGAGTCGGCCCTTCTGGTAAAGGGGTCCTTCGGAGGAGTTCAGGTACTTCGGGGTATCTCCCGAGAGGGTGCGGCCTCCGAAACCGACGACCCTTCCCCGCGCATCGATGAGCGGAAACATGAGCCGGCCCCGGAACCGATCATAGCTCGTGTCATTCCGCACCACGAGAAGCCCCGCCTCCTCGAGCTCACGGCGCGAGTATCCCTCCTTGAGCGCCCGGCTCTCGAGCACCCTCCAGCTCGACGGCGACAGCCCCACCCGGAACTCCTCACAGACCGAGCGACCGAGCCCCCGATCCGCCACATATCGCCGCGCCACCTCGCCCTCCCGGCTGTCCCACAGAAAGCGCTGGTAGAAAGTGGTGGTCTTCTCGAGGAGCTCAACGAGCCGCTTCTCCCTGTTGCGCCGATCGGCATCGGGAGCCGACCCCTCTTCGTACTCCAACGCCACCCCGTGCTTCTCGGCCAACCGCTCCACGGCTTCGACAAAGGTGAGGTTGTCCATGTTCTTGAGAAACGTGACCACGTCGCCTCCGGCTCCGCACCCGAAGCAATAGTAGAGGCCCTTCTCGGCACTCACGGAAAAGGAGGGGGTCTTCTCCTGATGGAAGGGGCACAGACCGGTGTAGGTGGCACCCCGCTTGCGCAGGCTCGTGTAACCGGAGATCACATCGACGATGTCGGCCGATGCAAGCACCTGCTGTACGCTCGAGTCCCTGATTCTCCCGGCCATGGACATGTGGCGCCACCGAGTCCCTTTTCGTGACAAGCATAATACCGGCTTGGTAGCATGAATAGGCCCTACGTTAACAGAGGCCGCCGGGGGTCAACAATGACACGCTCACGCCCGACAGCGTCAACCAGCCGAGCGGCACACGTCCTGCGCAGCCGATCCGCACGCGGCATCGGGTTGGCCGTCCTTCTCCTACTGCTTGCTGCCGGTACCCTCATCTTCGCCTCCGCCTGGGGGGAAGCCGAGAGCAGCACGGCACACGGCACTACGTCCGAAGCCGTCACCATCTGGGCCGGGGAGGCCGAGGAAGGCGGCGGGGACACCGCGGATGGCTCAGCCGGGGCCACCAACACCCACAGCGGAGGGGCTCTCGATGCGGATGCAGCCGGGGACGGGGCGCCTCTCGACGCAGACGCCGCCGGGGACGAAGACTCACCCACCCCACCCGAGCACGGAGCTGAAGCAGCCGCCGAAGGGAGTTCACCCGGCCGGCGGGATGTCCATACAGAAGACGTCGACGTGGTCATCTACGGCACCACCACGTCGGGCGTCGGTACTCTTCGCGGGCTACAGATCGCCGGGGTCACCTATCCGGAACGGCTGCGCGTCGCGGTAGTGACTCGCGGCCCCCACCTCGAGTCACCCCTTGCTCAAGGCCTGGGTGTGGAAGACGTGTACGGGCCGGATAGTGTGAGCGGTTTCTACGCTGAGTTCCGCCGGGGTGTCATCGGGGAGTACGCCTCGCGGGGTCTCAATCCCCTCACTCCGGAGGGCAGGCTGGTGTATGAGCCCGAGACGGCCGAGAAGATCCTGCGTTTCGTCTTGGACCGCAACGGCTCTGGGCGGCCCAACGTCCTCTTCGTGATGGGCGGCCTCGTGGAGGCCGAAGACCAAGACGAGCGCTATCTGCTGGTGGACTGTGGCAACCGTCTCGTGCGCCTCAACACCCGCTTCTTCGTCGACGCCTCTCCCGAAGCCGACCTGGCGAGAATGCTCGGAGCGAGCTACAGCATCGGCCGCACCGAGAACGTGTACAACGACGTCACCGGCAACCGCGCTCCCCGACCCAGCAGCGCCACCGGGTGGGTCACGGCTCCGCAGGCCCTCTCCATCCTCCTCACACTCAAGGAATACCGGGGTCCCGCCCCTCGGGTCGTTTCCCTCCGGCACCCCGGCTACGACGCCGGCACCTACGACCCCGACTACGTCATGTCGGAGCGGGTGCGCAGTGGCTTCGCCGGCAGTTGGTCACTGTCGTACCGCCTGCCGAACAACAAGTTTGAGCTGAATGAGGCCTGGGGCGACTACACGAATGCCCATGCCTCCTATGACTGGACCATGTATCCGGAGAAGCGGGCGGCGATCCGGGCGACCATCCAGACGTACGTGCTCAACAAGTTCCGCTACCTACAGGAGAACGGCTACGGGCACTTGGGAGTGGTCCACATCCCCAGCCGGCCCTACGTAAGGGAGGGGGTGCGGATACTGGGAAAGACCACGTACACGGAAGAGCTCATGCTCGCAGGCAGCTCCACCCATCCCATAGCCTACGGCCGTTACGCGCGTTACGATCGCCACGATGCGGTGGTCGGCCCGGAGCAGGACGGCACCGCCCAATCCGTGCACGTACCCATGGAGGCCCTCATGCCGGAAGGCCACCCCTGGCTACTGGTGACGACGGCGGTGTCCACCGACTACCGCACGTACAGCTCCGCGGTGCGAATGGAGCCGGTGCGCGCCAACATGGGGGGCGCCGCAGGCATCATCCTCGCCGTCGCGAGTGCCCGAGGTACGGCCCCCCACAACGTGAGCTACGAAGAAGTGCGCCGCGAGCTCCTGCGCCAGGGCTACCGCCTGCGATAGCACACGCCGGGAAAGAGGCCTCAGCCGTAGAGGGCGGCGAAGGCGGGGGCAAAGACCAGTGCGGTCACGGCCATGAGCTTCGTCAGCGTGATGAGCGAGGGCCCTGACACATCCTTCAACGGATCGCCCACCGTGCCTCCCACCGCGGCGGCCCTCGACCCGGTGAGGTCGCCCTCGCTCCCGGAACCCTCCGTCTGCAGGCTCTCGACGAGGAGCCGGCTGGAATGCCAGGCGCCCCCCGAGCCGGAGAACGCCGTGGCGAGCAGGAAACCGCACAGAGAGGCCCCCACGAGCACACCTCCAAGGGCCAAGGGATTGGCGACCCCCACCAGCAGGGGCACCAACAGGGCAAGCAGGCCGGGGATGAGCATGTCTTTGAGGGCGCTCTTCATGGCGATCGACACACACGTGCCGAGATCGGGTGGCGCCCCCCCAGACAGGAGCTCGGGGATCTCCCGGAACTGCCTCCTCACCTCCTCCACCACCGAACGGCCCGTGAGTGACACCGCCAACAGCGTGAAGGTCATGAACACGAAAGGAAGCGCCCCGCCAAGGAGAAGCCCGATCATCAGCTCCGGATCCTGAAGCAGGTCGAAGTTGGGAAGCACTCGATCGGGCCTGCCCCCCACCGCACCGCGATACACCTCGAAGTAGGCGACCACGAGTATCACCGAGGTGAGCGCCCCGGCGGCAATGGCCAGAGTGCGCGCCATGGAGGCAGTTTCCGTCCCCAGGAAGTCGAGGCGCTCGGTGCGCTCCCTCGCACGCGCGGACATGCCGGTCATCTTGGCGATGCCGTCGGCGTTGTCGTTGATGGGTCCGTAGGCGCCCATGGCCACCGTGAGCGTGGCGGTCGAGAGCATGCCGATCACCGACAGCGACACCGCGTACCACCCCGCACCGGCGAGACCCATGCGGTTGCCCACGAAGTAGGAGAAAGCCATGAGAAGCCCCAGGATCGTCGCCGGTACGGCCACTGAACCCATCCCCACGGCCAGCCCGTGTAGCAGGTTGATCTCGGGACCGCGGCGCAATCCCTCATGAGTGAGCTTGATCACCCGGCTGCGGGGGGACGTGTAGATGGCCCCGTACCAGCACAGCAGCCCGCCGGCGACCACCCCGGCGGCCAGGCTGTAGAACAGGCCCAGGTAGCGGGTCCACGGCTCTCCCGGGCCCGGGACCAGCCGGGTCACAGCCAGAAAGGCCGCGCACAGGGTGAGCAGCATCGCCGTGACCACCCCTCCGGCCGCATGCATGCGGCGCTCGGTAGTGCCAAAGGCCTGTATCACGCCCAGCCCGGCGAGGGAGGCCAGGAGCCCGGCGGCTGCGACCACCAGCGGCAGGGTGACCAATTCGGCGGCGAAGTCCCCACCGGCAACCACCACGCCGAGAGCCACCGCTCCGATGAGAGAGGCCACGTACGACTCGCACACATCGGCGCCCATGCCGGTCACCCCGCCCACGTTGTCGCCCACGTTGTCGGCGATCACGCCGGGGTTGCGCAGGTCGTCCCGGGCCACTCCCGCCTCTGCCGTACCTGAGAGCGCCGACCCCACGTCGGCTCCCTTGGCGAAGATGCCTCCCCCCACCCGGGCGAAGAGCGCAAACGACGACACCCCCAGGGCGAAGCCGGTCACGAAGAGCGGCTGCTTGAACGCAAGCCAGGTCACACTCACACCCAAGAGCCCGAAACCGGTCGTCACCATCCCCGCCACCGCTCCGGCGTTCAGCGAGAGACGCGAGGCCTCCCTGAACGAGGTGGCAGCCACCGTCGCGGTGCGGCCGTTCGCACGCGTGGCGATCAGCATGGAGAGATGTCCGGCCAGCCCGGCCACCAAGGCCCCGGCAACGTAGGCCACCGCCGTCTGCCATCCGATGCCCGTGTCGAACACCACGCCGACACAGGCGATGATCACCGCCACCCCCGCCACCACCTTGTAGAGAATGGAGTACTGGGCGGAGGCGAAGGCCACGGCGCCGGCGTGCACGAGTTCGAGAACCCGGCTCACTTCCTCACTCTCCGACCGCGTGCGCACCACCAGTGCGGCGAGCACCGCGGCCAGAATGAGTACCCCGAGAGCCACGCAGGCCACGGCGATTATCCAGGATTGCATCTAGGCACCCTCCCGCCCCAGAAGCGACCAACCCCGGGGCATGAAGAAGTCGAAGTAGCAGCGCATGGCATAGCGGTCGGTCATACCGGCGATGTGGTCGGTGACGTTGCGCAGCACCGCCTCACCCGTCGGCAGGGCCGGGAGCAGGTCCGGATGCTCCGCGAAGTGGTGGAACAAGGCCTCGAGCACCGCCCGCACCCGGCCCTCCCCGCTCTCGCGTGTGGAACGCCCGTACACGGTGGCGAAGAGGAAATCCCGCAGTTCCTCCATCGCCTCCGCCACCTCCGGGCTCTGCCTGACGGCGTCACGCCCGAAGCTCGAGTCGATGAGATCGTGGACCAGGGCGTCGATACGCTCGCTGCCGCTCACCCCCAAGCGGGCCATGGGACCGCGGGGCAGATCTTCACCGCTGATGAGGCCGGCCCGTAGGGCGTCGTCGATGTCGTGGTTGATGTAGGCCACTCGGTCGCAGATGCGGACCACCTGGCCCTCCAACGTGGCCGGCATGACCGGGCCGGTGTGCAGGGCGATGCCGTCGCGCACCTCCCAGGTGAGGTTGAGGCCGCGGCCCTCGTTCTCGAGTGTCTCGACCACCCGCAGGCTCTGGAGGTTGTGGCGGAAGCCCTCACTCCGGCCCAGGGAACGAAGCACCGAGTCGAGCACCTGCTCGCCCGCATGCCCGAAGGGCGGGTGCCCCAAGTCATGGCCCAGAGCTATCGCTTCAGCCAGGTCCTCATTGAGCCGTAGCGCCCGCGCGACCGCCCGGGCGATGCCGGAGACCTCGAGGGTGTGGGTGAGCCTCGTGCGGTAGTGGTCACCCTCGGGGGCGATGAAGACCTGCGTCTTGTGCTTGAGTCGCCGGAAGCTCTTCGAGTGAACGATGCGGTCGCGATCGCGCTGGAATTCCGTGCGGACCCGGCAGGGTTCCTCGGCCACAGCTCGGCCCTTGGACAGGGTGGAACGCTGGGCGCGCGGGGACAACCCCGCCTCGAAGAGTTCTGCGTCCAGCGATATCCTACCGCTGCTCTCCCGCTTCACATGCACACTACCGCTCTCGCCGCCGGAGGTGCCGCCGCAGGGCCGGAGGCCCGCCGCGGCACCACAATCTGATGGCGCCTCCGCCGGGCCCCGTGGCCCGGCGGAGGCGTCTCTCACTGTACCAGCAGCACTCCCTCTATGCTTGGGCTCCGGGGCCGCCTGCTCCGCCGAGGGCGGCCTGGGCCGCCGCGAGGCGGGCCACCGGTACCCGATAGGGGCTGCAGCTCACGTAGTTCAGCCCCACCCGGTGGCAGAAGCCAATGCTGGAAGGCTCACCGCCGTGCTCACCGCAGATGCCCAACTTGATATTCGACCTGACCCCGCGGCCCTTCTCCACGGCCATGGCCACGAGCGGACCCACTCCCGACTGGTCGAGCTTCTCGAAGGGATTCGCGTCGAGCACATCGTTCTTGAGGTAGAAGGTGAGGAACTTGCCCTCAGCGTCGTCCCGTGAAAAGCCAAGCGTGGTCTGCGTGAGGTCGTTGGTGCCGAAGCTGAAGAAATCGGCGTACTCGGCGATCTCATCAGCCGTGACGGCGGCCCGCGGCAACTCGATCATCGTACCCACCAGGTAGGGGATCTCGACACCGTGCTCGGCCAGTACCGCGTCGGCCGTCTTCTCGGTGAGTTCCCGCATGATCTTCAGTTCCTGCCAGAAGCCCACCAGGGGAATCATGATCTCCACCAGGGGAGCCTCGCCCAGCTCCTCGTACACGGTGCAGGCGGCCTCCATGATGGCGCGCACCTGCATGGCGTAGATCTCGGGGAACTCGATGCCGAGCCGGCAGCCGCGCGTACCCAACATGGGGTTCATCTCGTGCAGGCTCTTGACCTTCGCCGCCAACTCCTCCTTCTCGGCGATCTCTTCGGGAGGAGCTCCGTTGATACGTGCCTTCTCCAAATCGACGACCGTTGCCGTGTAGTCGGGGAGGAACTCGTGCAACGGCGGATCGAGCAACCGGATGGTGACAGGAAGACCCACCATCGCCCGGAACAGACCTTCGAAGTCACCTCTCTGGAAAGGCAGGAGCTTGTCCAAGAAGGATTGGCGCTCCTCGAGGGTGCGGGCCAGGATCATGCCGCGCACATGAGGCAGACGGTCTTCCTGCATGAACATGTGCTCGGTCCGGCACAGGCCGATGCCCTCGGCGCCGAACTCGCGCGCCTTCTGGGAGTCCTCGGGGGTGTCGGCGTTGGTGCGCACCCCCAAAACCCGCACTTCGTCCGCCCAGGCAAGCACCTGGCCGAAGTCCTCATTGATCTGGGCGGGCACCAATTCGATGCGCCCCAGGAACACCTTGCCGCTGGTGCCGTCCATGGTGATCCAGTCACCCTCGGACACCTTCACGTCTCCCACGGTGAAGGTCTTGGACTCGAGATTGATGTGAACCTCGGAGGCGCCGGCGATGCACGGCTTACCCATGCCCCGGGCGACCACGGCTGCGTGTGAGGTCATACCACCGTGGCTGGTGATGACGCCCTGCGAGTACACCAAGCCCTGGATGTCGTCGGGATTGGTCTCCCAACGCACCAGGATGACTTCCTCACCCGCTGCGCCCTTGGCCGCCGCGTCACGGGCAGTGAAGACGACCTTGCCCACGGCTGCACCCGGAGAGGCGTTCAGCCCGGTGGTCAGCACCGGCTCCTTGGCTTCGGGGTCGAGCATGGGATGCATGAGCTGGTCGAGCTGAGCCGGATCGATACGGGCCAATGCCTCTTCTCTGCTGATGAGCCCCTCGGCCACCATGTCGACCGCGGCCTTGAGAGCGGCCGCCGCCGTGCGCTTGCCCGCCCGGGTCTGCAGCATGAAGAGTTGGCCTTCCTCGAACGTGAACTCCACGTCCTGCATGTCGCGGTAGTGCTTCTCCAAAGTGCTTCGTACCTGCATCAACTCCTCATAGATGGCGGGCATCTCGCTCTTGAGTTCATCCAGGGGGCGCGGATGGCGCACTCCGGCCACCACGTCCTCTCCCTGGGCGTTCAGGAGGAACTCGCCGTAGAACTCGTCCTCGCCCGTCGAGGGGTTGCGCGTGAAGGCGACCCCAGTGCCGCTGTCGCTCCCCTTGTTCCCGAATACCATGGCCTGCACATTCACGGCCGTGCCCAGATCGTCCGGGATGCTGTTGAGGCGCCGGTACACCCTTGCCCGTTCGTTGTCCCAACTGCGAAACACCGCCTTCACGGCCAGATCGAGTTGCTCACGCGGATCGGAGGGGAAGTCCGAGCCGGTCTGGTCGCGAAGCAGGGCCTTGTAGCGTTCGCAGAGGTCCTTGAGATCATCGGCGGAGAGATCGGTGTCCTGCTCTGCGCCGACTTCCCCTTTCTTGGCGATGAGCTCATCCTCGAACACTTGGGCCTCGACACCCATGACCACCTCGCCGAACATGTTGATGAAGCGGCGGTATGAGTCGTAGGCGAAGCGCTGATTGCCCGTGGATGAGGAGAGCCCCTCCACGGTATCGTCGTTCAGGCCCAGATTGAGGATGGTGTCCATCATGCCGGGCATCGAGAACACCGAGCCGGAGCGGACGGAGACCAAGAGCGTATTGGCAGGGTCACCGAAACCCTTGCCCGTCGTCGCCTCGAGGGTGCGTACGTGCTCCTCGATCTCGGTCACGAGGCCATCCGGGTATTCGCCGGCCCGCGAGTAGTGCACACAGGCTTCGGTCGTGATGATGAAGCCGGGGGGAACGGGGATGCCGATCGTGGTCATCTCCGCCAGGTTGGCGCCTTTGCCACCCAGCAGGGACTTCATGGATGCTCCACCTTCGGAGAAATCGTAGACGTATTTCTTCGAGGTCATAGCCAGCCCTTTCTGCGTTGCGCCGATGAACGGCGGGCGTATCCGGCGAAACCAATTCTAAAACAATGTGCGCCCCCGGGGAAACACGATGTTTACCGTGCCGGTGTCTCGGGGAACCGAGGCCGGCGGCCAACGCTACCATACAGCAGGGGACTTGAGGCCGAGAGACGCTTGACGCGGACAGGTGACGACCTATAATGAAGGAATGACTGACCGGTTGGTCATTTAATAGCTCCGCATTGCAGGGGCACCGGCAGTCCAAGGGGATACCGTGGCAAGAGTCGCCGCCAAGAACAGAGACGAATACCTTCGCCGGCGCCGAACCGATCTGTTGCGGGCAGCCGGGCGTGTCTTGAGCGAACGCGGCTTCGAGCAAACCACCATGGCCTCGATAGCCGAGGCAGCCGGTGTATCGAAGGGCACCCTCTACAACTACTTCAGTAGCAAGGAAGAGGTGCTCGCCGCCGTACTCACGGAGCGCACCGTGCTCCTCGAGGAAGCCCTCGACCACACCGCGCTCTCTCCCCGCCGCGCGCTCGAAACGGTGGCTCACGTGTTCCTCCGCGAGAGTATGGACCTGCACCCGGAAGTGGCACGCCTCGTGCTCGTGGAGAGCCCACGATTCCCGGCGGTCGCCCGGTTGGTGTTCGAGCGGCTCATGGTACTCGGCGGGTTGGCCATGTCGAGGTTCTTGGACGAAGAAGCGCGCGCCGGAAGGCTGCGCCGGCCACGCGACCCCTCGCTCACCACCCTGGCCTTCTTCGGCATGCTGCAGGCCTACATGCAAAGCCAAGAGATCATGAGCGGCAAAGCCGTCATGCCCATCGATAGAAGGCAGTTCGTAGAAGAGATAGTCGATATCTTCCTGAACGGCGTGTCCCCCGAGCCGGAGTCGGGCACCGACCCCCGGCCGGCCGCGCTCCACTCCATACCGTGGCCGCAGGAGAGCCACACAACCCACAGCAACTGAGGCAAAGCATTGAGGCGCAACCGCTCGCACGCGGTAATCGTGCCCAACGACGAGAAGGAGGAGACATGTCCGGCACAAACGGCGGTCCGGCCCGAAGCCGCACACAAGCGATGGTAACCACGGCACTCTCGGGCGCCCTCGCCGTTGCAGCGAAAGCTCCCAAGAAGGCCTCCCGCGGTGTCGCTCTCGCACTGGGCAAAGCGGCGAAGACCCAGCAGCAGCGACTGATCGCCGACTGGCTCCAGGGCTACCTGGCCCCCGGAACTCCCGGTGAGGAGTACGCCACCCGGCTCTTCACCCAGCTTCACCCCAACGTGCGCAAACGCTTCCTGGCTTCCTTCGTGAGCAACCTGATGTTTCGCGACCCAGGAATAGTGGAGCAGGTCATCGAAGAGACTGGGGTCAAGCCGCCCCTGCTGATGGCCATCAGCCCCTCCATGCGCTGTAACCTGCGCTGCGTGGGTTGCTACGCGGGCAACTACAGCCGCAAGGACGACATGTCGTTCGAGCTGGTCGACCGCATCATCACCGAGGCCGAGGAGATAGGTACCAGGGTCTTCTTCATGATCGGCGGCGAGCCCTTCATGTGGCCCCCACTTCTCGACTTGATCGAGCGCCATCCCGATTCAGCCTTCCAGCCATACACCAACGCCACCATGATCGACGAGAAGACCGCCGACCGCATCGTGGAGCTCGGCAACATCTCGCTCGCCATCAGCCTGGAGGGGTTCGAGAAGGAGACCGACACCCGCCGGGGGAAGGGTACTTTCGAGCGGGTGATGAACACCATGGACCTGCTCAGGGACCGGGGCGCCATGATGGCCTTCTCGGCCACCGTCACCCCCGACAACATCGATGTGGTGACAGGTGATGAGTGGGTCGACCTCATGATCGACAAGGGACTGCTGTACGGCTGGTACTTCACCTACATCCCGGTCGGCTCCAGCCCCGACATGAGCATCATGTTGACGCCTGAGCAGCGTAACGAACTGCGCAAGGGCGTGAATCGCGTGCGGCGGGAGAAGCCGCTCCTGGTGGCCGACTTCTGGAATGACGGGGCTCTCACCGGTGGCTGCATCGCCGCCGGGCGCCGTTACGTCCATATCAGCAACAAGGGCGACCTGGAGCCCTGCGTGTTCTGCCACTTCGCCGTCGACAACCTCAAGGAGAAGTCGCTGGTGGACTGCCTGGGTTCAGATTTCATGCGCGACATCCGTTCCATGCAACCCTTCGGCCACAATCTCCTGCGCCCCTGTCCCCTCATCGACCATCCCTCGGTCATGAAGAACCTGGTGGCGAAACACGGAGCCTACCCCACCCACGAAGGGGCGGAATCACTCTTCACGGAGATTCACGAGCCTCTCAAGGAGTATGCACGAGAGCTGCGCGATGTCTACGCTCCGGTGTGGAAGGAGGAGTACGCCTGGGCCGACATCTTCCTCAACGAGGACGCGGAGTATCTGCGCCGGGGCTCCAAGGGCATCGACGCGGACGAAGAGATCGAAGAAGCCGAGGTGCCGGCTTCGTAGCGAGGCCCGCGAAGGAGCCTTCGCGGGCGGGCGGTGAATGGGGGGCGGGGGGGGGGGGCCCCCCCCCC
>CAYRES010000002.1:246145-276687 GCA_964423425.1 uncultured Gaiellales bacterium | reverse complement strand
AGGAGAATTCTTGACGCTGCACAGATACCCGGTGTCCTGTTTTTGCAGACTATCCCGGAACAGTGGGGGGGGGGGGGGGGGGGGGGGGGGGGGGGGCCGCCCCCCCCCCCCCCCCCCCCCCCCCCCCCGCCTTTCTCAAAGCCGTGCCGTTCAGGCCTGGAGACGGTCCAAGTCGGCAACCACGCGCACCAGATTGCGTAGGGCGGCAAGCTGGCGCAGGCGATTGTTCCTCACCGCCTCATCCTCGGCCATGACCAGCACACCGTCGAAGTAGGCGTCGACGGCCGGGCGCAGAGAAGTGAGCGCGGAGAGAGCCTCACCGTACTGCCCTGACTCCACCAGCCCTCCCACCTTACCGGTCACCGCTTGTGCGGCTTGCCAAAGGGCTGCCTCGGCCTCGTCGGCGAAGAGATCGGGGTCGACCGAAATACCTGCATGCTCAGGCGGGAGCTTCTTGGCCAGATTGGTGGGCCGCGTGTACACGGTGACCAGATCCTCGAACGCCTCAGACACACGGAATTCCTGAAGAGCCCGCGCCCGCTCGGCTATGTCGAGGAAGACGTCTGAAGTGGGCAGCACCGCCTCCACCGTATCCCGAGACACACCAGCATCGGTGAGCCACTTGATCACCCGTTCCTTGATGAAGGTCACAGCCGCCTCGGTGACCTCCCCAGCGGGCACCAAACCGGGGATGTGTTCCAATCTCTGATGCGCCGTCTCGATCAAACCCCTCACGTCGTAGCGGAGTTCGTGGCGGTGGGCGATGGTGACCATCCCCATGGCGGCCCGGCGCAGACCGTACGGGTCTTTGGAGCCCGAGGGGGGCTCCCCACAGGCAAATGCGGCCACGATGTTGTCGGCCTTCTCCACGGTGGCGAGTACCGCGCCGGGAATGCTCTCCGGCAGCTCGCCTTCCGCGGCATCGGGCAAGAACTGCTCCTTGAGGGCTTGGGCCACCTCCCCGTGGAACCCCTCCATGAGGGCGTAGGTGGCACCCATGGTGCCTTCCAGGTCGGCGAACTCCCGGACCATGATGGACACCTGGTCGGCTTTGGCCAGCCTTGCCGCCTCGAGCAGGTGCAGGCGCACGTCGCCTTCCAGCCCGAGGGCATCGGCCAGGTGGTGGGCAAGGAACACCAAGCGCTCGGTCTTGTCGTGCATGGTGCCGATCTTCTCGTGGAACACCACGCGATCGAGCGAACGTGCCATCTGCTCGAGACCGGTGGCCACGTCCTTGTCGAAGGAGAACTCGGCATCCTCTATGCGCCCCTCCAGCACGCGCTCGTTGCCGGCGGTGATGGACGCAGCGTGGGCCGGGTCGCCGTTCATGACATAGAGAAAGACATGAGAGAGCGCCTCCTCGTCGTCCACCAGGGGGAAGTACCGCTGATGCGACTGCATGGCCATGATGAGCACCTCAGCGGGCAGGCGCAGGTGCTGCTCCCCGAAGGAGCCCTCCAGCACGGTGGGCCACTCCACCAGGAAAACCACCTCATCCATCTTGCCCTGGGGATCGACGGCCCGCAGCCGGCGAGAACCCGCGAGTTCGTCGAGGGAGCGTTGGATGTAGGCCCGGCGCTCCACGTGGTCGACCATCACGAAGACCGAGCGAAGCGCCTCCACATACGAGCCCGGCTCGGTGATCTCCACCGGCCCGCCCAGCCAGCGATGGCCCCGGCTCATGCGGCCGGACTCCACGCCCGCGATGGCGAAAGGCACCACCTCCGCGCCGTACAGGGCGACCAGCCAGCGCATGGGTCGCGAGAAGCGGAGGTCTCTGAAGCCCCAGCGCATGTTCTTGGGGAAGTACATGTCGCGAACCAGCTTGAGGCACAGACCGGGCAGGAGTTCCGCCGTGGGCCTCGCCTCGCTCATGGACACGTAGTAGACGAAGCTGCGCCCCTCCACAGAGCGCACCACGAGCTCGGTGGGAGTCACTCCCTTGGCCTTGGCGAAACCAATCGCCGCCGGCGTGGGCTCACCGGAGGCATCGAAGGCGGCCTCCACCGCCGGCCCCCGCTGCACTACCTCACGGGGAGTCTGGGCCTCGGGTACGTCGGCCACCATGATTGCGATACGCCGCGGAGAGACCAAGACGCGGATGTTGCCGGGATCAACCACGATGTCGTCGGCCTCGAAGAGGGAGAGCACACGCCGGGGAAGCTGCTCGAGTACGACGTGGCAGGCCGAAGAGGGAAGCTCTTCCGTACCTATCTCGAGAAGGAAGTCGCGCCCCATGTCAGACCTCCTCCCCGCCGGCGGGTGAGTCGCCGGCCTGCTCGCGCTCCGCCAGCTTGGCCATATGCACCTCGGCCACCCGCCGGGCGATGTTGCGAACCCGGGCGATATACCCGGTACGCTCGGTCACGCTGATGGCGCCCCGGGCATCCAACATGTTGAACACATGTGAACACTTGAGCACGAAGTCGTAGGCCGGCATGACCAGGCCGTGAGCCAAGCACGACTCACACTCCCGCTCATAGTCGGCGAAGTGGCGCTGCAGCGCGCCCGCGTCACTCACGTCGAAGTGGTAGGTGGACCACTCCGCCTCCCCCGCCCGGTGCACGTCGCCGTAGGTCAAACCCGGCACCCACACCAGGTCGAACACGCTGTTCACTCCCTGCAGGAACATGGCGAGGCGCTCCATGCCGTAGGTGAGCTCCACGCAGACCGGATCGAGATCGAAACCGCCCACCTGCTGGAAGTAGGTGAACTGGGTGGCCTCCATGCCGTCGATCCACACCTCCCAGCCCAGGCCCCACGCTCCCAACGTGGGTGACTCCCAGTCGTCCTCCACAAAGCGGACATCGTGTTTCGCGAGATCAATACCGATGTGTGCGAGCGATTCCAGATACTGGTCCTGGATATCGTGGGGAGAGGGCTTCAGTATCACCTGGTACTGATAGTAGTGGCCGAGCCGGTAGGGATTCTCACCGTAACGGCCGTCCGTGGGCCGGATGGAGGGCTCCAGGTAGGCTACGTTCCAAGGGTCGGGACCCAGGGCCCGGATGAAGGTGGCCGGGTTGAACGTACCCGCCCCCACCTCCGTGTGCCAGGGGTGCCACACGAGGCAACCCCGGTCGGCCCAGAACTGCTGCAGGGACAGAACGACGTCCTGAAAAGTGGGTGTGTCGCTTCTCACTGGCTACCTCACGATGCTTCGAAACTAGGCGATGCTTCGCACTGGGAAGCCCGATTGTAACAGAAGCCGGGCGCCCGCTCGGCTCGACACCGTTTGAGTGCAGCAGGCCGGACAGGTGGCCGGGACGGCGCCGGCACCTGCCGCGACGCCTGTGGCCGGGGCGGCAAACTGTCAGTCGCGGAACTCCCTGAGCACCTCCACCGCCGCCGATGCGTCGGGAGCGTAGCGGTCGGCACCCACGAGCTTCCACAGATCCGGCGCGGGCCGGAAGGCATTGCCACCCACCACTATCGGGGGACTGTCGCCCCCGAGTGCTTCCCGCACTGCGTCGACCACCTCACGGAGCCCGCCAAGGTGCTGTGTGAGGGCGGCCGACAGCCCCAGCACCCGAGGCCGTCTGTCACGCACGGCCCCAATCAGGTCACGCACCGGCAGGGAAGCCCCGTAGTAGTCGACATCCCAGCCGTCGCACTCGAGGAGGTCGGCCGTGAGGCGGGCGCCGAGTTCATGGAACTCATCGAGCGTGCAGGCCACCGTCGCCTTCGGGCCACCGGCGGCGCGGCGGGCAATCGGCGCGTAGCAGGAGAGAGCCACAAAGGTGTTCGTCGCCGTAGCCATGTGTTCGGTGGCCACCGATATGCTGCCTGCTTCCCACAACTCCCCCACCCGGTACTGCGAGGACTGGATGAGACCGATGTACAGGCTATGCAACCCGGCAAGGTCGATGGCCGTCTGCCGGGCGATGTGCAGACATCCCTCCTCGTCACCCTTAAGCAGCCGTTCCAGATAGTCGGTATAGGACTCGGCAGAAAGGTCCTTCGCGATCTCCATGGCCGTCACTCCGTCCTCGGAATCAATCGCTCCACGACCGCCCGATACGCGCGGAGCTCGTCACGCAGTGCGGGTTCGTCCAAAGCGGCCTCCATGCGGTCGAACACCGCCTTGAACATCTCCTCGTACATGGAAGGCTTCGCCTCCAGGCGATGTCCCTTGTCCAGACGGCCGAACCACTCCAAGTTCTCACGCATACCCAGGTCGGTGCCCAAGGTCAAGTCGCTCAGTATCGTCCGTACAGCGTGCCGGGCAACCTGTGACGACATCTCTTCCGTCTGCAACCCGCGCACTTGGGCCATGCGCTGCCATTCCGGGCTCTCGGCGAGCACGGCCACCGCATCCGCCACCACGGCCTCCTGTCTGGCTTTCAGCTCTGCCACTACCTCTCCACCACCCACACCTCCCCCTTTCGCATAGCTCGACCCCACTCCTGTCGCCCGACCGGTCGGGACTCCCTGCTGCTTCGCGGTTCTCCCATACGGAGGTCGCCGCAGCCCAAGAGACCACCGCCAGACGTACTCACCGCAGCGGATCCTGGGCCTCCTCGTTCTCCAAGAGCGTGACGCACTCCGGGCACAAGCCGTGCGTGAGGAAGTCGGAATGCAGATTCAGGAACTCCCGGAGCGGCTGCCACTCACCGTCTTCGCTCCGCACACGGCCGCAACAGGAACAGATGGGGAGAAACTCTTGAAACTTGCGCAGGTGCCAGTGGGCATCGTTCAGGTCCCTCACTGCGTGGGCAAGTGTCCGATTCGCCTTCTCCAGCTCATGGCCTTGCCGACGCAGACGCCCCAACTCCCCCTCCTGCCGATCGACGACGGCAAGCGTGCCCGCGAGCTCCTTCAGCAAGCGCTCGTTCTCCACTGCAAGCACATGCAGACGCGTGGCCTCCTCCACCAGGATCACCAGCTCTTCGGGGTCCCACGGTTTGGCGATATACCGGTACATGCGGCCTTCGTTTATCCCCTGGATGATCGCCTCGATGTCGGAGTAGCCGGTGAACAGCACCCTCACGGTATCTGGACTGAGGCGCGCGCTCCGCGCCAGCAGCTCCACCCCGCTGTGGTTGGGCATGCGTTGATCGGTCAGTATCAGGGCAACGTCGCGCTCCTCGAGCAGGTGCACCGCCTCTTCGGGATCGGTGGTGGCGAGTACCTCGTAGTCCGTCCGCAGGAGTTCTGCCACACTCTCGAGCACGGCAGGCTCATCGTCCACGATGAGGACGGTGGGCCTGACCTTCTCTTCACTCTCAGAAACCACACCTTGTCTCATTCACGCGCCTCTCGCGTCAGTGCGCAGGCAGCCATAGCCTCACACGGCCTCCTCGATATCGTCTTCCGTAGCCACGCGGTTCCGCCCCCTCCGTTTGGCGACGTACATTGCGGCGTCGGCCCGGGCGACGAGCTCCGCCTCGGAGTCGCCGCCGTGCCGCCACTCAGCCACGCCGAAGCTCGCCGTCATGGGCCGGCCGATCGCGGGCAGCTCGGCCCGCTCCAAGCCACCCCTCAGCCGTTCCGCAAGCACGGCGGCATCGCTCTTTCGAACATGAGGCAGCACGATGAGGAACTCCTCGCCTCCCCAGCGGCCAGCCAGATCAGTGGCACGTACTCCTTCGGCAAACACGGCCGCCGCGGCCTTGAGTACTGCGTCGCCGGCCGGATGCCCGAACTCGTCGTTCACCTGCTTGAAGTGGTCGAGATCGAGCATGATGGCCGACAGAGGCGTTCCGTAACGCCGGGCATGAGCGGCTTCGAGCTCCAGAACCTCGTCGAGCCGCCTCCGATTGGCGAGACCGGTGAGGGAATCCTCCCGCAGGAGCTCCTCTATGCGATCCTTGGCCCATGCCAACTCCTCATTTCTCGCCTCGATCTCCTCGGTGCGGAGTCTCACCTTCTCCTCGAGTTCGGTATTGGCGGCGCGCAGCCTCTCGAGCAGCAGACGGTTCTCCCGGGACAGCCGGTGGCGCTCCAGACCGTTACGGACCACCGCCCGCAACTCCTCGGGCTCCCAAGGCTTGGTCACGTAGTAGAAGATGCGACCTTCGTTCACGGCCCGTATGACGGCTCCAATGTCTGAGTACCCGGTGAACAGGATGCGGGTGGTGTCGGGGTGTGACGCACAAACGCGGGCGAGAAGCTCGGCACCGCTCAGACCGGCATCCGCTGATCACTCAAGACCACCGACACCTCTTCGGCGCCGAGCACGGCAAGGGCCTCCTCCGGGGTGTTGGCGGTGACCACGTCGTACTCACCCGACAACAGCTCCTTGACCGACGCCGTGATCTCCGGCTCATCATCGATCACGAGCACCAGATCGCGTTCCTGAAACAAGGAAGGTTCCGGCTGCCCACTGCGACTATGTCGGCGGTCGGCCAGTCTGTCCTTGAGAGTCGCAGAGAGCTCCATGTACCACCGTTCCCCTCGGTCACCTTGAGTGACTACGTTCTATTCATTATAGGCAACCACACCCGAAAGCATGCACCCTCGCCGAGACTCGTCTCCACCTCGATGCTGCCTCCCTGGCGCTGGATCACCGTATGGGCGATGCTCAAACCCAGGCCGGTTCCCTCCCCCACCGCTTTGGTGGTGAAGAAAGGCTCGAAGATGTGTGGAAGTGCGTCGCTCGGAATGCCGGGGCCGTCGTCCTGCACCTGCACGCAGAGCCAGCCCTCGTCCGCTTGAGTGGTCACCCTCACCGTTCCTCCGGCACCCGCCGCCTGGACTGCGTTGGCAACGATATTTGCGAAGGCCTGCTGCACCTGCCCGGCCTCGCAAGTCACGGGAGGCAGCGGACGAAGCTCCGCCACGATGCTGCAGCCCTGTTCTCTGGCCAAGGGTTCGAGAAAACGAAGCGCGCTGCGTAGGCCTTCGTTGAGGTCGACTTCCTTGACGGCAGCCTCATCCAGGCGGGAGAAGGCACGCAGATCACTCACAATACCGCGGGCGCGGTCGAGGCCTTCCTCGCTCGATGCGAGCAGCCGGGGCACTGCTTCGGCTATGTGGGGAAGATCGACCCTCTCCATCTCGTCCATCAGGCGGCCCCACAGAGCCGGGTCGGCCTCCTCGATGGCGTCGAGGGATTCCCCGAACAGGTTGAGCACTCCGAGCAGGTGACCGAAGAACCGCCGGAGCAGGTGCTGATTGTTGATGACGTAGGCGAGAGGATTATTGAGTTCATGAGCGACACCGGCGGTCATCTGTCCGAGGGACGCCATCTTCTCCTGGTGAACGATGGTCGCCTGAGCCGCCTTGAGGTCCGCCAGTGCCTTCTCCAGCTCCGCGGCCTTCTTGACGTTCTCCCGGCTGAGGTCGCTGATTCTCGAGTTGAGCTTGACCAATGCCTCCTCGAGCCTTCCCACATCGCCCGTAGCAGGCTCTCCCATGAGTTCGACTCCCCCCGAGGTGGGCCGGAGCCACACACGCAGGGTCACGGGTGAGGCGTTCCCGCGATCGAAGTGCATGAAGAAGGGCTCCGTCGCCTCGCCCGGCTCCTTCTCCGACAACCCCAGGAGCAGCCGCTCGAGTCTTCCCCTCTGGCCCTCGGTGACCCTGCCGGTGAGGCGGACGCCGACCACCTCTGACCGGGTGATCCCCAGATTCTCGGCAAAGACCCCGTTGGCTTCCAGCACCCTTGCCTCGGAAGACAACAGAGCATACGCGAGTGTTTCACTGCCTTCGAGCATCAGCCACTCCGCGTGGGGGCGGATGGCGCGGCGTCCAGTCGTGGGACAGGCAAGGAGACCCCGCCGGCCACGAAGGCTCGACGTGCGTACCCTCGCTCGTCCAGGAGCACCGGCACCCAGACGAGCCCCACGAAACGCACGAGGATGTTGGCCTTCTTCGGCCTCACGGGCACGGTTTCGATTCCACCGGACTCGGAGTCGAAACGCTCTTTCAGACCTTCGAGCTCGGCCTCCAGCTCGGCCCCGAACTCCACTCGTGTCCGCTCCAACTGCTCGACCGTCTCCCTGGCCCGCTTCACATCCTCCTCCGCCCGGGCGGAGCGGCTTACGCCCCTCGCTGCAGTCGTGGCCCTGCCCACCGTCCCCGTGCTCACCGCCTTGCGTCCCACGAGTGCACTGAGCAGCGTCGCTCCCACCGAGACCGCCGTCTGGACCTTGTGATCGCGGGCTTGGCCCGCTTCGCGCTCCACGGTCTGCCGTGCCTTGCGCAATCGCGCTTCGAGCCGTTCGAGCTTGGCCGCATACCTCTTCTCGAGCGCTGCCACCTCCTCGTCGCGCCGCTCACGCGCTGTGTGCTGCACCCGGATGAGGAAGTCGCGCTCGTCCTCATCGGCGGCGGAGGTGAGCTTGAAGTGCGGACTGCGGTAGAGGTCGAGTGTCTCGTGGTGATACAGCCAGGCTTGGAGGTCACGCTGCCAGGCCGCATAGCTCTTCGGGTCGGCTGCGGCGGGAGGCACAGCCACATAGCTCACACTTCCATCACCGGACACCCGCCCGGCAACAGACTCCAGGCCCGAGTCCAAGTCCTCGAGGCCGAAGCCGAGCCGCTCCGCCGCCCCCCAGTCGAGAGCGATAGGGCCGGAGGTCACCTGGGCCAGAAACGCATAGTCACGAGCTACGTCGACCTCCCGGCGTACGTCCACAAAGCGTATCCCGGCCATACCCAGAACCTGAGGCTCGTAGACCAGTTGTTCTCCTTGTTGTGGAGCCACGCCGAGAGGCAGGTACGCGACCGGAACCCCGGGGTCCAACGTGGGTGCCGCCCCTGAGCCGGAAGGCGAGACTCCCGCACCCGCCCCCTCCGCGGCAGCGGTGTCCGCCAAGCCCGTCCCGGCCGACCTGGGCTCCTCCCCCGGTGCCGTGCCACCGCTCTCAGCCTCCGCAGAACCTACAGTGAGCCACTTGATCTGCGCCCGAGTGAGCGGCCCGCGCAGGTAGGACAGGGCCCAGCGCGACTCGAACAGCGCCGGCGCGGGGTCGTGGACGTTACGCATGAGAAACACCCTCTTCTTCAGTCCGGCGATGAGCTCGTCCGTCGAGGCCGGCCCCGCATCACCCTCGATGCCTGCCAAGAGCTCCGTACCGCCCAACCCCTCCAGCAGCCGGCTGCGGTCGCGCTCGGTCTGCAGGCGGCCTATGAACCAGGTACCCGCATTGCCGAGCCCCTTGTAATCGAGGTCGACGGGGTTCTGTGTGGCCAGCACCACCCCCAGCCCGAAGGCCCGCGCCTGCTTGAGGAGGGCAAGGAGGGGCCGCTTCGACGGAGGAGCGGCCACCGGAGGCATGTATCCGAGGATCTCGTCGATGTAGAGAAGAGCCCGTAGGCTCCCGGAACCCTGTTGGGACCTCACCCAACCCAGCACCTCATTGAGAAGGAGCGACACGAAGAACATTCTCTCCCCGTCCCCGAGATGGGAGATGGTGAACACCGACACCCGCGGACGACCCTCTTTCGTGAAGAGCAGACGATCGATGTCAAGAGGCTCACCGCTCAGCCACACATCGAAACCGGGTGCGGCCAGTAGGTTGTTGAGGCGCAGGACAAGCTCGAACCGGTCCCGCGCCGGATAGAAGGACTCCACATCGAGCACCCCCACCCGTTCGAAGGGTGGGGTTTGGACCTGGCCGATGAGTTGGGGCAGGTCGAGGTCACGGCCGGACGTCCAGGCCGTCGACACGAGCGCGGAGAGGAGGATGTGTTCCCGGCTCTTCAGTGGATCGGCAGCCACCCCGACCAGCCCAAGCAGGCTCTCCACCACCGTGCCGACCCGGTCGGCGAGAAACTCCTTGTCGGCCGCCAGGGCCGGAGGAGGCGCTGCCATCGAACTGAGGATGGACAGAGGGCGCCCGGCGGTCGACCCCGGCGTGTAGACGGCGAAGTCCGCCGCTTCGCGCATCCGCCGTATCCGCTCACCGTCTTGGCCGAAGGAAGCCAGCCCCTCCCGCCAACCTGCCGCCTGTAGCGTGGCAAACTCCAGAGGAGAGAGACCTTGGCGGGCCGCCTCTTCCTCTTCGATCCAGGGCAGGAAGTCCTCGGGCTCGAGGGCGGGAAAAGACAGAAGCAGGTTGGCCATATCGCCCTTGGGGTCAACCACCAGAACCGGTACCCCATCGATGGCGGCCTCCTCGATGAGAGCGGTGCAGAGACCGGTCTTCCCCGACCCAGTCATGCCCACGCACACGGCATGGGTCACGAGATCGCGGGAATCGTAGAGGAGGAGGGGCATGCCGGCCGACGAACCCGCCGCCGCATCGTACTGACGGCCCAAGTAGAAGACGCCGAGCTTCTCGAAATCAGGCTCCTGCACCGCTCCCACCGTCCACCTCCCCACCCTGTGTGCCCCCGGTTCTGCCCTGTGCCGAGGGGCCGTACGCGCCGATTACTGTGGCCGAATCAAGCCGCGTCCGCCCTTGGCCGATATCAGTACCGTAGTCTTTTCCTCGACACAGTCTGCACAAACTGCGACGCCACCAACGCCAAGCACACCACAAGATAGCGACACCATGCACAGAATAGTCCAAACCGTGAGCGAAGTGGTGCTGGGTAAGGAGCAGGTGATCAAGCTGGCGGCTGCCTGCCTGCTCGCCCGGGGGCATCTGCTCCTGGAGGACATCCCCGGCATCGGCAAGACCACCCTGGCGCTCAGCCTGGCCCGTGTACTGGGGCTCTCCTTCGGCCGCATCCAGTTCACAAGTGATCTCATGCCCGCCGATATCACCGGTACCCTCGTCTTCAACAGCAGGGAGCAGACCTTCACCTTCCGCCCCGGCCCCATCTTCAGGCAGCTGATTCTGGCCGACGAGATCAACCGCGCCACCCCCAAGACCCAGAGCGCCCTGCTCGAATCGATGGGTGAGGGTCAGGTGTCGGTGGAAGGCAAGAGCTACGCTCTCAAGCAACCCTTCTTCGTCATCGCCACCCAGAACCCGCTCGAGCAGTACGGCACCTTTCCCCTGCCCGAATCCCAGCTCGACCGCTTCATGATGTCACTGTCCATCGACTATCCGAGCCGGGCGGCCGAGAAAGCCCTCCTCAACCGTCTGGATACCCGCAGACGCATCCGCGAGCTGTCTCCGGTGCTGGGCCCGGAGGAGATCTCCGCCCTGCAGGACAAGGTGCAGAGAATCAAGACTGCCGACCCGCTCATCGACTACGTGCTCGACTTGGTGGCGGCCACCCGCCGCAGCGAGCGGCTGGTGGCCGGACTCTCACCCCGCGCGAGCGAAGCACTCGTCATGGCCGCCAAGGCCTGGGCTTTCCTCGAGGGACGAGACTACTGCGTACCCGAAGATGTGCAGGCGGTACTCGGCCCGGTGGCCGGACACCGACTGGCACACATCCATGAGCACTCCTCCGCAGGTAGACGTCGAACCATCGAAGACCTGCTCGAGCAGGTCCCTGTCCCCTGAATCAAGGAGACCGCTACATGCGCCGGCCTCTTCGTTTCGATCGAGTACGCGTTCAGATCACCCGGACAGGCAAGCTGTACATCGCTCTCACCCTGCTCGTGGGCGTCGCCGCCGTCAACACCGCCAACAATCTCCTGTATCTCGTCACGGCGGGGCTTCTCGCTCTGATGAGCGTCTCCGGCATGGTGGCCTACTGCGCGCTCCGTCGGCTCGACCTCGAGGTGAGGACTCCACGCGAACTGTACGCACACCAACAAGCCTACGCCTCACTCCGCGTGACCAACCGTAGACGCCTCCTCCCCACCTTCATGCTCCAAGTGAGACGGGAGGAAGATGAACGGGCGATTTTCCTTCTCATCCCGCCAATCCGAGAAGTCGAGACCACCATACCTGTCCACTTCGCCCGGCGCGGGCACCAGATGCTCGGCGAGTTCACCATCACCTCCGACTTCCCGTTCGGGTTCTTCCACAGGGGAGGTCGCATCCTGCTCGATGATGAAGTGCTGGTCTTTCCACAGCCGTTACCCGTGCGGAGTATCCACTCCTCGGGCCTTCCCGAGAACGATTCAGGAGGCACCCCCTCCGGCCGAGGTGTGGGCGGTGATTTCCATGGAATACGGCGCTACGCAGCGGGTGACCCGCCGAGCCGCATCTACTGGCGGGCACTGTCGCGCTACGGCGCTCTCCACGTCAAGGAGTTCGACGAGGAGGGCCGGCCTCCGCTTCTGCTGACCTTGGAGAGCGTCCCCGGACCCTCGCTGGAGGAGCGGTTGGGGCAATTGGTGACCCTCGTGCTCCGAGCGAACGCCGAGGGCACGCCGGTGGGGCTCGATCTACCCTCGGTGAGGCTCTCTCCGGGTGGAGGTCTCCTGCACCGCAACCGGCTGCTCACGGCCCTCGCCCTCTATGGTGACGGAGGAGTGACGTGAAGCGAGACGTGACGGAGGGGGTGAAGGTGAAGGGCGACCGCACCCGGCGCCCCGACCGTGTCACCCTCGTGCTCACGTACGCCATGGCGTGCCTGGGGCTCGCCGCAGCCCTGCTCCACCTATCGCTGTTGCTCGGGGGACTCCTCGCCGCCTTCATCACGCTCGGTGCCGCCTGGGACCTACGCGGCCGCCACCCTCTCTCCACTTGGATGATCAACCTCTTCTCGGTGATGGGAGTAATCGCACTCGCAGCGCTTCCCTCCGCCCACGGCTTCTTGGGGCGACTACTCGCCGCCTCTGTGGTTCTCCTGGGGGCGAAGCTCCTCGGGCCCAAGGCCTCCCGCGACCACCTGCAGGTCATGCTGCTCAGTCTCCTCCTGCTCATCGGCTCCGCCATCCTCACCGTCGACCTCACCTTCGGGGTGTTGTTCGCCGCCTACCTCCCGCTGGCCACCGCCACTCTCCTGTGGATACCCTTCGGCCGTGAACTCGAGGGCCGGACTCTTCCCCGAGGCCTCGTACGACGCCTGGGAGGGGTGGCCCTCGTTCTCCTTGCGGCCGCCATCCCTCTCACCACGTTGTTCTACTTCGGACTACCCCGGGCCACCGCTCCCCTGTGGCACGGGATAGCTCCGTCACCGGCACTGGCCTCGGGCTTCTCCGACCGGGTGAGTCTGGGAGACGTGGGCCGCATCGCCTTGAGAACCGACCCCGTATTCCGGGCCGTGCTTCTCGAGGGGAAGGGCCCGCTCCCCGCTGCCCCCTACTGGAGGGGCTTGGTATTCGAAGACACCGACGGCGTCTCCTGGAGGGCGACCGAGCCGCCCGTCTCCACACTCCTGGCCGGCTCCGGCTCGGGTGAGACGGTACGCCACCTCGTCTACCTCGAACCGCAGGGAGACCACACACTTTTTGCCCTCGACCACCCGCTGGCGGCCTCTCCCACCTCACTTACGCTGCGTTTCTCGGGCGGGGCGGTACTCAAAGCGGCGCGTCCACCGGCGACCAGATTCCGCTACGAAGTGGAGTCGGACATAACCGGCTGGGTGCCCGAGGTGCTCGGACCCGAGGCGCGCGCCCGGAATCTCTTTGTGCCTCCCGGCTTGCCGCCCGCCGTCCACCGGCTCGCCTCCGACGTGGTGGGTCCAGCCCGCCGTCCACAGGAGAAGGTGGAACGCCTGCGTGCACACTTCCACACCGGCTACACCTACACAACCCAAGCCCCGGTGGGTTCCGACCATCCCCTCGAGGCGTTCCTCACCGCCCGAGCCGGGTACTGCGAGTACTTCGCCGCCGCCACTGCAATGGCGCTTCGTCTCTCGGGCGTGCCCGCACGTCTCGTGGGCGGCTATGTAGGGGGAGAATTCAATGATCAAGGCAACTACTACCTCGTACGCCAGCGCTCTGCGCACGTGTGGGTGGAAGCCTACATCGACGGTCGAGGCTGGATGCGGGTCGATCCCACTCCCCCGGCCGGCAGCCCGGCAGGAGGCACAAGCCCTGCTTCCAGCTTCTCCCGTTTCGTCGACAGTCTCCGGCTCCGCTGGTACGCCCTCACCATCGGTTACGACATGAGAAGCCAGGTCGCCGCCCTGCGCTCCCTCTCCGAGACCATCCGCAACACCTTTGCGTTCAGCCTCGAGTGGGAGAACGGCGGCAGGCTGCTCGGCCTCGCGGTGCTCCTCGCCGCTGTACCTCTTCTGGTGAGTCTGACCCGCAAGGCGCGCCAGCATCCGTTGGAGCGGCTCTACGCGCAACTCCTGCGCCGGCTGTCGCGACGGCGGATTGTGCGTGGTCACAAAGAGGGCCCTCTCGACTTCGCCAGACGGGCCTCCCGTGCCCGTCCTGAGGGAGCCTCATCCATCATGGAGATCAGCCGCGCTTACGCCGCATGGAGATATGGCGGTCGCACATACGGCGAGGAGCGCCTGCGGGAGCTGTCACGGAACCTGCGCCGGGTGTAGGGAGCGGCGGAGCGGCACACATGGGCACCCGCTCCGCGGGCGGTTACTCACACCCCCACGCTGAACTTGGCCACTCCAAGGACAGCGAGACAGGCGATGATGCCGGCCGCGAGCACGACCGACCCTCCCAGAAAGGCCCAATCCGCCTTGCGCACCACGAGACTCCGTCGATACGTCCTCTCTGTATGGGCCCCAAACGCTCGTGCATCCATGGCAAGCGCCACCCTGCCCGCCCGCCGCACCGAGCCGGCGAGGAGGGGCATGAAGGTATGCCGGAGGCGGCCCGCCCAGCCAAAAACGGCCCCCCCGTCACCCACTCCCCTGACCCGTTGGGCCATCCGGATGGTGCGGTACTCCTCCTGCAGCAGGGGGAGCATGCGGTAACCGGCCATGAGCCCGTAGGCCAAACGGTGGTTCAGCCGAGCCTGCTGCACGAGGCTCAGAATGAGATCGGAGGCCTCGGTGGTCCGCACGAACGTCACCGAGAAAGCGGCTATGGCCAGTATGCGGAGACTGATGGAAGAGGCGGTGAGGAGAGCCACTTCAGTCACCTTGAGGGAACCGAGGTAGAAGAGCGCCTCCGACTCCGCGTTGCCCCGGTTGAAGAGGATGTTGGACAGGAAGATGCCCACCACGGCAAACAGGAGCGGCAGCATCGGTAGGATCACGGATCGCAGAGGAAGGCGCTCCACGGCCAAGGCGGCAAGCAGGGCCCAGGCCAGAAAGACGGCGGGAGTGATGGGGTCGAAGACCAGGGTGAGACTGAGGCACACCACAAGAAGGGTGCACAGTTTCAGGAAGGGATTGACGCGAGCGAGAGCGCGGCCTTCGCCCGCGGGCACGGAGGCCGCGCTCTCCGGAGGGCCGGACGGCCGCAGCGAAGGGCTCCCCATCTCGGGCCGCACGAGACGCTCAGACGGCACACGGCATTCGGGCTGAAAGCGGTGCTCGAGCTGAGGGCGTACGCTCTTCATCGCCGCCTAGATCCTCTCCGCCGGTACCAGAGTCTCCGCCTCCGCAGACGGTACCGGCCGCGCCTGCCACCACACCCATGCCCGTGCCCGCTCGCAAAACGGTACCTCCAGACCGCAGACCTCCACCAGTTCCGGCTGGGCGAAGAAGCCCTGAGGCTCACCCGCATAGGCGAGTTCACCTGCCCGGAGCACCAGCAGATGATCCGCGTACTCCGCCACCACGTCCATATCGTGAGTGACCAGCACAATGGTCTTCCCCTGCTCCTTCAGCTCCGCAAGCGAGTCGAGCAGCCGCACATTGTGAGCTTCGTCCTGCCCGAAGGTGGGTTCGTCGAGCACCAGGGCCTGCTGGGCCCTCACCACCATGGCGGCCACACTCAGGCGGCGTTTCTGGCCCTGGCTGAGCGCGAACGGATTGGCGCCGGCGGCCTCCTGCAGGCCGAAACGCTCGAGCCACCTGTCGACCTCGGCATCCTCCTCAGGGGCAAGCACCTTCACTCCCTTCAAACAGGCCAGGCTATAGGCCACCTCCTCACGCACGCTGTCCCGCACGACTTGGTGCTCCGGGTTCTGGAACACGTGTCCCACGCGGTCGGCGAGAGCCCGCGCCGGCAGGCGGGAGACGTCATCATCCTCCAGGAACACGGCACCTGCCGGAGGGCGCAGTACCCCCGTCAAGAGAGAGGCGAGGGTGGTCTTGCCGGCGCCGTTGCTTCCCACGATCGCCGTGATCCGGCCCTTCGGCACCCGAGCGTGGATGTCAAAGAGTGTGGGAGACGCATGCCCGTAGGCGTAGGTGAGGCTGCGGATATCGAACAGAGGCGGTGACTCGGTGGCCGACGATGCGCTATGGACTCCGGGACCGTCCGGTTGACCGCCCCGTCGAATAACCCGCCCGCAGACCGACTCGAGGGCCGAGCCGTCTACACCGGCAGCCGGCGGCTCGACCACGAGATCCTCCTCCCCCAGCGGGCGATCGGGCAGCGGGTACCCCTCAGCTCTCAACTGCTCCACCAATTCGACCACTTTGGGCCGCCAGATGCCAGCGGCGGCCAGCAACTCCCCGTGCTCGTAGAAACCGGTGCGCGGGTCACCGCGGTATACCACTTTCCCCTCGCGGTCGAGTACGAGCAATGAGTCCATCCACTCGACCACGTGCTCGAGCTTGTGCTCTATGAGAACGAGGGTGAGCCCGCCGCCCTGAGCGAGTCGCCGCACGATGCCGAACAACTCCCGGGTGCCCTGCGGATCGAGGTTGGCCGACGGCTCGTCGAGCACGAGCACCTCCGGCTCCATGGCGAGCACCGAAGCGAGAGCCACCCGCTGCTTCTCACCGCCCGAAAGCGTTGAGAGCACGCGTCGGCGGAAACCGGTGAGACCCACCTGCGCCAGTGCCCGATCGATCTGCACCTCAATCTCCTGCGGTGGTACGCAGAGATTCTCGAGTCCGAATGCGACCTCGTCCTCCACGGTAAGGGTGCAGAACTGAGCCTCTGGATCCTGGAACACCAGACCCACGCGCGAGGAGAACTGCGCGACCGAGCCCTCTTGGGTGGAGTGCCCTCCCACCAGCAACCGGCCCTCGAGCCTGCCATCGACCACTTGGGGGATGAGGCCGTTGAGCGTCAGCGTGAGCGTACTCTTGCCGGAGCCGCTCGGACCCAGCACAAGTACGGATTCGCCGCGGGCGATATCGAAGTCCACCCCGGCAAGTGCGGGACGGGATTGGTCCGCATACGTGAAGGTGAGTCCGCGAGAGGTGATCACGGCTGGGTCACCCTTCCCGGCCCCCAGGCCCAGGAAGAGACCCTACGCCGGAAGAATCCTCCCTCTGTGCGATACGAGCCGCCCGCTCAGCCTGCTTGGCTCGAGCAATGGCGAGACCCGAAAGCACGCCGGTGCGCTCCAAGGCGTCACCGAGAAGCTTCGAGAGCCCCCCACCGAGTACGGCTCCGCTCAGCGCAGAGATCCCGGCCGCAGCGGCGATGGCAGAGAACACGAAGGCCTGGTAGTAGCCGTAGACGAAGGTATCGAGGACCAGACTCAAGAACCCCGCCACCGCTCCGGCGAGGAGCAGCACCCCAAGCGGGTAGCGGCGGTAGAGGAACAGCGCGAACACCAACTCGGCCCCCACGCCCTGCACCACTCCACTCACCATGGTCCACGCACCCCACTGGTTCACGAGAAGCATGCTCACGAAGGCGGCGGCCACCTCACCCACCACAGCCGCTCCCGGCTTGCGGATCACGTAGGGCACAAGCACTCCGCCCACCATCCACATGCCGACCACGAAGTAGCTGGAGGGGAAGGGTATGGCTTGGAAGAAGGCCGACCATAGCAATCCCCAACCCCAGAAGACCACCCCGACCACCACGGACAGCACCGCTGCCACCACGATATCCCGCGTACTCCAGAGGGCCACGAAACCCCCTGAGCTGCCCCTGCGGCCCTGATCGAATCCACCGTTCATCACACATCACCTTCCGTGTGTATGTCTCTCTGCCCATCCTTGGGTATCACGGCCTTAGGCATGCCGCCCTTGGGTATCCCGGCCTGAATCGAAGCCACCGTCTCAGCCGAGGGTGCGCCCGAGGCCACGATGGCCACCATGACCGTGGGCCCCGATCGCCGGGCGCGGGTGAACGCGGCGGCAAGGGCCCCGAACACCTGCTCCTGCTCTCCCTCCAGAAACGTGCTCAACCGGCCCACGGTAGCCGCCACTCCCACGGCGGCTGCTCCCTGGATGGCCTCCTCGATGGGAGGACGGATATCACCTTGCTCCAAGGGGTAGAGGGAGAACTGACAGGCGGCGGGCAGATCCACCGGCCGCGTCTCCCGGTAATGGGCGATGAGCAGCCTGCCCACACCGTGCTCGACCGTCGCCCTGTCGCCCACGAGTACGTTGCTCACCCCCCGGCCTTCGGTCCGTCTAAGCGTCTCGCCCCGCAAGGCGTACTCCAGCCCGTCCGTGCGCACGTCTTGCACCGTGGCATCAAGAGGAAGCAGGGAGATGAGGTCACCGGGCCGGCCCACCAGCTCCTCTTTGCCCGAAGACAGCCTTATCTCGTTGCCATCACTCAATAGCCGAACGCACGCACCGGCAAGCCGGGGTGACTCGAGCAGGAAGACAGCCGCCAGCAGGTGATCCAGACGGGGACCACCGAGCACGCCGAACACGCTGATATCGTCGGCGCCCCGCTTCCTTGCCACGCAGAGGGCGGCCTCAGTGTCGGTCTCATCCTTGGCGGGGGGGAGGATGAGGGTTTCCACGCCCTGTCGCGCGAACTCAGCGGCCGTCGCGGCCGAGACCGAATCCATGTCACCCACGAACAGGTGGGGGACGACGCCAAGACCCCACAGAGCCTCGGCTCCCGCATCAACCGCCACCACCAGATCGGACCCACCGATGGCCTCTTCATCAAGAGGACCGACGGGTCTCGAACCGCCCACGACTACTGCTTTCATCTCGTGCCTCCACTTCTGCACAGACCAGGTGTGCGTACAAGCGGAGCCGCCGGTGAAGAGAGAGGGGCGCTACCTCGTCGCCGAGGTAGCGCCCCTCACACTGGATCGATGACGTTGCTTCCCTTCGCTGGTATTACCCAGATCAGGTTCGCAGGGTCAGTGGTCGAACCACACTCTCAGCGCCAGGCGCTCCCCTAGCAGATCATAATGTAGTATACGCCGCGAACCTCCCGGTTCAAAGGGCCTGCCGAAGGGTTCGCCCTTCTCTCAAAGCACACCGGCCGTCCGTATGGGGAGCCCCCGTGAAAAACGGGGGCGGGCAGAGGCAGCCCCCACCTCAGGCCGGGTCCCGTCCCGAGCAGGCCTCCCCCGCAGACGATTCACTCCGTCCCCCGCTGTGAACGGCGGCGCGCAGGAAATCAATCGCGCCCGGTTGCTCTTCCCAGAAGCGCTTGTACTCGAGGAAATACGCCGCTCCCTCGTAGAGGTCACCAGCTGAGGTGAACTCCGGGAAGCGGGGCGGCGGCTCGCGCTCCCCCAAGAGAAAGCCGGGCACGTACGCATTGGCGGCGAGGGCGCGGTCCACCGCCGTCCGCGCGCGCAAGGTGGCGCCTCCACTTCCATACGCCGCAAGCGCATGCGTGTACAACCACGCGGCGGACCCATCACTCGGATAGCGTTCAACCACCTCCAGAACCTCGGCCGGCCTGCCCGCACCAAGCAGCACCTGCGTCATCACATAGCGCACGCCGAGCTCATCGTCAGGGTCTTCACTCAGCAACTCCTCGCACACCGAGACGGCCTCATCCACCTCTCCCACACCCGCCAGACTCCATACCAAGCCGATGCGCGCACGAGCCACCACGCCGGCATAGGGCTGTTCCGCCGGCAACCGCCCGGCGGGCACGCTCCCGGCTTCGGCGCAATCGGGGAATACCTCAAGTGCCCGGCGGGCCAGGTCGAAACGCAGCCTCTGGTCTTGGCACTCCCACGCCTCCCACATCATCTCCTCAGCAGCGGCACAGGCGGCATCATATGAACTCATGCGGTAACATCGTCTCCTGATCGGGGAGCAAGACACAGGCCGCACTCTCTGCGCGTAACGGCGCCTCCTACGGTATCAGCCCGTTTTCGGCCTGCGCAACCGCCTCGGGCCCACCCGGTCAGGAAGAACTCGTACGCCACGCGGAGTCACAGCCATGAAGATAGACAGCAGCCAACACCACTCCACGAACACAGCCGCCCCGGAGACGCACGGCGGCTTGGAGTTCCGGCCCATAACCCCGGAGGAGTACCCTGCCTTCTGCCGGGTGACGCTGCGGGCCTTCGGCGAGCACCTCTCCAACCACGATATCGAGGCCGAGCGCTCCGCTTTGGAGTTCGAGCGCTCCCTGGCTGCATTCGAGGAGGGTCTTCCTGTGGGAACGAGTGCCGTACTCACACAGGAACTGACCGTGCCTGGTAGTACCACCATACCTTGCGGGGGCCTCACCTGGGTGGGTGTGCTCCCCACCCACCATCGTCGCGGCATTCTCACGGCTCATATCCGCCACCATTTCGGCGACATGCGTGCCCGTGGCGAGATTGTATCGGCACTTGGCGCCTCCGAAGCCACCATCTACGGTCGCTTCGGCTATGGGCCCGCCACCCAGCTGGCAGGCATCTCCTTGGAGCGGGCGCACTCCCGGTTGGTTCATGCCCCAGGGTACTTCGGCCGCTTTCGAATTCTCGAGGTGGACGAGGCGGAGCGGCTGATACCACCCCTGTTCGACACCGTGCGTCTGGCTCAGCCGGGAGAGGTGAGTCGCAGCCCGGGCTGGTGGAAGACTCACTTCATGGACGCCGAACATCATCGTGACGGTGGTGGTCCTCTCCTGCATGTTGTCCATGAGACCGAGGGTGCCCCCGACGGTTATGTCAGCTACCGGACCAAAGATGATTGGCAGGATGGTCTTGCCAACAACGATGTGCGCGTCGTGGAACTCGTGGCCCGTTCACCGGTGGTCCGGGCTCTGTTGTGGCGCTTCTGCCTGGACCTCGACCTGGAGAGTACCCTTACCTGCCACATGGCAGCGGTTGACGACCCCTTGCGCTTCATGCTGGCCGATTCCCGCCGCGTACGCACCACCAGCCTCAGAGACGGCCTGTGGGTGAGACTGCTCGATATCCGGGCTGCACTCGCCGCCCGTTCCTACCGTGCGGAGGGACGCCTCGTGTTGCAGGTGCACGATTCCTTTCTCCCTGCCAACAGCGGCTGCTACCTCCTGCAGGCCGGCAATGAGGCCTCCCACTGTTCCCGCACCGAGGACCGCCCCGACCTCACGCTCGACGTCTCCACGCTCGCCTCCACCTACCTCGGTGGATACTCTTTTGCCACCCTCGGAGCGGCCGGCCGGGTCTTCGAAGAGCGGACCGGAGCCCTCGCCCTCGCCGACCTTCTCTTCGGCACGAGCCGCGCTCCTCACTGCGTCACCGACTTCTAAGAGGGCGGCCCGGGCGCGGCCCGGAAGGTGGCACGTCGACCGTCGTCTGTCCGGCTCACCACCTCTCTCCTCCTCAAGAGCGGGGGCGCCGGCCGCCTTGCGGCGGCCGGCGCCCCCTTGACGAGTTCCGCGTTGACGGGAATTCCCCCCGGCCCACGAACTCCCTACAGTTTCTTCACCTCCGCCGCGAGCTTGTTGACCACGTCTTGGGCGTCACCAAACAGCATGCGGGTGTTATCGGCGGTGAAAAGAGCATTCTCCACCCCGGCGAACCCCGTCCCCCGGCCTCGCTTGATCACGAGCACGTTCTTACTGCAATCGCAGTCGAGAATGGGCATGCCGTAGATGGGGCTCGCCGTATCGGTCCGGGCTGCCGGGTTGACCACGTCGTTGGCCCCGATCACCACCGATACATCGGTGGTGGGGAAGTCTTCGTTGATGTCCTCCAAGTCGTAGATGAGGTCGTACGGCACACCGGCCTCGGCAAGCAGCACGTTCATGTGTCCCGGCATGCGCCCCGCCACCGGGTGAATGGCGAACTTCACCTCCACGCCCCGTTGCTCGAGAAGCTGAGTCAGTGACCACACCTTGTGTTGGGCCTGCGCCACAGCCATGCCATACCCGGGTACGATGACCACCTTCGAAGCGTACGCGAGCTGAATGGCGGCATCGTCGACCTCGATCGCCCGCATCTCCTTGCCCTCGCCGGCAGCGCCGGCCTCAACCTTGGCCCCGAACCCGCTGAAGAGCACGTTGCCGAGCGATCGGTTCATGGCTTTGGCCATGAGTTGGGTGAGGAGAGTTCCTGCCGCGCCCACCACCGTGCCGGCGACGATCATGGCCGCGTTACCCAGCACATAGCCCTCGAAAGCGACCGCCAGACCCGTGAGGGCGTTGTAAAGGGAGATGACCACCGGCATGTCGGCTCCACCGATGGGCAGGGTCATCATGATGCCGAACAGGAAGGCCGTCGCGAACAGCAGGGCGACAAAGAGTCCGGAACCGTGCCCGGCGATGATGAAGCCTCCGAACACAAGTGCGGCTGCGAGCATCAACAGGTTCAGCACGTTCTGCCCCGGAAACACGAAGGAGCGGTTGATGATGCCCTGCAGCTTCGCAAACGCGATGAGAGAACCGGAGAACGCCACCATGCCGATGACGGCACCGAGCACGGCAAGCACCACCACGTCGACGGGCAGGGGCTCTTCTCTCAGGAGTTCCACCGCGGCGATGGCAGCTGCGGCCCCACCGCCCATTCCGTTGAACAGGGCGATCATCTGGGGCATGTCGGTCATCGCCACCCGCCGGGCGAGCACGTAGGAGACACCCCCTCCCACCACCACGGCGATAACGATGAGGAGGAAGTTGGTCATTCCGGGGTAGAGGAAGGTGATGAGGGTCGCCAACACCATGCCCACCCCGGCCCACATGATGCCGCCGCGGGCCGTCTTCGGAGAACTCATCTGCTTGAGGCCGAAGATGAAGAGCAAGGCGGCCACGAGATAGACCGCTTGGATAGCGTTATTCATTGCCGCCCTCCCTCCCCTCACTGGAGGGAGCCCCGGCTGCCTCTCCCGCTTCCTTGGCCGGCTTGAACATTTCGAGCATGCGTTCGGTGACGGCGTAGCCACCCACGGCGTTCATGGCCCCCAGGAGCACTCCCACAAACCCGATGATCTGCTCCAGCGTGGTCTCCGCCACTCCGAGCGCCACCATCGCTCCTACGAGGACGATGCCATGTACAAAATTCGAACCGCTCATGAGCGGAGTGTGGAGAATCACCGGCACCCGGCTTATCACCGCATAACCGGTGAAGGCGGCAAGAAGGAATATGTAGAGGGCGGTGAAGCCTGTGATCTCGCTCATTTCACCCCTCCTTGCGCGAGCGTCTGCTTGAGGGCGCCTTCGTAGGTGGCGGGGATCGACAGCTCGTAGTGGAGCTCCCGCTGGTGGGTGAGAACACTTCCATGGATGATCGGGTCCTCCCAATCGAGCACCAATTCACCCTCTTTCACGATGAGAGTCACGAAGTTGAGAAGGTTGCGCGCGTAGAGTTCGCTCGCGTCGACCGGGAGGAGAGCCGGGATGTTGGTGGGGCCCAGTATGCGGATTCCTGCATGGACCACCTCGTCGCCCGGCACCGTGAGCTCGCAGTTGCCTCCCGTAGCCGCCGCCAGGTCGATGATGACCGAGCCGTACTTCATCCGCTCCACGGCTTCCTTGAAGATGAGCTTGGGAGCATCCCGACCGGGAATGGCCGCCGTGGTAATCACCACTTCGGCCGAGGCGATGTGGTCGGCCAGCATCGACTTCTCCGTCTCTCGCTCTTCGGCCGTGAGTTCGCGGGCGTAGCCTCCGTCGGCCGTGGCATCCACCTCCAGCCCCACGAAACGGGCGCCGAGTGACTTCACCTGCTCGGCCGTGGCTTTGCGCACATCATAGGCTTCCACAATGGCACCCAAACGTTTGGCAGTTGCGATCGCCTGCAAACCCGCCACTCCTGCGCCGATCACGAGCACTTTCGCCGGACGGATGGTCCCGGCGGGTGTGGTGAGCATGGGTAGGAAGCGCCCCAGCATGTTCGCGGCGATGAGCACCGCCTTGTAACCGGCCACTGCAGCCTGGCTGGTGAGTGCATCCATCGACTGTGCCCTGGTGATGCGGGGCAGAAGCTCCATGGCGAAGCCGGTGATGTTGCGATCTCTCATCGCCAGCGCGTACTCGGGATGGCGGTGGGGATTCATGTACCCCACGACCACCTGCCCTTCATGCAGGAGCTGGATCTCCTCGATATTCGGTGGTTGTACGGAGAGCATGACCGCCGCCCTCTCCGACAGCTCCGCCAGGTTCTCGCAGAAGGTGACGTGCTCGTAGAGTTCGTCAGGAAAGGCGGCAGCCTCTCCCGCCCCGTGCTCCAAGAGGAGTTCGGCACCCAGCTTCACGTACTTCTCCGTGAGGGAGGGTACGAGAGCCACCCGACTCTCCCCCGGAGTCGACCCCTTGGGGATACCGATTGCCACCGTCACACTCTTCTCCTTTCGACGAATCGGCCGCTCGCTGCGGAAGGATCGAAATGTTCTCTGACCGGGCCCTCCAGACGCGAGGGCGAGGATCAGCCGGAGCGAGGATGACGCGGAGCGGACGGACGTATCTTGACGAACTTGTCCGTCCAGGCGGACAATCCTACTGGGTCGAATTGTCCAACTGGACGGATATAATGTCAAGAGGTCTTGTTACGCTGGCATCAGGATGGCTCGGTGTGGGAACACAGCGGATCATCCCGCCACAATGACGACGGTACACGAGAAGAGGTGAGCACGTTTGTCCGAAGAGAGGTTTTCGGGACCGGATGAGATGTCGGAAAGCTATCTGGCCACACTGAGCCCCTCGGCACAGAAGCTCCTGCGCGCCGCGCGGAGGCTCCTCGTCCGCAAGGGGTTCGACGCATTGCGCTGGGAGGCCATCGCGCGAGAGGCCCGCGTGCAGAAGTCGATGATCCGCTACTACTTCGGCGACACCGTGGGTCTACTCCGTGCACTCCTCCGCTTGGTGATACAAGACGCCACCATGTGGCTCGTCGAACAATCAGAGCAGTTGCCAGAAGGGCCCGCCCGCATTCACGCCCACCTACAGGGCATGAAGCAGCTCATCCGCAACCCCCAGTTCCTCTCCTTCTTCGACATCGTGCCCAAGGCCTTCCGGGACGAGAAGCTACGCCCCCCCATGGCGGAACTCTACCGCTGGGTACGCGATATAAACCTACGGTGTTTCGGCGTGCCGGTCAATGAGACCAACGTCAAGGAACTCGAAGCCGTGGCCTCACTCTTCGTCGCGGCATCCGACGGTATAGCCATTCAGGCGGCGCTCGACCCGGAGGGCTATGACCCGGAGCCGGCCTTCCGTGAGCTGGAGAAGGCCCTCACCTTCCTCCTCGAAGAGAAGACGGGCGGCAGTATCCACCAGGCGCCGCCGCCCGGCCGCTCAGCCGCACCCAAGCCCCGCTGAGAGCCAAGACGGGGGCGGCCGCAGGCCCTGCGGCCGCCCCCGTCTTGCAGAGGATATCCCCCAAGGCCCTACTCAACCGGACCGCCGCGGCGGTGTATCGTCCACCCGCACCTTGACCGGCACCGGCTGGGGCCGCACTCCCTCCACGTGCAATTCCGGCAGCCAACTCAGCCAGCGGGGCAGATACCAGTTCGCCTTCCCCAAGAGCGCCATGGTTGCCGGCACCAGGATCACCCTCACCAGCGTGGCATCGATCAAGATGGCAACCGCCAACCCGAACCCCATCTGCTGCATCATTACCAGCTTCCCCGTGGCGAACGAGGCGAAGACGACCACCATGATCGCGGCCGCGCCGGTGATGATCTTACCGGTGGCCTTCAGGCCCAACGTGACCGACTCCAGGTTGCGTTTGGTCTTGTCGAAGTACTCGCGGATGCGGCTGAGGAGGAACACGTGGTAGTCCATGCTGAGGCCGAAGAGAATGCAAAAGAGGAAGATCGGCACCCACGCCTCGATGCTGTCGGTTCTCTGGAAACCGAACACGCGTTCCCCGACGCTCGTCTGGAACACCACGACCAAGATGCCGTAGGTGGCCCCCACCGAGAGCAGGTTCATGAGAATGGCCTTCAGCGGTACCACAAGCGAGCGGAAGACCAGCAGCAGAACCAGGAAACTCAGGCCCAACACGAAGGCGAACACGCCCGGGGTGCGGGAGTCGATCACACTCACCGAATCCACGTTGAAAGCCGTCTCCCCGGTCACGAGCACCTCGGCGTCCAGCCCGGCAAAAGCAGTCGGGATTACCTCCGCCCGAAGCTCTCTCACCGCCTCCATGGCCTTGAGCGAAGCCGCGTCCACGGCCAGAAGGACGGGAAGGAGAGCCACGTCGCCGCGGTCGTTCCACACGGCTTGAGCGCCGGGCACGAAGAACGGGTTCTCGGCCACGGCGCCGCCCACGCGGGCCAGAGCCGCCTCCACCTCGGGAGTGCGCTGCGCATCGACCACGACATCGACCGGTGTGACCAGCCCGGCGGAGAAGTCCCGGGAGAGTATCTCGTAGGCGGTCTTGACTTCACCAGGTGGGAGGGCCGAGGCGCCCGATTCTCCCTTCTCGACCCACACATAGGGGATGGCCGCCCCCGCGAGCAGCGTGCCCACGATAACCACAGAAAGCACGGGACGTGCCACCACCCGCTTCACCGTGCGGCCCCAGAAACCTGAGTACACTGTCTCTTCACCGGACCCCGGCGCTCCAGCCCGCCCTTCGACCGACCCCACCACCGATGCTCCAGCCGGCATCGCAGCCGGTGCTCCTCGCCTCCACGCGACCATACGCCCCTTCAGGCGGGCGAGAAGCCTGAAACGAGGCCAGTCGATGCGATCGCCCAGAAGGCTGAGAAGCGCCGGCACCAGAGTGAGCATCGCAAGAAGCGCAGCCGCCACTACCAGCACGGCTCCGATACCCAAGCTGCGAAACGTGGTGATAGGCACCAGGAACAACCCCAGGAGGGCGAGTATCACTGTGAGTCCGGAGAAGAGCACCGCACGACTCGCAGTGGCTCCGGCGATCTCGATGGCCGCCTGCTTCTCCACTCCGTTGCGCCTCTCCTCACGATACCTCTCGGTGATGAAGAGAGCGTAATCGATACCTACAGCCATACCCAGCATGGCAACCACGTTGACCACGAAGAAGGAGAGGTCGACCACTTGGCCCACCAGTGCGGTCGCACCCACCGCCACCAGAATACTCACCCCGGCGAGAGCCAGTGAGACTCCGGCAGCGACCAATGCACCGAACACGAGAATGAGCACGAACAGCGTGACCGGCACCCCGAAGACTTCCACACGCAGCAGGTCGTCCTCGGCCGTTTGCATCATCTCGCGCCCCACGCTACCGCTTCCGATGGTGAGGATTTCAAAACCTTCCACCTGCTGCGCCGCCACCGTGTCGAGAAACGCGTCGAGCCTGTCCGGCCCCCCCGCCTCCGCAGCCGTCAAGGTGACGGGAATGATGGTGCTGTGCCCATCGGCGGAAACCATAGACGCAGCCGCCGGCATGCCCATGGCCTCGAGTTGGTAGTACGTGGGGGCCGAGGCCACTATTGAGGTCAGCTGCGACAGCGCCTCGGAGGTCTGTCCCACCACCGCCTGGAACTCGGGCCTGTCGACGGTGAGAGTCTCGGAGCGGATGATCACCGTCTCCATTTCCGGCTCCGGCCCGCGCAGACGCTCCTGCAGGAGGATTTCGCCTCTCACCGCTTCCGGTTCGTTGGTTGCCTCGAGCTCCTTCGCAGTGAGGGCTCCGCCCAGCCCGGTGGCCGACACCGCGGCCAAAGCCAGGATCACCACCCACACACCCACCACAATCCACGAATGGCGGGCGCACACCCGGGCCAACCATGCGGTGGAAAACCGCAGCCTGGGTCGTCTCATGATTCCACCTCCACCTCGTCACGGACCGAGCCCAAGCGCAGGAGCACGTCCTGTAGAGCTTCGAAGACCTGGTCCATGTCGACGGATTCCGTCAGTTCAAGCGCCACCACCCTCACTCCTACCAGGCAGGACAAGAGGATCACGGCAAAAGCGTGCGGATCGATGCCCGGATCGAGTCCCCCGGCCTCCTGCGACCGCCGCACCAGAGTCTCTATGATCGACAGCTGAGCCTCCTCCACCACCCCGCGGGTGCCCTGGGCGGGATCGTTCGCCCGGGCTTCGGCCAGAATCCACTCGAGTACGAGGATGGTCTGGTCACGCACTGTATCGGAGGAGAGGCTGCTACTCACCACGCGGCCCACGTTCGCCAACGCTTCGCCGGAAGACTGCATGCCTTCAGCGAGTTCCGCGAACAGCAGTCGGTCACTCTCACCTATGCGCTCGAAGACGGCCTCCACCAACTGCTCCTTGCCGGGAAAATAGCGATAGATAGCGCCCGCGCTCAGTCCCGCCGCGGTGGCCACATCCTGCATCGTAGCGCCGGCCACGCCCTTGCGGGCGAACATGCTGAGCGCCGCTCCCACGATGGCGTCCTCGCGGGAACGCACGTGTTCCTCCGTCACTCGAGCCATGTGAATAAACCCTCATTCATTTGAGTGAATGTTCATTTACCAAGTACCGCAGGGAATTGTACACGACCGCGACACGAACACACAGGTGTGGGTCACGCTGTATGCCTCCACCCGAGCAGACGGTGTTCAGCGCAGCAGCAAGAGGTACAACGGCACCGTGACGAGGGCGGCTACGGTGGTGAGAAACACCACCGAGGAGACGAGTTCGGCTTCGTTGTCGTATTTGGCGGCCAAGAGGGCCACGAAGGCCGCCCCCGGCATGCCCGCCTCGAAGATGACCACGGTCCGCTCCAACCCGGTGAGGCCGAGCAGAGCTACAGCCGCGAAGCCAAGACCCAACCCCACCCCCATGCGCAGCCCGGACGCAAGCAACGCCGTGGAGAACTGCGACACTCGTGTCGCCGCCATGTTCACACCGAGGACAATCAACACGAGCGGGATAGCGGCCTGGGAGATGAACTCCAGGGAATCGACCAGGAGGGCGGGCAGCTGCACCTCGAGGAGACCCACCACCAAACCGGCGACAGAGGCAAAGAGTAGCGGTACCTTCAGTATCTCCTTGGCGCTCGCCTGCCACGACGTGCTGCGGGCCGCCAGGTGAATACCCCAGGAATACACGAGCAACGCCGTCGGAATGTAGAAGAGAGTCACCTTGGCCAAGCCCTCGCTGCCGAACGCCAGGAACATGATGGGAAAGGGTATGTTCACGGTGTTCATGAACACGATGGGCAGATACAGACCGGAGTGCTTCCGTCCAAGGAGGCCGAACACCAGCCGCGCCATCAGATAGGTGCCCACCATCACGATGAGGGCGGACACCCAGAGCCGCGCCGCCGAGGCCAAGTCCACGGGCCCACCGAGCATCGACGTGAATGCCAGTGCCGGCACACAGATGTACATGGCCACGTCCACCACCGGCGTCATGTCGGGCTTCCGCCACTTGCCGAAGGCGAATCCCAAACCCACCGCCAGGAAAGTGGGCAGAACGATACCGAGTATCTCCCTCACGCAGGCTTCACTCCCGGTGACGCGTGACCCCGCGGAGTGCGTCCCCGGCCTCGTGCGCCCCCCTCCCAGAAGTGTGCCGCCGGTACCTGGTCCTCATAGCCGAGCATCCGGTCGGCCGCGGTGAACAATCCGTTGAAGGCACCCGTGCGCCTCACCACTGCCCTCACCGCCGCATGATGAAGTCCAGGTTTCTTGTTGAAGGGACAGGCCCGGATGCAGTTCGCGCAGTCCAACCGATTCTGCGCCCAGAACGAGAAGCATTTCTCGGCGTCTATGTACCACTTGGGGATGCCGGAATGATTGCAGATGCTCGGTCCTTCAAGCGTCTTCTCCATAAAGGAGAGAGCCCGCGAGGGACAATGAGCCGCACACTGCTTGCATTCGCGGCAGAACTCCTCCACCCCGAAAGGCCGGTACTCGTCACACTTCAAGGGCAGGTCGGTGAACACCTTACACAGGCGCACGCGCGGCCCGTACTCCTCCGTGATGAGAAGCCCATGACGGCCCACTTCCCCAAGGCCGGCCGCCAAGGCCAGAGGCACACTGAGAGCGGTGTCGTTGCCTGAGGGCACCGCCCGGTAGCCCAAGCCCCGGATGAACACGGCAAGGAGACCAGCCACGAACGCCATCCGCGAATAACCCAAACCCGTCCCCGCCCCACCCACGCCGGTGGGCGAAGAGCGCAGGGCCTCGTAGTCCATCTCCACGGCCATCACCACGGCGTTGCGGCACCCCTTCGGCAACTCGAGCCGCCGGTGCGTCCGCTCCACGAGGTCGAATTCGTGAGAGTACACCCACCCTGGATACACGCGGCACACACCCACCAAGTCGGCACCCAGGAAGCGAGCCACCCGCTTGACGAGGGCGGTGGCCTCTCCGGCCTGCAGTGGCAGCCTCTCCGCCTGATCCAGGTAGCACTGCATCTTGGCGGGCACGCCCTCCCAACTGTAGAGACCCGAGTTGCTGCGCGAGTTCCCGAACCCCCACTGCCACTCAAGGTTCCAAGCGGCATTACGGAAGGCATAGTCGATTTGACGATACCCCACCTTGTCCTTGTACACGATGTCCGCGTAGAAGCGGCGGCCCAGGTGGGCGAAATCCTCGTCCCAGGCCACCCGCTTGAACATCTCATGCTTCTGGTCGAAGCGCCCCGGAGCCACCGGGAAAGGTGGATACGTACGCGATAACGCAGCCGTCTTGTCGGCGGAACGTGCCATCACAGGCGGAACCCCCCTGGCCGGCCGGCACTGGAGAGCACCCACACGCCCTCCGGCGTCTCGGCGGCGACGGCTACAGCCGTC
>CAYRES010000002.1:226993-246135 GCA_964423425.1 uncultured Gaiellales bacterium | reverse complement strand
CGGGGGGGGGGCGCCCCGCGCCCCCCCCCCCCCCGGGGGGGGGCGGGGGGGGGGCGCCCCCCCCCCCCCCCCCCGCCTCCATGGTACCAACGAAGAGAGACCGAGTGCCGCGTCTCGCAGAAGCGCCGCGTAAGCGCCGTCCCGCCGAAGAACCAGAGCCCCCGTCCTACGAAGAGGGCGGGGGCTCTGGTGGGAGTTCAGTCGGAGTGGAGGATCATTCCTCTCGTGAGGCGGCTGTGTTCACGGTGCCTCGATGGAGGAGGAGGTGGGTGACACCGTCTCGGGAGCGGCAGTGGTGGGAGTTGTGGTGGACGCGGTCGGCGTTGAAGTGGAGGTGGACGAAGGTGCGGTCTCGCTCGTGCCGGTGGTCTCCGTCCCAACGACAGCGCCACCCTCAGACCCGTCCCCGCCGGTCGTTACGCTCCGGCCGCTCGACGCCCCCGCCACATATACAGGCACCTCGACGGTCTCGTGAGTCACGATGACCCGCTCCTGCACCACGGGCTTCTCGACCACCCGTTCCTTGATGATCCGCGTCGGCTCTTCTCCTCCGGCCAATGCAAGCGCGCTCAACAAGAGTGCCACGACCCCGAGTGCCGCCGGAATCCAGGCCCGAAGCATCTTCGTCCGCGAGGGAACCCATGAACGTGCCGACTCGAGCCAGCCGAAGCCCCGCCGGCCCTGACGGCCGCGGGCCAAGTCTTGGCCTTGAGCAGCCGACCCCTTCTGCAGACCAACGCCGCCTGGCTCGATGGCCGTGCCGGAATCAACTGCCGTCTGAAAGCCCGCCGCCGTAGCCGGCCGTGTGGCCCCCGTCTCCTCCTGGGCGTCTCCAACTGGGGTCGCGTGCGCAGCCTTCCCGGGAACGGTCCCCTCCCCTGAATCTACCTCTTCGTGGGGCTTCAAGCTCTTGGCCTTCTCAATGCCCGCGTTGACCCACTGCGACGTCGTGCCGTAGACGAGGCCGGCAACAGCCGCCCCCACAATGGTGCCCGCAACGCCTGAGCGAGTGATGACGAAGAAAGCCAACGTAGAAGAAATGCACGCGGTGATGACGGCCACAATCCGTGACACAGTCGACGTCGACATCAGACTCACACCCTCCACCCGTAGCCGGCCACGTGCCGAACCCGGAAACAGGAACACCGGACACGCACATGGTATTCAAAGAACCAGACGAGCCCCCGACCCCCACGGTTCCACAAACCGATGCGTCTCATCATGACTTGCGCACATTATTCTCATGAGCTATCGTAATGTCCGCTTCCAAGAATGGGTACCGTGAACGAGAGCGGGGCCGATTGGGGCCCACCCGTCAAACCTTGCGTTCACCGGCAGCCCGCACACCACACCAGATGGGCCTCGGGAAAGGGAGGATGGATGGCAGCTTCGATCAAGAGCTTTTTCACGTCTCGCTGGGGGCCCATTGTCACCGGAGCCATCATCGGTGTTCTGGCTCCCATACTCGTATACCTGGGCAACCCTGGAAACATGGGCATCTGCATTGCCTGCTTCGAGCGTGACATCGCCGGCGGTCTCGGCCTGCACCGAGCTGGGGTCGTACAGTACCTGAGGCCCGAGATCGTGGGCATACTCCTCGGGGCCCTCGCTGCAGGACTCATCTTTCGTGAGTTCAAACCCAGGACCGGTTCCGCACCAATAGTGCGTTTCCTGCTCGGCTTCTTCGCCATGGTGGGCGCCCTGATGTTCCTCGGCTGCCCGTGGCGGGCCTACCTCCGGCTCGCCGGAGGTGACTTCAACGCCCTGTTCGGCATCCTGGGCCTCACCATAGGCATCTCCGTCGGCGTGGTCTTCCTGCGCAACGGCTTCTCCCTGGGCCGGGCTCGACCCGCGCCGAAGGCCCTCGGTTACGTGATGCCGGCGTTCATGATCGTTCTACTCGTTCTGCTCTTGGTCGCCCCTCTGTTCGGGCGTGACGCCGAGGGCAACCCCGTAGGCCCCATCTTCTTCTCCGAGAGCGGACCGGGAAGCCAACACGTATTCTGGCTCATCGCCCTTGCCGCCGGGCTGGGCATCGGCTTCTTGGCCCAGCGCAGCCGTTTCTGCACTGTGGGGGCGATTCGTGATGTTGTTCTCATGCGCGACCCCCATCTCCTCTACGGCGTGATTGCCCTCATCGTCTTCGCCTTCGCCACCAACCTGGTGCTGGGGCAGTTCAAGCCGGGTTTCGCCGAGCAACCGGTGGCACATACCAACCAATGGTGGAACACTCTCGGGATGGTTCTTGCCGGCTTGGCATACACGTTGTCTGGAGGGTGCCCCGGCCGCCATCTCATCCTGTCGGGCGAGGGTAACGGAGACTCAGGTCTCTTCGTCATCGGTATGATCACCGGAGCAGCTTTCGCACACAACTTCACGGCCGCCAGCTCTCCCGCCGGACCGGCTGCGTTCGGCCCCCTGGCGGTGGTCGTCGGCCTGGTGGTCTGTGTGGTCATAGGGTTGACGATGCGGGAGACCCGCAGCGGGTGAGCGAAACGCAACATGACAGCCACCGAGCCGGAGGAGCGCCGGCGTCGGGGGCGCGAGAAAGGAGAAGCCGACAGTATGGCGGAAGAGACGGTCACCATTGACTGCGGCGGGCTGTCCTGTCCGGAACCCGCCCTCATGACCAAAGAGACCCTCGCCACCACAGACGCCCGGGTGGTGGAAGTACTGGTCGATTCGGTCACCTCGCGCGACAATGTACTCCGCACCGGCACACGTGTCGGTTGGGAGGGCGTGTGGGAGGAACGAGCGGAGGGCGGTTTCAGATTGGTGTTTCGGAAGTGATCTATCTTGACAACGCTGCTACCTCTTGGCCGAAACCCCAGGTGGTCATAGAAGCGATGGCCGATTTCCTCGAGACGGCCGGGGGCAACCCCGGCCGTTCGGGGCACCGGCTCTCCATTGAGGCGGGGAGAGTCCTCTACGACGCGAGGGAACTCGTGGCCGAATTCTTCCACGCCTCCGATCCGTTCCGAGTGGTCTTCACCCTGAATGCCACCCATGCCCTCAACCTGGCCATGCGCGGCATTCTCCACCCGGGCGACCGGGTCGTGACCACGGGCATGGAGCACAACTCGGTCATGCGTCCACTGCGCCAACTTGAGCGTGAGGGCATCGGCCTCGCGGTGGTTCCCTGCGACCAGACAGGTCTCGTCGATATGGAGGCCTACCGGCAGGCGCTCTCCGTAACCACGACCATGGTGGTCACCACGCATGCCAGCAATGTCACCGGGACCATCCAACCCCTGGAGCAGATGGCCCGCCTGGCTCATGAAGCCGGCGCCTTGCTCCTGCTCGATGCGGCCCAGACGGCAGGCGTGCTTCCCATCGATGTGGAGGCGCAGGGCATCGACCTACTGGCCTTCACCGGTCATAAGGGGCTGCAGGGCCCCACCGGCACCGGCGGGCTGGTACTGGGGAGCGCCATCACAGAGACCATGATCAGCCCGCTTGTGCGGGGCGGCACCGGATCGCGGTCGGAGTTCGAGGAGCAGCCCGAGCGACTTCCCGACCGGCTGGAGAGCGGCACCCCCAACACCGTGGGCCTGGCCGGGCTGAAGGCGGGCCTGGAGTATGTGCAGCGCCTTACGGTCGAAGCCGTTCGCGAACGGGAACTTGCCGTGGTTCATATCTTGGAACAGGGCCTCGCCGCCATTCCGGGAGTACACCTCTTCGGGCCCGAGGCTGCGGAGAACCGCACCGCCACCCTCTCCCTCCGCCTCGAGGGCATCCCCGTTGACCAGGTGGGCCTCCGGCTCGACGAAGACTTCGCCATCCTGGCGAGGGTGGGCCTCCAATGCGCGCCCGCGGCCCATCGCACGCTAGGCACCTTCCCCGAGGGCACGGTGCGGCTGAGCAGCGGCCTCTTCACCACCGAAGCGGAGGCACGAGCCACTGTGGACGCGGTCCGCACCCTGGCAGGCGAAGCCGCATGAGTAGGGCCGGCTCCTCCCACGGCGCCGACGGAACCTACGGGGCGGTCGTCTTCCACTCCACCTCCGCCGCCATCAGAGCCGACAAGACCCTGCGCAAAGCCGCGGTGGAGGCCAAGCTCATACCAACACCCCGTGAGATATCGAGTGACTGCGGTCTGGCGCTTCGTATCTCCTTCGAGGAGAGAGACGACGTCGTAGCCCTGCTGACCGCAGCCGGCGTGGAGATCGACGGAGTCCACCGCCTCTGAGGTCCCGAGGAGCGAAGACCCGCCGCGGAGAGAGCTTCCCGGAATGAGGATGGGTTACGCTTCTTGCCCCTGCTCCTGCGGCAACCTGCGCACGGCCACGGTCACCGTCCCCGGGCCCACGTGGGTGCCCAACACCGCCCCGCACTCCACTACCGAAATATCGATATCGGGGAAGCGCTCCATCAGCCTCTCCACGAGGTACTCCGCGGAGGCCGGGGCATCAGCGTGCACCACCCGTACGCGCACCGGAGCACCGTTGGCGAAGGAGGCCGCCCTCTTGGCCAGGTTGCGCATGGCCCGCTTGAAGCCCAGCTGTGCTCCCCCGATCTCCACCTTCCCCGAACCACTGAACACCACGATGGGTTTCAGGTCGAGCAAAGCTGCGGCCCGCGCAGCACGGGCGTTCATCCGTCCGCCCCGGACAGCGTGGTCGAGGGAGGGCACCGAGCCGAACGCCCGCGTGTTGGCGATGGCCTCTTGCGTAGCCGCCCCCACCTCGTCGAGCCCGGCTCCGTCCACGGCGGCTTCCCCCGCGGCTTCCACGATCAAGCCGAGGGCCACACTCAGGTGCCGCGAATCGACCACTCGGATCCGCTCGGGATCCACGGCGGAGGCGGCCGTGGTGGCCGAGCCCACCGTGCCGGACATGCCGGCGGCTATGTGAACCGACACCACTCCTTCGTAGCGGTCGAGCAACGAGCGGTACAACCCTTCGAAATCCCGCGCCGAAGGCTGTGAGGACTTGGGGAAGTGGCTGCTCTCGGCAAGCTTGTCGAAGAAGCGCCGCGAATCCAACTCCACCCGGTCGAGGTAGACCTCGTCGCCGAAGGACACGGTGAGAGGAACCGAGCTCAAGGCGAGCGAGCGCACCGCTCCCTCGGGGAGATCGCAGGTGGAGTCCGTCACCACGGCGATCACCGCCTGCCGACCGGCCAACTGCTGCTCGATCATGTCGTCCACCTTGTGGCTCTCCACCGTGCCGCAGCCTTCGAGCACCGCAAGGAAACGCTCGGGCTCGTTGGTATGCAGGTGAACCCTCATGCGCGTGGCCCCGCCGGCGATGACGAGCGAGCCACCCAGGGGGATGACCGCAGCTTTCAGGGTATCGATGTCGAGGCGGCGTCCCGCGACAAGACCCTCCACGCAGTACCGGTAGGTGGTGTCGACATCGGTGCGGGAAACGGAGGTGACCCCCCGCCTATGCGACCTGGCCTCGGTGAGCTGCGCCGCCAGTTGACGCCAATTCTGCGGCAATGCACCCTCCAGGAAGTCGCCCACCCCCTCCAAGAAGTACACAAAACCTTGGCCGCCCGCGTCCACGACGTGGTTCTTGGCCAAGACTTCGAGCTGTTTGGGAGTGTCGGCCAGTGCGACGCGGGCACTTCCGAGCGCGCCACGCATGAGATCGCGAAAGTCGTCCACCTTTCCCGCCCGCGTGGTCATCTCCTGCGCCCAGGCGCGCAGCACCGAGAGTATGGTGCCTTCCCGCGGATCCTGCAGTGCCCTGTAGGCCGCCTCCATGCCGCTCACCGCCGCCGCCGCGAACTCCCGCGTGCCCACCTGGATGCGATTCCCGGCACCTTCGGCAAAACCGTGGAAGAACTGGGCGAGTATGGCTCCCGAGTTGCCCCGCGCCCCGTCCAAGGCACCTTCGGCGGCGATACGAAGCGCTTTGTCCAAGTCCTGCGGAGCCTTGTCCCCCAACCGCGCCGAAGCCGCCGAGAGCGTCGCAGCGAGGTTGGCGCCGGTATCGGCGTCGGGGACGGGAAACACGTTGATGAGGTCGAGGTTGTCCTGCTCACGAAGCACGGCAAGGGTGCCGGCCTGCATGACTGCGGCAAAAGTCACTCCGTCGAGGGTACGCAATGCTCTCTCTTCCCCTTTGTTCGCGTTAAACCGGTGGTGCCCGACAGCCGTCACAGGTCTCCTCTACTGTACCATCGAGGTCCAATGGGAAAACCATGCAACCTGCGGTCCTTTCGGCTAGAATCAACCAAACCGAACACGGGAGGCCTGGAGTGATCGACTGGGAAGCCAAGCTCTTCACCGAAGCCCTATCCTTCGACGATGTACTCCTGGTGCCGGCGAGTTCGGAGGTATTGCCTCGTGAGGTCGATGTGAGCACCTCAGCCACGCGAGGCATCTCGCTCAACGTACCCCTGCTCTCCGCAGCCATGGACACGGTGTCAGAGACCTCTCTCGCCATCGCGCTCGCCCGCGAGGGGGGCATCTCTATCATCCATAAGAACCAGCCCATCGAGCGCCAGGCCGATATGGTGCGAAAGGTGAAACGAAGTGAAGCCGGCATGATCGTCGACCCGATCACGCTGCCACTCACTGCCACCTACGGCGACGCCGAGGCCATCATGGCCGAGTACAAGATCTCGGGCGTTCCCATCGTGCAGCCCGACGGCACCCTGGCCGGCATCATCACCAACCGTGACACACGCTTTGAGTCCAACCTCAAGCGCCCGGTCACCGAACTCATGACCAGCAAGGATTTGGTCACGGTGGCGGTGGGCACCACTCTCGACCAGGCCATCGAGAAGTTCAAAGTGCACAAGATAGAGAAGCTGCTCGTGGTCGACGACGACTACAAGCTACGGGGGCTCATCACCATCAAAGACATCATGAAGAAGATCGAGTTCCCCAACGCCTGCAAGGACGAATTGGGCAGGTTGCGCGCGGGTGCCGCGCTCGGGGTGGCAGAAGACACGGAGGCCCGGCTGGAAGCCCTGGTCGAAGCCCAGGTGGACGTCGTCTGTCTCGACACCGCACACGGCCAACAGGTGGCCGCCCTACGCACCGTGGAAAGAATCCGGGAGCTCTGTTCCGACCTGCACCTTATCGCCGGCAATGTGGCTACTGCGGAAGGCTGTGCCGCCCTCATCGAGAGGGGTGTCGATGCAGTGAAGGTGGGGATCGGTCCGGGCTCCATCTGTACCACTCGAGTGGTCACGGGCTGTGGCATGCCGCAAATCACCGCCATCGCGGAATGCTCACAGGTGGCCCAGAAGCACGGCATCCCCATCATCGCCGACGGCGGCATCCGCTACTCGGGTGACATCACCAAGGCCATTGCCGCAGGCGCGAACAGTGTCATGATCGGCTCACTGTTCGCCGGCACCACCGAGAGCCCCGGCGAACGCATCCTGTGGGAGGGCCGTAGCTACAAGGTATACCGGGCCATGGGTTCCGTGGGTGCCATGAGCCAGGGGAGCGGCGACCGCTACTTCCAGGAGGGGCAGAAGAAACTGGTTCCCGAGGGCATCGAGGGCATGGTGCCACACAAGGGCCCCCTTTCCGACCTCGTGTTCCAACTGGTGGGCGGCCTCCGAGCCGGCATGGGCTACACGGGTTCAGCCACCATCGAAGACCTCCGCACCAAGGCTCGGTTTGTGCGCATCACCAGCTCGGGTCTTATCGAGAGCCATCCGCACGACGTGCAGATCACCAAGGAAGCGCCCAACTACGAGCGCCGGTAGTCTGTGCGTAGCGCGCCTTGGCACATGAGGTTTCCACACGAGGTGCGCGCCGCATGAGGTGGCAGAAAGCACGGGGACGGCGGCACCGCTCCGGCCGGTCTTCCGGCCGCGCCCGTGCGCCCTACTTGCAGCACCTGTTGGCTTGGCCCGCGCCGGTGTCTGTGCCCCTCGAGTCTGAGCGGCGTTCCCACGCCTGATTCGCGGCACCTACCCGGGAGAATGGCTCTCGAGAAGGATGTGGGTGATCCGCTTGGCTTCCGCCAACGTCGGCGGGGTTGATGCCGCCAAGTCAACCTCCGCGAGCGGCCGTTCGAGCAGGTGTTCGAGCAGGTCGACCGTCTCGACGCCGATTTGGAGGGCCGGAGCCGCCGACATGCAGCCCGCGCAGAGGAACTCACCAGACCCGGTGTCGATCCCGCATGGCGTGTTCGTCCCCCCGCACCTGCTGCAGGAATCGAAACGCGGCATGTAGCCGAGGCTCACCAGCAGTTTCAAGCGGGTGGACAGCACCACCTTGGCGGCGGAATCACGATCGGGAGACACACAGAGAGCAGCCACGCCTCTCACCAGGAGGTTGAAGGCCGCAGTGTTGCCTTCCTCCTCCGGTAACAACCGGCGCACGGTGGTAAGCAGTTCGCCACCCTCCTCTATCCGGAAAAGACTCTCCCTTATACCGGCGAAGGCCCGCACCGTATCCACTCCGGTCACGGTGGGCAGGCTCCTGCCCTGGTACAGCACCACATCGACCAAAGAGAAGGGTTCGAGCCGGCCGCCGGTGCGCGACAGCGTCTTCCTCACGCCCTTGGCCACAGCCGAGACCAACCCCCTGTCCCGCGTATAGAGGTGCACGATGCGATCGGCCTCACCCAGGCGCATCGTACCTGTGACCAAGGCCTGTGTGCGCGAAGAGCGGAAACGCACCCTGGCTCCCGCCGGTCAGTCTCTCCCGCCGGCGAACTGAGTGATGATGGAGACGGCGTGAGAGGTGCCGATGCGGGCGGCCCCTGCATTGATCATGAGTTCGGCGTCTTCCGGGGAGCGGATACCTCCCGCCGCCTTCACCCCGACGCCCTCGGAGAGCAGGTCGCGGAAGAGCTCCACGTCTTTCACCGTCGCCCCGCTGGGACCCTTGCCGGTCGAGGTCTTGATGAAGTCGGCTCCCGAATCCTCCACTATCTTGCAGACGAGCCGCTTGAGCTTCTCCTCCAGATAGCAGGCTTCGACAATGACCTTCACCAGCACAAGGCCCCTGCCGGCATTCACACTCTTCATGCGCACCGACTTCACCAGCCGGGAGAGCTCATCGCGCACGTAACGGAAATCGCCCGAGAGCATGGCGGGAATGTTGATGACGACCTCGATCTCGTCGGCACCTGAGGCAACCGCCTGCTCCGCAGCCGCCACCTTGATACGCTGCTGATCGGCTCCGTACGGAAAGCTGACCACCGTGCTGACCTTGACATCGTGGCCTTGGAGCTGCGCGCGCGCCAAGGGCACGTAGTGGGGGAACACGACAACCGAGGCGAAATGATGGGCGGCCGCTTCTTCGCACAGCCTCTCAACATCGTGCTGGGTGGCAGTCGGTTCGAGCAGCGTGCTATCGACCGTCTTGGCAAGCTCTTCAACTCTCAAGGCAGAGACCCCATTCCTTCGCTCCATGAACACCATACTCCACGACCGGGAACGACCAATCCCTCGCGGATGACCCCATCGTCATACTATATACCCTCAATCAAGTGCCCCTACCTGAGGACCGGAGGCGCCTGTCGCCTCAAGAGCACCTCGCCCCCTCAGACGCCCAGACGTCCCAGCATGGATGGATCCTGCCGCCACCGCTTTCGCACTCGCACCACCAGATCGAGGAACACCTTGGTGCCGAGCAGATGCTCTATTTCCGTCCGCGCCTCCGTGCCGATGGTCTTGAGTCTTCGGCCCCTCTCGCCCAGGATGATGGGGCGCTGTGACTCCCGTTCCACGTAAATGGCGGCGCGGATGTAGGTGAGCCGCTTCTCTTCGCGCGGCTCGAACTCGAGCACCTGTACCGCCACCGAGTGTGGCACCTCGTGCTCGGTACAGGCGAGTACCTTCTCGCGCACCAACTCGGCCACCAGAAACTCCTCCGGACGATCGGTCACCACCCCGTCGGGGTAGAACATGGGCCCCGCGGGGAGCAGATCGACCAGGTCATTGACGAGGGCGCCCAAGCCGTCCCCGACGAGAGCGCTCACCGGATGGATGGCGATGAAGTCACCGAGCTCCGCAAGCGCGACCAGCTGTTCCGCCACCCGGTTCTTGGTGAGGAGGTCGACCTTGTTGAGGGCCGCGACCGTGGGGATACTCCTCTCCGCAAGCGCCCGAACGATGAACGCATCCCCCGGCCCGACGTCTTCATCGCCGGCAACCAGGAAGAGGGCTCCGTCCACATCCTCCAAGGTGGTCTCGACCGTGGCCTGCATCCTCTCTGTGAGCCCGTCCAAAGGACGCTGAAAGCCGGGGACATCCACGAGTACCAACTGGAAGGACGGCTGGGTGAGCACACCCGTGATGCGATGGCGGGTGGTCTGCGGTTTGGCCGACACGATACTCACCTTGCGTTCCACCACGCCGTTTACGAGAGTCGACTTACCCGCGTTGGGGCGGGCCACCACCGCGATGAAGCCGGCACGAAAAGCCGGCGCGGCCGGGTCGTCCGGCGCCATCTGATCCCCGGCCCCGGGGGGATGGGAGGCGGGGAGATCGAGCGGGCCGCTCATAGGCGAAGCTCCAAGAGATAGCGGTCTTCTCCGGCGCCGTACGCCGCCGCCAAGGTATCCAGCAGGCGGAACCCGAAGCGGCGGTAGAGCCGGATGGCCGCTTCGTTTCCCGGCGCGACCGTCATGCGAAGTGCCCTTGCACCGAGTCGGGGCAGCGCTAGGATCAGGGTCCGCAGAAAACTCTCACCCACCCCGCGTCCACGCCACTCCGGAAGTACGTAGAAGCCCACCAGCCACAACGTGTCTGCCGGCTGCATCATGCGGACGAGCTGGCATCCGCCCACGGTCTCGCCGCTCCCCAGCTTCGCCTCGAACACGCGGCCCGCATGGACAGCGAGCGCCACATCATATACGCGGAGGCCGGTGGGGCCAAACGCTTCGTGATCCCTTCGAGCCAACTCCTCGAGCCGCTCCGCGCTGGGCGAGGCCACCAGGTCCAACCTGACGTCCCACTCGGGCTCATGCCGCGCCAATCCCGGGCTATTCGGCACCGGCATCAACCAGGCTGAACTGCGGGCGGCCTTCCCCTGCACGAAGGAGTACCTCCTCCCGCTGCTGCATCGCCCCCTCGTCGCTCTCGTGATCATAGCCGAGGAGATGAAGTACACCGTGAACCACCAAGCGGCGCAGTTCAGAGTCGAGGCTGGTGCCATACTCGCCTGCGTTCACCGCCGCGACTTCCGGACACACGATCACGTCACCGAGAGACGCCTCCTCTTCCCCGACCTCCGGCCAACCCTCTCCCGCCGTTTCGGCGCTGAAGGAGAGGACATCAGTCGGGCCCTCCTTGCCACGGTAGCGGCCGTTCAGCTCCGCCATGGCCTCGACCCCTACGAAGGCGACGGTCACGGCTCCTTCGGCCGCCTCCTTGGAGAGGACGGCGCCCACGAGTGCTTCCACCGCCGCGCAACTCACCTCGAGTGAGGTGTCGTTCACCACCTCAGCACCGGCCTGCCCCTCTCCGGTCACGCCGTCCCACCTCGGACGACGGCCGGACGAAGGCCCCCGCGCCCACCCCTGGGGCGGCTAGGAGTCATCGCGCCCCTCCTCGGGCACCCGGGCATGCAGCCCTGCGTCGCCGTCACCCTTCGCGCCCGCCCCCACGGCGGACTCTCCCACAGAAGGCACCGGCTTAAGCTTAGGTTTAGGTACAGTTTGGAAGGGGATCTCCGGCGGGGAGCCCCCCGCAGCCGCCTGCGCAAAGGCTCCGGTGGCCTCTCGGGTGTCAGCCTGGGTGGGGTAGGGTACCCGGTGCGTGACCACTCCCTTGAGGCCGTTCTCGAACACCAGGGCTATCTTGCTCAAGTCACCGAAGGTAAGCGTGGACTTGTCGAGCTGCCCATCTTCCATCTTCTGCCGCAAGATGTCGCGAACCAGCACCTGTACCTTCTTCATGGTGGGGTGCTCCATGGCCTTCACCGCCGCCTCCACGGCGTCGGCAAGCATGATGATGGCGGCTTCACGAGAGGTCGGCCTTTCCTCTCCGTAACGGTAGCTCTCTTCGGTGACGTCCTCCGTGGAGCTCTGCTTTGCCTTGTAGTAGAAGTATGAGAGCAGAGAGTTGCCGTGGTGCTGGCGGATGATATCGATGACCGGCGCCGGAAGGCCGTACTCCTTGGCCAGCTCCACTCCGTCACCCACGTGAGCGGTGATGGCAAGCTTGGAGAGATTCGGAGCCATGGCGTCATGCGGATTGCGCATGTGGAGCTGGTTTTCGATGAAGTACTCGGGTCGGTTCACTTTACCGATGTCGTGGTAGTAGGCACCCACCCTGGTGAGCAGGGGGTCGGCCCCCACCTCTTCGGCTGCACTCTCGGCCAGGTTCCCCACCATGATGGAATGGTTGTAGGTACCAGGAGCTTCCTGCATCAGCCGGCGCAGCAGCGGTTGAGCGGGGTTGGCCAGCTCCAACAGACGCAGCGGAGTAGTGAGGTTGAACACCACCTCGAACACCTCGAGGAGGGCAAACGCCACCACCAGCCCGACCACCCCGGCACCGAGGCCCCACAGAGTGGACTCGAGTGCCTCCGAGAAGGCCACCTCTCTCAGGAGTTCAGCGCCGAGCACAGCCACCATACAGATGCCGGTGGCATACACACCGGCGCCGAGCAGCTCGAAGCGCTCGCTCAAGTGCGACACCATATAGATGGCCAGTGATGCAGAAAACAGGCACACCAGAGCGTACTCGAGCTCGAGACCAGTGACGAGGCCCACGTTGAGGGCGCTTACCATGACCATCACCTGCGCCGCCCTGGCCCCGAGCACCATGGAAGCGGTGAGTCCAAGGCCGATGAGCGGTATCACGTAGGGTGAGAATGGCGGTGCCGCCCCGATTCGGGCGAGTGCCGTGAAAACGAGGAGTAGGGTCGCTCCGGCCAGCAGAAGATTGTTGTCGGACAGAATGGTGCGGCCGAAACGGCGCAGGAAGAGCGATATCAAGAGAAGCTCGAGGAGCACGACTATGAACACACCCAGCCAGATCTTCCAATTGGCCTGAGTGCCGACCAACCCGAGCGTGCTCAAGGCCAGCAGATGCTGGGGCGTGACCACCTCGCCCATCCTCACGATGGTCTCACCCTTGAGCAACGTCACCACCACCGGGGCGACAGCCTCTTCCGCCTCCTTGCGCTTGGACTCGGTGGCCTCCTCATCGAGAACCACATTGGGCCGGAGAAACGCCGCGGCCATGTCGGCGAGCGCCTCTTGCGCCGGCTCGGGAACGAGCACGCTGCCGAAAATCGAACGGAGGAGGGCACGCTGTGAATCGAGGTTGGCCTCAGTGACGTTCTGCGCATAGACGATTCGAAGGGCGCTGTTCGCCTCCAACTCGAGTTGCGCAAGCAGCGAATCGTCAACACCGAGCAGATACACGATCACCTCGTCGCTCAGGGGAGCGCCTACAGCCTCCTGCACCAGAGCGACGGCGGCCGGAGAGGGATCACGAAGGGGGGGGCTCACCCCCTGGTTGTCGGCTCCACGCACCGCCCGGACACGGGCAAACAGAGCTCGCACGTCATTGATCACGGTGGCCAAGGTAGTGGGATTGGTGTTGAAGACGGGCTGCACCTGAGCCGCCGCCCGCTCCCTCAGTTCATCGGTAGCGGCCTTGTTCTCGAAGGTCACGGTGCGAGGGGAGACCACTGTCTCCGGAGCCACATCCCCGGCCTTCACCGTGTACTTGGTGGGGAGGTAGTTGGAGGAGATGAGCAGCGTGAGGCCCGCCGTCAGCACCACGGCGAGAGCGATGATGAGACGGCGCCGGTCGAGATGGTCGATACGGTCGCGAAAGCGGCGCAGCCGTCTGTGGAGAACGGGGCGGTAGTACATTCTAGTCCAGGCTCCGTCTCATGCCCTGCTCGTGCGCTTGGCCGGTCGGCGATGCCTGTCGCCGGCGGAAGCGCCATGTGCATCTGTGTAGGCCTTGTATGCCGTAACTATGTCCTGCACCAGCCTGTGCCTCACCACATCACGGCCATCGAACACCACGAAACCGATATCGTCGATGCCCATCAGGATATCTTTCACCGTGACCAGGCCCGATACCTGTCCCCGCGGCAGGTCGATCTGCGTGATGTCACCGGTGACCACCATCTTCGCCCCGAACCCGAGACGGGTCAAGAACATCTTCATCTGCTCGGGCGAGGTGTTCTGGGCTTCGTCCAATATGACGAAGGAGTCATTGAGGGTGCGGCCCCTCATGTACGCGAGTGGGGCCACTTCGATGATGCCCTTGGCCAGGTACTCGTTCAGCCGCTCCGAATCCATCATGTCGTACAGCGCGTCGAACAATGGCCTCAGGTAAGGATCGACCTTCTCCATCAAGGAGCCGGGCAGGAACCCGAGCTTCTCGCCGGCTTCGACGGCGGGGCGAGTGAGAATGATGCGCGCCACGTCACCGGCGTTGAGAGCCGCCGCCGCCATGGCCATGGCCAGGTATGTCTTCCCGGTGCCGGCCGGCCCGATGCCGAACGTGATGGTGACACGCCGTATGGAGTCCACGTACTTCTTCTGATTGACCGTCTTCGGGGCGATACGACGACCGCGATGCTCCAGAATGACGTCACCGACGATCGACGAGATGTGGCCCGCGACGGCACCGGAGGACCCAGCGAGAGAAGCAGCGAGTTCGACGGTGGACTGGTCGAGGTGACGACCCTCCTCGATCAGTGCCAGCAACTCCTCGACCATCTGGGCGGTGCGGCGAACGTCGCCCTCCTCGCCCTCAAGTGTGAGTTCGTTGCCGCGCAGTGAGAGGTCACAGTCGAGCAGCGACTCCAAGGCACGGAGGTTTGCGTCGTGCTCTCCGACCAGGAGGGATACATGATGGTTGTCGAGATCAAGCCTTTTCTTTGCCATGGGCACGGCCGGCCTCTCTTCGCTCTCACTCGCCCTACCGCCGGGGAAAGGTGGGCTCGCTCTGACCGAAACTCAGGTCGACAGACGCTCCTTCACAAGACGGGAAACCTCTCTGCCGTCCACTTGGGAGCCGGCCTTGGCCATCACATGAGCCATGACCTTGCCCATATCCTTGAGCGAGGAAGCTCCGGTCTCTCCCACCGCCTCTTCGATGAGCGCTGCCACCGCCGACTCTTCGAGCTGTGCGGGGAGGAACTCCTCGATGAGAAGTGCTTCGGATTCCTCGTGGGCGGCAAGCTCGGGTCGTCCACCGTCGCTGAAGGCCTGGGCCGCCTCCTTGCGCTTCTTGAGTTCGCGCTTGAGCACCTGCACCTCGGCCTCGTGGTCGAGCTCTCCCCTGGCGTCGATGGAGGCGCGCTTCAACTCCGCCAGAATGTAGCGGATGGAACCGAGCTCTTCTTTGCGGCCTTCCTTCATGGCCCGCTTCATGCGCTCACGCAGCTCACTCACGATGCTCATACCACGTCCCCCAAGTACTTACCGCCCAGTATGTGCAGGTGGAGATGGTCGATCTCCTGGCCGGCGTCGGGACCATTGTTGGCGACCACCCGATAGCCCGACTCGCTCAACCCGGCGGCCGCGGCGGCACTGCTCACGAAGTCGAGCAGGCGGGCAGCGCGGCCGGGAGGCCATCCGCTGGCCTCCTCGAGGCTGGAAACGTGTTCCTTGGGCAGGACCAGAAGATGTACCGGTGCCTTGGGATTGATGTCGGGGATGGCGAGAAACTCCTCATTCTCGAGCACCCGCTCCGCTGGGATCCCGCCACTGATGATGGTACAGAAGATGCAGTCTTGGTTCATGACCTCACCATTATACTACCAATCCCCCAGGGCGAATCTCACCACAGCCGCCGCCACCGGGCCGGCAGTCTCGCTGCGAAGCACACCCCTTCCCAACCGCACGACGGGGAAGCCCAGGTCAAGGAAATCCAAAACCTCCGACTCCGACCATCCAGATTCCGGACCCACCCACAACACAATCCTTTTCGAGACGGCGTCAGCACCATGTGAGCACTGCGAGGGCGCCGTTCCCTCTCCGCCCGCTCGTCCATCCGGGGCAAGCAGGGCTTCACGGAGTGAGGTTACCGCCCCGGGGTCGAGAACGATATGCCGACCGCTTTCCCGAACACCTGCCCCTCCCACGCTCGCGGGCCGAAGCCCGGCGAGAGAGGAGAGGGCCTCATGCACCCCGGCAACGACGGTGACTGGAGGAATGCGAGGCCTCCGGCTCTGTTTTGCCGCCTCCCGCGCGATCCTCTCCCACCTGGGGAGCCGGGCATTCAGCTTCTCGAACGTGACGTGCGTAGATGCGTCGCCGGGGAAGAACACGAAACCATCGACACCGACCTCCGTCCCCTTCTTCACAACCAGGTCGAGCTTGGGCGGTGACGGTGCGCTCTGTGCGAGAAGCACCTCATAGAGGGCGCGCTCCCGGCCGAGCTCCTCGTCCAAGCGCACGGCTACGCGGTCGCTCACAGCCTCCACGCGGGCGACGAACACCCTGCCCTGATCCTCCGCGACCACTTCGCAGGCGGAGCCCACAGAGAGACGAAGCACGCTGCGCGCATGCCGCGAATCGACCTCGCTCAGGGTGACCACGGAGTCGGGGCATAACCTTTCACCCCCGACCCGCGGCTGCTCGAGGAAGAACCGGGGTCGGAAGCCTCCCCGCCCCGCAGCCTCAGCCCGCACGGCGACCTCCCGCTCAGACTCCACGCTCACCGATCAATTCAAGGGCCTTCTCCAAGGCCTCGTCGGGCTCGGTCTCGAGGTCGTCGACCGCCACGATGTCGGGAGTGACACCCAGCCCGTTGATGTCGGTGCCGTTCGGAGTCAGGTAGACCGCGGTGGTGACCTTGAGAGCTCCTCCCGCGCCGAGGGCTTCGATGGTCTGGACAAGCCCCTTGCCGAAGGTGGTCTCACCGATGAGGAGACCGCGCCCGTAGTCCTTGAGAGCGCCAGCCACAATCTCCGAAGCACTGGCCGAGAACTGATTGACGAGCACATAGAGCGGGATGTCGGCAAAGGCGTCTCCGGTGGCTTCGAGTACCTGCCGGGGAGAGTGCAGACCCTCGGTGGACACTATGACGCCGGAGGGGATGAAGATGCTCGCCACCCCCACGGCTTCGTCTACCAAACCGCCGCCGTTGTCGCGCAGATCCAGAACGATCGCCTTCGCCCGGTCGACTTCCACCGCCTCGTGGACCGCCGCCCGCAACTTGCGCGAGGAGTTCTCGGTGAAGGTGAAGAGAACCAGGTGGGAGACAACCACGCCATCCACCTCAAGCAGCTCCTTCTCTACCACGGGCACATCGATCTCCCGACGCACAAAGGTAAGTTCAAGCACTTCCCCCCCGGGGGGAAGCTCAGACACCGCACCCCGTTCCGCCTCCCCCCACGCACCCGCGGGAGGGCGGTAGATGCCGAGCATGACCTCGGTGCCTTCGGGACCCTTGATCTTGGCCACCACCTGCTCGAGAGACAGACCCTCGACCGACTCCCCATCCACCTCGATAACCACGTCCCCGGTCCTCAGACCACCCTGCTCGGCCGGAGTGTCCTTGAAGGTGGTGACCACGGTCACAAAGGTACCTCGCGCCTCGACCACCATGCCCACACCCGAGTAGGTACCCTCGGTGCGCTCCTTGAAGCGTGCATACTCCTCGGGATCGAAGTAGTCCGTGTAGGGATCCTCCAAGCCGCTCAACAATCCCCGCACCGCGCTCTCCTCCAGCGCCCCCGGATCGACCTCCCGGTAAAACCTCCGCTCCAGCTTGTCGAGTATCTCGGACTGGAGAGGGAAGCTCCTCTCGTTCCCGGGAATGGCACTGGTGATGTAGGACGGCAGCAACCGGTTGAGAGCGCCGCGGCTGGAAGGGTTGGCGCCCAAGACGAAGCCGGCGGTCGTGAACACCACGGCCGACAACACGACGAGGGCGATGGCCAGGAAGGTACGCGAGGTTGTGCGCATGGCGGTTCCCCTGACTGACAAGGCTCTAGAGGTAACGCATGGGGTCGACAGGGGCGCCGTTCACGCGCACCTCGAAGTGAAGATGCGGGCCGGTGGAGTACCCGGTACTCCCCACCTTGCCGATGACCTGCCCCTTCTGCACAGCATGGCCCGAACTCACGAGTATCTGGGACTGATGTGCGTACAGGGTGGCAAGACCATTCCCGTGGCTCACTATGGTGCAAAGGCCATAGCCCCCCCGCCAGCCGGCGTACGTCACTGAACCACTGTCGGCGGCCACTATGTTGGTGCCACTGGAGGCGGAGACATCGATACCGTTGTGCATCTTCCAGACCTTGGAGATGGGATGCATGCGCATGCCGAATCTCGAGGAGAGGCGTCCGTTGACCGGCCATACCAGCTGACCCGTGCCTTTCACGGAAGAGACCGAGGCGCTCGAGGAACCGCCGGCCTGCTTCGAGAGCTCGGCCTGAATACTTGCGGATTCGGCCAATAGGTCCTCTTCCTGCCTGGCCCACGCCGCTGCCTCCTGTTCGGCTTGGGCTACAACGGCCTTCTTCTTGGCCTTGGCGTCGGCGAGACCAGCGAGAGTTGACTGCTCCTCGGCGACCAAGTCCTTGAGAGCCTGGGTCTGGCCCGCCTGTTCCTTCTCCAGTGACGCCACTCGGGCGCGCTCTTCCTCGAGCGCGTTCTTCTCACGGGTGACCTTGGCCTGGAGTTCCTCGATCTTCGTGAGCACGTGGCTGTCGTGCTGCACGATGCTTGCCAGCAGGTCGAGACGATTCACCAGATCGCTCAACTGCTCGGTCATGAAGAGGACCTCGATGAAACCCACTCTCCCGGCTTTGTAGATGTCGACCGCCCGTTGCTCCAGGACCGCGGTCTGGGTGGCGAGGTCGGCCTCGGTCTTGGCCAGCAGCGTCCGCTTCTTCTCCAGTTCGCCGGAGACACGATTGAGCTCGTCGCGCAGGGAAGCCAACTTCGCTTCGGCCTCGTTCTTCTTGCCCGCCAGCGATTGAAGCTTGGCGTCGATCTCCGCGATGCGCGCGTTGAGGCCGGTGATCTCCTCCTGCGCAGCCGCCTTCACCTCTTGGGCTTGGCGCTGGCCCTCCTTCGCCTTCTCCAAGGCACGGCGAGTCTCGTTGAGCTTCTGCTGTAACTCGCTCTGCGTGGAGGCTTGCACGGCCGGAGTGACCGGAGCGACGAGAAACGCGGCCAAGAGAAACGAGGCGATGCAGATGAGAAAGAGCAGGCGGGGGGGGGGGCCGGGCCCCCCCCCCGCCGCCCCCCCCCCCCCCCCCAAAACCCCCCCCCCCCCCCCGGGCCCCC
>CAYRES010000002.1:66123-226983 GCA_964423425.1 uncultured Gaiellales bacterium | reverse complement strand
CTGGGCGGGAGTGACCGTGGGGAGGAGAACGCGGGCAATCAAAACGTTGGGGTTGATGTTGTTAACGTGCGGGGGGGCGGCCGACCGGACGCCGGTCCGGCCGGCCGCCCCCACGAATCCATGCCCCGGCCACCCGGGGCGGTCACACTCTACTCTCCGTCTGCCTGCAAAGCCGATAGCCGTCACCTCCAGAGACGCCCGGGCGACCCTCGCCTCACACCTACACTTTCAGGAAACGCCGCAGGCCGAGCCCTGAGCCCAACATGCCGATGCCCGCGCCCACCAGCAGCAGCAATGCCGCCAGCAGACCCACCGGTACCGCTCCGAAGGGCACGCTCATGAAGACCAAGCTCTGCTGGATGCGGTCGATGACGATGTTGCTGCCTACGAGGACGACGATGAAAGCGAGGAGTGCCCCCATCAAGCCCACCGCCAGGCCTTCGATCATGAAGGGCCAGCGGATGAACCAGTTCGTGGCACCCACAAGCTTCATGATCTCAACCTCACGCCGGCGGGCGAAGATCGAGAGCCGGATCGTGTTGGAGATGAGCAGGACCGCCACCACCCCCAAGAGCACGATGAAGACCAGAAGGACGTTCTGCACCACAGAGGTCACCCGAAAGATGCGGTCGGCGATCTCTTTGCCGTAACGCACCTCATCCACTATCTCCCTGCCCTCGAACCGCTGTGCCACCAGATCGACCTCCTCGGGATCTTTGAGCGCGATCTCGAAGGAGGCAGGGAGAGGATTCGTCTTCAGTGAATCGAGGATCTCGGGGTGATCGGCAAAATCCTCCCGGAGGCGCTGAAGGGCGGCCTCCTTGCTCACGAAAGAGACCTCCTTTACTTCTTCCCAGCCCTGGATCTCTTCGGTCATCGCCTGAATGGCCTCATTGGAAGCCTCGTCTTTCAGGTAGACAGTGACCTCCACCTTCTCCTTGAGATCGGTGAGCAGGTTGTCGATGCCCGAAGCGAACACCACGACGACGCCGAGTACTATCATCGACAGAAGGACGGTCAACACCGCCGCAATGGTCATGAAGTAGTTGCGCCGGAGCGACGTGAAGGCCTCTTGGGCGAAGAACCTAAACTTCCCCATAGCCGCCCCGCTTCTGATCGCGGATCACCTGTCCGTCTTCGAGCGCGATGACACGCCGGCGCATCTTGTCGACCATCTCGCGGTCGTGGGTGGCCACGACCACCGTGGTGCCGGTCTTGTTGATGCGGTAGAGCAGCTGCATGATGCCCGCCGAGGTGTCGGGGTCGAGATTACCCGTGGGCTCGTCCGCTATGAGCAGCGGCGGATGATTAACCAACGCCCGGGCAATAGCCGCCCTCTGCTGCTCGCCACCCGACAACTCGTTGGGGTAGTTCTTCGCTTTGTGGCCCAAGCCCACCAGATTGAGAAGTTCACTCACCTTGCGCTTGGAGCTGCCGGTGCTATTACCGGTGACCAGCAGAGCATAGAGGACGTTGTCGGCCACCGTCTTGTTGGACAGCAGTTTGAAATCCTGGAAGACGCACCCGATGTTGCGCCGCAGGTAGGGTATCTTCCAGCGACGCAGGGTGTTCAACTCACGGCCCCCCACCACGATACGGCCGCTGTCTGGCTCAAGCTCTTTGATGAGGAGCCTGATGAAGGTGGACTTCCCCGACCCGGAGGGACCGACCAAGAAGATGAACTCGCCCTTGTCAATGTGCAGGGAAACGCCTTCCAGACCTATCGTGTCTGGGGGATAGACTTTGGTGACGCCGTCAAAGGTAATCACGGGCTACACACTACCTCCCGCTTGTGGCAGCCGGCCGGACGCCCGCTGCACAAGGTACTCGTGAATAAAATCGTCAAGTGCACCATTCAGCACCGCCTCGACATTTCCCTTCTCGAGGCCGGTACGATGATCTTTCACCAACGTGTAGGGAGCCAGGACATACGACCTTATCTGGCTGCCCCAGCCGATCTCCTTGTGCTCTCCCCGCTCCTTGGCCAACTCGCTCTCACGCTTCTCCCGCTCAAGTATGACCAGCTTGCTCCGGAGCATACGCATCGCCGTTTCCCGGTTCTGAAGCTGTGAACGCTCGTTCTGACACTGCACCACGATCCGTGTGGGGATATGGGTGATCCTCACCGCCGAGTCGGTCTTGTTCACGTGCTGCCCGCCTGCGCCCGACGAGCGATAGGTCTCCACCCGGAGGTCCTTCTCGTCGATCTCGACCCTCACATCATCATCCAGCACCGGAGCGACGTCGAGCGATGCAAACGACGTGTGCCTCCGGCTCGCCGCATCGAATGGGGAGATGCGGACCAAGCGATGCACACCCCGCTCGGCGCAGAGGAGGCCGTACGCGTTCTCACCCGTGACGGTGAAGGTGGCGCTCTTGATACCCGCCTCATCGCCCTCGGTGGCCTCGTTGATCTCCACGTCGAAGGACCGCTCCTGGGCCCAGCGCACATACATGCGCAGGAGCATCTCTGCCCAATCCTGGCTCTCCGTGCCGCCTGCGCCCGGATGAATGCTCACGATGGCGTCACGGACGTCGAATTCCCCGTTGAAGAGCCGCTGCTCCTCGAACAAGGCGAGGGCAGCACCCACTCCCTCGGTGATCGACCGGAGTTCCTCCTCTATGTCGGCCGCCAAGGGTTCATCAGCCGGTTCCTCTTCGGCGAGTTCGATCAGAGCGCCGAGATCACCCACCTGGCCCGCCAAGGCCTGGTAGCGCTCCAAGCGGTTCTTCGTCTTCGTGTAGTTCGCGGACAGCTTCCGGGCGGTCTCTTGGTCGTCCCAGAAATCGGGCTCGCGCATGCGCTCGCCCAGTTCATCGACTTTCGAGCTCAGTGAAGCAGGGTCAAAGATAGTCCCGAACCCAGGCCAGCTTGGCCCGGTACTCGGCGAGTTTGTCATGGTATTGGGCCAGTTCGGCCGCGCGAGTCTCTGTGTTATGAGCCATAGTCAGTAAGCAAGTATACCTTAGTGAAGCAGAGCAGCTCGCCGGAGAGCTTCCGCCCCCGGCCGAAGCCACGCCGCTACATGCCGCAACAACGCTTGAACTTTCGTCCGCTCCCACATGGGCACGGGTCGTTCCTGCCCACCTTGTCGGCAACTTTGCGTGGGGCCGTCACCTGCTGTGTGGCCCGTTGAGCTTGGTCGTAGGCCGCGGCTGAGCCGTCCACGCCTTGCGAGGCCGCAGCTGCTGCCGCAAAGCCCCTCGCCGGAGCTATGCCCTCACCGCCGGAATACACGAATTGGGGCATTCGTTGGATGCCTGCACCCTCCTCAGGCTCCTCCACCTTCGCCACTTCGAGATGGAAGACGTAGCGAACGAAATCCGCTTGAATGGCCCCCATCATGTCCTGGAACATGCCGAAGCCCTCAGACTTGTACTCGACCAGAGGATCCTTCTGAGCCAGCGCGCGAAGGCCGATGCCTTCGCGCAGGTAGTCCATCTCGTAGAGGTGGTCTCTCCACTTGGAGTCGAGAGTGCGGAGCAACACCCAGCGCTCGAGTTCGCGCATGTTCTCGTAGCCGATCTCTGCCTCTTTGGCCTCATAGGCACGCAAGGCGTCGTCGACCACGCGCTCGAGGAAGTCGTCGGCATCCATGGCTTCGAGGTCGAGCCCTTCCGGCCCGAAGCTCACCGGGTAGTACGAGCGTATGACGGCGAGAAGCTCCTCGAGATTCCACTCCTCGGCAAACTTGGAGACGCTCGTGAAGGGGAGAATAGCCGCCCCGAGCGCCCGCTCGATGATCTGAAAGACATCCTCGCGGAGGTCCTCCCCTTCGAGGATGCGCTGGCGCTGAGCGTAGATGACCTCCCGCTGCTTGTTCATCACGTCATCGTATTGGAGCACCCGCTTCCGGATCTGGTAGTTCTGCTCCTCGACCCTCTTCTGGGCACTCTCCACCGAGCGGGAGATGAGACGGTTCTCGATGGGTATGTCGTCGTCGACGCCCAGCCTATCCATGAGGTTCTGCACACGCTCTCCACTGAACAAGCGCATGAGTTCGTCTTCGAGAGAGATGTAGAAGCGGCTCTTGCCCGGATCGCCCTGGCGCCCGGAACGCCCCCGCAACTGATTGTCGATACGCCTGGACTCGTGGCGTTCAGTGCCCAACACGTAGAGACCGCCCAGAGAGGGCACGGTGGGACCGAGCTTGATGTCGGTACCCCGCCCGGCCATATTGGTGGCAATGGTGATGGCACCCTCCAGGCCCGCTCCGGCCACGATGGCGGCCTCGCGCTCGTGATGCTTGGCATTCAGCACTTCGTGAGGAACACCCCGCCTCTTCAGCATGCTCGACAGGCGCTCGGACTTCTCCACCGAGATGGTGCCGACAAGAACCGGCTGTTGGTTTTCGTAGGCCCCGACGATGTCCTCCACCACCGCTTGGAACTTTGCTGCCTCGGTCTTGTAGATGACGTCGTTCTCGTCGGCACGGATCATGTCCATGTGGGTGGGAGTCACCACCACTTCCATGTTGTATGTCTCGAGGAACTCGTCAGCCTCGGTGGCGGCCGTGCCGGTCATGCCGGCCATCTTCTCGTATAAGCGGAAGTAGTTCTGAAGGGTGATGGAGGCAAGAGTCTGGTTCTCCTCCTTGATCTTGACACCTTCTTTGGCCTCGATGGCCTGGTGCAGACCCTCGGAGTAGCGCCGGCCTTCAAGTACCCGGCCGGTGAATTCGTCAATGATCTTGACTTCACCACCACTCACCAGGTAATCCACATCCGGCTTGAAGAGAGCTTGGGCCTTCAGCGCCTGGACCAGGTGATTGACGAGCTGGCCGGAGAGATCCTCATACAGATTGTCGACTCCCAACATGTGCTCCACCTTGGCGATACCCTCTTCGGTGGGAGCAACCGTCCTCGTCTTCTCGTCGACCTCGTAGTCGAGGCCTTCACCCGCCTTCAAGCGGGAAGCGATGCGAGCGAAATCGTAGTAAGTCTCGGCCGCACGCTCACCCGGCCCGGAGATGATGAGGGGAGTACGCGCCTCATCGATGAGAATGGAGTCGACCTCGTCAACGATGCAGTAGTGATGGCCGCGCTGCACCTGCTGCTCCAAGGACAGCACCATGTTGTCGCGCAGGTAGTCGAAGCCGAACTCCGTGTTCGTACCGTAGGTGACATCGCAGAGATACGCGCGGCGCCTCTCTTCGGAATCCATGGCGTTCTGCAGCGGCGCCACCGTCAACCCCAGGAATTCGTAGATTGGCCCCATCCACTCCGTATCGCGCTTGGCCAAGTAGTCGTTGACCGTGACCACGTGCACACCTCGCCCGGCGAGCGCGTTCAGATAGACCGGCATGGTGGCGACCAGTGTCTTGCCCTCTCCGGTCTTCATCTCGGCGATAGAGCCTCGGTGAAGCACAACCGCCCCCATGACCTGCACATCGAAGGGCCGCATGTCCACCACGCGCACAGCCGCTTCGCGAGCCACGGCGAAGGCTTCCGGCAATAGGTCTTCCAGCGTCTCACCGGCAGTGAGCCTGGCCCGGAACGCATCGGTGCACGCCCGCAATTCGGCATCGGTGAGGGCGGAGACCGTCTGCTCGTGGGCTCCCACCTGGGCAACCACCTCGTGCAGCGCTTTGAGCTTACGCCCCTCGCCTGCACGCATTATCCTGTCAAGAATACTCATGCATCCCCTTGTTGCACCGAAGCCGCCGGCTGCACCTCATCAAGGCGCACACCCATCTGCACCGGCCGCACGTTCGCCTCGACCCGCGGCCTGCCGATCCCGGCAGGCGGGTGAGGTCGCTGGTCGCAGTGAGAGGCACGTGCTTGACGACCCGGCCTGCCGTGCCCCGGCCTGCGTTACCCGGCTACCGTGCCCCGGCCTACCGCTGTGGCTCGATAAGCCCGTAGTTGCCGTCGCGGCGACGGTAGACGACCGCCGTATTCTGAGTCTCAACATCGGTGAAGACGAAGAAGTCGTGGCCGACGAGTTCGAGCTGGAGGGCGGCCTCTTCGGCGCTCATGGGCTTGACCATGAACTGCTTCACCTTGACGATGCGGGGCAGTTCCTCGGCGGCGACCTCTTCCTCCGCCTCTTCGGGCATCAAGAAGCCCTGGTTGAACATGACTTCCTTGTGGGCTCCCTGGGTGCGCGCCTTGATCTTGCCCCGGTACTTCTTGACCTGACGCTCCAGCTTGTCGGCCAGCAGATCTATGGAGGTATACATGTCGGCGGAGGCTTCGCGGGCACGGATGACGGGCCCTCGGGTGAAGATGGTGGCCTCGGCGACTTGATTGTCAGCGATGCTGGGGTTCTTCTCAGTGGAGACCTCGACCTCGCACCGGGCGCCATCCCACACGTACCTGGACAGACGACCGATCTTATCGGAGATATAGTCGTCCAACGCGTCGGTAACCGCCATGTTTCGTCCCTTGATGACCAGGTTCACGCCTACTCCGCTCCTTGATGGATGTCGCTTACGAGGTGGGAATTACCTGCAAATCCGCGAGAGAATATGTGCTGTTGAACAATGGAAGATACCATACCTTGCGCTCAGTCGTCAGTCGAGGTGGATCCGGCCGGTGCTCACAGCCCGGGCGAACGTGAACACGTACACGGGAACCTTCCAGCGCGCCCCCAGGGCCCGGCTCACCGCCTCGGCGGTCGACCCTGTTGTGAAGACGTCGTCGACCACAATCACGTTCCTCTGCGGCGTCTGCGGCCTTTCTGTATCGACGGGGGCGAAGGCTTCTTCCAGATTGTGGATTCTCTCGTCTTTGCCCAAGGCCTGCTGATGGGCCGTACTCCGCGTCTTTCTCACGAGCCGCACAAGCCTGGGTGTGTGCGGTTGAGGCACCTGCGCCACGAGCGATCCAGCCAGATCCTCTGCCAGATTGAACCCCCGTCGTCTCTTCGCCGCCCGATGAGCCGGCACCCACGTCACCACCGGCGCCTCGTGCCGCTGCATGAACTCCACGAAGGCCGGGTAGGCCAAGCCGGCCAGCAACTCCACGAGTCTGCGCCTCCTCTCGAACTTGACCGCTGCAACCAGAGCGCGGGCCACGCCCTCGTACACGAAGGCGCTCCTGGCCTGCACGAAGGACTGTTCTCTGCCCACGCACTCCTCGCACCAACCCGTGAGCGTCGTCTGCACGTCCGGCCGTCCGCAGCGCGGGCAGTATGGCTCCCGGATGGGCTCCAGGGCCGCACTGCACTCCGCACAGAGGTCGGCGTAGAAGCGCCCGCAGCCCGCGCAGCGGCTCGGGAAGGCGAAGTCGAGCAGGTTGTCGACCACATTGTCGCCGAGCCAGCGGCGCACCCCGTGCGCGCCGTGGCCTGCGGCCGGCGGCGCCTCCTCAGGGACCGAGGGTCCGCCCAAAGACCCGTCCGCCAAGTGCCTTGTCACTCCACCTCGCTCCGAACCTCGGTGCGTGCATCCACCGACCTGCCGGCCACCCGCACTCCCTCCTCAACCAGGCAGCGCTCACCGAGAACTGAATCCTCGATTCGAGCCCCGGAGCCTACACGGGCCGCCCGGCCCACAATGCTGCCGTTCACGCTGCTGCCTTCCGCCAGGTAGGCTCCTCCCCACACGACACTCCGTTGCACGCTGGCGCCCGCCTCCACCACACAGCCTCCGCCCAAGACCACCGGACCCGTGACCTTGGCTCCCTCTTCGATCCAGCAATCGGAGCCGATGAGCACGGGCCCGCTCACCGCCGCCTCCGATTTGACGAGCGCGTGCTTGTCGATCCATACGGAAGTGGTGGGCGCCTCGCTGGGCATCTCCACTCTCACCTCGCCCCGAAGGGCGGCAAAGTTGCTGTTCAAGTACTCTCCGAGGTCACCCACGTCGTTCCAGTAGCCGGTGACCTCGTAGGTTCCGATTCTCTCGCCTGCGGCGATCATCTCCGGCCAGAGCTGCTTGCCGAAATCGTAAAACGTACCTGCCGGGACTCGCGCGAGCGCTTCGGGTTCCAAGACGTAGATGCCGCAGTTGCAGAGGTGGGAGAGAGCCTCCTCCCGCGAGGGCTTCTCCTGGAAGCTGTGTACGCAGCCCTCTTCGTCTTGGACCACCACCCCGTACTGCGAAGGGTCGTCGACCTGCTTCAGGGCCAGGGTAGCGGGCGTGCCCGAAGCATGGTGCGCCTCGAGCAGGGCTTCAAGATCGATGTCAGTGAGAGAATCGCCGCTCATGACCAGGAGAGTGCCCTCTTTGGTGAGGAACTCCTCGTTGTTCTTGACTCCTCCGGCCGTACCCAAGAGCTCCTCCTCAAACGAGTACCGCAGGCGTATACCGAGTTCGCCGCCATCGCCGAAGTAGCTCCTGATGGTGTCGGGGAAGTGATGGAGATTCACCACGACATCGCGGATGCCGTGCCCGGCCAGGAGCCGCAGAATGTGATAGAGCGCAGGCCGATTGACCACCGGAACCATGGGCTTGGGAACCAGCTGCGTGAGGGGATGGAGACGTGTGCCTAGTCCGGCGGCCATTACCATGGCGCGCATGAACAGGCCTCCTTTCTGTGGTTGACTCGTGTTCGAACGCTAGTCGAGACTGGTGCCACCCCCCGCCGCCCCCGCAGGAGTCCGGAGCATGAGCCCCGCCAAGCTCCGTGTGAAGGGGGGCAGCGCCACCCCAGCGTCGGTGATGATGGCGGTGATGTTCTTTGCTGGAGTGACATCGAACGACGGGTTGCGCGCCTCGGCCCCCACGGGGGCGAGGCGCGCCCCGGCGAGGCAGGTCACCTCCTCGGGGGAACGCTCCTCGATGGGTATGGAAGATCCATCCGCCACCTCCAAGTCGACCGTGGAGAGAGGTGCAGCCACATAGAAGGGCACGCTGTGCTCGCGCGCCAAGACCGATACAGTGTACGTACCGATCTTGTTGGCGGTGTCGCCGTTGGCCGCAATGCGATCAGCTCCCACCACCACGTGGGTGACCTCACCCCGACTCATGAAGTAGCCCGCCATGTTGTCGCAGATCAGTGAGAACTCGATGCCTTCTCGGGACAACTCCCACGCGGTGAGGCGAGCCCCCTGCAGGAAGGGCCGGGTTTCATCGACGAACACCCGCAGGTGAGGCATGCGCGCGTGCAGAGAACGCACTACCCCCAACGCCGTACCGTAGCCGGCCGTGGCCAGGGCACCTGCATTGCAGTGAGTGAGCAGCACCGGCCCTTTCGCCGCCGGCGTGAGACCCAGAGCAATGAGATCCGCCCCGTACTCCCCGATCCTCCGGCAGGATTCGACGTCTTCTGCCAGCATGCGCACCGCCCTCTCCTCAAGCCTCTCTGCCAGCTCCCGGGGAGCCGGGGGCCGGTCGGCCGACGTCGCCACCGCACCCGGCTCCGACTGCCCCGGCCCCTCAGCCCACCATACCCGCTGCATCTCTTCGAGAGCCCACTTCAGATTAACCGCGGTGGGACGAGTTGCGAAGAGGCCCTTGGTTGCATCCTGGAGGCAGGCCCGGAAAGCCTCGGGGTCATCTGCGAGCGCCGGGCGATCCACCAGAGCCCTCTGCGCCGCCAAGACAACGGCGAATGCAGCCGCCACCCCGATGGCAGGAGCTCCCCGGACCACCATGTCACGAATTGCCGAGGCCACCTCCGTCCAACGAGAACACTGCACATACTCCTCGGCGAGGGGCAGAAGCCGCTGGTCGATCATGACCAGCCGTTCTCCCGTCCACTCGAGCGTACGTACTGCCGGCCGGCCTGCCTGCGTGGCCACAACCGAGCTCATACCTTGCGCCTCACGTCGTCCCCAGCTCCCAGCTCGCCAGGTACTCCACCTGCTCCGCCGTCAGTACATCGATGCCGCTGCCCACGGCCGCAAGCTTGAGGCGCGCGATCTCTTGGTCAATGGCCTCGGGAACGACATACACGTGGTTCTCGAGTTCGGCAGAGTGCTGCACCATGTACTCCACCGACATCGCCTGGTTCGCAAAACTCATGTCCATGACGCTGGCCGGATGTCCCTCGGCGGCTGAAAGGTTGATGAGGCGTCCCTCGGCAAGAAGATGAATGCGGCGCCCGTCCTCCAGAGTGAACTCTTCCACGAATTCCCGCACCATCCGGCGGGAACGGGCCAGACCCTCGAGAGCCGGCACATCGATTTCCACGTTGAAGTGACCGGTGTTCGCTACGATGGCACCGTCCTTCATGGCCTCGAAGTGCTCCCGGCGAACAACATGGATGTTTCCGGTAGCGGTGACGAACACGTCCCCGATAGGCGCCGCTTCAGCCATGGGCATGACCCGGAAACCGTCCATGACCGCCTCGAGAGCTTTAAGGGGGTCCACCTCGAGCACCACCACGTCGGCGCCGTGTCCCTTCGCCCGCATGGCGAGACCCCGCCCGCACCAGCCGTAGCCGGCGACCACGAACACTTTGCCGGCCAAGAGCACATTGGTGGCCCTGATGACTCCGTCGATGGTCGATTGACCGGTGCCGTAACGGTTGTCGAACAGATGCTTCGTGAGGGCTTCGTTGACGGCAATGATAGGGTAACCGAGTACGCCGTCCTCATCCATGGAGCGCAGGCGGATGACGCCGGTGGTGGTCTCCTCGGTGCCTCCGATGACCCGCTCGAGCGCTTCGCGCCGCTCGGAGTGAAGGCGGCCCACCAAGTCCGCGCCGTCGTCGAGAGTGATCTGGGGGTGTTGGTCGATGACGGAATCCATGTGCCGGTAGTACGTGTCGGCATCCTCCCCCTTGATGGCAAAGGTGGGGATGGCGCTCTCGACCACCAGATTGGCGGCCACGTCGTCCTGAGTGGACAGCGGGTTGGAGGCACACACCGACACCTCGGCCCCTCCGGCCTTCAGTGTGCGAAGCAGATTGGCAGTCTCGCTGGTGACGTGCAGGCAGGCCGCCACCCGCACACCTTCGAGCGGCCGCTCTTTCTCGAAGCGCTCCCTGATGGAACGGAGAACGGGCATCTCCCTCTCCGCCCACTCGATTCGCAGCGCCCCGGCCTCAGCCAGACCCACGTCCCTCACATCGCTCTTGGTCATACGTCTGTCATCCTTCTCGTTGTCGTGTTATCTCTGCCGGGCATCACCATCGCCACGGCAAGATGGAGACCCGCATGGGCGGCTAGAATGGCGACCGCAGCCAACTCATTCGTCACCGCGCACACCTCACCCCACCTCTCAAGTATGCGCCGCTCGAGCACACTCACCCTGTCGGGATCCTGAACCTCGGCGACCGTCTCCTCCCCCACAGGATACCCTCCCTTGACGATCTCCGGATGATACAGGCCCGCCATCAGAGGGAAACGGGGGCCGAATGAATCGTCATTGGGACCACGAAGAGGTGAACGGAAGGTCAGATTCACGTGATCGGACACCGCAATCACCTCGCCCTCACCGACCGCTCCTGCATCGCCGCCGCAAACCTGAGCATCCAAGGAGAGACGGCGGCCCACGCACACATACCCCACCGCCGATCTCTCGGGCTGGGGAAGTTCACCTGCCCCGAGTAGGCCCTTGCGTACGATGGCCTTCTCGGCCTCGGTGAGACATCGCGACAGAGCATGCAGTGAGAGGCCGGCGAAACGAACCACCACCCCCGTATCGCCTGCGAGCGACTCGGCGCACCCCACCACCTGGGGCAGTACGGCAGCTCGCGGACTCAACACTACCCTCTCTATGGTGGTGGGATGATTCATGTACGAGGGCTCACGCCGAACCGGCTCCGCAGCGAGGGCCGCACGTGCCCCGGGAGCATCCGCGCCGGGTCGTCTACTGCACCATGACCATGCCGATGGCGACGTTGAGTAGTTCAGAGCGGCTCAGAAGACAGGAGATGGTGTTCGACACCCAGTACAGCACACCGTCGATCTCCCACCAGATGTAGTCGACCTTGCCGGCGATGCCCACGATGGTGTAGGTGATGCCGTTCTCTGTCACCTGCTCCCCGGGGGCCGCAGCCGGGGCGTTCACAAAGGTGGTCTGCATAAGACCCAGATACTGGTCTTCCTTGCCCCAGCGGTAGACGGTCTTGAGCGCAGGGAACACGCGTCCGCCTCCGGCATCGATACCGTAGACCCGGTGATCCACATAGCGGTAGCCTTCAGGCATGTAGGTGGGGCCCACGATCGAGAACGGCACCATAGTCTGCAGAGCGATGTACTCGCTCGAGTAGATGATGCCCCGGGCCCCGGGGGAGGTCACCGGGTCGGAGGCGGCTTTGAAGTCTTCGCCCAACTTGACCACCACATGGCTCGCACTGGTGTCGAGCACCACCTGGCGTGCGCCCAAGACTTTGGCCACTCGGTCGGCCGCCGCCGACTGTCCCTGCGGATAGGCCACCGTCGTCCTCGCCTGCATCTCCGGGGCGTCACCCACAGAGATCACCCTCGCCCCCTCATTACGCAGCCAGCCCGCTCCCAGGGCAGCCGCACCATTCACTCCGTTGGCGTTCAGCACTTCCACGTCGACCCCGCTCAGGTCGGCGGGGAATCTATCGACCGGCACGATGGCCCTGGTGGCCTCATCGAGCGTGGACGTGGTGGCACCCTCGGCCGCTTTGCCGGCGGACTCGGCCGGGGACTGCATGAGGTCGCGCACGGCGCCGCTGATGGACTCGTCACTCGCAACCACGTACCACAGATCGCCGATCTTCTTGTCCTCACCATAGATCTTGGCCTGCTTGATGCGGCTGTTGTCGAGATCGAGGCCCCACCAGGCGAGCCGGAGGACGTCGTTGGTGCCGAGTGTGGTGCTGGTGTTCGCCGCCACGAGACTCACGAGTTCGGGGATCTTGACGGCCAAGTCCCACCCGGATATCTGGGTCTTCGCCGCCCGCATGAAGATCTGCTGGCGCTCTATCCGGCCGATGTCGTGATTGGCATCCTGGCGGAATCTCACCCAGTCGAGCGCGTCTTCTCCGTAGAGCCGCTGGTATCCGGGCTGAAGGTCGATGTTCTCCCAGGAGTCGGCCTTGTTGTGGTAGTAGCGGCGATCGACATCCACGTACACGCCACCGATGGCGGCCGTCATCTCTCTGAAGGCATCGAAGTCGATGTTGATGTAGTGGTCGAGATCGAGATTGGTGACGTTTCGCACCGTCTCGATGGCCAGCCCGGGACCGCCCATCGCATAGGCGGCGTTGATCTTGTGGACACCCCGGCCCGGTATCTCCGCCCGCAGATCGCGGGGGATGGACAACACCGACACGTAGTCCTCCGCCGGGTCCACGTGCACGATCATGATGGTATCGGAGCGGCCGTGCTCTTCTCCCGAGTAGTCACCCGCGTCTATCGCCCGCCGGTCCGAACCGAAGATGATGATGTTCCACGTGCCCGGCTTCTCGATAAGAGGCGCACCGGCATTCGTCGGCTTGTTCTCGAGCACCGAACTCGCCGTGCGTGCGTCGGGCGTGTGCGCCTGATGCATCATCCGGTCCAGCCACACGTACGAGCCCACAACCGCCAAGGCGGCCACGGCGAACACCCCGACCACCGACCACAGGAGCACGCGAGGCCACCGCCGCTCGCGAGGCCGGTGTACCGTGTAGGTGGTGTAGGGCTTGGCGCCGCCGCCGTTGATTGTCTTTCCGTTCAGCTTGTCGCCCCCAGGAAGCATGTACACGAGTGATTCTACCTGGAATCAGCAAGAGGCAGAGGAGGCGAGTGGCGGCCGCGCAGCGGCGGTACCCCCACAGCCGCCCGCGCGCCGGCGCCGGGAAGCCGAGCCGTCCTCCTAATATACGCGCTCCACGCTCGCGCCCAGCGCCGTGAGCTTCTCCTCGAACCTCTCGTATCCACGATCCACGTGGAAGATGTCGCGAACCTCCGTGACTCCCTCGGCGGCCATGCCGGCGAGCACAAGGGCGGCACCCGCGCGCAGATCGGAACAGCGCACAGTCGCCCCGGTGAGGGCCCGCCCGCCATTGACGACAGCGTGATGGCCGGCCACCTTGATCTCGGCGCCGAGACGAACGAGTTCATCAACGAAGACGAAGCGGCTCTCGAAAACGTTCTCCGTCACGATCGACGGCCCGCGCGCCACCGACAAGAGCGCCATCATCTGCGCCTGCAGATCGGTGGCAAAACCGGGGTAGGGAAGCGTGGCGATATCGGTGCCGACGTAGGTGGCGGGGTCGCCCCCGGCCCGTATGGACTTGGAGTTCTCCTGCACCTGCGCGCCCACGGCACGGAGCTTCTTGAGGAAGATCTCGAGCACGTGCGGGCTGATGCCTTCCACCTCCACGTCACCCCCACTGATGGCACCAGCCACCAGGAAGGTGCCCGCCTCGATGCGATCGCCTATCACCGTGTGCTCGGCGGAGTCCATGGCCTCGACACCACGTATGGTGACCGTGGGCGTGCCGGCTCCCTCGATCTCGGCGCCCATGCTCATGAGAAACTTGCTCAGATCGACGATCTCAGGCTCTCTGGCCGCGTTCTCGATGACCGTCACGCCCTCGGCCAGCACAGCGGCCATCATGAGGTTCTCCGTGGCCCCCACGCTAGGGTAGTCGAGGAAGATGCTGTCGCCGCGCAGCCGCTTCGCCGACACTTCGATGAAACCGTGGTCCTGCCTGATAGTCGCTCCGAGCTGGGCGAGACCCTTCAGGTGGAAGTCGATCTTGCGCGGACCCAGGTTGCAGCCCCCGGGGAGCGCCACCTTGGCCCGACCGAAGCGGGCCACCAGCGGGCCCATGATCTGTATGGAGGCGCGCATCTTCTGCACGAGCTCGTAGGGAGCCTCCTGTGAATCGACGGCTCCCGCATGGACCGTCATGGTGCTCTCGCCAAACTGCACGTGCGCACCCAGGTGCTCGAGCACCTCTTTCATGGTACGCACGTCTTGGATGTCGGGAACGTTGTGGAGGACGCTCGTGGATGGAGCCAAGAGACTGGCGGCCATGAGCTTGAGGGCTGAGTTCTTGGCGCCGGACACGCGCACCTTGCCGGCCAGCCTCGTGCCTCCGTGCACCAGATAACGAGCGCCCTGCTCGCAACCCTTCATATGATCAACCCTTGATTATCGTAAGGCCCTCAGCCGTATCCGACAGGGCCCGAGCGACGTGGTCAGGCCTCGTCGAGTACCTTGAGGCGATTCAGCGCCTTGCGCAACGCCATCTGCTCCCGGAATGCAAACAGTTCCCGGCCCTCGAGAGTCTTCTCGCCGGCCTTGATGAGCTCGAGGTTTGCGAGCGCTCTGTCACGCAATCGTTCAGCCCGGCCTCGATCAATCTCAGACGCGAGCTCGGCCGCGTCGGCCAAGACGATCACTCGATCCTGTTGAACCATAGCAAAACCCTCAGCAATGGCAAGGCGCATCCAATCGTTGTCGAGCGTCTTCACCCGCATCTGGCCGATGGTGAGCTGCATGACCATGGGAGCGTGATGGGGAAGGATGCCCACCTCGCCGTATGCCGCCGGAAGCACCACCATGGCGACATCGCCCTCGAACACGAGCCCATCGGGATCGACGACTTCCACCCGGACGAAGGGACGGTCGGCCACGGCGTTACGCCTCCTCGTACTGGCCGCGCATGCGCCGCGCGTTGGTGACGGCTTCCTCTATGGAGCCGACGAGGTAGAAAGCCTGCTCCGGCAGATCATCGTGCTTGCCGTCGACGATATCCTTGAAGCCACGGATGGTCTCCTCCAAAGGCACGTACTTGCCCTCGCGCCCGGTGAAGGCCTCCGCCACGGTGAACGGCTGGGAGAGGAACCGCTGGACCTTGCGCGCCCGCTGCACGAGCACCTTGTCCTCGTCGGAGAGCTCGTCCATACCCAGGATGGCGATGATGTCCTGCAGATCCTTGTAGCGCTGCAGGATCTCCTGCACACGCATGGCGGTCTGGTAGTGCTCCTCACCGACCACATTGGGGTCGAGGGCCCGGCTCACGGAGTCGAGCGGGTCGACCGCCGGGTAGATGCCCATTTCCACGATGGCCCGGCTGAGTACCGTGGTAGCGTCGAGGTGCGCAAATGAATTCGCGGGTGCAGGGTCGGTGAGGTCGTCGGCGGGCACGTAGATGGCCTGGACGGAGGTGACCGAACCCCGCTTGGTGGACGTGATGCGTTCCTGCAGCTGACCCATCTCAGAGGCCAGAGTCGGCTGGTAGCCCACGGCCGACGGCATACGCCCCAGGAGAGCCGACACCTCCGACCCCGCCTGTACGAAGCGGAAGATGTTGTCGACGAAGAGTAGCACGTCTTGGCCGCGCACATCGCGGAAGTACTCGGCCATGGTGAGGCCGGAGAGGCCGACGCGCAGGCGGGCGCCTGGGGGCTCATTCATCTGGCCGAACATGAGGGCGGTCTTCTCGATGACCCCGGATTCGGTCATCTCCATGTAGAGGTCGTTGCCCTCCCGGGTGCGCTCTCCCACCCCGCAGAACACAGAGATGCCACCGTGCTGCGTGGCGATGTTGTTGATGAGCTCCTGGATGAGCACGGTCTTGCCCACACCGGCGCCACCGAACAGGCCGACCTTGCCCCCCTTCACATAGGGAGCCAGGAGATCGATGACCTTGATGCCGGTCTCGAACACCTCCACCGCGGGCTCGAGAGATTCAAAAGAGGGAGCCGGACGATGGATGGGCCAACGTTCGATGTCAGCCGGAACCGGTGCACCGTCGTCGATGACCTCGCCGAGGAGGTTGAACAACCGCCCCAAGGTCTCGTCGCCCACCGGAACGGTGATGGGCCGGCCGGTATCGACTACTTCCATACCCCGGGCCAGGCCATCGGTGGCATCCATGGCCACCGCCCGCACCTTTCTGTCACCCAGGTGCTGCGCAACCTCCGCCACCAGCCGCATGGGGCCGGCGGACGCCTCGAAATGGACCTCGAGAGCGTTGTATATCTGCGGCAGCTCTTCCTTGAACTCGACGTCAATGACGGGTCCGATGACCTCGACGATCTTTCCCTTGTTCATCTGTCTCGAATTCCTCCCTCACGCCCGGCAGGCGCAGGCTTCCCACGACATGTGTATCGACTACGCCAGCGCGTCTGCACCGGCGACAACTTCCAGAATCTCGCCCGTGATCGAGGCCTGCCTGGCTCTGTTCATGGCCAGGGTGAGCTCATCGATCATCTCAAGGGCGGCATCAGAGGCATTGCGCATGGCCGTCATCCGCGCCCCATGCTCACTCGCGCTGCTCTCCAGAAGCGCTCGGAAGATGGCCATCTCGACATAGGTGGGCAACAGATCGTTCAGAATGACCATGGGCGAGGGTTCGAAGATGAACTCCATATGGGGAGCCACCACCTCCGCCGCATAACTGGTGACAACCTCTTCCTGAATGGGCAGGATCACCTGGTCGAACACCACCTGCTCTATGGCGGACTTGAACTGGTTGTATACCAAGTGCACCAAGTCAATCCTGTGTTCTGCGTAGTCTTCGATGAGACGGTTCGCCAGCGTCTGTGCATTGAGGAAACGCGGGCGGTCGGTGATGCCTGTGTACTCCCCGGTCAGCTCATGGCCCTGGAAATTGAATGTGCCCACTCCGCGGCGCCCCACCACATGCAGGTCGACCTCGATGCCGAGCGACTCGTACTGCTGCATCAGCTCGAGGCTACGCCGCACAATGTTGGAGTTGAAGGCCCCGCACAGTCCACGGTCACCGGTGAGGGCCACCAAACCCACTCGCTTTGTCTCCCGGTGTACGTCGAGAAGGGGGAGCCCGGTGGGACCCGTCGGCGCATAGCGCACGAGCCCGGCAATGAATTCCATCATCCAGTTCGCATAGGGGCGGGCCGACTCGATACGCTGCTGGGAGCGCCTGAGCCTGGCCGCCGCCACCATTTCCATGGCTTTGGTGATCTTACGGGTGTTCTGGACGGAGGTGATCCTCCGCTTGAGGTCTTTCCCGCTCGCCATAGAAGTGCCCCGTCTCCTGCTTAGAACTCGGCCGTGCCGAGGTCATCGGCCGCCACCATGTAGTCGGATTTGAAACGCTGGATGGCTTCGTGGAGTTGGTCCACGATATCGTCGGTCAGGTCTTTCGTCTGTGCAATGGTCTCTCCGATGCTCCGGTACTGACTATTGAGGAAATCGAGGAGGCCATGGTTGAACTCGGCCACCTTCCCCACCTCGACATCATCGAGGTAGCCCTGGGTAGCGGCGAAGATGATCATCACCTCGTCCTGCACCGGCCACGGCTGATACTGGGGTTGATTGAGCGTGGCGACCAGCCGCTCCCCGCGGGCGAGGGTTTTCTGGGTCTCGGGGTCGAGCTCCGAGCCGAACTTGGCGAAGGCCTCGAGTTCACGGTACTGTGAGAGATCGAGGCGCAACGATCCCGCCACCTTCTTCATAGCCTTGATCTGCGCGGTGCCCCCCACACGGGAGACGGAGATACCCACATTGATGGCCGGCCTGATGCCCGACAGGAAGAGGTTGGTCTCCAAGAACATCTGCCCGTCGGTGATGGAGATCACATTTGTGGGGATGTACGCGGACACATCACCCGCTTTGGTCTCGATGATGGGCAGCGCCGTGAGCGAACCCCCACCTTCCTGATCACGCAGTTTGCACGCCCGCTCGAGCAGCCTGCTGTGCAGGTAGAACACATCGCCGGGAAAGGCTTCGCGCCCCGGCGGGCGGCGCAGAAGCAATGACATCTGCCGATAGGCATCTGCCTGCTTGGTGAGGTCGTCGTATACACAAAGAGCGTGACGACCGCTGTAGGTGAAGTACTCGGCCATGGCAGCCCCGGCATAAGGAGCGATGTAACGCAGAGGGGCCGAGGCGGACGCGGAGGCCATGATGACGATGGTGTAGTCCATAGCCCCGAATTCCTCGAGCTTTGAGACCACACTCGCCACAGTGGAGGCCTTCTGGCCGATGGCCACGTAGACGCAGATGACGTCTTGGCCCTTCTGATTGATGATGGTGTCGACCGCAATGGCCGTCTTGCCCGTGCCGCGGTCGCCGATGATGAGCTCACGCTGGCCACGGCCGATGGGAATCATGGAGTCGATGGCCTTGATGCCCGTCTGCAGGGGCTCATTCACCGTCTGACGGCGAATGACTCCCGGCGCTTTGAATTCGACCGGCCGGAATTCGGTGGTCTCGATGGGACCCTTCTCGTCGAGCGGCACACCCAGCGGATCAACGACCCGGCCGACAAGGGCTTCCCCCACGGGAACCTGGATGACGCGCCCGGTGCGCTTGACCAAGTCACCTTCCTTGATCAGAGTATCTTCACCCAGGAGTACGACGCCCACACTGTCTTCCTCGAGGTTGAGCACGAGGCCCATGACCCCGTGGGGCAATTCGACCATCTCGGCTGCGACGGCATTCTCCAGACCATGGATACGCGCGATGCCATCGCCCACCTGTAGAACCGTACCGATTTCCTGGACGTCGACCTCGGCCTCATAGTCCTTGATCTGGGACTTGAGAACGGCGGTTATCTCCTCCGGACGCAGTTTCAACTCAACCCTCCAACGTTGCCACAGGGCTTACCAGGCGGGCGCGCAGCAGATCCAGGCGATGCCTGAGACTGGCGTCCGCAATCTTGTCGCCGATGCGGAGCCTCACTCCGCCGAGAATGCTCTCGTCGACCTTCAGAGACAGCTCAACGGACTTCTCGAGAGCAGAACCGAGCGCTCGCTCGATCTCCTCTCTTACCTCATTCGCCACCGGCCGGGCGGTGATCAGCTCGACCCTCACAACGCCCTCAGCCGCCTCGACCATCTTCACAAAGAGACCTTGAGCCTCGAGAAGTATCTCCTCTCGCTGCTTGTCGACCAGCAGTTGCAGGAAGTTGCGCACCAACGGATCGCCACCTTCGGTGAGCGTGAGCAGCAGCCGTTTCTTGTCGTCGGGGCTCACACCCTTGTCGAACAGCAGCGCCCTCAGGTCCTCACTTTCCTGCACAGCCGCGGCAAACTCACCAAGGTCGCGGCCCACCGCCTCGATCTTGTCCTCCTCGGAGGCAGCCCCAAAGAGGGCCTCAGCGTAGACTCTGGCGATTATGCCGTCACTCACCCGATCCTCTTCCTCAGTTCTTGTTGACGTTCATCATCTCGATGTCGGCAAGAGCCTCTCTGATGAGACGGAGGTCATCCTCGTCCGTCAGCTTCTTGCTGGTGACCTTCTCTGCGGCCGCCAAGGTGAGATCGGCCACCTCTTCCCTGATCTCAGTGAGAGCCTGCCGAGCATCACGCTCAATCTGCTCACGGGCTTTCTCGAGCATGCGTTCAGCCTGCACCCGAGCCTCATCGATGATCTCCGCCCGCGCGGCTTCGGCCACTTTGCGAGACCGCTCGAGGATCTCCTCCGACTCCTGCCTGGCGTCGCTCAGTTGCTGGCGGTACTCCCCCAGAAGCACACGAGCCTCTTCCTTGACCCTCTCGGCGCCCTCGATAGCTTCGTGAATCTCGGCCTGACGCCTCTCTTGGATGGACATGAGAGGCTTGTACGCCAGCTTCCAAAGGATGAGGATAAGGACCACGAATGTGAGCGCAGACCAAATGAATAGTCCCGGATCTACTTCAAAGATCTTCATACCGGACTCAGATTCTCCTCGAGTTTGGCGCCGGTCGGGGCCGCACGGCCCCGACCGGCCGACATTCAGCGACTCTAGGCAATAGCCAGAAGAATGGCGATAACGAACGCGTATAGACAGAGCGCCTCCGCCAGAGCCACACCGATGATCATCGTGGTCCGGATGTCACCCGATGCTTCGGGTTGGCGGGCTATGGCCTCGGTTGCCCGGCCTGTCATGAGTCCGATACCGAGTCCGGGGCCCAAGGTGGCAAGCCCGATCCCAAGACCGGCGGCAAGCTTAGAAGCGGTTTCGGCATCCATGAGTGAGTCTCCTTCCGTTGGCTAGTGACCGGCGTAAATTGACTGTTCGATGTAAATGACCGACAGCAGGGCGAAGATGTAGGCTTGGATGAACGCCACGAATATCTCGAAGAGGTTCATCACCACCACGAAGAGCAGCGGTGGCACGGCGACGAGCAAACTCTGGAATTGTAGGACAAGCCCCAGCATCACCAGTATGACCAGGTGGCCGGCGATAGTATTGCCGAAAAGTCGAATGGCGAGAGAGAGGGGCTTGAAGAACTCTCCCATGAGGTGAACGACGAAGAATACGGCGTTCAGGGGAATGGCCAGTGCTTTCGGCACACCGGGAGGCGTAAGCCAGGAACGAATGTAGCCCATCTTGTGGCGCTTGAACCCTTGGAACTGAACCACCAGGAATACGACAAACGCCATGCCGAATGTCACGTTGATGTTCGCAGTGGGTGTATATGGCTTCAGCGCTATTGGCTTGGGTATGAGACCAATGATGTTCGTGATGAACACGTAGCAGAACACGGTGAGCACAATGTAGTAGTACTTCTTGCCCTTGGGGCCGAATTGCCCGGTAAGGTGACCTGTGGCGAAGTTCAGAAGGGTCTCCCCCACCGTCTGCATCTTTCCGGGTTCCTTTTTTGCCTTGCGGACTATCAACATCCAGATCACAAGGACAACCAACGCCGAAGCCCACATATAGACGACAGCATTGGTGATTGAGAAATCGAACGGGCCCAGCTTGGGAATGCTGATGATGGGCTGTACGTTCAGTTCGTGGAGAACTTCTCCAACAACGTTCTCTGATGCTTCGGCAGACACGAGATTCTCCTTCTAGAGAAGCACCTGGGTGGGGGCCTTGGAAGAACCACCCTTACCCTTGCCCTTGGCCAAGCGGTACAAGGAGATTGCGCTCAGTATCGTATACACCGAGATGAAGGCAATGATGAGCACCACCATATTGAGATTGGTCAGGAACCTCAGCCCCAACACAATCAGACCGAGTGCCGTCAAGCGCACGAAGAACCCCGCCAGAGACAAGAGAGGCGCGTTCTTCTTGGCTCTTGCGAGCAGCCATGATTGCGAACGCAGCGAGACAAGCTGGTACGCAACGGCCAGAAAGATACCTACCATCACAGATATTGCGATAACGAGCAGCGTTACCCTCTCGGCATCGGACCGCATACGCGGAGCTAGCGGACTACTGTCACTCTCGTTGACCGGCTTGCGGACGGCGAAGAGACACAACGGAAGTGAACACCAGTTCACACACCGCAGTGGGCACCCGCTTCCGCCGAGCAACCATGAGAGCCCTGTAACTCGTGAACGACATCGTGGCCTCATGAGGCTACCGACGAGAGTACGGAAGAGGAAGACCTATGCACCGGATGCCCGCACGCAGGCAACCGAGCCATCTACCGTCTCCCAAACCGCCGCCATTATAGACACCATCCGAGGGCATTAGCAAGAAGCTTTTTGGTTGTCCGACCAACAAATTATCTATGCGCCGGGGAAGGCCGCGCGGAGCCCGGTCATCCGTCGCCCGGCGACCCCGGCACATGGATGAGTTCGGTGCCGGCCTCGGCAAACACCTCGCGGGCCAACCGGTCAGGGTATTCGCCCGAGAAGTGCAGGGTGTCGATGCCCGCATTGACGAGCATCTTCGCGCACAGGACGCAGGGTTGGTGCGTGCAGTACACCTCGGCCCCGGCTACCGCAATGCCGTGAAACGCCGCCTGGATGATGGCATTCTGCTCCGCGTGCAGACCCCGGCACAGCTCATGACGCTCTCCGGACGGAATGCCGAGATCGTCACGCAGGCAGCCGCGCTCGGCACAGTGTGTGAGGCCGCGCGGTACGCCGTTGTAACCAGTGGCCAGAATGAGCTTGTCTTTCACGAGCACGGCGCCCACATGGCGCCTGAGACAGGTGGAGCGAGTGGCCACCACGCGGGCGATCTCCATGAAGTAGCTCTGCCAGCTCGGTCGCATCGTGCACCCCTTCCGCTCGGCCTCTCCTTGGCGAAAGAGCCGCGCCTACTCAGAGAGCGTGGCGTAGAGAGCGAAGGAGTCGGTGAGGCGGCGGGTGCGGGCCCGAAGCTTCTCCAAGGCCGCATCCGATATGCCGGGTGTCGTGAGTACCTCGACAATCACCGCGGCCACCTCGCGTATCTCCTCGGGACCGAAACCGCGGGTGGTGACGGCCGGAGTGCCCACACGCAACCCGGAAGTCACCTTCGGCGGCCGGGGATCGGCGGGAATGGCGTTCTTGTTGGCCGTGATGCCCACCCGGTCGAGCAGTTGCTCAGCCTCGAGACCCGTGAGGTGGCTGCCGCTCAGATCGACCAGCATGAGGTGGTTGTCAGTTCCGCCGGATACCAGCTTGACACCGCCCTCCATGAGGCCTTCCGCGAGCACTTGGGCGTTCTCCAATGTCTGTCGCTGCTTCTCACGGAACATCTCCGTGGCGGCCAAGAGGAAGCACACCGCCTTGCCGGCGATGACGTGCTGAAGCGGGCCCCCTTGCGTGCCGGGGAAGACCGCCCGGTCGAGCTGAGAGGCCTTGTCTGCGTCGCAGAACACCGTGCCTCCGCGGGGGCCGGCCAGAGTCTTGTGCGTGGTGGTAGTGACCCACTGCGCATGGCCGAAGGGGCTGGGATGGAACCCCGCGGCAACGAGTCCAGCGATATGGGCCATGTCGACCATGAGTTCGGCCCCCACTTCATCGGCGATCGCCCGAAAGGCCGCAAAATCGATGGTGCGCGGATAGGCGCTCGCACCGGCCACTATCAGTTTCGGATGATGCTCCTTTGCGAGCGCGAGCACGGCGTCGTAATCGAGCAGGCCGCTCTCTTCGTCTACTCCATAATGGAAGAACTCGTATCGACGCCCCGAGAAATTGACCTTCAAGCCGTGGGTCAGATGGCCACCATGGTCGAGCCGCATGGAGAGCACCCTGTCACCGTGGAGGATGGCCGCATAATAGGCGGCAGCGTTGGCGTTGGACCCCGAATGGGGCTGCACGTTGGCGTGCTCGGCACCGAACAGGGCCTTCGCCCGCTCGATGGCCAAGCTCTCCACTTCGTCGACCACCTCGCAGCCCCCATAGTAGCGGGCGGCAGGGTAACCCTCCGAGTACTTGTTGGTGAGAACACTGCCCACCGCCTGGAGCACCGCGACCGGCGTGAAGTTCTCAGACGCGATGAGCTCGATGTTGTGCCGGAGCCGGGAGAGCTCCTTGCCGATGAGAGAGGCGACAACGGGATCGGCGTCGGCAAGCGGCAGGTCCACGAAGCAACCTCGGCCGGCGGTGGTGTCTGCCATGGCACCCGGCTCGATGCCGGCACCGGCATGCACGCTCATTCCGGCAGCAGCCGTTCCGCCCGTGTTCGTCGTCATTCCTCTTCCGCCTCCGTGATCAGATTCAGCCGCCGGTCGTGACGGCCACCTTCGTATGTGGATGCGAGCCATGCCCGCACGACATCGACCGCTGCACCCGGCCCCACTACCCGGCTCCCCAGACACAGCACGTTCGCGTCGTTGTGTGCCCGGGCCATGCGGGCACTGAAGCCCTCGCTCACCGCAGCGGCGCGAATACCTTTGAACTTGTTGGCTACCACCGACATGCCTATTCCCGTACCGCAGAGAAGAAGGCCTGCATCGGCCTCACCCGCCTGCACGGCACGGGCCACCGCCGCCGCGTAGAGCGGGTAGTCGGTGCTCTCGACGCTGTTGGTGCCGAGGTCGATGACCTCGACGCCTTGCGCCTTGAGTTCGGCCACAAGTGGCTCCTTGAGGATGAGGCCTGCGTGATCGCAGCCCACGGCATACCGCATGACATGCACCTTTCCTTCACTGAACGGCTAGCATACCAAAGCATTGATGCGCTCGAACACCGCTTCGCGCGGTACCGCGCCTTCGCGAACGATGGCCGGAGCCCCACCCACCGCGAGAGGACGCAGATCGACCACCGTGGAGGGGGCACCCAAGCCTCCGCCGGCATCGTCCTCGAGCCGGTCGAAAGCCGCGGCGCAGTGAGCCAAGAGCTGTGTATCGACCGCCGAAAGCGCAGGCGGGTCGGGCTGGCCGCTCCTGTTCGCGCTCGTGAGCGCAAGCGGTACGTCGAGACCTTCGAGCAATCGCAGAAGGCCTTCGTGGTCGGGTACCCTCACTCCGAGGGAGTCGGGGCCTCCCACGAGTGCCGGCCGCTCGACGTTCGTCCTCACGATGAACGTGTAGGGACCCGGTAGAAGACCCGCGAGCACGCGCCGGCTCAATTCGTCCAGATCGGATAGGTGCAGTAGTACGTCGTTGGGCGAGGCAAACACGGCCGCGAGCACCTTCTCCTCAGACCTGCCTTTGGCCTCGAACAGGCCCCTCACCCCACGCTCCGAGCGCCACGCGGCGGCGAGACCATAGACGGTATCCGTGGGTAGGCCGATGAGGGACCCGCGAAGCAGGGCGTCGCGCAGCCCGGCGAGGTAGGTGCCACTGAGATGGTCGAGAGGCACGACGAGCGCTCCGGGCCGCTGGGCACGAACTATCCGCTCCTTGCCCGAGAGATCGGAGATCACAGTGGTGCGGCAGAAGCCGCGTGCCGCCACGAGTTCCTCCACCACCCCAGCCTGTCCCTCCCCTATCTCCATGAGCAGGGCTCCTCCCCCGGCAAGCACCACGAAGGCCTCGTCGATGAGACGGCGGATGACACTCAAGCCGTCTTCGCCACCGAGAAGGGCCGAGGCGGGCTCGAAGTCGCGCACGTCCGGTTGGAGTTCCGTATACTCGCCCGTCGACACGTAGGGAGGGTTGGCCACCACCAGCCGGAAGTGATCCCGGCAGAGCCCTCGGCACAGATCGGCTCTCTGGAAGGTGACGAGAGGCTCGAGCCCCAAGGAATGCGCGTTCGCCCGGGCGATGTCCAGTGCAGCCTCGCTCGTATCGGTGGCAAGCACCCTCACGCCGGCTTCGTGTGCCACGCTGAGCGCGATGGCACCACTGCCTGTGCCCACATCGACGACCAGGGGCGCCGTGGCCGGCGGTTCAGCGGAAGAAGGTGCCGCCTGCCCTTCCGTCGGGAGAGGGTGGGAGGCCAGCCAGTCGAGCACCGCATCCACCAGCTCCTCGGTCTCGGGGCGCGGTATGAGCACCTCCGGGGTCACCTTGAGTGTGAGGTAGCGAAAGGCGGTCCGTCCCAAGAGATAGGCCATGGGCTCGTGGCCTGCTCTTCTTCGCACGAACTCGCGATAGATCGAGAGTTCCCCCCCAGTGACGGGTCGCTCGGGTTGTACGTACAGGGAGATGCGCTCCTCTCCGAGCACCTCGGCGAGCAGCAGCTCCGCATCAAGACGGGGGGACGCCGAGCCCCTCGCCGCCAGGTAGTCGGAAGTCACGGCCAGAAGCCGGGCGACGGTCCAGGTACGTCTGCCTTCGCTCACACTTCCATGAGCGCAAGCCGCTCGGCGCGGTCGTTCGCTATGAGGGCGGCGGTGAACTCCTCGAGCTCGCCTTGGAGCACCGCCTCCAGCCTGTGTGAGGTCAGACCGATGCGGTGGTCGGTGACCCTTGTCTGTGGGTAATTGTAGGTACGGACCTTCTGCGCCCGGTCGCCGGTACCAACCTGGGAGCGTCGCTGCGCAGCCAGCTCAGCGTCCTTCTCGGCCTGGGCGATGTCGTACAGTCGGGCGCGCAGGATGCGCAGAGCCCGCTCCTTGTTCTGAAGCTGCGACTTCTCGTCCTGGCACGACACCACGAGTCCGGTGGGCACGTGGGTGACCCTCACCGCGGAGTCGGTGGTATTGACCGACTGCCCCCCGGGGCCCGTCGAGCGGTAGACGTCGATACGCAGATCGTTCGAATCGATGCTGATCTCCACGGCTTCCGCCTCGGGCAATACAGCCACGGTCACCGTGGAGGTGTGGATGCGACCGGTGGACTCGGTGACCGGAACCCTCTGCACGCGGTGCACACCCGACTCGTACTTGAACACCCCATATGCACCCCGGCCTTTGATCTCGAAGATGATCTCCTTGAAACCTCCGACCTCCGACTCGTTGGACGACAACACCTCATGGCGGAAATGCTGTCGCTCGGCATAGCGGATGAGCATGCGATAGATCTCGGCCGCGAACAACCCGGCTTCGTCGCCGCCCGCTCCGGCTCTGATTTCGACGATCACGTTCTTCTCGTCGCGTGGATCCTTCTCGAGAAGAGCCACGCGGATGTCGCGGTCGAGGCGCTCGAGATCGCCGGAGGCCTTGGCCTTCTCCTCCTGCAGGAACTCCTTCATCTCGTGATCGAGGCCCCCCGGTTCGGCCAAGAGCATCTCAGCATCCTCACGCGCTCGGAGGGCTTCGCGGTATTCGACCGCCAAGCGATAGGCCGGAGAAAGATCCGCATGGGCCTTCGAGACCTCGGCATAACGAGCCTGATCGGCGAACACCGCCGGGTCGGCCAACTCTTCGGTCAGCGCGTCGTACTTCTCTACGATTTCATCGATGAGTTTCTCGATCATCTGTCAGTCCGTTCGAATCCATGCCAATACCTCAACCTTACCTGCCTCAGTCGCATGCGTAACTCCCGAACCGGCTATGCGGGAGATGCCGGCTGCGCAGCGGCCACGCCGAGGGGCGCGCCCCCCGCCTCCACCCTGAGCACCTCGTGGAGTACCGCGATGGCCACCTGCACCTGATCGTCACTAGGCTCGCGGGTAGTGAGCCGCTGCAGGGCGAGCCCCGGCCACAACACGAAGCGGGCCACTATGCCCCCCCGGTGCCGGCCGGCAAAGCGGATGACCTCATAGGCCAACCCAATCACGACAGGAATCCCCACCAAGCGAGACAACACCAGCCAGTGAAGTGCGGGTTTCCCCACCAAGGCGAAGATGAGGACCGCCATGACCATTACCACCAGCAGGAAGGCCGTGCCGCAACGCGGATGGATGGTGGAGAAGTGCCGGGTGTGATCCGTGTCGAGGGGCTCGCCGGCCTCGTACGTGTTGATGGCCTTGTGCTCGGCTCCGTGGTATTGGAACACACGCTTCAGGTCGGGTATGAAGGAAATGGCCACGATGTAGAGGATGAAGATGACGATACGGATGAGGCCCTCGACAAGATTGAAGACAAACGGATTGCTGAAGGTCTCCTCAAAGAACTTGACGATCGCCAGGGGAATGACCACGAACAAGACAACCGCGAAGATCACGGCGACGCCCACCGTAACCGCGAGCTCCTTGAAACCGAGTTGCGGGGGTGCCTCGGCAGCCAGAGCGGCCTCTCCGGACGGGAGTACCTCGGCGGCCAGAGCGGCCTCAGCAGGGGAGACGGCCCCACTGGACGGGGCGGCCTCAGCTGCTACTGCATGCTCGCGGGGCAAACCATCGTCAACCGGTGAGCCTGCCCCATCGGCCGCCACTGTCGACCCGCCTGCCCCGTCCGATGCGACCGCTGTGGTGTCCAGGGGCGGCGGAGCGGGTGCGCCGCCGACTTCCGTCGAGCCCAGAGAGCCTTCCGCTGGCTCGCCTTCCTCCAGACTCAGGTTCGCCGACATACCGAGCGCCTTGATGCCCAAGCTCAAGGAATCCCATAGACCGACGATGCCCCGCACGATAGGCCACTTGAGAACCGGGTAACGGGCACCGCGGTCCTCGAGTAGGAAGGAACGCTCGGCTATGCCCCCGGAGGGACGCCGGACGGCAAGACCCCAGCAGCCGCGGCCCCTCATCATGACACCCTCGAGGACGGCCTGACCGCCGATGGAGTGGTCTTCGGAGCCACTATGCTCGCACGCCGCCGCCTCGCCGTCATCCACGGCAAGCAGAGCCGGCCACTGTACCGAGGCATGAAGCGCCTGCGCCACTGTCTGCCGCGCTCCTCTCAGCACGAACACCCCTTTCGGGTTGCCGGCCCCTATTTCGCCGCCCTGCGGTACTTGCGGTTGAAGCGCTCCACCCGGCCACCCGAGTCGACCAGCTTCTGCTTTCCTGTGTAGAACGGATGGCATTCCGAGCAGATCTCGACTTTGATCTCCGGTTTGGTGGAGCGGGTCGTGAACACTGAGCCGCACGAGCACACCACACGGCTCTCTACGTACTCGGGATGGATTCCCTCTTTCATGTCGCCTCCAAGTGATCCTGCAGAGCGCCGGGGAACGCGGCGCGAGCGTGTATTCAAACAAGTCAGTAATGATAGCACGACTCACCAAGCGGGCCCGGCCTCGTGCCTCCACGAGACGCCGGACTCAGCACGCCGCCGCCGTGACGTGGGACGGGCTTCACCGCGCTTGGGAAACCTTCCCACCACGCCTGCAGCTTCCCCAAGTGGAAGCGAAGCCTCTGCGGCGGCTACAGGCTCTCCGCCACCCGGCGGGCATAGTCGAGGACCTCGTCCCGCCCGGAGACGGCTCCGGCCTCGACGGCCACCGCCACCTCTTCCACCACCCTTCCCAGCAGAGGCCCGGGGGACAGGCCCACGTGGACGGCGATATCCCTGCCGTCGACCGGGATCGCGGGCACCCCACGACGGCGGCGCTCCAGCCACCACGCGCCCAGGGCATCGGCGGCGGCCCGGAGCCTGCCGTCCCCTTGGGCATCGGCATCAGCACGGGCAACCACGGCCGCCTCGAGCGCCCAGGGCTCCAACACCCGCACGATGCGCACGAGCTCCGGCGCAGGCGCCCCAGTCGCACGGGACGGTTCTTCGACGAACACTGCCGCGTCTGCACAGAGAAGCAGGTCTCTGCCTCTGATGGCGGCCGCGAGCACGGCGCTCACTCGTCCGGAGAGTCTGAGCCGTTTGGCAATCGACCCCATCATCTTCACGCCGCCCAGCTCCGCATGTGACCCCAGCGGAACCGACCCCAGGGAGACGACCGGTGATGGGGAGCCGGACGCGGCCGACGCGCCCGCTTCGAGTAAGAGTCCGGCAAGAAACAGGGCGTGCTCGAACCTCATAGACCCGTCCACTGAGCCAGCCAGACGGTCCCGCACCTCCTTGGCGTCGAACGGGGGTCCGCCCGGCTCGCGCAGGAGGTGCTCGAGCCGGCGAAGCCGCTCGAGCACCGACACTAGAGAGCCCGTTCCGCCGCCGGCCGGAGCACCTGCCACGGCGCCCGTCTCCGGGATAAGTGCTCGAAGGAGACCGGACGTGTGCATACAGGCCACCAAGGCAGCTGCATCCGCAGCCTCCCAGGCGAGACAGAGCTCCGACACAACCCTCTCCGGCGCGGCCCTCCGGATGAGGTGGGCCTGGCGCGAGACGAGGAGGCGCAAGGGCTCATCAGGCTTCAGGTGGAGCGTATGGGTGAATCGCAACGCCCGCATGAGCCGGACGGGATCGTCACGGAAGATGTGAGGCGACACCGCTGCCAGCCGGCCGGCTGAGAGATCCTCCCTGCCTCCGAACGGATCGACCAACGCTCCCGCCGGAAGGGGCAGAGCCATGGCATTCATCGTGAAGTCCCGCAGACCGAGGTCTTCCTCGAGACTACCGCCCCGGAGTGCCGTGAGATCGAGCGTCGCATTCTCGCCGACGACCCGGTGAGCGCCGAATTCGGCTGAGAGGGTGAAGGAGGGGAAGCCCGTCTCCGCAGCCACCTCACGGGCGACGGTAAGAGCCGCGTGCCGAGCGGCGGCCGCACCACCTCTACGGTCGGCGGCCGGTGCCACACAGATATCCACATCGCTCGAGAAGCGACCCAGCTCGCGGTCGCGGACCGAACCACCGACCAGCCAGGCCCGGAACGACCGGCGAGCGACGACCGCTCTCGCGGCCGCCAGTAGCTTCTCGGTGTCGGGCGAACCCCTCACGTTGAGCTCCCGCCTCGTGGCGAAGCGCCCCCCGATCCTACTTCTCGCCTTTCGACTGCTGCTGCTTGCGGGCCCGCCGACGTTCGAGGAACTGTTCCCACCAGTAGATGAAGGCGGTGTAGAAGAAGAAGAAGATGAACGTCCAGAAGAGGTCGACCCAGAAGGGTCTCGCATCACCCCTGAGGATGAGACGCACCAAGAGGAGATAGATACCGGCGAGAAGCACCCCTTGGATGAGGGCCCGCCGGAGTCGCCGCCATTTGGGGTTGATCTGCTTGCCCTGCTTCGCCGACTGCCTCGCCGCCCGCCGGATTTCCTTCTTCGCCATTGTTCTCCACTTCTTCGCCGGGAAGCCACTGGGACACGCCGCCCCGGCCGATCGCTATCCTACGAACGCTGCTCTGCCGCCTCGTCCACCGGTTCGGTGTCGGCCTGCGCGGCGCCGCCCCTCTCCTCCCGCACCTGCTCGTCGAAAGGCTGCACCTGGAGAGCCGCAATACCCCGCAGCACGTCGCCCCGGGCGATGATGCCAAGGAGACGGCCTTCATCGTCTACCACGGGCAACCGGTTGACGTCCTTCTGGGACATGATGGTCGCCACCTCCCGCAGCGTGGCGTCGGGGCCCACCGTGATGGGATGGGCGGTCATGACGTCGGCGACCTTGGTACCGAAGGCCTTCTGCAGCTTCTGCTCGAACTTCTTGACGCTCTGGAGATAAATGACACCATCGAAGATCTGGATGTAGTGAGGAAAGTGGAGTTCCGCATCCTGCAGGATGAGATCCTCTTCACTCACCACGCCGAGAAGATTGCCGTCTTGATCGGTGACCGGCACGCCGCTTATGTTGTTCTCGGACAACAGAGCGGCCAGCTCCCGCACGGTGGCCGCCGGACCGATGGTGACAACGTCGGTCTCCATGATGTCTCTCGCCCTGGTTACGTCCATGAAGGCCTCCTCTCGGCCACCCGCTCCCCGGCAATCGCGGGTATGACATCCAAGAGAGCGGACGCCACGATGCCGGCCGGTGATGATGTTCTCAGTCTGTACCCCGCTTCCGCGTGCAACCACACCCCCGCCTCCGCGGCCTCGCGCGGAGCAAGCCCCTTGGCCAGGAGCGCCCCTATACAGCCGGTGAGCACGTCGCCCGTTCCAGCCGAAGCCAACTGCGGAGGCCCTTGGATGACCACTGAAGCGGAGCCATCGGGAGAGGCGATGACGGTGGACGATCCCTTGAGCACCACCACCTGACCGGTAAGCGCCGCTCCCCGTCGCGCACTCGACAAAGCCGACTGCGCCACCTCCGCCACGGGCACCCCGAGCAGTGCCGCAAGCTCGCCCTGATGAGGGGTGAGCACCATGCCCTCCCTCCCGGCGAGTGCCGATGCTGATCCGGAGAAGGCCATGAGACCGTCGGCATCGAGCACCAGCGGCCGGACGGTCGAAGCCACCAGCCGCCGCACCACGTCGTAGGTGGCGGCCGCCCGGCCCAGGCCGGGACCCACCGCGAACGCCCCGATGCGTTCATCGGCGACCGCCTCGAGCAGCGCGTCTGCCTCCTCGAGGACGGCTCCCGTGCCCACGCTCTCCGTGACCACCTCCGTGAGCGGCACCCGTAAGGGCTCGACCACCGCCATCGGCGCGAACAGCCGTACGTACCCGGCTCCCAGGGAAGCCGCCGCCCTCGCGGTGAGAAGAGCCGCTCCCGGATAGGCCCCGGAGCCGGCCACCACGGCCAGGTATCCGGCCCTGTACTTGTGATCGTCAGGTCGGCGCCCGGGCACGCGTACGTCCCGGGCCGTCACCACACGCACGTCGGGCCCGGACTCCGCAAAGGCAGGAAGGCCGATATCCCACAGCACAAGCTCTCCCACAGCTTCGGAACCGGGGGGGCACACAAGACCGCTCTTGGCGGCGTGAAAGGTCACGGTGTGGTCAGCCGCCACAGCACCCTTCGCCATCGCGCCGGTGGTGGCATCCACGCCTGTAGGAACATCCACCGCCACCACTGGGATTCCCCGCTCACCCACCTCGTTGATCTTGGCTGCGGCGGAAAGGATTGGGTCCCTGAGTTCGCCGGTGGCACCTGTTCCCAAGAGGCAATCCACCACCGCCTCGGTCTCATCCCACACGTAGTCCGGCATGGTGCCCATGTACAGATTGACTCCCAAGGAGGCGGCCGCGTGGGCGTTCAGCCGTGCATCGGGGCTGAGCTCCTCTTCGCCGCCGGCAAGTACGGCGCACACCACCGGATGCCCGGCCAGATGAAGCTGACGGGCAACAGCCAGACCATCGCCACCGTTGTTGCCCTGCCCACACACAATCAGCGTGTGCCGGCCGGGGAAACGGCGTAGCAGGAATTCCGTGACACCAAGAGCGGCCCTCTCCATGAGCACGGGACCGGGCACGCCCGCCTCCTCGATGGTGAACCTGTCGAGTTCTCTGACCTGCTCGGCCGTGAAAGCCCTCGGCCTCTCCGCCGGGGTCATGAGCCGTAAGAACACGCCGAGCCCCGGCCCACCCACTCCGGCGCGTTCCTCGTTGTGCCGCCAGTTCCCAGCGCTTCCCATCTCATACGCCCCATCAAAGAGATCAGCATCCGCGGTCGTCGAGCCGGAGGAAAGACCGCCGCTCCACGCCGCGCGTCCGGCGGCCACTGCGGTCGCGCCCGCCGTCGTATCCGTATGGTACAGGGAAATGGCGACCTCGCGCACGCCGAGCGCTCGGGCCCGCACGGCAGACCTACCGTGAAGGAGAACGTGGACCCCGGCCTCGGCCAACCCCGGGCCGCGGAGCTCGATGTCACGCCAGCAGGTGACGCCGCTGCCAAGCAGCTTGCCCACTGCCTCCTTGCCGGCGAAACGAACTGCCAGATGCGGCACGGGGTCGCTGAACCGGCGGCAGTAGTCGAGTTCCGCTTGGGTGAAGATGCGCCCGGCCAGGCGCGGGTGCCGCTCGAGAGCCCTGCGGAAACGCTCTATCTCGACCGCATCGGTGCCGGTGAACAGGAAGAGCACGCCTACTCCACGGTCACAGTCTTGGCCAGGTTCCGCGGCTGGTCCACAGCCTCGCCGTTGTGCCGGGCGACGTGATACGCGAACAGCTGAAGCGGGACAACGGCCATGAGCGGCGACAGCATCTCGGAGGTGCGGGGTACGAAGAAGACCTCGTCGGCCATCTCCCCGATGCCCTGATTGCCCTCGGTGGCCACGGCGATGACCTTGGCTCCCCGCGCCTTCACTTCCTGGATATTCGAGACCAACTTGTCGTACGTGTGGCCGTCCGTTGCCACCACCACCACCGGCGACCCCTTCTCCAAAAGCGCGATAGGGCCGTGCTTCATCTCGCCGGCCGCATATGCCTCGGTGGGAATGTAAGAGATCTCCTTGAGCTTAAGGGCTCCCTCGAGACACACGGGAAGACCCACGTTCCGGCCCAGATAGAGGAAGAAACGATGGGCGGCGTTGTCGGCGGCCACCCGGGCAATCTCGCTCTCAGCCCCACCCTCCAGGTAGTCGGTGAGAAGCCGGGGCAGGCTGCGGAGCTCGTCGACCACCTCCCGCACCTCCGACTCCTCCATGAAGCCCCTCGCTCGGCCGGCATGGAGAGCGAACAGCACCATGGCCAAGAACTGGGCGAGAAGGGTCTTGGTAGCCGCCACCCCGATTTCCAGACCGGCCCGGGTGAACAGCACGCCATCGGCGTCACGGGTGGCCTGGCTGCCCAGGATGTTGGTGATGGCGACCACATACGCGCCGGCACTCCGGGCCAGGCGCATGGCCGCCAGGGTGTCGGCCGTCTCCCCGGACTGGGTGATACCGATGCACAGCGTGCCCTGATTCACCACCGGGTCGCGGTATCTGAACTCCGAGGCCACGTCGATATCGACCGGCAGCCGCGCCCAGCGCTCGAGCGCATACTTGGCGAACAGTCCGGCGTGATAGGACGTGCCGCAGGCCACGATCAACACCTGCTGCAGGCGGCGGAAATCCTCGGGCTCGAGACTCACGCCATCCACCATGACCTGCCCGTCTTCGCTGATGCGCTCGGCCAGAGTGTCGGCGAGAGCCTGGGACTGCTCGTGGATCTCCTTCAGCATGAAGGTCTCGTAGCCGCCCTTCTCGGCGGCGTCTTCGTCGAAGTCGACATGGGTCCACGCCGGCTCGAGTTCCGCGCCCCCGAGATCGTAGAGATGCACGCCGTCGCGGGTGAGTTCCACGACTTGGCCGTTCTCCGGGTAGGCCGCCTCCCTGGTCTCGGACATGAAGGCGATGACCGCGGAGGCAACGAAGCTCTCACCCTCTCCCCGGCCCACCACGAGCGGTGTCTCTTTGCGCACCGCCACCAGCACCTCGGGCTCCGCCACCGCCATGGCGCAGATGGTGAGGTGTCCCTCTATCTCGCCATAGATGCGGGCGACCGCCTCTCTCAATGAACCTGCATACGCCCGCTCGATGAGATGGGCCACCACTTCCGCGTCGGTGTCGGAGGAGAAATCGTGACCCTGCGCGCGTAGTTCGGCACGCAGGGAGAGGTAGTTCTCCACAATCCCGTTCACCACGATGGCGAAGGCGCCGGTGCAGTCGGTGTGGGGATGGGCGTTCGCCTCGGACGGAACCCCGTGTGTAGCCCAGCGGGTGTGGGCCATGCCGGCGGTGGGTCCGTCGGCTATGCGGTCGAGAATGGCCTCCAGCCGATCGAGATTGCCCACGGCGTGGAGCAGATCGAAACGGCCCTCCCGCACCACCGAGATACCGGCGGAGTCGTAACCACGATACTCCAGCCTACGGAGACCTCGAAACAGGATGTCGCGACAGGGTCTATGCCCTACGTAGCCGATGATTCCGCACACGACTTGAACCTCCGGAAGCGCGTGGGGCGATCGAACGAACTGCTCACGCTGGCAAGTATACTAGAGAGTCTCCCCCCAACTCCGCACCGGCTGCACCCCTGCGAAGCTCGGCGCCCCTACAGGAGTCCACGCCGCAGCCATGAGGTGGGGGAGGATGAAGAGTGCATTATGGAAGGCAGGCGGCAGGAAGTAGGCGGCAGGATAAAGAAGCGGGGGAGCATGCTCCCCCGCTTCGCCTGTACTGAGAATGGCAGCCCGGAGCTAGCGCTTGGAGAACTGCGGGCGCTTGCGGGCCTTCTTGAGGCCGGCCTTCTTGCGCTCCACCATACGGGCGTCGCGCGTGAGAAACCCTGAGCGCTTCAAGTCTGTACGTAGCGAGGGATCGGCCTCCACGAGCGCGCGGGCGATGCCGTGCCGCAACGCTCCCGCTTGGCCGGACTTGCCGCCGCCGTGCAGCTTCGCCACGATGTCGTAGCGGCCTTCAGTGCTCGTCTCCACGAGCGGAGTGCGCACTATCTGCGTAAGGGTCTCCCGGCCAAAGTACTCCCGCAGCGTCTGCCCGTTCACGAGCACGTTGCCTGAGCCCGGTATCAAGCGCACACGCGCGACCGAGGTCTTACGCTTGCCCGTCGCGCTGTAGACTACGCCAGTCGTCATTCGATCGCCTCCGGCCGCTGGGCCGCGTGTGGATGATCGGGTCCAGCGTAGATCTTCAGTTTGTTGATTTGCCTGGCAGCCAGCTTGTTCTTGGGCATCATGCCCTTGACCGCTTTGCGAAGCACCTCGGTGGGCCGAGCCTTGAGCATCTGCTGCAACGAGCACACCCGCAGGCTGCCCGGACGGCCCGTATGCCGATAGTACATCTTGTCTTCAAGCTTGTTACCCGTCACGGCCACCTTGCCGGCGTTGACTACCACGACGAAATCCCCGGTGTCGACGTGAGGGGTATACTGTGGCTTGTTCTTGCCCCGAAGCAGCACGGAGATGTCGGTGGCGAGCCGGCCGAGAGTCTTGCCCTCGGCATCGATCACGTACCACTTTCGCTCCACTTCCCCGGGTTTCGCCGAATAAGTCTTCACCATACCTCCTTGAGACGCAAGCAGGCATGATAGTGGAGCAGCCCCGGGGTGTCAAGCCGCGCAAGGACCGGCCCCGGCCGCCCCCGGAACAGGCTGCATCCCTGTCACTCACGAGGGTAGGGCAAGCAGCGGGGGGCGAGCATCCGTGCTATACGCATCGGGATAGCGTATGTCCCAGAAGAAGAGCCCTCGCGCAGGAGCAGTCACGCCGGCCTCGGAACGAGGAGCACCGCACAACAGCCGCTCGAACGAGGACTCCGGCGCGTGGCGGCGGGATCCCTCGATCATCGTTCCCACCAGTGTCCTCACCATGTGCCGCAGGAAAGACTCGGCCTCGATGTCGAACCACACAAGCTCACCTCGGCGCTCCCATCGGGCGGCTCGCACAACTCGGCCGAAATGTCGGTGCTCGGACTTGGTGGGAGTGAAGGCGGAGAAATCATGCAGACCGGGGAGAAGCGCCGCCTGACGCCGGAGGCTATCGAGATCGGGTAGCGAGGGCAACCGCCAGACGTATTCTGCGAGCAACGGGCCCACTCCCTCCTGTGAGGATACAAAGTAGCGATAGCGGCGAGACAGGGCTTGACGGCGTGCATCGAACCCAGGAGCAGCCGCTTCGAATGCATAGAGTAGGACCTGGGGGGGCGTGAGCGCGTTCAGCGAACGGAGTAGCGAGGTCGTGTCGGGGAGGCTCTCCGCGCGCGGGTCGAAGAGCTTGTCCACCTTCGTTCCCGTCGGCTCCGGCGGCGCATGCACACTCACCACCTGCCGCCGCGCATGCACGCCTGTATCCGTGCGTCCGGCCACCACAAGCCGGGGCACTCCTCCAAGAACCGTGCGGAAGGCCTCCTCCACCGCGCCCCGCACAGTCGGGAGGTCCGGCTGGCTGGACCAGCCGTGCAGGCCGCAGCCGGCGTACTGCAGTTCGAGGCGATAGACGGGTGGTGAGGGTACCTGCTCCCCTTCGCCCGCCTCGCAGCAACCCTGTACCACAGTGGCCCCGCCTTCCCGGCGGAGGCAGCCCGAACCGTCTGTCTGTAACGCTCGCTCCACGTCCCCTCTATCCGAAAAGCCGCCCTACCGAGAGAGCCACCGCCAAGTAGAGAGCCAGGATCCCCACCGCCACCGCGTCGGCCGGACGAAATCTCATCAGCCGGTAATGACTGCGCCCGCGGCCCCCCCGGTACCCGCGGCTCTCCATCGCCGTGGCCAGTACGTCGGCCTGTCTGAAGCTCTGGATGAACAAGGGTACTACCACGGGCATGAGTCCCGACGAGAAGCCACGCAGGCTGCGGAAGCCGGCATCGATGCCGCGAGCCCGGCGGGCCATGACAAGCTCATTGAACTGCCGCATGAGGGTGGGGATGAAGCGAAGGGCGATGGTCATCATGAAGGCGGCATCGGCAGCGGGGAAACCCACCCGTTCGAACGGGGCCATGTACCAGGCCAGCCCGTCGGTGAGCGACACCGGGGCGGTGGTCATGACAAGCAGCGTACCGGACAGGAACAGCAGCGCCAGGCGCACCGCGAGAAGACCGCCCCGTCCCGCCCCCTCCACCGTCATCTGGAAAGGGCCCACCTGCCACAGAGGGGTGCCCGGTAGGGTGAACGCCTGCAGAACGAAGGTGACCACAAGGAGGACGAGGAGGGGAAGAAAGCCTCGAAGAAGGTAGAGTGGAGACACGCGGGAGAGAAGAAGCGCCACGAACAGCCCGAATGCAAGTACGCCCATGCCTCTCCATCCCGCCACCAGGAACAGAGCGGCGACCAAGGCCACACTGAAGCCCAGCTTGAGACGCGGGTCGAGCGCATGAATCGGGCTCGCAGCCGGCACGTACTGGCCCACGACAGGCAGGACCGAGCCCTTCTTCACCTCTGTCCACTCCCCGAGATGAAGCGAACAAGGCTCGTCGGATCGAAGACCCTGTCGGCGGGCTCGGCACCCAAACGGGCCCCCAGGCTGGCGGCGAGAGGCGCCTCGAGTCCGTGCGCCTCAAGCAGCCCCACATCCGCAAGCACCCTTCCGGTCCTCCCGAACTCAGCCACCCGGCCGTGGGCGATGACAGCCACGTAGTCGGCATAGGCGGCGGCTTCCTCGGTGTCGTGCGTGGAGAAGACAACGGTGTGCACGCTGCTCGTCAACATCCGAGAAGCCGCCGCCCCCGTGCGCACCCGGCCGGAGCCCGGCCTCGGCCGGCGGGGAACCAACCTGGAGAGAAGCCGTGCCCGGCCCGCCGGGTCGAGTCCGGCAGCGGGCTCATCGAGCAGGAGGAGTTGAGGAGCGAGAGAGAGCACTCCGGCAAGCGCCACCCGCCGCTGCTCCCCTACCGAGAGCGCGAAGGGCGATCTCTCCCTGAACGAGTCATCCAGGCCAACGGCGGCGAGCGCCCCGGACACCCTCTCTTGCAGAGCCCGGCCCTCGAGCCCCCGGTACCGCGGCGCGGCGGCCACGTCCTCCTCGACGGTGGCGGCAAAGAGCGCCGACTCCGGGCGCTGCAGCGCGAGACCGACGAGGCTGCGGGGAAAGTCGCCACTCCGCGCCACCACACGCCCAAGCACCTCGACCGTGCCTTCGCCCGCTTGCCGCACTCCGCCCAAGACGTGAAGCAGAGAACTCTTACCCGAAGCGGTCGCGCCGAGGAGTGCAGTCACCGCACCTGCCGGAACCTCAAGGTCAAGTTGAGACAGAGCCTGGCGGACCTCACCGGCACCCACTGCGTAGGAGAGCGACACACCGGTGAGACGGGCCGCAGGCGCCGCAGGCGGCCGCCTGCGGCCCCCTCTACGCGGTACCGGACCGTCAACCCGGCGTTCCGCCCTCATCTTCTCGAGTGCCGTGAGGAGCGCGTCCTTCGTGCGGGGCAGCGCTTCGGGAGTCGGTGCTTCTGCGCCTACACTGCCAGTCTCTTCCATCGTGTGCCGACCCACTTCCCGCTGCCCGAGGGGCAACTGCGCCGCCAGCTTGAGCACCGGGGGAAGACTGAGACCCAGGCGGGAGGCCACCGAAGAGGGAAAGAGCCCCCGGGGCTCCCCATCGTAGGCGATCCTCCCCTCAGCGAGTACCACCACCCTATCGGCCGCCGCCGCCTCCTCCGCCCTCTGGGTGATGAGCATCACCGCCACTCCCCGCGCCGCCTCCTCCCGCACCATACGCGCAAGCTCCATCCTGCCCCGCAGGTCGAGCATGGAAGTGGGTTCGTCAAGCACGAGCACCTGTGGTCGGAGAACCAGCACTCCGGCAAGTGCGAGTCGCTGCTTCTGCCCCCCGGAGAGTTGATGTACCTCGGTGGTCGCTTCGTCGGCGAGATTGAGCCGAGCGAGCACCTCCCCGACCCGCATGCGCATCTCCTCGCGGACCACCCCCAGGTTCTCGAGACCGAAAGCGGTCTCTTCCTCCACGGTCGCACCCACGATCTGTTGCTCGGGGTCTTGCATGACGAGGGCGACCTTGGAGCGGATGAGCCACACACTCTCTCGATCGGCGGTTGACAACCCCGCTGCGAGAACACGGCCGGCCGAGGGTAGGAGGATGCCGTTGGCCAATCGAGCCAGGGTGCTCTTGCCGGAGCCGTTACGACCGACGAGCGCCGTGACTTCGCCGCATTGGAGGGCCAGATTCACAGACGAGAGTACCGGGCCGGCGGCCTCATAGGAGAAGGAGACGTCCTCGAAGACGAGCGCCGGGGCCTCTTCGGCCCCGGCGCCCCTCATCATGCTGACTTGTGTCTCAGCCAGGCTCATCTTCGAACCTGGGTATGCCTCAGACGAGTTCCAAGTACACCATGGGAGCGGCGTCGCCTTGGCGCGGCCCTATCTTGAGGATGCGCGTGTACCCTCCAGCGCGGTCTTCATACTTGGGCGCGATTTCGTTGAACAACGCGTACGAGATGGTCTTGTTGCGTAGGAGGCTGATGGCCTGGCGGCGTGAATGCAGGTCACCCACCTTGCCCAGCGTGATCGCCTTCTCCACCAAAGGCTTGACCTCCTTGGCCCGAGCCTCTGTGGTGCGGATGCGACCGTGCTCGAGCACCGAGCAGGCAAGGTTCGCCAGCATCAGCCGCCGGTGATCGGGTTGCATGCCCAACCGCCTACCCTTCTTCTGATGCCTCACGGTTATTCTCCTCTGAGTGTGAGGCCGAGCCGCGCCAAGCGCTCCCGAACCTCGTCGATGCTTTTCTTGCCGAAGTTGGGAATCGCGAGTAACTCACTCTGGGTGCGGGAGATGAGATCTCCCACCGTCTCGATTCCCTCGCGCTTCAGACAGTTGTCGGAACGGACGCTCAAGTCGAGATCCGCGATGGACATGTCGTCATAGTCTGTGTTCTGGGCGACCGTGTCACCGGAATCGGGTTGCTCCTTCAGTCCCTCAACAACGGGCTCGGGCTCCGCGCTCTCTTCGATGAAGATCTGCAGCTGGTCGCGCAACAGCTTGGCCGCGTGGGCCACGCTCTCCTTGGGAGCGATTGCCCCATTGGTCTGGACATCGAGAATGAGCTTGTCGAAGTCGGTGCGTTGACCAACACGGGCCGGCTCCACCCGATAGGCGACCTTGGTCACCGGCGAGAACAGGGAATCGACTGCAATCCAGCCAATGACCGTCTCGTCGGGCCTGTTGTCGTCCGCGGTCAAGAAACCTATCCCTCGGCGTATCTTGAGAATCATCTCCAGTCGAGCGCCGTCCTCGAGCGCCGCGATGTACGCCTCCGGGTTGACTACTTCGACATTGGCCGGGGTGTCGATGTCACCTGCGTACGCCTCACCCGGTCCTTCCTTGAGCACGTTGACGTTCATCTCATTGTCTTCGCCATGAATGACGAACACGACCTTCTTCAGATTGAGGATGATGTCGGTGACATCCTCCTTGACTCCGGGGACCGTGGAGAACTCATGCGCGACCCCTTCGATCTTGACCGCTGAGATCGCCGCACCCTCGAGCGACGAAAGAAGCACGCGCCGCAACGAATTCCCAAAGGTGTATCCGAAGCCCCGCTCCAACGGCTCCACCGCAAACACGGTGTGCCGCTCATCAAGCTGTGTGGCCGTAACCTTGGGAGTGTGGAAGTCTAACAAGAACGCCTCCTCATTGCGCCCGCCGCACCCTGCGGCCGGCAGTCAAATCCCCGCCCTCTCTACTACTTCGAATACAACTCGATGATGAGCTGCTCCTGTACCGGGATGTCGATGTCCTGCCGCTCGGGCAGGCGCAGCACCTTGCCGGTCAGATTGTCGTGATCGGCCTCGAGCCACGCCGGCACCGACGCGGTGAGATCGGTGGCATCTTCAACCGCCGTCTTGGCTCCACTGGACCGTACCATCGCGGCGATGACGTCGTTCGGCCGCACCCGGTACGAGGGGATGTTCACCCGCCGGCCGTTCACGTGAAAGTGGCCGTGGCGGATGAGCTGGCGGGCTTGGCGCCGCGAGGCCCCAAAGCCGAGGCGGTACACCACGTTGTCCAGACGAAGCTCGAGCAGGCGCAGGAGATTCTCGCCGGTGATGCCGGACTGACCGGTGGCCAGGTGATAGTAGTGGCGGAATTGCTTCTCCAAGACGCCGTAATAGCGGCGCGCCTTCTGCTTCTCACGAAGCTGGAGCAGATACTCGGACTGCTTGCGGCGCCGGCCCCGGCCGTGTTCACCGGGCGGATAGGCACGGCGATTCAACGCGCACTTGTCGGTGAGGCACCGCTCGCCCTTCAGAAGCAGCTTGTCGCCCTCTCGGCGGCACTGCTTGCATTGCGGTGATCTATCTCTTGCCATTGCTTATGATCTCTCCTTCGCCGACCCTAGACCCGGCGCCGCTTCTTCGGCCGGCAACCGTTGTGGGGGATCGGAGTCACGTCCTTTACGGAAGTCACGTCCAGGCCGGCAGCCTGCAGCGAACGGATTGCCGTCTCGCGGCCACTGCCCGGGCCGCGCACGAACACGTCGATCTTCTGCAACCCGTGCTCCATACCTGCTCGCGCCGCACGCTCCGCGGTGACCTGCGCCGCGAAAGGCGTGGACTTGCGTGAGCCCTTGAAGCCCACCGAACCGGCGCTGGCCCACGCGATCACGTTACCTTCCTTGTCGGTGAGCGTGACAAGGGTGTTGTTGAAGGAAGTCTTTATGTACGCATTGCCCACGGCTATGTTCTTTCGCACCCGGCGGCGGCGTGAGCGTGTGTCGCGTTTAGGCTTTGGCATTACGCTCTCTCCATACCTTCATACTCCAAATCCTGGTTCATCGTCGTAAGTGAACGCCTTCTCACGCCCGCGCCTTCTTCTTCACGCCCACCGTGGGCTTGTGGCCCTTGCGGACACGCGCGTTGGTCTTGGTGCGTTGCCCTCGGACGGGCATGCCCTTACGATGGCGGATGCCCCGGTAGCAGCCGATCTCGATGAGCCGCTTGATGTTCTGGCTGCGCTCACGCCTGAGATCGCCCTCGACCATCACGTTGTCCTCGATGAACTGGCGGAGACGGATCTCTTCTTCCTCAGTCAGATCCTTCACGTAGGTGTTTGCGTCGACACCCACCGAGTTCAGGATCATGTTCGATGTCGAGCGGCCTATGCCGTAGATGTAGGTCAAGCCGATCTCGACGCGTTTGTCTCGGGGAAGGGTAACCCCGGCGATACGGGCCATCGACAACCCCCGCCTATCCTTGCCGCTGCTTGTGGCGCGGGTTCTGGCATATGACCAGCACCCTGCCTCTGCGGCGGACTATTTTGCATTTCTCACACATCGGCTTTACCGACGCTCTCACCTTCATTGCCCTTCCAACCTCTCGATTGTTGCACGTGGCCAACGATGTGTTCGACCATCATGAGGAGCGGCGGTCTGTCGCAGCCGCACCCCAGGAATGAACAGAGACCCCTGGGGCGTACCGCCCTTGCACCTCGATATGCACACAGCAGCCGGGCTATCGGCGCTGGTTGTTTTCCTTCTCCCGGCCAAGCACGGCCGCCACCTCACGTGGACCGCCTACTTGAACCGATAGGTGATACGGCCGCGAGTGAGATCGTAAGGCGAAAGCTCGACCTTCACGCGGTCGCCCGGGAGAATACGGATGTAGTTCATCCGCATCTTGCCCGAGATGTGGGCCAGTACTTCGTGCCCATTGTCCAGCCTCACGCGAAACATGGTGTTCGGCAGGGCCTCGACCACTTCGCCTTCAAGTTCTATTGCATCTTCTTTGGGAGACACGTGCGCTACTAGACCTCATTCCGTCATTGCGGCCGACGCGTTATGTTAGCACAACTACAGAGCGCCGCCCCATCAGGGGAGCACCGCCCCGCCTACATGCGGGTCAACACCCGGGGCCCGTCGCGGGTGATGGCCACCGAATGCTCGAAATGGGCCGACAGAGAGCCATCCCGTGTGTACACCGCCCAACTGTCGGGACCCACTTCCACCTCCGGGCCACCGATGTTTACCATGGGCTCGATGGCGATCACCATGCCTTCCACCAAACGAGGACCCCGCCCAGGTGGGCCGAAGTTCGGCACCTGGGGGTCTTCGTGCATGGAGCGGCCCACCCCGTGCCCCACCAAGCTGCGCACCACCGAGAAACCACACGCCTCGGCGTGTGTCTGAATGGCGTGCGAGATGTCACCCACCCGGTTGCCGTCCCGGCACTGTTCGATACCCTTCTCGAGGGCCTCCCGCGTCACTTGCAGAAGCTTGACCGCCTGGGGTGAGATCGTGCCCACGGGGATGGTGAGGGCGGCGTCGGCGATGAATTCCTTGTGAGTCACGCCCACATCGACGCCGAGGATGTCACCGTTCTTGAGCCTGGTAGCCCCGGGTATGCCGTGCACCACCATGTCGTTGGGAGAAGCGCAGATAGAGGCGGGGAACCCGCGATACCCCTTGAAAGCGGGCACCCCGCCCCTCTCGCGAATGTAGCCCTCGGCCAAGCGGTCGAGCTCCTTCGTGCTCACGCCGACCTTGGCCTCGCGCACGAGCATCGCCAAACAGCCTGCAAGAATCCTGCCCGCCGCGGCCATGCGTTCGATCTCAGCAGGGGTCTTGCGTATGATCATGCGCCCCTCAGCAACCGACACCGCACGGTTGAGCTACGCCGCCGGACCGATGGCGGCTTTGATGTCAGAGAGCACCAGGTCGGGGGCCTGATCGCCGTCAATGCGGGCCACCACGCCCTGTGCGTCGTAGTAGGCGATGAGCGGTTCGGTCTGGGCCCGGTAGACCTCCAGGCGGTTCTTCACGGTCGCTTCCGTGTCGTCGTCGCGCTGGTACAGCTCGCCACCGCACTTGTCACAGACACCTTCCGCCTTGGGTTGGCTGAACATCACGTGATAGGGCGCCTGACAGCCACGGCAGATGCGGCGACCGGTGAGACGCTTGATGAGAGCCGCGTCGTCGACCAGGATGGCAATGACCTTGCCCACGTTGCGCCTGATGTCGGCGAGCATGGCGTCGAGGGCTTCGGCCTGAGGAATGGTGCGCGGGAATCCGTCGAGCAGGAAGCCCTTCTCAGTGTCGGGCTGCTGCAGGCGCTCCTTCACGATGCCGATGACGACCTCGTCCGGCACCAGCTCGCCCTTGTCCATGTACTTCTTGGCTTCCAGGCCCATGGTGGTCTGATTCTTCACCGCATCACGAAGCATATCGCCGGTCGAGATGTGAGGTACTCCGTACTCGGCGACTATGCCGCTGGCCTGGGTACCCTTTCCGGCTCCGGGAGGACCGAGAATGATGAGATCGAACTGCGCCATGTCTCTCCTTTGCGTGCGAATTGAGGGGAACCCTTTGCAGTGTCCCCCTCCCGTTGCCGACCTGCCTACTTGAGGAAGCCCTCGTAGTGCCGCATGAGCAGCTGGGACTCCATTTGCTTCATGGTATCGAGAGCCACACCCACCACGATGAGGATGGAGGTGCCCCCGAAATAGAACGGCACGTCCAACACCCGGATGAGAATCTGCGGAAGAGCCGCAATGGCCGCCAGGAACACGGCTCCCGGCAGGGTGATGCGGGTGAGCACTCGGTCCAGATACTGGGCAGTCGTGCGCCCCGGCCTGATACCCGGGATGAAGCCGCCGTACTTCTTCAGGTTGTCCGCCTGGTCGATGGGATTGAACTGCACCGCAGTGTAGAAGTACGCGAAGAAGATGATGAGACCCGCCTCGGGGAGCAGGTACCACCAACTCTGCGGCCCGAATACGTTGGCAAGCGTCTGCGCCCATGCCCACGGGGTCATCTGCGCCAGCGTCACCGGGAACAGCAGGATGGAAGAGGCGAAGATGACGGGAATAACACCCGCCATGTTGATACGCAGGGGCAGGTACGTGCTCTGTCCCCCGTACACCTTGCGCCCCACGACCCGTTTGGCGTACTGGATGGGAATGCGCCGCTGGCCCTCCTGCACGTAGACCACAGCCGCGATGACGGCCAAGGCGATGACGGCCATGAGCAGCCAGAACAGCGGGCTCATAGTGGTGAACATGCGGTAGAGACCACCGGGAAGGCTGGCCACGATGCTCGAAAAGATGATGAGGGACATGCCGTTGCCGATGCCGCGCTGGGTGATGAGTTCACCCAGCCACATCACCATTGCAGTACCGGTGGTCAAGGTAAGCACGATGAGGAAGAACTTCGTACCCGTGAGAGGGGTTTCGGGCGGGAACGCCCCCTGGCTGCGGAAGAGGTAGACAAAAGCGACCGACTGGATCAGGCCCAGGAGCACACAGAAGTACCGCGTGTACTGGTTGATCTTCTTCGCGCCGGCGTCACCCTCTCTCGCCAGCTCCGCCAACTTGGGAATCACCACGGTGAGGAGCTGCATGATGATGGACGCCGTGATATACGGCATGATGCCCAGGGCAAAGACGGCCACCCTTTCCAAGGCACCGCCGGCAAACAGGTTAAAGAAGCCGAAGACCCCGGCGCCCGTGACCAACTCTCTGATGGCGTCGAGATTCACGCCCGGAACGGGGACGAAGCTCCCGAACCGGTAGATGGCGATGATGAAGGCCGTGAAGATGAGCCGCTTCCTGAGATCGGGAAGCCTCCACGCATTCAAGAGGGACTGCAACATAGACCTAACCCCGTTCGCTTATGTAGACCGGACGCCGCACCGGAGGCGTGCTTCAGAGAAGCTCGACGGTTCCCCCGGCCGCCTCTATCTTCGCCCGAGCTGATTCACTCACACCGTGGGCTCGTATGGTGAGCGGACGGTCGAGCTCGCCCGAGGCCAGGATCTTCACCCGCTCGGAAATGCGCTTGATGATGCCCTTCTCCACCAAGCTCTCCGGAGACACCACTTCGCCCGCCCCGAACACGGCGAGACGGGAGAGGTTCACAGGAGTCATATAGGTACGGAAAGGCCCGATGGGCATCGAAGTCTTGGAGTAGGGGCCGCGCAGCTTGGGCAGGCGCATGTGAAGCGGCATCTGGCCGCCTTCATAACGAGCCGGGGAGCCGCCGCCCGAGCGCGAATTCGCCCCCTTCTCACCGCGGCCGGCCGTCTTGCCGAGACCCGAACCCTCACCCCGGCCCACACGCTTGCGCTTGGAGCGTGAGCCCGGTGCCGGCTTCAGGTCATTGAGGAATATCTTTGCCATGACGTGTACGTCCTGTTCCTAGTCCTTGCCCTCTACCTCCGTGACCTCGACCAAATAGGAGATCTTGTTGATCATCCCTCGGATCACGGGGTTGTCTTCGTGGTAGACCGTGTGACCGATACGGCGGATGCCCAGGGCCTGCAGCGTGGCCTTGTGATCCTTCTTGCGATCGATCGCGCTCTTGGTCTGCGTAATCTTCAGCATCTCTAGTCTCCCTGGGCGGCCGCGTCCACAACCGGGGCGGCCTCGCCTTTCGGCTCGAGACCGAGTACCTCGCGCACCGTCTTGCCCCGTATCACCGCCACATCCTCCGGCCGACGCAAGGAGCGCAGGCCCGCCTCCGCGGCGCGCACCATGTTGATGGGATTGCGAGAACCGATGCACTTGGTGAGCACGTCGTGAACTCCGCCGAGTTCCAAGACCGCCCGCACGCCCCCACCGGCGATGACTCCGGTACCGGGAGAGGCCGGCCGCAAGAGTACCCTACCGGCTCCGTATCTGCCCACCACCGTATGCGTGATGGTACTCCCGTGCTTGGGTATCTGGAACAGGTTCTTCTTCGCGTCGTCGATGGCTTTCTGGATGGCCAACGGCACTTCCTTGGCCTTGCCGTAACCCACACCCACCACACTCTCGCCGTCGCCCACCGCAACCAGAGCCGTGAAGGAGAAGCGCCGTCCACCTTTGACGACCTTCGCCACCCGGTTGATTTCGATTACGTTCTCCTGGAGATTGAGGGCATCCGCCCTTATCTGTGCCAAAGCCTTTCCTTTCTGCCCCTAGAAGTCCAGGCCGCCGCTGCGCGCACCGTCGGCCAGGGCTTTCACCCGGCCGTGATACAGGTACGGTCCGCGGTCGAAGACGGCCTTCTCGATACCGGCGAGCTTTGCACGTTCCGCCAGGACCGCACCCACCTTCTCCGCCTGTTCCTTCTTGGAAGCTGCGCCTCCGCTCTCAACGTGTGCGCTGGCAACCGACACCAGGGTGCGGCCGCTGCGGTCGTCGATCAATTGAGCGTAAATGCCACGGTTGGACCGGAACACGCTCAGTCGGGGCTTGTCGGCGGTACCACGAACCTTGCTGCGCACCCTCAGTGCTCTGCGCCGCCGAGCCCTCTGTTTTCTCTCAAGTGCATCCATGCTTTCTCAATCCTGACCTCAAGAAGGACGGGGACTACGCCCGCTTGCCGACCTTCCGCCGCACGACTTCACCTTGGTAGCGAATACCCTTGCCCTTGTAGGGTTCGGGCTTGCGAATAGCCCGGATGTTGGCGGCGATCTGCCCCACCCGCTGCTTGTCGATGCCCTTGACCACGATCTGCGTGGGGGCGGGGACCTCGAACTCGATACCCTCCGGAGGACTCACAACCACAGGGTGCGAGTACCCCACGAGGACCTCCAGATCGGAACCCTTCAAGCTGGCACGGTAACCCACGCCCACGATCTCGAGGCGCTTTTGGAATCCGGTGGTCACACCGGTGACCATGTTGGCGACCAGCGTGCGCGTGAGGCCGTGCAGCGACCTATGGGTGGGTGCATCGCTCGGCCGGGACACGCTGAGCACGCCCTCGGCCATCTCGATCAGCATCTCGTCACTGACCCGCTGCTCCAGGCGCCCGTTGGGGCCCTCGACGGTGACGTACCCGGGGGCAATATCGATCTTCACGCCTTCGGGTACCGGTATTGGTGCTTTTCCGATTCTAGACATGTTCCTACCAGACGAAACAGATGACTTCGCCGCCTATTCCCAGCTTCTGGGCGTCACGCGCCGTCATGATCCCCCGTGAGGTGGACATGATGGCCACACCAAGGCCTCCGAGGACCTTGGGTAGCGTGTCCTTCTTGGCGTAAATGCGGCGGCCCGGCTTGCTGACCCTCTTCACCTGGCTTATGACACGCCGGCGATCGGGTGTGTACTTGAGGTCGAGTACGATGGTGTCGAACGACTCGCCTTTCACCAGACGATAGTCTGCCACATACCCTTCATCCTTCAGGATGCGGGCGACTTCAACCTTCATATTGGATGCCGGAATCTCCACGCTCGAATGGAGCGCCTTGTTGGCGTTCCTTATGCGAGTGAGCATATCGGCAATCGGATCGGTGTGCGACATGTCACCTCCCTACCAGCTGGACTTGGTAATGCCGGGGATCACGCCCTGGTGTGCCAGCTCGCGGAGGCAGATGCGGCACAAGCCGAACTTGCGAAAGTAGCCTCGCGGCCGCCCGCACCGGTTACAGCGGTTGTAGGCGCGGGTGGAGTACTTGGCCGGGCGCTTGGCTTTCGCGATCATCGCTTTCTTCGCCATCTTCCTGCCTCTCCCTTAGTGCTTCAAGACTCTCGGAACGGCATGCCCAGCCTGCGCAGGAGGGCCCGCCCTTCCTCGTCTGTCTTCGCCGTCGTCGTGATGCAGATGTCCATCCCCCGCGAACGGCCGACTTTGTCGTAGTCGATCTCGGGGAAGATGATCTGCTCTTTCAGGCCGAAGCTGTAGTTGCCCCTGCCGTCGAAGCTTGCCGGGGAGATGCCCCGGAAGTCACGGATGCGCGGCAAGGAAATACTGGTGAGCCGGTCGAGCATCTCGTACATGCGCTCACCACGAAGCGTGACCCTGAGACCCACCGGCATTCCCGCGCGGATCTTGAAATTCGCCACCGACTTCGTCGCCCGCCTGAGCTGCGGCTTCTGCCCCGTGATGAGGCCCAGCTCGGCAGCGGCATCCTCGAGTACCTTGGCGTCCTGGGACGCCTCGCCCACGCCCATGTTCACCGTGATCTTAGTGATCTTCGGAACCTGCATCACATTCGCGTAGCCGAACTCGTCAAGCAGTTCGGACACTATCTGTTGTTCGTACTTCTCTCGTAATCTCGACTTGGCCATCTCGCTAACCCTTGTCCACCTGCACGTTGCAGGCCTTGCAGAATCTCACCTTGCCGTCGGCTTCACGGCGGACACCCACGCGCACGGCCTTGCCGCAGCCGGGGCACACGAGCTTCACGTTGGAGATGTGTATGCCCGCCTCGCGCTCGATGACACCGCCCTGCGGATTCTTCTGCGAGGGCCGCACGTGACGTTTCATGAAGTTGAGCCTCTCGACGACCACCCGCTCGTCGTGCGCGATAAGCCTAAGAACCTTGCCACGTTTGCCGCGTTCCTTGCCCTGCACGACCTCGACGGTGTCGCCCTTCCTTATCTTGAAGTGTCTTCTTTTCACCATTACAGAACCTCCGGGGCAAGCGAGACTATCTTCGCGAAGTTCTTCTCGCGAAGCTCCCGCGCTACCGGACCGAAGATCCGCGTACCCCGCGGATTGTTGTTACGGTCGATGAGGACGGCGGCGTTCTCGTCGAAACCGATATAGGTGCCGTCGTCTCTGCCGTAGGCCTTCTTGACCCTCACCACCACCGCCTGGACCACATCGCCCTTCTTCACGGCGGCACCCGGCGTGGCCTCCTTGACCGTACCCACAATGATGTCGCCTACGCCGGCATAGCGGCGCCTCGAGCCACCCTTGACGCGTATGCACAGAAGCACGCGGGCGCCTGTGTTGTCCGCGACTCGTAATCTTGTCTCTTGCTGGATCATGGCAGCTGTCCGTTTCTCACGCAGTACGTCAGAGCAGGCCTATCGGGCGCGCTCCACTACTTGGATGAGGCGCCAATGCTTGTCACGCGAGAGGGGGCGGCACTCGCGTACCACTACCTTGTCGCCGATATGGGCCTCGTTCTGCTCATCGTGCGCCTTGAGCTTGGTGCTGCGCCGCACGATCTTCTTGTAGAGAGCATGGGGTTTCACGCTGGTCACCTCGACGACGATGGTCTTGTCCATCTTGTCGGAGATCACCACACCCTGGCGCTCTCGTTGCTTGGTCTCGCGCTCGGCGCTCATCTACCGCTCCTTCGCTTTCTCTCTGGCGCTCTGCACCGTCAGAATGCGGGCGATGTCCCGCCGGACCTCCCTGAGCCTGCCCGTGTCCTCCAACTGGCCGGTGGCATGCTGGAAGCGAAGATTGAACAGCTCCTCGCGGGACTGCTTGAGCTTCTGCTCCAGCTCGGTGTCGGCGAGCTCAACGATATCCTTAGCCTTCACCGCCCGACTCCTCTCTGGTGACGAACCTGCACTTGACCGGCAGCTTGTGCGCCGCCAGCCTCATGGCTTGGCGGGCGAGGTCGTCGGGAACACCGCCCAGCTCGAACATCACCCGTCCCGGCTTCACCACGGCCACCCACTTGTCGGGTGAGCCCTTGCCGGAGCCCATACGCGTCTCGGCAGGCTTGGCGGTGACAGGCTTATGCGGAAAGATGTTGATCCACACTTTGCCGCCCCGCTTGACCTTCCTCGTGATCGCGACACGAGCCGCCTCGATCTGACGGTTGGTTATCCACCCGCATGACAGCGCCTGCAGACCGTATTCGCCGAACTGGACCGTGGTCTGGCCTTTCGACTTACCGCTCATGCGCCCGCGCTGCTCCTTGCGGTGCTTCACTCGTTTTGGCATTAACATGGCTTATCGCTCTCCTGCGAGGGCCCGCTCACGCACCGGACCGCCGGCCTCCACCACGGGGGCCGCCCTCGGCTCCGGTGGCGGGGCCTGCCGGCTTGCCCTGCTCGAATCCTTCGGGCATGACCTCGCCCTTGTTGATCCATACCTTCACACCGATCTTCCCGAAAGTGGTCATGGCTTCCGAGAAACCGTAGTCGATGTCGGCCCGCAACGTGTGGAGAGGGACACGGCCTTCGCTGTACCCTTCCACGCGGGCCATCTCGGCTCCACCCAGGCGGCCGCCCGAACGAACCTTGATACCTTCGGCCCCCGAGCGCATCGCGGAGGTAATCGCCCGCTTCATGGCCCTCCGAAAGCTGACCCGGTTGGCCAACTGCTCGGCTATGGACTGCGCAACCAGGCCGGCATCGAGTTCTGGACGCTTGATCTCGATGATATTGACTTGGACGTTCTTGCCCGTCATATCGTGTATTTCGCGGCGAAGCGCGTCCACTTCCGAACCCGACTTACCGATCACGATGCCGGGACGTGCCGTGTGGATGTCGATACCTATCTTGTTCGTGTCCTTGCGCACGATGATGTCTGATAGTCCCGCATGGCCCATCTTCGTGCGGATGTGCTTGCGGATCGCGAGATCCTCTTCCAGCATGGACGCAAAGTTCTTCTCAGTGAACCACTGCGCCTTCCATTTGTGGATGATGCCGAGGCGCATGCCCTCGGGATGCACTTTTTGGCCCACGAACTACGACTCCTTCCTTTGATCTACGCATACTGTGATGTGACTCGTGCGCTTGCGGATGCGTGACGCCCGGCCCATCGCCCGGGGGCGAAACCGCTTGAGTGTCGGGCCCTCATCGACGAAGGCCTTCGCCACCACAAGCTCATCGGCCGGTATCTCGTGGTTGTGCTCCGCGTTCGCCACCGCCGAGTCGAGCACCTTGCGCACGATCGGAGCCGCTCCTCGCGGTGTGAGCGAGAGAATGGCCTGGGCTTCCTGCACCGACTTGCCCCTGATCATGTCGACTACCTGCCGAGCCTTGCGGGGCGAGACCCGGATGTACTTGGCTGTGGCATTGACCATTCTCTTACCTTCTCTTGGCTCGGCGTTCTTTCTTTTCGTGGGTGCGGAAGGTCCGGGTCAGAGCGAACTCGCCCAACCGGTGGCCTACCATGCTCTCGCTGATATAGATGGGCACGTGCTTGCGCCCGTCGTGGACCGCGATCGTGTGGCCCACCATCTCCGGGTAAATGACGGAGGCCCGCGACCAGGTCTTCAGCATCCGCTTCTGGCCGGTCTCGTTCATGGCCTCGACACGAGCCATCAGCTTGGGCTCCACGAAAGGCGGCTTCTTGCTACTCCGTGACACTGCGCCCTCCTACCTTCCCTTTCCTCGCCGTCTGATGATGTACTTGTCGGACGGCTTTGATCCGCGGGTCTTGTGGCCGAGAGTGGGGACGCCCCACGGCGTCACCGGGTTACGGCCGGGAGGAGTCGACCCCTCGCCACCTCCGTGGGGATGGTCGACCGGGTTCATGCAGGTACCTCGCACGGTCGGCCTCTTGCCAAGCCAGCGGCTGCGGCCGGCCTTGCCCACTGTGAGATTCTCATGTTCCGCGTTGCCCACCTCGCCCACGGTCGCCCGGCACTCGATCTGGATCATGCGCATCTCCCCTGAGGGAAGACGAAGGATGGCATATGAGCCCTCTTTGGCCATGATCTGAGCCGAGGTGCCGGCCGAGCGGGCGATCTGGCCGCCGCGGCCCTTGTGCAGTTCGATGTTGTGTACCACCGTGCCGAGGGGGATCGACTTGAGGGGCAGGGCGTTGCCGACTTTGATGTCGGCTTCCGGCCCGGCCTCGATGATGTCGCCCACCTTCAGCTTCAGCGGAGCCAGGATGTACCTCTTCTCGCCGTCGGCGTAGACGATGAGCGCGATGCGGCAGCTGCGATTCGGGTCGTACTCGATGGAGGCCACCCGCCCCGGCACGCCGTCTTTGTCGCGTTTGAAGTCGATGATGCGATAGCGCCGCTTGTGGCCGCCACCCTGGTGCCGCGTGGTGATGCGGCCGTAGTTGTTGCGGCCGCCCTTACGGGCAACGGGAGCGAGAAGCGACTTTTCGGGTTTGTCGGTTGTGATCTCGTCGAACGTGGGTACACTCATGAACCTGCGTCCGGGAGATGTGGGTTTGTGTTTTCTTATGGCCATTCTGCCTCTTTTGCTCTCGCCCGCTAGCCGGTGGCCCCGAAGAACTCGATGCGCTCGCCGGGAGCGAGTTCGACGACTGCCTTCTTCCATCGGCGGGTATGGCCACGATACATGCCCCTGCGCTTGGGCTTGGGTTTCATGTTCATGGTGTTCACGCCGATCACTCGCACCTTGAAGATCTCCTCGACCGCCATGCGCACGTGCGGCTTGGTGGCCTTGGGATGGACCTCGAAGGTGTACTTGTTACGTTCGACCTGCCCGTAGCTCTTCTCCGAGATGATGGGCCGTATGATGACTTGCCGCGCGTCCATCACTCCTCACCACCCTCGGGATCAGTGGCACTCTGAAGCAGTGTGATGGCCGCTTCGGTGAATACCGCGTTCTTCGCCCAGATGTAATCCTGCACCTCGACCAGGGTGAGGGGGAATACCCTGACCCTCTCGAGATTGCGGAAGCTCTTGGTGGCGGCGATCTCGTCAGGAGCGGTCACCACGAGGGTGGGGCCGTCCAGCTCCGCCTTCTCCATGATGGCCGCCGCACGCTGGGTGGAGGGCTGCTCGAAGTCCACGCCGGACAGTACGCGCACATCACCGAACTCCACCAGGTTGCCGAGAGCCATGCGGAAGGCCTTGGCCCGCGCCTTCTTGTTGACCTTGAGGTCGTAGCTACGGGGAATGGGCGGGAACGCCACTCCGCCCTTCGTCCAATGAGGTACCCGCGTGGAGCCGGCCCGCGCCCGGCCGGTGCCCTTCTGGCGCCAAGGCTTGGCCCCCGAACCGGAGACCTGGCCCCGGCTCTTGGCGGCATGCGTGCCCTGCCGGTACGAGGCGAGCTCGGAGAGAACCACCTCATGCAGCAGTCCGATGTTGGCTTCGGGCTCCACCACGCTGTCGGCAAGCCGGAACTCGCCGACCACTGCGCCGGATTCGTCGATTTTGTTGATGGTTGGCATCTAGTTACCTCTGATGAAGACCAGGGAGCCTGTGCTGCCCGGTACCGAACCCTTGACCAGGATGAGGTTGCGCTCCTTGTCAAGCGACACGATAGACAGCCCCACCTGCGTCACCCTCTCGGAACCCATCTGGCCGGGCAGGCGCGTGCCGGGGAAGACCCGCGCCGGGTCGGCCGAGGCCCCTATCGAGCCCGGCGCCCGGTGGAAATGGGCCCCGTGGCCGGCAGGACCGCCGCTGAAGCCGTGACGCTTCATCACACCCTGGAAGCCTTTGCCTTTGCTCACGCCCGTGACCTTGACCATGTCACCGGCCTCGAACACCGACACGTCGAGTTCGTCGCCCACGGAGAGATCGCTTTCGCCGCGCACCTCGACCAGGTGGCGCTTCGGCTGCACGCCCGCCTTCTTCAAGTGGCCCTTCTCGGGCTTGGAGAGGCGCTTGGCCTTCACGTCGCCGAAGGCAATCTGCGTGGCGGCGTAGCCGTCCGTGGCGACCGTCTTCTTCTGAGTCACGACGCAGGGCCCGGCCTGGATGACGGTGACCGGAGTCACCGAACCATCTTCCCCGAAGATCTGCGACATGCCCAGCTTTGTTCCAAGCAATGCTTTCATCACAGTTTGATCTCAATGTCCACGCCCGCGGGCAAGTCCATCCGCATGAGCGAATCGACGGTCTTGGGAGTGGGCTGATGGATGTCGATCAGCCTCTTGTGAGTGCGAATCTCAAAGTGCTCCCGCGAGTCTTTGTCCTTGAACGGGCTACGAATAACGCAATAGACGTTCTTCTCGGTGGGCAGGGGTACGGGACCGGAGATGGTGGCTCCGGTGCGCTCCGCCGTCTCCACGATGCTGCGGGCGCTCTTGTCCACCAGCTCGTGGTCGTAGGCTTTAAGTCGTATGCGTATCTTCTGCTGCGCCAACGTTTCCTCGTTCCTGCTCTATTGGCAAAACCTGCCGGGGGCCCCTCGGGCCCCCGGCCCTTTCTTCCGACAGACGGCGATCCTACTTGATGACCTTCGTGACCACGCCCGCGCCCACGGTACGACCGCCTTCGCGGATGGCGAAGCGCTGGCCCTCTTCCATGGCGATGGGCTGGATGAGAGTGACCTGGAGATTGGCGTCGTCGCCGGGCATGACCATCTCCACGCCTTCCTGCAGCAGCACATCACCGGTCACGTCGGTGGTGCGGAAGTAGAACTGCGGCCGGTACCCGTTGAAGAACGGAGTATGGCGGCCACCCTCTTCGCGCGACAGCACGTAGACCTGACCGTTGAACTGGGTGTGCGGGGTGATGCTGCCCGGCTTGGCCAGCACCTGGCCGCGCTCCACTTCGTCACGCTTGACGCCGCGGAGCAGCACACCGATGTTGTCACCGGCTTCGCCGTAGTCGAGCAGCTTGCGGAACATCTCGACACCGGTGGCCACTGTCTTCTCGACCTCGGGGTGAATGCCCACGATCTCGACTTCTTCACTGACCTTGATGCGCCCCCGCTCGACCCGGCCGGTGACGACCGTGCCCCGGCCCTGAATGGAGAACACGTCTTCGATGGGCATGAGGAAGGGCTTGTCGATGTCGCGCTCGGGTTCGGGGACGTACTCGTCGAGAGCGTTCACGAGTTCACGGATGGAACTGCACGACTCGCACTCTTCTTTGCCACAGCCGCACTCGAGAGCCTTGAGGGCCGAACCCTTGATGATGGGGATATCGTCGCCTGGGAACTCGTACTCGTTGAGCAGCTCGCGCATCTCCATCTCGACCAGCTCGATGAGCTCGGGGTCGTCGACCATGTCGGTCTTGTTCATGTAGACGAGGAGATAGGGGACATTCACCTGGCGGGCTAAGAGGATGTGCTCACGGGTCTGCGGCATGGGACCGTCGGCGGCCGAGACGACCACGATGGCGGCGTCCATCTGAGCAGCGCCGGTGATCATGTTCTTGATGTAGTCCGCGTGCCCCGGGCAGTCGACGTGCGCGTAGTGGCGGTTCGGCGTCTCGTACTCGACGTGCGCCGTAGCAATGGTGATACCGCGCTCACGCTCTTCGGGAGCATTGTCGATGGAATCGAAGGTGCGGAACTCGATGTCGGGGTTGTCCTTGGAGAGGCAGAGCGTGATGGCCGCGGTGAGTGTGGTCTTACCGTGGTCGACGTGACCGATGGTGCCCACGTTCACGTGCGGCTTCGTGCGCTCAAACTTCTTCTTGGCCATTTCTCCTCCCTTTCTTACTGGTCACTCGAGACGGCATGCGCAAGAGGCCGCCACGTCGTGTTCATGTACCTTGACTCACCGGCCGCCCTGGAAACGCGCCACGATCTCCGCGGCGATAGCCGATGGGACTTCCTCGTAGTGGCTGAACTGCATGGTGTAGGTGGCCCGGCCCTGTGTGGCCGAGCGGAGATCGGTAGCATAGCCGAACATCTCCGCCAAGGGAACCTTGGCCGAGATGACCTGCGCCCCGGCGCGGGGCTCGATGCCCACGATGCGGCCGCGACGCGAATTGAGGTCACCCATAACGTCACCCATGTACTCTTCGGGAACAACCACCTCCACAGACTCGGTTGGCTCGAGCAAGACGGGTTTGCCCCGCTTCGCGGCCTCACGGAAGGCCATGGAGCCTGCCACACGGAACGCCATCTCGGATGAGTCGACTTCATGGGAAGAGCCGTCGATGAGCTCCACCCGAAGGTCGACCATCGGAAAGCCGGCCAACACTCCTGTCTGCATAGCTTCGGCTATGCCGGCCTCCGTCGCCGGGACATACTCGCGCGGCACCGCTCCGCCCACCACCTTGTTCTCGAAGACGAAACCACTGCCCGGCTCTCCGGGAAAGAGGCTGATCACCACATGGCCGTACTGGCCCCGCCCACCTGTCTGCCGCACGAAACGCCCTTCGACCTTCTCCGCCGGCTGGCGGACGGTTTCGCGATACGCCACCTGCGGACGGCCAACGTTGGCGTCGACCTTGAACTCGCGGAGAAGCCGGTCGATGATGATCTCCAGATGGAGTTCGCCCATGCCGGCGATGATGGTCTGGCCCGTCTCCTGGTCGGTCGAGACCCGGAAGGTCGGGTCTTCCTCGGAGAGGCGCATGAGGCTCTCCGAGAGGCGGTCTTGGTCGGCCTTGGTCTTCGGCTCGATGGCCACCCATATCACCGGCTCAGGGAACTCAATGGATTCGAGGATGACGGGCTTGCCGATCTCAGAGAGCGTATCGCCCGTGGCGGTATGCTTGAGACCCACTGCGGCCGCGATGTCGCCGGCGTAGATCTCCGTACGGTCTTCGCGATGATTCGCATGCATCTCGAGTATACGGCCCACCCGTTCCTTTGCTCCCTTGGAGGCGTTCAGCACGTGGGCGCCGGTCTTGAGCACTCCCGAGTACACGCGGAAGTACGTGAGCTTCCCCACGTAGGGGTCGGACATGATCTTGAAAGCCAAGGCACAGAAAGGCTCGTCCTCCGATGCGCGACGGGTGATCTCGCCGCCGCTGCGGGGGTCCACACCCACCACTGGAGGTACATCGCTCGGCGCCGGCAGGTAATCGATCACGGCGTCGAGAAGCATCTGGACGCCCTTGTTCTTGAAAGCCGAGCCACACAGCACCGGAACCAGCCCCAAGCTGAGGGTGGCTCTGCGAATAGCGGCCGCGAGAAGCGCCTCGTCGAAGGGACCACCATCCATGTAGGCGACCATTATCTCTTCGTCGTGGTCGGCCAAGAGTTCGATCATGTGCGCCCGAGCGGCTTCGGCCTTCTCCTTGAGTTCCTCGGGAATCTCGGTGTCCGTCCACTCCACGCCCATGTCGTCGTCGTAAAGACGGGCGCGCATACGCACCAGGTCAATCACACCTCTGAACTGATCCTCCGAGCCTATGGGAAGCTGGACCGGCAGAGGCCGGGCCTTCAGCCGGTCGATCATCATCTGGACACCGCGGTCAAAATCGGCTCCCACGCGGTCCATCTTGTTGATGAAGGCAATACGGGGGACACCATAGTGCTCCGCTTGGCGCCAAACGGTCTCGGATTGCGGCTCCACACCACCGACCGAGCAGAAGAGAGCGATGGCGCCATCGAGCACGCGCAGGGACCGTTCAACCTCCATGGTAAAGTCCACGTGGCCGGGCGTATCTATGATGTTGACCCGATGCTTGCGCCACTCGCACGTGGTGGCGGCCGAGGTGATGGTGATGCCGCGCTCCTGCTCCTGCAGCATCCAGTCCATGACGGCCGCCCCATCGTGGACTTCGCCCATCTTGTAGGTGCGGCCCGTGTAGTAGAGGATGCGCTCGGTGGTGGTGGTCTTACCGGCATCGATGTGAGCCATGATGCCGATGTTCCTCACCCGGTCAAGCGGGAACTTACGCCTCTGCTCCACGCCGCCCTTCTTCGTACTTGTCTGTGTCGATGCCACGCTAGATGACCAATGCTGATGAGTTCACAAGTTCTACCGCTCTACCAGCGATAGTGGGCGAAGGCCTTGTTGGCCTCGGCCATGCGGATGAGATCTTCCTTCTTCTTCATGGTGACGCCGGTGCGCCCATACGCATCGAGCAACTCATTGGCGAGGCGCTCGCTCATGCGCTTCTCGCGGCGCAGGCGGCTGTTGGTGACAAGCCAGCGGATGCCGAGCGTGTACGACCGGCGCGTGGGCACTTCGACCGGCACCTGGTAGTTCGCCCCACCGACACGGCGGGAGCGCACCTCAATCTGAGGCCGTACATTCTCGACGGCGTCTTTGAGCACGACAACGGGGTCCTGCCCAGTCTTCTCGCGCAGGATCTCGAGCGCATCGTACATGATCTTCTCTGCGACCGGCTTCTTGCCGTCGAGCATCATGCGATTGATGACCTGAGTAACAAGCCGGCTCTTGAACACCGGATCGGGCTGGATTTCCCGCTTGGGTGCCCTCGTTCTCCTCATATCTATAGCCTTCCGCTAACCTAGCTGTTCGCCTTGACGCCGTACTTGGAGCGCGCCTTCTTGCGGTTCGTCACCCCGGCGGTATCAAGAGCCGCCCGGATGATCTTGTAGCGCACGCCGGGAAGGTCTTTCACCCGGCCGCCCCGGATGAGCACTACCGAGTGCTCCTGCAGATTGTGCCCCACGCCCGGAATGTACGCCGTGACCTCCATGCCGTTGGTGAGCCGGACCCGCGCGACCTTGCGCAGAGCCGAGTTGGGCTTCTTAGGCGTCGTGGTGTACACGCGCGTGCAGATGCCCCTCTTCTGTGGCGCCCCCTTCAAAGCCGGGGTCTTGGTCTTCTTGGCCGGCGTCGCACGGCCTTTATTGATCAGCTGATTGATAGTCGGCACAAAGAACTCCTCAATCCTCAAGAGAAACTCGAATGCAGCTCACTGCCGCCCCGGCCGCAAGCCGCGACGGCGAAGTATAACAAAGGCCAAACCCGGCTACAACCCGGGGGAAGCACCATCCTCATCCCGCAGAGGAGTTCGGCGCTCACGTCCAACGCGTCCGGGCGCCGCCCCCACTGCAAGAGGCCCCCGCCGCGCCGGAGACGCGCGGCGGGGGCCTCCCCTACTCGTCGTCGGCGGCGGAAGTCTCCGCCGGGGCCGGCTCCGCCACATCGGCGGTCACGGCCGCCCGCTCCGCCGTGAGCGTCTCGTCGTCATCTTCCATCCGCACATCAGACCCGAGCACACCGCCACCGGCATGCGAAGAGACCACGCCGGCTTCCTCCTCCGCACCGGCCAGCCTAAGACCCCGCTCCTCGAGGCGCCATGCGACCTCCTCGAGGCTCTTCTGGCCGAAGCCCGGCACCGAGAGCAACTCGGGACCCGAACGCGCCGTCAGATCGTCCACGCTTTCGATGCCCGCCCGGGACAGAACGGAGTGAACGTAGGTGGGGAGATCGAGATCGTCGATGGGTATGTCCTCTTCCTGGTGGCGTGACCCGCTCAGCATCTTCCGCGCCTCCTCGGTGGAGAGGTAGCGCACACCCTCCTCGTCGGTATCCTCAAGCGTCCAGCCCTCGAGCGCCCGTGCACTCGGCACCACCTCGATGTTGCGGTAGTGCCGCAGGCCTGTGGCGGCCGGGATGAGCTTGCCGATGATGACGTTCTCTTTCAGACCGCGCAGGTAGTCGGTCTTGCCCTCGAGCGCCGCATCGGTGAGCACCTTGGTGGTCTCCTGGAAGGAGGCCGCCGACAGGAAGCTCTCGGTGGCGAGCGACGCCTTGGTGATGCCGAGCACCACCTGCTCGCCCACCGCTTCTTCGTCGCCCTGGGCCGCCACCGCTCGGTTCTCGCGCACGAACACCGTATTGTCGATCATCTGGCCCGGTAGGAAGCGGGTATCGCCAGGAGTGTCCACGATGACCTTCTTGGTCATCTGACGCACGATGAGTTCGATGTGTTTGTCGTTGATGTCCACACCCTGGCTCTTGTAGACCTTCTGCACCTCACCCACCACGTACTGGGCGGTGGAGAGAACCCCCTTGTAGTACAGGAGGTCGTGCGGGCTGAGTGATCCCTCGGTCAAGGGATCGCCGGCCGCAACCAGCTGGCCGTCGCGCACCACCAGGCGCAGGCGCCGGTTCACGCTGTAGGATTGCACGATCTCGCCTTCGCCACCCTCTTCGAGGATCTCGCGAATGTCGACCTTCCAGGCCTTGTCGTCTTCGGAGAGCTCCACCCGGCCGGAGGACTCGGTGATCTTGGCCTGGCCTTTGGGCTTACGGGCTTCGAACAGCTCCACCACGCGGGGAAGACCGTGAGTGATGTCAGCCCCGGCCACCCCGCCGGTGTGGAAGGTACGCATGGTGAGCTGGGTGCCCGGCTCCCCGATGGACTGGGCGGCGATGTGACCGACCGCCTCACCGATGGCCACGAGCTCGTTGGTGGCAAGTGAACGTCCGTAACAGTGCTGGCAGACGCCGAACTCGCTCTCGCACACAAGAACCGAACGTATCTTGAGCCTGAAATCACGGTGCTCCACAGAGGAGAACACCCCGTCGAGGTGCTCCAGCACCTTCTTGGTGATGTGGTCGTTGCGCCGGTACAGGATCTCACCCGTCTCCGGGTCGGCGATGTCCGCTCCTATCAGGCGGCCGAGCAGGTTATCGTTCAAGCGGTCGTCTTTACGCAGCCCCATCTCGGTGGAGAGCTCGGTGCCGCAATCCTCCTCGCGCACCACCACGTCTTGGGACACGTCGACCAGACGCCGGGTGAGGTACCCGGAGTCGGCCGTACGAAGAGCGGTGTCGGCCAGACCCTTGCGCGCCCCGTGAGTGGAGATGAAGTACTCGAGCACCGAGAGGCCTTCCATGAAGTTGGCCTTGATGGGCCGCTCGATGATCTCGCCCTTGGGGTTGGCCATGAGTCCGCGCATGCCGGCCAACTGCCGGATCTGCTTGAGCGAACCGCGGGCACCGGAGTTCGCCATCATGTAGATGGGGTTCAAGCGGCGCAGGTTGCGCTCCATGGCTTCCGCCACCTCATCGGTGGCTTCTGTCCACAGGTCGGTGATGCGCTCCTTGCGTTCCGAGTCGGTGAGCTGCCCGCGCATGTACTGGCGCTGGACGTTCCGCACCATATCCTCGTACCGATCGAGGATCTGTTCTTTGTCGGGGGGCACCACGATGTCGTTCTTGGACACGGTGACTCCGGCCGCAGTGGCATAACGGAAGCCCAGGTCTTTCAGGGTGTCGAGCACCCCGGCCACCGCCGTCGCCCCGAAGTACTCCACCAGATCGGCCACGAAGGCCGACATCTCCTTCTTGGTGATGGCGTGGTTCTGGAACCGGTACTCGGACGTGCGCGGCGGCTCGCCGCCTTCTCCCTCTCCCTCCCAGCGTTCACCGAAGTACTCGGAGAGACCGGTCACTACCCGGGAGTTGAAGAGAGCGCGCCCCGCGGTGGTGAGAAGGCGACCGCCGTCCCAGCGCAGAAGGATGGGATCCTGCAGATGCAGCGACTCGGCCATGAGCGCCGCCTCGATCTCGGCCTCGTCGTTATAGACATGGCGCGGGTCGAGCACGCGCCGCAGTACCTCATGGTCAGAGATGTCGAGCGTGGTCAGATCGAGTCTCACGATGTCGGCCACACGGTCGGCTCCCACCTCCCGGTAGTGCGGCCCGGTGAGCACGGCCGCTGAGAGTACCCGCATTCCGGCAGCGTCCAGCGAGTCGGTGAGGGTGTCGAGCGAGGTGGAGTCACGCTCGGTCGGATCGAGCAAGTCGGCCTCCTCCGCCACGTCCAGAATGGTCGAGGCCGGATAGAGGCGGATGAGCGCGGTCAGCTCCCGCGGGGTGAGCGGAGCCAGGAAGGCGTCCACCTGGGCGGTGTCGTGGAGGAAGGCATCCACCAGTCTGCCCACCTCGAAATAGGTGAGGTAGTAGCAGCCCAGGATCATGTCTTGGGTGGGCACCGACACCGGCCGCCCGTGGGCCGGCGAGAGGATGTTGTTGCTGGAGAGCATGAGCACCCGGGCCTCGGCTTGGGCCTCCACCGAGAGGGGTAGGTGCACAGCCATCTGGTCGCCGTCGAAGTCGGCGTTGAAGGCTGCACACACCAGGGGGTGGAGCTGGATGGCCTTGCCCTCGATGAGCTTGGGCTCGAACGCCTGGATGCCCAAGCGATGCAGCGTGGGGGCCCGGTTCAGCATGACCGGGTGCTCCTGGATGACCTCCTCCAGGATATCCCACACCTCGGTGCCCTCGCTCTCGACCACCTTCTTGGCCGCCTTGATGTTCTGTGCCTGCTTGCGCTCCACCAGGCGGCTCATGACGAAGGGCTTGAAGAGCTCGAGCGCCATGGTCTTGGGGAGGCCGCACTCGTGCAACTGCAGCTCCGGCCCGGCCACGATGACCGAGCGGCCCGAGTAGTCCACGCGCTTGCCCAGGAGATTCTGACGGAAGCGTCCCTGCTTGCCCTTCAGCATGTCGGAGAGCGACTTCAAGGGGCGATTGCCCGGCCCCACCACCGCCCGGCCCCGGCGACCGTTGTCGAAGAGGGCGTCGACTGCTTCTTGCAGCATGCGCTTCTCGTTGTTCACGATAATCTCGGGCGCGCCCAGGTCGAGCAGCCTCTTGAGGCGGTTGTTACGGTTGATGACCCGGCGGTAGAGGTCGTTCAAGTCGCTCGTGGCGAAGCGGCCCCCATCGAGCTGCACCATGGGACGAAGCTCCGGCGGGATGACCGGTACACACTCGAGTATCATCCACTCGGGCCGGTTCTCGCTGCGCAGGAAGCCCTCCACCACCTTGAGGCGCTTGACCGCGCGGGATTGCTTCTGCCCTTTGCTGGTCTTGATGGTGGTCCGAAGTGTGGTGGCTTCACTCTCCAAATCAACCGCTGCCAAGAGCTCACGGATGGCCTCCGCCCCCATGCCCCCGCGCAGATAGGTGCCGTCGCCGAAGGGGCTGCCGTAGCGCTCGCGCAGCTCCCGGAAGAAGGTCTCGCCCAGTTCGATCTCGCGCAGGCCGTCGTCGCTCTTCACCCGCTGGCCGTAGAAGATGGCTCGGGGCTTCACGTACTCGGAGAAGACCAACCACAGGTCGCGGCGGCGGTTGACCTGCTCCTCGGTGTAGCGGTCGAGCTCGCGCAGGCGCTGGTCGGCCTCCCGGCGCAGCTCGCCTATCTGAGTCTCGACCTCCTCCTTCTCGCGCTCGTCCAAGGGCACCTCGTCGAGACCGAGGGCATAGATGTCGTCGTCGTCGGGAGTGGAGTTGCCCATGAGCACGCTGATGCGCTTGTCGCGCACGGCCATGGTGGACACCTTGGTTCGGTCGCGGTGGTCGAACAGGCGGTCGATATCCCACTGCACCTTCTCCTGCAGGGTGAGCAGGTCTTCGTGGTGCTCCAGGCCCTGCTGTGAGTTGGTGCGCAGACGCAGACGCTTGTCGGCCTCCTCATCGAACTCCTCGTAGACGGAACCCGCGTCGTCCACCCAGTAATCCACTTTGATGCAGGGCTCGCTGCGGTCTCGAGCGATCTTCTCCTCATCGACGTGAGTGATGATGGAGGCGGAGAAGTACAGTACCCGCTCCAGCTGTTTGGGCGAGATGTCGAGCAGGTAGCCCATGCGGCTGGGGACGCCCTTGAAGTACCAGATGTGGCTCACCGGGGCGGCCAGATCGATGTGGCCCATGCGCTCGCGGCGCACCCGCGCTCGGGTGACCTCCACCCCGCAGCGCTCGCACTTGATGCCCTTGTAGCGGACCCGCTTGTACTTGCCGCAATAGCACTCCCAGTCCTTGGTGGGACCGAAGATGCGCTCGCAGAAGAGGCCGTCCTTCTCCGGTTTGAGCGTGCGGTAGTTGATGGTCTCCGGCTTAATGACCTCACCCGAGGACCAGGCCCGGATCTGCTCCGGAGAGGCCAGGCCGATCTTCATGGCGTCGAATTCGTTTATGTCGATAGTCGTCAAGGGAGACTCCTATTCTTCGTCGTCACTGGCCTGGACGCTGAACGCCGGGTCGTCGATCACCTCTGCGGAGGCGTCCTCCGCAGCGCCGTACGCACGCTCCTCGGTGTCAGACGTGTCGCGGTCTTCGCCGTCATCCCGACCCTCGCCGTCACTCTCCAGAGACACCTCGTCCAAGTCTTCCTCTTCTTCCAGGTCGGCATCACCGGTCTGAGCGAACGCGGTCTGCGCCCGCTCTTCGGCCCGGCGGCGGGCCCCCAGATCGATGCCGAGCTCCTCGGCCGCCCTCAGGAGATCGTCTTCCTCTTCGGCCACCTCGAGCACGCTGCCCTCTTCGCTTACGACATTCACGTCGAGGCAGAGAGACTGCATCTCTTTGATGAGCACCTTGAACGACTCGGGGATGCCGGGGCGCTGGATGTTCTCGCCCTTGACGATGCTCTCGTACGACTTCACCCGGCCCACAGTGTCGTCGGACTTGATGGTGAGCATCTCCTGCAGGGTGTAGGCCGCGCCATAGGCTTCAAGCGCCCACACCTCCATCTCGCCGAAACGCTGCCCGCCGAACTGGGCCTTACCGCCGAGCGGCTGCTGGGTGACCAGCGAGTAGGGGCCCGTGGAACGGGCGTGGATCTTGTCGTCGACCAGATGGTGGAGCTTGAGAATGTACATGTAGCCGATGGTGATCTTCTCTTCGTAAGGCTCGCCGCTGCGACCATCGAAGAGCCGCACCTTGCCGCTCACCAGCGTGCCCGGAGCTCGGCTCAGGTTGATGCGCATCTGTACCGGCCCATCGCGATGGGCGAGAGCCCAGCCCATGAGGGCCTCGTCAACCTCGTCGACCTTGGCTCCGTCAAACACCGGACAGGCCACCGGCACCGGAGCATCCAGATGCTCCTCGACGACCTCGTAGTACTTGTCGACCAGCGCCACCTGCTCTTCCCAGGACATGCCCTTCCGCGCCGTCTCGGCCGCCGCCCGCGGATCAAGGCCCTCTCTCTTCTTGAGGCGATAGAAGCCTTGATGGGCGGCCCAGCCCAGATGGGTCTCCATGACCTGACCGATGTTCATGCGCGAGGGCACCCCCAGGGGGTTCAAGATGATGTCGACCGGCGTGCCGTCCTCCAGGAAGGGCATGTCTTCCTCGGGCACGATCTTGGAGATAACCCCCTTGTTGCCGTGCCGGCCGGCCAACTTGTCGCCCTCCGCGATCTTGCGCTTCTTGGCCACGTACACGCGGACCAGACGGTTCACACCCGGGGAGAGATCGTCGCCTGCCTCCCGCGAGAACTCTTTCACGTCGATGACCACGCCCTTCTCCCCGTGGGGAACCTTGAGCGAGGTGTCACGCACCTCCCGGGCCTTCTCCTTGAAGATAGCCCGGATGAGCTTCTCCTCGGCAGTGAGCTCGGTCTCGCCCTTGGGTGTGATCTTACCCACGAGAAGATCGCCTGAAGTAACCTCCGCGCCGATACGCACCACGCCGTCCTCGTCGAGATCGGCCAGCGAATCCTCGGAACGGTTGGGGATGTCGCGCGTGATCTCCTCGTCGCCCAGCTTGGTGGAACGGGCCTCCACCTCGTACTCCTCGATGTGGATGGAGGTGAGCACGTCGTCCTTCACCAGCCGTTCGCTGATGATGATGGAGTCTTCGAAGTTGTAGCCCTCCCAACTCATGAAGGCCACGAGCACGTTGCGCCCCAGGGCCAGCTCCCCCTCGGCGGTGGAGGCACCGTCAGCGATGACGTCGCCTTCGGCGAGCTCCTGCCCCAAAGTCACCACCGGCTTCTGGTGGATGAGAGTGCCCTGGTTGGAGCGCTCGAACTTGAGAAGTTCGTACTTGTCGAGCCCTCCATCGGCCGCTTCCACCAGCACGCGCTCAGCCGAGACCCCCCTCACTTTGCCCGGCCGCCGGGCGACCACCACGTCGCCGGTGTCGACCGCCGCCCGGTACTCCATACCCGTGCCGACCAAGGGCGCCTCGCTCTTCATGAGGGGCACCGCCTGACGCTGCATGTTGGAGCCCATGAGGGCACGGTTGGCATCGTCGTGCTCCAGAAAGGGGATGAGGGCCGTGGCCACCGAGACGATCTGCTGGGGGGAGACGTCCATGTAGGTGACGTGATCAGGCGGGGCCCCCACGTATTCACCGCCGGGGGCGATGGAGAGCACCGCCTCCTCGGTGAACTCCCGCGTGACCGGGTCGAAGGGAGCGTTGGCCTGGGCCACCGTCTCCTTCTCTTCCTGATAGGCGGTGAGCCAGTCGATCTCGTCGTTGACCTTGCCGTCGACCACCCTGCGGTAGGGCGTCTGGATGAAGCCGTAGTCTGACACACGGGCGTAGCTCGCCAGCGAACCGATGAGGCCGATATTGGGACCTTCCGGCGTCTCGATGGGGCACATGCGCCCGTAGTGGGTGGGGTGCACGTCGCGCACCTCGATGGGTGCCCTTTCCCGGGTCAGGCCGCCCGCTCCGAGCGCCGAGAGGCGGCGCCGGTGGGTGAGCCCGGCCAGCGAGTTGGTCTGGTCCATGAACTGAGAGAGCTGGGAGCTGCCGTAGAACTCCTTGAGTGCCGCCACCACCGGCCGGATGTTGATGATGGACTGGGGAGTGATGGTGTCGGGGTCCTCTGTGGTCATGCGCTCCCGCACCACCCGCTCCATGCGGTACAGGCCGATGCGGAAGGCCTCCTGCACCAACTCGCCCACCGTACGCAGGCGGCGGTTGCCGAAGTGCTCGTACTCGTCCAGCCGACCGGCCACCTCGTCCCAGGGCAGGGTGGTGGCAAACTCGGCACAATCGCGTGCTTCGACGAACTGCTCCTCGTGATCGATCTCAACCGGCAGAGAGATCATCTCCTTGACCAGCTCCACGATGTCGCGCTTGGTGAGCGTGCGCACATCTTCAGGGATGACGTCCTCCAAGCGTAGGCGGCTGTTGAGTTTGTGCCGGCCCACCTTGGTGAGGTCGTAGCGCTTGGCGTCGAAGCAGATGTTGCGAAGCAGGGTGCGGCTGGCCTCCAGCGTGGGGGGCTCACCGGGGCGCTGCTTCTTGAAGAGTTCCACCAACGCCTCTTCCACCGTGCGGATGGCGTCCTTCTCCAGCGTGGTCTGCATGAAGAGGTTGTGGTCGAAGAGCTCGAGGAGTTCCTCGTCGGTGCCGGTCGAGAGCAAACCGGGTTCGTCACCCGTGACCTCGTTCGAGATACCGGCCAGCGCCCGCAGAAACACCGTGGCCGGCAGCTTGCGCTTGCGGTCGATGCGCACATTCACCAGGCCGCGCTTGTCGATCTCGAACTCCAGCCAGGAGCCGCGGGCGGGCATGAGGTTGGCGATGAGCACCTGCTTGCCGGCGTCTTTGGGGGCCATGACGTAGGCGCCCGGAGAGCGGACCAGCTGGGTGACGATGACCCGCTCGGTGCCATTGATGATGAAGGTGCCCTGCTCGGTCATCATGGGGAAGTCACCCATGAACACATTCTGCTTGCGGATCTCGCCCGTGTCCTTGCGCACGAAGCTGATCTCCATGAACAGGGGGGCCGCGTAGTTCTGATCTTTGTCGCGGCACTCTTTCAAGGAGAGCGGCGGAGCCATGAACTCGTGAGCACCGAACTCGACGGAGAAGTTGCCTGTGTAGTCCTCAATGGGACTGATGTCGTCGATGGTCTCCCGTATGCCTTCGGTGAGAAACCAATTGAACGACTTGGTCTGTATGTCGATGAGGTTGGGGGCTTCGAGGATTTGGTTGAGCTTAGCGAAGGAGATGCGCGGTCTGGGAGTCATGCTCTGGCTCAAGCGTGGTCACTCCTCACTCGTATCGGGACGTTGCACAGGCTGAAAGCGCAAACATGGATTTTACCACGCGCCCCCACAACAAGGCAAGCCACGGCCGGGCACATCTTCGCGCGCCCGGCCGAAGCCTGCCGTCACTGCCTTGAGAGTCTCTCAGGCGAAGACCGCCTACTTGACCTCCACGGTGGCGCCCGCTTCCTCGAGCTGCGTCTTCAGCTCTTCAGCTTCCTGCTTGGCAATACCCTGCTTTACAGGATTCGGCGCGCCGTCGACCAAGTCCTTCGCCTCTTTCAGACCCAAGCCCGTGGCTGCACGGACGACCTTGATGACCTGGATCTTCTTCTCGCCGGCCGCGGCGAGAATCACGTCGAACTCGCTCTTCTCTTCTTCGGCTGCAGCCGCATCGCCGGCCGCCACCGGACCCGCGGCCATCGCTACCGGAGCCGCTGCTGATACTCCGAACTCCTCCTCCAGCGCCTTCACAAGCTTGGAGAGATCGAGTACGGTCATCTGCTTGATCTCGTCGATGAGTTCCTCAACGGTCACTGCTGTTCACCTCCTCCCGCGGCCCGTGAGGGGCGCGGAGACTGTTTCTTCAACCTTGAGCCCGCGCAGGATACCGGCCTCGCCGGTGCCTCCGCAGGCAGCACGGCCTCAGGCCGCCTGTTCCTTTTGCTCCCGTACGCGGTCGAGCGCGATCACGAGCGACCGCATGGGACCGGCGAGAACGCCGGCAATGGCGTACAGAGGCGAGGCGATGCCGCCCACCACTTTGGCCACCAACTCCTCGCGCGAAGGCAAGGAGGCAAGCTCCTCCACTGCAGAAGCGTCGATGATACGCTCCTGCAGATAGCCGCCCTTGACGGCCAGCTTGCGCTTGTCTTTGATGAAGGCCTGCACAGCCTTGGCCGGTGCCACCGGATCCTCGCCGCAGAACACCACGGCCGAGGGACCGGTGAGAAGTGCATCGAACCCCGGAAGGCCGGCTTCAGAGGCCGCACGTTTGGCCAACGTGTTCTTCACGACCCTCACCGACGCTCCACTGTCGCGCAGACTGTTGCGGAGTGACGTGATCTCCGCCACCGAGAGGCCGCGGAAGTCGAGTAGGTACAGAGTCTCGGAGCCCTTCATCAGAGCTACCATCTCCTGCACCGACTGCACTTTTTGCGCCTTCTGCATTGTGTTCTCCCCTCCTCTCAAAAAAATCGCCCACCCCGGTGAGAGGTGGGCGTCGAAGCACCCGCGACACAGGTTGGCGCGGCGTGCTGGTACTCGCTCTTCCCGCCTCGGCCGGCGAACCCGTGAAGGTCGCTTACGCCCCGTGAGGGGCACCGGCTGTCTCCGGCAATGGCCGCACAGTATAGCGGCCGGCGGCATGCTCCACAAGCCGCCCTACGACGTAGTCTCTTCCTCCATGAGCTTCGTGCGCGAGGTCTCGAGCGGTATGCCCGGACCCATGGTGCTCGTGAGGGTGACCGAACGGAGGTACTTGCCCTTGGCCGCAGCCGGCTTCGCCCGGATCACCTCGTCAAGTACCTCTTTGAAGTTCTCGATCAGTGCCTGCTCCTCGAACGACTTCTTCCCCACGATGAGATGCACGCATCCGAACTTGTCGGTGCGGTACTCTATCTTGCCCGCCTTGGTGTCTTTGACGGCCTTGCCGACTTCGAACGTCACCGTGCCCGCCTTGGGGTTGGGCATGAGGCCCCGCGGACCGAGCACGCGGCCCAACTTGCCGACGACGCCCATGAGATCGGGAGTGGCGATGGCGGCATCGAAATCGAGGAAGCCGCCCTCGATCTTGGCGGCCAGGTCTTCGGCGCCCACGAAGTCGGCGCCGGCCTCCTCGGCTTCAGCGGCCTTCTCGCCCTTGGCGAAGACGGCGACCCTCATCTCTTTGCCGGTGCCATGAGGCAGCATGAGCGTGCCGCGCACCTGCTGGTCGGCGTGGCGGGGGTTGATGCCGAGCTTCATGTGCACTTCGACCGTCTCGTCGAAACCGGCCGTCGACAGACTCTTGAGTAGGCGCACCGCTTCTGCCGGCATGTAGAGCCGGTCGGGCTCGACGGCACGCTTGGCTTCTTTGAATCGCTTGGAGTCTCTACTCACCTTGGTATACCTCCCGGTGGTGCAGGCGGGCTTCTCGAGCCCTCCCACCAATTGACGACTACTTCACTTCAACTCCCATGCTGCGGGCCGTGCCCGCAATGATATTCATGGCCGCCTCTACGTCATTGGCGTTGAGGTCGGGCAGCTTGGTCTCGGCGATCTGGCGAAGCTGCTCTTTGGTGATACTGCCGGCGATATGGCGCCTGGGTTCTCCCGAGCCCTTCTGCAATCCGGCCGCCTGCCTCACGAGCACGGCCGCCGGAGGAGTCTTGAGAATGAAGGTGAAGGAGCGGTCTTCGAAGACCGTGATCTCCACGGGAACCACCGTGCCCGCCTTGTCCTGCGTCTGGGCATTGTATGCCTTGCAGAACTCCATGATGTTGACGCCGTGCTGGCCCAGAGCCGGGCCCACCGGCGGCGCCGGATTGGCTTGGCCCGCACTTATCTGAAGCTTGATTATTGCTCGCACTTTCTTGGCCACTGTCTACACTCCGAAATACCTTGTGCTTAGCACCGCTCGTGCCGCCCGGCTGCACACGCTGCGGCCGGGCAAGAGAACACCATCATATCTTCTTGACCTGCTCGAAACCCAACTCGGTAGGGGTGTCGCGCCCGAAGATCGATACCATAACTTTCAGCTTGTTCTGCTCCGCGTTCACCTCGGCCACCTCGCCGGTGAAGTCAGTGAGTGGCCCGCTGGCCACCCGCACCTGGTCGCCCACACTGAACTCCGCTTTGGCCCGCGGCTTCTCGGCCGTCGAGGTGTGCAGGATGCGGTCGACCTCGGCCGGGCTGAGTGGCGTGGGTTTGCTCTCGGAACCGACGAACCCCGTCACACCGGGAGTGTTCTTGACCAGAGACCACGATTCATCGGTGAGAATCATGTTCACGAGCACATACCCGGGGAAGATGCGCCGTTCGACCTGGACCTTCTCGCCCCCCTTGGTCTCGATGACCACCTCGGTGGGCACCACGATGTCGCGGAAGTACTCGGACTGGCCCATGGACTGGATGCGGTGCTTGAGGTTCGCCCGAGCCTTGTTCTCATGCCCGGAGTACGTGTTGATGACGAACCACTTGGCTTCCACAGTCGAGCCTTTCCTGATGAGGGTGAAGGCCGGGCGCTAACCCAGGCGGACCAGCGACACGAGGGTGGACCACAGAAGATCGAACAGACCGATGTAGGCGGAAGCGATCACGACCGCCACCAGCACCACTCCCGTGGCCTGCACGACTTCGGCGCGGGGAGGCCAGGTGACCTTGGTCATCTCGATGCGCACTTCGCGCAGGAAGCGCAGGAAGCGGCCCTTCCTCGGGACGGCTGCTCCCTGAGGCCTCTGCAGGCTCTTCGCCGCCTTCTGGGCGCTTGCCAACCGGCCCTGCGGCTTGGCTGCCGATTTGGTTGCCGTTTCCTTCGCCATGATCTGCCGATTCAACCTTTCTCAAACTGTATGTAATGGCAGGGCAGGAGGGATTCGAACCCCCAACCCCCGGTTTTGGAGACCGGTGCTCTACCGTTGGAGCTACTGCCCTGCGTTCCGCTTCCGCGCCGCGCTACCCGACGCGCCAGGATGAACAGACGCCACGGACATACCGACAAGCGCTACTTGGTCTCCTTATGGAGCCGCTGACCGCCGCACCACTTACAGTACTTCTTCATCTCGATGCGCTCGGGGTCGTTGCGCTTGTTCTTCATGGTGTCGTAATTGCGGCGTTTGCACTCTTGGCACGCCAGCGTAACCTTCACACGCATATGTCACCACTTCCCACTCGAAACAATGATGCATGCTACCACAGCATGAAATCGAGCCCAAGGCAGGCAGGCGAACGGCCCGCACACCTTGGGCGCCTCTTCAAGGTAGCGGCGCAGGGACTCGAACCCCGGACACACGGATTATGATTCCGTTGCTCTGACCAGCTGAGCTACGCCGCCGCGCTGTGTAAGCCTCCAATCGGATTCGAACCGATGACCCCTTCCTTACCATGGAAGTGCTCTGCCGGCTGAGCTATGGAGGCTTGCGCGAGCCACACCGGGCTTGGCCCGCCGTTCGCGCTCACGGGGGCTGGTGGTGGGGGGAGGAGGATTTGAACCTCCGAAGGCATCGCCGACAGATTTACAGTCTGCTCCCTTTGGCCACTCGGGCATCCCCCCACGTAACCTCTCCGTGGAGCGAACAGGCATGATACTCGCCGCGCACGCGCTTTTCAAGAAATGGGCGGCGACTCCTCGTGCGTGAGGGACCGGCAGCCGCGGCTTCCCCAAGGTGAGTGACGGCCTCCTGCGTGCGGCGCTGGGCGGCAGGCCGCGCCCGCAGAATCACAGGCCGCCTGTGTGAACCACACCGCCTGTGTGAAGTGGGGCCTCCGCCCCTGTAGCGGTACTGCTGGCGCTGGATCGGATCAGTGGTCCACTCCCGCCCGGTCCCCATCCTTGGCGCCCGGAGATCCCGAAAGTTGGGCCGTGCCTTCCACCGCCACCAGCACACCCGAATCGTCTACCACCGGGAACACCCGCTGCTCCACTTCATAGCTCGACCCGTCGTTGCGCGTCCAGCGTATCCGCGTCGCGCCTCCACCGGCATCCCCTCCGGAAAGAGAACGCAGAAAGGCCACACGATCGTCGGGATGCACCATGTCGAAGAACAGCGAGGGCGCAGCAAGGAAGTCGAAGGGCGGCCGGGCCGACCACTCCACAATGCCGGCAGAGATGTAGGACATGCGCCGCGAGGGCACGAGTTCATAGCGGAAGAACACCCCTCCCCGTGCTTCGGCACGCGCGCGCTCATTGCTGTGCAGAACTGTCATGGATACCTCCGGGCCGGACACTGAACGATCCGCACTCGTGGTGAGCTCTTCGGCGGACCCTTCTGAACATTATGACGTCATTCACTCTTTCTGCGCGCGCTCCGTTCCATTATCCTTGCGGTGTGTACTCACCAAGCGGCACTGGAGGTCGGCCTTGGCACGCAGGAAACCCTTTGGCGGCATCAAGCTGTTGCTCGTCGCGCTCATACTGTTCGGCCTGGCTCTGTCGGCGGCGGGATGCACACAGGTGGAGCACCCTCCCGCACTGTCGGCAGACGACGTGGTCGGCTTCTGGATCGGTCCGAGCACCGCCATGACGGCCGAACTGTTGCAGGCTCCGCCCCCACCCACCGTGCCTCTCGACGACATAGTGGGCGCCTTCAATCTGGCCCACAAGAACGCCTGGGTCTTCGAGCCCGCGGAAGGAATCGCGCTGAACGTCGTCTTCCTGCTCGGGGACGGCAGCCAGGTACTCGTGAGTATGTCACCGGAGTTCCCCGATGAGCACGCGGTCATCGGCGTGAGAGGAGAAGCACTCGGCTCACCCCAAGGAGTCACGTGGTACTGGGTCAAAGCTCCCTCCCTCGTGCGCGCAGCCGGCGCCATGGCGCGTGACACACTGGATCTGGGAGCCATGATGGCACTTGATCCCTCCGGTGACTGGTTCTATGGGACGAGGGGGTTGGGAGAATGAAGCACGCGCGAAAGGACCACCTACGGAGCCGGCGTTCGTCCGTTTCCCTCATTGTGGCAGCCGTAGCACTGGTGGCATTGACACTCCTGCAGGCCGGGTGCACCCAGGTGCAGCGGGTGCCGCAGGTCGAGCAGCAGGTGAAGCAGTTCTGGATGGGCCTTCCCGGCACCGTGCCGCAGATGGCCCTCGACCACACTCTGCCACCCACAGATCTAGATCTGAGCAACTTGGTGGCCGCCTACAACACCAGTGTGATCGAACCGTGGTCGCACCAGAGTCCCACCATACCCTCGGCGCTGGTACTGCTGATCCTGGAGGACGACACCGAGGTGTGGTTGGCATTCAATGGCCAGTTCGGTGCCTCCCACGCGGAGATGGCCATCCGGCGAAACGAGGGGGGCCTCCCCGGGCGGTTCGAGCAGTACTGGATACGCTCGAGCGCACTGGTGGAGCAGGCTGCGATCCTGGGCAGAGATCTGCTCAGCGTTCCCGACATGGCCATGGTCGACCCGGAGGGGGTCTGGCTGCTTCGATAGCCGCTCAGGGGCCCGAGCCCGGCACAGGCATGGGGTCCGGCGAGATCCCGATGCCCGAGCCGGGCACCGGCCCTAGTTTGCCATGAGCACCAGCAGTACCACTGCGGCTATCACGATGACGGCGACGACCGCGAGCCCTATCTTGCCCGCCGTCGTCAGTCCGCCGGCCTCATCCCTGCGCTTCGGTATCACTTCCCCCGTACTCGGATCTCTCCCCTCCTCCACCGCGATTCTGTCGGGCGACGGACTGTCGGAGTGTGCGCCGCACTGAACACAGAAGCCCGGTTCCCCCGGCAGCACGGCCCCGCAGTACCGGCAGGTCTTTTGCTCGGCCATCACCATCGTCTCCGTTTCCCGTCTCCGCGAAGGCCAGAGAGCCCGCCGACACGGCCGCCGACCCACTGAACCCTCCGCCTGCCCACCCAGTCCCCCCATTCACTTTCCCATATCTACCCCTTTCGAGACGCCTGTAGTCCATATTCCCGAGGAGGCGTCCGGGGGGCGGGGGAGGCAGCGGCCACCGAGGCGTAGGCGCAGGACACAAGGGGTATCATCGGCTCATTCTTGGCTTCCGGGCGTGGTCAGCGCGGCTGGAGGAACGGAAATGAACGTAACGAGGCCGCACAAGGAGAGACCCCATGGCCGAACGCAACCCCAAGACCGCCGGACAGCAGCGTGGCCGCCGTTCCTGGGCGGAGCCCTGGAAGATCAAGATGGTGGAGCCGCTCCGCTGGACCACCCCCCAAGAACGAAGACAAGCCATCGCCGAGGCCGGCCACAACACCTTCCTGCTGCACTCCGACGACGTCTACATCGACCTCTTGACCGACTCGGGCACGAGCGCCATGAGCGACCGCCAATGGGCGGGCCTCATGTTGGGCGACGAAGCCTATGCCGGCAGCCGCAACTTCTATGAACTGGCAGAAACCGTCAAGAAGTTCTACGGCTACGAGTACTTGGTACCAACCCACCAGGGCCGGGGCGCCGAGCACATCCTCTCCCAGTGCAAGATCAAAGCGGGTGACGTGGTGCCCGGCAACATGTACTTCACCACCACCCGGCTCCATCAGGAGCTGGCCGGTGGACGCTTCGTAGATGTCATCATCGACGAGGCTCACGACCCGGCGAGCACCCATCCCTTCAAGGGCAACATCGACCTGAACAAGCTGCAGGTGGTGATCGACGAGGTAGGCCCGGAGAAGATCCCCTACGTGAGCCCTGCCGGCACGGTGAACATGGCGGGCGGCCAGCCCATCAGCATGGAGAACCTGCGCGCGGTCCGCGACCTCTGCGACCGTTACGGCATCGACATCTACTTGGACGCCACCCGTATGTGCGAGAACGCCTACTTCATCAAGGAGCGGGAAGCCGGGTACGCGGACAAGTCCATCGCCGAGATTCTCAAGGAGTCCTGCTCCTACACGGACGGCTGCACCATGAGCGCCAAGAAGGACAGCCTGGTGAACATCGGCGGTTGGCTCGCCACCAACGACCCCGACCTCTTCGAGAAGGCGCGCAATATGGTGGTGGTCTACGAAGGGCTGCATACCTACGGAGGCCTTGCCGGCCGCGACATGCAGGCCATGGCTCAGGGCATCAGCGAGAGCGTGCAGGACGACCATATCCGCTCCCGCATCGGCCAGGTGGAGTACCTGGGGCAGATGCTCATCGATTGGGACGTACCCATCGTGGTGCCCATCGGAGGCCACGCCATCTTCCTCGACGCGAAAGCCATCTACCCCCACATCCCCCAAGACCAGTTCCCCGCCCAGACCTTGGCGGCCAACCTGTATGTCGACTCCGGTGTGCGGGCCATGGAGCGCGGCATCGTCTCCGCCGGCCGGGACCCGGAGACCGGCGATCACCGCTACCCCAAGCTGGAGCTCGTGCGCCTGACCATCCCCCGCCGCGTCTACACCCAGGCCCACATGGATGTGGTGGCGGAGGCGGTACTCGCGGCCTACGAGGAACGAGAGCAGGCCCGGGGTCTCGAGATGGTATACGAGCCCGAATACCTGCGCTTCTTCCAAGCCCGGTTCGAGCCTTTGGGATAGCCGCCGCACATACAGCCCGCGTGCCGAGACGCCCGGAGGGGACCTCCGGGCGTCTCCGTCTTCAAGGCAGGGCCCGTCCCTCTCCGTGTCGAAGAAGACGGCATCCTGTCGGCCGCACGCGGAGAACCCGCCCACCTCAGGCAGGCGAAGACGGGCGATATCGGAGACGGGCGGCAGAGAGACGGGCGGCAGAGAGACGGGCGGCAGAGAGACGGGCAACGCCGGAAGGAAGGAGAGGGACACGTGCGGGTAGCAAAGATGGAACTCTGGGCACTCACCGCCCTCGCAGTGGTCCTCACCGCGACACTGGTGGGTTCCCTGCTCTCGCTCTAGGGCAGGCCTCCGGACTTCTGGCGCCTCCCTCGAGCCTGGACCTCATCCGACGAATCAACCTCCCGCGAGCGCAGCAGCCAGAACCACGGAGTCCCCGTCGGCCAGCTCGGTCACGTAGTACGCCTGGGTTCCGTTGACGAGCACGATCTGCACCCACTTCTCCTCGAGGCCTGCATCGGCTATCACGTCGCTCACCGTGAGACCAGGAGCGGCGCGAACCTCATAGAAGGGCACCTTGCGACGCGACCTGCCTATGAGGATATTGAGAAGTCTCACGCTGATCACCCGGGCCGGCTCCTATACACGTTTTGGAGGTGGCGCCCGCCGGACATCTGAGGGCGGGCGCTACCCCATAGCTCTACTGCTACACCTCCCTCGACCCTCAGGCAAAGATGCCGTCGAGGGCCGCATCGGGCACGTCGAAGACCTGGCCGGAGGGTGGGAGCGGCTCCTTCGTCAAGAACTCCGGCAGCCTGTCGTCCTCGCGAGTGAACCCGGCGGCGCAGTTGAAGGCCAGCTCACCCCGAAGCACACCCATCCCGAGAGTGGGGATGAAGTTCTCATACTCAACCTTCTCCCCGGTGAGCGCCTCCACCGCCACGGCGAACTTCTCCCACAGCTGCGGCATGTCCAGCATGGCGAGACTGGGGAACAGACAGAATCCCAGCGAGTCGATACCGGCAAACCAGGCCTGCAGGAACTGGGACATGGGCGGCTGCTGATCGGGATTGGTGGTGTCGTAGTCGGGATTGCCGGGGTTGGGAATGGCGTTGCCGGCGGTGTGGTCGGCCCCTTGGGGAGACGTTGCGTACGTGCAGCCGGTACCCTTGAGAAACCGCGGATCCCACACGGCAAGGCTCTGGCCCTTCACCACCGGGATGCGCTCCACGCCGAGCGCCTTACCAGTGGCCAGGGTGCCTTCCGCGATCAACATGCTGAACTCGTCGCCCGTGGCGATGCCGGCGATGGTGTCGTAAGCAGCCTGGGCGTCGCCCCAGGAGAGCCGGCCTGCCTCCATCGCCACGGCCACCGCCGCGCCGATCTCCATGGTATCGAGGCCGAGATCATCGCAGAGAGCATTCATGCGGGCAATGGCGTCAAGGTCGCTGATGAGACAGTTCGAGCCCAGGAGCCCCAGCGTCTCATACTCCAAACCCGAGGTTACGTACCGGCCCTCGGCGTCCGTGTACACCTGGGAGCAGTTGACCACACAACCTGCCATGCAGCGGTGCTGGGCCTGGGTATTGGCACGCTCAGCCAGAACGCCGGCCAGGGTTTCTCCGCTTATGGCCTCTGTGCCCTCGAACTGCCCGGCCGCGAAGTTCCTCGTGGCCAGACAACCCAGACCGTTCGCCATGTTCACCAGCATGGCCGACCCCAGCGCTTCCAAGCCTCCCATCGCCGGGTGAGAGCGAATGCCCTCAGAGATAGCTGCAGCCGCCTCACGCAGGCCTTCGGGCTCGGCGGGGGCAAGACCGGGGGCACCCTTGTCGTTCACCACCACTGCCTTGAGGTTCTTGGAGCCCATCACCGCTCCCACGCCGCCGCGTGAGGCAGTGCGGGGATAGAAATCGGGGGTGGTGACGATGACGGCGGCTGTCTTCAGCATCTTCTCGCCGGCAGGACCGATGCAGACGACTCCTCCGTCTTCTCCATATGCCGTTCGCAGTTCACCGATGACCGCCGCCGTGCCTTTGCCGGCGAGTTCCGGGCAGGCCTTGAGCCGGGCACCGGCAGCGTCCACCTCAAGCATGGTGGGACCGGCCGCTTTGCCCGTCACCACGATGCCCCGCACCCCGAGGCGCGCGAGTTTGCGCGCCACCGAGCCGCCGCTGTTTGCCTCCTTTGTGCCTCCGGTGAGTGGGCTCTTGCATCCCACTGAGAGGCGGCCGGTGTTTGGTACCGCCGTGCCGGCCAGCACCCCTGCGGCGATCACGAAGACGTTTTCGGGCCCCAATGGATCCGCCTCGGGTGGAACTTCATCGGAGACCACCTTGGCCGTGAGCGCGTGCCCACCGAGAAGCGGATCCACCAACTCCTCGAAGCGGCACTCCCCGGCGTCCAAGTCGACTCTGAGAATCTGTGTCATCACGTATACCTCCTCATACCGGCGTCGGACGGCCTACCGGACGAGCGCGCGGACGGCTTGGGCGATCCGCTCCGCCGAGGGTACGTACATGCCCTCCGCCGCCGGACCGGGAGGTACCGGGATGTCCGGCGCCGCCACTCTCACCACGGGGGCTCGGAGAGACCCGAAGACCTCCTCGGCCACCACTGCCGCGATCTCGGAGCCCACGCCACCACGCCTGCGCCCTTCCTCGACCGTGACCAGCCTGCCCGTCTTCGCCACCGAAGCAAAGAGGGTCTCGGTGTCGAGTGGGATGATGGTGCGGGGGTCGATGACCTCTGCCGATATCCCTTCTTCCGCGAGCAGGCCCGCGGCTTCCATCGCGCGACCCACCATACTCCCCAAGGCCACCACGGTGACGTCACCGCCATCTCTGAGGATGTTGGCCCGGCCGAAGGGAACGGTGAACTCCTCGTCGGGAACCTCCCCGGGCATGAAGTAGAGGAACTTGTGCTCGAAGACCAGCACCGGGTTGTCGTCACGCACGGCCGTCTTGAGCAGTCCGTACACATCTGCCGGGTTGGAGGGAACGGCGATCTTCAGCCCCGGCGGATTGAGAAACGAGGCCTCAGTGACCTGGCTGTGATTGTAGCCGAGGGCGAAGCCGGCCCCGCCGGCCGTCCTTATGGTGACAGGTACCTTGGTCTGGCCTCCGGTCATGTACGTCCATGAGGCGATCTGGTTGGCGATCTCGTCCATGGCCAGGTACATGAAGTCGGCGAACATGATCTCCGCGATGGGGCGGAGACCGGTGATGGCCAGGCCGAGTGCCACCCCGGCGATGCCGTTCTCCCAGATGGGCGTGTTGATGACACGGTCTTCGCCGAAGCGCTCGACCAAGCCGGCGGTGCTGCCGAAGAGGCTCTTACGAACATCTTCGCCCACGAGTACCACGCTGTCATCCCGCGCCATCTCCTCACCGAGGGCGCGACTGACCGCCGCCATGTAGGGCATCTCCGCCATGGCTACTTCACCTCCTCGAAGAACACACCGGATACCATCTGCTCGTAGGTGACATCGGGCAACGACCGCGCCCGCTCGATGGCGACGTGGATCTCCTCCCGCACCTCTCCCTTGATGGAATCGAGATCGTCGGCGGTAGCCACACCACTCTCCTTGAGCTGCGCCTCACACCGCGCGATGGGGTCGCGCTCCTGCCAGGCACACACGTCCTCCACACACATGTACGCGCCGTCGTCGCCCGAGTAGTGTGGAGCGACCCGGTAGCTCTTGAACTCGAGGAAACAGGGACCGCCACCGGCCCGCACCTGCTCCACCGCCTCCTTGGTGGTCTGATAGACAGTCGCCACGTCATTGCCGTCGGCGATCTTCCAGGGGATGCCGTACCCTTCGGCCCGGGGAGCCACGTGTTCAGTGCACACATGACCGCTGTAGTGCCCGAGTTCGCACCATTCGTTGTTGGTCATGGCGAAGATGAGGGGGAGCTTGAAGAGGGCGGCGATGTTCAGCGTGGAGCCGAAGTCGGCCTGGCTGGAGGTGCCTTCCCCGAAACCGATCACCACCACCTGGCCTGAACCTCTGAGCTTGGCCGACAGTGCCGCCCCGGCTGCGATCGAGTAGTCGGCGCCCAGGCTGCCCACCAATCCGATGAGCCCCGCCTCATACTGGGAGAGATGGAGGCCTCCCTTTCCCCGGGCCGGGCCTTCAGCCTTCGTGTAGTATTCGGCCCAGATGTCGTTCTGTGTCATGCCCTTGCCCACGAACTCGGCGATGCCGCGATGGGTGGGGAAGAGGTAGTCGGTGGGCAGAAGCGCGTGCCCCACGCCCACTCCCACTGCCTCCTGCCCAGTACCGAAATGCCCCATGAGATAGAATTCCTTCTTCTCCAGCATGTCGGCCCAGATCTGCTCCGCCTCCCGCGTGGTCACCATCTTGCGGTACAGCGCGAGTAGGGTGTCGTTGTCAACTGTCACTTGGGCTGCCAAAGCCATCCTCCCTTCCTTCATTGCGGCTGCTACGTGCTGCCGTGCCTATCACGCCTTGCGCGCATTCGGCCCTCCCCCATAGGTCAAGCGATGGGCAAGCGCGGTTCGGCTGCCGACCCCGCACTTGCGGTAGATGCTCTTGAGATGGGTCTCCACGGTGTTTACGCTCATGCGCAAACACATCCCCACCTTCTTGTTCGAGAGCCCCCGGCACACCAGGGCGGCCACGTCCTCTTCCCGCGTGGTGAGCTCGTAGCACACGGGAGCGGTGCCGTCCCCCGCGTGGCAGGCCCCGGGGAGTTCGGCCGCGAAACACTCGAGACCGGCCGCCAACACCGAGGCGAGAACCTTCCCGGCCGCGAGCTCCGTCTCGCTGAACTCAGCCACATCCTGACCGCGCCACAACCCGGTGATCGCAAGGTCGTGCGGACCCCGGTGTGACCACAGAAGTGTTCCGCGGGCGATGCCCTGGGGTCGAAGGAAGTCGAACAAGAACTCCTGTGCTTCGGGCGTCCTGTCGGCCATCACACTCGCGAGCCCGTAAGCCGGATCGCCCGATTCACCGTGGAAGCTGAGGCAGGGATCGAAGCTGCAGTAGTAGCCAAGGTACTGCTCGAGAAAGCCCCCCTCGACATGCCAGGTGACTATGGTGTCTGCCTCGGGCCGGTTGGTGTGTTGATTGACCAGACCCAGAACCACGCAGTCGGCCCTCAGCATCTCGCCCATGACCCGCGCGGATTGCTGTTTGAGTTGCTGCAGGCTGCTGCACTCGATGATTGACTCACAAGCAGAGGCGAGCCCCCGAAGTCCCTGGGGCCCCACTCCCCCCGACCGGCTGGTCTCAATTCCCCGCTTCATGCCCCCGCGTACTCCCGCCTGCGTCAGCCAGGACTCACCTCATTGTAATGCCCTTTCCATACTAGGAGCGGTCCTGAATCACTTTGAATACCGGATTCCGGTGAAGAAGTGGGCGGAAACGCCGGCTGCGCCGGTGTGGGGCGACGGCCACGAGTGGCGGGGGGAGGCCCGGGTGAGCCTGCCGGGTAAGGCTAGGGCTTGAAGGAGACTTCGCCCGGGGAAGCGCTTCCGCCGCCGTCAACAGCCTCGGCCACACAGGCGGCGCCAACGACCCGGCCTCTGCGGTCACGGAGGGGGGAGAAGGTGGCTTGGATGTCTATGAGCACGCCATCCTTGTGGGGCGCACGAAGCCGGGCAGTGAACGCACCGTGAGCATCGACTCCTGCCCGTATGAGCTCACGCATATGTTCACCGTCCGCTCCCATGAACTCGCTCGCATGGTGCTGCAGCACCTCGGCCGTCGTGCGCCCGAACAGCCGCTCATACGCGGGATTCACATACTTGATGCGCGAAGCCTCGTCGGTGATCAGAATGGCTTCCGCAGACCGCTCCAGCTCGAGAGCCAAGCGGGTGCCCACGAGGGCCGCCCAATCCAGTCTCGACTCGACCACACTGTGGCTGGAGGTCTCGGGTGTGCGATCCGCACCCTTGGCGCTGCCGGCGGAGAGGAGGCTTTGCCCACACTCGGCATCCGCCACCCCGGGAAGGCTCTCCGCGCTCCCCCAGTCAAAGGGCCGGTACGAGGGCACGATGTCCATGAGCGCCTCGATGAGGCTCTGCCGGGACGCGTGGCGCTCTGCCAGCATCACGGCACGCGCAAGGTTCTCCTCGAAGTTGAGGGGCAGACCGTGTGGATCAAGAAGGGCGCTGATGTCGGCCGCTCCAGCCACATCCGACGCGCGATCCCCGTCGTCCGCCTCCGCCCCGTGTGCGGTCGCAGCCGGGCCCGCCTTCAGCCGCGGGGAACCCTCCTCGAAGGGCACGGAATAGCTACCCGGGGAGTTCTCGACCACACAGGCCATCTTGATCATGGGGTGCGCGGTGTCGAGAGTCGTCTCCCCGCGCCCAACCAGTGTCTCGTGAAGCTTCTCCCCCGGACGAAGGCCCGTGTACTCGATCTCAATATCAGGCCCGTGTCCGTCGGCCGCGAACTCGATCATACGCCGGGCGAGATCCACAATCCTCACCGGGCCGCCCATCTCCAGAATGAAGGCCCCGTAGTTGGGCAATGCTGCAGAGAGCCTTGCGCCCTCGACGGAGGGTGATCCATCCGCGGGTGACTCTGCTTCGCAGTCGAGGAGCACGGTTCCCGCCATGGCCGCCGCCTGCAGAACGAGCTGGACCGCCTCCCCGATGGACATGAAGAAACGCGTCATGTCGGGGTGGGTGATGGTGAGCGGACCCCCCTGCTCGATCTGGCGACGGAAGACGGGGATGACACTTCCCTGGCTCCCCAGGACGTTGCCGAAGCGGACCGAGACGAACCTGGTGGCAGGGTGGCGTTCCGACAGGTGCCGCACCACGTACTCACCCGCGCGCTTGGTCGCACCCATCACACTCACCGGGTCGACCGCCTTGTCGGTGGATATGTTCACGAACCGCTCCACTCCCAAGCGGCCGCTCAAATCGGCGATGATCTGTGTGCCCGTGATGTTGTTCAGTACCGCTTCATCCGGGGCGAGCTCCATGAGGGGAACATGCTTGAAGGCGGCGGCGTGGAACACCACGTGCGGCCGGTGTTCGCGGATGAGCTTCTCCATCTTGCGGCGGTCGAGAATCGAGGAGGGAGCGAGCCGGTAGGCCGAGAAGCCGCGGGATCGAAGCTCCTCGTGGAGCTCGTAGAGGGCGGATTCGTCCCTGTCCACCATGAGGATCAGCCGGGGACGGAACGTCGTTACCTGCCGGCAGATCTCCGAGCCGATGGAGCCCGCGGCGCCGGTCACCATGACCGTGACGCCCTCGAAGAGGCCGGAGAGAGAGTCCACGTCGGTCTCGACCGGGGGACGGCCGAGAAGGTCCTCGATATCGAGCGTGCGCACGTCGGCCAGCGTGACCCTCCCGTCGATGATGTCGCTCATGAAGGGGAGCGTGTGCAGGGGCAGACCGGCTTCCTTCACCTTTCCGTAGATTCTCTCCACCTGTTCGGAGGTGGCGGAGGGAATGGCAAGGAGAATCTCCGAAGCGTCCGACTCTCCGGCCAGGCGCGCCGTGTCGGCGATGGCCCCCAAGACCGGATGGTTGTGAATGCGCATCTGATGGAGGTCAGGGTTGTCGTCCACCAGCCCCACCACGTGGACACCCAACTGTCGATTCCTGTCGATCTCCCGCAGTATCATCTCCGCCGCCTGCCCCGCCCCCACGATGAGCATTCTCTTCTCCGGCGACACGTTGGCCAGACTGCGCACTTGGAGGATACGGCTGTAGAAGCGAAGTGCCACCATGCCCATCCCCGCGGCCACACCGCCGATGAGTATCACCGTGAGGGGCATGAGCCTGCCCGACCCCGGCCAGAGGGCGGAGACGGCCAGCAACACGGGGATGGAGACAAGTGTGGCCTGCACAATCCACAGGGCCTGCACCAGGCCCACATAGCGCGCGACTATCCGGTAGACACGGAAGAAGCGGTTGACGCCGATATGCACCACCACCGCAAAGGCGGCGAAGATCCAGAAACTGGAGCCAAAGACCGCATACTGACGGGGAATCTGCGCATCGAAACGGAGGGCGAGCGCCAAGTAGTAGGCCAAGAGTATGACGAACACGTCGATAGCCGCAGCCAGCAACCGCCACTTGGTGAGGGGAGCGAAGGGCCACATGAGGAGGCGCCGCCAAGGGCGGCCTCGAGGCTTGCGGCTGGCTTCCCCCATCATGTGCTCCGCATCGGTCGGAACGTACCAGAACAGCGGGTGGCAGGAACGCATGAACCCGCGCCTCTACCCAGGCAAGGGGGAGGCGGATTCGACGCTGATGCAACGAACTCATATTCTGGCGCAAAGCGAGGGGCAGGTCAAGAAGACCGCACCGCATGGACAGCCCTACGGCACACCACATAATGGCGGGGCAGGAGGTCGGCGGTGCGGGGGCTCGGTGCCACGTGAGGAAGAAGGAGCTCAGTTGTTCTCCGCGCCCCAGGCTTGGTAGCGTATGCGGGGGTTCCGCAAAGGAGGGTCAAGGTGAAAGACGGGGCGAAAGGTCCGGGCTCTGCGGGCTACCAAGGGCCGGGGTATGCGTGGGTCATTCTCATCGTGGGCACGCTGTGCCTCTTTGGGGCGGTGGGGATGGGACGATTTGCCTACGGCATGGTGCTCCCGGCCATGCAGGAAGGCCTCGGCATGAACAACACCGAGGCCGGAGCCCTCGCCACCGCCAACCTCATCGGGTACCTGGCCATGTCGGCCATCGGCGGTGCGCTGGCCACCCGCTTCGGCCCCCGGGTGGTCATCACCGTGGGCATGCTCGTCACCGGGCTGGGCATGTTACTCACCGGTCTGGCCGCCGTGCCGCTCACCGCAGCCATATGGCGTACGTTCACCGGTATCGGCGGCGGGGCGGTGAACGTTCCCACCATGGGCCTCATTCCGGCCTGGTTCGATCGCAGGCGGCGGGGGCTGGCCATCGGCATCGTGCTCGCAGGCTCCTCGGCGGGCCTCATCATAGCCGGCCCACTGGTACCTCGTATTCTGAACGCCTTCGGCGACAACGGCTGGAGGGTGTCCTGGTACATCTTTGGAGGAGTCACGCTGCTCTTGGCCGTAGCCGGTCTCATCCTCCTGCGCAACCGTCCGGACGAGAAAGCACTCATCCTGCGTGGGGGCGAACCGGGCTCCACTGTAGAGACCGCGGCGGCCTCCGAGGAGGGTGCACAGGCGAGCGAGCCGGAAAGCGCACGTCCCCGCTTCAAGGTCACTCTCGATTGGCACAAAGTATATCGCTCACCCTCCGTGTGGCATCTGGGAGTCGTATACCTGGCCTACGGCTTCTCTTACATCATTTATATGACCTTCTTCGCCAAGAGGTTGATAGCCGACATTGAGTATTCGAAGGAAGCAGCAGGTTCGCTGTTCATGCTGGTGGGTTGGCTCAGCCTCTTCTGTGGGGTGATCTGGGGTGCTTTCTCCGACCGCTTCGGGCGCAAGCCGGCGCTCATCGCCGTCTATGTGCTCCAAGCCACCGCATTCGCGCTGTTCGCCGGTAGCACCCACACGGCCGCGTTGGTCGTCTCGGCCGTGCTGTTCGGCCTCACCGCCTGGAGCATTCCCACTATCATGGCCGCCACGTGCGGCGATGCATTGGGGCCGCGGCTGGCGCCGGCGGCCCTCGGTCTCATCACCCTCTTCTTCGGGCTCGGGCAGGCGATAGGCCCCACCGTTGCCGGGGCGTTGGCCGATTCCACAGGCAACTTCTCGCTGGCCTTCTGGCTGGCCGCGGGCGTTGCCCTTCTGGGCGCGATAGGCGCAGGTACCTTGCGCCCGGCGGCCACCGGCGCAGATTGCGTCGAGGAACCGCTTCCCTGACGATGCCGTGAACAACGAGCCTCCGCACGTTCGGGATGAGACGCCGGGCCGGAGGCTGCGTGCGACCCTCGCCCTCGGTGCGCTGCTTCCATCTTTCGACCTCGGCCTCGCGGCGGTAGCGCTTCCGTCCATCGCCCGGCACTTCACCGCCGGCAGCGACGGAGTATCGTGGGTCGTCGTCATGGGCCTGCTTCTGCAGGGGAGCTTCCTGCCCTTCTTCATACGCCTGGCCGAGCGCCAAGGAGTGAAGAAGACATACGTGGCGGGGCTTGTCGTGTTCATCGCGGGAGCCGGGCTCGCGTTCTTCGCCCCCCGGCTCACCGACCTGGTCGTAGGACGGGTCGTGCAGGGCACAGGCACGGCCATGCTTCTGTCGGCGGTGCTCGCTCCGGCCTTGCGCCCGGCTCCTCGCCCCGCCTCGCTGCGGCCGGGCCCATCCATGATTGGCACAGAGGATGGGTCGGTGGTGGCCGGCACGGCGGGCGGGTTGGCCGTGGTCGGCACAGAAGGCAGGGCGACAATCGCCGGACTCGCCTTGGGTGCGGCTCTCGGGGGGGTCATCGCCGCCTTCGGCGGCTGGAGATATGTGTTTCTCGCCGGTGTGCCGATCGCGCTTGCCGCAGTCGTCTTGGGTTTTCAGGCGCTTCCCCGCCGCGGGCAGGAGCCGGGATCGGCTTCCGGGGAACCTGCACCTCCGCAGGCGCACGATTCCCCGCCTGGTGAAGGTGCCTCGAAACGGGAGGCTGCAGACCCCGGGCTCGCTGCTCCTGAGCTCACCCCTCCCATCCAGAGCTGGACGGGACAGTCATACGATGGGTGGGGAGCCTTCCACCTCTTCGCACTCTGCATAGCACTCGTTTTCGTCATTCAGCAAGGCCAATCAATGGGTTGGACCTCAGCCGCCGTGCTCATCGGCGTGGGTGCCATACCCCTCTTCGCCTTCGCCTTCGTGCGCCGGGAGCGCCGGCACCCCGAGCCGCTCTTCGACCTGAAAGCGCTCCGAGGCCGCGGGCCGGCCGACACGCTGGCCGCCTGCCTCCTCTTCTGCGCGGCTCTCGGCGGCGTGCTGTTCATCTTGCCCTTCTTCGTCGAGCACACGCTGGGCGCCGCGGCCTGGCTGTCGGGCCTCGTCGTTGCAGTCCACGCCGCCTCGCAGGCACCGGCCGAACGATTCGCACGGCTACGAGCCGGCCGCTCGCGTGAAGCGGGAGGCACAGGCGCCGTCCGGCGCCTGTGCCTCCTCGCCGCCTTCCTCGCTGCGGGGGGCTTCATCGTGGCAGCGGTATTCCTCACTCCTCTACCCGAACCCTTCGCAGCCGCCCTGGCTCTGACTCTCGCGGCGATGGTCCTGGTCGGCGTGGCCGGAGGCCTCTTCGCTCCCGCGGTGCGCTTCCTTCGGTTTCCCGGCTCCACCTCCCTCGCGCCCACAACTCGAGAGCGGCTGGTCCACACCTCGTCTCTGTTGGGTCTCGCACTCGGCGTGGCGGCTTTCGAGACAGCGGCGCGACTCACCGCTTCCTCTGAAGCCCTCGGCTCCGGGGATGCGCCGGCACTCCACGAACTCAGCGCCGGCGCCGCCCGCAGTGCCTTTGCCGTCGGGCTTGCCCTCTGCCTCCTCGTGGGCGTCGTGCTCACCATGCTCGGGTCGGAGCGGCCGTCGGCCGGGGCCGCGGGATGGACCGGGACCCCGGGCAAGCCACATGACGAAGACTGAGGACTACCGCGCAGGCGGGCAACGAGCCGGGGAGGCCCTACTGCGCCTCGGGGGAACCGGCCGTTCCGGCTAGGAATCGGCTGCGCCTCGGTCACTCACCGCCGGAAACAGGCCGCGCGCCGCAGCGGCTGCCGACATCGGCACCTCGGCCCACAGGAGCTGCTCCCCCTCCCCCGCCAGAGCCCGCACCACACCCCAGGGGTCGCAGACCAGGCTCCTGCCCCCCACCCGGTTGCCCGCACACACACCGCTCGCGTTACATCCGAGAAACACAGCCTGGTTCTCGAGCGCGCGGGCCTGGGTCAGGAGCCGCCAATGCTCGATGCGCGCGGCAGGCCAGGCGGCGGGCACCACGTACGTCTCCACACCCGCATCGAGGAGCTCCCGGAACTGTTCTGGAAAACGCACGTCGTAGCAGGTGGCCATGCCCAGCCGGCCCAGCCCGCGGGCGCGCGTACCCGGGGGAGCGCCGGCACACACCCGCTCCCTGCCCGGCCGTAGCAGGCGTTTCTCCTCGGAGTCGAAGCCGAAGAGGTGTATCTTGCGATAGACGGCTGCCACTGACCCATCGGGCTGAAGCAGCACACTGGTGTTGGCGAGGGATCCGTCGGGGCGTCGCTCCACGAAGCTTCCGGCGTGAAGCGCACAGCCGAGCTTCCGCGCCACCGTACCCGCCTGCTCCACAAACGGCCCGTGCAGGGGCTCCGCCTCCTCAGGGTAGCGGTCGAAGTGGAAGAACCCCGTCACCCAGAGCTCGGGGAGCACGACCATATCGGCCCCCTCACACGAGTGCGCCACCCACGTCCATACCCGTTCACGGCGAGCGGCCGCCGCCTCGCCGTCATCGAGGCCCACCTGTACCAGAGCGATGCGCACCATCCCGGAGTCCATTGCGGGCAGTATACGCGTGCTCGCGTAGCCCACCGTGGTCGCCACCAGCTGAGGCTTGCGCCACAGGTTGTGCTAGTGTGGAAGCGAGAGGGCTATTCACGGGTGAAGGGGAAGACGGCGTGCGCCACGACGGCGGGCCTCATGGCCTCACCATTCCCTCCCATATACTCGACAGCTGGCAGGATATCGTCGACCTGCTGGTCGACCTCATCGATGTGCCCGCCGCACTCATCATGCACGTACACGACCCTGACATCGAGGTGTTCGTGGCCAGCAGGAACGAGAGCAACCCCTACGTGGCGGGAGACTCCGAGCACGTGTGGGGATCGGGTCTGTACTGCGAGACGGTGCTCAAGACCAAAGAGAAGCTGCTCCTGCCGGACGCACGCTTAGACCCCGGGTGGGATCACAATCCGGACATCGAGCTGGGTATGATCTCGTACCTCGGCCTGCCCATCATGCTCCCCGACGGTGAGCCCTTCGGCACCATCTGCGTGCTCGACAACAGGCCGAACGGATACTCGGCACGGTACGAAGCCCTCCTTGCCAAGATGCGCGATCTCATCGAGTCCGAACTCGAGATGGTCCACGTGAACCAGATCCTCGGTGATGAACACCGGCGCCTGTCTGACTACCTGGGCGAACTACAGGCTTTGCGCGGCTTGGTGGCCATCTGCTCACACTGCAAGAGCCTCCGGGATGAAGGAGGCGCGTGGCACCCCATCGAGGAGTACTTGGTTGACCATCCTCACGCCGACTTCACCCACTCCATCTGCCCCACATGCATGAAAGAGCACTACTCGGAGTTCTAGCACGAGTCGTGAGCACCGAGTGCCGGACACACGCCGCTCCCGCCTACACGTCCGCCGCGTGCGGGTCGTGCCGCCTTATGTAGTCGAGGAGGCGACGGGTCGACTCCAACTCCACCTGGATACCGTCGTAGTCGATGATGACTCCGTGGAAGAACTCGTACACCGCCCACTCCGAGACGCCACCCCCCGGCCGTATGCCCGTGAAGAGGAACCCCATGTTCTCGAGCATGTCCGCCACCCAGGGGGTTCCCGGCCGGAGGAGATCGAGGAATACCACCACCACCCGGACCTCCTCGCGCAGTACCCGGTGAAGTTCGCGGCGGAGCTTTGCCTTCAAGCCTTCGCCGTACGCGGGGATGCGAATGGTGGCAACCGCCCGCCTGAGGTTGACCGTGGTCATGAGCACGGGCTCACCGCGGCCCAGCGGCTCACGCCGGCGTGGTGACTCACCGCGGCCCAGCGGCTCACCCCGGCCCGGCTCTTCTTGGCTGATGCCCTCGGCGGGGGACGGCACCATCTCAACGCTGACCCCCATATCCGCATAGAGTTGCGAGATCACCTCGCGCTGACGGGCGGGCGCATAGAGTCTGAGTGGGACCGGCGGCGAGAGATACTTGAAACCGATGATGACCGATCCGCGCGCACGTCTGTCCTCGTCTATGCCCCTGAACGTCGTCACCGGAGAATACGCGAGGAGAAAGCCGCAATCGATGAAGCCTATCTTGTGGCAGAACCTCTGGGTGAAGGTGTGGACCGTGACTTCCTCGATGAAGAGGCCTGCGAGGCCCCGGGCGAGCGCCTCCCCGTCGAGGAACTTGCCCAACCGGCTCGCGATCGACTGGCCACGGAACTTGGCCTTCGTGGCGGCGAGAGCCAGGTCGGCCACCCCCGGATCCTCAGGAGAGAAGACCAAAGCCGCGTGACCCGCCACCTCACCGTCCAGAGCCACTGCCACCGCGGAGTAGATGTCGCCGGAGACGTTCAACGCCGCGATACGATCTGGGTAGTACATCTGCTCGTTGACATACGTGTACCGGTAGGAGTCGTAGATGCAACGAGCCACTTCCACGGCCTGCTCGGGCTTCATCGGCACGATCTCTATCCCGGCGCGTCCCTCCACCGGAACGGTCTTCGGCGGTCCCAGAGACACCGGCGGACCCCACACAGATCCGTCGGCCACGGACTCCCCCGCCAGGTACTTCACGATGACGGTCTGCTTGCCCTTGCTGCCCAGGTTGTGGAACTCCACCTCGTCGGCGAAGCTTCGCAGGAGGAAACTGCCGAGTCCGGTCTCGCTCCGGCTGTCAAGGTCAGCCGAAGGATCGTAGTCGGCAACCAGGGAGGGATCGTGCGGCATCCCCTCGTCGTGAACCGTGAGACGCACTCCGCCGGCCACCCGCTCACAGGACACGGCAAACTCGGCTCGTTCACCGGGAGCGAACGCCCCCTCGATGACGTTGGTCACCTCCTCTTCGACGAGCAGGTCGAAACGGGCCTGCTCCTCGGGAGGAAAACCCAGCCAGGAGACATAATTGCGAACGAAAGCCTGGACCATGGGCAGAAAGGCTAGATCGTTCGGCACCGTGAGCGTGCACCGTGCCGGATCGTACTCCACCTGCGCCGCCCTCACGCGGCCTTCACTCTCAGTCACCCGCTCCACATCTACCCACCCAGGAGGTCCCACACGGCGGTGCTGAGCTCGTCGAACGTGTAGGGTTTGCCGAGGAGAACCGTGCCCCGAGCCAGCTCGGGTGCGAGATCGAGCCCAGCCGCGGCACCCGCCACGCCTGCGCCCAGGGTGCCGCTCGTGATGAGCACCGGTATCTTCGGATGCACGTCCCGCACGAACGTGACCACGTCGAGACCGTCCCCATCTACTCCCAGGCGGAGATCGGTGAGCACCAGATCAAAGGCGAGTGCCTCTTTCGCATTCCCCTCCGTCCCGTCTCCGTGTTTCCAGGCACTCCGCCCCCTGCCGACGAGTTCGACGGCTTCACTCGGTGATCCCGCAGAGGTCACCTGGAATCCGAGCGACCGCAACATGCGCGTGACCACCGCGCGCACCGTGGGTTCATCCTCCACCACGAGCACCCGCCGTCCGCGGAACTTCACCACTTGAGGCCAATCCATGGGCTCAGCGTTGTCCCGGGATTGCCCTCTTCGCTCGGGTATCCCGTCGACTCCCCGCTCTTCATCCTCCGGCCTTCCCGCCACTGCAGGGAGCGTCACAGTGAAGCAGGCGCCGCCTTCGGATCGATTCTCAGCAGTCATGGTTCCCCCGTGCCTCGCCACCACACTGCATACCACGCTGAGGCCAAGCCCTGTCCCGTCCGCCTTGGTGCTGAAGAAGGGATCGAAGATGCGTTCAGAAAGCGCCTCCGGAATGCCTGGGCCGTCGTCCGCGACCTCGAGCTCCACACGAGGCTCTCCCGGAGACTCATCCACATTCCGAAGTGACACCCGCACCTCCCCGCCCACGGGCGACGCCGCCTGGGCCGCATTGAGGATGAGGTTGCGGACCACCTGGGCCAGCTGATCGGGGTCGCCCCGTACCTCCCACAGGTCAGGGGGATCCTCGAGCACGCTGCGTACCGGCACACCGCCCTGCACCTCGGTGCCGCTCAAGACCAGGTCCATCTGCTGGCGAACGACAGAGGCAAGCCGGACCGGACGGAGCTCCGTTCCTTCTCCCCGGGCAAAGAGAAGGAGTTGGGTCACCAGGCCTCTCGCCTCCAAGACCGCCTCTTCGGCCCGCACCAGGTGCCGATGGATCGACTCGAGATCCCAGGCGACATCTTGGAGCTCCTCCCGGGCGCTCCCCGCGCTTCCGAGAATGGTGGTGAGGAGATTGTTGAAATCATGGGCCACCCCGCGGGCGAGGTCCTGCAGTGCTGTGAGACGTTCGGTCCGCGCTTCTTCGGCCAACTCCCGCCGCATCGCCGTGGTATCGCGACACACCGCACCCACTACGAAGCCCCCGTCGGTCTCGGCGCTGAAAGGCAGTAGCTGAACAGACCGTCGACTGCTACCGTCGGAGACATGCGCCTCCCCCACTCGGTTGAGCGTCATGGCGGCTTGGGTAGGTTCCCCGGCCAAGGCCGCCTCGATGGCCTCGCGGCTCTCCCGGCCCACACGTTCCCTGTCACGGCCAGGGGGGTCGCCCGGGAGGAGCCGAGCATGCAGCTCCCAGAGGGGCCTGCCGAGCGCGTCTGCGGCCGGGATGCCGAAGAACTCCTCCATCTTCGGATTCCACACCACCACGACTCCCTGCTCGTCGGTGAGAAGGAATCCGTCCTCGATGTGCCTCACGGCCCGGCTCAATCTGCCTTCGAGCTCGCCCCCATTCGCTCCTACCGGGGCGGGCTCGGGGCGGTGGGTGGGCGGGGCGGACGGGGCCGCCGAGGCGGGCGCGGGCCGGTGGGTGGGCAGGGTCTCTTGAAGGGCCCCACAGTCGCATCCCTCTGTGCGCGTTGTCGGCTTCCGCATCCATCCTCCCGACGGGTGGACCACCCTCGAGAGAGCCAAGCCACCGGCGCATCCTTCAGCCGGCGCCGATCTCAAGAGACGACGAAGGAACTCACCCGATCCTCCGTCAGACAGTCCCTTTCCTCGTTCTATCGGCGGGAGCGAGCCCGGAGTTTAGCGCACGTTGAGAACCGAGGTATCCTGTCTATGGATCATCGAGTCCGGAAGGACCGAACCGAAGACTGATGCCCACCGCCCGGGGGGAGCGGCCGGCCGGCTTCGAGGACGGCACAACGGATTTCTTGGGACTGCCGGCGGTGACCATCGGGCTGCACCACTCCAACGGAAGTCCGATGGTGCGTATTCTCGGCCCCACGACCATGGAGGAGCGGGGTGCCACCATCGCCTTTCTGTTACTCGACCCAGCCGGTGAGCCCTATGAGGTGGGAGCGGCACAGAGTGAGGCGGTTGAACAAGCCATATCGCTGCGCACCGGCTGTTTCTGCAACCCCGGAGACGGGGAGGTGGCCCATCACCTCACCCGGGACGACATGGCCCCCTGCTTCTTCACGCCGGCCCCGCCGACCTTCGACCAGCGTGGAAGCATCATCCGGCAGTCCACGGGTAAGACACCGAACACTATGCGCGTATCGCTCGGAGTGGTGTCGAATTTCGCCGACGTCTTTGCCTTTGTGCGGTTCGCAGCCGGGTTCAGAGACCGGCCGGCCCCAACAGCTACCGGCTGAGCCTGGCCGCCACCAGCCTCCCGTACTCCCGGCCCTTCTCGCACTCCTCCTCGGTGATGGGGGACTTCAGGCGAAGCGGCTCCTCCACCATGTCCATGCCCAGGATGTGCTCCATGGTGGCGAAGATGCGGCTCGGGGCCTCACCGCTCCACCCGAACGCCCCAAAGGCGGCACCCACCTTGCCCTTCAGATTGGCCTTGTCGGCCACGAAGAGAAGCTGCTTGCTGTGCTGCAGCATCTCGCCGTGATAGGTGGCGGAACCGAAGACATACCCGTCGTAGCCCTCGAGGTGCGCCGAATCCTTGATCTCGGCGCTCCCCTTCACCTCCACCTCAACTCCGGCCTCGCGCAACCCTTCGGCGATGCACGCGGCGATACCCTCCGTCGCGCTCTTCTTGGTGCTGTAGACCACCAATGCCGTGCTCATGATTCACCTCCCACGCTCGGGGGGCGTGATGGCACCTCCGCCACGATATCGCCCACTCCCCCGAGCACGTACGTCGGACGATAGGCATACTTGGCCAGGTCCTCCTCGGCAGTGTGACCGCTCAGCACCAGCACCGTATCGATCTCGGTGTGGATGCCGGCGATGATGTCGGTTTCCATGGAGTCGCCGATGAACACCGTCTCCTCACGCGAGGTACCGAGTGAGCGGAGAGCGTGGCGGATCATGAGAGGATTGGGTTTGCCGAGGAAGTAGGCGGAGCGCCCGGTGGCCCGCTCGATGGGAGCGATCATGGCCCCGCAACCGGGCAAGATGCCCTGAGCCGTGGGAAGCACCAGGTCCGGATTGGTTCCGATGAGACGGGCCCCGGCCAACACAAGCCTGATGGCGGTGGCGATCTTCTCGAAGGAGTAGGAGCTCGTCTCTCCCACCACTACGTAGTCCGGGTCGAACTCGTTCATGGTGATGCCGGCTTGGTAGAGGGCATTGGTGAGCCCGGCATCCCCGATCACGAAGGCACTGCCACCAGGACACTGGGCCGCCAGGAAGCTGGCGGTGGCCAGCGAGGCCGTGTAGAAGTTCATGGCGTCGGTCTCGATGCCCAAGCGAAGCAGCCGCTGCTGCAGCTCCTCACGAGTCCGTTGGCTGTTCTGCGTAAGGAAGAGGTAGTCTTTGTGTTCCGCCTCCAACCAGGCCACGAACTCGCGGGCTCCAGGCAGAAGCGAGTCCCCCCCGGTAGACCACCCCGTCCATGTCGCAGATGAAACCCTGTTTGGCCTGCAGCTCTCTCACGATTCTCCCCCCGGAGCCCCTGCTCATGGTCGCCACGCGAACCGGAGCAAAGCCTCCCATCAATCACGCTCACCCAGACGCGGCGGCGGTCGTCCAACCTGCACGTACCGAATCACTACTCTCTTGGAAGTATACGATGAGAGGGCGTGAGGTCCACCCATAAGAACTTCGTCAATCAGCAGGAATTCTTACGTATTGACGTGTGGCCGCCCCAAGTACCCTTCTATGTCGAATTACCACGTGCATCTCGACCCCGGCGGGACAATACTGGAAGTGTCTTGTTCGTGGCCAACGGTCGCGAACACGATCACTACGGTGCTCAAGGCCTCATGGTGCGGACACTTGAGGATAGCAGGCGTTTTCAACCATGAAGAGTCCGCGTCCGGAGTCTCACCTTTCGCGAGGATGAAGGACTATGAGACACCGCACTGCACCTCGCATCACGCTCGTTCTCTTGGCGTCACTCTTGTTCTTGATGCTATTCACCGCAACGGCACTTGCCGCTCAGAGCGTCGGCACGATGCCCACCAGCGGGATCCCTGTGGACATGGACACCTACTACAAAAGCCTCGATGGAAGGGCCGCCTATAGCAAGATTCAGGGCGCCACCAAAGCGGCGGCGTCTGAACTCGCCGCCGCCGTGCGCTCGAGCGGCGGCCGGGCCGCCGGCGTAGATGACGTGGAGTGGCTCTACGCGGACGGCTGGCGAGAGTTCACCCTGAGGGCTATCGGAGGCAAAGCCGAGATCTGGGTGGCGAACGACCTCTCCTATGGGCCCGGCGACCCCCGGCCCGCCCACGTGGTCACGCAGGAACAGGTCGACTACCTCTTCGCGGAGTTCAACGACCACATCTACCCCGGCGCCACACACTACTTCGGCCTCACGAACGATCGTGACGGCACCGGCGGCCTGTACGCCTCCTGGGGCTACGACTGGTACGCCACCGACGACCCCCAGCGCGTCATGATCCTCGTCTACAACATCGTCGACGAGAACTACGACGACCCGGAGTATCCGTTCTACGTGGCCGGCTACTTCTGGCCCGACATGAACGACACCTACGCCGACCGCAACATCATTCACATCGATTCCTACGATTGGGCGAACAGGGTGGGGCCCGACGCTGCGAGGCCGTACCTGTACGAGCAGGTGTTCACCCATGAGTACGAACACGCCATCCACTACGACCACGACCCCGATGAGGCCTCCTGGGTTGACGAGGGCCTGGCCGATCTCGCCCCCTACCTGGTGGGCTACGGGCATTCCTCCGACGCCCTCGCCTACTACACGATCTACCACCGCACTCCGCTCACCGTGTGGGGGGGCGGGCTGGAAGACTACGGCGCCAGCTATCTCTTCCAGCTCTACCTGCTGGAGAACTTCGGTGGGCCGGACTTCGTGAAGGGATTGGTGAACGACTCGACCAACGGCATCGAAGGCATCGAGAACCAACTGGCCTCCCAAGGCTACGGCGATGTCACCTTCGACGACGTATATCGGGACTGGACCCTGGCCAACTACCTGGATGACCTCGCGCTCCCCGGTGCCTCGGGAGCGCCACTCGGCTACGAGGGCCTCGACATCCCCTCCGCCGACACCTGGGGCTACTCCATCCAGTGGAGCATCAAGAACCACTACGGCTCCGACAACCGCGGCAATCTGCCCATACCCCGTTACTGGGGCGGCTACAACTCCGGCACGGTGCAGTATCCCCTCGGCGATCTCATGCCCTACGCCCCCATGTATCTGACCTACGGGGGCTTCACGCCCAAGCTGATCGCCAACCTGCGGGCACCACTGACCACCGGCGTTCCGGCTCACTCGGGCTCGCGGCAGTTGTGGGGCGGCCGGGGTGATCTCCTCTTCAACACCGCCACGCTGGCCGCACCACTCACGCTGGGAAGCGACGCCGCCCTCACCTTCTGGGCCAACTACCAGATCGAGGATGCCTGGGACTTCGGCTTCGTGCAGATCTCAACCGACGGCGGCACCACCTGGATCAGCCTCGAGAACGAAGACACCACCATCGATCACGATCCTTCGGCCATCACCACGGCAGTTGACAATCTGCCCGGCTTCACCGGCTCGAGCGGCGGTTGGGTGGAGGAGAGCTTCGACCTCTCCGCCTATGCGGGCCAGAGCGTCCTGCTGCGCTTCCTCTACATCACCGACTGGGCCACCACCGAGGCCGGGTTCTATGTGGACGACATCGTGGTGACCGACGCGACCGAGACCCTGCTGCAGGACGACCTGGAGTCAGGCTCCGGCACGTGGGATCTCGACGGCTGGCAGCACACCACCGGCCTGGCTGAGAACGACTGGGCCATGACCCTGCTCAACCCGCAGTACGTGAAGGGCAAGTTTGAGGGGATAGAGATCGTGGATGCTGAGATCGTCTCCGACGCAGAGTACCAGCGCAGTTCTGAGACCCTCGACACCTCGCTCCTCAACCGCGAGCAGGTGACCATCGTGCTCAGCAACCGGTTGCCCGAGGCCACCTCATTCCCGGCGGCCTACCGCCTGCTCGTGGAGAAGGGGAACGCCAAGAAGTAGCGCCCGCGAACCGGGAGACCCTCGCCCGGAGAACACTCGGAGGGCGGGCCGGCGGCAGTGCCGGCCCGCCCTTTCCGCGTGATGGGTCTCCCGGTGCTTACCTTCGGTGCCTCTTCTGCCGCACCGGGATGACCTCGTCGGGACGCACAGCCCGATAGCCTTCATTCCCCACCAAGTGCAGACTGATGCGGCCGTCCCGACTGAGACTGGCGTGTCGGTACCGGAAGGTGCCGCGTTCACCCCTGATGGTGAGTAGAGTGCCCGGCTCGTAGAGGTCTTCCGTGCGCCTCCCTGGGCCGGTGATGGTGGGCCCGAGCGCGAGCTGTTCGAAGCGCTCCGGCTCCGGGTCAGGATGCGACTCGGGCCGTGCCTCGGCTGCGCGGTCGTCCTGCCGTCCCGGCTCAGACACCTTCGGGCGGGGGCTCGCGTGGCTCGGCCGGGAGAGTGCCTGTAGTATCGAGCGCCTCACGCACCTTGGCCGCGAGCGCAGCCTGCGTGAAGGGCTTCTCCAAGAAATGCACTCCCTCATCGAGCACACCCCGGTGGGCGATCACGTTGGCCGTATACCCGGACATGAACAGACAACGAAGCCCGGGCCGGACGGCCTGCAATCGGGAGGCGAGTTCCCGCCCATCCATGCCCGGCATGACCACGTCGGTGACGAGTAGGTGGAGAGGCCCATCGTGAGCGGCGGCCTTCGCCAGTGCTTCGGCGGGTCGGCCGGCAGAGAGTACGCGATAGCCCAAGCCCTCGAGCTGGCGGCGGGTGAGATCAAGAATGGTCACCTCGTCCTCCACTACCAGCACCGTCTCGGAACCGCCCACAAGACTCGCCCCTATACGGGGGACAGACGGTTCTTCGACCGGGCCGCCGAAGGCAGGCAGGTAGACACGGAACGTAGAACCTCGTCCCGGTTCGCTGTAGGCAGTGATGGAGCCCGAATTCTGCTTGACGATGCCGTAGACGGTGGCCAGACCGAGCCCCGTGCCGCAGCCCACCACCTTCGTGGTGAAGAACGGATCGAACGCGCGGTCAAGGGTGGCTCGATCCATGCCCCTGCCGGTATCACTTACCGTGAGAGTCACGAAATCACCCGGCTCGAGGCCCTCCCGCCCCACGCAGTAGGCCTCGTCGAGCACCGCGTGGCCGGTCTCGATGACGATCTCACCGGCGCCGGGGGTGGCATCACGAGCGTTGACCACCAGGTTGGTGAGGAGCTGGTCGAGCTGGGAGGGGTCGAGACGTACCGACGGCAGACCGGCGGCGGGTCGCCAGGTGAGGGTGATCTGCTCACCGATCAGTCTCTCCAGCATGCCAAGGAGTCCTTCCACCCTCTCGTTGACGTCGAGTATGCGGGGGGCGATGGTCTGGCGGCGGGCAAAGGCCAAGAGTTGCCGGGTGAGATCGGCGGAACGCTCAGCCGCACCCCGCATCTCCCACACGTACTCGGCGAGCAGAGAGTCGGCGGGTACTTCAGCCAAGGCCATATCCGCGTAGCCCAGAATCGTTTGCAGCATGTTGTTGAAGTCGTGCGCCACACCTCCGGCCAAGCGGCCCACCGACTCCATGCGCTGGGACTGCAGAAGCTGCCACTCCATCTTCCTGCGCTCTTCCTCGGCCTGCCGGCGCGAGGTGATGTCGATGCCCACCCCCACGAAGAAATCCAGGGTGCCGTCTGCGCCCAACACCGGCCTCCCCCGCCACTCCACCAAGAAGGTACGCCCCGAGCGGCTCACAATGTGGTTCTCGTTCAGCGAGAACTCCCCCGCGTCTGCAATTGAGCGAAAGACCGCAGCAACGGCCGCGTGCTCCTCCTCGGGCACGAAGGTGGAGAGGTACGGCAGGCCCGACACCTCCTCTGCCGTGTACTCCACCGCTTCGAGCAGCGCCCGGTTCATCCGCAGGGTGGTGACCCGCGCGTCGATGGCCACGAAGAACACCGGCATGGTATCGAGAAGCAGTATGCTGAACTCCCGCTCCACCCGGAGCGCTTCCTCCGCCTGCACCCGATCGGTCATGTCTTCGAAGGCGCCTATACTTGCCGTGACCACGCCCTGGGCGTCATAGACGGGAGCAGACCACAGCATGATGGTGATGCGGGCTCCATCCTTGCGCTGCCGTTCCATCTTGAGCCCCAAGTGTGGCTCCCCCTCAAGTCCACGCCCGATGAGCGCGAGCGCTTCATCGCGCTTGTCGGGGGGAATGTAGGGTAGTGGCCTCCCGAGAGTCTCCTCGGCCGTCCACCCGAAGATGCGTTCGGCAGCCGGGTTCCACACCGTGACACATGCGTCCTGATCGATCTGCACGATACCGACGGGCGCATGCTCAATGAGTGCGTTCAGGCGGCTTCTGCTGTCGCGGAGTTCATCCTGCTCGCGCCGGCGCTCGGTCACATCCTGTGCCGCCCCCACTATGCCGGACACCCGCCTACTCGCCCGGTCCACAAGCGGCCGGGCATGACCTCTGAGCCGCCGCACCTCGCCGGCCTTGGTGACGACGCGGAACTCGATCACGTCGTCATCGCCGGACAGAAGCCGGCGTGCATGATCTGCAACCTCGTCTGCGTCACCGGGGTGAATGATCCCCGCCAAGCCCCCTCCGGCCTCGATCTCCGCCGGTGTGAAGCCGGTGACCTCCTCCAATCGTCCCGTCGCCCACTCCAGCCGGAAACCGTCTCCTGCCTCGGATACCGAGAAGCAGTACAAGAAGTCGGCGACCAGTTCCGATATCAGCTTGTAGGCGTCGCTGGATGAAGGAGGCCGATAGTCCATTTGTCTATCATATCCGAAGCATTGCGCCGCACATACGCGCACCGCTCACCCGGACTGACTCGGGCCTTCCACGGAGCCCCGAGAGGGAGCCAAGCGGGCTGCTGCTGGCGAGCGGTCGGCAGTAGCGAGCGGCGGGCACCATCTCAGTTTCGGGTCTGCACTTCGAGCGTCCAGTCCTTGGCGGCAGGCAACGAGTTGACGAGCACGTAGGTGCCGTCGAGGCCCGGGACCTCCTTCACCGGAGCCGACGGAATCAAGGTGAGAACGGTGGCATCCTCCATCGCGCGAAGAAGCGTGAACACATCGGCGGCGGCCTCCTCCGGCACAACAGCGACAATGACACCGTCTATGTGGCCGGCCTCCGGCATGTCGAGCACCACACGCACGTCACCCGTGACGGTGAACGCCTCGCTGATCAGAAGGCCCTCCATGTCTTGGAAGAAGGGGTCGGTCGAGCGCAATTCGGCAACGGTGGTCCAGGCTTCGCTCCCGCCCGAGCCGTCCGCTGGAGGCTCGGTGGGCGGCGTGGTCTCACCGGCAGTCTGGGCGGTGGTGGAGCTGGTGGGAAGACCGGCCGCCGCTCCACCTTCAGAGTCGCCGCAGCCCGCAAGCCCCGCCATGACCATCACCACCACAATCAACCCGACCACGAACCTGCGCATACCGTGCTCCTCCCGTGCGAATGTGAGATTCTCGGCACCCCAGACGTTCGCCGGCGCCGACTTGTTGATGCTGATCATCAATGATACGCGTTCCGCCTCGGCGCTGAGGGGCAAATCACCGCCCCGGCGGCAGAGGATTCCCACCAAGGAGCTTCGGATCCTGCTGCGGGAGTGGCGCTGACACTTGGACGCACCGGGACAATACGTCATCGTGCGACACGTAATTCACGGCGGCACAGGACCTACTTCTCCCTGTTGCGGCGCCTTACGGTGCCGAGTCCCCTACTGCTATCATCGCATCGGCCGCCACAAGGACGTGCCACGCTGCGGTGGTTCGAACCCGGTGGTTAGAACCCACGCCGAGAGGAGGTTCTTCGCGTGATCGACGAACTCACCGCCCGCTTCGGGGCCCGAGCCGCCACCGTCGGCGTGATCGGCATGGGGTACGTAGGGCTGCCCCTGGCGCTCGTGTTCTGCGAAGCCGGCTTCACTGCACTCGGCTTCGACATAGACCCGGCCAAGGTCGAGCAATTGGGCCGGGGCGAATCGTACATCAGGCACATCGGACCGGAGCGCGTGGCCGCCTGTACCGCGAGCGGGCGCTTCTCGGCCACCACCGATTTCTCCCGCCTCGCCGAGTGCGACGCCGTCCTCATCTGCGTACCTACACCGCTTGGCGCACACCGGGAACCCGACCTCTCCTTCGTGCGCGACACCGCCCGCGAGGTCGCCCGCACGCTGCGGCCCGGGCAGCTCGTGGTGCTCGAGTCAACCACCTATCCCGGCACCACCGACGAGGAGATCATGCCCCTGCTGGAGGCCACCGGCCTGGAGACGCCGCGCGACTTCCTGCTCGCCTTCTCCCCCGAGCGGGAGGACCCGGGTAATCCCGACTTCGACACCCGCACCATCCCCAAAGTAGTGGGAGGGGTCAACCAGGAGTCCACCACCGCCGCCGCCGCCCTCTACGCACAGGCGCTCGACACGGTGGTGCCCGTATCGCACTCCCGGGTGGCGGAGGCGGGCAAGCTCCTCGAGAACATCTATCGCTCGGTGAACATCGCGCTCGTCAACGAACTCAAGATGACCTTCGACCGCATGGGCATCGACGTGTGGGAGGTCATCGAGGCCGCCAAGACCAAGCCGTTCGGCTTCCAAGCCTTCTACCCGGGTCCGGGCCTCGGCGGCCACTGCATTCCCCTCGACCCCTTCTACCTCTCCTGGAAGGCCAGCGAATACGGCATGTGGACCCGCTTCATCAACCTGGCCGGCGAAGTCAACACCCGCATGCCGGAGTGGGTGGTTCACAAGACGGTGGAGGCATTGAACGCCGCCGGCAAGAGCATCAAGGGCGCACGCGTGCTGGTACTGGGCCTCTCCTACAAAGCCGACATCGACGACGACCGGGAGAGCCCCAGTTACGAGATCATCGAGCTGTTGCGCGAACGGGGGGCCGAGGTGAGCTACTGCGACCCCTACTTCCCAGAGGCGCGGGCCGGTCGCAAGCACGATATCGGTCTGCAGTCGGTACCCCTCACGGCCGAGGAGTTCGCCCGCCACGATGCCGTGCTGCTCGCCACGGCTCATCGGGAATTCGCCGACCCCGCTCTCTACCGCGATACGGCCTTGGTGGTCGATACACGCCATGTGGTGCTGCCCGGATGGGGGCCGGAGGTGGTGCGGGCATGAGCGAACTCGTCTTGGTCACGGGAGGTGCGGGCTTCATCGGCTCGCACCTGGTGGGGGGCCTACTCTCCGCCGGATATCGCGTGCGGGTACTCGACAACTTCTCCACCGGCCACCGCGAGAATCTGGCCCCCGTCCTCGACGAGATCGAGCTTCTCGAGGGCGACGTGTGCGATCCCGCCGCCGTCGAGCGGGCCGTGGCCGGAGTAACCTTCGTCCTTCATCAAGCCGCCCTGCCCTCCGTGCCCCGCTCGATCAAAGACCCGCTGTTGAGTGACCGCACCAATGTGGGGGGAACCGTGGCCGTGCTCGACGCCGCCCGGCGGGCACGCGTGGAGCGAGTGGTGTACGCGTCGTCCTCCTCCGTATACGGCGACAGCCCTACGCTGCCCAAGCACGAGGACATGACTCCTCAACCCAAGTCACCCTACGCCGTGTCCAAGCTGGCGGGGGAGCACTACCTGCGGGTCTTCTACGACACGTACGGCTTGGAGACCGTGGCACTCCGCTACTTCAACGTCTTCGGGCCGCGGCAGGATCCGACCTCCCAGTACTCGGGAGTCATCGCCCGCTTCTGCATGGCGGCCCTCGCCGGGCAACCGTGCACGATCTTCGGCGACGGCGCCCATACCCGCGACTTCACCTATGTGACCAACGTGGTGCAGGCCAACCTGGCCGCCCTCACCGCCCCGGCCGCTCAGGCCGCCGGTAGGGTGATGAACGTGGCCTGCGGGGATCAGATAACTCTGCTCGAGCTGGTCGCGACGCTCGGCGATCTGGTAGGGCGCGAGCTGCCCGTGGAGTTCGCGGCGGCCCGTCCGGGCGACATCCTTCACTCCCGCGCCGACATCGAGAGGGCACGCCGCGTCCTCGGCTACGAAACGGCGGTGACGTTCCGCGAAGGCCTGGACCGGACTCTGGCGTGGTATGAGGCACGCCCGGCCTAGTCCGTCGCCCTCACGTTGATCCACCAGATGACCCGTACGCGTCCGTCGGCCTTGACCCCGCGCACGATCACGCCGCCCTCACCCGCTCTTGCCACCTCGAAGCTCTTCGAAGTCCTGTCCACGTAGGTACTTCTATGGACGGTAGGCGGACCGGCGCTGCTCAAGACCGTGCTGTCGGTATTCTCCCACTGCACGTTCACCAGCTCCAGGCTGGACGGGATATCCAGGACTATCCTGATGCGATCCCCCACCCGGACATCCTTGAACGCTCCGGCGTCGGATGAGCCCCACTCCCAGTCTGTGGGCGGACGCGTCATCCTCGGCTCCATCGCGGGCCCAATGGTATCGCGCGTCCTGTCGAGGGTTCCCGGACTGCGACCGGAACTCCCCGAGTCCGCAGGGCCGGAGCCGCCCTCGCTGGAGTCGCCCTCGCTGGAGTCGGCGCTGCCCGAGTCGTCCTCCGCAGAGCCATCGCTTGTGCGTGCGCCGCCGGTGTCGGCCTCACCACCGCTCGCTTCGGCGGCATCGGTGGTCGCGTCGGCCGCGGTGGCCTCACCTGCCGGGTCCACCATGACCTCCACATCGAAGGTGTGGTCCACGCGCCGATCCGGTCCCACGTAGTCGAGGGCGAGGAGGGTGCTGCCCGCCCGCTCGGCACGATAGACGGCGAGGTATTCACCGCCCGCGCCGGAAAGATCGGAGTCGGCGGTGAAGGTGAGGTCGCCCTGTTGGCTGAGGATGAGGATGTCGAGAGGTTGAGCCTGCCAGAGGTAGCCGGTGCTTGGGTTGCCACGCAGACGCACCACCAGAAAGTAACCCTCGGTGAGGCGCACAGCAGTGCCGTCGGCGGTCTCGTCGATGATGACAGTGTGGGAGGGCCAGGTGGTCGTGGTGGTGAGAGCTTGAGTGGTGGTGGTCGAGCCTCCACAGCCGGTGGGAACGAGAAGCCCCACAGCCAAGAGTGCGAAGACACCCACAGGGAGGAATAGCTTCATCGTGCCACGCATGACGGGCCTCCTTTCTCCAGAAAGGAGCGCGGATCGTCCCTCGATCCCCGGTCTACCTCCACTATAGCGCGGCCAACCTCAGAGGCAAGCCAAAACTCTACCTATGTGTAGCCTCTGCTGCGGCCACCGGTTCGAAGAGTCGCTTCCCGCACCAAGTGTGATGGCCTGCACCGCCGATTCGTTGCACGAAGGCTCCGCATGCTACCGTAGAGGCAGAGTGTCAGTTCCAGTGAGCGAAATCGAAACCCGAATCGCCGGGACGCAGGCTGCGCTTGTAGAGCGCCACATCGACTGCGCCATCATCGTGCAGTCGGCGGACCTCTTCTACCTCACCGGTACGGCACAGCAGAGCCACCTCCTCGTGCCGGCGGTCGGTGAGCCCTTGCTGCTGGTTCGCCGCGACCCCGTCCGTGCGCGGGCAGAATCGCCGCTGGAGCGGGTGGAGAGCTTCACGAGCTTCCGCACCTTGCCGGACTCCTTGGCGCGCCTCGGCGTCTCTGCGGAGGCGAGGCTCGGCTTGGAGCTCGACATACTCCCCGTGCTCAGTTTCCGCCGTTACGAGAAGCTGTTCCCTCAGGCCGAGCTGGTGGACTGCGGCGGGGTTCTGCGCCAACTGCGCGCCGTGAAGAGCCCCTGGGAGCTCGAGAGGCTGCGGGAGGCGGGTGGGCAGGCGGCGGCCGCGTTCGCGGCCGCCGCCTCCGCCCTCACCCCCGGCATGACCGAAGGGGAGCTGGCCTCCGTCGTCGCCTCCACCCTCTGGCGCGAGGGCCATTCCGGCCTCCTCCGCATGCGCGGCCTGAATCAGGAGATGCCTCTCGTGCACGTCCTTTCCGGCCCCGACGCCGGTGCCGCCACCGGTGCCGACTCTCCCTTCGGAGGCGAAGGCCGCACGGCCGCATATCCCCAGGGAGCAAGTGACCGCCCCATCGGCCGGGGAGAGGCAGTCGTCATAGACCTGGGCGCCTCAGTGGAGGGCTACATCGTCGACCAGACCCGCACCCTCTGTATCGGGCCGCTGCCCGGCGCCCTCCGCTCCGCCTACGAGACCTGCCGGAGCATCCACCACGAGACAGCCGCTGCTGCGCGTCCCGGTGTACCCTGCACCGAGGTCTACGACCTGGCCGTGCGGCGGGCCGCGGAGGCCGGCTATGAGAACACCTTCATGGGCACGTCTCCCCTGCAGGTGAGCTTCGTGGGGCACGGCATCGGGCTGGAAGTGAATGAGCTCCCCATACTCGGGCGAGGCTTCGAGGCACCGCTCGTCGCCGGCAATGTGGTCGCGGTGGAGCCCAAGATCCGCCTCCCGGGAGAGGGCGCCGTGGGCATCGAGGACACCTTCGTGGTCACGCCTGACGGCTTGGCGGCGCTCAGCACGGGCGACGAAGACGTGTGGGAGGTCTAGCGCGCAAGGCCGGCGGGTACGCGCCTCAGGCCGCTCCCTCCCTGGGCACACGCACCTCGATCCATAGGCCTCCCTCGGTCGTCACCCGTGCCGAGCGCTCGAGACCGGACTCCCTCACCAGCCTCTCTGCCTCCCCGGGGCTGAGGTGCCGCTTTCCTACGGCCTCGTTCAGCACCTTGGAACGTGCAGCTATGGGCGCGATGACTCTCTGCGGCGTCTCAGGGCCGTAGCCTCCCCCCACCCAGCCGAACCCGCCGGGCTTGAGCACCCGCGCCACCTCCCGCAAGAGAGCCGGGGTGAGAAAGAAGAAGGCACCTCTCACCGCCACCAGGTCGAAAGCACCGTCCTTGGCGGGGAGGGGCTCGAGGGCCGCCCGAAGCGTGGTGAGCCGCGACACGGTTCCGGCCCCGACCGCCTGCTCTCGCGCCCACTCGAGTACCACGTCCGACTCGTCTATCACGGTGGCTGCCAGGTCTTGGCGCGAACGTAGGACACCGACGGCCAAGCCGCCTGCGAACGGCCCCAGATCGAGGAACCTCCCGCCCCTCACAGCGGAGACCTCCAGCAGGTACTCCACCATGTACGGGTAGACGGGAAGCCATAGGGTATTGATCTCTTGGATGATCTTCTCGTCACGAATCACGACATACGCCTCTCACATCGTCACGCCTCACACCCTCTTCTCCAGGCTCGGCTCGGCGCCCTCCGTCCCCTTGCCCTCGCGGAGAGCCAGAGCGGCGAACACGACAAAGCCGGCCAGGCACACCAACGCACCTCCCACCCAGATGGCCCGAGGGGCGATAGCGTCGTTCAAGATTCCTCCGAACACCGGCCCGATGCCCGCCGCTATCCCCCACGACAGGCCGTAGATGCTCATGTAGCGGCCGCGCATGTCCGGCGGGGCGAGGTTGGCCACGAGTGCGGAGGTGGTGGGCACGAGCAGCAACTCCCCCACCGTGAGTACCACCATGCTGGCCAAGAAGGTCAGGAAGCTGCTCCCCAGGGCCACGCTCCCCACCCCTACGACGTAGAGCAGAGTCCCGAGCGCCATCACTCTGTAGGGCCGGAAGCGCCGCGACACCGCCGTCACCATGACCTGGAAGACAACCACCATGGCCGCATTGGTGGCCATGATGAAGCCGAACCGGCTCTCGGGGAGGCCGAACTGGGTCTTGGCGTAGACGGCCAGGAGCACGAACATGAGTGAGGCCCCGATGGTGACGATGATGAAGCCGCCGCACACGGCCACGAACACACGGTCGCGCGCCACGCGCAGATAGCCGCCGAACCGCTCACGCGCAACCGGGCCGAGCTCCGGAGTGCGGGGAATGGTCTCCTTGACGAAGAGGAAGGTGAAGAGGCTGTAGGCGAGCAGACCGGCGGCGGCGCAGTAGAAGATGATGCTGTAGGACTGGGTGGCCAGGAAACCCCCGATGCTCGGGCCGATGGCCACGCCCGCGTTGTTACCCATGCGCAGCACGGCGAAGGCGCTCACCCGCCTCTCCTCGGGAATGAGGTCGGCCACCATGGCGTCCACACCCACGCGGTAGACGGGGGTCACGAAGCCGCCGAGCGCCATGAGTAGGGCGAACATCCACACCGAATCGGCGAAGCTGAAGAGGAGGTAGGCGGTACCGTGGAGGGCCATACCCACGATCATGATGCCCCTCCTCCCCACCCGGTCGGCCAGCGAGCCGGCGAGAAACGTGCCCGCGAGCAGGAAGGCGGAGTTGATGGTGAGCAGGCTGGCCACGGCGGTCAACGGCAACTGCAGGCGCCGGCTCGCGTAGATCATCATGAAGGGCCAGATCATGCTGAGACCGATGGTGCTCACGAAGTTGCCGCTGAACAGCATCCAGAACTGCGCGGGGTAGCGGCCGCGCAGGCCGCCCGGTCGGCGCAGGTGGCGCAGGCCACCCAGACGCACACCACCCAGACGATGAAGGCGCTTCAGCAGGACCACCTCTCCCAGTCGGTGACCTCGACTACAAAGCCGAGAGCCAGGTTAGCACCCGGCCACCAGGCACAGCGCAGGTCATCACCGGACGCGCGTGCGCCACCTCACCGCGGCCACCCGCACCGGCGCCCACCTAGTGGGTTGCGGCATTCCGGTGCTCGGCACGCAGCACGCGATTCACGTGCGGGCAGGCGTCCCACCCACCGGTATCGGTGTGCATGCAGCGCCTGGACGGCCTCCCACACGCAGCCGTTCATACGCACGAACCAGCCTCCCGCGCCGAGAGGGATCCACAAGAGGTCGATGCCGTATGGAGTCGATTCCGTCATAGTCTGTGCCCCGTGCGTCGAGCCGCGTGGAGCATACCACCACCTCGACACGTCACGCCCTCCGCCTTCAACGCGGCAGATGGAGTACGTGCACTGCTTCAGGCGTGCATCATCACACTCCCCCGGCATCACAGCATCAAGTAGCATGATTATGCTACACTCACCGTAACCCTTCGCTTAGGAGGCATCGAGATGGCCCAGTCAGTCAAGTTACGCAAGGCGGGAGGCTCGATAGCCGCCACGCTACCCAAAGCCATGGCCGACAGGTTGAAGCTCGTCGCCGGCGACACCGTGATTGTAGTAGAGACGGACCGCGGGATTCTGCTCACCCCCTACGATCCTGAGACCGAAGAGGCGCTCTCGATCGCCGCCGAGGTGGGGCGCACCTACCGCAACGCATTGCGCGAGTTGGCGAAGTAGTCCGCGATGACCCAGCGAGAGATCCGGTGGGTGTCGCGTCTCGTTATCGATGCCGTGCAGGCCGAAATGCTGCTCATTCATGGCGGCATGCCGGGATTGCGTGATGAGAATGCACTCGAGTCGGCGCTCGTTCGGCCCCGGCAGCGCTTGGCCTACGAAGTTGACGCGGATCTCGCCGCACCGGCAGCGGCGTACGGATACGGCCTGGCACGCAACCACCCCTACCACGACGGAAACAAACGTGTCGCGTTCGTCGTGATGGCGGTGTTCCTGGGACTGAATGGACTCGAATTCACCGCGAGCGAGGCCGACGTGGTAACAACGATGGTGGCGCTGGCCTCCGGAGAGTTCGAAGAGGAGGCACTCGCCGCGTGGATCAGGTCGCAGACGATGAAGCGAAACCGGGGCTGAGTGTGTGTGGCGTGAACCGCGAGCCACGCGAATCAGGCGCGGTTCAGTCGGACGCCAAGGCGGGCCGAGAGAAGTGCGTGGCCCGGCCCGCATCTCGACCCTCACCTCGGCCCTCAGCCCACCGCTCTCCTTATGAGCGTGGCAATCCTCTTCTCTACGGCGTGTGTCAGCTCCTTGATCGCAAAAGCGGTCGGCCACATGTCGCCTTCATCCAGTTTCGCAACGTCATTGAATCCCAACGTGGCGTACCTCGAGCCGAACTTGCCCGCGCCCTGGAAGAAGCAGACCACCTTGCCACCGAGTGCATATGCGGGCATCCCGTACCATGTCTTCGGTGACAGGGCGGGCGCGTTGGCCCTGACGATCTCGTGGAGACTCAAGGCCATCTGTCGATCCGGCTCGGGCATCTCGGCGATCTTCGCGAGCACGTCGCTCTCGCCGTCCTTCTTGGAACGGGCGCTCCGGCGCGCCTCCGCGTTCACCTCTTGGGCACGCTCCTTCATGGCGGCTCGTTCTTGGGCCGAGAATCCCCCGGGCTTCGAGGTTTCCTTCTCCTGGCTCATGCGAAGCTCCTCCCCATGGGTCCCGGTAGATCCGATGCAGAGTGCCGATCAAAGAACCCGGTGACGGCCCTGACGTTACTCCGACGCGGCCGGAGTGGCAAGCGTCCCGGGCCACGATGCGCACCGCCCCACCCGTTACCCGTGTGCCGCCTCCGGCCCATCCGCACCCTCCGCGAGGGGAAACGGTCTGTCGGGGTCGATCTGGGTGAAGATGATGTCGGCCCAGAACTTCTCGTAGAATCCGGTGAGTTCCGCGAAGATGGCCGCTCTTATCTCGTCGAGTAGCGTGATGCGGGTCTCATCCGCTTCGAGACCCGTGTAGATGAACAGATACTGGGTCCTTCCACTCTTCAGCCCCCACACACGCACATCGGTCAGCCCGTACTTCTCGATGACGGGGCGGATGCGGCTCTTGACCTCGTCTTCGCATCTGTTCTCTGGGGAGACCAGCAACAGGCGCCTGAACTCCACGACGAGCACCTTGATGGGCACGGGCAGGGAGAGGATGACGAGCACCACGACCATGACCGGGTCGATGTAGGGAAGTATCTGGTCGTGCCCCATGCGAACGAGCACGACCGCGATGATCAAGGACACCGCGATGCCCAGCGTGAGCAGGCCGTCGACGGACCAGTTCTTGACCTCCAGGGCAAGGATCTCCGAACTGGTCCTCTTCTTACATGTCATGAGGAAGTAGATCTCCACAGCGTAGATCACGATACAGATGAAGATGTAGATTATGGTGAGGTCCAGGGCGATGATCCTCCCACCGGTGGTGAGCTCCTGGATATTGGTGACAAGAAACACCACCAGAAGAGTGAGCATGATGAGGCTCTTGATGATATTGAGGAACGGCTCGAAGGCCATGTAACCGAAGGGGCGGGTGCTCGTCTCGGGTGACTTGACCAGGTCTATCACCTTGAGAGAAATGAAGGCCATGATCAAGGTGACGATGGTATAGACGCCGTCGAGCATGATGGCCTGTGACTTTGCCAGGAGAGCCATGATGACGGCGCTCACGGAGAGCGCGATGCTCCCCGCCATGGATACCTTGAGCCCCCGTTTTTCGTAGTCTCTTGCGCTCTCCACGGCACCTCCCACTCCTGATGTGCTAGCAGCGCCTGCGTCGCAGGCGGCGTACGTCGCGGGCGCCCCAGTGAGTGTGGGGGCACCCCCTCCTCGAACAAGACCCCGTAGACGCCACCGTGAACACCACCGTGAGCGCCACGCGTGTGGCGGCCCCACACCAAGACGTCACGGCAACCCCGGTGCCACAGCCCCGGTTCGCGGTGTCGAGTGGAGCTCACGTGCCTCGTGGACTGAGCCCGCCTTCTTCATTCACCACGTAGGCGTCGCCACAGCGCCCGCAGAAGGTCTCGCCGGCCACTTCAGCGTCTGCCGCAAGCGGCAGCACCTCTCCGCAGCGGCACATCCACCCGGCCGGGCGCGCCGGCACCCCCAGCATCAGCCGGTAGGCGGGCACGTCCGCCGTCACCACCGCACCGGCGCCTACCAACGCATACTCCCCGATGGTGCAGCCGCACACCACGGTGCAATTGGCCCCCAGCGAGGCTCCCCGCCGCACCAGCGTGGTCTCGAAGCCCTCGTGCCGATCGACTCCCGCCCGCGGCGTCGAGACATTGGTGAACACCGCCGAGGGCCCGCAGAACACCCGCTCCTCCAGGATGACCCCCGCAAACAACGACACGTTGTTCTGGATACGGCAGCCGTCCCCCACGACCACCCCCGGCGCCACGAAGCAGTTCTGGCCGAGCACCACCCCCGCCCCTATGCGGGCACCCGCCATCACGTGACAGAAGTGCCACACCTTGCTGCCGGCCGCGATCTCAGCCCCCTCATCGACCACGGCGGTGGGATGGATGAAGGCGTCCTTGTGTATGCTTGGTTCAGTCATGCCTGGGCGCTCCAAGACGTGTGCGCATTCCTAACCCCGAGATGGGCGGGCCTACCTCGACTTCAGCACTCTCCGTGAATATCCTCTTCTTCACCTTACCCACACGCTCGCGCACAAGCCTATCCTCTCTCGCCTGCACGGCCAACTTGACCTCGTAGCATCTCAGCTCGGGTTGTTCTCCGCCTCCCGCACGCTCAATCCGTTCTGATCTCCCGTGCCCACTCCTGGTTGGACCGGTACCACTCCACCGTGCGGGCCACCCCTTCCTCAAGTGATACCTCGGGCCGCCAGCCGAGCAGCTCCCCCGCCTTCTCGATAGAGGCCCAGGTGGCCGCCACGTCGGCGGGGTGGGCGGGTCCGTACTCCAGCCGTGCTTCTCGCCCAGTGGCTGCCTCCACCAATTGAATCAGCCTCTTGAGCTCCGCCGGCTGATCTCCGCCCAGGTTGATCACCTCGTACCCCAGCGGGCGCAAGCCGGCAATGGTGCCCCGGGCGATGTCGTCCACGTAGGTGAAGTCGCGGGACTGGCCCCCATCGCCGAACACCTGCACCGGCCGCCCCTCGCTCACCCACTGTACGAAGCGAAAAACGCTCATATCGGGACGACCGGCCGGACCATAGACCGTGAAGTAGCGAAAGACCGTCACATCGAGGCCGTGCAGGAAGTGGTAGGTGTGGCAGAGGGTCTCGGCGCCCTTCTTGGAAGCGGCATAGGGGGAGAGCGGGCGGTTGGTATCGGCGTCCTCCGCGTAGGGCAGCGGATTGTGGGAGCCGTACAGGCTGGAGGTGGAGGCTAGGACGAACTTCGCCGGACCGTCCCGACGGCAGAGCTCGAGCAGGTTGAGCGTGCCGGTGATGTTGGTGTCGACGTAGACCCAAGGATTCTCCACGCTCTGGCGCACTCCCGCCCGGGCAGCCAGGTTGATCACCGCTTCGAAGGGACCACACTTCGCCCATGCCTCCTCCAGCGCCACCAGCTCGGCGATATCCACGGCCTGGAAATGGAAGCCGGCGCACGCGCCGCCCTCAGGGGCGCCGGTACGAGTCACAGACCACTCCCGCAGCTCCTGCAGGCGATGGTCTTTCATGCGGGGGTCGTATGCGTTGTTCAGGTTGTCGAATCCCACCACTGTGTGGCCGTCTTCGAGCAGTCTCCGCGCCACCACCGAACCGATGAAACCGGCCGCACCGGTCACGAGTACACTCATCGAATTCCTTCCCTCTCCGCGCGCAGATAGCGGTCACGCGGCATGCTGCCCCATTCTCTCCACCAACAATCCCAAGCCGCCAGCACCTCTCATGTGACAACCCACCATGTCGAATACCTGCGTCTTCCTCTGCACTCCCACGCTCACCCAACACGCTTGGTGGTTCCCATCGCCGGCGGGCAACACACCGGCAAACGTTAGCAGCGCAGCTGCCATTCACGAAGACCCCTTCTCATCTGCTCAAGTCGCAGACACTGCGACCCTTCCACCACCTGTGCGTGCTTCATAGCAGGGACGCTTACGCGTCACCGCGATTCTGTGCGTGCGCGCCGAATTCGGTCGGCCCTTCCGGCGGCGTCACCGGCGTGGTGCGGATACGATGCGTGAGCTCGATGGAAGGGCGCGCATCGGCGATACCGAAGCCCTCACCCGCCAGGGTGGACCGGTATACCTCGGTGTGGAGATCGGTGAAGCCGTCGCTGAACTCCACCTCGGCGCCGTCGAGCGTGAGCGAGCGGTAGGTGGTCTTGCCCGTGGCCGCAGCCTGCGCGGGAAGATCGGTCCGGTCGACCGAGAGCAGCCAGCGCACGTCCGCACGTTCGAGCTCCAGAGAGCCTCCCATGCGCCGCGGCTCAGACAGATGCACGCGCGCCTCCCGGCAGGGCCCGAAGAGCCACAACAGCAGGTCGAAGAAGTGGATGCCGATGTTCACGGCCACCCCGCCCGAGCGCTGCTCCTGGCCCTTCCAGGACACGTCGTACCAGGCGCCTCGGCTGGTGATGTAGGTGAGGTCGACCTGATGGCGACGTACCGGGCCGCCCGCCGCCGGCGCCGGCCCAGCCGCCGGCGCGCCCGGAGCCGCACGCACCTCGGCGTCCAGTCGCTTCTTGAGCGCCACGAGCGACGGATGCAGCCGCAACTGCAACACCGTGTAGATACGGCGGCCGGTCTCCTGCTCGAGTTCCTGCAGTTGGTCGAGGTTCCAGGGGTTGATGACAAGGGGCTTCTCGCAGATGGCATCGGCGCCGTTGCGCAGCGCGAGGCGGATGTGGGCGTCGTGCAGGTAGTTGGGGGTGCAGACGCTCACGTAGTCGACCGGCGTGCCGTTCAACCCCCGATGCTGTTTGTAGAGGAAACGGTCGAAGCGCTCGATCTCGGGGAAGTAGCGGACATCGAAGCCCAGGGCGTCGAGCCGGCCCACGGCGTCATGCGGGTCGGCGGCCGCGACCAGCCGCCCTCCCACGTCGCGGATAGCCTGCAGGTGCCGGGGTGCGATGTATCCGGCCACACCGATGACAGCGAAGTTCACCGCCCGTCCTCCCTTTGCTCCATGACGTACACTCGATGGGTCGACCACGCCTCCCCCGTCAGCGGCAGTCCACAATCAGAAAGCACGTCCCCTTTATACACTATGAGGAGCGTTCAGCGGCCCGGCACCACGCCTGTCTCGAAGAAAGTCCCCGCGTGCCACCCACCCCGGCCACAAGTACGCACATTGTGTGTACAATGATGAGCAGGAGGTGTATTTCATGCCTACGCCACCCACATCCGACAAGAAGACAACCCGGCTGAGCATCCGGGTGTCTCGCCGTGAGAAGGAGACCATCGAGAGGGCATCCAACCGCCTGCGCCTGAGTACGAGCGCCTTTGTGGTGCGCGAAGCCGTGTCGTCGGCCGAGCGGTTGCTCGCGGACACCACCCGCTTCGAGCTTCCACCGGACCAGTGGAAGGCATTCACCGAGCGACTGGATGCGGAGCCGCGCGAGCTTCCGGCAATTCAGCGACTGCTTCAGGAGCCCAGTCCCTTCGATGGATGACTCCCCGGCAGCAGACCCCATCCAGAGACCCACACTGCTCACAGCCGTCCACCGCGTCGACTCGTTCGACTGTGAGGTCTCCTCTCTGAACAGCTTCCTTCGACACTACGCCCTCCAGGATCAGAAAGGCGGCAAGGCCCGCACCTATGTCGCCACACGTGACGACACAGTGGTCACATACTACAGTCTCGCTCCAGGGAGCGTCGCTCCGGCGGAGGTCCCCGGCCGCGTGGCCAAGGGCCAAGGGCAGCAGCACATTCCAGTCATCCTCCTGGCTCGACTGGCGGTGGACCACACCGAGCAGGGAAAAGGACTGGGGAGCCATATGCTCCTCGATGCACTGCGCCGGGCTGTGGAGGGCGCCGAGGTGATCGGCGGACGAGCGGTGTTGGTTCATGCGGTCGACGAGCGGGCTGGTGCATTCTACCGCGCGTACGATTTCGAGCCGTCTCCCATCGACGACCTACACCTGCTCCTGCTGATGAAGGACATCCGCAGGACGCTGGGGCTCTAACATCCGTAGAACTCGGCGATGACCCCCACCACCCGCTCCGCCTGCGCGTCTTTGAGTTCCGGGTAGATGGGCAGAGCGAGCGTCTGCCGGGCGGCGAGCTCGGCCTCGGGGAAGTCGCCCCGCCGGTAGCCCAGACTCGCGAAGCACTCCTGCTCGTGCAGGGGCACGGGGTAGTAGACCTCGCAGCCCACCTGGTGTTCCCGCAGGTGAGCCAGGAGCCCGTCGCGGTCGCGCACCCGCAGCACGAACTGGTTGTAGATGTGGCGTCGTTCCGGAGCTTCATGGGGCAGCACCACCGGCGCCTCCTTGAGAGCCGGACTTCCCACACCGCCCCCGCCACCTTCCGGGCGCGCCGCCAGCCCCGCCTCCACGAACAGCCGCCGGTAGCGGGCGGCGTTGGCCTGCCGAGAGGCCGTCCACGAGTCGAGATGCGGCAGCTTCACCAAGAGCACGGCCGCCTGCAGGGCATCGAGCCGGAAGTTGGCCCCTACCAAGGCATGGTGATACTTGGGCCGGGCCCCGTGGTTGCGGAGGACGTCGAGGGTAGCCGCGAGCGCCTCGCCTTCCGTGGTCACCGCCCCGCCGTCTCCCAGGCAGCCCAAGTTCTTGGAGGGGAAGAAGCTGAAGCAGCCGATATCCCCCAGCGTGCCCGCACGTTGTCCGTGTACTTCGGCGCCGATGGCCTGGGCGGCATCCTCCACCACCCACAGCCCCCGCTCCCGGGCCGTCTGGAGCACCGGCTCCATCTCCACCATCTGGCCGAAGAGGTGCACGGGGATGATGCCCCGCGTGCGGGAGCCGAGCGCCGTCTCCAGCAGACGGGTGTCGAGGTTGAAGGTGTCCGGATCGATATCCACAAACACCGGCACCGCCCCCAAGCGGGCCACGGCCCCGACGGTGGCGAAGAAGGTGTAGGGGGTGGTGACAATCTCGTCCCCGGGCTGAACCCCAAGCGCCATGAGCGCGGCCAGGAGGGCATCGGTGCCCGAGGAGACGCCGTAGGCGAAACGGCTGTGGCAGTAGGCGGCGAGCGCGCGTTCGAACTCCTCTACCTTGGGCCCCATGATGAAGCGCTGAGATCCGAGCACCTCCTCGAAAGCAGCCCGCAGGTCGTCAGCGAGGGGGCCAAGGTGGGCCGCCAGGTCGAGGAGGGGGATGAAGGCGGCAGACGGGGTGGTTCCCGACCGTGTTTCCGGGTCCATGATCACTCCAAACACCTCCTGAATTGGATGGCACGGGCACCGGACGCATGCCCGAACACTTCCCTAACGCAGAAGCTCCCAGAAGCACACGGTGTACAACTGCAGACCGAGGGCGCCTGATGTATGCTTCGTAGACAAGTCGAATCACCAGAGACAGGACGTGACCTGATTTGCCCAAGCTGGTATTCCGAGCGCACGCTGTGCAGCGGATGTTCGAACGTCGGATAACAGTCAACATGGTACGCGAAGCGTTAGCCGACGGCGACACTCTTGCAGAATACCCTGAGGATAGCCCCTATCCAAGCCGTTTGGTGCTGGGCTGGGCCGATGAGCGCCCGCTGCATATCGTGGTCGCAGACAACACCTCCGAAAAAGAGACCATCGTAATCACTGTGTACGAGCCGGATCCCACCCGTTGGAGTGAGGGTTTCAGGAGGAGAACGTGATGAACTGTCCCATTTGCCGCAAGGGGGAGACCCATCCCGGCACTGTCACCGTTACGCTCGAGAGAGAGAGTCTCACATTCGTCGTCAAGCACGTCCCTGCCGCAGTGTGCGACAACTGTGGCGAGGAGTATCTCGACGAATCGACTGTGTCACAGGTTCTGCGAATGGCCGAAGAAGCCGTTGCTTCCGGAGTTGAGGTGGACATTCGCGCCTACAGAGCGGCCTGAGTAGCCTGCGGAGATCACCTGAACGGCAGAGGCAGACGTAAGAAACCTATGATGCCCTCAGACACCGTGCCGTCTGCTTCGAATTCGCAGCCCCCTCCACCGCAGCACCGCCACCCTCAGGCTTCGCCTCTGCCCTACCCCGTGGCCTCCGCCACCACTTCCTGCACCACGTCGGCCATCGCCTCCATGTGTTCCGCTGTCAGCGTAGGGTGCACTGGGAACATGAGTGACGTCTCCCCCAGTTCCCGTGCCACGGGCAATCGCTCGGGCGGCACGAAGCCCGTCTTCACGAACGCCTTCTCCCGATAGATCTCGGGGCATACGCCCACCCCCACCGGAACCCCACGCCGCTCGATCTCCACCAGCAGGCGGTCCCGGAACCAGCCCGCACGCAGACGCTCCGGCCGCACGAAGACGTAGTACTTGTAGTAGGGGTGGTGGATGTGCGCGGGAGGCTCGGTCACACGAAGGGCGTGCAGGCGGGAGAAGCGTTGGGCAAGGATGGACGCGTTTCGGCGCCGGGCAGCCACCCACTCCGGGAGCATGCGGAGCTGCACCCGGCCGAGCGCAGCCTGCATCTCGGTCATGCGAAGGTTGGTGCCGAAGGACTCGATGAACCAGCGGAAACCCGGAGGATGCTCACAGTGGAAGACGGCGTCGTAGCTCCGGCCGTGATCCTTGAACGACCAGCCACGCTCCCAGATCTCGGAGTCGTTCGTGGTGAGCATGCCCCCTTCGCCACCGGTGGTCATGATCTTGTCTTGGCAGAATGACCAGGCGGCGCAGTGCCCGATAGAGCCCGCAGGCCGGTCACGATAACGGGCACCGTGAGCTTGGGCGCAGTCCTCGATCACCGTGAAATTGCGGGCGCGGGCTAGGTCCATGATCTCGTCCATCTCGCACAGCCACCCGGCCAGGTGCACCACAATCACCGCCCGGGTGCGCGGCGTGACCACCGCTTCGATGGTCTCCGCCGTCAGGTTCTGGCTATCAGGGTCGACATCGGCAAACACAGGCCGTGCCCCCACCAGCACCACCGAGCTCGCAGAGGCCACGAAGGAATGCGGCGTCACCACCACTTCGTCGCCCGGCCCAACTCCGCATGCCTTAAGGGCCGCGTCAAGGGCCACCGACCCATTCATGAGCGCCACCCCGTGGGCGCAGCCCACGGCGGCGGCGAACTCGTTCTCAAAGAGGCGGCCTTCTTCCCCGGTCCAGTAGTTGACGCGGCCGGAGGAGAGAACGGAGGCCACTGCGGCCATCTCTTCCTCGGTGGGGGAGGGCCAAGGCGGCCAGGAAGGGGTAGATGGGAACGACAGCCGGTGTGCCTTCTCGGGTTTCAACGCGGCAGATCCCGCACAACACCGTCTTGGAGCAGCCGCCCCGGATTGCCGGCCACAAGTGCTTGAGCGGGGACGTCACGCAACACCATTGTCCCGGCACCCACAGTGGCCCACTCACCGATTCTTACACCCGGAGCCACAGTCGAACCGGCCCCGATCAAGGCTCCCTCGCCGACATGGACACCCCCAGTCAGCACAACCCCGGGGCACACATGCGCGTAATCACCGATAAAGCAGTCGTGATCAACTATCGCACCTGTATTCAGAATGGAGTGAGCACCAACGGTCACGTCGGGTTGAAGAGTAACTGAAGCAAACACCACGGTGCCCACTCCGACGCTCACCGACTCGTGAATACACGCTGTCGGATGGACTACACAGACCCACGTACGATCCCCAAGTCTCCGGACAATGCTGTGCCTCATCTGGTTGTCGCCAATCGCGATCACGACCGCACCGAAGATTCCCCGTGCAACGAGTTCGAGCGTACCTCTCACCTCAACGCCAAGTACATGGGTTCCAGCTTTGGAGGGTTCATCATCGTACAGGGCGAGATCAAGAAGACCACAAGCCTGGAGAGTACTGATGACGACTTTGGCGTGGCCTCCTGCCCCGAGCACCGCGATTCTTCTCCTGCCCCCGGAAGTACCTCCAGAACTCATGAGCGTTCACTCCAGGTGGAGACCAGACCTCCTGTGAACTCCGGCATGGTCGCATGCCCCCGCGCCGACACCCCTCGCCCCCCGATCACCTGAGCCACCGTCATCCACAGTATCTTCATATCCAGCCACAATGATTGGTTGTCAACGTACCAGAGATCCAGCTCGAATTTCTCCTCCCACGTGAGGGCGTTCCGGCCGTTCACCTGAGCCCATCCGGTGATACCGGGCCGCACCTCATGCCGCCGCATCTGCTCACGAGTGTAGCGGTCCAGGTACTTCATGAGCAACGGCCGCGGCCCCACCAGGCTCATGTCACCCCGGACTACATTGATCACCTCAGGAAGCTCGTCCAGGCTGGTGCGGCGAAGCAGACGACCGAGAGGAGTGAGGCGCTCCTCATCGGGGAGCGCGCGCGCCTGCTCTTCTGCCGCATCTGTCATGGTGCGGAACTTGAGGAGCGTGAAAGGCCGCCCGTGCAGCCCGGGGCGACACTGTCGAAAAAGGATTGGCGAGCCCATCCTGAGGCGGACGGCCACAGCAGTCAATAGGAGAACCGGCGTGATGACCAACAGGCCCGGAACCGAAAGCGCCAGGTCGAAGACTCGCTTGACTCTGCTGTCATTGCCGACCCTCAAACCCATGGTGCGTGATGCCCTCAGTTCCTCCCGTGCGGGCCCGAGTGAAGCCGTGAGTATTCTACAGTAGGGCCTGGTGCAGGGCGGCATTCCAAACCACATTACTCCCATTGACTCGTCAAGGCTGCAATCGACGCTCGTGGGCCCTCTCTTCGAGTTCCTGCAGTTCCAACGAAAACGCCTCTTCAAGGGGGCCAAACCTGCCTCGGCCGAGAAGCCATCGGATCTTCGCCTCTGTGTGATGCCGGTTCCGGAAGTGACCTCGAACAGCCCGGTGCAGGCTATCGTATTCTTCCGGTGAAAGCGATTCTGTCAGCCCTTCCAGACCGCCACAGTCCTGGAGCTCGTATGGATGGAGGTACACCACCGCTCTTCGGCCTCTTCTCTCAAGCGCCGACAGAGAGTAGCGCGTGTAGATCAGCGGGAAATGGCGGAGATACCCACCGCCGAGCGCAGGCAGACGCATGGGACCGATGGTTACGACGCTGAAAGGTATTTCCAGTACGGGCCCATGATGCGGTGTTGATACCACGTAAGGCCCGACTGGTGCCCCAGGGAGCCCATACCGTGAGCCTCGAAAAGGAAAGACACTGCTGGAGTAAGCGAACCCTAGTTCCGCGAGCACTTCGTACGCCCACCACGTCGAGTGTGAGATGCTCATGGCCACAGCTCGATAACCGCGCACGGGATTGCCGGATAGGTCTTCGAGAAGAGACTTCGCTCTCGCCATAGAGAGGCGGTAATCCTGTTGGTCAAGTTGATGGATTTTGTGGTGATGCCAGCCGTGCACTCCGAGCTCGTGGCCCTCGCCGGCAATTCGGCGAACCAGCTGTGGATAAACATCTGCCACTTCGCCGAGCACGAACCAAGTGGCTCGGGTTTCGTGCTCCGCACACAAACCCAGTAACGCTTCAGTATTGCGAACGACCTCGTATGTTGGCGCCGCTATCCGTCCACAGGCCAGCAAGAGCGCGGCGCTGGTGAAGTCCTCGACGTCGACCGAAAGCGCGTGCACGACAGGTAGCCTGCTCTACAGCTTGTAGTGGACGAACTGGAACGCGGCGTACCCGAGTGCGCCCGGTATCGTAAGGGGGTCCGCCGGCGCCATGAGAGCGTCAACCATGTCCCGCCGGTAACCCCCGAACCACTCCTTGACGGTGAGCTCTCGACGGCGCATGAACCACAAGGCCGACACCACATCGCGCGTGAGATGGACCCAGCGAACCCCATTCACCTGGAGAGGCGTCTTATGCACGGGTAGACCGATGAGGTCGCAGTAGTGCACCCAGAGCATATCCTTGCCGCTTGCCCTGATGAGATCTTCCCACAGCTGGGGGCGCATGTTGACTTCGATCATCTTGAATTCGCCGTCCCTCGGGTCCCACTTGAACTCGGCCCCGCCTAATCCATGCACACGAATGCGGTCAAAGAATCTTAGGCTGAGTTCTTCCACCTCAGGGCACTCGACACTCTCCGCCAAGCTTGCCGAACCATACATCGGCGGATACTGCCTGAGCTTCCTCCCGGTGAACGTATCCAGCACCTCACCGTCACGATCGAGGCAAGCCTTGAACAGATAGATTTTTGACTCCGGACCGGGAATGACCTCCTGCAGCATGGAGTCTTCCACCAGCCCCGGATAGCTCGCCATCACCATCCGCAGATCGGCGGCGGACGTAACCTCGATCACCTTCTCACCCTTGAGGGTCTGCTTCCACCTGTGAATGAGATTAGGTTTGACAATGACAGGGAAGCGGAGGACCCGCTCCACCTCATCCGGTGCAATGGGCCCTTCGTCACCGAAGATCGTGGCCGGGTATTTGATGCCGGCTTGATCGCACAGTCGGTAGAACTCCCTCTTGGCAAGGAAAGCCTCACCTTGACCGGGCGCGTAGACTGAAGCGACATGATAGTGGGCAGAGAGTACCTCGTAGTGCAGAGTGACGAATTCGATGACTGCATCTGCCGTCGGGATAAGCACCGGCATGACAGGACATTGCTCCGCGAAGTCGACCAAGAGACGCAAGAACCGATCATCCAGTCCCGCGTCATAGCCCCAGGGAGGCCGGCTCACGAGGCGTGAGAGTCGATCCACCGAGTACCCAAAGTCCGATCCGTAGACAGTGACTCCATACTTCGTAAGCACTCGCGCCACGGGCAATGCTCCACCGAGCGCAACCACCACAGGTAGGACGCGACCGGCACGGCCTCTTCTGGGGACGTTCATGCCGCGCCGACCCCGGTGGACTGAGCCCACGCATCATCCTCCGGCACCCACATGGTCGTGGAGTGGGCAGGGAGGTCAACAAGCTTCATGAATCGTCCGCCAGACTTCATCTCCACTTCAACCGGCACGGCCGTCAGTAGCCGGTCACCGGTGTTGATGACAGTCAGCCGCCCCGACTCACAGGAGACTTGAACGCATCTGGTGCGGGGACTGAGGACATCGCGCCAGTATCGACCAAGCGACGTAATAGTCGCTACGTAGAAATCCCCGTGGCAGTCGGCTAAGACATGACGGAAAAACTCCTCACTCAAATGGTAGCAGGCCTTGCTCTCGTACCCGAGCAGATGGTGGTGGGCCATGAAGATGAAAGCCCTGCCCGTGCGGCGGGCTGCATGCAGCCAGTACTTGAGCATCGCTATCTTGTAGGCGTCATTGGGATCGCCGGGGTACTTCTTGGTCAGCTCTACGAGCCGTTCGCACCCTTTCGGGTGGTGAGGCGGAACAAGCCGCAATACATTGGTGAAGGCGGACGCATCAGTGTCGCTCCCCACCTCCATTCCTGCAGCCTCGACGGCCGCAGCCGTATTACTGTCGAACACACGACCAGGAACGCCCCACGAAGTGACCTCGACCCCCAGCGTGTCCCGTATCGCCTCGGCACCACGAATGGCGTTGTCTCGCTGCTCGGTGAAGGAGTCCCCCTTCTCCCCCCGGTGCCATTCGTAATCCCCCTCCCCAATCCACGCGTGGCTCTTCCACCCGTTGGCCGGATCAGCGGCCGCATGAGTGCCAAGATGTAGGTACATGTGGTTGCCCACCTCCATCGCCGGCATACCGACCGCCCCCATGGGGAACTCTAGCTCGGAGGCAATCGTCACCTCTTCACGGAGGAACGCCGCAAAATCGTGTATCTCCTCGCTCCGCCGATCCCAGCCGAAGTGCTCGGAGAATGCCCGATGCTCTGACTCCAACAAGCTCAGCCGGGCCGATAAGAACAACGTGCTGGGCAGACGAAACCGCTCGCTGAGTTCCAAGGCCCTCTGCAATCCCGCAGCCGACTGGAATGTTGCGGGGTCGTAGAGATCTTGATCGCCTCGCCAGGCAAAACCTGCACGCGCACCACCCTTCCAACGCTCTATGGAACCGCCGACAGGAACCGCGTCATCGGCCGAGACCACCGTTCGTACGTGCAAGACGCGCACTGTTTCCTGATCGCCATGTGCCACACGCACGACCGCCTTGCCCCCTGGCCCGAGCCTGCAGGCCCGCACCGTGAGCGGAAACGTGGCCAGTTCACCCGGATCGGGGCACACGTACTCCGCACGCTCGTGTCCGTTGACCTCGATACCGAAGCCGGAGACGTTAACCGCCACGGTCAAAGGCAGTTGAGGCACCACCGCACTCGGGTTGAGCACGAGTATCTCGAAGGTCTCCTCGTGGCCCAGGGGCCAGTGACCCAACTCAAGAACGTCTCCGCGCGCAAGAACCGGACCCCGAAGCCACACGATCAGCCTGGGCAAAGGCAAGGGCACATCAAGATGACGGTAGTTGCCGTCCTGATATGCCATGTGGCCACTCTGCCACATCTCATCGACCCGGCACGCCCAAAGCCAAGCTCCGCCCATGAACAGAGTCAGCGCCAGCCCAACCCACGGACCGACGAGAAGAGCCCACGCCACCGCCAAGGATGGAAGTAGCACAATGTCAACGGCCCAACGCGACCAGCCAAGCTTTTTCGCGAGGGTCTCGTAGATGACGTTGGCCATCATTACGAACAAGCCCACGCGATAGCGCGCCAGTGGGAAAGCCTTGCCAAGAAGGAACACGGCCGTCACCACACCGGTAACCACAGCTCCCAGAGCGATCCCAGTCAACTCCCTCACCTTTTTTTGCGCTTAGGCAAGATATCTGCTCGGTGGTCGGCGTGAAACGAGCAAACCACGACACCATCGGTCAACTAGTCTGGGGCTGAAGTCGCAGTTCCCCGCCCAGGCATGCCCCTTTGGATAGAGCAGGTTAGAGACGAGGCTGCCACGCCGGGACCAAGCCGGCGTTGCCGGCAGCAACTGCCTCTATCACTGTCGAGTAGCAATCCAGAATATCAGAAAGAATCAGATGCTCTTCAACAAGGTGCCGGCCGTTCAACCCGAGCCGAGCCACGCCAACAGGATTGGTCGCCGCTTCGACGACTAGCTTCGCCAAACCTTCATGGTCCATTGCGGGCACGACCAGGCCCGCGCTGTAGTCACGAAGCAACTTCGCCTGCATTCCTCCCATAGCGGCGAGGATCGGCTTTCCGGCTCCCATGTAGTCCATGAGTTTGTTCTCGAAGTAGATGTCTATCAGTGGACTCTCGAACAAAGTCATCAGGCAGACATCGGCCGCGGCGATCAAGGCCGGCACCTCCGCCTTGGGTACGGGGTCATGGAAGTGTACGTTCGACAGCCTCATCTGCCGGGCAAGAAGCTGGAGCCCAGGCTTCGTCTGGCCTTCGCCGAACAGATCAAAACGAATGTCCCCCCTCCCTCGGAGCGCCGAGGCCGCTCGGACAACAGTCTCCACTGCCGTGACTTCTGTATGGGCACCCGCATAGAGAGCGACGAAGGCTGAGTCCCATCCCATTTCCCGCCGCTTCTGCTCTCTGGTGTCCGAAGGAATGCGAAACAGATTGGAATCAAACCCGTTTGGGAAAACGTCTACCCTGCCTGCCGGCAAACCCTTCTTCACGAGCTGCTGCTTGATTCCCGGAGTCACAGTCACCACTCGGTCGGCACTCCAATACAACGAGTCAGCCAGCCAATGAAGGGGCCGGGCCTGCAACCAAGAGATAGCCTTCTTCGCCTCCAACGCATCCGGCCAGAGATCGCGAACCTCGAGCAACCAAGGAATCCGGAAGCGCCTAGCGGCCTTTCGGGCCGACCAAGCCGTGAATAGCGGCTGCACCGAGGCCACGATAACGTCAGCCGGGCCAAGCCGCCTTCCCAGCAATGCTGCCCGGCGCGCGAAAGCTGTGTAGGACTGCAGGCGAGCGCCCAGCCCTCGGCGGATATTCCGGGGGGCACGAAGGCGATGCACCCGAACCGAGCCACCCGAAGCCAAGACCTCATGTTCCTCCGGCTCGGTCTGCTCGTTGTACACGTTGAAGTCACAGGCGATCACCTGAACCTCGTGACCACGTTCCGCAAGCGCCCACACAAGCTTGCGCGGCTGCTGACTTCCCGGTGCGTGCGGGCCGCTGAAGAACTGCTTGTAGTAGTGGATTCGCACAGCGTGCGTCAAGTGGTGGGGAACTCGCGCGCCAACCAGCGATCCAGGATGAAGACGCGGAACACGTCGGGGTCATTCTTGAGAATCATGGCCTTGACGGCTTCACGCCTTACAAACCGGTCAACCTCAAGCCGGTCTTGGTCCACCCACCTACATAGTTCGGGACGCAGATCTTTCGCCCACAAGTGCCAGTGCCCTCCAAAGCCCAGTTTCGATCTTCGTCGTCTCACGGCCTCGGGCAATATGCCTTTGAGAGCATCACGAAGCATCACCTTTCCCCGCGCTCCCTGAATCTTGTGCTCGACGGGGACGCTCAGGGCGAATTCAACCAGTCTGTGGTCAAGCAGAGGCACCCGCGACTCGACCCCATGAGCCATGGAGTTCTTGTCTTCATACCGGAGTAGGGTTGGCAGACCGAAAGTCGTGATATCGAGCACTTGCTGTTCCGCAACGCTCCCTTGCGGCCGAGGTAGAGAGTCATCTCCAAGCTGCTGTAGGAAATCATCGCGGACCAACCGTTCCTGCCTTCTTCTGAGCCAGCCTCCCCCGGGCAGATACCGCCGAGCCCCCCTCAGGTTGAACAAATGAGCGCCACCATCGGCAACCAACGACATAAGAGACGCGAGAGCTCCAGCATATCGCCCAGCTCCCAGAAGGTCAGCCAGCCTGAAGTAGAAGTACTTGGCATAGCCGCAAAGCAGCTCGTCCCCACCCTGGCCATCCAGCACGACTTTGATGCCGCGGGCCTGGACCTCCTTCATCAGGCGCCACTGCGCAAACACACCGGGACCCGCAAACGGCTCTTCCTGAGCAGCGAGGACGTCGTCGATCGATGACCAGAAGGCTCCCGGTTCAGCGTAGGCAGCCACCGCCACCACGTCCCTCTCCGCATGCAGGGCCTGCGCGTACCTCCACTCATCCATCGACGCATGCCGGTATCGGGCTGTAAACATGTGCACCGGCACATCGGCGTTCAAGGACGCCAACGCCGCCACCGAAGTAGAATCGAGGCCGCCCGACAGACAGCACCCAACCGGAACGTCGGCGCGCATTTCAATCCGGACAGAGTCTTCGAGAAGCTGCGCGAATTCCTCCGTGTTCTCGGCCAAAGACCTGTGAGCACGCTCCTCGCTCACCCGAACGGCCCAGTACCTCTCCACTCTGAGTCTTCCATCCCGGAGCCTCAAGAAGCACCCGGCCGGCAGGCGTTTCACCGGCGCGAAGAAGGTCTGCTCGGTGTGCTCCAATCTGCCCGCCACCAGAAAATCGCGGACCAGGCGCTGGTCGAGCCGGAAACCGTTAAACACAGCACGCAGGGCTCTGATCTCGGACGCAAGTCCCAAGCGTCCGCCCTGCGAGATGTAGTACAAGGGCTTCACCCCGAGTCGATCCCGTGCCGCGAAGAGAACCCGACGCACTGGATCCCACAACGCAAACGCGAAGATGCCGTTCAGGCGGGCTAGACACGCCTCTCCCCAATGTCGATAGGCATTGAGAAGCACCTCGGTGTCGCTCCTGGTAGAGAAGGAGTAGCCACATCTCTCCAGCTCGACGCGTAGTTCGACGTGGTTGTAGATTTCGCCGTTATACGTAATGCAGTGGCCATCGGCCCACATGGGTTGAGCGGCACGTTCGCTCAAATCGAGCACAGCCAGTCGTCTGTGGCCCATGACTGCCTCGGGAGCGCCGTTGTCGCCGACAAGAACTGCGACACCTCCTCCATCTGGGCCACGATGAGCCAATGACTCGGTCATCGTCCGCACCAATTCCACATCAACCGGCCGACCATCTAGCGACGCGAGTACGGCAATTCCGCACATCAGGAGCCTGCCGGCGTTCTTTGCTTTGCACGCCACCACGCGTTGATCTCGGCCCCGGTCCCGCACCACGGCCCACGGGCAGCCAGTCGGTCCAGCAACTCTTCGTAGACCCACTGCCAATCCCAGTACTCGGGCTCGTTGAAGAAATTGCCGTGCCACAGCAGACTAACCAAGCCGCCACTCTCGATCACAGGGCTGATCGCCTCCCACGCGGCGTCCAGCGCGTCACGTCCCGCGAGACGACGATGCCGAAAGAGCGTCCCATCCATGACAGTCAGTGGCAATTCGACCAGGCCGGCGTCTTCTGTTGAAACCGGCGGGATGGCCCAGAAAGGCCTGTCTCGGCCCCCATAAGGGCCCGGGTATGACTGATCGCCAAAGGTGGCGTCGTAGGCGAACCCAGCCCCTAGTTGAGCACGCCACGTAGGTTCGCCGGAGAAGCGCAGCAGGTGATTGCGTATCCCGCTGATCTCCACGTCAAAAGCCTCTTGGAGTGCTTCGCGGCTCTCCGCGTACGCTGCGGAGTCGTTGAAGCGATAATAGCCACCGTGCAGGCCGATCTCGCAGCCTGCCTCCTTGATGAGCCGGACAATAGCGTGAATGCCGGGGTCACCGATACAGAAACGAGCCCCCTGCCGTGCCCAGTAGCGGTCGTGAAGGATGAAGAAAGTGGACCGAAAGCCATGACGTCGTTCGATGTCCAGGATCGTCTCGAAATCCTTCGTCGAAGACTTCGGCCGCACGAGGGAACGCCCGACCCGCCGCACGGCAAGGGCCACGGAGCCCCGCTCTCCAGAAACCAACACTCGCCGGATATGGTTGAGATCAGCCAACACTCGCCACATCTCTCTGTCACGAATCTGATCGATATCGTGTGAGAGAAAGAGCGCAAACCGCGCGCCATTGGGCCAGTGAGTCATGAAAGCGCAGTCCCCCAGCGGTTCCCGCGACACCACTAGGCGTCACGACTGCGATTGGAGTGGATCCGCCCAGAGCAGTGCAACGATCTTGAGCCCCGTTGAGAGCCCAGAAAACAAGGGTCCTTTCGTAGAAGATCGGGTGTCACATGCACAGAAGGCAATCCAGAGGTGCGGAAAGAAGCACCACCAAAGCTCAGTTCGAACTGCGCGCGCAAGCTACCGAATCAAGCGCACCCCATGCGGCGTCTAAGACAAACGGCACGACATCGAGAACCATCCACCAAGAGCCAGAACAATACTGTGCAGTTGACCGGCAGTGAATTCGCAAGTCCTGGGGACCTACCAAGTGCGCATCATGGCGCTTCCTCCCTCGGCACACCGTACTCCTGCAATTCACAAACAAGAGACTGGAAATCATGTTCCCTTAGGTACTCAAAGAGGATGCTCTGTGCCTCATCGGCATTGCTGCAGACCGCAATTACTAGGGACTCTAGCAATTCGTCGCGTTCCTCCCGCGGTAGCCCAGACAGAACGCGCTCAAGTGACTGCAAGTCCACACGGGTCGAATCGTGCCACATCGCGTTTGGCCCCATTTCCCCTCTCAAGTCTGTGAACCGGTCTGCCGCAAGAGCTAGGGACACGATAGCAGGCCGACATCGTCAATGGCAACGGGTAATCTGGACGAGGGGACCAACCGAATCAGAACACATGCTGGCGTACTAATCGCAAGTTCTTGGTGTTGGTCTTGACCCGACTCCGTTGACACTCAAGAATTGGACCACTACGGTCCAGAAGGTAGTGTCGACGTGGCCCACACGCCAGAGTTCAGGCAGGAGGCGGTGCGTCTCTACCGGGTGAGTCAGCGGGGCATCCGATCATGTGCCTCGCAACTGGGGGTCTCCCCGGCCACGCTTCGTGCCTGGGTTGGCCAAGCGCCGTGAGGTGAGAATCCTCGAGGAAGAGAAGGAGATCCTCCGCAAGACCGCACTTTTCGCTTAAGGAGACCGATCGGCGCACATGAAGTTCCGCCAGCCCGCTCCACCGTGAGCACGAGTGTCACCATAGGCCGCAGTCACGGAGGGTACCCAGCTGAGTAATCATCCACTTTCTGCACAGCTACCATGGTGCCCCCGCGCGTGGAGGCACAAGACAGTGGCTGCGTGACCCGGGACGTTCAGGCGGCAAGCACACATGACAGGTTAGGCTGCAGGAGCGTCAACTGACTGAGCCCCTGCTGACGTAGGCCCGCCACGAGTTCCCCCAGAACTTGGCGTTCAGCACCAGTTCAAAAATGCTCATCCCCTCGACTATCTCCCTGCATTTTGGGTAGTTGTAGACAAGGTATGCTTGCCTTGGGTAGTCACGCAAGGAGGCACGAATGTTATCCATCACCGCCTGCATGACGGTGTCTTTGAAGGGAAAGTAGAAGTAGAACACCGATTGGCAAGGTTCAATGCGATACGTAGCAGCGTCGCCGTGGACAAGGTTGAAGCGGGTCCTCATCTTGCTGAGACCGAGGTAGCGCCGCACGTTGTTCTGGGCCACATCATGTAGTTCGGCTGCGAACTCCACGCCGCTCACATGCTCAAAACCATACTCGCTTGCCATGATGAGGACGCGCCCCTTGCCGCAGCCGAAGTCAACGAAACCCTGGCCACCAGTGGGTATGCGCAGGTGGGACATGACTGCCCAGAACTCGCGCACGCGCGTGGGATGATACTCAACTGCGTGATCAAGGTTGGCGCCGCCGGTGTCCAGGCCTTGCAGGTCCACGACTCCGCGCGTATGCACGCGCCAGGTCATGTCAAAAACCACGTCGGCTCCCAAGGTGAGAGCATGGTCCAGGCTCCCCAGAAGTCCTCGGTTGTGCAAGCTGCTCGTGGTACGGCGGGCAACGTCGCGCAGTGTACTCACCCCGGGAGTGAGGCCGGCCGCGCGCGCACTGGGCGTTACTCCGCTTCGACCCATAGCCCCTCTACCTGCCGCTGTCCGCGGAACCTGCGAGCATGGACTTCCAACCACCGGTGCAGAACACATGCTTGATGAGCTGATACACACTTAGCCCCAGCCGTCCTTTCAGGGTAATGCAGCGACTCCGTGACAAGTAGCCAACGACCTCGGCGCCGAAGCTCCTCTTAAAAGCGGCTATGCCTTCGATCTCCGCCCCCACCATATCGTACCGGCAGCCCCTCTCGTGGGCCCACATTATAGTCTCCCACTCAATGAGGCTGGAGGCCCGGAGACTAGCGCACTCGCGATCGAAGGCCCCATCAACCCCGAAGATGGTATCCTCACCTAACAGATAGATCCCTGCCGCTATCAGCCTGTCTTCCCCATAAGCGGCTAGGAACCTCGCCCCGCCCGCCTCGCCAAGTCCAGCATAAAGATTCGTGTAAAATGCCCGAGGAGCTGGAGGCGGAAGACCTTGGCGAGCGAACGTACGTACAACCAGAGCATGGTACGCGGCGATAGTCTCCTCATCGGGGGAGGTCCAGGCAGTAACAACACCTTCCCTCGTCGCTTTGCGCACCTGCCTCCGGGTGCTCTCTTTGAGGCTGTTCCACAGCTCAGTCGGGGCGCAACGCGCATCTACCACTGCCGTACGCTTGCAGTCTTCAGCCAGCAGCGCGCCCGCGTCGCCGTTGGGTGGTAGAGACAACTGGAGAATGTCCGCGCGTAGGCTCGCGCGCAGGGCTTCCCACAACTGAACCAATGGGAGTCCCTGCTGCGTTGTGTAAACCGGACCCAGGTAAGGGGTGTAGAAACCCCGCAGCGGTGAGCCGACCATGCGGAACCCCTTCACCGCCAACGACATCAAAGGTATGAATCCCTGCCTTTCCCCGCCACTAACGATCGCGTACGGCTCAATGGTGAGCCTAGGCCACGTGTCGGTCAGCACCTGCCACCAGCGAGGGTCATGATAAGGCAGGGCCGAAGAAGCCAAGACTGCCTCGGCCACGGCGTCGCCTGCGGCAGGCTCGATAGTGACCGCGGGGCAGGCGCTCACGCCACTGCTTTCCGCAGACCCGGGCCTGGGGCGAAACTGAGCTCGGAGAGGGTTGATGCCGTCACGGCCCAGTTGAAGGCGCTGCAGATTCGGTGCCGGTCGCTCGCACCCACGCGTTGGTGATGCTCCGGAGCGCCGGTCCGGACTTGTATCTGCACCACAAGGAGAGCGGTCGATCCCGCGTGGAGTGTTTGGGCCGGCGCACGAACCCAATACTCACTAATCAGCGGAGGTACGTCCGAGCTGATGACCAGCACAGCGAGGGCCATATGGTGGGCGTGCTCTGCCGTGAGGGTCTCCCGTACCTTGCAAGTGTCCTCGGAAGGCTTCAGGTCGCTCCCGGCCGCCCCCATCCAGACGAGCCAGTCGACGCAGGGAGGTCGATTCACCACGTCAATGGTCTCCTTGAGTCAGCCCTGGGCGATGAACGACCGACCGCATTTCCGCCCGCTGCCCCAGAGGCAGCAACCACCTGCCGTAGATTGCCGCAAGATTGGTTCAGCTCAAGACCGACTCGACAATAGCAGTCGACGGGGGAAAGACGAAGATAGTCACGTGCCAGCACGCAGATGCCTCTCATACGCCTTCCTCGGCATGTCCGGGAAAGCAAGGGGCGACCGTCCACCTGCTCACACAGTTCCCTCGTCGAGGCATGCACCAAGAACAGCGTAGACTCGATACAACTCCCGCTCCATTCTTTCCCAGTTCCAACGGTCCCTAACAGCAGCCAATCCGCTTTGGCCCATTCGCCCGCAACGCTCGGGGTCCGCTAGCAACTCTAGTACGTTCCGGGCCAACTCCTCCGGACGCGTCGAGTCATAAAGAACCCCGGCTTCAGTCTGACTTAGAAAGTGAGCGATCGAAGGTACATCGGCAGCTACAACAGGAAGCCCACAGGCCATGTACTCGAATAGCTTAATAGGGATGTTTCTCTTGTACTTCTCTGTGGGTTGCAAGGGTATCAAGCCTATGAGGCTACTCTTCATATGATAGGCAAGCTGAGTGTGTGGCACCCACTCCACAATCTCAATATTGCCCAGTACTCCTTTCGCAACGGCCCTCGCCCGAGCCTCGGCCTTGAGGGCCGGCTTATCGAGGCCTATCAGCCTCAGCAGTATAGCCGGCTCCGACTTGGCGATGAGTGACAATGCGTCGATCATATGGAATAGCCCCCGGTCGGCACTCATTGTCCCCTGGTAGATGATTGGGACACGATCGGCGTACTTGGCCTTCACCGCCTTGACTTCAGTCTCATTCGTCTCGAAGATCTCAAGAGGAGGGTAGTTGAACACGGTGTTTGCCCTCACTCCCGTGACTGCAAAAGAGCGCTCCGTTGGTTTGTCCGCGGTGACGACCTGATGGGCACACCTCACGAAGTGTTTCTCCAAGAAATCCACTGCTCTCGCCACGCTAGGGCGAAGCAGCCTCGGGATGACCTCTCTTGTGAGGAACTGCTCTGGGTAAGCCTCGTGCGAATCGTAGATGATCTTCGCCCGCGTTAGGAGACGAAGAAAGGGAATCGCCGCCACGAGATCGAGGTCATGGACGTGGCAGAAATCTGGCTGCTCCCTCCGAACCTCTCGCACGGCCTCCACCAGACTCAAGCTTCTTCCAAGAAGACCCCGTCGGCGAGGAAGCGGCCGGTACCTGACAGGCGGCGGCCAGGAAAGCAGCTCACCATCATCAGGCGCGATCATGACCACTTCCATGCGCTTCGCCAGACTCAGCGCCTGCTTGTAGTAGATGCGATCATCTTGGGCGGCATGACGGGTTGTGACCAGTGCCGCCCTCACGAGTGATACCTCTGCACAAGCTCCTCCATCCAAGCCGTGACACGACGAGCCCTGTCGTTGATATCGAATTGCCGTGCCTTCTTGAGGCAGGCCTCGGACATGCGCCTGCGGAGGACAGGGTCATTCTTGAGCAGAAGGATGGCCTCACGGATGGCACGAACATCAGTAGGATCCACTCGTATCGCTACTTCGTCATCCACAATGTCATCCATGTACCGGCCGTTGCTGGTCACGATGGGGAGGCCGCAGGCCATGGCTTCGATAACCGCGTTGCAGGAGCCTTCTGCCAAGCTTGGCATGACAAACACATCAGCAGCAGACAGCACACCAGGAATATCCGCATGCGGCAGTGCCTGACGAAACACTATATTCGGTGATGTAGGCACACAAGACCCCGAACCCACAAAGAGGGCTGCTATTCCGTCAAGTCCGCGGACAGCGTCATCCAAGACCGAGACTCCCTTTTCGCTCTTGAAACCACCCACGTAGGCAACCGCAATGGTGTTGTTCCGCACACCGTATCTCTCACGGACCTGATGCCTCGGTGCCTGACGAAACCTTCCAAGATCGACGCCGTTTGGAAAGACCCGAATCTTGTCCGGTGGTATGTCTAGCTCATCGATCAGCCTTCTCTTGATGAGCGACGAGACCGCCAACACACCCGTTACTTTCCGAAAGTCTCTCTTGGCCCGGTCGAAGCCTACAGGCTCGACCGTCCAGAATGTCCCCTCTCCAACACCAAGCACACACGGTATGCGGAGCCGCTCCCCTAGTTTCACTGCCGTGCGCCCGGACGGGTAGAGGAAGTGGCCATAGACAAGACTGGGGCCATCCTGGACAAACCGTGCCGCCCGAATCGCCGTCCGCTGGAAGCTCAGATTAGTCATCGCACCCGTGTGTACGACTCCCAAATCACGACTTGAGTACGAGACATACAGCGGGCGATGCACACACACTGAGGAAGCGTGTCCTGCTTGCTCAACGTCCAAGCGGCCTGGATACGCGCCATACCGGATACTGAAGATGCTGGTGGGAGCCACCAAGTCGCACTGATGCCCTTGTCTGGCCATTGCCCAGACGAACTCCCTCACGAAAGTGCCTCGATAGGGCTGAGCCTGACTCGGATAATTGCTTGTGACAAACAGTATGTTCAATGTGGACTTGAATGAGAATGGTGCGGCAACGAGGAGCAACGGGAAGCCCTCCTGCTTGACTGCAGTTCCCCAAGCAGCATTTTCACCCTCAGATTGGCGCATGCGTTCTGATGGTACGCTCCGCTTTCAAAGAGCCATTCCGCGGTTGATGTATCCCTTCTCCACACGCCTGTGTGGGCATTCGTCAAGACATCCTTAAGCCCTACAATAGCCTGCAATTCGTTTACCAAGAACTCAGGCCTGCCTGTGCGGCTTGGCTCCTTGAACACGTCAAGTGTAATATGGCGGAATCCACCAGCATCAGTCACCAGCCTGGCGAAGTCCAGCATACCCTTAGGCGGTTCCGCCCACTCAATTGCCCCCGATCCGGATGCGTAATCGCCCACTCGGGTCTTCCTTCTGCACAGGAAATGGCGCCCAATCCGCACCACACGCCATTCGAAATCGTGCGGGACGAACTCCTGAAAGAGGAGGGCGCCCTTCTCGCGCCCCCTCATGTCTCCAGTCAATCGGGGGATACCCCGGCCAAATGATTGGACCACCAACCGCTCGGCAGATCGGCGATCCCGTAGTACGAAGACGCCGCTCGAAGCGGCACCGGCGTCGGTCTTCGCTACCATAGGGTACTCTGCCCCCCGACAGAACTCCATGGCTTCATCACGATGAACAAAGACCCACGTGGCCGGGTGCGGGACATCGTGAGCAACAAGCCAGTCGTGCATCCGCCGCTTGCTCTCCCACAGATAGAGCTCCTCGAACGTAGGGCATAGAAGTGCTCCCACGTCCTTGCTGAGACACCACAAACGTTCCTCGAACACCCGGTGCTGAATGTCGGCCAGGGTAGGGGGGGTTGCCAAGAACGCGGCGCAGCCGGAACCCACCACACGAGGAAGCCAATCGGAAGCCAGAAGATCGATCACCTTGTAGCCGACCTTCAGATCCCTGCAGGCCGCCACGTTGAACGCGAACGTGTACCCTCCGTCGAAGAAGATCCCGAGAGTGGGCCTGTGGAGGGGGCGGTACTCCGACTCCAAGGGGATCTCACCGCCCAGCCGCTCCACTGCCTCCCTGCGCAGCTGTTCACTGCGGTAGTCCGTGTACGGACCGTGGTTCTTGAGGAATGCTTTGAGGCTGGTCGGCAACACACGGCGTAAGCGATCGCCGTGCAGCCAATTCAACGTTGGGAGTCTCGAAGCGAGTGCCATTCGAGGCCTGATTCTATCAGCCGAGGTCGATGTATGCTCGGTTGGGGTGAAGGAATTCCGCTATGTAGAGAGTCCGGTCACGGGTGACTTGATCCCGAAGAAGCACCTCGATGTCGAGCGGCAATTCCAGCCCCCTCAGTAAGCGGAGTGACTCGGCAAAGCGCTGGTTCAGAGACGGGATACCTGCCGACTTCTTGCCAGCTCGTCTTGCCATCACTTGGTGACGCACGCGACGCAGCCACAGCGGCATCGATGCCGCTGCCGAATCACGCAGCACGTGACGCTTTGCACTCCAGGCAAAGCTGTGCCCGTACGAACTGGGCACTTCTGCCAACCTCTTGTTGATGCGAGCAATCAAGGCTGCTTCGAACTGCCCGTGTGCGCCCACGAAGGGAGTGGCGGCAAGAGCGGCAGCGCTCACCACCCCGTCCGCGAATGGCATCAAGGCCGGAGCCACGCGATTCTCGGCGGACAAGCGCGGCCCGGCGAAGTACGGCAGCCACACGTTGCGATACCAGCGCCGAGCCAAGGATCGATCAATGTGTTTCTGTGTGCCGGTACCCATCAACTCACCATACTTCACAGCCATTCGCCGCTGGAACACGTCACACTCGCTGTCTGACCAGAAGCATCGAGCCACTCGGGGCCCCACCACGTAGTGCCAGAACCAATCAGTGAACGATGCGCTGTAGCGAGGGAGGCGTTCCCGATTGCGATACAGTTCGCCGCCGAGGCCGTTGAGGTTCATGGCTGCTTGGCCTACACACTCAAGATGCACACGAGCCGTGTGGACGTCCGCAAAGGTGCCCATCGTGTCGTTTGTGCGGCCGTCGTAGTACACGAGAGCATCATCGATGTTGACCCCGAGGGCGCTCTCGTCAAGCTGCGCCAGGGGCCGTACTGGAATATCCCTCAGCTCCAGCCCGGCTACCGCAGCAAGTTCCCCTGCCACGACTTGTTCTCTGTGGTGGTTCGGAGAGCTGAACGTGAACGGAGAAACAGCGATCCCTGCTTCGAGGGCCAACGCAAGCATCAGGCGGCTGTCGTAGCCTCCCGACAACCCCATGCTGACACCGCCAGCCCCGGCCATGTCAGCTATCCGGCGAAACCGTTCTCTGAGAACATCGACTTGAAGGTCGATACAGAAGCGCCTGCGTGTCCATTTCCCCGGTGCCCTGGGCCTGGCGGCCTGCGAATGACTGAGAACCATGCGCTGACCCAGTACCGAGACTGTGCCGCAGCCATCGAGCCGCTCAACGCCTTGGAACAACGTGTCTCTGCCGCTCACCGCTCCTATGATCAGCTGTTCGATGAGCGCATTGCGATTGACAGGGTACTTGCGTCCAGACTTCCGCACAACCACAGCAAGCGAGGAAGAGAAGACACCGGTCAGCCGATCTCCGAACACCGCATAGAGGCCGCCTGCATCGGTCACAATCTCAACAGCTCCCGGGGACGTAACGATGCAGCAGAGTTCTTCGGGCACGTGAGCAGCCTTTGCAACAACGGGCGCCTGTTGTCCACCCAAGCGCAAAGCAACCAAGAAGTCGGCCCTATGGGGACTTGATTCGGCAGAGATGCTCGGCTCGGGTGGCAAGCCACCATGAGCGGTTGTCATCGCCTCAACCAAGAAAGATGCCGATGGGGTTGCCCGACTCGGCCTTCTCTACCTAGGAAGGTTCCCACGAACGCCCCAAGAACGACTATGTTGTAGAAATCCGTATATCGAGAGAAACCGACCATCAACCACAGAAGCAGCGCCGTGAAGGTGAGGAAGGCTCCCCAGTCGAGCCTCTCGATCCCTGAAGTGCCTCGCGACACACGACGCGCTCTTCGAAACGCTGCGACATAGATGGAGAAGTAGAGAAGCGCCCCTATCAGCCCTGTTGAGGCAAGCACATCCACAAAATCCGAGTGGGCAACAGCACCCATTGTGAGCATCTGATTCTGAAACCCTACGCCGGCAAGAGGGTACTCCAGAAAAAGCCGCAGCCCTTGTTCCGTAAGTCTTTCACGGGTAGCCAGCCCCGCTTGGCCGCCCGTCTCCTCGACCGCACGCCAGCGCTCGGCCATGGCAGAGCCGTCCCACGCATAGCTGGCAACTACACCCGCGGTGGCAATCGCAAGAATCAGGAGCACGCGCAGGAGCGCGCGCCGGCCGCCGGCCAGACCGACCCTTTCAGAAGCGAGCAGCCACACTGCCACCACGATGACAACCGCCACGCTCATCTTGCGAGAACCAGTGAACAGAAGCATGAACACAAACATAGGTATCGGCACTAGGGCTAGGAGCGTGGAGCTCCATCTGACCGCCCGTTCCCCCAGATAGAGGGCCCCCAACACCGCGAACACGAACACTTGGCCGGTGAAGTTCGGGTTCTCCCCGGTCACGCTCATGCGACCACCTTCATCCCTAATAGTGGCCAGCACGTCCGCATCCACCCATGCCAGCAGTGCGAAGAACAACCCGATGGCCCATAGCCCGCTCATCACCAGCCGAAGGTCGGGCTGCCGCCGGTGGGCTGCCGCCACAGCCCAGAAGAGAACGCCGGTCTGAAGCACCGTCCAAGCGTGACGAAGAGCGAGGTCGACGTCGGCGGCCACCACCACAGCGCTGAGTGCCGCCCAGAGAACGAACGCGAAGTAGAGCTTGACCTCAGTGGCAACCCGACCACTCTTCGCGAGGTCGTAGACAATGAACGCCACCAGAACGCCCCCGAGTGCTTTGAGCGCGGCTGGCAGGAAGTCCTGTGAGAGAGCAGACCCTGAAGCGGCGAGAAGAAGAAGACTCAGCGCAATCAGTTTGCTTACCGTGGCAGGCGTGAGAGCCGGCCTACGCTGCATCGATTGACCAAAGCGGATGGTTTGGGGCACCTCAAGCCCTCCTTTTGGACCCGGCGGGATACTCACCCTCCCTCTCTCAGCCGGTCTCGCTCAAGAGCACCAATCAACAACTCCGATGGGCATCGCATCGTAGGTGGTCTTCCACAGTCAGCCCGTGTCTCCTCAACAGGACTCCGAACCAACCGAGCCGTCGCCTCCGGAGCGTTCGGACCAGTAGCAGCTTAGGGAGCGTTAAGAGACTGACCTGTTCTTCTCTCCGTTTGTCGATCACCTGGGCCCATTCATGATTCTCTGTGCCTCGCCATGGGTTACTCTCTTGATTGACCGCCCTCTACCCATTTCCGCCGCGAGGAGAAGCGTCCTATTACTAGACCGACTGCGTCTCGCAGAAGCAGTCGGCCCGCTCATCAATCGAAAGCGTCACGAGGATAGCGTCGCAATAGCCCGGGTAGGCAAAACTCACTGGTCTATCAGAGACGATACCATGAGTCGTTGCCGACAGCCACGCGGCAAGTGCAAGAGCCGCTTCCCGCGGCCATGGAGCCTACGCGTCGGGCATACTATGTTGCCCCACCTCCATGCCGCTGCCGCCTTTCGTTGCGTAGTGGATGCAAAGGAGCGCAGTACACCAGCTCACTGCCTGCGCCAGTGCATAGCCGAACGCCACTCCCTCTATGGGGTTTAGAAACAGGTGAAAGAAGAAAAACACCAGTACCAAGGTGCCTAGCACACGCACTGAAGTATACATCGCCATCCATTTCCAAGCTTTGAGGCTATTCAAAGCATTCACTGAGATTAATGCTCCTTGAAACACACCACCCATAAGAGCCCAACCTATGGCATTCACTCCATAGCTGTATTCTGGCAAGAATTTCTCTATAACCCATGGCATTGCTATGTATATAACCGCTATCACTGGCGTTGATATCAACACACTATAAATAGAAGTCCTCCATGCTAAGTTCCAAACCTTATGCCTATTACCACTATTTCCAAGCATATACGACATCCTTGGGTATATATACTGTGCCATAGCACTAGGCACAACAATCATGATACTCATTGTGGCTGCTACGGGCGCATATAAACCCACCATTTGCACATTGCCCTCATGAAGAAGCACAACCCTCGGCAGGGTAGCTGCAATGCTGGCAACATATCCGAAGGCAAACAGAGGAACCCCGGTCTTCATTAGTTCTAGCAGAACACGAGGATCGAGACTCACCGGTACCCGAAAAGGCCTCCAGTGATGCCTCATAATGGCAGAGAACACTGCCAACACAGCGAAGCGCACTGCAAGACCGGGGTACTTCAGATAATAGACGACGGGCAGCGTGACAAGGGCCATGACCGTCTCCGCCACTACGATATGCGAAAGCTTGCGGAAGGCCTGCCGCGCCCGATACGTTGCGCCAAGGAATTGCTGGTACGTGGACGATGCCACGCCTACAAAGACAGCCGCGAGGGCCCAGCGCACTTGTGACTGCTCGACAACAAAGACTGTGAGAACCCCTCCGGTCACGAGAAGCCCGCCTAGAATGAGAGCAAAGCTCTGACATGTGGCCACGAAGGCCAACGCAGAAGAATCCCCCTTGCCCAGCCGGTATGGCAGTTCCCTATTCAGGCCGTTGAAGACCCCCGCCTGCACGAAGCTGCTATAGGTGCCAACCAAGAGGAGAGACTGCCACAGCCCTATGTCCTCGGGGGCAATCCATCTGAGGACAATGAACCCCGCGAACATCGTTGCCAGGCTGAAGGCACTCGATGCAAGGCTGAAGTACGCAAATACACCATGACCAGCGATGGTGCTCCGAGCCTTCGCAACCGCACGTCTGCCAACAGATGAAGACCATGCTCTACCCATGGCCGCTCAGAGAAACACTACCCCCCTCGTGACAGCAGGAGGTAGTCCGCTGACTGTCCGCCAAGCAGCGGGATGCGCCCTCGCGACCGATACGCTCTCGCACCCCATCATGGCAGCATAGAAACCCACCGAGGATAGAATGAAGTAGACGGAAAGAGCGCGGCCACGACTCAAACACAGATTCTCCAAGATCACATCGTTCAGCTCAATTGGGCGGATGTTATGCTCTATGCTCACCCCCTCAAACAGAAGCTTCAGCCGCCTCCGTTCCTCCTGCTGCTGATTAGGATGAAACTTGTACGCCACGCTCTCAAATCTTCCGCTCCAACATTCATTGGCCAGACGGCAGATGGCATCCCGAAGAAATTCCTCAGACGTGCTACCCCCGTCGAAAACAAACAACGCCTGTACATCTTCATATCCTTCGAGACGTGCAAAAGGCCACCCTATGACTTCCTTCCTGTCTATACCTGGGAATGCCGCCTCATGACAGCATATTGCCGTTAAGAACTTGGGATGTGAAGTATAGTAAGTGCCTACCCCAAAATGACCAATTCTGCCAGCAGAACTTGTCAATGCAAGATACCTACGCATTCTTTCTTTTATCGACGAATCCATTGTAGTATTCTTTATGGTATATGCCGCCATGCCTTCTTCAACGATGTGATATCCTATGCAGTTCTTTCCGCCTATTAGGCTCTGTGCGAGCCAACTCCTAGTCGTATTTGCATAACATATGTATTCACATTTATTGAAGACTTCATGTGGTATCCTGTTAATCCTCTTAATCTCGTGATTAAGCGCTAATCCATAACTTCGGTAGATTCTATTGTCATAGTAAACGCATTGCGCTACTGATGTACTGTTTGTTACAAGAGGAAAGTTGGGCCGCTGCGAATAAATCAATAGACAGTCTTCTTCTTTAAGACCGTATTCAGCCATAATATGTCTTGCCATAAGCTCGACAAAGGCATTGTTTATGGTGAATATGTGCTTCATCTTCTCTTAGGTCGAAGTCTTGGGCGAGCGATTCCCTGGGGCCTGCGCACTGGTTTCCACGGTATTACCAACGATTCACTGTCCCACGTCGCGGCGGAGGAAAGGTGATCATCCGCGCCTAAGAAGGGAGATAACGCGCTCTTGCTGCCTCACTGCGAGCCCCACTGAGCTGGGCAGACTCAGGGCAGTCTTGTGGAGATGCCTTGCGACTTCACCGCCACACTTCTGCATTCCCTCGTGCGTAGGACTCAGGTGCATAGGCTGCCATAGCGGCCGCGTCTGGATACCCTTCTCCGCCAGCAACTCAAGCAGCGATCTACTGTCTCGGCCATATTCCTGGGCGTCGATGAGCACCGTTGAGAGCCACCACGAACTCTGAGCCCACTCGGCTTCCCGCATGAGTTCTACTCCGCCTACGCCGGCGAAGCCTTCGCGATAGGCCGCGGCGATTCGTTTCTTGGCCGCCAGGTAGTCGTCCACGGCCTCCATCTGTGCGACACCCATGGCCGCCTGGATGTTGGTCAGCCGGTAGTTGTATCCAACCTCACCGTGCACGAACTCCACGGGGTCGTCTTTGGCCTGCGTGGTCAGATACCGAGCCCTCGACGCCCACTCGGTGTTGTCGGTGACGAGCATGCCACCGCCGCCGGTGGTGATGAGCTTGTTCCCGTTGAAGCTGAAGCAGGCCACGTCACCCAGACTGCCTACGCGACGCCCCTTGTAGAGGGCGCCCAGGCTCTCGGAGGCATCCTCGATCACAACAAGTCCGTAGCGGTCGGCCAACCCCAGCAGGGGGTCCATGTCGCAGGGGTGCCCCAGAATGTGAACCGGCAAGACGGCTTTGACCCGCCGACCGGTTGTGCTGTTGCGCAGTCCGTCCTTCTCGAGGATGCATTCCCGGGCTAAGAAATCCTCGACCTTGGCAGGATCCATCTGCCAGTAATCGGGTTCGGCATCAATGAGGACCGGCCACGCACCTACATACCGTATGGCGTTGACGGGCGCAATGAACGTGAGATCAGAAACCAGCACCTCGTCATCGGCCTCGACCCCGGCCACCAGGAGCGCCACATGCAGTGCCGCGGTACCGTTCACGGTGGCCACGGCATGGCGGCAACCCACGTACTCGGCCACCATGCGCTCGAACCGCTCCACGTAGCTCCCCACCGAAGACACCCAGTTGGTGTCCAAGCAGTCCTTGATGTACTTCCACTCGTTGCCCGCAAGGTGGGGCTCGCAGAGCGGGATGTGGGCAGGCGATTCAGACATGGTATCGCTCGGGCTCGTAGAGGTGTATATGCGCCTCCAGCCATTGCGCGGTGCGAAGGAGTCCCTCCTCGAGTCGAGTCTCAGGAGACCAGCCAAGGAGTTCTCCGGCTTTCGCCGGGTCGGAAAGAAGTACCAGGACTTCGCTCGCGTCGGGGCGCAGGCGGCCCGGGTCCTGAACCACCTGAGCCGCCATGCCCAGAACCCGGCAGGCGGCGTCGAAAAGATCGCCTATGGCCACCGCCCGGCCCACCCCGAGCTGGATGACCTCACCCTCGATACCCTCAACGTCGCCCGCCTTCACGAAACCCTCCACGGTGTCGGCTACGTAGGTGAGGTCGCGCTTCGTGTCCAGTCTGCCCAGGTGTATCTCCCTGCTGCCCGAGAGAAGCTGCACCAGCATGGTGGGCAGCACGGCCCGCGTGGACTGCCTAGGGCCGTAGGTGTTGAAGGGGCGCAGAGTCACGACCGGCACCTCGAAAGACGCGTGGTAGGCCTCACAGAGCTTGTCGGCGGCGATCTTGGTGGCGCTGTAGGGAGACTGCCCCTGCAGAGGATGGGACTCGCGGATGGGTACGGTGTGCGGCGTGCCGTATACCTCGCTCGTCGAGGTGTGTACCACCCGATGGCAGCCCGCACGACGAGCGGCTTCGAGCACGTTCAGCGTGCCCTTGACATTCGTGTCCACGAACGACTCCGGAGCCACGTAGCTGTAGGGGATGGCGATGAGGGCGGCCAAGTGGAAGACCACATCCACTCCCGCCACAGCCTGCTCCACGAAACGAGCGTCTCGGATGTCTCCCAAGCGCACGTCGAGCGACTGCTTCACCTCGAGGTCGCTTCCGTCCAGCCACCCCCAGGAGCCGTTGGAGTTGTAGAAACAGAAGGCACGAACCTCAGCCCCCAGAGCCACCAGCCGCTCGGCCAGGTGGCTGCCGATGAAGCCGTCCGCGCCCGTCACAAGCACCCTGCGGCCTGCCCAGCTCACACCCACTCCTCTTGGCCCCGGGCGCGGAGAAGATCCTCGCGCCGGCCGACGTCGAGCCAGTCATCATCGATCCGGAATACTCCAACTGCCTCGCCCCGTGCCAGGCAGTCTTCCAGGAGGCCCGGCATGGAGAACTCCGAACCTGCGGGCACTCTCTGCGGGAGGCGCGGGTCCAGCACATAGATGCCGGCGTTCACGTCACACACAAGGGTGGGTTTCTCGGTGAGCCCAACGGCACGAGGGCCGTCACTCTCTATCACGCCAAACGGCACCGTGTGCGAGTACTCGCGAATGCCCACCGTGGCCACATGCCCGCCCTCGCTGTGATGGGCAAGCATTCGCCCTACATCGAACTGCGTGAGAAGATCACCATTCACCACGATCAGGGGTTCGGTGGGGGACTCACTGAGAAGGGAGAGCGCCCCCGCAGTCCCCAGTGGTTTCTCCTCGCGTAGGTAGTCGATCTCGCAGCCAAGGCGAGAGCCGTCACCGAAGTGCCCCTCAACCACCTCAGCTTTGTAGTGCACCGAGACAAAGACCCGCCTGATGCCAAAGCCCACCAAGTGAAGGATGATTCTCTCCAGGATGGGGCGCCCCGCCACTTTGACCATGGGCTTCGGCACGTCATCGGTGATTGGGTGCAGGCGCTGACCACGCCCGCCGGCCATCACAACGGCCCAGTTGGGGCGGCAGACGGCCCCAATCATCTCCCTAAGCAAATGCAGCCCCAACAGACGACCATCGCCGTCAACGATGGGTATCTGCTGGAAGCCGAATGCCCTCATCAGGTCAAGGGCTTCCGCTCGACCAGATTCGGGTCCAATAGCCGTGAACTCGTGATTCATCACTGACGAAACGGGAGCCAGAAGAGACACACCACTCAAGATCGCCCTCCGAGCATCTCCGTCCGTCAACGTGCCGACCAACCGGCCGGTGCTGTCAACTACCAACGCAATCTCTGCGCCGCCAACCCCGATGACCTGCATCCCGTCGCGGAGCGACGCATCCGCTTTCACGGTCAGATGATCAATCATGGAGACCACCTCTGCGAGCGAGCAGCCAGCCGGGCTCGTTCTCCTCTCCGAGAACCATCAATCATCGCGGTAGAAGATCAACCTCTCCATCTTGCTGCCATGGAGGTCACGATGTTCTCGTCGCCAAAGACACTCCAGCTCCTCGTACGTATCCTCGTCATGCACACGCCTTCCGATGTGAAACTGATGGCGCAGAGTTGACATGGATTTCTTGAAATACAGCAGTGAATCCTCTGCATCTCCCGACGTGCCTCCCCCAAGGTGCAAATGGCTTAGGCCCTCTTGCGCTCCCAAAAGCGCCGCTTTATGAAGCATCAGATTGACAGCGCCCGGGATTCCCCCTTCGCTGAGGCTGGCCGACAAGTGGTAATGCATCCAGCGCGCCCCCTTAAGAAACAGGCCTGCCGCCAAGAGTCGCCCGTCGCGCTTAACACCAATGACAACTCCAGTCCTTTCCAAAAGGCTGTACAGGTTCTCGAAATACGCCTCATCCCAATGATAATAGCCTGGGGCCCCAATTCTTATCATTGTATGGCTGTAGAGAGTACGGAACTCGTCGAAAGCAGGACGGCCAGACAAGGTTACTGCAACACCACCGGCTTTAACGCACCTTCTAATCATGTTTCTGGCTTTCGAAGAATAGGGCTGCCCTCCAGCCCCGACATCAATCAGGTCAATAGAGACCGTCTCTCGGTCATAGGTGCGAATCACCCGCTCAGGTAGCAGTCGCTCGTTCTTCAGTAGAGGATGAAGCCGCACGAATTCTGCGACCACATACTGGCTCTTGCACCACTCGTCATATGCTCCCCACGCACTTTCCAAGAAACGGGGGCTCACACATGTGCTCCCGGGTCCCGCGTACCCATAGGCGCTCTCAATGTCAGCAGCCGGGAAGGTCAAGATGGAATGCCCGATTTGAGATAGTCTCCGAAGGACAAAGGGGTGGACGAGGATCTCGCCACCCTCCTCGTAGACGTATAAACATGGACTTGCAGTTGGGCCTCGCGCATGCAGTGCCACCCATTCGGGTGTGAAGTACAAGTCCCTGTAGACTACGGGGAGCCTGGCCAGAATACCGTGCCATGCCATTCTGTCCCGGACAGCGTCAAGTACCCGGCAATCCACTAGACCACAGACCTTACGATTTCTGCCAATCTCTCCATGTCACCGCACTCGTATCTCTGGTCAATTGGAAGCGTCAGGAGACTCCGTGAGAGCATGGCGGAAGTAGGAAAACTGCTCGCGCTCACATCCTGGGCCAACGGCCAGTGGACCGCGCAGAAAACGCGGCGCTCGGCCAGCATCCTTCTGATCTTGTCTCTGTCGCGAAGCTTAACCACATAGCCAAGAGGCACAACACTCGTGGGCAGTCTGTCGAACAGGGGCTCGACATGACCCGCGAGACACTCATTGAGAGCGACCCAGTTTCTTCTGCGCGAAGAACCTACGCCCCGCCAGTCAACTCTTCGAATCAAACTCGCCGCCAGCGTTGTTATCTCGGTTGGATCGCAGTTGCCGTCGAGATAACCTTCGATCTCAGCGAAGGACGCAAGGTAGAAGCTCTCCAAGTCCCGATTGACTGGCTGTTCCGAGTGGCTCATGTACGTGCCCTTCACAAGCCTGGAGGCAAGAGACTGCCACGCCATCCGCTCCAACTCGCTGGATGCACCAGGTGTGTAGTCGGCCAGACTTGACCACCCACACAGCGTAACGGGTGCGAACTTGCGGGGACTGAGGACCACATGATGCCCAGCCGTGCGCTCGGCTGGCCAATGGCTCAGAAGAGCTTGGCATGCATCTTCTACTACCGGAGAATCAAACTCAGCATTCTGCGCGAAGACCTGAATGGCCTCGCTGCGCCAGCCGAAGTAGTCTACGAAGAGGACAGCCGCCCTTCTAGGTGGATCCGGTTCGGGAGACAAGTCCCACCCAACGGGATAGTATGAGCAATCAAGCCCACTTGCCTTCGCCGCAGCAACAACACTTCCGCATATGAACGCGGGAAGATGAACGCGATGAACCCCTTTTCCGCGCAAGGCCCGAAACACCAGCGAGAGGGCTCCCCTTCCGCTCGATGTCCATCGCCCGACAACACCCTTGGTCAATTGACGCAAGTCTTGGGAAATCGCTGAGGGTAGTCCGTTGAGCTCCATCTCTCCGCCCATGCAGTAGCGTCGATGAATCCCTTCCTGCTGCCCCTCCCGATGACGAGGTTGAATAGACACCCCTAGACTAACCCCAGTACTCTAACGCTGCCGAGACTTGCAGATACTCCTCACGCGTTATCCCAACGACGAGAGCTTCCCAATAGCGATTTCTGCGCCAGTACGCGTTCTTCTTTCGTCCCTCCACGCTCCAACCGCACTTGTCGCAGTAGAGATGGATGGATGGATGATTGTACTCGATGATAGTGCCGTCAAGCCTTTCCAGGGCAAGCTCTTCGAAAGCATGGCGCATTACTGCCATGACGGTATCCGTTCCGTAACCCTTGCCGTGAGTCTGCCTTTGCCCCAGCATCATCCCATGAAAAGCATTGCGGTCTTTCCAATTGATGTCGAGAAGACTGGCTGTCCCAACAAGCCCCTCGGCCGGTGTTTCGATGGCAAACCGCTTGCTCGACAAGTCCCGGTGACTTCTGCGCAGCCAGGTCTCCATATCGTCAAGCGAAGCAGGGAAATGCCAGCCTCCGAGGCAGTCTTGAATGGCCGGATCATTGCTCCAGCGTTGTAATGCTGGCAAATCATAGCGCTCGATGGCTCTGAGACAAACGGTCTTACCTCTGATCTCCATGGCACGTCACCCCTCGTACAAGTGGAACGGCTTCGGCTTCCGGGCTACCGCGAGGTCCAAATCTCGCAGTGCTTGCACCACCAAGCGTTCAGTCGGCCCAACCAAGTCGCTTTCGAATCGCGCAACCTGCATTCTGTAGCTCTCGTCGAACAAGGCCCTCCGCATTCCTGCGAGAATCTCCTTCGCTTGGTAACCCACGTTAACCGCACACGCATATCCTTCACGGCCTCGTTGTCTCTCTCCGATGTTCACCACAGGAAGGTCAACACTCGCTGCTTCGATCACACCGCAACTCGAGTTGCCCACCAACACTCCTGCGTGCGCCATAATGCTTGCGAACATCTCCCGGCTTGCGGGGGGCGGCAGCAACTTCAGTTGCGGATGGTGCAAAGACCACGAGCGCATGTGATCAAGGATCACGCGGCCGCCTGCGTCATCATTCGGATTAGCGAGGAGCGTTGGGAGCCCAGTCGCCACCACAGCCTCAAGAGTTGCCGTGATCTGCTGCTCAGTCTCTTCCCAGCACTGCGTGACAGGATGCTGGATAACAAGCACGTACGGCTGCCCCACGGGTAGTCCATATGCAGAACACACATGGTCCCTCGAATAGCGCGCATCTTTGCTGATGTCCGCTCCCGGAAGCCCGGCAATGATTACTCGATCGGGAGGCTCCCCCATCTGGACTATCCGTCGAGCGTGTTCTTCACACGCAGGCAGATGATAGTGAGCCAGCTTCGTAATTGCGTGCCTGAAGCTGTCGTCGATCGAGCCGGAGAGACTCCCCCCGCAAAGATGTACCACCACCCGATTCTGAAGCGCTGCCGCCAAGGCAGCGGCCACCTGCTCGCCCCGGTCACCCAATGTCAGCACTACGTCGGGTTCGAACTCCGCAAGTTCGACTGCCATTCCCTCCAGCATCTTCCCGATCGAGATTGCCATGGCGACCGGACTGTCTCCCTCCGTGTGCGCGGGGACTCGGCCCACTACTGCAAGCCCGTCACGACAGATCTCTTCGATGGTGTCACCATGCACGGCCTGAAGATGCATGCCGGTCACAATCACCCCAAGCTCGAACACGGGTTCCTCGTTTATCCTGGCAAGCGTGGACCTCATGGGCCCATAATCTGCACGCGTACCCGATATATAGGCAATACGTCTCACTCAAGCATTCCCCATGTGATGACACTGTCCTCAGGAATGGCCGTCTTGGCCTTCCGCCCAATTGCCTTGTGCCAATCGACCGGGCTAATACCCGTGCCCGGCCTCTTGAAGGTAACATGGGTCATCGACAATGGCTCACCAGCCGCGATGGCTTCTCGAGACACAAGACTACGACGAGCCGCTAGTTGCACACCCACCTCGGACGCCTGTACGCGTTTGCTTGTCTCACCCAGCGATTGCTCGGCAAGCCTAAGCGAGTGCACGAACTGATTTAGCTCGCCTGGGTCAAGCGACATTGCATGGTCCGGCCCCGGTAGAGACTTATCCAGCGTGAAGTGCTTCTCAACAATCGATGCACCCAAGGCCAAGGCAACAGTTGCCGCAATAGTCCCTGGAGCGTGATCGCTGTAGCCAACAACAGTTGCGAATGCACGGCGCATGCTTGTCATAGCCCTCAGATTGAGGTCCTCATGCCCCGCTGGGTAGCTTGAGACGCAATGCAGAAGGGCAAGGCGGTCCCGAGACTTGCCGATGACTTCCACGGCCCGCTCAATGTCACGCATATCGGCCATCCCGCAACTTAGGATGATCGGGACCCTTTTCGTTGCCATGTAGTCAAGCAGAGGCAAGTTCGTGATCTCGCCCGAACCCACCTTCAGTGCAGAGCCTCCAATCCCCGAGGTATAGAAATCGACCGCTTCTTGGTCAAAACACGATGCTAGGTACATAATCCCAACTTCTTGGCAATGATCACGAATGACCAAGTGATCACACCAAGGCATTTCGTAATCCGATGCCATTGCTGCCATTGTTGCAGCATGGGTGGTCTTCTTCTGGTATTCCGCCAGGCCTGCGTTGCGCGTGACCTGCTCATCGGTCCGGTAGAGCTGGAACTTCACCGCATCCGCCCCGGCTTCAGCAGCTGCGTCCACCAGCTGCAGCGCCATCTCCAGCGAGCCGTTGTGATTCACCCCCGCCTCCGCAATGATGAAGCAAGGATGGCCCGGCCCAATCTTCCTCCCCCCAATCTCAATAGCTGGGACTGGACGAGCGTCAAGCACGGCTTCCGCAACAGCAAGATCCCAAGGCGCATCTATGTCAACCGAACGCTCGCGAGGCATGACTAAGCCTCGGGTATCGTTGGTCCAGAAGCCCCGTGTGCGAATCTGTTCGGGAGAAGCTACGTAGATGGCTCCGCTGGGACAGAACGAGCCTTCTGCCAACTGCCGGCGAGCCACCGTCTCGCGTGCAATCATCTCTATGCGAGAATCGAGGCCCAGCCGACAGCACCACTCCACGGGATGGTCGAGCTCTGCCACGGCAACCACAGGCGAACTGGATCGAGAGAAGAGCTCCAATGCGGCGAGCACGTCTTTGGGTGCGGTGAGCGGGCTGGTGGGTTGAAGGAGAGCCACGGCACCGAAATCCTCTTCGACGTGATCGAGCGCATGCCGAACGACATCAATCGAGCTGGCGTCATCAGTCGCCAGCTCCACCGGCCGAATGAAAGGCACCTCGGCGCCCCACGTGACCGCAGCATCCGCTATCGCGGCATCGTCGGTAGAGCATACTACGCGAGAGCCAGGATGATACTGGGCGGCTCGCAGCGCCAACCTCGCCGCCCAACCGACGAGGGGAATGCCGGCCAGAAGAGCCAGATTCTTGCCGGGGAACCCTTTCGAGCCACCTCTTGCGGGTATGAGAAAGAGGGTCTTCACTTGAGGGAGCCGCCTCGCTTCGATGTCATCATGGCCCGCATCACTGTGGACACGCCGATAATAACACCATGACACCAACACCCACTCACAGTGCGGCAGAAACCAGCCATTTGCCGCACATATACGACCTGGTGTGGTACCTGAGCGACCCGGAGTCGCCACCTCCCAACAAGCCCCTCCTGGCGAATGCGCTTCGCCAAGCCGGTTTCCCCGAACCCGCGGGGCCGGCCCACAAGTGGCACGAGGCCTTGACTGACCGACTCGTCGACGCCCCCTGGGAGGGAGTGCGGCAGGACGTGGAGAGATTCCTCGAAAGGCCGGCCGACCTCTGGATGGTGGAGAAGGAGGCCGTGCTCGCCATGCTTGCACAACAACAGCAGGGGCGATGACTGCGGCGAGGAGCTCCCCCACTTGCCGCTCTGCATCACGGGCAAGCCACGGATGCGCGCAAGAGCGGGAGCCGTTCCCTGCCCGCAGACCTCACTGGACGCTCATCCATACCCCTCAGGAAGGCACGTGATGCCCTCACCGGAGTGAACACCCCGCATGCGACGCAGCACTGCCTTCGCCCGCAGAGCGAGAGACAACAACGGCCGTGGAAGCCAGTACGCGGCGAGAAGCACCATCCGCTCGCGCCTGAAGCGGGTATTTGCACGTGTAAGCCTGAGCACGTCCCGCGCCCAACGGCGGTTCCCCTGCAGGATGTGGTGCCGCGCCAGCCCCAGCCTGAGCTTCACCACGTAGTCGTCCACGGCCTCCCGGGATGACGACACCGGCATGGTGCCGGTTCGAAGCAGACCTTCCAGGGAGCACGCTGCCGCCACATCCGGACCAACCGGAACGAGGTTGCAGGCTCGATTATCCGCAGAAAGATGGTAGATGGAGAGAGTGGCGGGAGTCCATGCAACAGGATAGTGAAACGCTATCCTCGCCCACATCTCGAGATCCCCGCCGCGCCTCACTCCCAATGGAAACCCGCCCACCTCTTCGAACACCCTTCTGGGAACCATCACCGCGGAGGCGCAGATCGGGGAAGGACCGAGCGCCGCCCGGAAGTAGTCATCGATCAGCCCAATTCCCTGGTGCTGCGCATCAGAGGCAAACGCCGGTCGGCGCATGGTTCCGTTCTCGCACCAAGAATATGCGGTGCCGAACATACCGGCCTGGGGGAACCGCTCGTACGCTTCAAGAACGGTGGATAGAAAGTCAGGTAGCCATTCATCGTCGGCATCGAGCAAGGCTACCAATTCGGCCTGGGCCTCGGCTATCCCGCGATTACGCGCAGCGCTCTCACCCGCGTTCTCCTGTCGCAGCAGGCGCACACGTGGGTCACCCACCACACCCACCACATCTGCCCCGCCGTCGGTGGAGCCGTCGTCCACCACGAGGACCTCGAAGTCACGGAAGCTCTGGGCAAGGACGGAGTTGAGGGCCCGCTTTATGTGGCGCTCCTTGGCAAAGAGCGGGATGACCACCGAAACCTTGACACGCGCCGCGTCCGCAGTTGGTCGCGGAGCATCATGTGCCCCCGTCGGCACACGCTCTCCCGTCATCGACGCCTCAGACAGTGCTTGGGCATGTCTCTCAGAACGTACACTCCTATACCGGTGAGGAAACTCCACGCTCTGCGAGTGTTCAGGAGAAGACCCGCACCCAGGGAGGGTAGCGTGCTCAAGGCCACCCACCAACGGCGGGCACGAAAGGCATGGTAACAGACCCTCATCCGGTTGGCATTACGCGCCCTTGGGTTGCGTGCGAGAGCAGCCCGGTGCTTATGGCAATACTTCATCCAACCCTCAAGCTGCCTGCCGTCGTCCGAGGTGATTCGGTCGGGGCCGAAGCGGTAGAGGACCAGTGGTTCCGGAATGGCCACGAACGTTCCCTCAAGGGCCACGCGATAGTAGAAGTCGAGGTCCTGCAGGGAGGGGAAGTCCTCATCCGTGCCCCCGACCTCAACCGCCACCTTCCTGCGCACCACCGCGCAGCTGAAGCCGCCAAACGCCTGGTGATGAAGGAGGCGCGCCGACACCTCCCCCTCAAAACCCAGGCAGACGTTGTCTAGAACCGTGGTGCCGGCGGCATCGATGTGGCTGCGGCCCGAGTAGATGAGCACGCAGTCTTCGTCGACTTCCCGCGCCTTCTCGTGCACGGTTGCGAGCTTCTCGGGCAGCCAGAGATCGTCGTCGTCCAGGAAGGCAATCCACGCGCCCCGGGCTGCTAATATGCCCGTATTGCGCGCCCCGTTGGCCCCGGGGGTGCGCTCGTTGAAGCACACCTTCAGGCGCGGATCATCGTAGTCGGCCAACACCTGCCGCGCAGGCACCTCCGAGCCATCGTCGACCACCAGCAGTTCGAAGTCAGCATATGTCTGCGCAAGCACGCTGTCTACGGCTTGGCGCAGCAAGTGAGGCCGGTTGTGAGTAGGGATAATGACGGTGAAAAACACCCGAGATCTGCGATGCCCCTCTGCCATGCACCTCCGCCCAACCTGCTCCGGCCTCATCACGGCACCTGCGCGCCATCATGTTCTCTTCTTTTCAGCCACCAAAGAAGGAACAGGGACAAGACCGTGTGGACCAGCCTGCCTACGAGCATGGCTTGGGGAAAAGCCGCCAGGTACACGCCACCCTCCACGAGTAGCAGCAAGCTGGCACCGTAGGCGGCTATTCCCAGAAGGAGCGCCACCAGCCGGAGCCCTTGCCGACGGATGACGTTGAACACCTTCTGCAGAGGATCAAAGCACGCCACCAGGGCCGAGGGTAATGCCCACTGCATGGCCGGCGTGGCCTCCACGTAGGCGGGGATGAGCCAGCGGACCAACGGTGGGGCAAGAAACCAGCCGGCAATCACCAAAGGAATCAAGAGGGCAGCAGTCACTAGCATAGGCTTCCACGAGAGGCGCAAAAGTGCAGCGAGGGACTCTTGGACACCGAACTGCTGGGCCAAGCGCGGGTACATGATCTGCGACATAGCCGCAGGTAGTACGCCCACCGCACCCACAGCCATGAGGGCCACCGCATAGAGCCCCATGGCTTCCGTCCCGGCCAAACCCAGCACCAGGGTGCGATCGACCACCGGCCACCACATGTAGATCTGACCCACCGCCAGTATGGGCGCCCCAACGCGCAGAAGCTGCTTCAGGTGGCCGCAGTGCCATCTCGGACCCACCCGGAAAGGGCGCCACCAGTACAGCAGCAGGCCGCCGACAGCCGCAGTGAGCACCGCTCGCAGGCACAGTCCGTAGAAGTTCAATACACCCACCAACACCAAGAGGGCCAGCGCAGCAAGGCTCTGCAGGACTCTGACCAAGGCCAAGCGGGCGAAGTCGTGAGCGGTACGATAGGTGGTCTCCATGTACAGCTGGCTATAGAAGAGGAGTACGGCAAGAAGCCCGTTGGTGAACCAGCTGGCCGCCCTCCAGGCCTCACCCCGAACGAGTTCCCAGCCGGCCACCCCCCAGAGAGCCACACACACGGCTCCGCCCACAAGAAGGGCCCACGCCTGGCCGGCTGCCGCCAGCTGCTTGGCCTGCTCGCGATCCCCTTTTCCCATGGCATAGGGAAGCTCGCGGTTGAGTCCGTTCAGGATGCCCAGCTCCAGCACCGGCACGTAGCCAAGCACCAAGCCGATGCCGTGAAACAGACCCAGAGTCGCGGGCGCCACCAAGCGCCCCACCACGAGCCCTCCGAGCGTGTTGAGTGCCATGGCCAGAAGGTTCCCCCCTACCAGGGAACCGGCTAGAAAGGGGAGAGAACGCTGCCTCGTCCCTGTGGCTCTTCCATCACTTCTCACGGCAGTGAATCATACGCCACCTGAGGCCACACAGCCGCCCGCCGAACAGGGAGAATAACCCATTACCCCCCGCCCTGGCTGACACATTCCCCAACAGACGCGAGGGCCCCGCGGGAGTATCCTGCGGGGCCCTCCACACCCTAGAATCTCATCTGGTGCGTCGGTTGGCGACTAGTCCTTCTTGCCCTTCCCCTTATAGGCCTCGATGGCCTCCTCCTTCTTGCCCAAGCCCGGCGCTCCGGGAAGGTCCGTCTCGGTAATGGTCATTTCCGAGCCAGGAGGCGGCAAGATGGTGCCGTCACACCAGGCCACAACGGCATGAGCGGCTACCCGGATGTCACCCTCCAGATCGCATACTTGGTAGGTCACAGTATGGTCAGGGTTGACAACTGGAGCCAGATCAAGGAACTGACCCGGTGCAGCGGTGGGCGTCCCGTCATTCAGAGGGAGCGGTGTCGTGCCCACCCACAGGTGCGTCTCGGCCAACACGTAGGCGTAAGAAGCATCGTAGACTTCGTACGTCACGGTGACACAGCCGGCCGCATACACGATTCTCACTTCGCCTACCAGCGTGCCCTTGGAGATGTCGTTCTGACCAGCACCGGCGTAGAGTGGAAAGGTGTACTCGCCTTTGGAGATGTAGTTGGTCCAGCCCCAAGCGTCAGAAGGATTGCCTTCTACCGTGTTGTTGGCCGTGGCGTAGTCGCCTCCGAAGGCCCAGGCGGTCTCGTCGAAGCAGGCCAGCCGGTACATGCCGGCATCCCAGGTCAGATCTCGGTCGGGAACGGTCAGGTTGATTGGACCGGTCAACCCAGTAATTGGGTCGGCGTCGCTGTCTTTGGCGTCGTCTGCGTCCTGATTCTGCAGGGTGAAGACGTAGCCCTGAGGCAGCACGAACTTCACCTCATAACACCCCGTCACCAGACCATCGAACAGATAGTAGCCCGTATCGTCGGTGGTGGTTGTTGCCAGCTCGTTGCCCTCGCAATCGTAGAGGATCACGGTGACGCCGGGAATACCGGGTTCCCCATCGTCTTGGATGCCGTTGCCGTTGGTGTCATACCAGACGAAGTCACCGAGGGCTGCCAACTCCTGCAGCACCGTTCCCAGGAAATCACTGTAGGCGTAGGGACGATAGCCAACCTGGATCGACCCTACGTAGGCGGGCGGGTCAACACTGGGATCGAAGCCCTCCAGCCAGCCTTCCTCTTGGGAGTCGCTGCGGCAGATGGCCCACATGATCCCCGAATTGTCCCTGCCCACACCGACGGGGGTTGTGCCGACGGGAAGGCTATAGGTCGGCCCCTGAAAACCTGTCGCGGGGTCGTAAGAGAAGATCTTGTTGCCACTCGAGGTCCAGAGCGTGCTGGCGATCCACACCCTGCCTGCTTCGTCAAAACCCATGCCGCGATTCTCATTGGCGCCCGAGATGACCCTCGATACCCAGTTACCCGTGTCGGGGTCGCGAATCCACAACAAGTTGGTGTAGTCGGTGGCGTAGACGGTACCTTCGTAGGCCTCTGCACCGGGGAAGTCTCCCGGCTTGGCGATCAGCAGAGAATAGGGAGATGTCGGGTACACCATGGGGAGATCAAGAACAAATTCCGTCCCATCAAATCTCCACACACCCGTAGTTACGGGGAGAAGCCGCGGGTCCGATGCCCTACTGGAGATGTAGAGCATCTGCTGTGGGAAGCTGGAGTCGAACTTCATCTCGTAGTAGCGGATGGTGCCTTCAGCCGGGTAGTATGGACCGCCGGCCAGGCTCAGGGCGCCCGGGCTGTCGCTGTACTCGTACTTGATGAGGGCACCGCTACCGTAGAAGCCCACCCAGATGAAGCCTTGGTCATCGATAGCGATGGCCCGCGGGATGTCCCCAGGGTTACCCACGGGAAATACTTTGACGGCGTCGTCGGTGCCGAAGTCAAGCACCGGGTCAGGGTAGGCGTGGGTGTTGGCGAGATCGGCGGTATCGGCCTGGATGCGCACGATTGAACCCTGCAGGTTTATCCCGTTGGCGCCGGTGTTGACGACCCAGGCGTTGTTGTCAGCGTCCATGGCAATACGGGAAGTACGCCACGCGTATGGGTCAACAGTGTTGCCGTCCTGACCCAGGCGGGGAGCCGTATAATAGCGGGCGATCTCCTCCTGGGTTTCGAGGTTCACTTTGGAGACAGAAGCCTCACCAGAGTTAGGGACGAAAGCCAGGTTCGCCTCGGCAGCCGCTGCCACCCCCACTCCCACCGTCATGAGCAGCAGGAGCGAAAGCAGAACCGCTAATCCTATTCTCTTCATCTTCTTCCTCTTTTCTTCTTTCTCAAGCGTCCACACTTCACGTCTTCTTGCTCCGGCTCCTCCCCTTACGGCGGGATGGCCGGCTCACCGTGTCTCATATCTCATTCATCCCCCCTTGGCAGCGGCGAGGGCCGGCGCCTGGTTGCCGCCGGGCCTCGGCTCCTCTGCCTGAATCGTCGTGTGAAATACATAGCCTGTGTGCTGGTCAACAGATCTTGTCCTTGTTGGTGAGGCCACGCGCCCCGGCCTTCTCCTTAGGCCGTAGGCAGCACCCCCAAGCTCTCCGGCGAGAGAGCCACTCCGGCTCCCACCGTGCCGTTGTCGGTGTGGTCCACGCGCACCACGCTCCCCCGGCAACGTACCCAGTGGGCTCGGGAATGTTCGTGGTCGGGCACCGCCACTGTGAGCTCGAGCCTCTCGCCCACCGCGAGCGGCTTCGGGGTGAAGAGGTAAAGCCCGGCGAGCGAGAAGTCGCGGGTGACACCCTCTCCCGAGTCCAGTTGGACCTCGAGGCGCACCCGGTGGCGGCGGTAGGCTCGTCTCTCCTGGCTGGTCTGCTCATTCATCATGAGAACAAGCCTACGGCCCCCCTCTTCGCCCCACAATGAGACGGTCGATAGATATGCCTCTACCGGGGGGATAGATAAAAATCCTCAGGCCGGGAAGGAGAACTGACCGGGGTGCAGAAGGGGATAGGTTCCCACCCGTGCCGGGAGCAGGTCCGTGAACGAAAGACCTCGGTCGACGGCCGCATCTCGGGAAGCGCGCGACGAAGCGCTCGGGGATCTAGTGAAGCTCCGCTGCCTGTTCGCTCGGCTCGAACGAACCCTCGCCTTGCCCGGTGTCGGCCTGAGGTGTGGACCAGGTGGAAGAGGTCGCCTCGAGAGGCGAGACGGCCACAGAAGACGCCACCTCGGTGGGCGCGATCCAGGTGGAAGACGTCACCGGCTCGAGAGCCACCGGAGTAGCCGGACCCACCTCCACCGGGGAGATACCCGTGGAGGAGACGGTCTGGAGGGGAGACGCTGTGGTGGAGGAGACGGTCTGCAGGGGAGAGACCGCAGTTCCTGAGGCGGCCGGGGGCGAAGCGTCGAGGGTAGAGGGGGCTCCGGGCTTTGCCACCTGCGGCGCAGGCTCCGGCTCCTCCGCTTCAGACTGTGGCAAGACCTGCTCCGGCCGGGGTGGCTCGAGCGCCATCCAACCGAACCCGTCGGCCGCGGGGGCCTGCGCACTCCGAACGTCACCCGAGAGGGGTGGGGCATGTCCGTAGGCCTCATACACCGCCGAGTCGGCCTGCCCTTGCCCACAGACGCCCTGCGCGGTACCCGCCACGCCCGCCGCCAGGAGGAGGGCGAGCAACACGAGCGCAACCGGGGCGGGGACGAAGGCCCTCCGCTTTGTGATGGCCCTCCTTGCCTCGGCGGGTAGCGTGCGTGTGTTCTTGGCCCGGCCTTTGGTCTTCATGCCGCCAGCCTAGGGGGGAAGCGGGCCGACGACAATGGGCTGCTCGATAGAGATGGCTACACCTGGGAGGTGGAAATCGCTTCTGCCCCGGCGCCCCCTCGGCAGGCTCTCCGGCCCCGGTGCCCCTTCCCGTGCGCCCCGAGACGCAGCCCTACAGCAGCCCGTTCTGGTGGGCGAACGACACCAGCTCCGCCCGGCTGTTCAGGTCGAGCTTACGGTAGACGTTGTGCAGATGGGTCTTCACCGTGCCCTCGGTCACGAAGAGACGCTCGGCGATCTCGCTGTTGCTCAGGCCCTGCACGCAGAGTGTCATCACCTCGGTCTCCCGATCGCTCAAGCGCACGGCCAGGCTCTGGCGGCCCTCTTCGCGGCGCAGAAGCAGCTCGAGCGCCCGGCTGAAGGACTCCTTCTCCACCCACACCTCTCCGGCCGCCACTTTGCGCACGGACTGCAGGATGAGATGGGGAGTCATCTCTTTCAACACCACGCCCGCCACCCGCAGGCGCAGACACTCGAGCGCCTCCCGCTCATCCACGGCCTCGGCAAAGACGATCACCCGGGTGCCGTTCAGCTCCTCGGACACGGTACGTATGAGCTCCAGGCCGTCGGTATCGGGCATGTGCAGATCGAGGAAGAGGATGTCGGGCCGTAGGCGGCGGGTGGCGGCGAGAGCCTCGTGTCCGGTAGCGCAGCAGGCCACCACCTCGATGTCCTCCTCGGCGGAGAGAAGCCTGCCCACTGCGTCGAGCATGAGGGGATGATCGTCGGCCGCGACCACGCGGGTGCTCATGGCGTGTGACCTTCCGGCCGTGATGGGCTGGCTATCCTCTGCGTGCACTGCACCTTGCCTTGCTCTCGGGTTTGTCTGCCCGCAGTCGAACCCCCGGGCGTCTCTCTGAGTGTATCTCTTCTGCCTCCCGGCGGCCCTGCCTCCCGGGGTCCTCCGCATCAGAGCCCCTTTCGAGACCGACCGGCCCAAATCCTTCTTCTTCTCCTTCATCGGGGGCTCAAGGCTGCTTCCCTTTTGGCCGATAGAAGAAACGAGCCCAGCACACGAGCAAGTTCAGCTCTCGTGAGCGAGCCGAGTGAGTCTCTGGAAGCAGAAAGGACGTGATCCCATGGCATCTCGTGTATCGCGGCTCACGTGGAAGGTGGCGCTGGCTGTAGCGTTGACACTTCTTCTGGCCGCCATCCCCTTCGTCGCCGCGAGCGCGGCCGGTCCTCAGAATCAGGACCTCTATCCCTCCGATCAGATTCTCGTGTCGTTTGCGCCGGGTACCCCGGCTCAGGCCAAAGCCGCGGCCCACGCCTCTCTGGGTGCCAAAGCCGCAGGGCGGATAGAAGCCATCGGTGTGGAGATCGTCTCTGTGCCCAAAGGACGGGACGTCCCCGGCCTTGTGAAAGCCTACCAGAAGAACCCCAACGTGGTCTTTGCCGAAGTCAACGGTGTGGCCACGGCGCAGATGACCCCCACCGACCCCCTCTACTGGCGCCAGTGGGCCCACGAGTACGTGAACACCGAGGCCGCCTGGGATGTCGCCACCGGTAGCGCCGGGGTCACCATCGCCATCCTGGACACCGGCCTCGACGCGAGCCACCCGGAGTTCGCGGGGCGAGTGACCGCCGGCTACGATTTCGTGAACCAGGACGACGACCCCTCTGACGATCACGGCCACGGCACCCGGGTGGCAGGCGTGGCCGCCGCCACGGGCAACAACTCAGAAGGCGTGGCCGGCATGGATTGGCAGGCGCACGTCATGCCCGTCAAGGTGCTCAACTCCAGCGGTTCCGGCACCTGGAGCGCGATCGCCCAGGGCATCATCTACGCCGCCGACCAGGGTGCCGAGGTCATCAACCTGAGCCTGGGCGGCTCTGCCTCGAGCACACTCCTCTACGCCGTGCGCTACGCCTCCAGCAAGGGCTGCACCCTGGTGGCCGCCTCCGGCAACTATGGCTCCTCCACCCCGCTCTACCCCGCCGCCTACGCCGAAGTGCTGGCGGTGGGCTCGGTGTACCGCGACGTGGTCTCGAGCTTCTCCAACTACGGCTCGCACCTGGCCGTCGTGGCTCCCGGTGAGACCATCGACACCACCGCTCCGGGTGGCACCTACGGCCGCTTCAGTGGCACCTCAGCGGCTTCGCCCTTCGTGGCCGGCTTGGCGGCCCTGGTGAAGGGGGCCGCTCCCCATCTCACCCCGGCCGAGGTCATGCAGGTCATCACCTCCAGCGCTCGCGACCTGGGTGATCCCGGCTTCGACCCCTACTACGGCTATGGCCACATCGACGCCGCCGCCGCCCTGGCCGCCGTGGGAGCGACCGCCCCGGCCCCCGAGCCCGACCCGGTGACCGAGCCTGAGCCTGAGCCGGCGCCGGAGCCGGCGCCCGAGCCCGAACCGGTGACCGAGCCTGAGCCTGAGCCAGCGCCCGAACCTGCGACAGAGCCCGCGCCGGAGGAGCCGGCCGCCGACACCACCCCACCGGTGGTCTTCCTCATCAACCCTGAGGACGGCACCGTGGTGTCCGGCGTGGTGGCGCTGCAGGCCGATGCGACCGACTCAGGCGGCATCGACCGGGTGCAGTTCTTCGCCAACGGCATCCTCATCGGCACCTCCACCTCGGCCCCCTATGCCGTGAACTGGAACACCAAGAAGCTCAAGGGCACCTACCGGCTGGTAGCGGTGGCCTACGACCTGGCCGGGAACTCGACCGAGTCGGCTCCGGTAACGATCACCATCGGCGACGTACGGAGCGTACCGCCCGGCAAGCAGAAGTGATCTGAACTCCCCCCTTCACGTGAGGCGGCGGGGGGGGGCCCCGGGCCCCCGCCCCCCCCCCCCCCCACACAAAAGGGGCGCCCCACAAAACCCCACCCC
>CAYRES010000002.1:56263-66113 GCA_964423425.1 uncultured Gaiellales bacterium | reverse complement strand
CATAGTTTTTCTAACCCCCCCCCTCCCGGGGGGGGGGGGGGGGGGGCGGGGGCCCCGGGCCCCGCCCCGCACCACTCTCTAAGGAGCGACCTCTCATGCCTCTCGCACACCGCACACTGAGCCACGGCCTGGTGGCATTCGGCTTCTTCAACGTCGAGTGCGACTGCCTCCTGCTCAACCACTACTTCTTCTTCGCCCGTGACTTCTGTGCCTGGGTGCGGGAGTGGGCCGACCAAGGCCCACCGGCCGAAGACGCCAAGCTCGTCTTCATCATCGAGAATCCCCGCGACATCGGGAGCCGGGCCATGGGGGAGCAGGGTATCCGCCATCACGGCTTCATGTCGGCCCTGTATGAGCGTTTTCCCTTTCCCGACGATCCCGGGGGCTTCAGGCAACAGCCCGAAGGTGACCAGGTGCGGCCCGAGGCGGAAGCGATTCTTCGCACCTACGCCCTGGAGAAGGCGATGACCGTGCGCTTCGACCCCGCCCAAGAGACCGTCACCCTGGGTGAGTTCTCCTTCGACCAGGCGGGGTTCAGGGCCCTCCTCGACTACGTGTGGCGGGGCGGCATGCCCACGTGGCGCGACGGCATCCGGCCCCGCTACGTGGAAGACATGAGTGAAGCGGTGCGGAACTCAGAGTTCTGGCCCTTCGCGGGGATGTATCCGGACGGGTGATCGCAGCCTCGCCCCCGCCGGCCCGCCGGTGGAGACTCGCTGCTCGGTGGGGACTCGCCGGGCCTCAGATTTCACACACCACCACGCGGTCCCGGCCCCGGAGCTTCGGCCACGGCACCCGCGCGCCTCACGAGCGCAGCCGCCAACACCACCGCTACGAAGGCCACGCCCGCCAGAAGCAGGAAGGCAGGCCGGTAGCCGCCACCGGCGTCCAGGATGATCCCCATGATCCACGGCGCAAGGAGCGCTCCGAAGACTCCCACCCCATTGACGGCACCGCTGCCCAGGGCCACTGATTCGGGAGGCACCAAGCCCGGGATGAGCGCGAACGCGGGCGCGAAGGTCGCCATCTGCAGGAAGCCGATCAAGAGGATGGTGGTGAGCCCGGCGGCCGGGGTGCGGGAGAAGGCGAGGCCGACGAGCGCCAGGGTGAGCCCCGCCGAGGCCGCCAAGAGGATGCGGGTCTTACCCACCCGGTCGACGATCAGGCCCACACTGAAGGTGGCCGCGAACTGAGCCGCTGCGTACGCACCCACGATGGACCCGGCCGCCGCCACCGAGAGGCCCTGCGTATCGACCAAGAAGGATGGCGCCCACGTGGTGACACCCACAGCGCAGGAGATGATAGCCACGCTGAAGAAGGCGATGAGCCCCAGGGAGGGGATGCGGGCCAGACGGCCCACATCGAAGCCCAGGTCTTTGAGTGTGCGGCCCAGCCCACAACGCACCGCCCCGGCAGGGGGAGCGCTCCTTATCTCCCGCAGAGAAAGACTGACCAAGGCCACCACCGCCACCACGCCTCCCGCCGCCCAGAATACGGGGGCGATGCCCAACGAGGCCACCCGCGACAGGCCGAAGAAGACCAGCAGGTTGCCGATGCCCGCTCCCGCCCCGTAGATGGACCACGCCCGGCCCAAGCGGCCGGGAGCGACATGCCGGCTCATGAGGTGTCCGGCCACCGGGAGCATGACCCCGGCACCAATTCCCTGCACGGCCCGGCCCACCAGCATGAGCTCATAGCGGCTGAAGACGGCGAGGAGCACCATCCCGCCCAACATGGTCGCCAATCCGAGCAGAAGCAGACGACCTCCATACCGGCGCACCAGTCCCCCTCCCACCAGATGCATGGGTCCGGAGGTGAAGAACATGATGGACATGAGCGTGCCCACCTGGGCGGAGGTGAGCAGCCGCTCCTCACGTAGGAGCGTCGCCGTGATGGGCACCGCCATCTGCGCCACCACGGTGCAGAGGAAGCCCAGCATGAGAACGAAGGCGAGGAGTTCGCCCCGCCCCCGCCGGCCCCCCGGTGCGGACCCACCCCCCGGTCCGGACCCGCTCTCCGGTCCGGATCCGCCCTCCGGTGGGAACTCGCCCTCGGGCGCGGACAGCGGCGATGTCACGGGGTCGGGCACTCGCGCTATCGGGCGGTGGCTCAGGGGCCCCAGCCGCGCCTCGCCGGCGCACGGCCCCGCCCCACCTTGCGCAGGAGGTCGCCGAGCACCGCCAGTTCCTCCTCGGAGAGAATGCCCATCTCCTCCTCGATCTTGTCGAGGTGCTCCGGAAGGAACTCACCCATGAGCTCCTGGCCTTCGGGCGTGAGATCTAGAATCGTGTCGTCGGTGAGATCCAGCACCTCGCTGTGCGCGTGCCCGCCCTCCTCCACCCGGCGGACGAGGCCCCTCGCCTCCAAAGCCGCGACCTCACCGAAGAATGACTCCCCTCCTCCCATCAGCACTTTGGAGCGCACCGTCTCTGCGGGGAGACTTCCCTTGTTGAAGAGCACCTCGAGCACGGCGAACTGGCTGGAGGTGAGGCCCACGTGCTCCAGGTCGACGTGTATGCGGGCCGTAACCCAAGAGCAGGCCCGCGTAAGCTTGATGAACGTTGCGGCCGCGAGAACTCTCTTGCGCAGGCTGCTTTCGGCATCCTGAGTCATACCCATCTTCTGCCCCGAGACGACTGCATCCAAACCGGGAGAACGGATGAGCTCTGCGGCCCACGATACGAGAGTCGGCTCCGCCGACCGAGCGGAGACCGAGCGGCCACCCACACGTTGGCGTCAATGCGGCACCACCAGCTGCGCCGTGCTGCCCTTGCTCGTGGGAATGACCTCGAGCCGGCAATCGATGCGCTCCCGGAGCTCGGGGACGTGAGAGATCACCCCCACCAACCGCCCGTGTTCGCGGAGGGCGAGCAGAGTGTCGAGCGCGGCGTCGAGAGCTTCGGGATCGAGAGTGCCGAAGCCTTCGTCGACGAAGACCGCCTCGAGCCGGATGCCGCCCGAGAAGCTCTGCACCACGTCGGCGAGACCGAGGGCCAAGGCGAGGCTGGCCATGAAACCCTCCCCGCCGGAGAGCGTACCCACCGGCCGATCCTCGCCGGTGAACTCGTCGAACACCTCGAGGTCGAGCCCACCCGCGCGGCGGCCGTCGACAGGGCCGGCGGCCGCGTGCAGGCGGTAGCGACCCCGGGTCATCTGCAGCAGGCGTGTGGTGGCCGCCGCCAGCACCTCTGCGAGGAACACGCCCAGTACGTATCTCTGGAAGCTCAGGCTGGAACGGTTGGCGGCATCGGAGAAGAGGGCCACCCAAGAGAACTCGGCCGCGGCCGTCTCCAACTCTTCGTTGAGTGAGGCGACGCGGCTGAAGGACTCCGCTACGGCCTCGGCGTGCCTCCGCGAGGCCGCAGCGGAGGCCACCGCCGCATCGCGGGCGGCGCCGGAGTCGCGGGCGGCTTCCTCGAGCGCTCCCAGGTCGGGCGGCTCGAGCTCCTCCACCTGTGCCGCAGCCTCGGTCAGCCGTGCCGCCGCCTCGGTGGAGCTGCGCTTGGCTGCCGCCAGACTCTGGCCGGCCTTTTCGTTGGCCTCTCGCGCACTCTCGAGGGCCTCCGTGAGCGTCCCGTGCTCCTCGACTGCAGCCGCCAGTGCCTCCTCGAGAGCCCCGGGCCGGCGATACTCCTCCGGCACCTCGGCGGATTGCGTGGCGAGGATGCCCGCTGTGCGGCTTTGCCCGCTCTCTGCCTTGCCGAGGGCTTCGCGGGCCGCGTCCTTGGCGGCGCCCGCGTCTCTTGCACCAACGCGTGCTCTCTCCAGCGCCTTCTCGAGCGGGGCCGGCGGCGTGACGGCTGCGCCAAGATCGCGCAGGCGGGCCTCGACGTGGCACTGATGTTCGGTGAGGTCTTTGACGGCGGTGGTGAGGGCGTCTCCCTGGAGACCCTGTGCGCCCTCGAAACCGGGCTGCCCCACCAGGCCGCTCTCGATCTGGGTGCGCCGTGCCCGCAGGGCGACGGCGTCGGCGTGGGTCTGGCCCTTGGTGACGGCCGACGCCTTCTCCTGCTCCTCGAGCTCCCGCAGGCGCTCGCGGACCTCCTCCACCTGCTCGGTGGTCACCAACTCACCCTCGGCATGCGCCGGCGCGGGATGGTGGGTGGAGCCACAGATCGGGCACGGCTCCCCTTCCGCAAGCGCGGCGGCCAACAGCGCGGCCTGGCCCTCCCGCCAGGTGCGCTCGAGAGTATCGAGAGAGGCGGCGGCTTCCCGCACCCGGTCCGCAGCCCGTTCGTGAAGAGCCGCCGCTTCCAGAGCCTTCTCCTCAGCCGAACGGAGATCGGCATCCACCGCCGCGAGCGCCCGCAGGGCCGCGAGCCGCACCTTGACCGTGTCGGCCTCCCTCTCCACCCGCGCCGACTTCACGACCGCCTGTTGGGCGGCTTCTTGCGCCTCCCGCCATTCCCCCTCCAGGCGGGCCACTTCCGCCTCCGCGTGCACACAGCTGCCCTGGGCGGTGGCCAGTGCCTCCGCACACTCCTCCACGGCACGGCCGGCCGCCTCGTGCTCCTTCTGTGTGGCGGCCAAGGCGGTGACCTTCGCCCTGAGCGCCTCCAGATCGCGGACGCGCCCCTGAAGCTCCTCCCGCCGTGGGTCGCGAAGACGTTCCTCGGCCAGTGCAGCCCCCGCCTGTGTGGCCTGCGCTTCAGCCTCCGCGAGCGCCTCCCCGGCTTCTCGCGCGGCTTCTCGGGCGACAGCCTCGGCCTCGAACAGGGCGGCGATTCGCCGGGCCTCGTCCACCGCCTCTTGGGCCCGCACGGCCTCCTGTTTGGCGGCGGCCTCCTCCCGCTCCAGCCCGGCTGTGATCTCCCCGGTCTCGGCCAGAAGAGCTTGGAGTTGCTCCGCCGCCTCGACCTCGTGCACCGCCAGCACCTCGCCGATCTTCAGCCGTAGATCGTCCACCCGGCGACCGATGGTGCGCTTGCGCTCCTTCAGGAAGGTCTCGAACGATCCGTACAACTCGGCGTCGAAGAGTTCCTCCAGAATGCGTTGGCGCTCTCTCGAACCGGCCGACAGCAGCTCGCGGAACCTCCCCTGCGGCAGCATGATCACCTGGCGGAATTGCCCGGCTGAGAAGCCCAGGAGCTTCACCACTTTCTCGGTCACATCCGAAGTGCCTGTGGCGAGCACCTCACCCGGTGTGTTGTCATCAGAAAGGCCGGTGCGCCGCCACAGCGTGGCTTCGGGCGGCACGTTCACCAAGCCCTCACCCCTGAGCGCCGGCCGCGTCTGCCTGGGAATGCGCTCCACTCGGTAACAGTCTCTGCCGACGGCGAAGTCGAACCGCAGTGAGGTAGGATGCCCGGGTGAGGCAAACCCGCTCCGCATCTGCTCGGCCGTGCGTTCGTCGCCCGTGGTCTTACCGTAGAGGGCCACGCACATCGCATCGAGGACAGTGGTCTTGCCGGCACCGGTGGGCCCGTGGATGAGGAAGAAGGACGTCTCGCCCAGTTCCCGGAAATCGATGACCTCGGTGGAGGCGAAAGGGCCGAAGGCGTTCATCTCGAGACGGAGGGGCCGCATGGCTATGCCGACCTCCGCCGCTTCTCGAACTCCTCCACCAATCCGCTGAGTCTCTCTCGTTGCTCGGCGGTGAGCTCGGCCTCGCAGGTGTCGTTGAAGAAGTGCGCGAAGAGTTCCGCGACCCCCAGGCGGCGCACATCGTCAATGCCCCCCGGGCCCGTGCCTCCTCCGGGGGCGGCAGACGCCCGTTCACGTGCCGCATACATGACGTTGGGGTAGACGGCCCGGAGACGCTCCAGAGGGCTGGGGACGGGAAGCTCGTCGAGCAGGTCGACCCACAGGTAGTCCTCGCAACCAGGGGCGGGAGGCGGGGTATCGGGGGCCGAGAAGACGGCGGCTGCCCCGGCGCGCCCGCCCGCAGCGGTCTCACCGGCGGCGGCGGGAGCTCCGCCCCGCAGGAGATCAGCGAGATACCCCCGCACCTTGCGTACGTCGCGGCGGCAGGGAAGCTCGTACTCGGTGACGGTCACCCGGGGGCCCAACTCCACCAGCGTGACCGACTTGCGGTGATCGTGCTCGTCGAACGAGTACTTGAGCAGCGACCCCGCGTACCTGATGTGGGCGGCCCCCACCGACTGCGGACGATGCAGATGCCCGAGCGCCACGTAGTCGAACCCGTCGAACAGCGCCGCGGGCACCTGGCCGGTGCCTCCCACGGTCAAGGGCCGCTCCGACTCAGACTCACGGCCTCCCTGCACGAAGGCGTGTGCCACCACCACCTGTCGCTCATGGGGGGCGGCGCCGGCGCGCACCAGCGCCAGCCGCGCCGCCATGGCCGCCTCATGGCCACGCACATCGTCCACGCCCAGAGCTCCGGCCACCTCCGGGGGATCGGCGTGGGGGAGAGCCCACACCCGCACCGGACCCGCCGCCGTGGAAACGGCCACACTCACACCGGGTGATTCGACCGGCCCGGCGATGTGGAGACCCCGCTCCGAAAACAGGCGGCGGCCGAAGGCCAGGCGGGCCGGATTGTCGTGGTTTCCGGCCGGCACCACCACCTGAGCTGCCGTCTCGACCAGGAGCCTGGTGAGGGTGTCGTCGAGCAACGCCACCGCCTCGGGAGGCGGCACAGACCGGTCGTACACGTCGCCGGCAATGACGATGACATCGGGCTCGAGGTCCGCCGCCAGGGCGCAGAAACCATCGAGTGCGTAGGCCTGATCCTCGAGCAGGGAGGTGCCGTAGAAGATACGCCCCAAGTGCCAATCGGCGGTATGTAGGAGTCGCACGACCACAACCTCCCAGGCTTCTCAGTACCCTATGAACACCCGACTGCGGCTCACGGGCGGCCCGCGGGCCGCCGGGCCGGCAAGCCTCCGGGCCCCCAAGCCTCCGGGCGTCCCTCCACCATCGCTCCCTCAGCATAGTACACGCCGAGGACTGCAACGATGGGCCCGCGAGGGGGCGCCTGCAACCGGCGGCACTGCAGCGGAATGGTCGCGCCCGCCCGCGGCATGTCGTTCGGCGTCGCGGAATGGTCGCGCCGAGAACGGGCACTCGCCGGCCCACTCGGGGTATCCTGGGAGAGCACGATGGAATCACAGCACAGGGGGACACGTCGTGACCGAGCACAGCCTCATCAACCCGCTGAAAAGCGAGGGCCTGACCGGCCTGCGCGTGCAGTACGACCGCCGCGACGACTCCTTCGTGCTGGCGGCGGCACGGGAATGGGACGAGGTCGACTGGAGCCGCTACACCACCGGCTTCTCCCACGAGACCACCCTCACCACGCAAAGCACGGCGCTCGGCACAGACGGGGTGTGGGATCTCTTCGCCGCTCACGGAGCTAGGGGGTACCTGGAGGAGGTGTGCTCCCTTCTGCGGGCCGGTGGGCACGAGCGCATGGAGCTGTGGATCGAGCCCCGGCTGGACATGTGGTTCTTCAACAATGTCCATTCCAGCCACTTGGGCCTGAGCAACGGCCATCACGCCATCCGCAGCGGCGGCATCCGGCGGCACGAGAAGACGGACGACGAACTCGACGTCATCGTCGACGGCCTCAACCTCGCCCGCGGCATGTCGTACAAGAACGCCGCGGCCGGCCTGCCCTTCGGCGGCTGCAAGAGCGTGGTGGTGTGCGGGCCGGTGGACTTGAGCGACAACGAAACCATGGGCTTCATCGCCTACTGCATCGACCGCACCCGCTCCTTCACCGGGCCGGACATGGGGCTCGAACCCGCCCTGGCCGACGTGATGAACGAGCGCTTCTCCCGCAACTTCGGGGGAGGCACGAAGAAAGGTGTGGGTCCCAGCGGGCCACCCACCGGCTACGGCAACTTCTTGGCGTTGAAGGTGGCCTGTGAGGCGGTGTTCGACACGACCGACCTCCGCGGACGAAGTGCGGTGGTTTCCGGCATGGGCTCCGTGGGGTCGGCTCTCGCCCGCTACCTGCTCACGGACGGCGTGCGGCTCTTCATCACCGACATCGACGGCACCACCGTCACCCGCTTCACGAGCGGCCTCTCCCGCGAGGAAGCCGCAAGGGTCGATGTCGTGGCGCCCGGCGACGCACTCGCCGTGCAGGCCGACATCTTCGCTCCCTGCGCCCAGGGCGGCCTCCTTTGTGAGGAGAACATCCCCACTCTCCCCTTCCGCATCGTGATGGGTTCGGCGAACAACGTACTGCGGGCGGGTTCCAGAGAGGAGGAGATCCGCCTGGCCGGGTTGCTGGCCGAGGCGGGCATCGTCTACCAGGTGGAGTGGGTGCACAACATGGGAGGCGTGCTCTCGGGCATAGAGACCTACCTGCACGGTGAAGAGGCGTCCATGGCCAACGTGCACGAGGTCATAGAGAAGAGGGTGCCGCCGGCGACCCGCTACAACCTCGCCCAAGCGGAGCGGGAGCAGGTGAGCCCCACGGAGATCGCCTACCGCGTGGTAGAACCCGCGGTCTACGGGGGGGCGGACGAGGTGGAGGAGTAACCGAGAAGTGGAGTGGCCAACCACTTGCCATCACGTATTGGACGGCACGAGCTACCCTTCCAGTGCTTGTCCTGCGGGCTGCGACTCGACGGCATGTTTCAGGTTCTCCATGCCGCGCGCATACATCTTGTCCCACGCGCGCCTCAGGAGCAGCTTGTCAACCAAGGGAGCGATCACCGGGGGTTTCGGCTGGTACTCGAGCGCAAACGAGACTCGGGTGGATTCTCCCACCGGCTCAAAGTGCCACTGTTTGCGGGCGACAACTCCCCCGAGTGGAGCCGTGTACGTCCAGCCGTCTCCGGGGAGATACTCGACGGTCTCCCACTCACTGTGCATCTTACGGCCCAGGAAAACGAGGTCGATGGACAGTCTGGATCCTTTCCCTTCGGTCTTCTCGGCAAGTGGCTCAACATGCCGGACGTAGTCGAGATAGGTGGGGATGTTTCTCCAGTCTCTTGTGTACCGAAAGACATCCTCCAGTGGCCTGTCAATAAGTACCTGCTTCTCGATTCTGGTCATGACGCCCTCCTCGCCGCCGAGGCTTCCACGGCAAAGAACCACACTCGCCCGAAGCTCGGTTCACATTGACCCGCTCATCAGCGTTGAGGTAATAGCTCACGCACCTTCATCATAGACCCAATACCACACTATGTGAAGCGATGGCTCGGTGGGTCCGAGGAGCCGGACAAGCGTCCCTGAAGAGGCTCGACTTCTCGGATTCGTGTTCGCGAGCCCAAGAGCGCCGAGGGCGCTTCTGAACAAGTGCGGCCAATCTGCTCCACCCGGCAAGCCCCTGCCCGCCACCATGGGCGAGGCTGAGCGGCGTTCTCCAGCGTGGTCTCGGGCGTGGTCTCCGGCGTGGTCTCCGGCGTGGTGAGAACCCTTCTTCACACTTTCCTGACAATATCTGTAGGGGATTAGGTGTATAGTTACTGACAGAAGCCAAGACGTGGCCGCAAAGAGAGCAACGGCCCGGAGGTGACACCAAGTGATGTGGCACTGGAATCAATTCGGACACATGGGCAGCTGGGGCTGGATTGGAGCGCTCCTCATGGGACTCTTCTGGTTGGCAGTGGTGGTGGGATTCGTCGTACTGGTTGTGTATCTGGTGCGCCGGCCCGGCCAAAGCCCGCAACATCCCCCCTATGGGGGAGGCGAGGCCGGAACCAGATCAAGCGCGCTTCAGATCCTCGAAGAGCGCTATGCCCGCGGAGATATCGACCAAGAGGAGTTCTTGCGGCGCAAGGCCGATCTGAGTTCCTGAGCCGAGCAGACGCAGTGTCTCCATAGCTGAGCAGTCATCGTCCTCCTCCCGTGTGGCGGGGGGGGGGGGGGGGGGGGCGGCGGCCGCCCCCCCAAAAGAGCCCCCCCCGCCCAAAGGAGAGGGGGGGTGGTGGGG
>CAYRES010000002.1:10917-56253 GCA_964423425.1 uncultured Gaiellales bacterium | reverse complement strand
TTAGTGCGTGCGCGCAGATGCCGGTGTGTCACATTTGCGGTGCCTACTTCTTCCTCCTCCGGTGTGGCGCGCCAGTTTTGATTTGGCACTCGTGCCGCGCCATCATAGTACCCCCTCGCTGCAATGGAAGAGGGTTCTTCTTGGCTCAATGAGGGGATTCTGCCTGTAGAAGCGCACGGACCATGACCATGCAATGACCCGCACAGCGAGCACCACAAGGAGACGGACGCATGAGCGGCATGTTCGACAAGGCGAAGGATGCAGTGGGCGGCAGACTCCCCGACATCGACAACCTCGACCTGGGCGCACTCGGCGACAAGGCCAAGGCCGCCGGCTTCGACCCCGAACAGATCAAGGGGCTTGTCGGAAAGTTCACCGGGCCGGACGGCAGGCTCGACCTCGACGGTCTGCTGGAAGCCGCCAAGGGTATGGGGCTCGACGTCGACAAGTTGAAGGGGCTCATCGGGAAGTAGGCGGTGCCATGGGCAACGAACGCCCTGAGCACCGTTCGCCGTTGAGTGGTGGGCTTGGGACGGTAGGGGCTGGGGCGCGTGCGCCCCAGCCCCTACTCAGTGCGGGCCGCGTTGGCCGCCATCGCCTCACAGAGATATTCGGCCATACCCGGCCGGACGCTCTCGTACGTCGCCGTGAAGCGCGGGTCGGCCACGTACATGCGGCCGAGTTCTGCGTGCATCTCCCGGGGGCAGGGATAGAACCAGCGGTCGATGAGCAACCGGTGCCTCTCCACCGCCTCGAGGGCGGCTCTGTCGGTCGCGGGTATGCCTTGGTCGATGAGAGCGGCGACATCCGAGGTCACCTTCTCATTCTCCTCCTTGAACCTCCGCCAATCCTCTTTGCTGTACCGCGCGGTACGGCCGCTCGCTTCCATGTACGCCTCCGTGTCTCCCCAGCGTTCCCGGCTCTCCTCCTCGTACTTTCCGGGGTCGAAGTCACCGAACACTTCGAACATCTCCTCTTTCGCCATCGGAATGCCTCCTTCCATAGACGCGAGCGTCTTGTCGATGAGATTGAGCACAGCTCCCAGCCTGGCGAGCCGGCCTTTGACGAGTTCGCGTTGTGACCGCAGCGCCGCCTGCCGGTCGAACGAGGGATCGTCCATGAGCGCGCGGATGTCGTCGAGTCGGAAACCGAGCACCCGATACAGGAGGATGTGCTGCAACCTCTCGAGGTCCGATGCACTGTAGAGACGGTATCCCGCTTCCGAGCGCCCCTGCGGCACGAGGAGGCCGATCTCGTCGTAGTGGTGCAGCGTGCGAATGCTCACCCCGGCCAACCCGGCCACCTCTCCGCTCCGGTAGACTTCCATGATCGTCCTCCGCGTAGCCTAGACCTTCCACGCGCGACCTCGCACAGGCCTCTCCGCGGACAGCCCGCCCGTGCGGCCCGCCCGGGCGGGCCGCACGGGCGCTTGACCGGCAGTCTACAACCTCACGTAACGTGAGGGTCAAGGCGTCCGCGAATCGGCGCGCGCGGAATCCAGCCCCGATGCTTGGAGCCGCCCTGGGATAGAATCCACCTTCGACCATGGAACACCCCGTCATCGACTTCCACATTCACATCCCCCGCCCCGAGGTGTGGTACCGCGGGCAGCATGATCTCGCGCTGCAGCTCAACGAGGCCCTTCTCCGCGAGTGCCACCTCTTCGGCCACGTACCCTACCTGGTGAGTTACCTCCGAAGGCAGGGCATCGACTACGCCGTCATTATGGCCGAGGAGAGCACCAAGGTGACCGGCCTCGTGAGCAGCGAGTTCGTCATCGATGCCTGCGAGGAGGCCGACGGGCCGCTTTTCGCCTTCGTGGGGATGGAGCCGGTGCCCTCGCCCACCATGGTGGAGGACGTCACCCGCCTGGCCACGAGCAGGTGGGTCAAGGGAGTGAAGCTCCTCCCCTCTTACCAGCACTTCTCTCCAGACGATGCCGCCATGTATCCCCTATATGAGATGGCAGAGAGCCGGGGACTGCTCATGACCTTCCACACCGGTTCCTCAGTCTTCGCCGGTACTATCGAGGAGCTCGCCAACCCGCTGCTGCTCGAACCGGTGGCCCGCCGCTTCCCCGGCCTCAACCTGCTTCTGGCCCACTCCGGACGCAAACACTGGTACCCGGAGGCGGAGCGCATGGCGAGGGAGCATCCGAACGTCTTCTTGGAGATCTCCGGTCTGCCCCCCACAAGGCTGCCGAGCTACTTCCCACGCCTGCCTGAACTGGCAGGCAAGATGGTCTTCGGCTCGGATCTGCCCATGGTCCCCTCCCTGCGCGACAACATCGCAGCCGTGCGGCAGGTGTTCGGCGCCGCCGCGGCCCGCACGGTGTTGTGGGAAAACGGCGCACGCCTGTTGGGCTTGGAGTCGGCTCCCGAGGCGAACAGCGGTGACCAGAAGGCCCCACTCGGGGACCCCTCGCAGGAGCCGGCCCAGGATTGACGTCACGTGGCTCCGTGACGGCCCGCAGCCGCGTGACGTCACGCGGCTGGAGTGGAGTAGCCCCGGGGCCGCCGCCCCTCCTTGACGCTTCCGGGCGGTGACCTCTAGCTTGCGGCCCGATTGACGGGCGCCCTCCATGTGCTACATTGAGGGTAGTTTTGTAGGGCTCCGGCAGAGATTCTCTCCGCCGACCATCACCGTAAGCCGGCGGTGCCTCTACCGCCGAGGGGGTGGTTCTTGTGACACGGCTCCTGTCTTCTCGCCTCGTGCGCACCGCCGCATTCTTCCTCTTCGTGGTGTCGCTGATGTTCTTGCTGGCGCTCCCCCCGTTCCCGGCTTCTGCGGCCGCCGACGACGACATCCCCGGGGTACCGCTGGGCGTGGGAGCGCCGCACACCGACCGGGTCACCGCCACCGATAGACACGACGTCTTCGCCATCTACCTGACCGAGGGCGAGGAGGTCAACATCGTCTGCATGCCCGAAGGGCCCGACTCCGCCAAGGGAAGACTTCACTTCCTGGTTCCGGAGGTGCCCTCACTCGCCGCCTCTTCCGGTTACGAAGAAGTGAGGGGTAACTTGGCCAGCGGGATGTACGTCACCACCTACTTTGATATCGACTACATGGCAGCCAAGAGCGGCACCTATCACCTATGGGTGGAATGGACGGAGGGTGAGCTCGACTACGAGATCTCCGTCACCCGCACGGGTTGGCCGGCGATCACGTCTCCCGACTCCGATGACATCTACGGCATTCCCATGGGCCCGGGATCCTACGAGGGTATCGTGGACACGTTCGTCGATCGCAACGACGTCTACGCCGTGAAGCTGTTCAGCGGGCAGGAGGTGAGATTGCGCCTCGAACCCATCGCCTCAATGAAGCTGAGCGGGGCGACCGCCTACCTCTACCTGCTCGGCCCGACCTCCAAGACCGTGAAGACCTCTGACCATCACACCATCGCCTCCGCCTCCGCGGTCAAGAGCAAGTATCCCGATCTCTTCAAGGTGGCAGAGCTCGAGTACACGCCCACCTCCACGGGCATCTACTACATCTGGGTGAAAGCGGGGTCCATCGGCGCGAACGTGCCCTATCGGTTGACAGTGAGCGGCACCGCCGAACGCCCCCCGGACGCCCCTCCGCTCTCCTTCTCCGACGTCCCCGAGGGGCACGGCTACGCCGACGCCATCTACGATCTCGCTTCACGGGGCATCATACTCGGCTACACCGACGGGAGGTTCGGACCCTCCGACCCCGTGGTCCGGCAGCAGTTCGCCAAGATGATCGTGCTTTCCCTGGCACTACCGGTGTCGGAGGCCGACGTGTGCCCCTTCGGCGACGTCGACGTGAGCGGTCCGAGCTCTCTCTACCCCGACAACTACGTCGCCGTATGCGCCACCCACAACATCACCAAGGGCACGGCCCAGGGGAAGTTCTCCCCTTGGGCCAACATCTCGCGAGCCCAGGTGATCACCATGGTGGTGCGGGCGATCGAGGCTCTCTACCCAGGCGTCCTTGCCAACCCTCCGGCCGAAACGTGGTCGGTGTGGGGTAACTTCGACCCCACGCACGCCCCCACGGCTGCCAAAGCTCAACATAACGGGCTGCTGGACGGACTCCCCATCGCGACCCTGTCGGTGTGGTCGAGCATGCCTCGGGGCGAGGTGGCGCAGATACTGCACAATCTGATCGCGTTACTGGAGTAGGAGGCGTGAGTCGCTCGAAGAGCGCATGCGCCAGGGCGAAGGCTCGGCTGATTGAGCTGTGATGCAATAGGCCTCTGTCGGCTGCCGCCACCCCTCACCTCGCCATCAACATGCGGAGGATCTGCGCCACTTCAGCGCGGGTGGCCGGTGCCCACGGGTTCCAACCCTCACCGAATCCCACCAGACCGTCCAGCATTCCCACATACTCGGCCAGGCGCATGGTGGGCCCGTGAATGGGATCGAAGTTTCGGAGAGATCCCTCGAAATCGGGGGGTGGGATGGGCAGTTGAGCATTGGGCGCGTTCGTCACCGCCCTCACCGCCATGGTCACCACCTGAGCCCGGCTGATGTCATCCCAGGGTGCGAACGCGGTCGGGGTCTTACCCGTGGTGACACCCATCATGGCAGCCACGGCCACGTAGTCGTGCGGGTAGAGGTTGGTCGGGGAGTCGAGGCCGAGATCGCCGAACGGCGCCACCACACTCTCACCCACCAGGTAGCCCATGGCGCCACAGATCATCTTGGCAAACTGCGCCCGCCACACGAGATTGTCGGGCCGAAACTCGACCGTCTGCTGTGCCGTCTCATACCCGCCTACCACGCGAAACCTGCGCAGGAGATCGATGGCGGAGAAATACGGATCGCCGGGAGACACGTCAACGAAGGGGGCGGTCGGCTCCATGGTGGCGACGAAGATGTCGGGATCGAACCCGTCCACACCCACCCAGGCCACGTAGGGATCGGATACGGCGAGGCCGCCACCTCCCTGCATGGGCAGAAGGCCGTCATCCACGGTGTTGTCGGTGAGTTGCGTAGCCTCCCCCGTGACCAGGTCCTGCACCACCACCTCGAAGTCGTTGCCGTCCCACGGCGTCCACCCCACGAGCGTGCCGTCAAATGCGGCCAACCATTCGCCGGCTCCCCCGCTGGTGAGTGTCACCTCGTAGCCGAAGAGGTGGTCGTAGACGTTGGTCTCGATCAGGGGAATGTTTCCCGCCTTGGGCCTCATCCGTGACTCCCAGGCCACTCTCTGCATAGCCGAGATGGGGCCGTGGTCGTCGTAGAGGTTGGAGGTGAGCGAACCCACGCCCGGATTGTAGGGATCGAAGAACATGATCTCGGTGCCCGTGGGCAGGAACGCCTCCCATACCGCAAGCGCACCCCTCACACTGAGCCCCGCATCGTCATGGGTGTTGGTGGTGAGCCGCATCGTGTTTACCGTGGACATCTGGTGGCAGAACACCTCCGTGTCGGCCGCCGGATCCGCAAGGAGGCCATCCCTGTAGAGCCAGTAGACGTGGTCTCCGCTGATCTGGGGGGCGAAATTGTCGTAGATGCTGTTGCTGACCATGCGCACCAGACCGCCCGCGGGCTGGGCGTTCGTGGGATTGCGCAGATAGATCTGGTAGCTGCTGCCCGCCCAACCGCTCCACACCACGTAGCCGTAGAAGGCATCGGGGCTGTGGTCGTCTACGGTGTTGTTCGTCACTTGGGTTTCCTGGGCCGCGGCCACATCGTAGAGAATGATCTCGTTGTCGTTGCCGTCGTAGCGCACCCACGTCGCCCACTCGTTCTGCACGGACAGATCGAAATCGTGAAGGTTGTTGTTGGTGATCTGGGTGGTGCTGCCATCGCGAAGGTCGTAGCGGAATATCTCGTAGTCACTGCCGTCCCAACCCTCCCAATACAGGTAGGGGTAGGAGAACTGGGGGTTTCGGTCGTCGTGGTCGTTGAAGGTGATCTGTTTGACGTCCCACGAGTTCGCCCCCCACGCGACACCAGAGAGACTCAACAAGAGGAGGACTACCGCAGCAAGCGCGAACGCTGCGAGCAGCGCGGCCTTGGGCGGCTTCGTCCCTTTCGCCCGCCGCTCGAAGCTCATCCTTGGCCGGACCATGCCCGCACCCCCTGCGGCACGGAGCCGCTACGTGTCACGTGGACCGAAGACGCTGCCGGGACCCGTGTCGTCGGTGGGGCGCACGCGGGTGTCGGTAGTGGAAGTAGGCTACCCGCGAATGCGGCTACCTACACTCTCACGAATGCTCATGCGGCTCCAGGTTCCGCGGACACACCGCTCAGACGCGCCGGGCCCCATCGCAGTCCCTGAGCTTGTAGAAGAAGCGGGCCGCCGTCCGCGCTCCCCGGTCGAAGTTGTCCAGACGGAAGAACTCGTTGGGTGCGTGAAAGTTCTCGTCGGGGCACGAGAAGCCCAGGAGAACCGAATCGAGCCCGAGGATTCTCTGGATGATCTCCACGACCGGGACGGATCCGCCGGCGCGGAACACCACGGGCTCAGTCCCATACTCTTCCCGCAGAGCCTCGAGCGCACAGCCCAGTGCGGGATGCTGTTCGGACGTCACTACCGGATAGCAGCCGGGCAGCTCGAAATCTATGCTCAGACGGCTCCCGGGAGGAGTGTTCTTCTCAAGATGAGATCGGACCAGTGCCAGTGCTTCCTCCGGAGACTGGTCCGGCACCAGTCGACAGGAAATCTTCGCGTGGGCTTCGCACGGAATCACGGTCTTGACGCCGTCCCCCTGGTATCCACCCCAGACTCCACAGAGTTCAAGCGTCGGACGCACCCAAAGACGCTCCACCGGCGAGAATCCCTCCTCGCCGAACAGCTGGGTCAATCCGAGCGATTCCCGGAATTCATCTTCGTCGAACGGCAACTCCTGCCATGCTCTCCTCACTTCCTTCGCAAGGGGTCGGACGGAGTCGTAGAACCCCTCAACGAGTACCTTCCCATCCTTCGAGCTGTGCAGGGAATTCAGCAGCGTCACCATCGCGTGCATCGCATTCGGAACCGTTCCCCCGAAACCCCCGGAATGAAGATCGTCGCTTGCCGTACGCAGAGTGAAGTTGATGGCGGCCATTCCTCGGAGACCCGTGGATATGCCTGGGATGTCTGCAGTGAAGAAGCCCGCGTCTGTCACTACCGCAAGATCCGCCTGTAGAAGGTTGCTCTCCTCTGCCACGAGAGCAGCGAGGTGGTCGGCCCGAAGCTCCTCTTCTCCCTCGATCAGTAACTTCACGTTGACAGGCAAAGCCCCTTCCGCTTCCAGGAGGGCCTCTACGCTCTTGAGAAAGGTGTAGAAGGAGCCTTTGTTGTCGGAGGCACCCCGCGCGTATACGCGCCCATCGCGGATGGAGGGCTCGAAAGGAGGACTCTGCCACAGATCGAGCGGCTCCGGCGGCTGCACGTCGTAGTGGCCGTACACCAACACCGTGGGCTGTTCGTCACCTGCATGAAGCCATTCTCCGTAGACAACAGGGTTGCCGCCCGCACGAAGGAGAGCCACGTTCTCCAAACCGATACTCGCGAGATGGTCACGTAGCCACGCGGCGCAGGCCGCGATGTCCGACTTGTGCACAGGATCGGCGCTCACACTGGGAATGCTCAGGAGTTCAGCAAATGAGTCGAGGTGTCGCCCTCTCGCTCGCGACAGATACGAGTCGACAGCTTCCATGTTCACCACAACCTCCGTCTGATACAAGCTATGTTGATCTTTCGCGAGACCTCGGGTCCAAGTACGAGCGTAGACCATCACCCAGCAGATTGACCCCGAGCACCAGCAGCATGAGCGTTGCGCCGGGGTAGATGGCCAGCCAAGGGGCACGCGTGATGAACTGGCGCCCCTCCGATAGAAGCGAACCCAGCGACGGGTCGGGGAGAGGAACCCCAAGACCCAAGTAGCTCAAGCCGGCTTCCAAAAGGATGACAAAAGAGACGTTGATGGTGGCCAAGGCAATGGCGGAGGGAAGCACATTCGGGAAGATGTTCGACACCATGATGCGCAGGTGTGAAGCTCCCAACGACGAGGAGGCCGACACGTGTTCCTGCTCGCGTAATTGGAGTGACTCGGCGCGGGCTGTTCGAGCATATGTCATCCACTGGGTCAGCGCGATGACAAAGATGAGGGTGCGGATGCCGGACCCCACGACCATCATGACGAATATGGCGAAGAGAACCAACGGAATAGCCATGAGGGTATCCGTGAGCCGCATGAGAGCCGTGTCGGCCCAGCGACCGAAATAGCCCGATATCACACCCACGACGACTCCGATGGCGCCCGCCACCAAGACGGCAGCGGCCGCGACCATGAGCGATATGCGCACTCCGACAATCATCCGGGCAAGGAGATCGCGTCCGAGTGAATCGGTGCCGAAGAAGTGGGGTCCGCTGAACCACTGAGGCGGAGCGAGCTTGTTGGCCGCGTTCACTGCATAGGCGGGTTCGTGAAGAAGGGGCGCAATCAAGGCGAGAGCGACGAACACGACCACGATGACGGCTCCGAAGGCTGCGCCGGGAAAGGTAAGAAAGAAACTCTTCACGCCTCTCACGAACCGCTTCATGATCGCCGTATCCTCGGATCGAGGAGCGAGTAGCTCAAGTCAACAAGGAGATTCGCCCCCACGATTATCGTCGAAGTGATGAGTGTCACAGCCTGCACCACGGGGAAGTCCCGAGCATTGATCGACTGGATGGTCAAGCTGCCGATGCCCGGCCAGGCGAATATCTGCTCAGTGATGACGGCTCCGCTCAGCAGGCCCCCGAGCAACACACCGATCACCGTGACCACGGGAATGAGTGCATTACGAAGCGCGTGCCGCCGCACCACGTTGCCCCAGGGAAGACCTTTCGACTCCGCCGTCCGGACGAAGTCCTGCGGAAGCGTTCCTATCATGCTGGAACGCGTCACCTTGGCAATGGTGACCAAGGGAACAATGCTGAGAGTAATCGCCGGCAAGATAAGCGACGACAGACCTTCATCCCCGGAGACAGGAAGCCAACCGAGCTGAACCCCGAATATGAGTATGAGCATGATGCCGAGCCAGAAGGACGGCATGGCTTGGCCCAACGTCACACCAGTCGTCACAATGTAGTCGCCCGCCCTCCGGTAGCGGATAGCCGCCAGGATCCCCAAAGGAATCCCGGCGGCTATCGCGAGAAGCAATGAGGTGAGGGCGAGCTTGGCGGTAGCCGGCAGCTTCTCCAGAACCAGTTCCATTGCCGGAGCCCGGAACCTGAGAGACTGGCCGAAATCGCCCTGAACTGCCCTACCGATGAACTTGACGTACTGCACCGGCAGCGGTTGGTCCAGGCCGAGTTCTTGGATGAGTTGTGTGCGCTGCGATTCGCTCGCGCCCATCGGCAGCATCAAGTCCACCGGATTACCCGACAGACGAGCAATGACGAACACGATCATCGTCAGCAAGATGATCACAATGATGGACTGCAACACGCGCCGGATAAGGTACTGAAGCATTACTTCACACTAGCTCCGTAGAGAATGATCCACTCATCGCTTCTAGGTGACCAATCCAGCCTGTTGGAGACACCGTAGAGATCTTTCTGCGCAAACAGGAAGATAAAGGGCGGATCTTCGTAGATGGCCTTTTCCACCTCCTGCAGGTTGTTCACGTGTTCATCGCCAACGGTAGACTGCGCTTCATCAATGAGTGCATCTATCTCGGGGTTGTTGAACCATGAGAAGCCGTCGGTACCGCTGCGGACAGTCACCTCGAGCATGCCGCCCGGATCGAAGAAAGGTTCTCCCCACGCTGCATAGAACATGCCGGGAATCTGACGTGCCTGAGTTGCCTCCGCAAACACACCGAACTCGACTGCATTCAGCTTGACGTTCACGCCAACTCCAGCTAGATCAGCTACGACGGCCTGGGCGACTTCTTCGGCCATGAGGTACCTGCCGCGAGGCAGAAGCATCTCGACTTCAAACCCATCGGGAACTCCGGCGGCGGCCAGAAGCTCTCTTGCCTTGGCCTGATCAAAAGGATAGGGCTTGAGGTCGGGGTTGTACGCGACCCAGTACGACGGAACAATGGTGGCGACGGGCATACCGTAACCACTCATGACGTCCTGCGTAATCGCCTCAACATCCACGGCGTAGTTGAGTGCCTGCCGAACTTCTTTCTTCGCCAGTGTGGGATTTTCGAGGGTGTCGAGCCATACCGCGGCGATCCGGGAACTGGGCACTTCCTTCACATCGGCTTGGCCTTGCGAACCAACCTCTGCAGCGTTCTCCGGCGGTACGTTCGTGATGATGTCGACGTTACCGACCTGTATCTCCGCCAGTCTGGTGCTCGCCTCCGGGATGGTCCGGAACACCAACTCATCGACGGTGGGAGCGCCTCGGAAGTAGTCCTCCTTCGCCTGCAGCACAACCTGGTTGTTGCGATCCCATTCCACAAGATTGTAGGGGCCCGTGCCGTTCGGTTCGCTCATCAGCGCTTCAGGGTCGGCATCAACTGATCCCGTGGGGATCATGTACAGAAGGGCCATGCGGCTCAGGATGAGAGGATCGGGAACTTTGGTCTTGATTCGTACCGTTTCCGCGTCCACTACTTCGGTGCTTTCGATAGTCCCGAACTGATAGGCAAGCAACGCCGGCTCGGTGCCGGGCAAGAAGCCCAACAACCTATCGACATTGTATTTCACGCATTCAGCGTCGAACGGCTCCCCCCCACTGAAGGTGACTCCCGCCTGCAGCTTGAATTCCACAGTGGTCGGATCGACCTGTGTCCAGCTCGTGGCGAGGATCCCGTTGAACTTGGTGGGATCCTGGGCGTCGCGTTCCAACAGTGGATCGTAGATATGGAGCAAGACGTTTACGGTGGATGTTTCGCGCTGTTGGTGCGGGTCCATGGTGGTGGGGTCGACTCCCTGGGCGACGACCACCTTCACGGGACCCGCCGGTTCCGTGGTTGCCGTGGCATCGGACGACGTCGTCCCGGTGGTTCCCGGTTCTGCGGTGGTTGTCGTGTCCGAGGACCCACAACCTGCAGATACGGCGAGAGCCGCCGCAAGACAGACGGCGATCACCAGAACGGTCCACTTATGTCTCGTAGTACTCACTTGCGTCTCCTTGACTTCTGCACGACCTGCGTGCCAGAACTCTGCCGCCTTCTCACTTCGTCTTGTATACGATTCGCCCCCCTCTCCTCTCTCATGCCTCTCCGTCGAGCGGATAGAAACAGGCACACGACTGACCGGTACTGCGATGCACCATGGCAGGCGGCTCCTCGCTGCACCTCCGCCGAGCTCGAAAACAACGCGGATGGAACACGCAACCACTCGGAGGCGCGGCCGGGCTCGGCACGTCACCCGTCAGAAGCCGACGGCTACGCGCGCGCTCGAGATCCGGATCAGGGATGGGAATGGCTGAAAGAAGCCCCGAAGTATACGGATGGAGTGGATTGCTGTAGAGATACGAGGGTGGAGCAACCTCTACCAGCTTCCCCAGATACATGACCCCGATACGATGGGAGATGTGCCTCACGACAGCAAGATCGTGAGCAATGAACAAGTAGGAGAGCCCCAAGCGCTTCTGCAAGTTCTTCAAGAGATTGAGGATCTGAGCCTGAATGGAGACGTCGAGCGCCGAGACCGGCTCGTCACAGATAATCAGTTTTGGGTCGAGAGCCAAGGCCCGGGCGATCCCAATTCGCTGGCGCTGGCCGCCGGAGAACTCGTGCGGATACCTCTCGGCATGAGACGGGCTCAAACCCACCAGGTCCAGCAATTCCCGCACGCGCTCTTTTCGAGACACGCGGCTTCCAATCCGATAGATGACGAGCGGTTCCCCCACGATGCGTTCCACGTTCTTGCGCGGATTCAGAGAGGCATACGGATCCTGAAACACAATCTGCATATCGCGCCTGCGTCGGCGAAGCTCGTTTCCCTTCAGTGAGGCGAGGTCGGCGTCTTCGAGCAAGACCGTGCCCGACGTGGGCCGATAGAGCTGGATGACACATCGGCCGAGCGTTGTCTTCCCGCAACCCGATTCGCCTACGATTCCGAGCGTCTCTCCTTGGTCCAGATAGAAACTCACGCCGTCGACGGCGTGCACGGCCCCGATCTGCTTCTGGATGACGACACCCCGAGTGATGGGGAAATGCTTGACGAGGTCGGTCACCTCCAGCAGATGCGAGCCATTGACGGTCACAGGCCGCACGACCCCCCGTGCCGCCAGCACGCCACCCAATGATCAGAAGACGCCGTCCCTACGAGCTCGGGAGCGTCCGCGCGGCAGCAATCGTCCCGCTCGGTGCAGCGCGGCGAGAATCTACAGCCCGCCGGTGGGTCGGCCAAATCCGGAGGCGCACCCGGTATGGCCTCGAGAAACTCGCGCTCGCCTCCGTCGAGACGAGGCACCGAAGCCAGAAGTGCCCGCGTGTAGGGGTGTTGCGGGCTATGAAATATCTGGGTGGTCGGCGCCTTCTCGACGATGGTCCCCGCATACATGATTATCACTTCGTCGGTAACACCTGCTATCACCCCGAGATCGTGGGTGATCAGGATCATGGCCATCCCTGAGTCACGCTGCAATTGGGCAAGAAGCTCGAGAATCTGAGCCTGTATGGTGACATCGAGCGCAGTGGTGGGCTCGTCACAGATGATGAGCTTGGGGCTGCAGGCCAAGGCAATGGCGATCATGACCCGTTGACGCATGCCGCCCGACAGCTGGTGTGGGAACTCCTTGAGCCTCCTTGCCGAGTCGGGTATGCCGACGAGTTCGAGAAGCTCAATCGCACGCGCGGTCGCCTTCCGTCCATCAATTCCCCGGTGAAAACGCAGTCCTTCGGTGAGCTGGGTGCGGATGTTCATCACCGGATTGAGGGAAGTCATCGGGTCCTGAAACACCACGGATATCTCGGCACCACGAATGCGTCCCATCTCTCGCTTCGACATCGTCGTCAGCTCTTGTCCGTCGAAGCGTATGCTGCCGCCCACTACCCTCCCCGGCGGATTGGGGACGAGCCCTACGATAGACAAGGCGCCCACGCTCTTGCCGCACCCGCTCTCTCCGACGATGCCAACAGTTCGACCCCGGTCGACGGTATAGCTGATGCCGTCGACAGCCCTCACCACGCCTTGGCGCGTGAAGAAATGGGTCTTCAGATCTTGCACCTCGAGAAGTGCGGGCATACAGTGACCCCCAGAGGCGGACTCCTCATTTCTGTTATCTTAGAATCATCCGCGGCCGCCCTGAACGTGGAACACCGTGTGACACCGTCACGTTCAGGAGCAACCTATCAAGCATCGCCGCAGGGCGGCCACAGCGCAAAGGGGACGAAGGCGCACGGGGGAGATGGTCTGCTTGATACACGGGCTGTCTGATGACACTCCAAAGCACAGTGCCTCCATGGCTCCATCACCAAGCGATGTGCGAACGGAGTTGGAGCGCATACTGGCTTTTCCCGACTTCCTCAACTCGCGCCGCAACAGCAGTTTCCTGCGCTTCGTAGTGGAAGAGGCACTCGCGGGGAGGGGCGAGCGGCTCAAAGCCTATACGATCGCAATCCGGCTCTTGGGGCGGCATGAGGGCTTCGATCCCAGCGCGGACTCCTTGGTGCGTACTCAGGCGGGAAGAGTGCGGCGTTCTCTTGAGCGCTATTACCTGACAGAGGGGGCGTCCGACCGCTTGAGAATACAGATCCCGGTGGGCACCTACCGCCCGGTGTTCTCAACGATGGGTCATGAAGGGCCTGACGCGTCCCCTTCCCAAGAGAACTACGACGGCTTCCTTGCTGAGCCCACGCTGATGGTCGACTATCTCGTCAATCTCACTCCGGAGAGTCTGCCGGACCTTCAGGTTCGTGGTCTCTCACAAGAACTCGCGACCGCCTTGGCCCGCTTCGAAGCCTTGAGGGTTGTACCGCCCCCAGTGCGGGAGGATCAACGCGACGCGCAGGGAGAGACCCGCGAATCCTCGGCCCATCCAACGGCCGACCTGCGCCTCTCCGGCACGGTAGCGTGCCCCGAAGACACCCTCAGAGTCTCGCTTGTACTTCAGGATTGCGCCACCGGTAAGGTGCAGTGGTCGGCGCCTTTCTACCGCCACTTCACTGCCGACACTGCTTTTGCGGCCCAGGCCGACATCGCTCGAGAGGCGGCCTGTCTGCTTGCGGATCTCGCCGGCGCCATCCCCCGCTCATTGCTTCTGAAGTACGCGGGCACCCGTTCCGGCGATCTTCCCTTCTATCCAGCGGTCTTCCGCTATCTGAACACCCCTACGCGCACACCGACCCAGTTCACGGCCCTGCATGGCTCGCTCACGAAGATGCTCGAGCGTGCTCCCCACCACGCCTTCGCCCACGCCATGATGGCCGAAGCGTGCATACACGACTACAACTACATGTTCGGTCTCGTCGAGACCCCGTTGGATACGGCGCTGTCCTTCGCGCGCCACGCGGTCGACCTGGATGCTGGGAGCCAATTGTCGGAGATGGTACTCGCCTACGCCTATGTTCAGCGACGCGAGTTGGAACAGTTCTTCTTTCATGCGCGGCGCTGTGTGGAACTCAACACCGACGCCTGCCTTCCCATCGGTCACATAGGAGTCTGCCTCGTCCTGTGTGGTGAGTGGGATGAGGGGCTGTCGCTGGTCCGGCAGGCCATGGAGCTCAACCCCAACTACTACAGGTACTTCCACCACGCCCCGTTTCTGGACCATTTCCGGCGAGGGGAATACCGCGCCGCTCTCGCTGAAGCAAGGCTGTTCAACACGCCGGGCTTCTTCTGGGCTCCGCTGCTCCGAGCTGCTGCCCTGGGGATGCTCAGCAATGTGGACGAAGGCCGCCAAGCAGTGGCCGAACTCCTGGACCTACGGCCGGACTTCCGAGAGCGTGGCGGCCTACTCATCGAGCGTTTTGTTCACAACGAAGAGATCGAAGCCCATCTCTTGGAAGGCTTGGCCGCCGCAGGATTGAACGTGATCGACTGATCTACAGGGGCGACCGCCGCTTGCTCTTCTGCCGGGCCACCCACTCCATGTCGGCCTCGACCATGAGCTTCACCAGCCCCCGGAAGCCGACCGCGGGCCGCCAGTCCAGCACTCGTTTCGCCTTGGTGGCGTCACCTACCAGAAGCTCAACCTCAGCGGGGCGCATGAAGCGCTCGTCCTGCACCACGTACTCACGCCAGTCGAGACCGGCCTCGGCGAAGGCCGCCTCCACGAACTCCTGCACCGAGTGGGTCTCGCCCGTGGCAATGACGTAGTCGCCGGGCTCGTCCTGCTGCAGCATCAGGTGCATGGCACGCACGTAGTCGCCGGCATAGCCCCAGTCGCGCTTGGCTTCGAGGGTGCCCAGCCTGAGTTCGGTGGAGAGACCGTGAGCGATGCGGGCCACCTCGTGGGTGATCTTGCGGGTAACGAACTCCAGGCCACGACGGGGTGATTCGTGGTTGAACAGGATGCCGCAGGAGGCGTGCAGACCGTAGGATTCGCGGTAGTTGACCGTGATGAAGTGACCGTAGGCCTTGGCGCAGCCGTAAGGGGAGCGGGGGTGGAAGGGGGTGGATTCGGTCTGGGGCACTTCCCTCACCTTGCCGAACATCTCGCTGGAGGAGGCCTGGTAGAAGCGTACGGCTCGGTCGTGCTTGCGCAGGGCCTCCAACATGCGGGTGACGCCGACAGCAGTGAACTCGGCGGTGAGGATGGGCTGCTCCCAGCTGGTGGGGACGAAAGACTGAGCCGCCAGGTTGTAGACCTCGTCGGGCTTGACGTGCCGCACGGCCAGGTCGAGGGAGCTCTGGTCGAGCAGGTCGGCCTGGATGAGTTCGATGTCGTCCCGCAGGTGGGCAATGCGCCAGAAGTTCTCCGAGGCGGAGCGACGCACCACCCCGCACACTCGGTAGCCCAAGGAGAGCAGGTGCTCGGCCAGGTAGCTGCCGTCCTGTCCGGTGATGCCGGTGATGAGCGCGGTGCGGGCGACCATGTCAACCTTCCCGGCCTACGCGGGCGCCCGTCATCCTACGCCAGTATTCGAGAGTGTCGCGCACGGCCTCTTCCACACCGTGGCGTGGCTCCCAGCCCAGCGCCCGCATGCGGGAAGCGTCGCCCGCCAGCACCGGCACGTCGACAGGCCGGAGCAGCCTGTCGTCAACCACCACCTCGATGGGAACCCGGGCGTCCGCGACCAGCATGTCGAGAAGCTCCCGGGCCGACCACGCCCTGCCGGAGGCCACGTTGTATGCCCGGCCGGGTTCTCCCGCTTCGATGACGGTGAGGTACGCGTCGACCACGTCGCGCACGTCGAGGTAGTCGCGCCGGGCCCCGAGGTTGCCCACGCGGATGGAGGCAGCCGCAGCCGGCGCGGCAACCGCGGCGGTAGTCCCGTGTGCAGCGGCCACGGCCGAGTCGCCATGGTTGCCTTCGGAGGCCGCTTCCTCCTTCGCCGCTGCCGCTTCCCGCTCGGCCATGGCGATCTGGCGCGCAAAGTCCGGCAGCACGAATCCAGTGCTCTGACCGGGACCGAGATGATTGAAGGCCCGCGTGATGAAGACCGGAAGCCCCGTCGTCTCGTAGAAGAGCCGCCCCACTTCCTCCTGTGCGAACTTGCTCGCCCCATAGTGACTGGACGGCCCGATGGGAGCGGTCTCGTCAAGCAGGACAAGGACTTCACCGGCGTCATCGGCAGAATGGCGGGCGACCGGCGCCCCATACACCTGGGCCGAACTCGGGATCAGCACCCGAGCAGTGACGCTGTAGTCGACCAGCGCCTCGAGCAACCGAGCGGTGCCGACCACGTTGGCCTCGTACGTGGACGAAGGAGCCAGAAAGGAACGCCCCACCGCCGCCTGTCCCGCCAGATGGAACACCGCGTCGGGTGCGCCCGCTTCCCGCACCAGCCCATCCATGGCGACGCTCAGGTCGCCCGCGCAGCTGAGGTCGGCGGCCACGTGAACCTCCGGACCACGAGTCTCGAGCAGCCGCCCCGCGCCGCAGATGCCACTCGTGGGGTGGTCGAGCAGGCAGAGTCGGGCTCCCGGGTATCGCTCTTTGAGCGCTTCCAGGAGATGCCGTCCCACGAACCCAGCGGCTCCGGTAACGAGGATGGTGTCCATGGTCAAAAGCCCCTTTCCCGCCTTGTGCGTTCACCGCCGATGCCGATGCCCGTACCGATGCACACGTCTCTCTCCGTGATGGTAGCAGGACTTCGCCCGCAACCTACCCCCCAAGACCTACCGGGCGCCGGCCTCCAATTCCTCCACCACCACTTCCGCCTCGAAGGGCACGGCCGGTTTGGCTCCCAGGTTCTGCGCGACCGGTGCGGCGAGGGTGGCGTCTTTGAACCCCGCCCCACTCAACACGCACACGATCGTCTCCTCGGGTTCGACCAGCCCTTCGGCGAGCAACCCCGGCAACGCAGCCACCGCCGCCGCGCCCGCCGGCTCCACCCACACGCCCTCTTCCCGGGCGAGACGTGCCTGCATGGCAAAGGCCTGATCGTCACTTATGGCCGTGACCGTACCCCCGGACTCCCGCACCGCCTCCAGGGCGTGCTCGCCGGTGAAGGGGACGTTGAGTCCGGACAACCGCGACGCCGGTTTGGGGATGGCGGCCACCCGCTTCCTCCCCATGTGGAAGGCCACCAGAAGAGGCGCCGCCGCCAGCGACTGCACGGCCATCATCCGCGGCAACCGGTCGATGACCCCGGCCCGCAGAAGCTCCTTGTAGCCGCGCCACTGGGCGGCCAGCATGTCCCCTCCCCCGGTCGGACAGACCACCACGTCGGGAACACCGGGCAACCGCGCGGCCACTTCGTAGGAGATGGTCTTGATCCCCTCCAAGATGTAGGGGTTCACAGGAGCCCACACGAAGGCGGGGTAGTAGTCGAGCAGGCCGGCAACCTCCGACACCATGTCGTCGGTACCGTCCGGTCCGTGGGCGAACATGCCCTCCACCGGCACCACCCGGGCCCCGGTGGCCAGCATCTGGCGGACCTTGCCGGGAGGATTACCGGGCTCGAGCAGCACCACGCACTCGAGGCCGGCGGCGGCGGCGAACGCCGAGAGCGCCGCCGCGGAGTTGCCCGAGGAGGCCGTCACCAGCCCTGCCTTGCCCGCCTCCAAGGCCAGTGCGGAAGCCATCACACCGGCCCGGTCCTTGAACGCCCCCGTGGGATTGCGCCCTTCGTTCTTGAAGTAGAGACGGCTACAGCCGAAGGAAGAACCGAGGCGCTGGGAGCTCACCAGCGGAGTATCGCCTTCTCCCAAGCACGGAAGCGGCCGCTCCACCGGCAGCACCGCCCGGTAACGATCGATGCCGGGACCAGGCTGAATATCGGCGAGAACCGCCACCTCCTCTTCATCATACCCAGGCCTGAGAATGGCCCCACAGGCGGCGCAACGGCCCATGGTGCCCCAGGACGAAGTGCGGTCACATTCCGAGCAGGCAAGAATCACGGTCTCCCCCTTGGCATCACAGTTGTAGACGTGGGTCTCAGCGCACATGTCATCCTTCAGTATCGCCCCAAGTCCCCCGGGGCGCCAGGGCAGCGACTACATGTCTGACCGGGGGTTTGACCCCGCGGACGGCGTCCCCAGCAGAGGTGCCATCTCCCACGCGCTCTCCCGCACCCGCCGCTCCCCGGTGAGGCGGTCGACCTCGATCAGCCCGAAGCGGGGCCACCAGCCGAAGCGCCACTCGAAGTTGTCGAGCAGGCTCCACACGAAGAGGCCGCGTACGTCCACCCCGGCACAGATCGCGGCCGCCGCCATGCGAAGACCCTCCCGCAAGTACCACTCCCGGTGGCGGTCCTGTGCGTCGGCCAGCCCGTACTCGGTCACGAAGACAGGCAGGCCCAGCCCGCGGCGTCGCATCAGTACTTCGTACAGCCCCAGCGGGCTGAGCTGCCAGCCGAGATCGGAGCGCGGCAGGCCCAGGTCGCGGAAAGGAACCAGATTGCGAATGGCCACGTGCTGGTAGTAGTTCACGCCCAGGAAGTCGGAGCGGCCGGCAATCCAGGCCAAGAACCAATCGTTCAGCCACCGGTCGAGCAACCCGGCAAGCGGTCGCGAAAGAGCATCCCGCGCGTCGAAGTACATGGTGTGAAGCGCGGAACCCACCTGGGCACTCGCGTCCAGCCGCTTGATCACCCGGTATGCTCCCCGGTGGGCGGCGGCCAGGTTACGAAGCACCCTCAGGCACAACCGGACACTGATCCGCTCCGGAGGCCACGCTCCGGCGAGATACGACATGATCGCGTACATCTCGGGCTCATTGAGGGGTAGGAAGAAGCGGGCCTCACCTCTCAGTGCTTCAGCCACCCGCCGGGCGAAGGAGACGAACCGCGCGACCGGCCACTTCCCCTTCCCGCTCCACCCACCCCTCTCCTCGAACCACCACGGATGCGCGAAGTGCCACAACCCCACGAATGGCTCGAGACCGTGGCGGCGGCATTGGCGGATGACGTCGATGTAGTAGGCGAGGGTGTCGGTATCGATGCGGCCGGGTTTCGGCTCCAAGGCCGCCCAGCTTACCGTAAAGCGGTAGGCCTGCAGGCCGAGCGCAGCCGCCAGAGCAATGTCATCGCGGTACCTCCGCCGGGCATCGCAGCCTCCCCCGCAGACGTAGTTATGCGGAGAAACGGCGTCCTGCTCCACCCGGCTCCAGGCTTCGAGCGGCCGGAGACCCTGACCGTACTGGGTGCGGGCCCCGGTCCGCGCCGCTACCCGGGCCAGCCGTTGGGCGTTCTCTTCTTCGAACACCGTCCATTGGTCCCGCCCACCCTCTATCTGGTGGGTGGAGGTAGCCGCCCCCACGATGAATCCGGACGGCACCTCGATTCGCGAACGCGGGCGGCTGGGGGGCATCGGTCCGCCTGCTATCCGGCATCCCGGCAGACGTCCACCCAGCTCGCCCCGGTCACTTCGAGCAGCTCCTCGGGCGTCATCTCCACCGCGTTGTTGCCGGCTCCTGCCGCCGGGAACACCGTCTCGAAGTCACGCAGGGAGAGATCCAGATACACATCCACCTCCGTGCGCAGACCGAAGGGGCACACGCCGCCCACCGCGTGGCCGGTCAGCTCTTCCACCTCATCGGCGGGGATCATCTTGGGCTTGGCCCTGAAGGTGTCCTTGAACTTGCGATTGTCGATGCGGGCGTCACCTCTCGCCACCACGATGAGCGGCCGCTCACCCGCACGGAAGGCCAACGTCTTGGCGATGAGCGCAGGCTCCACGCCGAGCGCCTTGGCCGCCAACTCGACCGTGGCACTGCTCTTCTCGAACTCGAGAATGGGCCGCTCCACGCCCTTCTCCCGAAAGAAACGCCTCACATCCTCCACACTCATACGCGTCCAGCCTTTCTCCCCCGCCTTTCCACACACCCACGCTTCAGCATGGTAACCGGGCGGGCCGCGGCGGGCAAATGCGGAAGGGAGGGGAGACGGGCCACCCGGAGCCATGATGAGAGTGTGCGCCGAGGGGCACGACTGTGGACGCGGACGAGTTGCTCCACGTCGTCGGCAGGCACTCGCACACGTCTCTCTCACAACTGGAGCGCGGGGAGCCTCCCGTGCGCAATCCAGTAGTAAACGGTACGCACCGATACGTTGAGCCGAGCGGCTGCTTGTCCTCCGTGAGAAGGTGCACAGGTGCGAATTCGCGAGACCTGAGCTTATTGCGCGCACGTACATCGTTATCAGCAATGTGGTGACTGCCGGCCGCACCGCCCCAGGCATCATCTCCCCCTCGAACAGGTCGGCCCGCGCGTCGATACAATGGCATCATCGACGGCACGGTCGGCGGCAGGAGAGCCGCAATGGACGCGCGCCACAGAGGAGAGGACAGGCATGCACAAAGGCGATCGCACCGGATTCACATCCCGCACCCCGTGGGGCGGCACCCCGTTGAGCGACACCTGCCGAGGAGCCAGCCGGGCCGGCAGAGGCCCGTCCCGCCGAGGAAAAGTGCACACCACGACGTTCGCCGCAGCCGCCATCGTCCTTGCGACGGCGCTTCTTCTCAGCGGCTGCACTCGGGGCTCGGGGGTGGTCATCAGCGAGGAACGGCCGGTCGCGAGCTTCACCCAGGTGGAGGTTGCAGGAATCGGAGAGATCATCCTGTCACAAGGAGAGACCGAATCGCTCCTGATCGAAGCTGAGGACAACATCATGCCCACGCTTCTCTCCGAGGTTTCGGAGGGCGTGTTGCGGCTGACCATTGAGAGGGGGGCGTCCATCTCGCCCACCAAACCCATCCGCTACCGAGTCGTGGTGAAGGACATGTCGGCGGTTCGGCTCTCCGGCGCTACCTCGCTCACAGCCGGGCCACTTGCCTCGTCCGGCCCCCTGCTTGTGCACATCTCCGGTTCGGGCAGTGCCGCCCTCGAGGAGCTGGCGGCGGAGGCGCTCGAGGTCTCCATCTCCGGCTCAGGGAATGTGGAAGCCGGTCGAGTGGACGTCGGCTCGGTGACGGTAACCGTGAGCGGCAGCGGCAACCTGTCGATCGCGGGCCGGACGGCGCAGCAGAGCGTCTCCATCTCCGGATCGGGTGACTATGACGCCGCCGACCTGGAGAGCGAGACAGCCACCGCCAAGATCAGCGGCACCGGCAGCCTCACGGTATGGGTCACGGGTGAACTGAACGCCTCCATTTCCGGGAGTGGCAACATCTCCTACTATGGAGCTCCGAGTGTCGACTTCTCGGGCGGAGGTTCCGGGAGCATTCGCGGCCTGGGAGACAAGTAGAGCGCTTTGCGGTAGCGTAGGGGTCGGCAGTGCAGCCGACGCGGGGGTGAGATTGTGACACGTGGCAGGAGCAGCGAACTCTCATTCGAAGAAGTGGCCTCCCTTGCCTACGAGCGGCCGGACATCGCACGTGGCTACGCCGGGCAGACCTTAGCCGTCGACCTTTCCCGGGGCGCTATCGACATCACCCCGCTCGCCGAGGAGGTGAAACGCATTTTCATAGGAGGTAAGGGGCTCGACCTCTGGCTGCTGTGGAACGCCGTCAACGGCGACACCGCGTGGAACGACCCCGAGAACGCGGTGTGTATCGCCAGCGGGCCTCTGGGCGGCACCCCCAATTACCCCGGTTCCGGGAAGAGCATCGTCACCACCCTCTCGCCCCTCACGAGCACGGTCATCGACTCAAACGTAGGCGGTCACTTCGGCCCCTTCCTCAAGTTCTCGGGCTTCGACGCCCTCTGCATCACGGGCAAGGCCGCGGAAGACACGGTGGTCCTGGTGGACGGGGTGCGCGGAGTGGTCGAGGTGCTGCGTGCCAAGGGCCTCCCTGCCACCGCATACGACCTGTCCCAGCAGCTCAGCGAGCACTTCGGGGAAGATGATCCGGGGAGCGTCTCGGTGGTCACCACCGGACCGGGTGCGGCCAACAGCCTGCTTGGATGTCTCGACTTCACGTGGTACGACGCCAAACGAGGCCGTCCCCGCTACAAGCAGGCGGGTCGGGGCGGCACCGGTACTGTATTCGCAGACAAGGGCCTGCGGGCGGTGGTGGCCCGTTTCGGCAAAGTCAGCCAGGCTCTCAACGACCCGGCCGACGCTGCCGCCCTCAAAGACGTGGCCAAGCTTCACCGGGAGGAGATCCATCAGCTCGATCCGGTGCAGAATCGCATGCGCCAGGTGGGCACCACACACATCGTCGACATCATGAACGACTTCGACCTCCTTCCCACCCACAACTTCCGCTTCGGCCACCATCCCGAAGGCCTCAATCTGGGGCAAGACGTCTATGACCGCCTCTTCGACAAGGGCTTCGACGGCTGCTGGATCGGCTGCGCGGTCGCCTGCTCTCATGGAGTCAAGAGCTTCGTGCCCCTCACCGGCCCCTACGCCGGGCGGGAGGTGTTCGTGGACGGTCCCGAGTACGAGACCATCGCCGGCTGCGGCTCCAACCTGGGCATCTTCGATCCCCACACCGTGCTGGAGATCAACTTCTACTGCGACGCCTACGGCATCGACACCATCTCCTTCGGCACAGGCCTGGCCTTCGCCATGGAGTGCTTCGAGTTGGGCCTCATCGACGAGAGGGCGACCGGCGGCTTCGCCCTGCGCTTCGGCAATCGGCTCGCGGCACTCGAGGTGCTCCACCAAGTGGCCCGCGGCGAAGGCTTCGGAGCCCTGGTGGGACAGGGGGTGCGGCGCATGAAGGAGATCTTCGCCCGGGAGTTCGGAGCCGACCCACAGGTGATGGCCGACATCGGCATGGAGGCCAAAGGGCTTGAGTTCTCCGAGTACGTCTCCAAGGAGTCGCTCGCCCAGCAGGGCGGCTACGGCCTGGCGCTCAAAGGTCCCCAGCACGACGAGGCCTGGCTGATCTTCCTCGACATGGTGCACAATCTCATGCCCAGCTTCGAGCAGAAGGCTGAGGCCCTGCACTGGTTCCCCATGTTCCGCACCTGGTTCGGGCTCTGCGGCCTGTGCAAGCTGCCCTGGAACGACATCGTGCCTGAGGACAACGCCAATACGGCCGAACCGGCCAAGGTCATGCAGCACGTGGAATGGTACGCCGACTACTTCAGTGCGGTCACCGGCCGGGAAGCGAACCCCGACGACCTCATCGCCATGAGTGAGGCGGTCTACAACTTCCAGCGCATCTTCAACCTGCGGATGGGCGTGTGCGGAGCCGCCTCCGACGACATCCCCTACCGGGCCATGGGGCCCGTCTTCCCGATGGAATACGAGGCGAACGGGGAGAAGTACGACGGGGAGCTGCGGGAAGAACTCGGCGACGCGGTCGAGGAGATGAGCATCGAGGAGAAAGTGGCAGCGCTGCGCCGCAGGCGGGAGGCGGCCTACCGCAAGCTCAAGGCCGCCGTCTACGAGCGCCGGGGCTGGACGGAGGAAGGCATCCCCACGCTCGCCACCGTGAAGCGCTTGGGCATCGACCTCCCGGAGGTGCTGGAGCTACTGGCCGCCCACGGGGTCACGAGCTAAGCGGTCACGGGGATCGCCGGGAGAAACCGTAGGGGCACGATGCGGACCGGCACGAACACGGGCGCCACACGAGGGTCGACCGGTGAGTTGCGGCGGCGCGTGTACCGGCGCCGCCGCCTCATCGCCGGCTCGGTGCTCGTGCTGGCGGTCGCGGCGATCACCGTCCTTGCGGTCGTCCTCACCCGGCCGGCCGAGAATCCCCCTGCTCCCACCGTCACCCTCCCGGCCCCGGCGGCCGTTCCCTGGAGAGACATCGGAGTGTCGTCCGAGGGCCGAGCGGTGAAGGTCGCGGTGTTCGGCGAGGGGCCTCAGGCCCTCCTCGTCATCGGGGGCATCCATGGGGACGAGTACGGAGGAGTCGTCGCTCGGGCTTTCGCCAAGGCCCTCGCGGACGATGAGTTCCGCGTGCCCAGCGGATGGGCCGTACATGTGATCGGCAGCCTCAACCCCGACGGTGAACACCTGGGCACCCGGGCCAACGCCCGCGGCGTCGACGTGAACCGCAACCTACCCACCGACAACTGGTCGGCCGTGCTCGACCCGGAGGACCGTTCCGCCCAAGAAGGACTGACGCCCGGCTCCGGACCGGCCTCCGAACCTGAGGCGCGCGCGCTCGTGGACTATCTGGCCCGCGGCTTCGATGCGGTGGTGGCCCTCCATTCCGCCGGAGGCATCATCGACTACGACGGCGACGTGAGCCTGGAGACGGCGCAGGCGATGGCAGAGCTCTCGGGATTTCCCGTGGAGCATCTCAGCTATCAGGGCAGCATCACCGGATCGTTGGGACAGTATGTGTCGGAGAAGTACGGCGTGCCCATGATCACCGTTGAGCTGGAGGGGCCGGAGCTCACGAGCGAAATCGCCGCGGGGCTACTCGCCGCCTGCCGGTGAACGAACGGGGTCAGCTCCGTCCTATCCCAACACTTCCCGAAAGACGCGCGAGAAATTCCCATAGCACACCTTCTCCACCTGCCGTTCGCTGAGCCCCGCCTCGGCGAGTAGCCGGGCGATCTTGGGGTAGTCGGCCACACCCTCCAGGCCAACGGGCAGGCTCTCCACACCGTCGAGGTCTCCGCCCAGCCCCACACAATCCTCGCCGCCCACCCTGATCGCATGCTTCACGTGCGCTGCGACCAAGGTGAGCGGGGGACGCGGAATGGCATCGTTCACCCGGTGGCTCGCCGCCACCGCCTCCTCGAAGGTCCGCTCACCCGAGTTCACTGCGCGGAAGAACTCATCCATGGACTCTTTCTCTCGAGCGTAGAACTCCTGCGAGAGGAAACTGGAGCCGAGATTGATGCCCATCACGCCGCCCGCCTGCGCCAGAGTGCGGATCATCTCGTCAGTCAGGTTGCGCCGAAAGGGGGAGAGACGCCGGCAGTTGCTGTGGCTCGCTATGAAGGGAGCATTCGCCGCCGCACACACGTCGAAGAAGGCTTCATCCGACACATGCGACACGTCCACCACCACTCCCAGCTCATTGCAGAACTCCACGAGTTCACTGCCCGCCCGGGTAAGACCTCCCCCGGTGCCGAACACCGCGCCGCAGAACTTGCTGTCCCCCCAGGCGATGGTGAGCACCCGCACTCCGAGATCGTAGAAATCCTTGAGCCGGCCAGCGTCTCCTTCCAGGGGAAGCGCCCCCTCGATGCCGGGAATCACCGCGATGCGGTCTTCCTCTCCAAGCGCGGCGGCAACCGCCCTCCAGTCGCCGGCCTTGGCCAAGTGTTTCTCGTGCCGCCTGCACAGCGCATCGATCTCTTCGAGGAGTAGGGTGGCCCGCTCGCAGTGGCCGTCGCCCCCGGCACTGCCGGACTGCCCCATCGCGGGGCCGGCATCCCGGCCCGAGGAACTGCCGGGGGCCGAGGCGCCGCCGCCGGTGGTGGGCGGGCCGCCGCCGGTGAAGACGGCGAACACCTGAGCGGCCACGCCTGCCGCAAGCATACCGGGGAGGGTCACGTGCAGATCGGTTCCGCCCGCAGTCCGGTGAGCTTCACGTGCCGCGGCGTGGCCATCCACCGTCGCTTCCTGCCGCTCATCACTTGCCCCTCCCAGGAAGTCGCCCCCGGCGCAGATCTTCAGAATAGTGTCGCAATGCCCGTCGATGAATCTCATCCGTGTCATCCGTGCCGCCTCCATCGAGGCCCACGCCGGCTGCGCCTCAAAGCCGAGCAGAGACTCGACCGACCGCGCCACGAGCCCTCCTGGAACATCATCCGCCCGCCATCTTACCCCTTGATCGCGCTACACCTCCAAACCGCCGTCGGCCGTCACCAGACAGCCCGCGAAAATGAGGTCCACGCACTGCCGACCGCCGAAGTGGTGAGGGCGAAGTGCTCTTCTGCCTGGACCCCGACCTCGAGGCGGAGGCGCACCTCCACTATCTGCACAAGGCAGGGGGTCCGGCTCCTTCCTCAGGGGCCAGCGGCGCCATGTGGCCGGAAGCAAATCGGTGGGAAGCGAATCATGAGCGACGCAAGGATCAGAGCGGCAACAGTGCTGCTCAAAGCCTCACAGATGACATGGATGACAGCGATGTGGTGAAGCGCGTGCGGCGTCCAGACAGAGGTTGGTGCGAGAGTGGAAGTCGGGCGGTACGGTCCACCCTGTGGTTTCCTCCCCTTGTGCCGGCGTGCCGTTGACATGCCGCGTCCACTCGAAATACAATGTGGCCACTGGTTCGACCACCAGACCTATGCGGTCTGTTTCCGGACCTATACAGCGTGGCGTTGTGCATCAAGGAGAGGCTGCCAAGGGCAACGGAGCTTGCTGAGACTCCTGCATCGTCACATACTGAGAAGAGGGCACGAGTGGGCCTTCCCCCGCCCACCATGTCCGGAAGGTGGATGAACATGAGAGCATCGTGGAACGAGCTGCCCACCACCGCCCAGATCGAAGGTTATGAGGCCCGATCGACCGAGTGCGCTGAGATGATCATGAGCTTCGAGCGGGTACCGGCCGGGCTCGACACCACTCCTTATCTGAAGGGCCTTCCGAACAACCGCTGCCAGACAAGGCACTGGGGCTACCTCACCAAGGGCAAGATTCTGGTCCACTACTCCGACCACGATGAGGTCATCGAAGCCGGCCAGGCCTACTACCTTCCGCCCGACCATCGCGTGGAATTCCTCGAGGACTGTGAGGGAGTGGAGTTCAGCCTGAAAGAGGAGGTCGAGAAACAGCAGGCCATCATTGGCGGAGCCGGGAGCCCCTGATGCCCAGAATGCGGCTACTCATCATCAATCCCCTGGCCACCGGTCTCTATGATGAGGATACAGCGACCGTCGCCCGGCTCGCTGTGGGGGCCGACACCGAGATCGAGGTGCGCCATCTCGCAGACGGCGTGCCACACACAGCCTACCTGCCCTCACAGGAGCTCTTCTTCAACCAGCTCCTGTCCACGGTGAAGAAGGGTGAACAGGAAGGATTCGACGGCATCGTCATCGCCTGTGCTTCCGATCCGGGTCTCTCCGCGGCGAAGACACTCGTCAGCATCCCCGTAACGGCACCTTTCGAAGCGGCCGCCTACACAGCAGCCGCCTTCGGCAGAATGGCGGTGCTGTACCCAGGCATTGAGTCGGGAGAGGGCGAGAACCTCCCCAGCAGCGGCAACTTCGCACGAGAGCTGGCCCGCAGCTACGGCGTTCTCGATCGGCTCGCCTGCACCCTGCCGGTCACGGTGAAACATCCCAGTGACGAGGAGACCGGGAGACTCTTCGCCGACGACCCGCCGGCGTTGCGCACACTCATACACAACCGGATGCGCGAGGCGCTCGCAACCTCGGGCGTGGCACAACTCAAGCGGGCTCATGAGGAGTACGAGGCAGAGGTCGCCTTCTTCTCCTGTACGTTCTGGGGGGGCATGCTGACGGCCATAGCACCGTACACACCTCTTCACCTGCTCGATCCCATAGGCACAGCGGCGGCCTACGCACAGAGTCTGGTAGCCGGAAAGCAACTGGTCTCGAGTGGGTCGTCCGACTGAGCACACGAAATGGGCAGCGTCATCGACCCAAGGAGGATGGGCATAGAGCACACACACAAGAAGCTGCTTTAGGAGAGGCGCATGGCCGCCGGCGGCCCACGAGAAGCAGAGAGCCCTGGGAATCGCAAAGGCTATGTTCGCTCACAATTGAGGGAGAACCATCATGGTCAAGCAGTTACGTCTCGCCATCACCCTCGCGTTGCTGGCAGTCGCAGTCGTTTTCCTACTTGCATCCTGTGGCGGGCAAACCACAACCACGACTGCGGCTCCGACAACCCAGCCGGGGGAAACCACCACGACCGAGCCGGCGGCCGCGGATACTCTCACGATCGCCGTCTCGGCAGACCCGGGCAGCCTCGACCAGGACTTCGTGGCCTTCGACCTGGTCGCGCTCGCTCTTCACAAGAACATCTATCCGTACATGGTCGACTACGGAGTGACGACCGTCGAGGGAGCGGAGATACACGACACCACCAACGTCATCCCGGTTTTCGCGGAGTCCTTAGAAACCATCGATGACGGAAAGACGTGGATACTCAAGATCAGAGAGGGCATAACCTTCCCGAGCGGCAATGAACTCACAGCCGAAGATGTGAAGTGGTCGAAAGACAGAGCCTTTGCCGCCCAAGCCAATGTTGCTGGTGTCTACCGCGTCATCGGCCTGAACGAGCCTGAACAGATCGAGGTCATCGACAAGTACACCGTGCAGTTCACTCAAGACGCCCCCAGTGCCCTCACCGAGCTGATCCAGGTCATCGGGCTGTACGTGTTCGACTCCGAGGAAATGAAGAAGCACGCCACTGAGGCCGATCCTTGGGCCCAGGAGTGGGCCACCCTCAACGCAACCAGTGGAGGCGCCTTCAACGTGGTGTCCTGGCAGAGGGGCAGCGAACTCGTGCTCGAAGCAAACGGGCAGTATCCTCTCGGAAAGCCGTACTTCGACACGGTCCGCATGAACATCGTGCCGGCGCCGGCCACCCGCCGCCTCATGCTTGAACGGGGCGACGTCGATATCGCCTTCGACCTGACCCGTAAGGACCTCGAGGATCTCAAGGGGAACCCCGATCTCAAGGTCATCTCGGTGCCAAGCTCTCAGATGACACAGATATTCCTCGACGTGACGACACCTCCGCTCGACAACAACATCGTGCGCCAGGCAATAGCGTATGCGGTGCCCTATGAACAGATTGTCAGTGTGGTCTATGGAGGTGACGCCCGTCTGGTGAAGAGCCCCGTACCACTGGACATGCCGGGCCACAGCCCACAGGGTCATCCCTACGAGTATGATCTGGACAAGGCCAAGGAACTCCTCGAGCAGGCGGGTTACGGAGACGGTTTCCCGACTTCACTCGCCATCGAGACCGATAACGAGGAGCAGGAACGCATAGCAATCCTTCTCCAGAGCGAGCTCCGTAAGGTGGGCATTGATCTCGAGATCGAGACACTCGACCCCGCCACCTTCGTCGACAGGCGCGCCAAGAAGACCATCCCCATGCAGATCGGCTCGGCCGCCCTCTGGATCAACGACGTGCAGTACATGCTGGAGATCGAATGGACCACGGGAGCGTTCCTCAACTACGCCAACTACAGTAACCCGAGAGTGGATGAGATCGCCGCCGAGCTTCGTGTGACCATCGATCGGGACGCACGCATGGCACTGGCCAGGGAGGTGCAGGAAGAGATCTTCGCGAACGACGTACCCACAATCCCTCTGTGCCAGCCCAACTTCAATCTGGCCATGCGCCAGGATATCGAGGGCTGGGTACAACCGGTAGACCTGCTGTTCCGGTTGGAATACCTGAGGAGAGGCTAGTCACCGCACATGCATCTCCCCATTGTGAAAACCAACACACGCCGGGGGTATAGGAACTGAAACTGTTCCTGTACGCCTTAAGGAGGTTCGCCCTCCTGATTCCGGTGCTCATCGGGGTGAGCATCCTGGTGTTCGCACTCATCAGGGTGCTCCCCGGTGACCCGGTCCGTACCGTGGTTCCAGAAACGGCCACCCAGGCCGATATCGAGGCGGCACGGGAACGCTTCGGACTCGATCGCCCCATAGTCGTCCAATACGGAATCTACATGTGGGGGGTTCTGCAGGGAGATTTCGGCCGGTCCTTCCAGACCGGCGGCTCGGTCACCACTGAGATGCTCCAACGTATTCCCGCCACACTGGAACTGACCACCTTCGCCCTGCTGCTGGCCCTGCTCGTAGCCGTCTCGCTCGGACTCGTCGCGGCGCTCAAGGCGGGCAAGCTACCTGACCATGTGAGCCGGGTGGCGGCCCTGTTCGGCACCTCACTCCCTGAGTTCTGGCTCGGCATTCTCTTCATCTTCTTCTTCTACTATCTATTGGGCTGGGCGCCCGTGCCGAGCGGTCGCCTGGGAGTGGGCATCACGCTTCAGCAGATCACCGGGTTTGCAGTGATCGATTCTCTGCTCACTGCCAACTGGGCCGCACTGCGCTCGGCTTTGAGCCACTTGGCCCTTCCCGTCATCACGCTGGCCATTGTCATCATGGGCCCCATGATGAGGAGCGTGCGCGTCAGCGCCCTCGACGTCCTGCAGTCAAATGCCTACCGTTGCGCTGTAGCCCACGGCGTCCCCAGGAGGAGATTGTGGCGCAGTTACCTCGCCCGCCCCTCCCTGGCCGGTCTCCCCACCCTGGCCGCCCTTGTGTATGGGTACCTGCTCGGCGGCGCCATCATGATCGAGTACGTGTTCGCCTGGCAGGGGTTCGGCCAGTGGGCCCTGCGCGGCTTGCTCTTCCGCGACTACCCCGTGATTCAAGCCTTCGTCATCGTGGTAGCCACGTTCTACGTGCTCATATTCCTGCTCGCCGACATACTGCACGCCCTACTCGATCCGAGGGTGAGGCTCTGATGGCCGATATCACTCCCATGGGCGACGCCCTGACCGTTCCGCTCGCCGGTAGAAAGCGCTTCGCACCGGCCCAATCCAAGTTGATGCTGGTCGGTGTCATCATTCTTGTGCTCGTGATCCTCATGGCCGTCTTCGCGCCCCTTCTCTCGCCCTGGGGGCCGGAAGAGATCGACTTCGACAACATACTCGCACCACCCTCGTCCACCCATCTCATGGGCACCGACCGCAACGGCATGGACATATGGTCACGTATCGCCCATGGGGCGCGCATCGACATCACCATCGCCTTGGTGGCGGTGTCGATCGCGGTACTCATCGGGGGGACCATCGGCGCCATCACCGGCTTCATAGGAGGCTGGTTCGACGAGATAACCATGCGCATCACCGACATATTTCAGGCCTTCCCTTCCTTCGTGTTGGCTCTTGCCGTGGCGGCGGTGTTGGGTCCCGGGGTGAGAAACCTCGCCATCGTCGTGGCCATTGTCAACATCCCTCCCTACATCCGCCTCATGCGAAGCGAGGTGATCGCCGTCCGGGAGCGCTCCTTCGTGGAGGCGGCCCGCTGTGCCGGTCTGGGGCAGGGAGAGATACTCTTCAGGCAGGTGGTTCCGAACTGCCTGAATCCCATACTCGTGATCGCGCCGCTCAACTGCGGGTGGGCCATACTGACCGTGGCGGGCCTGTCCTTCCTCGGCCTCGGCGTACCGGTTCCCACTGCAGAGTGGGGCGCCATGATAAGTACCGGGGCAGGAGATGTGGTTGCGGGGCGCTGGTGGACCTCGGTCTTCCCCGGCGTGGCTCTGTTCCTCACCGTGCTGTCATTCAACCTCACCGGCGAAGGCCTGCGCGACCTGTTCGCGCGGAAGTAGGCGGTCACGCGACCATGGAGAAGACCGACCCGAGAGAGCACATGCCGCAGACCCGCGAACACACACCCGCCGGCTCGATGGACGCAGCCATGACCATAGACACCGGGTCATCGACTGGACTCGGCGGCCACCTCCTCGAGGTGCACAATCTTTCGGTGCTTCTCGGCAGGCCCGAAGAGCGAGTGGCGGCGCTCAGCGCCGTGAATCTGCGCCTTGCTCCCGGTGAGGTGCTCGGCGTCGTCGGAGAGAGTGGAGGAGGCAAGAGTACGCTTGCCAAGGCCGTGGTAGGCATTCTTCCCGAAGGCTCCCTCACGTCGGGCGAGGTCCTTTTCGAAGGCAGGAATGTGCTCACCATGAGGGACGTCGATCTCCGCCGCCATCACGGTGGGAGCGTCGCCCTTTGCTTCCAGAACCCACGCGACGCCCTCAACCCGACACGGAGAGTGGGCAGCCAACTCTCCGACCGCCTGAGTACCCACCGCGGGCTCCGAGGCGCTGCGGCAGAGAGAGAAGCGCTTGCCATGCTGGAGTCCGTGGGCATCCGCAGCCCGAAGAAGCGCCTCCGCACCTACCCCCACGAGCTGTCCGGGGGTATGTGCCAACGGGTGATGATCGGATTATCTCTGGCCTGCTCACCCAAGATGCTCATCGCTGATGAGCCGACCACGGGCCTTGATGTCACCCTCACCCAGGAGATACTCGCCCTGATTCGGGCGGCGGCAACCGAGCAGGGGCGGGCGGTGATGATCATTTCCCACGATCTGGCCGCCCTCGCCGCCTCCTGTGATCGCATCGCAGTCCTTTACGCAGGCCAGATCATCGAAGAGGGGGAGGTCGAGGCCGTCATCTGCCGGAGCGCCCACCCCTACACCCGAGCGCTGCTCGACGCCGTACCGGATGTGTCCGGCATGCCCGTGCGGGCCATCCCCGGCACCATGCCCACGCTGCGCGAACCTCCTTCGAACTGCCCCTTCGCCCCTCGCTGCACCATGGCGGAGGATAGATGCCGAAGCGAGGTCCCTCCTGACACCGCGGTCGCCTCCGCCCACCGGGCGGCCTGCTTCTTCGCCGAAGAGATCGAGGCCGATTCTCATGCCGCTGCTCGACATCACTAATCTCGAGATAGTGTACAAATCCCGCTTTACCCGGGGCGGCCATCGTGCGCTCCGGGGTATTGACCTCCACGTGAACCGGGGAGAGACCGTGGGCGTGGTGGGAGAGAGCGGCTCGGGCAAGAGCACGCTGGCCAAGGCGGCGCTCAACCTGATCAGGCCGGCGGCAGGATCGGTCACCTTCGACGGGCGGGATCTCTCAAAGCTCAAGAGCGGGGCTATGCGCAGTCTGCGTCGGCGCATGCAGATGGTGTTTCAAGACCCCATCGACTCCCTCAATCCTCGGCGCACGGTGGCCCAGACACTGGCCGACTCCCTGAAGCTCACCAGAGTCCGGGGCAGCGAGGCCGCCGACCGCATCGACGCAGCGCTCCGGCAGATGGGACTCGACCCAACCCTCCGCTCGCGCCGTCCCCACGAACTGTCCGGAGGCCAGGCCCAGCGGGTGGGATTGGCACGTGCCCTGGTGCTCGACCCGGAACTTGTGGTGTTCGACGAACCGACCTCGGCTCTCGACGTGTCGGTACAGGCCCAGCTGCTCGAGCTCATCCGGTCGCTTACTGAAGACGGCAGGCGTGCCTATGTCTACATCTCCCACGACCTGGGCACGGTGAGGGGCATTTGCGACCGCGTGGCAGTCATGTACCTGGGAGAGATCTTGGAAGAAGGCCCCACGAAGGAGCTGTTCTCCAACCCGCTGCACCCTTACACACGGGCCCTCCTCTCCAGTGTTCATAGCCTGCACGGAGCCTGTATCGCCCGGCCGCTGGAGCTATCGAGGGACCTGGACGAAGCCGACGCTTCCACCGGCTGCTCCCTGGTGCCACGCTGCCCCTACGCCGCAGCGGACTGCAGCGCTGAAGAACACGGGCTCATCGATTTCGGAGGAGGACACCGGGCGGCCTGCAGCCGTATTCCGGAGATCAGAGACGACTGACGGGGCGCCGGTGCGGCACTGCCGCACCGGCGCCCCCTGCGAGGTGGACGACATGTGGTTGATCCGGGCTCACGTCATCGACGTAGAACAGGAACGCATACTCACCGACACGGCTTTGGAAGTGAAAGACGGCCGCATCACGGCGGTCGAGCCTGAGGCGGGGCGCGTCTCACCCCGCGTGGGCTCCGCGGAAGGAGAGGAGGTGCTCGACCTGGCGGGCGCATATCTCGCCCCCGGCATAATCAGCTGCCACACGCACCTCTCCATCGTGTTCCCCTTCTCCGCGAGCGACGAGCACGAGCATCCAGGCAAGACGGCGCTCAGAGCGGCCCGCCGGGCGGGGGACGCGCTGCGGGCCGGCGTCACCACCGTGCGCACCTGCCACGAGAACCATCGCATCGACATCGCGTTGCGGGACATGATTGCCGGAGGGTGGGCCGAAGGCCCTCGCATAGTCGCGGCGGGCCGAGGAGTCGACAGCACGGGCGGTCACGGCGCCGGCCAGGGTTGCGCCGTCGCCGACGGGGCAGCCGAATTCCTCAAGGCCGCCCGCGCCGAGCTGGCCGCCGGCGCCAACCACGTGAAGATCTTCCTCTCGGGAGGAATCGCCCAACAGCACGAGGAATTCGGGCACACTCAGGTGAGCCCCGAGGAAATCGCAGCCGCTGTGTACGCGGCTGAGAGCCACGGCACCTATGTGACCGCTCACGCCGGCGATTCGGGCCCCATCAACGCCGGCCTCGACGGCGGTGTTCGCTGCTACGAGCACGGCTACCGGGTGGACGATTCCACCGCCGCCCGTCTCGCCGCATCAGATGCCTGGCTCGTACCCACGCTCACCGTGTCCCGCGCGGCACCGTGGATGAGGCGGCAAGGTTTCGAGGAGTGGACCATCGCGAAGGCCCTCGATGCCGCAGACGAGCACATGGAGAGCACACGGAGAGCCGTGAGGGCCGGAGTCAACATCGCCAACGGCACCGACGCTCCCCCGGGTGACCTGTCGGCCGGGGCACCCATGGCCATCTGTGAGGCGGAGAATCTGGTGGAGGCCGGCCTCACTCCCGCCGAGGCGCTCCGTGCCTCCACACTCGATGCCGCGCGCCTGTGCAACATCCACCAGTTGACGGGGAGGGTGGAGGCCGACCTCGCTGCCGACCTCATCGCGATCAGGGAGAACCCACTGGAGGACATCCGCGCACTGCGCAGCATCTTCATGGTGATGAGCGGGGGCCGCATCATACGCAACGACCACTCCTGAGGCAGTCCAATTCGCACGGGGCCGCCGGGCAGGGCGAAGACACTATGGGAAGGAACGCGGATACCGGTATGGAGAAAACGGCAGAAACTCAAGGCAAGAAACGGCTGGCCGTCGACATCGGAGGAACCTTCGTCGACGCCATCGAGTTGGACGAAGCAACCGGCGTGGTCGATTTCAAGAAGGCACCGACCACTCCCGGCCGCGCCCACGTGGGCGTCCTGAACGCCGTCACCGGCTTGGGCGCCGACCTGCCAAACACCGAATTCTTCATCCACGGCACCACCCTGGGACTCAACGCCATCCTCGAACGGAGGGGTGCCCGCACCGGCATCATCACCAACGACGGCTTCCGCGACATCTTCTTGATGGGCCGGAGCGACGTTCCCCCCGATCACATGTACGACTTCCAGTACGATCGACCCCCATCGCTCCTGCGGCGTCGCCAGACCGCCGGGGTCCCCGCACGTATGAACTACAAGGGAGAGGTGTTCACCGAGCTTGATGAGGAAGCCTTGGTACAGCAGGCACGAACCCTCATCGAGCGGGAGGGCGTGGAGGCCATCGCTGTGTGCTTCCTGCATTCCTACCGCAACCCCGCCCATGAACGCCGGGCGGGAGAGATACTGCGGGCGGCCTTCCCCCACGTCACCATCTCCCTGTCCACAGACATCAGCCGCGAATACCGGGAATACGAGCGCACCTCAACCACCGTGCTCGATGCCTACATCCGCCCCATCTTCGAGCGCTACGTAAGCGAGCTGGAAGAGGCCTTCTCGGAGCGGGGCTTTGGGGGACGGTTCCTCATCATGCGCTCGGGCGGCGGCGGTATGACTTCCGACGCAGCCAAGCAGACGCCCATCTTCACCGTGCTCTCCGGGCCGGCCGGAGGCATCGTGGGGGCGGCTCATCTGGCCTCCATTCTCGGGGTCGACGACCTTCTCTCCATGGACATAGGCGGCACCTCACTGGACGCCTGCGTCATCGAGCGGGGGGCGGCCGTGGCCACCCACGAAGCCCAACTCGAGCACTACCCCCTGCTCATTCCTATCTACGACATCCGCACCATCGGCGCCGGTGGCGGGTCCATCGCCTGGGTGCACGAAGGCCTGTTGAAGGTCGGCCCACAGAGCGCGGGGGCAGAGCCGGGGCCCATCTGTTACGGGCGCGGCGGCACCGAGCCGACCGTGACCGACGCTGCGGTCACTCTGGGCTACATCGATGCTCAGCGTTTCCTCGACGGAGAAATTCCTCTCGACGCAGAGGGAGCGCGGGCTGCCCTTGAGTCCAAGATCGCCTCTCCGCTGAGTCTGTCCGTGGTGGAGGCAGCCGCCGGTGTCTTCTCAATCCTCTTGGTGAAGACGGTGGGAGCACTCCGGCAGATCACGGTTGAACGCGGGCACGATCCCCGCACCTTCTCCATGCTGGCCTTCGGTGGAGCCGGGCCGCTGGTGGGTCCCTTCTTGGCCCGGGAGATGGGCATCAAAGAGGTGATCATCCCCCACGCGCCTGCGGCTTTCTCCGCCTGGGGGATGCTGCACACCGACCTCGTGGACGACTTCTCCCGCACCATCATGCGCCTCCTCGACGACATCGAGCTTGCCCAACTCGAGGAGATGTTCACCGACCTGGAGACGCAGGCAGCTGTCTCGCTCACCGACCAGGGCATGAACCCCGAGGGCCTGGTAATGGTGAGGCAGCTCGAACTCCGCTACCTCGGGCAGGAGCACACGCTGGCCGTGGAGGTGGGCAACGGCCTCTCCTCGCGGGAGGACATCGTGCAGGCCTTTGGCGAGATGCACTACGCGCGCTACGGCCACTCCATGGAGGAGCAGTTGGAGATTCTCACCTTGAGGGTCCGCGGCATCGGCCGCTTCGCCCAGCCGGAGCTGCCCCGGCTTGCGACCGGTGACGGCGACCCACAGCGGGCGTTCATGGCCTCGCGCCGGGCCTACTGCTTCAGCCACGAGGAGATGACCGATTTTGCCGTGTATGCCCGCGACCGGCTGAAACCCGGCGATCATATCGCTGGCCCGGCCATCATCGACGAGGGTACCTCCACGACGGTCTTCTTCTCGGATCAAGAGCTGCACGTGGACGACTTCGGCCACCTCATCGTGACTCCCGCAGCGGCCGGCGACCAACCCACCCCGAGCGAAGGAGGCGCCCGATGAGCGAGCGACGCCTGGACGGAGTCACCGTGGAGGTCATCCGCAACTACCTGATCTCCGCCGCCGAGGAGATGCGGGCCACCCTCATCCGCACCGCCTTCAACCCGGTCATCTACGATGTGCTCGACTTCGGCATCTCCATGTATGACCGCAAGCTCGACCTCATCGCCGAGGCACCCGGCCTCACCGCCTTCTTGGGCGCCAACGACTACAGCATCGTGAAGGCTGTGGAATACGTGGGCGAGGAGAACATCCGGCCGGGGGACGTCGTCATGATGAACTATCCCTACTGGAACTCCGCCCACACCTACGATGCCACCCTGTTCTCGGCGGTGTTTGAGCCCGGCGCTGATCGTCCCCATGCCTACCTCTGCGTGCGCGCCCACTGGATCGATCTGGGCGCCAAAGACCCCGGCTACGTGCTCGATTCCACCGATATGCATCAGGAGGGACTGATCCTGCCGGGCACCCGCATCTTCAAGGAGGGCAAGGCCGACCGCGAAATCGTCGAGATACTGCGTTTCAACTCACGCATGCCTGACATCCTGCTCGGTGACATGAACGCTATGGTGGCTTCGCTCCGCACCGGCGAGCGCCGCGTGCAGCAGATACTCGAGAAGTTCGGCAGCGCCACCGTAAACGAAGCCATCGCCGTGTACCTGGATCATGGCGAGCGCCTCACGCGTAACGCCCTCACCGAGCTGCCCAAGGGGTCGTGGACAGCGGTGGACTATATCGACGACGACGGCGTGACCGACGACATCATCAAGATGCAGGTCACCATCACGGTGGACGACGACGGCGTCCATGTCGACTTCACCGGCTCCTCGTCGGCGGTGCCGGGGCCGGTCAACATGCCTTTCGGGTCGAGCATCGCGCTGGCCAAGGTGTTCTTGAAGTCACTCACCACTCCCAACGAGCCCAGCAACGCCGGCCACTACCGGCCGCTCACCGTGACGGCTGAGCCCGGCAACCTCTTCCACGCCGTCTATCCCAGCGCCACCTTTACCCTGTGGACCGGTATTGTGGCTCTGGAGCTCCTCTTCAAAGCTGCTTCCCAAGGCATGCCCGAACTGATCGCTGCTTCCTCCGGCGGCGATGTACCCGGCTTCATGATGATCGGCAACCATCCCGACACCGGTCGGATGTTTGCCCTCAGCAACAACGACCCGGTGGGGTGGGGGGCGAGCCACGACCACGACGGCTGTGACGTCACCATCCACCTCTCCGAAAGCATCGTGCGCAACACCCCCGTGGAGGTACTCGAGACCAAGACCACCATGCTCTTCGACCGGGTGGAGATGGTGACCGACTCGGGCGGTGCCGGTACCTTCCGCGGCGGCGTCGGCCTGCGGCGCGATATTCGCTTCCTGACTGACGGCGAAGTACTCTCCGTCATGAAGAAGACCAAGACAAGACCCTGGGCACTCAAGGAAGGTCTTGAACCGGAAGCCAACCACTTCGTGCTCTTCCCCGGCACGGAGAGGGAGAAATGGGTGGGCACCTACCGCACACCGGTGAAGAAAGGCGAATTGGTGCAGAACCTGACAGCAGGCGGCGGCGGCTACGGCCATCCCCTCCTGCGCGATCCCGAGCGGGTACGCGAGGATGTGCGCGACGAGTACGTGTCCCACGAAGCGGCAGCGAAGGTCTACGGAGTCAGGATATCCGAGGAGGGTGAGATTCTCGGCCTGACCGACGAGCGGGAGGCATTCGCACACACGTAGGCCGACCTGGCTCTCGCTCCTTGCTCTCCCCGACCCATCTTGAACGCGCAAGGTGTAGGCGCAACTGCAATGATGTAGTGGGGCCTACCGGCCCCAGCATGACCTCCACGAATGGCGGCGGGGCTCTGGTCCCCGGCCCCACCGCTGATCCCACCCCCAACGGCGCACAACTACCTTGTGCGGGGATGCAGCCACCAACTCTACTCGACCGGCTCCCCGTACTTCACCCGCCCCTCCAAGGGCGGGGGCGGATTCCCGCCATACACCGGCGGGGGGGTGATGGGCTCGCCGGTAGAGGGGTCGGGCGGGGTCATGGGAGTATCCACCGGACGCTTCACCTCTTCCCCACGCCAAGCCTTCTGAAGTTGCCTCTCCGTGCGCAATCCGGCGGCCTCCCGGGTGCGGGCTCCGGCGAGGCCCCTCCCCTCCAGAAAGCGCAGAGCTCCGGTGGGACAGCGGCGCACGCACTCGGGATCGCCTCCACACAGGTCACACAGCAGGGGAAGGGCCGTGGCCGGATGTAGCTGTATCACTCCGGCCACACAGGCTTCCTCACACAGACCGCAACCCACGCAGAGTCCGGTATCCACCGACACCAGCTTGGTGTCGGGGTCTTGGGTAATGGCCCCCTCCGGGCAGACCGCGGCACACGGAGCCTTGGCACAGCGCAGGCACACACAGGGCCTGTCCACCCCCCGCTCCTCCAGCTTGACCACGCGCAGCCGGGAGAGCGAAGGCGAGTACTCCCCGGAATGCACGAAGGAGCAACCCATCTCACAGGCACGGCAGCCGGTGCAGAGGGTGGGATCAACCGCGAGACGCTTGGCCATCATGGCGGGGGCCTCCGGAGGGGTGGGAGTGGCGGGGGCAGAAGGACGGTAGCGGGCCAGGTAGTCTTCTCCCGACCCCAGTTTCTTGGCCAGGTAGGCCCAGCGGGCGGTGGTGGAGGCGAGGCTTGCGGCCTCTTCGTCTTCGGCCACGTCCGAGCGCTCGCGGTAGACGGGAGCCAGGGCCATCCCTCGTCTCTTCAGGTCCTCGGCCACGAAGCCGAGGCCCAGCTCTTTCAGCTTCTTCTCGGTGGGAAGACCGCTTTCTGAGTCCCAGCCCCGGAAGCGGTAGTACTCGTCTAGGAGCTCCTCGTTTTCGAAGATGAGGCCGTGGGCCGGGGCTCCGGGAGCGTGGAGAGGCTCCTCCCGGAAGCGGCGGGGCAGGTAGTCGTCGTTGCGGCCAAGGCCCCAGCGGGCCAGAATGCCCCGCTCCAGGTTGTTCAGCCGCTCCCCGATGCGCATGACCTCCTCGATGTCCACCTCGAAACCGGTGGAGTGGCGGAAAAGGTCGCGGGCCATGGGCTCCTGTACGGTCTCCATGGAGACCCCTACGATCTTGCAGAAGGAGAGGCAGTCGGCGAGTGCACAGATCTCCTCAAACCAGGGCACCATCTTTCCTTTGCCCTCCCAAGGCACAAGCAGCGCGCAGTTCTCGGAGCCGAAGTGCTCACGGGCTTCCTCCGTGCGTTCCGACATCTCAAACATGGGATCGGAGCGCTGGTGATCGGCTCCCCGGGAGGCCACGGCGTTCCCCAGGCCATAGGCCTTCAGTCCCCGCACATCGGCCATGAAGAGCTCCAAGTTCTTGCCCTCCATGCACAGGTCGCGGCCCACTCCCAGGGTATCGGCCGCCTTCACCACCCCTTGGGAGAGCACGGCCCCGAAGCCCTCGTTTCTGATGATCTGCTGGAGCAGCGCGTAGACCGCCTCGCCGTTCCCGAAGGTGAGATCCAAGCCGTCACAGTCTGCAGAGGTGAGGAGACCTTCCTGGTAGAGCTCCTGTGCCCAGGAGATGCACTCGGCGGCGGTGATGGAGTCAACGCCCGCCCGGTTCACGAGCTCCGCACAGGCGAGCGCCAGTTTCAGGTCTTGGTTTCCCACCCGTACGGTGAAGCCGGAGAGCGTCTCGAACTCCGGGCCTTCGGCCGCTATTTGCCTGCCGTCGAAGGTGCCGGGCAGCTGGTAGTAGCGGGAACAGGGGGCGATGCAGGCAAAGCAGCCTTTGCGTTTCACGTTGTAGCGGGCGGCGGCCATCTCGCCGGACACCTCCACCCAGTAGTCGCACACTCCCTGCTGGAAGTGGTTCACCGGGGCGATCCCCACCGCTTGTTCCAAGCGGATGAGGTTGGTGGTACCGGTGATGCCCCGCTCTTGGTAGTTGGAGTGGTGGTAGAGGGCCCGGCAGAAGTAGTCGACGAGCTCTTGGAACTTCTCCGGGTGGGCCACCCGCACACTGCCCGAACCGGAGACCGCCACCGCCTTCAGGTTCTTGGAGGCCATGAGTGCGCCCATGCCCGTACGGCCCAGCGCCCGGGCGTTGTTGGTCATGAGGTTGGCGTAGGAGACGCCGTTGACGGCTGCGGTGCCGCAGCAGCACACCTGCACGGTATGATCGGCGAGCTCCCGGCGCAGGGTATCTTGTGTCTGCCAGGTGTCGAGACTCCACAGGTGAGAGGCGTCTCGTATCTCCACCTGGTGATCGGTGATACGCACGTACACCGGGCCATCGGCCTGGCCTTCAATCACGAACTGGTCGAAGCCGGCGTACTTCATCTCCGCCCCGAAGAAGCCCCCGGCGTTGGAGTCACCCAGGTATCCGGTGTGGGGGGACCTACCACTCACGTTGAGGCGCGAGCCGGGGAAGGAGGTGCCGGTCAGAGGGCCCACGCCGAAGAGCAGCAGGTTCTCCGGACCGCGGGGGTCGGCGTCGGGGGGTACTTCCCGGAAGAAGACCTCCATGTTGTAGCCGCGGCCGCCCATCCAGGTGCGGGCATAGTCGGAGGGGATCTCCTCCACGGTGGCGGTACGGTTGGTGAGGTCGACGCGCAGGCGGTAGCCGGCGTGGCCGAAGGGAGTCATGCTACATGTCCTTTCTCGTGACCCGAAGCGTCTGCCGACCATCTGCATGCAGCGTGGCAATCATCCCGCCAGCGCCCCGACATATGCCTGCTTCACCATGTCGTTCTTCATGAGTCTCTCCGCCGTGTCCGTCAGTACCACCTCACCCATCTCGAGCACATAGCCACGGTCGGCAATAGCCAGTGCTTGGGCCGCATTCTGCTCGACCACGAGGATGGTTGTGCCGTCCTCGTTGATCTTCTTGATGGCCCGGAACATCTCGTCCATCACCCGCGGCGCAAGACCGACCGACGGCTCGTCGAGCAACAGTAGCTTGGGCCGAGACATGAGGCCCCGCCCCACGGCGAGCATCTGCTGCTCGCCGCCGGACAGCGACCAACCGAGCTGGTTGCGGCGTTCCTCCAGCCGGGGGAAGAGCTCGTACACACGAGCGAGGTCGTCGGCGATACTCATCCCTCTCTTCTTCCAGGAGGAGGTGGCAATGGTCAGGTTCTCGAGAACTGTGAGCCCGGGAAATATCCGCCTTCCTTGGGGAACCGTGACCAAGCCGAGCTTGACGATGTTTTCCGCTCTCATGTGATTGACATAGCGCCCGTCGAACATGATGGTCTTCGGTGGAGTGGGCGCCAGACCGGCAATCGCGCGGAACAGAGTGGTCTTCCCCGCCCCATTGGAGCCGATGATGGCCACCAACTCTCCCTCCTCCACCTCCAGGCTGATTCCGTGAAGCACATGAATGGGTCCGTAGTGGACGTGGACTCCTTCAAGCTTGAGTATCGCCGCCAAAGCTCCCTCCCAAGAAACACTCGATGATGAGTGGGTTGTTGCGACACTCGTCCGGGGTTCCTTCGACGATCTTCTCGCCGAAATCGAGTACGGTGACACGGTCGCAGATGCTCAGCACGAAACGCATGTTGTGCTCCACCACTATGATGGTGAGGCCACCGCCTCTGATGCGTAAGATGCCTTCTGTGAGCCGGTCTATGGCGGCTCCGCTCAACCCGGCCGTCGGCTCGTCGAGCAGGAGAAGCTTCGCTCCAGTGGCCAACGCTCTCGCAATCTCCACCATGCGCCGCTGGCCATAGGAGAGTCCTCCGGCCGGGGAGTTCCACTTCTCGGTGAATCCGACGAACTCCAGATACGCGTAGGCTTCTTCCTGCATATGACGCTCTTCCCGGCGGGAGCGAGGCAGCGCCAGCACATCCTCCGCCATCATGGCCTTGGCTCGAAACTGAAGTGCCACCATCACATTCTGAAGCACGGTGAGACTGTGGAAGAGTCTGATGTCCTGGAAGGTCCGCCCAATGCCTTTTCTGGTCAGCGCGTGCGGTGCGAGACCGGCCACCTGCTCGCCATTGAACTCAATAGAGCCGGCATCCGGTTTGTACACTCCCGAGATGCAGTTGAGAAGCGTGGTCTTTCCTGAACCGTTGGGTCCTATGAGCGCCCTTATCTCCTGCTCCTTGATCTCCAGATCCACGCCGTCAACCGCAGTCAAACCCCCGAACACCTTGGTCAGGCCCTGGGTTGCGAGAATCATGTCTCATCACCAGCCTCTCGCCCACGGAGGCCTCGATCTGCGGATCGCCCTCCGCCCCGACCCAGGAGAAGGTCACGAGCGTCAAATTCATGAGGCGGAGGTCCGGGCGGTGGAGGCGTGTGCGAGAACCGAGGACCGAGGTAGCGCCGCCACACGTTCTTCACGAATCCCACCACGCCACCGGGTAGGAAAAGCGTGATGAGAAGAATGAGGAGACCGTAGACGAACATGTAGTAGTTGGAGGCAAATCGCAGCGCTTCCGGCAGATAGGTGAGGATGATTGCACCGACGATGGCACCCGCAAGACTGCCCTCTCCCCCAATCAAGAGCATGGCCAGAATCAGAACGGTCTGGCTCAAGGTGAAGGTGTCGGGACTGATGTAATTGAAGGAAGAGGCGAACATGCTGCCGCCCACACCAGCGAATACCGCTGACAGGAAGAAGGCAACCACCTTGATGTAGGTGGTATTGAGGCCCATCACGTCGGTCGCAAGCTCGCTGTCTCGAACGGCAATGAATGCCCGGCCGTACTTGGTCTTACGTATGCGCCATGCAGCCGCTATCAACAACAGAGCGATAGCCAAGAAGAGATAGTAGATGCTGGTCTTGCTTGTGAACTGCCAGCCGAAGAGCGACGGCGACGGTATCTTTGGAATACCGCTGGCGCCTCCGGTGAGCCCACCCCAGTTGGTGGCCACAAGGCGGACTATCTCGCTAAAAGCCATCGTCACCATGATGATGTACTGGCCCTTGACTTTGAGCGTCGGAATCCCCACCACAATGCCCGCCGCACCCGCGACAAGAATGGAGCCCACCAAACCTCCCCACCAAGACCATCCCGCCGTCGTGGTGAGGATGGCGGTGGCATAGGCGCCAAGGCAGAAGAAACCCTGCTGTGCCATTGAGAGCTGACCCACATCACCAGTTACAAAATTGTAGCCCACGACGATGACGATGTAGATGAGGGCCTGAATGAGAAGCTGCTTGGTGTAGTCGGATGACATGAGATGCGGCAGGAGAAGGAGCACCGCAACAGCCACGAGCAAGCCGGGGAGAAGTAGCGTGACACGTCTACGCATGGCTACACCTTCTCCCCTATCTTCTCGCCGAACAGACCTTGTGGCATGAACAGAAGAACCACGATCAGCACGGCGAACGTGAGCACGTCCTTGTAGGCGCTGGAGATGTAACCGGCCAGTAGCGATTCAGCCAAGCCTATGAACAAGCCTCCCACCAAGGCCCCAGGCAGACTCCCAAGACCACCGATGATGCACGCCGCAAAAGCCTTCAGCATCGAGGTGAACCCCACGGTCACACTGATGAAGAAGAGGGGAGCGAGGAGAAACCCGGCGAGTCCGCCCAACACGGCGCTGAGAATCCAGGTGAACACGATAATGAAGTCGGTGTTGATGCCCATGAGGCGAGCGGCTTCGGCGTCTTGGGCCACGGCCTGCATCTTCCACCCGATGGTGGTCTTGCTATAGAGGAGCCACAGCAATGCCACCACAACGAAGGTGATCCCAAAGATGTAGAGGTGCTGCGGAAGTATCGAGAGACCGAGAACGTCGATGGGTCTGGACCCCCCGAGGGCCGGCATGCTCTTCGGATAGGGCCCCCAAATCACGAGGACGAGAGCCTGGATGGCAATACTCACGCCGATTGTGGCGATGACCACGGTGCGCACGGGTTTGTTCCGCAAAGGACGGTAGACCAGGAAGGCGAACCCCACGCCGACGGCGGCCAAGGCCACCAAATCGATCACGAGGGCGACCACGGTGGGGAGCCCCACTCCCAGCGCCAACGTGGTGCCGAAGTAGGCGCCCAGAGTCACCATCTCGCCGTAGGCAAAGTTGAGAATGTTCATGGACTTGTAGGTTATGACGAAGCCCAGGCTCACGAGCGAGTAGATGCACCCGATCGCAAGTCCGCTGATGAGAAGCTGTGCCATATGGACCGTATCTCCAATCTGCGAGGCACTCCGGCCGAATCAGGCAAAGGCCCCGTGACGAGAGGATCTGGTTCGGGGCGGGGGGCGGCCCGGGGGGGGGGGCCCCCCCCAAAAAACCGCCGACACCGACAAAAACAATTTGTGGGCC
>CAYRES010000002.1:0-10907 GCA_964423425.1 uncultured Gaiellales bacterium | reverse complement strand
GGCCCTAATCTGCAACGGCCCCGGTTTCTTTTTTTTGTTGGGGGGGGGGGCGCGGGCCTGGGGGCCGGCGCCGCCCCCTTACACGCGGCCTACCGTACTACTCGATGTTGGTCGCAATCGTTTCGATAATCTCCACCGCCCCTTCCTTGACTTGGGCGATAGACACCTGGGTGCCGCCGTCACCTTCGGGAGTGAAGTTCCAGACGTTGCCCATGCCCTTGACGCCCTTCACATTCTCCAGAATCCAGTCGCGAATGGCGGCACGGTCGAGTCCTACATTCCTCACCGCGTCCACGGTGATGATCACCGCGTCGTACGCATCGGCGGCAATGTAGTCGGCGTCGATACCGAACTCAGCCTTGTACCTCTCGTTCCACTCACGGACGGCAGGATCCGGATCCTCCGGAGGTACCGCCGACGTAAGAGCGTAGATGCCTTCTGCTTCTCCGCCGGTCAGCAGTTCGAGGGTCTGCGGCATGACCGCCGTGTTCGACCCCACATACTCGATGTCGCTCATGCCGAATTGCACGCGTTGCTTGATGATGACGGCGTGTGTGGTCGGATCGGCCGTTACAATCATGACGTCGGCACCAGACGACTTGATGTTGTTGAGCTGCGCCGTCATGTCCTTGTCGTCGGCACCAAAGACTTCGACGGCAACCGGCTCTAGACCCCGGTTGGTCAGCTCGGCCTTGATGAGCTCCTCCCACGTCTGGCCGAATTCGTTGTTGACACGAAGAATGGCCACCTTGCTCTTGCCCAGTTCATCGAGAGCGAACTGAACGGCCGCCACGGGCGTCACGTTATCCGGCGTGCTGAAGCGGAGGATCCAGGGATTACCCTGCTGTGTGAGGGCCGGATTCTCCCCCATGGGATAGGTGGGAATCTGTGCCTTCTCAATATCCTGCATCTGGGCCAGGACAAACGAGCTGAGTGCGGTGTCGATCACCACCAATGGTTCCTTGGCCACGATGCGATTGTACGCGTTCACCGCGCCGGCCTGCTCGGACGTGGTGTCTTCGATCACAAGTACCAGTTTCTTGCCATCGATCCCACCGGCGGCATTCACTTCGTCGATGGCCATCTGGGCACCGTTGCCGATACCGGCTTCACCGCCTGCATACTTGCCGGTGGTGCCGAACACGGCGCCTATGATGATTTCTCCACCTTCGGCTGAGGTGGTTGTGGTTTCGCCACCACCCCCGGTGGTTGTGGTTTCCGCTGCAGTCGTGGTAGTGGTCGATTCGCCACAGCCTGCCAGCGCGAGACCCAAGACCAAGAGCACAGCCATACAGGCAACGAGGACACTAGGATTCTTTTTCACAGCTGCCCCCTCACAATCAATGAGTTCAGCGTTCGACGAAACATCGTTGTTCCTGCCCGATTGCGCACATTCGTGTACTCGCGGCGTCAACCCCCTTCTCGCGTTGGATACGCTCCCACCTCGCCCCGTACTGTCATCTCGTCCGGGGCCGCGATGCCTATGCTCAACTTGCCCGCGGCAGCGGCCGCCACGACTTCACGTTCTACCCTTCTTACGTGATCAGCCATGACCAGAGCTGCCCTGTCGGGATCGCGGGAGGCGACGCTCCGCACGATCTCTCTGTGCTCATTATCCATGCGCTCAGGCCGACCGGGGATGCTGATCATGGCGAAGCGGGTTTCCTCCAGGTGTTCGTACAGGTCGGCGATTGCTGCAGCCAACACCCGGTTGCCTGCGGTGTCGGCAAGACAGAGATGGAACGCAGTGTCGGCCGCCACCATCTTCCGCGGATCGCCGGTCGCCACAGCCTCCCTCATGCCGTCAAGGGCATCTTCCATCCGCCGTACATCGCCATCCTCGAGACGAGCCGCAGCCATGGAAACCGCCCTCACTTCGAGAATCTCTCGCATTTCGAAGAGTTCCTTGACGTCGCGCTCGTGCATGGCGAGCCAAGGGCTTCCCAGACTCACCAATCGGCGCTCGGCATCATCCGCCACCCAGGTGCCACGACCGGGAACGACTCTCAGAATACCCATGGTTTCCAGTATACGAACCGCTTCCCGATACGATGTCCGGCTCACCCCGAGAAGGTCTTCCATCTCGCGCTCCGATGGGAGCCTCGTTCCCGGCAACAGGCTGCGCGAGCGAACGAGGGCCACAAACTGCTCAACGGCACTGTCCGACAAACGCTGGGACTTGAGCAAGACGAAATCGGCACGCGCGACCACTCCTTCGAGAATCAAGTCTCGTCCTCCCCTCACGCCCGACCTACACTGTACTGAGTCGAAGTTGGGTTTGGCCGTCAGCTGGTACGCTGGTCCAACCACAGGTACCATCATTCTAGCGCTCATACTCCAGCTGTCAATTGGTTTCTCAACCCCGGTGCCCGCCCACACATTCAGCCCTCGGCACGGCCAGGAAAGGGGGCTATTTGTTGCCTCCGCTACCCGTGCCCGCCCTTGCGGAACTCGTCACTCTCCAGCACGGACACAAAGGCGTCGAGAGCTGCCTCCACATCCTCAGGAGTACTGTAGAAGTGAGGTGCGAAGCGCAGCACCGGACCGCGGGCCGGGCTGAGTACGCCTCTCTTCCGCATGAGCGCCTCAGCCAAGTGTGAGTCACCGCCCGGCACCAGGAAGGCCGTGGTGGGATTGCGAAGCTCCGGGTCTGCCGGACCCTCCTGCACGAGACCCCGGGCCCTGCCCGCCTCCGCGGCTAGTCCGGCCAGCTGTTTCGTCCAAGCCCGGATGTTCTCCACTCCCACCTCGTTCACCACGCTCATACCCGCCCGGGCGATGTAGGCGGCAATCACCGGCGGGGTGCCGGTCTCGAAGCGGGCGGCCGTAGGAGCCCAATCCAAGAGCCTGGGGTTGAAGGCAAACACATCAGAGCGGCCGAACCAGCCGGTGCGCGCCGGCTCCATCTGGGGCAGGAGGTCCTCCTTCACGTACAGGAAGGCAACCCCGGGCACGCCGAACAGGAACTTCAGGTTTCCGGCGGACAGGATGTCGACGTCCATGGCCTTGACGTCAATGGGCACGCAGCCCGCACTCTGGTAGGCGTCCACGTAGATGAGCGCGCCGGCATCGTGCGCCTTCTTGGCGATGGCGGCGACGTCCTGCCGGAACCCGTTCTGGTAGTAGACGTGGGTGGCCGACACGAGCAGGGTGCGCTCGTCGATGTAATCGTCGTAGTCTTCCAGCCGAACGATACCGTCCCGCAACGGCACCCAGGCCAACTCGAACCCGTAGCGTTGTGCCGCCACCCATACGTGAGCCACCCCAGGAAACTCAGCCTCGGTGAGCACGATCTTGTTGCGACCCTCACGGGGAACGAGGGCGCTGGCCAGACTGGAGGTGGCATCGGATACCGAACTCGAAAGCCCAACCTCGGCGGGTGTTGCCTTCACGAGGCGGGCGAACTCCAGCTTCGCTGCTTCTACTTCCTCCACCCACGAGTCCCAATCCATACCGGCGGTTCGCCACGAATCCAGATACGCGTCGGCCGCCGCGCGGGTACGGTCGCACTGGGGTGTTTGCGAGCAGTTCTGCATCAGCACCATCTCGGTGGCGAGAGGGATGCGGCTCCGCCACGCCGCAAGATCGTACGCGGGCGGGGAAAGACTCATGCGTTCGTACCTCCACAATGGGGCGCGCTCTCACACACGCCGTACTCTTGACTCTGGTTCATCGTGTGTGTTCCGGTTCACTCATTAGACCACAACCCTACGGGTACGGCAACCCGAAGATCAACACACCCGGCCGACCCCAAACCTGCTTGACCTCATGCCTCCATCATATTACGATTGTACTGGTCTGACCACTAGTCCACTTGTCGCCCAAACCTACGCCTCTCCGAACTCCGATAGCATAGTGGTGTCTTCAAAGAACACATGAGGATTGATGGAGGTTGCCACGTGGCCGATCCCTTCCGAGTAATCAAGTCTCAGAGATTATCGGATGACGCGGTCTCGCAGATCGTGAATCTGATCAGGGGAGGGCATTTTCGACCGGGCGACCGGTTGCCCTCGGAGAGAGATCTCCGAGACAGTCTCGGCGTGAGCCGGGCATCAGTTCGTGAAGCCGTGCGGGCACTGGAAACCATGGGCATACTGCGCGTCTCTCCTGGCCGCGGCACCTTCGTGCGGGACGACCTCGTCCAGGGGGGGCTCAAGCTGAACGACGGCTGGCTTGCCTCCCACTACACCGATGTCCTGGATCTGCTGGAGATGCGCGAGACTCTGGAAGTCAAAGCCGCTTCACTCGCCGCCGAGAGAGCCTCTGAGGATCAGGTCCAAGCTATTCGCGAGCAGCTTCAGGGCATTGCCGCCGCCATTGAGGCCCAAGACGTCGCGGCAATAACCTCAGCCGACGCAGGTTTTCACAATCTCATCGCGAGAGCCAGCGGCAATCGGATTCTCGCGGGAGTACTCGAAAGTTTGGAGGAGCTCGCCATCGACACCAGGAAGACCGTTGTACAGCTTCCCGGACGGACGCAGCGGGCCCTTCAAGAACACGAGGCAGTGACGGTAGCTATTGACCGGCACGACTCCGACGAAGCAGCTGAGGCCATGTTCCATCACGTGCGCCGTGTACGAGAGGAACTGCTGGCCGCCATCGCCCGCGAGAGAATCCTGGTTGAAGAAGGAGCAACAGCCGAGCAGGCAACCGCCACCGAATAGCGTGGAGCCATGCATGCACACTGAATACGTACGCCCTGCGACCCTTCAGGATGCCTGCCGCTTGGCGGCGGCGGAAGGCGCCGCCCTGCTCGCCGGGGGGACCGATCTGCTGGTGGACCTCGAAGCAGGCCGGCGAGAGGCGCATACTCTCGTCTCCTTGAGGGACATCGAGGAGCTTCGCGGCTTCCGGCGGGACGAGGAAGGCCTCTACTTCCTCGGTGCACTCACCAGCCACGCTGACGTCGCCCGCCATCCGCAGATCCGCCGGATGTTTCCGGCCTTGGCGGAAGCCAGCGCAGAGGTGGGCTCGGAGGCGGTGCGAGCGGCCGGCACCATCGGCGGCAATCTGTGCACCGCCGCCCCCTCCGCGGATGCAGCCGGGCCGCTACTCGCCTACGGAGCAGAAGCGCTCGTCGCCCGGGCTGAAGCCGTCAGCGCTGACGTGACCACACGCACCATCCCGCTGAGCACGTTCTTCGTGGGACCTCGCCGGGTGGCTCTGTCTCGCGGAGACATCCTCGTCGGTCTGCGCCTGCCCGATCACGGGCCCCACGGTGCCTGCTACCAGAAGTTCACCCGCCGCAAGGCTCTCGACATCGCCACCGTGGCGGTGACTGCGCTGGTCAGCCTCGACACCGCCGGCCGCGCGGACTCCCTCACCCTGGCCCTTGGAGCAGTCGCCCCCACGCCCATCCTGGTACCCGACGTCTCGGCCACAGCCGCCGGCCGCGACCTCTCCGACGAGTTGCTCGCGGATATCGCTCGGGACGCCGTCGCCGCTGCCGCGCCGATCGACGACGTACGGGCCGGAGCGGCCTATCGTCGCCACCTGGTGGCGGTGCTCACCCGCAGGGCCGTCCGAACTGCCTGGGGCAGGGCGCAGACGACACCCACCGGCACCCGAGGTACGGACGGCGGAGAGGAAGGCAAACAGTGAAGCGAGAAATCGAGCTTCTCGTCAACGGCGAGAGACGCGAAGTCTACATCGATCCGGTGGAGACCCTGCTCTTCTGCCTTCGTGAGCGGTTGGGTCTCATGGGAACGAAGGAGGGCTGCGGCGACGGCGAATGCGGCGCCTGCACAGTGCTCATCGACGGCCAACCCCGCCACGCCTGCCTCACGCTCGTCGGTGAGGTGGAGGGGCGTAGCATCACCACCATCGAAGGTCTGGTCGAAGATGGCCACCTTCATCCCCTGCAGGAGGCATTCATCGCTCTGGGAGCGGTACAGTGCGGTTTCTGCACGCCCGGCGTGCTGATGACGGCCAAAGCCCTCCTCGATCGCAATCCCCGGCCCATCGACACGGAGATCAGGCAGGCCATCGCCGGCAACCTCTGCCGCTGCACCGGGTATGCCAAGATCGTCGAGGCGATCCACGCAGCCGCCCGAGGCACCGTGCCGGAGACCCCCCTCGCCGGCTTGGGCGTGAGTATCGCCCGGCGCGACGCCCTCGACAAGGTCACCGGCCGGGCCCTGTTCGGCGCCGACGTGTCGCGACCCCATCAGCTGTGGGGAGCATTGGTACGCAGCGCGGTCCCACACGCCCGTGTCGTCTCCATCGATGCCTCCGCGGCTCTGGCCCTTCCCGGCGTGGCGGGCATCGTGACCGGAGCCGAGCTACCCGCCGACCTGTACTACGGCGTCGACATGTACGACCAGCAGGTGTTCGCCCGTGACAAGGTTCGCTACATCGGCGAACCGCTGGCCACGCTGGCCGCCGAAACGCCGGAGTTGGCCGCCCACGCCGCCGCACTGGTACGGGTGGAGTACGAGGAGTTGCCGGGTGTTCACAGCCTGGACGACGCCCTGGCCCCCGATGCAGCAGCGGTCCACGAGCATCTGCTGGATTACGAGGCGGGTTGGGACGCCATCCGCTACGGCAATGTGTGCTCGGAGACGCACATCGAACGGGGCGGCTTCGAGGAGGCGCTCGCCGGGTGCGACCACGTGTTCACCCACACGTTCGAAACGCAGATCATCCACCAGACATACATCGAGCCTCATGCGAGCCTCGCCGAGGCCGCGCCCGACGGCAAGGTCACCATCTGGACCACCAACCAGAAACCCTTCGCCGTGCGCCGCTACATGGCACACGCCCTCGGCTGGCCCATGACACGCATCCGGGTGATCGGCATGCACATCGGAGGTGGCTTCGGGGGCAAGCTGGAGCTGGGCCTCGAGCCCTACTGTGCCCTGCTCGCCAAGAAGACGGGCCGGCCTGTCAAGATGGTGATGAGCCGTCACGAGGAGTTCATCGGCGGCAACCCCCGCCATGCCTCCCGCATCACCGTGACCACCGGAGTCAACGATGACATGACGATCGTATGCCGTGGCGGAGAGGTGCAGCTCGACACCGGCGCCTTCTCCGGCAACGGGCCCACCGCCGTGGGGCTGGCCATGTTTCTGCTGCTCGGGCCCTATCGCGTGAAGCACGTGAACCTCGTCGGTCGCGCCGTCTACACCAACAAGCCGAGTTCCGGCTCCTGCCGCGGACCCGGTGGTCCCCAAGCGGTGTTCGCCGGCGAGTCGCAGATCGACATCATCGCCCGCGAGATGGGCTGGTATCCGCTGGAATTCCGCCTCGCCAATCTGGCGGGCAACGGCGACATCGTAGGAGCGGGCCAACGCTTGGCCAACGTCGGTTTGCGCGAATGTCTCGAGACGGCGGCGGAAGCCATCGGCTGGAACGACCCCACACTGCCCGGTCAGGGGCGCGGCTTGGCCTGCAGCTGGTGGACGAGCGGCGGTTGGGCCACCGCGGCCCAGGTGAACCTCAACGAAGACGGCACCGTCACCCTGGTCACGGGCGCCGTCGACATCGGGCCGGGAGCCAAGTTTACCTCCATGCCCCAAATGGTGGCCGAGGAGCTTGAGTTGCCCGTGGACAGCGTGATCATCTCCAGCTGCGACACCGACTCCTCCCCCTACGACCACGGTGACGGCGGCAGCCGCATGACCTACAACGTGGGCATGGCCTGCAAGATGGCGGCCGCCGAGCTGAGGACGGCCATCATCGAGCGGGCGGCTCTCATCTCCGGCATCCCCGCCTCACAGCTCCACCTCGTGCCGGGTGCCGTGGCCCGCAAGGATACGGGCGGGACTGTACTCACTCTGAGCCGCATCGCCGAAGAGAGCCGCACGAGCCACCGGGGGCCACTCTCGGGCCAGGCTTCCTTCTTGGCCGAATTGCCTCCGGCCGAGGAAGGCACCTACCGGGGGCTCACCTACCCGGCGTTTCTGGAGCCCAGCTTCAGCGCCCAGGCCGCCCAGGTCCAGGTGGACCAAGAGACCGGCCGCATCGAGGTGGAGAAGATCGTTGCCGCCATGGACGTGGGCAGAGCCATCAACCCCCGTGCGGTTGAGGGACAGTTGGAGGGCGGAGTGACCATGGGTCTGGGCTACGGACTCATGGAGGAGGTGAAGATGGAGGGAGGGAAGGTCCTCAACCCCGACCTCCTCGACTACAAGATTCCCACCGCCCCCGATGTGCCCGGCATCACCACGGTCATCGTGGAACATCCCTCGGCCGGCCCCCACGGAGTGAAGGGCGTGGGTGAACCGCCGGCCTCCCTACCTGGAGCCGTCCTCGCCAACGCCCTCGCCGATGCCACCGGTCTGCGCCTCTTCCGCCTGCCCCTCACTGCGGAGGCCGTACGAGTGGCACTCGAGGAAGAATGGCGAGGCGGAGACACACCACCATGAAAGAAGAAGCCGGACGCGCTACAATGGGCGGAGGAGCTGTGGTCTTATGATAGGACCACAGTGTGATCACGGCTGCGAGCCACCGGCCGGAGCCGACTCTTCAACACGAAAGCTCTGCACCAACTCCGACACAAGGGGGAAGGGCATATGACCGACAAGAAGGTCACCGGACTCAAGGCCCGCTTGGCGGCGGGCGAAACCCTGATCGGCACGTTCATCCAAACACCTCATCCGGTGGTGTGCGATTTCCTGGGGCAGAACTTGGATCTCGATTTCCTCTGCCTCGAGGCCGAGCACTCAACCATCGAAGCCGAGCGCATTCAAGACATGGTTACGGCCGCCGACTTCACCGGAGTGCCCACCCTCGTGCGGCTGGAGAACAACGAGTGGGTGCCCATCGCGCGCGCGCTCGACGCCGGGGCGCAGGGTGTGATCGCACCTCGCGTCAACAGCGCAGAGGAGGCGGAGGCACTGGTGCGGGCGGCCACCTACCCACCCTTGGGTGACCGCGGCATCGGTCCGGGACGAGCCACCAAGTATGGACCGAACAGCGGGCCCGACTACCGGGCGTGGGCCAACGAGCACGTCTTGGTGGCCGCGCAGGCGGAAACGAGAAAGGCGCTCGCGCATCTCGACGAAATCCTCGCCGTGCCCGGCCTCGACCTGCTTTTCGTGGGGCCGATGGACTTGGCCTCTTCACTGGGCTTGACGCCGAACACCCCGGAGTTGAACGCCGTGATCGAGGGGATCATCGAGCGTGCCCGCCGGGCCGGCGTGCGTACCGGCATTTTCACCGTGACCGCCGAGGCCACTCACCACTGGGTGTCCAAGGGGGTGCAGCTCATCCTGCTGGCTTCCGACCTCATCTTCATGGCCCAAGGGCTTGGACGGTCACTCGCCGACTACGAGGCGTTGAGAGAGCCGGCCACCAATGCAACGGGCACAGAGGGGCAGGGCACCGGCAGGCCGGGCGCGGACACGCAGGCCGTCCAGACGGCGCCTTCCGCATCACCCACAGCCCGAGCGGATGCAGGCGGTCATGAAGGGTCCCGCGTGAGCAAGAACGCTGCACTGCCGCTACGCAGCCGGAGAAGAAGAAGGGTCTAGGGGAGGTGGCCGCCGCATCCGCCACACCGGCCGCGTGCGCCACGTATGCGCCGCGCACGCCGTGGCACGGCAATGTGCGCCACACCCGCGCCCTACGCACTGGACAGATCCACACCACATCAGACCGACGATGACGAGACAAGGGGACGCACCATGGGATCGCCGGAACTGCCGCCCGCACTGAAGAAAGTCACGCCCCTCGCGAGAGATGATGAAGGCTCGCCGATGCTGGCGATGAAGAAGATCATGCAGGACAATCCCGACATCATGAACATGGCCATCGGGGAAGCGAATTTCGACCCGCCGGCCGCACTCATCGAGACGGCCAACCGCATGCTCGCCGACCGTGTCAATCGCAAGAGCCTCTATACCACCACCCGTGGCCTCACGGAGGCACGGCACGCGATCGGCCGCTTCGTCGAACGCACACTCGGTGCCACCGTCGACCCGGAGCAGAACATCATCATCACGGTGGGAGGTACCGAAGCCCTTCATCTGGCCGTCAAGGCACTGGTCTCACCGGGCGACAAGGTGCTTCTGCCCGACCCCGGCTGGGGACCGTGTGCGGTGCTCATGAATCGCCAGAAGGCCGACATCGTCTTCTACGAACTGGGCAAGACGCCGGAGGGTTCGTGGACCGTCGACGCCGACAGTATCCTCGAGAAGCTCGACTCCGCAACGAAGCTTCTCGTGGTCAACAGCCCCTCGAATCCCTGCGGAGCCATGCTCTCGGCCGAAGGCTGGATCAAGGTCATGGAGAAGGCCAAAGCCCACGACGTTCTTGTCATCTCCGACGAGGTCTACCACACCTACAGCTACATCGGCGCCTACCCGAGCGCTCTGCCCCTCGACCCCGAGTTCGACAACCTCCTCATCATCAACAGTTTCTCGAAAACACTCGCCATCATGGGGTGGCGCGTCGGCTTCGCTCTCGCCCATCCGTGGCTCATCCGGCAGATGGACGTCTACAAGGAGACCTTGTCGGCCTGTACTCCCTCCATCCCGCAATGGGCTCTGGCTGAGTACCTCGATGATTCGGAGGAGTATCTGGCCTGGGCGTACGACCTGTGCTACGGAAACATGGAGAAGGCCGTGGCGCGGTTGGATGCCATCCCCGGCGTGAGCTGCTCACCGCCTCAAGGCGGCTTCTATCTCTTCCCCGACTTCTCCGGCGTGGAAGCCGACTCCGCGGTGCTGGCCGAACGTATCCTCCGCGGCGGCGTGGCGGTAGCCATGGGCGGCGCCTTCGGCCGGGGCGGCCAGGGCTGTGCGCGCCTTCTCGTCTCCGCCTACTGGGACGACATCGACAAGGCCCTCACCCGGATCGAGAAGGCACTGACCTAGACGAACCCACCGGGGGTGGGGGGGGGGCGCCCCCCCCGCCCCCCCCCCCCCCCCCCCCCCCCCCCCCCCCCCCCCCCCCCCCCCCCCCCC
>CAYRES010000001.1:286355-379211 GCA_964423425.1 uncultured Gaiellales bacterium | reverse complement strand
CCCCACCGCCCACCACTCACCCCCCCCCGCCGGCCGGCTCTCCCCCCCGGGGGGCGGGTGCAGCTGGCCGCGGCGCTGACCCCCTCTGTGGCGCGCCAGCTTCTCGCCGAGAAGCTCGCGCGCTACCTCACCTTCAAGCGAGCCGCCGTACATCTGGCTGAGGTCGCAGACGGCGTGCAGGGGCGCCTACTCCGACCACCCACCCCACCGGAGGGGTATCACTTGCCACCGCTCGAGGCTCTCGCACCGAGCGAAGAATCGACAGAGCTCGTGGCCTCGATGAAGGACCTCCTGGCTCAACGGCGCCCTCCCGATACCGACCACCTCACAGCAGCGCGTGTGTCTCTCACGCGGCAGATAGCTGCCATCCGCCGGGCGCTCATACGGGAGAGAAGAATGTCGTTCGAAGAGGTCTTCGGGAAAGCCGACCGCCTGGTGCAGGCGATGACGGTCTTCGGGCTACTGACCCTCATGTCTCAGGGAGAGGTAGAGGTAGATCAAGATTCGGTGTTCGGTGACATCGACATAAGGTTGAAGGATAGACGATGACATTCGACGAGGTTCCACATCCCAGTCGCGAATCGCTTCAGCAGGACGGGTCTTCGGTTGATGACGGTGCCGGGCGGACCATGGAGGGGCATGCCTTCGAGCTCCGCCGAGCCGTCGAGGCGATCCTCTTCGCCTCGGGGCGCCCGCTTCCGCTGGAGGAGATGGAGAAAGTGCTCCGAGCGAGGTATTCGCTTGGCAGTGACTCCGTGGAGAGGCTGTTGGAACAGCTACAGCTCGAGTATCCCATTGATGGATCGCGGGGATTCGAGCTGGCCCTCACACCGGCCGGCTGGTGCTTCCGTACCAACCGCGCCTGCCGTACAGTGCTTGAGGCACTGTTCGACGTGGGCAGTGAGACCAGGCTGACCGCCGCGGCCTACGAGACGCTGGCGGTGATTGCCTATTTGCAGCCGGTCACGCGCAGCGATATCGCTGAGATCAGAGGCGTCAACCCGGAGTCGAGTCTGCGCACCTTGCTCGAACGCGACATGGTACGGGAAGTGGGGCGTCTCGATCAGCCCGGCCGGGCGGCTCTTTACGCGACCACCCCTCGCTTCCTGCGACTGTTCGGGCTGGCCGGCCTCGAAGACCTTCCCCCTTGCGAATCGTTCGCGCCTTCGGCGGAGGAAAGGGGCGAACTGCGACGGCGTCTAGGCGTGGGCCCAGGTGGGGGAGATGCCGGTGAGTGACTCCGGGCACGAGGCTTCCCGGGCCCGCGCGGTCCGGTTGCAGAGGTACCTGGCTGAGGCCGGATTCGGGTCGAGGCGGGCCTGTGAGCTACTCATCCGCGAGGGCCGGGTGGCGGTCGGCGGTGCGGATGCGGAGATCGGCTGCACAGTCATACCCGGAGTGGACCACGTCACGGTCGACGGACGGACGGTGGCGGCCGAGAGGAAGGAGTATTGGCTTCTTCACAAACCTATCGGTGTGGTATCGACGTCCAAGGACACGCACGGCCGCCGTACCGTGGTCGACGTGGTGCCGGCCCGGGGGCGCGTGTTCCCTGTCGGCCGCTTGGATATGGATACGACCGGCGTGCTGGTGCTCACCAACGACGGCTCCCTCGCCCACGCCCTCTTGCATCCGAGCCGTGAGGTCACCAAGGAGTATGAGGCCCGGGTGAGCGGGCGGGTGACCGCTCGCGAACGTGAGCGGCTGCAGAGCGGCGTGCAGCTGGAGGACGGCCCCACCTTGCCGGCCGAGGTGGAAGTTCTGCGGCAGAGCCACGATGAGTGTCGCGTGAGGTTGCGACTGCGAGAGGGCCGCAAGCGGCAGGTTCGCCGCATGCTGAAGGCAGTCGGACACGAGGTGATCTCTCTTCACCGCACCCGTTTCGGGCCCTTGGGCATTGAAGGTCTTCCGCCCGGAGGCTGCCGGGAGCTCAGCGACGAGGAGATTCGCTCTTTGTGGGAGGCGGCCGGAGCCGCACCGGAGGAAGCATTTCACGTATAATACGTACTTCACCATCCGGCCTTTTCCAGCAGCCCTTGTGGCCTCGGAGCGGCCCCCGGGCGAATCGATGGAAGAACCGTCTCGACGAAAGCGGATTCGTGGTGCGATTGAGCAAGGCCACACAGAACCTGAAGCCGTATATCCCCGGCCCGTCTCTCGAGGAGATACGCACTGAGTACGGGCTCGAGGATCTGGTCCTGCTCGCCGCCAATGAGTATTGGGAGGGCCCGTTCCCGGAGGTGCTCGCCGCCCTGCAACAGGCACTGCCCGCGCTCAACCGCTACCCCGACCAGGATTGCGCCGAACTGAGGGCACTCCTGTGCGGCAGTCTGGGGGTCGATGCGGGCCGGCTCATGTTCGGTACTGGCTCGTGTGAGCTCTTGAAGCTCCTGGGGACGGCGCTCGTCGACCCCGGCGATCACATGGTGTTCCCGGAGCCCTCGTTCGTTGTTTATCGTCTCATCGCGCTTGAGCTCAGGGCGGCTTTCGCGGCCGTGCCGCTCGATGCGTTCACCGTCGATCTCGAAGCCATGTCGTCTCTCATCGATGAGCGCACGCGGCTCGTCATCATCTGCAATCCGAACAACCCTACCGGCACCTACCTTTCCGTGGAAGAGATAGAGGGTTTTCTGGGCTCCATCCCCTCCGACGTGACCGTGGTCTTGGACGAGGCGTACGGCGAGTTCGTCACTACGCCGTCCCGCAGGGACACCGTGCCCCTCATCAAGACCCACCCCAACCTGGTCATTTTGCGCACCTTTTCCAAGATCTACGGACTGGCCGGTCTCCGGGTCGGCTACGGCATAGCCCACCCCGATCTGGTGGCAGCCGTCGACATGTTGCGTCAGCCCTACAACGTGACCTCGCTCGCCCAGGTGGCGGCTGCCGAGGCATTCCGGCATCAAGAACGGGTGAGTGAGCGGCGCGAGTATGTACATCGGGAGAGGGCCACCCTGTATGAGGACTTCGCACGCCTGGGAGTGGCGTGTGTACCCAGCCAGGCGAACTTCGTGCTTGTCAACGTGGAGGGCCTTCCTGTGCCCGGAGAGGAGGTACCGCGTTCCCTTCTTGCGCAGGGGATCATGACGCGGTCAGGCTATTTCTTCGGGTGCCCGGGGTGGATTCGCGTGACCGTGGGGTCGCGATCCGAGAACGAGGCGCTCCTACAGGTATTCGAGTCCATCGCCGGCAGGAGTAGAGCTGCGTAACGTCTCCTGACGGAGGTCACTTCCCATGATGATCATCATGCGCGAGAGCGCATCACAGGCCGACATAGCCGCCCTTCTAGAACGCCTGCAGGAAGCAGGTGCCGTCGGCCACGTATCCGCCAATGAAGCAGCCGCCGTCGTGGCTGTTGAAGGCGACCGCGAGGCGGTGGCGATGCTCCCGCTCGAAGCCTATCCGGGCGTGGAGAAAGTTGTCACCATCCTCAAGCCTTACAAACTGGTCAGCCGCGACTTCCGCACGGCCGACACGGTGATCTCGGTCGGCGACACCAAAGTCGGCGGCGGCCACTTTGGCCTCATCGCCGGGCCCTGTTCTGTCGAGACCCGCGAACAGGTCCGCTCGGCCGCTCGTTTCGTGAAGGCAGCCGGAGCCACGATGCTGAGAGGCGGCGCCTTCAAACCGCGTACCAGCCCCTACGCCTTCCAGGGGTTGGGTGTGGAGGCACTGAGACTCATGGCCGAAGCCCGGGAGGAGACCGGGCTACCGGTGGTCACCGAACTCATGGATGTGCGCCATCTCGACCATCTGGTCGAATACGCCGACATCATCCAGATAGGCGCCCGCAATATGCAGAACTTCCATTTGCTGGCCGCCGTAGGTGAGATCGACAAGCCGGTCCTGTTGAAGCGCGGCCTCTCCGCCACCATCGAGGAGTGGCTCATGGCGGCCGAGTATGTGGTGCGGGCCGGTAACGCACAGGTGATCCTCTGTGAACGCGGCATCCGCACCTTCGAGACCTACACGCGGAACACCCTCGACATATCCGCCGTCCCCATCGTGAAGCAACGCTCTCATCTTCCCGTCATCGTCGACCCGAGCCACGCCTCGGGCAAAGTCGAACTCATCCGGCCGCTCTCTCTCGCGGCAGTGGCCGCGGGCGCCGACGGACTCATCATCGAAGCCCATCCGGTTCCGGAAGAGGCCCTCTGCGATGGCGCGCAATCCCTCAATCCGGCTCAGTTCGCCCGCACCGCCTCGCTCATCGCGGATATGGTGGCGTGGATGGGCAAGCAGATTGGGTGAGCGGCATGGATATCAACCTGAGCCCGGCCCCGGTGAGGCGCCTGGCCGTAATAGGCGTGGGCCTCATGGGCGGCAGTCTTGCGTTGGCTGCGCGCCGCCTGCCGGAGGTCGTCGAGGTCCGCGGGTTCGATGCCGACCCGGCGGTAGTGGCGCACGCGCTGGAGCAGGGTGTCATCACCCAATCCTGCTCCTCCGTGGCTGAAGCCGCGGCGGGGGCCGACCTGGCGGTGGTGGCGACACCGGTCGGCCACATCTTGGGCGCGGTGGAGGAGTGCGGCCGTGCGCGTCCACTCCCGCGCCTGATCTCCGATATGGGCAGCACCAAGTCCAGCATCATGCGCGGCCTCTCCTCAGAGGTGCGCCGGATCTTCGTGGGCGGCCACCCCATCTGCGGAGGCGAGACCGCCGGGCTGAGATACACCCGGCCCAATCTGTTTGAGGGCGCCTTGTACTTCCTCTGCGCTCCCTCCTCGGTCTCCTCACAGCGCTACCAGGCCATGCACGCCTTCGTACAGAGCCTGGGCGCCCGCCCGGTCGCCATCGATCCCGAAGCCCACGACCAGATCGTGGCCCTCGTGAGCCACGTGCCGCATGTACTCGCCAACGTGCTCATGACCGAGGTGGGCCGCTGCCAACCGGTGGGCCGCCGGGCCCTCTTCTGCGTGGGCCCGAGCTTTCGCGATCTCACCCGCGTCGCCGGTGCCAATCCCGACATGTGGCGTGACATCTTCCTGGAGAACCGGCAGGCACTCGTGCAGGCGCTCCAGTCAATCGTGGGCCGCATCGATGACTTCTGCGACGAGTTGATGGCCGAGGAGGTGGGTGAGGTCTCCCACTCGATCGAAGCGGCGGCGGCCTTCCGCCAAGAGTTGCTGGCCCTCTCCGACATCACTCCCGAGACCCTCTACAGGGTCACGGTACGTATCCCCGATGAGCCCGGTCTGCTCTCCCGCGTGATGACGGCCCTCGGCAATGCCAACATCAACATCGAGGACCTCACGCTGCATCACTTCAGCCGCGCCGCCGGCGGTGACCTGGTGCTCTTCCTCGCCGGACAAGAGGCGGCTGAACAGGCCGGCGACATCCTCAACGAACTCGGGTATCCGCCTGTGGTCGAGTTTGCGGGCCGGTGAGAGATGATCCTGCCGATCGACGCCATCACGAGATCCGTCCAGGCGCAGGGCCCGGGCGCGGAGGACTCCACATGACACGAGACGCTCTCTTCACACCACCGGCCGCCGGGTTGTGCGGCGTCACCCAGGCGCCTGGCGACAAGTCCATCTCACACCGGGCGGTCATGCTGGCCGGAGTGTCGGCATCCACAGTCGAGGTGAGGGGATTCCTGCAATCGGCCGACACGGGGGCCACAGTTGCTGCCATGAGGGCCTTGGGCGTGCCCATCGAGGACGAGGGTGGTGAAGGCCTGCTCGTACACGGGGTGGGCTTGGACGGGCTGTCTGAGCCTGAAGCCGTCATAGACGTGAAGAACGCAGGCACGCTCATGAGGTTACTGCCGGGACTTGTCGCCGCCCGCCCCTTCCTGTGCGTACTCACCGGCGACGCCAGCATCCGCGGCCGGCCCATGGGCCGGGTCGTCGAGCCTCTGCGGCGCATGGGTGCCTCCATCTGGGCCCGCGACGAGGGGCGGCTGCCTCCGGTGGCGCTCTGCGGTGGTGGTCTCACCGGTATCCGGCATCGCCTGCAGGTGGCCTCGGCCCAAGTGAAGTCCTGCCTCCTCTTGGCGGGGTTGCGCGCAACAGGCCAGACGGAGGTAAAGGAACCCGGCCCCACCCGCGACCACACCGAGCGGATGATCCGCTTCGGTGGAGGCCGCGTGGAAAGGGAGGGCCCCCTGCTGGGTTCGGGCACCGTGCGAGTGTGGCCGGTGGACCGCCTGGTGCTTCCCCACATAGATGTCCCCGGCGATATGAGTTCGGCGGCTTTCCTTCTTGTGGCCGCCCTGCTTGTGCCCGGCTCAGACCTCACGGTGGAGGGTGTGGGTCTGAATCCCACCCGCACCGGCCTCCTGCCCGTACTGCAGAGAATGGGAGCGGCGGTCTCAGTGGTACGGTCCGATGAGACCGGGGTGGAGCCGCTCGGCGACATAAGGGCGCAGTTCTCGCTTCTGCGGGCCACCGAGGTGGAGACCGACGAGGTACCCCTTCTCATCGACGAGCTTCCCATCTGGGCGCTTGCCGCCGCCGCAGCGGAGGGCACCTCCCGCCTGCGCGGCGCACGCGAGTTGCGCGTGAAGGAGAGCGATCGCTTGGCTACCACGGCCTCTCTCCTGCGGTCGCTCGGAGTGGAGGTGGTCGACTACGAGGACGGCCTCGACATCGTCGGACAGGGAACGCGGAGGGAAGCGGGCAAGGCGCCATGGCCGGGTGAGTGCCGGGTGGCGTCGCGGGGCGATCATCGCATCGCCATGGTCGGAGCGGTCGCCGGCTATGCATCCGAGAGAGGTGTGGTGGTAGACGACGTGGCCTGTATGAGTGTCTCTTTTCCTCGCTTCGCTGATACCATTGCCCACGTGGGGCTACGGTGAGGAGGAAGGCGTGATCGTCGCCATTGACGGACCTGCCGGGTCGGGCAAGAGCACGGTGGCGAGAGAGGTGGCAGGCTGCTTGGGTTTCACCTACCTCGACACAGGTGCCATGTATCGTGCGGTGACCCTGCTTGCCCTCGAGAACGGAGTCCTCCTCGACGACGCACCGTCTCTCGGCGCCTTGGCAGTCGAGGCCGAGCTTGCGTTCTCCTCCGATGCCCCCTCGCATGGCACCAGCTCTTCATCTGCCGACGGGCTGCCTCGACTCTTCGCCGGCGGTCACGACATCACATTGGCCATTCGCAGCCCAGAGGTGACGGCCGCGGTATCGCAGGTATCGGCTCATCGAGACGTGCGGACGGCCATGACAATCAAACAGAGGGAACTCGCGGCTGCGGGCGACACGGTGCTCGAAGGCAGGGATACCGGCACCGTGGTGTGTCCCGACGCCGATGTCAAGGTATTCCTCACCGCTTCGTTGGCCGAACGCGCGAGGCGCCGCCGTGACCAATTCGTGGAGCAGGGAGTGGCGGTCGAGGCCGATCAGGTGGAGCGCGACATCGCCACCCGCGATCGCTACGACTCCGGACGTTCGCTTGCCCCCCTCACCAGAGCCCCAGATGCGGTGGAGATCGATACCACCGTACTGACGGTGGAGCAGGTGGTAGAGAAGGTGTGCGCGCTGGTGGAGAGCGAGAGGAAGGCAGCCAAGTTGAAGGCGGCGGAAGCGTGACCCGAGTGAGACTTCAGGGTGAGGTCGGCACACTGACATATCGCCTGGCTCATCGCAGCTTGGGAGCCGTTGGCCGCCTCCTCTTCCGTCTCCAGGTGCGAGGCCTCGAGCATGTACCTGCAGAGGGGCCTCTCGTGGTTGCCTGCAACCACCTCTCCAATCTCGATCCCATCTTCCTGGGAGTGTCGTTTCCCCGGCAGATACATTTCATGGCCAAGTCGGAGATCTGGAAGAGCCGTGTACTCGGTTCTTGTGTCGATCGTTTACAGGCCTTTCCCGTACACCGGGGTGAGGCGGACCGTGAGGCCGTACGGATCGCATTCGGCCACTTGGCCGGAGGACGTTGCCTGGGCATCTTTCCGGAGGGACACCGGCAGCGGAGCGGCAGACTGGGACAGGTTCAGCCTGGAGTGGGTATGTTCTCGCTCCGGCCGGGGGTGACCACCATCCCCGTCGCGATTTCGGGCACCAACCTCATCATGTCCGGTCGTGTCCCTCGTCTCCCGAAGGTCACCGTCGCCATCGGTCCCCCGGTGAGCATCGAAGGCCTGCCCTCGGCCAAGTCCGGGCGCAATCGGGAGGTCAGCCACCGCATCATGCGCTCCATCGCCGCACTTCTCGGCGTGGATTGGCAGCCGGAGGAGTGAGGCCCATGAGTCCCCCGGAGATACTCATCTCGGAGTTCGCAGGATACTGCTGGGGTGTGGAGCGAGCACTCGACTTGGCCCGCGATGCCGCTTTCAACGCAAAGAAGCCCGTGTGCAGCTTCGGTCCGCTCATTCACAACCCCGAGGTCATCCGTCAACTCGAGGCCCAGGGCCTCAGCGTTATCGAGCGGGAAGAGGATGCGAGAAGCGGTACAGTGGTGGTCCGCTCCCATGGGGTCGAGCGTGAGGTCATCGAGCGGCTGCAGAGGCGGGGTTTGCACGTCGTCGATGCGACGTGCACCTTCGTCAAGGCGGCCCAGGAGAAGGCGGCGCGTCTGCGCGAGAGTGGGTACTTGGTGGTGATTCTGGGTGAACCTGCCCATCCGGAGGTGATGGGGCTTCGTTCTTACGCCGGCCCGGACGCCCTCGTGGTGGAGAACTCAGACATGCTGCCGGGAGAACTCTCCTCGAAGAGGGTGGGGGTCGTGGTACAGACCACCCAGTCCCAAGAGCGCTTGGCGGCGCTGGTGGGCGCGCTCGCCTCGAAGGTGCGCGAACTGCTCGTCTACAACACCATCTGCAACGCCACGGAGCAGCGGCAGCAATCGGCGCAAGCCGTGGCCGCCTCGGTGGATGTGGTCATCGTGGTGGGGGGGAGGAATTCCGGTAACACCACGAGGTTGGCCGAGATATGCCGTGCCGTGCAACCCAACACACACCACATCGAGCTGCCGGACGAGATACGCAAGGAATGGCTCGAAGGCTGCCGCCGCATAGGAGTCACGGCGGGCGCTTCGACGCCTCCCGACCAGATTGAGGCGCTTGTGGCGCACCTCAAGGGGGTGGCCTCATGAAAGGGGACGTGTTTCCCGGGCAACCTTCCCGCCACGCCGATTGGCCCAAAGTGGCGATTGTGGGCTACCCCAACTCCGGCAAGTCCACTCTCTTCAACCGACTCACCGAGAGCCGGGAGGCTGTGGTCGAGCCCACCGCCGGAGTCACCCGTGACCGCAAGGAGGGCCTTGGTGAGTGGCGGTCACGGTTCTTCGTCGCAGTCGACACGGGGGGTATGGATTTCGCGGCTACCGAGCCGCTCGCCGACCAGATGGCCGCTCAAGCCCGGTACGCAATCGAAGAGGCCGACGCCGTGGTGTTCGTGGTAGACGGTACGCAACCGGTCGGTCCCCAACTCCACGAGATAGCCCACATCCTGCATCGGAGCCGTGCACCGGTCATTCTGGCCGTGAACAAGACCGACCGCCCTCCGGCGCTCCATGCCCTTCATGACTTCTGGGAGCTCGACCTCGGTGAGCCTCTTCCCATCTCGGCCGAACATGGGTTGGGCATCGGGGATCTCCTCGACGCCGTCTTCGACCGTCTCCCCGTTTCCGCACCCAGCGCTCTCACCCCCGGCGACGTCGCGGCAGAAGTGGTGAGGGTGGCCATCGTGGGCAGGCCCAACGTGGGCAAGAGCTCCTTGGTAAACGCGCTGCTCGGCAGCGACCGGGTCATCGTATCACCGCTCCCGGGCACCACTCGGGACTCCATCGACACTCGAATCGAATACCACGGCCGCGCCATAGACCTGGTCGACACCGCCGGGCTCAGGCGCAAGGCCAAGCGTGCCGAGGAGAGCATCGAGTTCTTCAGCTCACTGCGGGCGGTTCGCGCTATGGAACGAAGCGACGTCGCCCTCGTCCTCGTCGATGCCTCCGAAGGCTTGGTTGACCTCGACCTGCAGGTCGCCTACGAGGCCCAACGGGCCAAGTGCGCCACCGCCGTGCTCTTCAACAAGTGGGACATGGCCGACATGGACCTGCAGAAGGCAAAGGAACGCATCTTCACCAAGGTGCAGATGCGTCCACCGGTGCTCACAATCTCCGCCCTCACCGGACGCAACCTCGGTCACGTGCTACCGATGGCCCTCAGTCTCTACGAGCGGTACAGCACGCGTATCCCCACGGCCGACCTCAACCGCTGGCTCGGGTCCTTGAGGGAGCGCGGGGTCCCGCAGAAGTCCGGCAAGAAACTCAAGCTCTTCTACGCGGTACAGTACGATGCAGCGCCTCCGCGCTTCAAGGTCATGATCAACAGCCGTGCTCTCATCACACGCAACTACGGCTTCTTCTTGGAGAATCGCCTGCGGGAGGCGTTCGCTATGTGGGGTATCCCGCTGATCATTGATTTCGAAGGCAAGGAAGAGCGCTACACATGAGCAGCGAGGTCGTTTCCGCGATACTGCTCCTGCTCGCTTCGTACCTGCTTGGTTCATTGTCTCCCAGCGTGTTCCTGGGACGGCTGATAAAGGGGGTGGACGTCCGCGAACACGGCAGCGGGAACCCAGGCACTACCAACGCGTTCCGCGTGCTCGGCGTGTGGCTGGGGATTGTGGTCCTGATCTGTGACGTGGCCAAGGGATTCATGCCGGTGCTGGCCGCGCGCCTGCTCGGGGTGGACTCCTGGGTACTCATAGCGGCGGCCGTCGCCGCCATGGTGGGCCACAACTATTCAGTCTTCTTACGCGGACGCGGCGGCAAGGGCATAGCCACCGCCGCGGGTGCCATCATAGCCATGATGCCGGTCATCAGCGCCCTCCTCTTGGCCGGCTTCGCCGTGGTCCTGCTTGCCACGTCCACGGTGTCGGCTGCGTCCATCTTCGTGAGTCTCCTCTTTCCCACACTCACCCTCACCATGGGCCAGCCACTCGCGTACGTGATATTCTCGCTTGCGGCTGCCTCGATCACCCTGTACGCGCACAGGGGAAACATGAGGCGCCTGTGGCGGCGCGAGGAACCGCGCATCAAGCTTCCGTGGACCCGCATCCGCCGCGCGCGTGGAGGCGAGAAGCGCGACCCCGCCCAAAGTGTTCGGAAAGGGGAGGATGGAAGGGAGTAGCACCGCCGGGCCTCTTCACAACGGCCGTCGTGTTCGGGCGGCCGTCGTCGGCGCGGGCAGCTGGGGTACCGCGTTCGCGCGCCACCTGTCTCTCGTGGGTATCGATACGGTGCTGTTGTGCCGGAGAGCGGCGCTGGCCGAGACCATCCGCCTCAGCCGGCACAATCCCGATTACCTGCGGAACGTCCGCCTACCCCAGGAACTCCGGGCCGCAGTGTATCCAGGCTATGACTTCCGCAACGAGGATCTGGTGGTCATGTGCGTGCCCAGCAAGGGCTACGCGGCCGCTCTTGACAGCATCGCCGAGTCCCTGCCCCGGTCGGTCGCCCTCCTCAGTCTCACCAAAGGGGTCGAGCCGACGAGCGGCACACGGTTGAGTCTTCTGGTGCAGGAGCGGCTGGCTCGTATCTCCCCGCGGGTGGCCGTTCTCTCCGGGCCCAATCACGCCGAAGAGGTTTCGCGCGACAAGCCGGCAGCCACCGTCATAGCCTCTGATGACGTAGAGTTGGCCCGCTGGCTGCAGGTACTCCTCAGTAATGAGCATTTCCGTGCGTACGTCAACCAGGACGTGGTAGGGGTGGAGATAGCGAGTGCGGTGAAGAACGTCATCGCTATCGCCACCGGTACCTCCGATGGAGTCGGCTACGGCGACAACACCCGAGCGGCGCTCATGACGCGGGGACTTGCGGAGATGGCCCGTCTCGGCCGGGAGATGGGTGCCGACCCGCTCACGTTCTCGGGGCTCGCAGGCATGGGTGATCTCATCGTTACCTGCACGTCGAGCCACAGCCGCAACCGCTTGGCGGGTGAACTCATAGCCCGAGGCCACTCTCCGCGAGAGATAGAGCTCGAGATGGGGATGGTGGCCGAAGGTCTGACCGCCGCCCCGGCTATACTGGAACTGGCACGCGCGCTCGGTGTCGAGATGCCCATCACGAAAGCTGTCACGGAGGTCGTATACGAGGGACGAGATGTTCACCGGGTGGTGCACGACCTCATGGTAAGGCAGCCCCGTGCCGAGCATGTCTGAGGAGAGGGAGGCGCGTCTCCCCGAGGACCGTGCTATACTGGTTGCCGCATCGGGACGTGGCGTAGCCTGGTAGCGCATCCGGCTGGGGGCCGGAAGGTCGCCGGTTCAAATCCGGCCGTCCCGATCATGATCTTACTCGCCCTGGGCACCAGCCTGAAGGCGGGTTCACCATACGTCTCTCCATACTGCTTCTCTCCCATTCCCACCCTGCTCGGGACCGCATGGAACGCTTGGGCCGGGGGGTATTGCCACTTGCCGAACCCGGAGGTTCGTTTTATACTCCGGTGAAGTGCAGCAGGGGGCGCGCTTCATCACACACCAAGACTTTTGGGGGGTACTATGGCTGGCACTTTGACCAAGCCGGACAAGTATTGCACCGGTCCCGATAAGGATGGCTATTTTGGGCCATACGGAGGCCAGTATCTGCCGCCGGTTCTCGAGAAGCCGTTCGCAGAGATTGTCGAGGCGTACTACCGCATCCATAGCGACGCGAGGTTCATCGAAGAACTCCGGTCGATTCGTGAGCATTACCAGGGCCGCCCGACTCCCGTGTATCACGCGCGTAGGCTGTCCATGGCGCTCGGGGGGGCGCAGATCTATCTGAAGAGGGAAGACCTCAATCACACTGGTTCCCACAAGCTGAATCACTGCATGGGTGAAGGTCTTCTCGCCAAGTACATGGGCAAGAAGAAGCTCATTGCCGAGACGGGCGCCGGCCAGCACGGCGTGGCACTCGCCACCGCCGCCGCGTACTTCGGTCTGGAGTGTGAGATCCACCAGGGCGAAGTAGACATGGCCAAGCAGCAGCCAAACGTGGAGCGCATGAATATCCTGGGTGCCACCGTGGTGCCGGTGAAACACGGTCTCAGGACCTTGAAGGAAGCCGTCGACTCGGCGTTCGAAGCATACCTGGCCGATCCGGAGAACTCCATTTACTGCATCGGCTCAGTCGTCGGTCCGCATCCGTTCCCCATGATGGTGCGCGACTTCCAGCGGGTCGTTGGTCTCGAGGCGAGAGAACAGTTCTACGATATGACCGGCCAGCTTCCCGATGTGGTGTGCGCGTGCGTCGGTGGCGGGTCGAACGCCATGGGCATTTTCCAGGGTTTCTTGGACGACCCAGAGGTCGAGATCTACGGAGTGGAACCGTCGGGCCACCAGGAGTCGGTGGAAGCGTGCGCCGATCACCTCGGGGACCACGCAGCCACCATCAGCTACGGCAGTGAGGGCGTCATCCACGGCTTCAAGTGTTACCTTCTTCAGAACGAGGACGGTTCGCCGGCTCCGGTCTACTCCTGCGCCAGCGGTCTCGACTACCCCGGCGTGGGGCCGGAGCACTCCTACCTGAAGGATGTAGGCCGCGTGAACTACGTCACGGCCTCCGACAAGCAGACGGCTGAGGCCTTCTTCCTCCTGAGCCGGTATGAGGGCATCATCCCCGCGCTGGAAAGCGCCCACGCCATGTACTTCGCCATCGAGAAGGCGAAGCAGATGGGCACCGGTACCATTCTCGTCAATATGAGCGGTCGGGGCGACAAAGACCTCGACTACGTCATCGAAAACTGGGGCACGGGGGAAGGCTACCTGTAGAACCCCCGCCCTCTGCTGCGGCAGGCAGCCCCCTGCGTCGCAGCATTGCGCACCTCGTTGGACGATGTAGTGCAATCGGGGACCCGGCACCGCGATACGCGGTGCCGGGTCCCCGATCATGTGAGGGTGCCGGCTGCGGTCCGGCGACCACACGTTGCCGGGTTAGGGGGCGCGCTTGTCCTGCGGTGCGTCCCAGACCGTTCGGCGGGCGACGATAATGGTATCTTTTCCGCTATTCACCCAGGGAGGAGGGCGACATGAAGGCTGTCGTGATGGCTGGAGGACAGGGAACCAGGCTGAGGCCGCTCACCTCGAACCAGCCCAAGCCGATGGTAGCGATCGGCAACAAGCCCTGTGCCCAACACATTCTGGAGTTGCTGAAGTACCACGGTATCAATGAAGTCGTGATGACCGTGGGTTTCCTTTCGCAGGTCATCAGCAATCACTTCGGCGACGGTTCCAGCCTGGGTATGAGCATAGAGTATGGGGTGGAGGAGTCACCGCTTGGCACAGCCGGTTCCGTCAAGAACGTGCAGTCGGCACTGGATGACACGTTCATGGTCATCAGCGGAGACGCACTCACCGATTTCGACCTCGGCGAGATACTGGCCTTCCACCGGGAGCGGGAGGCTATGGTCACCATCGCCCTCAAGAGCGTGGACAACCCGTTGGAGTTCGGCGTGGTCATTGTGGACGAAGACGGCCGCATCGAACGGTTCTTGGAGAAGCCGGGGTGGGGGCAGGTCTTCTCCGACACCATCAACACCGGCATCTACGTGCTGGAGCCAGAGGTGCTCGATCACATCCCTCCCGGCAGGCCCTACGATTTCAGCCATGAGCTCTTCCCCAGACTCTTCGACATGCACAAACCACTCTACGGCTACCTGGCCGGCGGGTACTGGCAGGACATCGGCAATCTGGAGCAGTATATCCAGGCCAACCGCGACGCACTCGACGGATTGGTCCGCGTGCAGCTACCAGGTGTGCGGCTGCGTGGCAACATCTGGCTGGGCCAGGATGTCAACCTGAACGACCTCGACAACGTCGAAGGGCCCGCCGTCATTGGCAGCTACTCCCGAATCGACCCGACTGCGTTCGTGGGGCCGCACTCCGTACTGGGTAACAACGTGGTTCTGAAGAAGGGCTCGCAGGTCATCAACACCGTCGTCGGCGACAACTCCTACCTTGGGGACGGTGTGCGGGTGCAGGGAGCAGTGATCGGGCATTCAGTCGACATCCGCGCCAACACGATGGTTGCCGAGGGAGCCGCCATCGGAGATCAGAGCTCCATCGGCAAGCATTCCTTCATTGGCAACAACGTCAAGATCTATCCGCTGAAGAGCGTGGAGCCGGGCTCTTCCATCAAATCGAGCATCATCTGGGAGACGAGAGGGACCAGTGCGCTCTTCGGCCGCAATGGCGTCCGTGGTCTCGTGAACGTCGATATCACCCCCGAGACGGCGATGCGTCTGGCCATGTCGTACGGCACGCTTCTTCGCAACAAGTCGTGGGTGGTGACCAGCCGTGACGCCCACCCTGCCTCGAGAGTGCTCAAGCGGGCCATCATCTCCGGTTTGAACTCCACCGGCATCTGGGTGAGGGATCTCGAGGAGGTCCCCGGGGCCGTGAACCGCTTCGACCTGAAGATGGGCAACGCCGCCGGCGGTGTGCACGTGCGCGTGTCTCCGGACAACTACGAAGAGGTTGAGATTCTCTTTGCAGAGCCGCCCGGGGTCCCACTTGACCCCAAACGGGAGCGCACGCTCGAGAACTACTATCATCGCGAGGATTTCCGCCGGGCTCCGTCCCACGAGATCGGCACAATAATCTACCCGGCGCGGGCCATCGAGAGCTACCTTCTCACCCTGTACGAGCTGTGGGATACGGCCGCGATACGAGGGCGGACCATCCGGGTGGCCGTCGATTACGGGGCCTCGGCTGCTGGCCTTCTGCTCCCGCAACTGCTCGACAAACTCGAACTCGAGGTACTCACCGCCACCTCGTCACGATCCCCGGCGGAAGGCGTGTCCGATCACGAGCGTCTCGACCGGGCGGTCGAGAACGTGGCCCGGCTCGTGACGTCCATGGAAGCGGACGTGGGAGTGCTATTCGATGCCGCGGCAGAGCGTATGGTAGTGGTGGATGAGAGGGGGGTCAGAGTGTCTGACAACGCCTTGCTCCTGTTGCTTCTGCAGCACGTGTGCCGTCAAGAGATGGGGGCGACCGCCGCCTTCCCGCTCAACGTCACCCGCCACGTCGACGCAATCGCACGGCAGCACGGCATGCAGGTGGTACGAACGAAGGTCTCACCTTCGTTCCTTCTGGCCGAGGCGGCCAGCCCCGACGTGGTGTTTGCCGCCACCGCGGACGGGGGCTTCGCCTTCCCCCGCTTCCTCGCGTACCTGGATGCCGTGTTTGCCTTCGGCAAGGTGATGGAGACAGTGGCCGTACGAGAGCACGCTTTGAGTGAGCAGGTGGCTTCACTGCCCGAAGTGCACACTGAACAGGTCACGGTTCCCTGTCCGTGGCATGCCAAGGGCTCGGTGATGCGTCTCATGGTCGAAGAGTTGAAGGGTGCCGAGGTCTCACTGGTCGACGGCATCAAGGTGATGCTCGACCGAGGTGACTGGGCCCAGGTGATTCCTGATGCAGACGAGCCCCTCTTTCACGTGTACGCAGAATCGAATACGGATGCCAGCGTGAGGGCGATCGCAGAAGAATACGCAGAGAGACTGCGCCTCATCATCGATGAGCGCGGGAGGTTGGCCGGCTGACGAATGTCCCACCAAGGCAGACACGTGGTCGTCTTCTCGGCCGTTATGTGTGTTCTCGGGCTGCTGCTGGTCACCGCGCTTCGCTCCGGTGACACTCTCCTCGGTTCCACCATGGGAGGCCGGCAGGACGAACTCATACGGGTGGTCGAAGACTTGGAACGCACCAAGAGCGAGCTCTCCGCCGACTTGGCCGCCCTCAGAGCCCAGGTCATGAACCACGAGAGCGGAATCGCAGTCCGCCAGGGTCTGGTCGCCAGCTACAATGCCCAGCTTGCCCAGCTGGCCATGAACGCGGGCGTGGTTCGGGTGGCGGGCAAAGGCGTCCGCATCACCCTTGCCGACAACCCTCATCCTCCGGAGGGCAGCGTCGATCCCGCCGGCTATGTCATCCACGACTACGATCTGCGGGTCGTGGTGAACGCCCTCTGGGTGGGAGGCGCGGAAGCCGTCGCCATCAACGGGCAGAGGCTCACGCTGTTCTCAGCCATTCGCTGCGTGGGCCCCATGGTCTTGGTGAACTCGGTAAGACTGTCCTCGCCCTTCGTCATCGAGGCAATAGGCGACCCCGGGTCTTTGTCCCGAGCACTCAGGGAGAATGAAGATGCACGACTACTGGTCGAAGACTATGCCCGCCGGTTCGGTCTCCGGGTGAGGATCGAAGAAAGGGGTGAGCTGCTTCTGCCCGCATATGAAGGCCGGCTGTCGCCGGGCGAGATGGTGGAGCGTGTGCAGTGAAGCGGGAGCGTGCGTGGTGAAGAGGCTGTACTACCTTCCCATTCTGGGCCTGACGTTGGGCGTGGGCATCGGTCTCCTCATACGCTACGACGTGCCTCCCACGTACGCGCGCTATCTGTCCGTGGCCGTCCTCGCCGCACTCGATTCGGCTCTCGGAGGGGTGCGGGCGCTCATGGAACGCACGTTCAACGACCGCCTCTTCATCTCCGGGTTCGTCACCAACACCATACTCGCCGCTCTTATCACCTTCTTGGGCGACCGCTTGGGTGTGAATCTGTACCTGGCCGCTGTGGTCGCCTTTGGAGTGAGGCTGTTCCAGAACCTGGCCGTCATCCGACGCCTCATCGTGAAGTAGATGGCCTGGGCGTGACATGGCGGCGCTTCGTTCAACACGCATCGGCTGGGGCCTGTTCCTCACGTTTGCCGTATTGGGTTTTCTGCTCGTGCTGCAGTTCCGTACGCACCAGCAGGTGGAGGCCGATCTCGCTTCCATGAGCGTCGACGAGCTGAGCGTGCTCGTCGCGACCCTCAGTCGTGAGTCGGAGCGCCTTCAGGCTGAGGTGGTCGACCTACGACTGGAGCTCATCGGCTCCCAGTATGCGCGCAAGACCGATGCCGAAATGGTAGACGAGCGGAGGCGCAGCCGAGATGAACTCGAGCTGGTGACCGGGGCGATCTCAGCTGTGGGCCCCGGGGTACGGATGGTGTTGACCGATACTCGGGGCAGCCTCGTCGGCCCGTATGACATGTGCGAAATCATCAACGAGCTTCGCGTGGCGGCAGCGAGGGCCATAGCCGTGAATGGCCACAGGGTTGATTTCAATACCGGCTTCTCCGAAGGCGCGGCGGGCATCCTCATGTCGGGGCGCCACATCTCGCCGCCCTACGACATCGTGGCCTTGGGCAACCCGGCCGAGCTGCATTCGGCGCTACTCATGCCCGGCGGCCTCGCCGCCCGCCTTGGCAGCCTCCCCGGAGTACATGTCGAAGTGCACCGGCAGGAGCAGCTTCATGTTCCCTCTGTCGACCGGACGCCTCTCTTCCAGTACGCGACGCGGGTCGAGGACTAAGGATGAGAGTGATACGTGTCGGCCTTGTGGTGCTCATGGCCGTGGTCGCGACGACGTTGGTTCTCTCCCTTCTCGATTATGTCGCCTACCGGGGCGGCGTCCATCGAGGGGTCGAGCTGTGGGGGGAGCGGCTCGACGGACTTCGCGGTGAGGCGTTAGTCGCGGCTGTGCAGCAGGCTGCCGCTCCCCGCCTCGATACTCCGCTCTCACTCGTGCTCGAGAGCGAGAACGGACGTGTCGAGACGCACTCGGAGATCGTGCCCCGAGCTGCCGGTTTCTCCCTCGACGCCTCGGCGACGGCAGTGAAGGCGCTTCAGCTGGGGAGGGGAGCGTTCTTCACCGGCCTGGCAGCCAGGGCCCGTACCTGGATTAGGGCGGAATCGATCGAAGGTGTGTTGGTGGTGGACGAACCCTCTTGGAGAACAACTCTGGACGCCATCGCGTTGAAGCACGAACGCCTCCCCCAAGAGGCCTCCCTCGTCGTCGTCGAGGGGGTGGCGAAGGTGGTGGCCGGCGAGGCCGGCGTGGCCGTGGACGAGGGCCTTCTGCGCACGCGGGTGGAGGAGGCGCTTGCCCAGGGACGGAGGAAGGTCGCCCTGCCGCTCGAGCAGGTCGAGCCGGCGGTGACGACCTCTGCCGCCCTGGAAGCCCTCGAAGCGGCCCAGGTGTTTCTCTCCGCGCCGCTCGTGTTGACCTATCGCGACCAGGAATACGTGGTAACGGTGGATGATCTGGCCCGGCTTGTCCTGGTGAATATCGCCGGCATCGCCGTCGGTAGACCGCTCATGCTCTCACCCGAGCAGACGATGAGCGAGTTGGAGACCCTGCTCACCGGGGTGGAGAGACCTCCGGTGGAAGCGGAGATAATCCCCGCGGAGGACGGGCGGGGGTTTGTGGTGCGCGAGAGTAGCGATGGCACGGTCATTCAGTGGGAAGCCCTTGTGGCCTCCATGGAACGAGTAGCAGCCCAGCCCGCCCGCCGCCTGGTCGCCATCCCCACCACCGTGGCCAAACCGAAACTGTCCACAGATGATGCGCTCCTGTTGGCCACACGGAGGCCGGTGGCCTCCTTCCGGACCTTCTTCAGTCCGGCCAATGAAGCGAGGGCGCACAACATACGCCAGGTTGCCGGCCTCTTGGATGGAGTGGTGGTCTCTCCGGGAACGGAGTTCTCCTTCAACACCACGGTCGGTCCCCGCACCGTTGCCGCCGGTTTCGACGTGGCCCCGGTCATCAGTGGAGGGGTGCTGCGCCCGGGAGTGGGAGGGGGTATCTGCCAGGTGTCGACCACGCTCTTCAACGCCGTCTTCTTTGCCGGCCTGCCCGTGGTGGAACGCTGGCCTCACTCCTTTCTCATCGATCGCTATCCCTTGGGCCGCGATGCAACGGTCTCCTACGGCTCGCAGGATTTCCGCTTTCGCAACGATAGCGACCAGGTGATCCTCATCAGCGTGAGCACGGGAGAGACATGGGTGGAGGTTTCCCTCTCCGCCCCCTCGTGGGAGAGGGAGGTCGACTACCGGGTCATCGAGACCGGCGACCCGGTGCCGCCCCTCAGCTCTCCTGACAAGCCGCGCGTCTTGCGTGATCCGACCCTGCCCCCAGGTTCGCGCTCGGAAGTGGAGGAGGGCATTCCCGGACGTATGACCGAGGTACATCGCTTGGTGTACGGCCCTGAGGGGCACGTGCTCTTCGAAGACACGTTCAACAGCGAGTACGCCCCCAAGGACTACATCGTGAGAGTGGGAGCCTGAGGCGGGCATTCGTAGCCCCTCACGGCTCCTCGGCCGGGTTGTTCAGGCCCGCTTGCCCGGTCCGGTGATCCTCCTCAGGCCTGGGCTGTGCGGGCTATCACCTGTTTGCAGATGAGCTTGAGGGTCTCGAACACACCCACCCCAGTCAGGGCACACGCCTCCACCACCAGTGACGAGGTGTGATTGAGAAGCTCGGTGAGGTCGGCCACCGAGAAGATGTCGGTGAGGTCGCGCTTGTTGAGCTGGAGGACGGTGGGGAGCCGCGACAGGTCGTCGCTCTGATCGAGAAGGTTGTCCCACAGGTTCAGGTAGCTCTCCACGTTCTCGTCCAAGCGGCTGATCTGGCTGTCGGCAACGAACACGACTCCATCCACCCCTTGCAACACGAGCTTCCGCGACGCATTGTAGTGGGATTGCCCAGGGACTGTGTAGAGGTGAAAACGGGTGTTCATGCCCTTGACCGTACCGAGAGAGAGGGGGAGGAAGTCGAAGTACAGCGTCCGCTCCTCCTCGGTGGCGATGCTCACGAGCTTTCCCCGTGCCGAGGGATTGACCTTGCGGTGGATGTACTGGATGTTCGTAGTCTTTCCACACAGACCACAACCATAGTAGACAATCTTGTAATTGATTTCGCGCGCAGCAAAATTGATCAGTGGCACTGTACGCTACTCCGCATCGGCAAAGAGGTCTTCGATTGCTTGGTCGGCTTTCGCGGAATACTCCCTGTCTATGGCCAAATCCTCCTCATCGCGCTCCGCATCGGCGAAGATGGGGGCGAGCGCTTCGACGGCCCTATTGGTGTAGAGGCGGACTTTGCCGAGCTGGGTCTCCCTGCCGAAGGTCAATACCAAGAGTACCCGTTCGGTCACGGGCGAGACGTGCAGATTGGAATCCCGCCCCTCGTGGAAGAGGAGGGTGAACTCACGCTCCGCCAGAATCTCGGCCAACTGTTGGGTAGCCGCGAAGGAACTCGCCGCCAGCGAAGCGAGCGAGAGGGCATCGGGGGATGCATCGACGGAACTCGAGGTGATGGGCTGACCGCTTGTCGACACGAGAGCGATGAAGCGGGAGCCCGAGGCTTCGCGCAGGCGCACCAAGATCTCATCCACCCGTCTCATTTGACGATTGCTGAACACGAGAGCTTTTCGGGTGCCCATGAGGCGCTCCTCTCGGCATGAAGGCGGCGCGAAGCCCGCGTGAGTATAACAAAAAGGCCGGTCAGGACTCAGCGTGGATGTGTACTGGTGATAACGACGAAGCCGGCCATCCGGTGCGGAGCAGGAGGGGGCCTCCGGGAATCACCTCCGAGGCTGGAGGGAAACCGCGTCCCAGCCCCATGCTATCATGACAAGCAGCCGTACCCGGCCAAGAAAGGAGCGCAGGTGAACACCAGGGACCTCAAGTTCCACAAGGAGCACGACTGGGTGTGTGTGGAGGGAGATGTCGGCACCTTCGGCATCACCGACTACGCTCAGAAGTCCCTTGGTGACATCGTGTACGTGGAGTTGCCCGAAGTGGGCACCGAACTCGCCGCCGACGAGCCGTATGCGGAGATCGAGTCGGTGAAGGCGGTGTCCGATGTGTTCGCGCCCATGACCGGTACTGTGCTCGAGGCGAACGAGCAGGTCGTCGATGCTCCCGAGCTGCTTAACTCCAGTCCTTACGAGCAGGGCTGGCTGGTCAAGGTGCGTCTTTCCCACATGGAGGAGCTTGATGCGCTCATGTCGCATGAGCAATACGAGGCTATGCTGGCCGAGCAAGGGGAATAACCTGAAGTACCGCCAGTGAAGCCTTTCGTTCCCGACACCCATTCGAGCAGGGGTACTCCGCATGAGTGAACAGGACACGTCTTCGTTCGATCTACTGGTCAACATCCAATCCTACAGCGATGATGACCTACAGACACTGTCGGCACGTTTGGAGACCGAGGAACGCGAGATATCAAAGAAGCGTCGCCTGCTGCACGGTCAGCTCGATATCATTCGTGCGGAGATGGTGAGGCGCCTGCGCGACAAGCATCGGCAGGGCAGGCCGCTGTTTGACGAGGCCGACATCACCCGGCTGTCGTCGATCCTGAGCTCTCGCGGCCTGGTGGAAGACGAGCCGGTCGATCCGCCGGCCTCGGAATAACACACCGCCGGGTGTGCACTGCCCGAGACGTGACAGGGGGTCACGGCCTTGCTCCAAGCCGAGCGGGAGGAGCCACGTGAGGCGGGGTGCCGTATTGACAAGGGCCCCTCTGCAGGTACACTTTAGGTTTAGGGTTGTGGCGACGTGGCAAGGGGGTAAGAGTAATGCTTGAGCGGGCCATTGAAGCTACGAGAGACTTCTTCGCGAACATGAGGGGTGGGGTGCGAGAACAGCGGGTCGTGCGGCACATCGTCGCCGAGATGCAGAGTGGTAAGCGTTTCGATGAGGTGCTGGCCGAACCATATGTGCTGAACAACACCAGTGAGGATTCCCGCGCCCGGTTGGTGGAGAAACCCGAAATAGTGGAGGGTATCGAGAATCAGCTTGCCGGCCGGCTCTATCAGTACAAAGTCGACTACGCCGTGATGGACGTACGGAGTAAGAAGGGTTAGGCGATAGATGATCGGGTGCGCCAAGTGTGGCTTCGAGAACAGCGACGACGCCAATTTCTGCAGCCGTTGTGGCAATCGCCTTGTACCATCGGACGCAGCGCACACGACGGCCGTGCTCGAGTCGGTGGCCGAATGCGAGCCGCATGACCAGGAATACGAGACTGTCTACCCACGCGAAGCACCCATGCTCATCATTCGTGCCGGTGGAGGGCGCGAAGGGGAGGAGATACCCCTCACGGACGAGCCCCTCACTATCGGACGTACGCCGGAGAGCGGCTTGTTCCTGGATGATGTCACGGTGTCGCGGCATCACGCCCGCATCATGCGTGACGCCACGGGTCTGCTGGTTGAGGACCAGAACAGCCTCAACGGAACCTACGTCAATCGTACGCGCGTGGAGCGCCAGCGCCTGAAGGACGGCGACGAGCTGCAGATCGGCAAATTCAAGCTCGTGTTCTTGGAACAGGCGCAAAGCTAGGCCGGGCGGGGTGATGAGCGGCGTGGAGCAACCCAGAGAACCGAAGCCTCTCGCTTCCAGCGGCACCCAGGAACGTCTTTTCACCATCGGCCAGGTGGTGAAACAGCTCATCTCCGACTTCCCCGATGTCAGTATCAGCAAGGTGCGCTATCTCGAAGATCGTGGCATCATCACCCCTCGGCGCACCTCCGGCGGCTACCGGAAGTACGCGGCCGCTGATGTCCACCGCTTGAGAACGGCTCTGCAGCTGCAGCGCGATCAATACTTGCCCCTCAACGTCATCAAGGATCGCTTGGATAGGGGTACGGCCTCGGCGGTGAGCGGCGCCATACCCGGTTCTCATACTCCCGAGCGCTCAGATGCCCTGATACGCCAGGAGTCAGAGATGACCTGGGACGAGGCTCTTGAGGTCCTGGGGGTGAGTGAGGATTTCCTGGCCCAACTGGTGGAGTTCCGGCTCATAGATCGCCGGGAGGACGGCCTGAGCGGGCTGCTCGGGGAGAGCGATGTGGAGATCGCGCGTATCTGCCACCGGTTCGGCAGGTACGGGTTGGAGCCTCGGAATCTGCGGCTCCTGCGCTCATCGGTCGAGCGGGAGTTCTCCCTGGTCGAACAGGTGGTGGCACCCTCTCTGCACTCCCACAACCGCGAGCGTAGAGAAGAGGGACGGGAGCTCCTGGTGGAACTGGGCACGTTGCTCGGCAACCTGCGGCAGTTGCTGCTGTACAAGGAGATGCGCCGCTTCGGCCGCTCCCTGACGTCCTCGTAAACGGCCGCGATCACCTCGCGGCAGACCCCACACGTTGGCGGCACAAAGCCGCGCTGAGATTCCGCGCCGCGGCGAGAACACGGTCCGCGGCTGCGCGCCACCCTATGCGACCGGCATCCGCGGGGTTGGGCCAGGGGTGGGGGGTTGAGGAATCTGAGAGTCCTCAGAGACGCAACGAAAGGTTCACCTTGTGGAGTCGGATGCGCGTGCCGATGTCTACTTGACATAATGTACATTATCGCGCGTGAGAGCAGGAGGGAAACGTGGGGAGGCGCAACTCATTCGCGATTGCCTCATCTTCCGGCGCCTTCTTCACCGATACCCGACCGACCAAGAGGCCGAGCGGCGCCCATTGTCACTTACTGCCGGATGACGGGTGCGCACCGGCCTCGGCTGGGCCGGTAACCGCTCAGAAGACCTTCTTGGTGAGTATGCCCTTCAGGCGCGACAGGGCTCTCATCTGTTCTCGCGAGACGGCCCGTTGGTTCAGGCCGACCTCATCGGCCACCTGCTGTTGCGTGAGGTCTTTGAAGAACACCAGGTAGATGATGCGCCGCTGCAGCTCAGACAGAGTCGACAGCGCGTCGTACAGCGCGATGCGATCTTCTACGGGTAAGCTGAAGCTCTCTCTGCGTGCGCTACGTACGAGGCTCCGATCCACCGAAGGAGACTCCTCCAAGACATCGGGCTCGTCACAGGAATGGATATTGAGCTGAGCCCACACACGAAGAATCTCGGTGACACCTTCCTCGCGCACGTTGATGGCCTCGCCGATTTCCGACACCGTCGGATACCGACCGCGCTCCCGAAAGAAGTCGGCCTGCGCACGTTCGACCTCACCGTAGAGACGTCGTGCCCATCGGGGCTGGCGCATAAGCAGACTGTCGCGCAGGTAATGTCGGACTTCACCGTCGACTATAGCGGTCGCGTACGTGGAGAAGCGCGTGCCCCGGTCGGGCTTATAGCGCTGTGCGGCCTTCAACAGGCCCATGCGGGCGACTTGGAACAGGTCTTCGTAGGGTTCGTTGCTGGAACGGAAGCGTCGCAAGGTGTGATGCAGGAGCGGCTCGTTGGCCTCCACAAGGGTATCCAGGCAGGTCAGACAACCGGTTCTCTGGTAACAGCTCGCCCAGGCCTCGTTCGTCTCAGACGTGTGCCGGCCGGGCTGCGGTGCCCTGCCGAGCAACATGTCGCGGGACTCGACCCGGGAGCCGGCCGAGGCCTCTACGCTCGCCAGTTGTGCGGTTGCCGGCACGATCCTCTCCTACTGCACCAGGTTGAACATGTTGAAGATGGGCAGGTACATCGAGATGACGATGACTCCCACCAGGCCTCCCACCAGGATCATCATTATGGGTTCCAAGATGGAAGTCAGAGACTTGATGGCGGCATCGACCTCATCCTCGTAGAAATCGGCGATCTTATGCAGCATGCTGTCGAGGGCGCCGGTCTCTTCCCCGATGGCGATCATTTGTGTGACCATGGGAGGGAATATGGGGAACCTCTCCAAGGGCCGGGCTATGGAGTCACCCGCCTTGATGCGTTCCTTGGTGTCATGCATGGCTTCTTCCACTACGCTGTTACCGGCGGTCTTGCCCGTGATGTCGATGGCCTGCAGAATAGGGACCCCGGAAGTGACCAGCGTCGCCAGGGTACGACTGAAACGTGCCATCACGATCTTGCGGATGATGTCGCCGATTCGCATGGGGGTCTTCAGCTTGACGCGATCCCAGACTCTCACACCCTGTTTGCTGCGCTTGAGTTCACGAAGACCGAAGATGAGCGCGATGAGGGCGGGGAACACGATGAACCACCAGCTGCGCACAAAGTTACTGATGCCCACCATGATCCGGGTGAGGAGCGGCAGAGTGCCCCCGAGTTCGGTATACATGTTCTCGAACATGGGAATGAGGAAGACGATCATGCCAAACATGACGAGGATGGCGAAGACTCCGATGAGAATCGGGTAGGTCATGGCCGACTTGACGGTCCGCCTGAGGCTGTCCTGCTTCTCTAGCTGAGTCGCCAGCCTGTCGAGTGTCTGGTCGAGTACGCCCCCCACTTCTCCCGCACGGACCATGGCTACGTAGAGTGTGTTGAAGGCCGCCGGATGTTTCTCCATAGCATCGGAGATGGGTAGACCGGCTTCCACGTCGTTCCGTACGGCGGCGATGATCTTCTTGAATCGCGGATTGGCGGTTTGTTCCTCGAGGATATAGAGCGAACGCAGGATGGCCAGCCCGGAGTTGATCATCGTGGCGAACTGCCGCGAGAACACTACCCGATCGCGCATCTTGATGGTGGTCAAGTTCTGCAGGTAGTCGTCGAGGGCCTTGAGGCTCTGGCCACGCTTCTCGTCGAGGGTGAGTACGGTCAGACCCTTCCGCCGCAGCTCAGCGGCTACCGCAGCCTTGGAGGCACCGTCAGCCTCGCCGCGCTGTGAGGCTCCCCGGTCACCTCGAGCGGTGTACACATAGGTTGTCACTGTATCCCTCCCCCGCTCCTCCGCTCACACACCGCCGCCTACGCAGCGCCGCTCATGAGCAACCTGCCCAGGTCTTCCGGGTTGGATGCGTGGGTCTCCGCCATCTCGCGGGTGATGAGCTTGCGTCTCACGAGATCGGCGAGGGCTGCATCCATGGTCTGCATGCCGAACTTGGTGCCGGTCTGCATAATGGTGTAGATCTGATGGGTCTTTCCCTCGCGTATGAGATTGCGCACCGCCGGCGTGGGAATCAACACCTCACAGGCCACCACTCGCCCGTGGCCGTCCCTACGGGCCAGAAGCTGTTGTGACAGCACACCCTGGATGGTCGCTGCGATCTGGACCCTGATCTGCTCCTGCTGATGAGGGGGGAAGACGTCGATCATCCGGTCGATGGTCTGCGGGCAGTCCTGCGTGTGAAGGGTGGCGAAGACCAAGTGGCCCGTCTCGGCCGCGGTGAGCGCGGTCTGTATGGTCTCCAAGTCGCGCATCTCGCCGATGAGAATGATGTCGGGATCCTGCCGGAGTACCGAGCGCAGCGCCCGGCCGAACCCCTTGGTGTCCGTGCCGACCTCGCGCTGATTCACGATACAGCTCTTGTGCTTATGAAGGAATTCGATGGGATCTTCGATGGTCATGATGTGGTCGGAGCGGATATCGTTGATCTCGTCGATGATGGCCGCGAGCGTGGTGGACTTCCCCGAACCGGTGGGGCCCGTAACCAGGATGATGCCTCGAGCCTTCGTACAGAAGGTATGCGCCACCTTCGGCAACGACAGGTCGTCGATATTCAGAACGTTCAGCGGCACCAAGCGAAACGCGGCGCCCAGGCTGTTCCGCTGGAAGAAGGCATTGACACGGAAGCGGGCTGCCCCGGGTACGGAGTAGGAGAAGTCGATCTCCCAGTCGGTTTCCAAGCGCTGTCGCTGCTCCTGGGTGAGGATGCTGTAGACGAGTTCTCTGGTGTCGGTGAGGCTCAGGCGTGGATAATCGAGATGCTCGAGGGTACCGTTGATGCGAACCGCAGGAGGCACCCCCACCGTGAGGTGAAGGTCGGATGCCCCCCGTTCCAATACCTCAAGCAGAATGTCGGCCAGATCCACGTTGTACCTCCCTGCCGTCTGCGTGCCGCTACACGATCACGCGGGCAATCTCTTCGATGCTCGTGATGCCGTCGAGTACCTTGTCGATGCCATCCTCACGAAGGCTCTTCATGCCCTCAGCTTGAGCCACTCTGCCTATTTCATCGGCACTCTTGCGTTCTACCGTTAGCCTTTCTATGGCTTCAGAGACCAGCATGACCTCGTAGATGCCCAAACGGCCCTTGTAGCCGGTGCCGTTGCAGCGCTTGCAGCCCTGGGCGCGGTAGAGCGTCACGGACTCCCAGTCATCCACCACTTCTTGGGGGAAGTCGTTACGGCGCAGCATCTCCTTCGTCGGCTTGTAAGCTTCTTTGCAGAAGTCGCAAAGGCGCCGCGCCAGCCTCTGGGCCAGCACACAATCGACTGCGGAAGCGGTGAGGAAGGGCTCGATGCCCATCTCCGTGAGCCGGGACAGCGCTCCGGGAGCATCGTTCGTGTGCAGTGTGGAGAGCACGAGATGGCCGGTGAGGGCCGATTCGATGGCTATCTGAGCGGTCTCCTTGTCGCGAATCTCGCCGATCATGACGATGTCGGGATCACAACGCAGGATCGAACGGAGGCCCGAAGCAAACGTGAGCCCGGCTTTGGTGTTGGTCTGCACCTGGTTGATGCCCGGGAGGCGGTACTCCACCGGGTCCTCCACCGTGATCACGTTCTTCTCCGGCGAGTTCAAGATGTTCAGCGTCGCATAGAGCGTGGTGGACTTGCCCGATCCAGTCGGGCCCGTCACCAGGATGGCCCCGTAGGGCTTCGTGAACGACTTACGGTAGCGGGCGAGGGCTTTCTCACCGAAGCCCAGGTCTTCAAGACGCATGAGCACGCTGGACCGGTCGAGCAAACGGATGACAATCTTCTCTCCGTACACGGTGGGCAGGCTGGCGACCCGCATGTCGATGGGTTTGCCGCCCACCATGAGCCCGATGCGCCCATCTTGCGGAACACGGCGTTCGGCGATGTCGAGGTCGGCCATGATCTTGAGCCGGGACAATACGCCTGATTGCAGCCTGCGCGGTACCGACATCACCTCGTGGAGCACGCCGTCTTGGCGGAACCGCACAGTCATCTCCTTGGCCTGTGGCTCGAAGTGTATGTCGGAGGCCCCGTCCTCGGCGGCCTGAGCAATGATGCTGTTGACGAGCTTGACGATGGGGGCCTCGTCGACCCTCTCCAAGAGGTCGCGGATGTCTTGGTCAGAGGCGTCTTCTTCCGCAGCGGTTTCGAGATCCTGCCCCACCCTCTCATCGAGCCGGTTCAGCTGGCCGATCTGTTCGAAGATGTCTTCCTCTGTGGCGATGCCCGGCTCAATGTCGCAGCCGGTGAGGATACGCAGATCATCTATGGCAAAGATGTTGGCCGGATCGGCCATTGCCACAACAAGGGTATGATCATCATCGAATGCCACCGGCAGCGCCGCATAGCGTCTGGCATCACGTTCAGAGATGAGGCTGGCGGCGGCGGGATCGATCCTGGTCTCAGAGAGATCGATAAAACGCACACCGAGCCGACGGCCCAAGGCTTCGGCCAGCTCGTAGTTCTTGACCCATTTGCGCTCAACCAGGATCTCTCCAATGCGCCGATGGCTGACCTTCTGCTCCTCGAGCGCCTCCATGAGTTGCTGCGGGGTGATGAGACCCATCTCCACCAGGATCTCACCTGTACGCTTCTTCGTCTGTCTGCGCTGAGAGAGCTCTTCGTTCGGCAATTGCATCACACCAGCTCCAGTGCCCTCTTCATGTCCAAGAGCGGGGGCTTCCGCCCCGTCCAGAGAGTGAAAGAGAGCGCGGCCTGCTCCAGAAGCATGGACACACCTGAGATGAGGTGAGCGCCCTTCTCCCCCGCCTTTTGTAGGAACACCGTTGGTTGTGTGTCGTACACCAAATCCATCACCGTGTGTTTGCTAGATAGACTATCGACAGGAAAGGGAATGTCCTTGAGGCCGGATTCCAAACCGACACTGGTGGCGTTCACCACCACCTGGGCGTCGTCGATACGTGCGGCCAGGCCGGAGAGGACGGTTGCTTCGACCTCACACGCACCCTCGGGAGAGGCCCAGTTGCGTGCTTCGGCCGCCAAGGCCACCGCCTTCTCGTGAGTCCTGTTGTAGATGGAGACACGCGCCGCGCCGAGGGCTACGAGCCCCCACACCACGGCCCGCGCGGCCCCGCCCGCCCCGAAGACCACGTACCGGCTTCCGGCAGGCTTCCCTGGGAGCCCTGCGCAGAGGGCGCGGCTGAAACCCGCAACGTCGGTGTTGTGACCGCTCAAGCGGCCGTCACGATTCACGATGGTGTTCACCGTGCGAAGCGAGGCGGCAGCGCCCTCCAAGGTGTCGAGCAAAGCAGCCACCCGCTCCTTGTGGGGCACGGTGACATTCGCACCGGCCACGCCCAGGGCGCGGAGGCCGTCGACCGCGGCAGGGAGAGCGGCGGGCTCGACGTCGAACGTGACATAGACCATATCGAGGCCAAGAGCCTCACAGGCGGCATTGTGAAGCCGCGGCGACAGTGAATGCGCCACGGGATGACCCAGCAATGCCAGAACCTTCGTCGAGCCCGAGATGGCAGCGGCCATTGTTCCCCTCTCCTGGTCGAACCCACCCGCCTTCCCCACCCTACTACGCACGGCGCGTGAGTTTCATACGACTTGGGGCCTCTCTTGGCACCCCGGCGCGGAGAACCCTGCGCTGAACCCTCTACTGGCCGGGGGACCGGCGCTTGGCTTCCAGGAAATCGTCGTACGACGAGGTGAAGAAGTGATGCCCATCCTCATCGATCAGGACGAAATACAGGTAGTCGACATCCGCCGGGTTGAGCGCCGCCTCAAGAGCATCGAGGCCCGGACTCGACACCGGACCCGGCGGCAGACCCCTGTTCCTGTAGGTGTTATACGGAGATTCGGTCTCAAGGTCACTCGTGGTGAGGGCGCCTGTCCACTTCTTGAGGGCGAAACGCACGCTCGAACAGAACTCGAGACGCATGTCCTTGTCCAGCCGGTTATAGATGACTGCCGCCGCCAGCGGTCGCTCCTCGGGAATGCTGGTCTCTTTCTCGATCAGAGAGGCGATGATGATGATGTCATACGGCGTGAGCCCCAGACCAGCTGCGTTGGACCAGGGCAGAGAAGCCGTCTTCTGTTCGAACGTCGCAAGCTGGATGGCAATAAGCTGCTCGGAGGAGAAACCCGGCTCTACGTAATACGTGCTCGGAAAGAGTAGGCCCTCGAGATCTTCGACCTCCAGTCGGTCTCCCGCCACTCGTGGCACGGAGAAGCTGCTCGGGCTGTGCGCCAATGCTTCGTAGTCGGCGCCGTCCACGTCCACCGTGTCTTCGAGCCTGGCCGCCACCTGGTCTATGCTCAAACCCTCGGGAATGGTGATCTTCGCGACATCATCCTGCTGGCCGGTTGACAGCTTGGTGATGATCGATTCGTGGGGCTCGAGGGCGCCAAAGGCGTACCGCCCGGGACGAAGCTGCGTCTCCGCACCCGCGGCCTTCACATCGTTCAAAAACCCCCGGGCCGAAGTCACTACACCCGCCTCTTCGAGTAGCTCTGCGATGGCCACGGCAGACAGACCGGTCTCTATGGTGACGTGGATCGGCCCCGTCGGCGAGGTTGAGGCCGTGGTGGCCCCTCTGTCACGCAGACCGCCGGCGGCGGCAACCACGATGATGACGGCCACCACGATGAGCACACCGAAACCCGCCAGCACGAGGAACCGGTTCCGCCGTGTGGTCGCCTTCCGGCCGGTTCTCCGGGCGGGCGTATGTATCTCCTCAGGCATTATCTACCGCCTCTGTGACCGCTACGACTGCTGTCGTCTCGTTTGTTCGACGTGGATGTCTCATCACGAGTAACTATACCTGCCCTCGCCTCGCGGGGAGCATCGAGGTAGCTTTGTAGAAGGTAGCATGCCGCCCGGGCATCGTCGGGCATATGGCCCCGCGGGCTCAGTCTGCGGGCGAGTGTGGTGGTGAAGCGCTCATCCCACATCACCACCTGCCCCTCGAAACGGGCGCGCAGCAGGCCGGCGAACCTCTCCGACAGAATCGACTGCTTGTTGGGATGGCCGCGCAGGGAACGCGGCACCCCGACCAGGACCATGCCCGCACCCTCCCGTGTGGCGATTTCCGCCACCGTCCGGGCAAGAGCTTCGTGGTCTCTCTCTTCGATGATGTCGAGAGGTCGGCAGATGAGCCCGCTGGGGTCGGAGAGAGCGAGACCGCTCCGGGCGGTACCGACGTCGACCGCGAGTACCCGCAAGGCTACGCTCTCAGAGCTTCCTCAATCGCTCTGCGTATGGTGGCAAGCGCGTCGTCGAGGCCGGAGAGATCTCCACCTCCGGCCCTGCCCAGAGTCGCCGTGCCTCCTCCACCCCCCGCCACCCGGGAAGCCGCCTCCTTGGCCAGGTTACCGGCGTGGAGGGTTCCGTCCAAGTCCTTCGTTGTGCCCACCACGAGAAGGGCCTTACCGTCCACTTGGGCACCCAAGGCCACCACACCCTGCTTCAGCCGGTCTCTCACCTTGTCGACCACCCCGAGCATCTGCTCGAGATCGCGGGCTTCGATGGTCGCCACCACATATGCCGCCGAACCCACCTTGGTGGCCTGGGCCGCCAAGTCTCCCACCACGTCGGCCGTCTTTCCCGAACGGAGTTCTTGTATCTCCTCGTGCAGTTCGGAGATGCGCTGCTTGAGCCTGCCCACTCCAGGGAGAACCTGATCGTCACGGACTTGGAGCTCCTCTGCCACCAGCGACAGCATGTGATCACGCTCGCGGTAGTACTCCACCGCCTTGCGTCCGGTCACCGCTTCGATGCGGCGCACGTTGGCCCCCACGCTGGCCTCTGACAGTATCTTAAAGGCACCAATTTCACTGGTAGTGGAGACATGGGTGCCTCCGCACAACTCTCGACTGAAATCATCGACCTCGACCACGCGGACGAAATCGCTGTACTTCTCGCCAAAGAGCGCCGTCGCGCCCAGATCGCGCGCGTGCTCGAGGGTAGTGGTAAAGACCCGCACCGGGTGATTCTCCACGATCTTGCGGTTCACCAGCTCCTCGATATCGGCCACCCGCTCCGAACCCAAGGGGCCGGGGTACGCAAAATCGAAGCGGAACTTGTCGGCACGCACCGCCGAGCCGGCCTGGGTGGCGTCGTCCCCCAGGATGGTGCGCAGGGCATAGTGGAGCAGATGGGTGCCAGTGTGGTTCGCAGCCACTGAATGCCGGTGCACGGTGGAGATGGCCGCCCGCACGCGCTGGCCGGCGCGAACGCTACCCTGAAGAATGCGGGCCGCAATGATCTGAACCGCACCGTGTTCTTGGACGTCGAGCACCTCGGCCTTACCCGTGTCAGACTCAAGCCAACCAATATCGGCGGTTTGTCCCCCCTTCTCCGCATAGAAGGGACTCTCCCGCAGAGACACGACCATGCGCCCCTCACCAACCTCACGCACATCCTGGATCACGGTGAAGAGCTCATCGCGCTCGTATCCACAGAACTCAGTGGGCTGCTCCACCCCGCGGGCGAACTCGAGCACTTCCTTGTCCTCGCTACTCACCTGCTGCGAGCTCCGCGCCCGGGCCCTTTGTTCATCCATGGCTTGGGCGAACTCCTCCGTGTCGAGGGAGAGACCTCGTTCGGAGGCGAGTTCCCGGGTGACCTCCACCGGAAAACCATACGTGTCGTGGAGAACGAAGGCCACGCGGCCGGCAAGGGTGCCGCTGCCTTCCTCGAGCGTCCGGGCGATCTCCTGATTGAGCAGCACGAGACCCTGGTCCAGCGTGCGGTTGAAGCGTTCCTCCTCTGCGTCCACGATGCGGACTATGGTGTCGCGGCGCTCACATAACTCCGGGTATGCGTCACCGAGGACCTCGATGACCCGCTCGGCGAAGCGGCCGAGGAAGGGCGGTTGCATGTCGACGGTGCGACTGACCCGGGCAGCGCGGCGGATGACACGCCGCAACACATAGCCCCGGCCCTCGTTGCCCGGAAGAACCCCGTCGGCAATGAGGAAGGTCATGGCCCGTGAGTGGTCGGCCAACACTCTGAGAGCGACGTCGGCCCTCTCGTCCCGTCCGAACGGCACCTCCGCGAGCTCCTCCCCCAGCTCGATGAGAGGTTGGAACACGTCGTTCATGAACACGGAATCGACGCCTTGGACGAGGGCGGCCACCCGCTCCAAACCCATGCCCGTGTCGATGTTCTTCGAAGGCAGCGGCGAAACCCGTCCGTCGGAGCCCATGTTGTACTGGGTAAAGACGAGGTTCCAATACTCGATGAAGCGGTCGCACTCACATCCAGGCTTGCAGTCCGGCTCGCCGCAGCCCACGCCGGGGCCGCGATCCAGGTACAGCTCGGAGCAGGGCCCGCAGGGACCGGTGGGACCGGCCGGCCCCCAGAAGTTCTCGCTGCGCGGCAGCCGTACCATGCGGTCGCGTGGTATACCCATCTGCTCCCACGCCTCGATGGCCTCCTCGTCGGGAGGTACCTCGTCGTCACCCTCGAATACCGACACCCACAGCAGTTGGGGGTCGAAGCCCAGGTAGTCCACCGAGAACTCGTATCCAAAGTGAATGGCTTCCCTCTTGAAGTAATCGCCGATGGCGAAGTTGCCCAGCATCTCAAAGAAGGTGCAGTGCCTGGCGGTGGAGCCGACCCGATCGATGTCGGTGGTACGGAAACACTTCTGGCAGCTGGCGAGACGCCGGCTGGGAGGCTCCTCCACTCCGAGGTAGTAGGGCTTGAACTGCTGCATGCCTGCAGTGGTCAGAAGAACCGAAGGATCACGATGCGGTATGAGAGATGAGCTGGGCACCAGGAGGTGTCCATTCTGCACGAAGTACTCGAGGAACAGCTTCCTGAGTTCGCTTGTCTTCACGAAAGAGGCCCTTTCCAGTATTTCCCTTGTATGTGCCTGGAGAATCTGAGACGGACGGCTCGACCAGGCGGTCAGTGGCCGGTGCTGCCCTTCACCTGTTCCGCAGGTGAGACCGCCCCAGTGTCAGCCATGGCAGTGCGGAGCACCTCCAGGGACTTCCTGATGAGCCGCGAGACGTGCATCTGCGAGATGCCCACACGTGCCGCGATCTGCGTCTGGGTCATGCCTTCGAAGAAGCGAAGGTGCAGTATCAGACGCTCTCGCTCGTCCAGTTTCTCCATTGCCGGTGCGAGGAAGCGGCGCTGTTCCACCAATTCATACTCCCGCTCCTCGGTACCGAGACAATCAAGTATCTCAAATGCATCGTCATCTTCGGAAGTGCTTCCACCGTAGATCGACAGCGAACTGTAGGCACGGCCGCTTTCGAGAGCCTCCAGCACATCCTCCTCGCTCACATCGCACGCCTCAGCCATGTCGGCAATGGTGGGCGAGCGTTTCAGTTCGACCGTGAGTTGTTCGATGACCCGATTGAGGCGAACGTTGAGATCCTGCAGGGCCCGCGGTACTTTGACCGCCCACCCCTTATCCCTGAAGTAGCGCTTGATCTCCCCCATCACGGTCGGCGTCGCGTAGGTGGAGAGCTCCACTCCTCTCTCCACGTCGAAGCGGTCGATGGCTTTGATGAGACCTATGGAGCCGACTTGCGTGAGATCCTCTACCGATTGCCCCCGCGCAGCGAATCGCCGCGCCAGACTGCGCACAAGTGGGAGGTATCTCGTGATCAGTTCGTCCCGCGCGGCGCGGTCACCCTCTTCGTGGACCCGACGCAGCAATTCCTTCTCCGGTACGTCGGCGAGATTCTCGTGGAATCCCGCTGAACTATGCCACGCATCGTGGGGCTCTTGCACCATACGGGGGCTAACCTGTCCGCTTCCACAATTCGATGGCATAACAATCGCCCCTCAAGTCCTCAACCACGAAGCTGTCGCAGAGGCTTTCCAGGAGCACGCCCATGTCGAGGTGCTGCGGTTCAGGCGCAGGCGACCGAGAACTGCCGCCGAGCGAGGCCTTCATGCTCTGGTTGGAGAAAGCGGCAAGCCGGATACGCAGGCCCTCCTCCTCGAGGGACACCTTCATCTCCACGTCGCCCACCCGACCCGGATCCTCAGCCAGGATACTGTCGACGGCGAGCTGCACGTCGTCCAAGTCGTCGAAGCTCAGGTCCTTCCGAAGTGCTATCCCACCCAACACCAGATGCAACAGCGCCAGATAGCCGGCCCCACGGGGAAGAGTCAGCGTGACGGTGTCGACTGCCACCACAACGCCCTACACCACCGACTCCGGCGAGACCGGGAGGTGATCGTCGCCCTGCAGCACCCGTTCGATCTCCTCCTCCTTGGCCGCCGCCGCCGACTTGCCTGTTTCAACGGCAACCTTCAGCCTGGAGTTCACGTCGTCGAGCCAACGCTTGGCCTCGGTCGGTACCTCGGAAAGGGCCTCCACGAAGGGACGGCCGGTGCGGCGGGAGATCTGCAACGCGGTGACCACGGCCGCCCCGGCCACAGTGCCGAGGAGGGCCACCGTACAGAACACCAGCTTACCCATGGCCGCCCGCCTTTCTGCCTTCGAAGAAGCTCGAGACGCCCCGGCTGAGCCCGGCAGCCAGGCCGCCGACCTTCTTGAGCGGCACCGCCACTGCACTCTGCGCCGCGGAAGTCGTGGATTCGAGCTTGTCGGCCACCGCCACCACCGTGCCGGTGAGCTCGTCGATCTTACCGAGTTCGGAATTGACCTCGTCGAGGGTGGTCTGTACCCGGGAGAGGATGGGGACAACCTCCTTGTTCACGTCCTGGATCATCTCCGCGGCCGCCGAGAAGGTGGTGGCCAATCGATAGAGCATATAGGCCAGTCCCATCCCAAACAGCAAGAAGAAGACTCCGATGGCGATCCTCATGAATGCGCCCGCATCAGATTCCATGCACTCTCCCCTTCCGCGATGACTCGAGCCGGCGCAAAGACGACCGCCTCACGCTTGACCGTACCCCTAGGATACACGATAGGCCCCTCACGGCAAGACGGGCGGCCTTCCTCAGCCCGGGGCTCGGGTGCCTGCTGGCTCTACCCTTCCCCCGGTCCGGGGAGAAGCGCACAGTATGGTGCCGGAAAGGAGTACGGAGGCACCCTGGTACACGACGGCAAGCTGCCCCGGGGAAACACCCTGGGCAGGGCGCTTCAGTGTGAGGAGGAGGCTGTCGGTGTCGTGGTCATACCGTGGCGGGACCACAGGCACCGAGTCCCCCGTGGAGCGGTACTGCACCACGGTCGGGGCATCATCACCGACGTGCAGTGGCGCGTGTACGACGACATCCGTCAGCTCAAGGCTCGTCACCTCGAGGTCTTCCCACCTGCCCACCACGAGGGCGTTGCGGGAGGGGCGCAGTTCCACCACATACAGGGGCTCTGTGTCGGCTATGCCAAGACCGCGCCGCTGCCCGATCGTGTAACGATAGAGGCCGGAGTGGGTGCCCCGCACCTTCCCCTCCCTGTCGAGGATAGGGCCCTCCCCGCTCCGTATCCTGGTGGCGAGGAAGCGCCGGTAGTCCCCGTCCGGGATGAAGCAGATATCTTGGCTCTCCGGAGAGGCGTGCACCGGCAGGCCGTGCTCCCGTGCACAGGCGCGGACCTCTCCCTTGGTGAGATCTCCCACCGGGAATAGAGACTGGCGCAACAGGGCGGGCGAGACGTGCGCCAAGACGTATGACTGGTCCTTGTGATTGTCGTGGCCTCGAAGTAAACAGTCCGAACCGGGATCGAGGCGGGCATAGTGGCCCGTCGAGATGTGATCCAGACCCAGCTCTTCGGCCATACGGACAAGCACCGGAAACCGTAGGTGTGCGTTGCATTGCACGCAGGGATTGGGAGTGCGGGCATCGGCGTACGTCTCCACGAAGTACGATACTACCTCACTCAGGAACTCTTCGCGGAGGTCGACCAAGTGATGCACGATACCCAGGTGATCGGCCAAATCGCGGGCGGCCAGGATGGCGTCGGCCGCACAGCAGCGGTTGGGTTTCGAGGCATCGGGGTCGGTCCACAGGCTGAAAGTGACGGCCTCCACCCAGTAACCCTGCTGCAGGAGCCGGAGGGCGGCGACCCCACTATCGACGCCTCCGCTTACTGCTAGGAGTACCCCCCGCCGCTGCCCGGAAGGGCGGAAACCATCTGTCACGACACGCCTTATGTTCCCTGCTGAAGGTTCTCGACGAACTGCTGCAGTACCGCCTCGTCGGCAAAACCGGTCACAGTGTGTGCAACGATACCGTCGGCACCGATGAAGACAGTATACGGCGTATAGTCGACTGCGAGCGCGACGGCGAGGTCGCCGTACGCTTCCGGCAGTTTGTAGTCGTAGAGGGCGAAGGCGATGTCGGGGTAGCGGGCTGCAATACGGCTCAACGCGTCGCGAACCGGCTGGTCGTCGGATCCACCGGCGACATAGAACAACACCACTACGGGCTGTTGCTCTGAGAAAGCACGCGCTACCTCAAAGGGGGTATCCTCGGAAGCTGTGATCTCGCGGCCCATGATGCCTTCACCCGGCACGGGAGCAGCCGTGGTGGGAGTTATGGGTGCAACCGTACTGGTCGTCGTGGTGCCGCCGCACCCAGCCAAGAACAGCAGGCCGCACACAAGCACGAACCATGCCGCCACACCGATGAAACCGACAGGGCTTGTTCGGCCCCACGAGCGCCTTCTACTCATGCCGCACCCCCATCAAGGAAAAGAAAATGCTCCACCTTGCCGTGTCTGGAGGAATCTTGAACCTGCCTAAGCAGGTGGGTGGCGGCCACCGGAGGGTCGTTCCACCGACCGGAAGAGCCGACCTCCCGATTCGAATGTGTTGGCTCAAGATTGCAGCAGATCACGAACAAGGTCGAGCACCTCAAATGTATCACAGGGCCATTTCTCCCACAAACCCCCCCACGCACCACCGCCTAGAGGGGCCTTATCCGAAGCTCTCGCAACTGCTCGACGGCCACTCCCGAGGGGGCTGCCGTGAGGGGGCACCCGCCGCTCTGGGTCTTCGGGAAGGCGATGACCTCCCGTATGGACTTCTCGCCGGCCATCAGCATAACGAGGCGGTCGAGCCCCATCGCCATGCCGCCGTGCGGCGGAATACCGTAGTCCATGGCCTCCACCAGGAAGCCGAACTTCCCCTCGATCTCCTCGGCCGACAGGCCCAGAGCCTCAAATACGGCCTCTTGAAGAGCCGGGTCGGCGATACGCAGCGAACCACTGCCCAACTCCACACCGTTCAGCACCAAGTCGTAGGCATAGGTGCCGATGTCCAGCGGCCGCTCGGCCAGCTCAGAAGGGGCCTTCACCCGCGGTTTGGTGAAGGGGTGATGTTGGGCCTTCAACCGTTTCTCCTTCTCATCCCACTCAAACATGGGTGGGTCGATGATCCACAAGAACTCCCACCCCTCCCGTTCGAGCGACAGCTTCTCGGCAAGGTGGAGCCGCAGAGCACCCAGAGCGGCTTCGACAATGGGACGCTCATCGGCGACCAATAGGAGTATGTCGCCCGGTTGCGCCTCCACCGTCGAAAGCAGTGACGTGACGACTTCCACACTTAGGAACTTGGCTATCGGAGAACGGATTCCTCCGGCCTCCACCCACACGGGTACGAGACCCTTGGCCCCGTGGGGAGCGATAGCTGCAGCGAGATCGTCAACGTCTTTGCGGGAGAAGGCGCCTGCCCCCGGCACGCATATGCCCCGGACGGCACCCCCCCGGGCCACAGTGTCGGCGAAGACCTTGAAGCCCGACCCGGAAACCAGCTCAGAGATATCGATGATCTCCAAGCCGAAGCGGACATCGGGCTTGTCGCTCCCGAAACGGCGCATGGCTTCTGCGTAGGTGAGGCGGGGAAAAGGGCGCGGCACCTCGATATCCAACACGTCACGAAACACCTGCACCATCATGCCCTCCACCAACTCTTGGATGTCCCGCTCTTCGACAAAACTCATCTCGAGATCGATCTGGGTGTGCTCGGGCTGGCGGTCGGCGCGCAGGTCTTCATCGCGGAACGCACGCGCAAGTTGGTAATAGCGCTCGTAACCCGCGATCATCAAGAGTTGTTTGAACAGCTGGGGCGACTGTGGGAGGGCATAGAAGGCTCCCGGTTGCAGCCGGCTGGGCACGAGGAAGTCGCGCGCGCCCTCGGGAGTGCTCTTGGTGAGGATGGGCGTCTCGATTTCGAGGAAGCCGTGCTCACCGAAGTATCGCCGCACCGATTGCACGGCCGCGTCACGCAGACGGAGATTCTCCTGCATCCGGCTGCGGCGGAGATCGATGTAGCGGTAGCGGAGGCGAGTGTTGTCGTCGACGTGGCCGAACTCGCCGGGCGTGAAGGGAGGGGTCTTGGCCTCAGCCAAGATGGTAAGCGAATCGACGGCTATCTCGATGTGCCCGGTCTTCATGTTGGGGTTCACACGCTCCTCGCCCCGCGGGACCACGGTACCCTCGGCAGAAACAACGAACTCGCTGCGAAGACGATGCGCCGTCTCGTGAACCCGCTCGTTCACCGCGGGATCGAACACGAGCTGCACCAAACCCGTGCGGTCCCGGAGGTCGACGAACACCAGCCCACCGTGATCGCGGCGGCGGTGCACCCATCCCGCAAGAGCCACTCGGGTGCCGACGAGATCCTCGAGCACTTCGCCGCACCAGGCATTCCTGTAACTCATGACCGGCCTTCTTCCGCTTCGATGACCATCGAGAGCGCCTCATCCCTGGCAACTCTCGTCTCCACGCCCTCGGCCAGCCGGCGAACCGTGATGGTACCGGTGTCCAGTTCGTCATCCCCGATGATGAGGGCCAAGAGGGCTCCGCTCCTACCCGCCTGTTTCATCTGGCCCCTGCCGCTGCGTTCCATGTAGTCGAATTCAACGGAGGCTCGCTTGCGACGCAACTCGTGCGCCAAGGCAAACACCTCGGCGCGCGCGCGCTCGCCGAAAGCCACGAGATAGGCCACCGGAGGCACCGCCGTCGGCAGATTGTCGAAGGTCTGCCTCAGGGCCAACAGGATACGTTCGACCCCCGTGCCCCAGCCCACGCCGGGAGTGGGTGGGCCGCCGATGTCTTCCACCAGCTGGTCGTAGCGCCCACCCCCTCCCACTCCCGATTGGGCGCCCAAGAGCGACGATTGAAATTCGAAGGTGGTGCGGGTGTAGTAGTCCATGCCTCGCACCAAGCGATGGTCTTCCACGAAGGCGAACCCTTGGACCGCAAGGGCCTGCTTCACGACCTCGTGATGGGCGGCGCAATCGGGGCACAAGCCGTCGGGCAGCCGGGGAGCGCCTTCGAGCACCTCGCGGCACACCGACACCTTGCAGTCGAAGGTCCGCAGGGGGTTGGCGACGGCACGTTCACGGCATTCGCCGCACAGCTCGGTGTCATGGGCAGCGAGATACGAGGCCAACCGTTCCCTGTAGGGCGCACGGCAGCAGGGGCAGCCCATGGAGTTGAGGCGAAGCTCGACGCCGGTGAGACCCACGGTCTCGTAGAGGGTGCCAAGAACGGCGATAACCTCTGCATCGAGCAACGGCGACGGCGACCCGAAGGCCTCGATGCCGATCTGATAATGCTGGCGGTAGCGTCCGCTCTGGGGACTCTCGTACCTGAACATGGGCCACAGGTACCAGAGCTTCACCGGCTGGGGACGTGTATGCATGCCGTGCTCCACGTACGCCCGGGCGGCAGGTGCAGTACCCTCGGGCCGCAGTGTGAGCGACCTCCCGCCCTGATCGACGAACGTGTACATCTCTTTGCGCACGATGTCGGTGGCCTCCCCTACACCGCGGGCAAACAGGCGGGTCTCTTCGAAGGTAGGTGTGTCCAACCGACCGTAGCCGTAGCGCCTGAAGATGTCCTCAGCCGCAGCCAGAATCCACGACCGTACCGGTTGGTCCTCGGGCAGGATATCGTACGTGCCCTTTGGTGCACTGAGCGGCTCGGCCTTCGCGTCAGCCACGGGGAGCCAACCCCCGCAGGAAGGGGTTTGCGGCGAGCTCTCCCCCGAGCGTGGTTGCCTGCATGTGGCCGGGGTACACGGGGGTGTCGGGCGGATACAGGTCGATGAGCCTCTTCACCGAGCGTAGGAGCGTATCGAAATCGCCTCCCTCCAAGTCGGTACGGCCCACCGAGCGGAAGAAGAGCAGATCGCCGCAGAACAGGCTGCCCGCGATGTCGAACGTGGTGTCACCGGGGGAGTGGCCCGGAGTGTAGATGGCTTCGGCCTCCAGATCGCCGAAGGTCACCGTATCGCCGTCCGCGAGGAGGACGTCGGGCTCATAGGCGGGCACACCACCGAAGCCAGGGAATGGGATGTGCCGATCGGGATCACGCACCATCGGCGCCACTTCCGGCGCACAGCAGACGACGGCGCCGGTGGCCTTGGCCACCGCGCCGGCGGCAGCCATGTGGTCAAAGTGACCGTGCGTGAGAAGGATATGGGTGATCGTGAGCTGCCTCTTGGCGGCGGTCAGCACGATGCGATCAGGCTCGCCGCCGGGATCGATGGCACAGGCCACGTTGTTGTCATCGCTTACTATGTAGCAATTGCCCTGAATGGGGCCGACGGGCATGCAGACGATATTCATGAGAGGGTGACCTCCAATTGTTCAGTGGACCCGCGCTATTGTAGCAAAGGGGCCGTCCGACGCTTTTCCAGGCCCGCGCCACAGCCGCCAGTCATGCCCGGGCTGCCCTGACCCCACGGCGAGCCGCCGGCTCAGTTGGGGGTGATGCGATAGGCGTCGTATACCGTGTCGATGCGGCGTATGCGCTGCAGAACGGAGTCGAGGTAGTCGATCTCGGGCACTTCGAAGACAAAGCGGTCCTTCACCTGGTTGTCGCCTGTGGTCTGAATGGTGGCAGCCATGATGTTGACGTTGCATTCACTGAGCGCCCGGCTGATGTCTTCGAGGAGGTGCTGGCGATCATGAGCCTCGATCATGATCTCCACCAGGAACGGCCCCACGCTCGACATATCCCAGCTGACCGGCACGAAGCGCTCGGGGTTCTTCTCAAGCGCCTTCACGTTAGGACAATCGCGCCGGTGAATGGTGACACCCCGGCCCAAAGAGATGTATCCGACGACATCGTCTCCCGGTACCGGCCGGCAGCACTGTGGAACCCTCACCGCCACATCGTCCATGCCCTCTACTCTCACCCCCATGCCCTCTTTGGCGGGGTGCGGCCGGGGACGCTTCTGGAAGGCAGGCACCAGGTCTGGCTTCATCTCGGCGAAGCTCTTGTCCAAACGGGGCATGAGCTTGCCGATGACCTGCTGCGCGGGCGTCTTGCCGGTGCCTATGCTCACGAAGAAGTCATCACGCTTCTGGAAACCCATGTCTTTGATGACATCGTTGAGAGTCTCGGAATTGATGAGCTTCTGGGCAGGCAAGCCATGTTTGCGGAGTGATTCGAGTAGGGCATCTTTGCCTTGATGCTGGGAGTCCTCCCGGCGTTCTCTCTTGAACCACTGGCGGATGCGGTTACGGGCCGAAGTGCTCTTCACAAAGGTGAGCCAGTCGCGAGACGGCCCCTGGGGTGTCTTGGAGGTGAGTATCTCGACGATGTCGCCCGATTGCAGACGATAGGTGAGCGGCACGATACGGCCGTTCACACGGGCACCCACACAGCGGTGCCCCACATCGGTGTGAATGGCGTAGGCGAAATCGACCGGCGTGGAGCCCGCGGGGAGGCTCCTCACCTCTCCTTTGGGGGTGAACACATAGACCTCGTCTTGGAACAGATCCACCCGGAGCGATTCCATGAACTCAGAGGCGTCGGCGGTATCTGATTGCCAGTCGATTATCTGGCGCAGCCACTGGAGCTTGTCGAGACTGCCCTCACCCCTGCTCCCGTCGGCGGCCTTCTCCTTGTAGATCCAGTGGGCGGCGATGCCGTACTCAGCCGTCTCGTGCATCTCGCGCGTGCGCACCTGTATCTCGAGCGGCTTGCCCTGCGGCCCGATGACGGTCGTGTGAAGAGACTGGTACATATTGAACTTGGGCATGGCGATGTAGTCTTTGAAGCGGCCCGGCACGGGCTTCCACATGGAGTGAATGACTCCCAGGGTGGCGTAGCAGTCACGTACGGAGCTGACTATCGCTCTTAGGGCGGTGAGATCGTATATCTCGTTGAACTCCTTGCCCCGGCGCACCATCTTGTCGTAGATGGAATAGAAGTGCTTCGCCCGGCCGGAGATATCTGCATCGATGTGAAGCCTGTTCAGTTCGGCTCGGAGCTGGGCGGCGGCATCCTCGATGTACCTCTCGCGATCAACGCGGCGCTGCGCCACCATGTGCTGTATCTCTTGATACTTCCGCGGGTGGAGGGTCTGGAAGGCCAGGTCTTCCAACTCCCAGCGAATGGATTCGATACCGAGCCGATGCGCCAGTGGGGCGTAGATCTCGAGTGTCTCCTTCGCCTTCTCGATCTGCTTCTCTTTGCCCAAGTAGGAGAGCGTGCGCATGTTGTGCAACCGGTCGGCCAACTTGATGAGGACCACGCGGATGTCCTTGGCCATCGCGAGGATCATCTTGCGATAGTTCTCGGCCTGTTCCTCCTCAACGCTCTTGAAGGACATCTGGCCAAGCTTGGTCACACCGTCGACCAGGAGGGCCACCTCGTCACCGAACTGCTCACTGATGACGTCGATGGACATGTCGGTGTCCTCGACGACGTCGTGCAGCAATGCCGCTGCGATGGTGGCCGAATCAAGCCTCAGGTCGGCACAGACGCGGGCTGTTCCAGCCGGGTGGTAGATGTAGTATTGGCCGCTCGCACGGCGCTGTTCGCGGTGCTGATAGACGGCCAACTCGAAGGAGCGCTGAATCAGGTCGCGGTCGAAGTTGGGGTTGTACCGCACAATGGCGCGGAACAGATCGTCGAGCAGTCCGCGTGCTTCGGCGTTCAGCTCCTGACTGGCAGGCGCCTCACCCTCGCCTGCCATCTGTTCTTCCACTTGCCTCTTCGACCCCTTGTCTACAGCGTGCGGCACAGCCCCACCGCCTCCTGGTACGATGCGACCGCCTCTCTGAACAAGCCCACATCCTCGGGCTCGCGTGTTGGTTGTTTCTGCCTGTCACCGTCGCCTATACCCATATCTCTAAGGATACGCCATGCGAGGTGCAACTCGTCAAAGGCGGGTTGGAAGCCTTGGCTCTCCCACATGGCTTGAGCCGCCTGCCGAAGGACTTCCCCCGGGGCACACGCATCACCAGGGCCGATCTCGGCCAGGGCCCGGTACACGCCCACCATGGCCGGGCGAGGGTGGAGCATGAACTTGAGGAGATTGGCCGTGAACTCCCGTTCTCGCTCGCCGTAGAGGCAGTGGATGCGCGAGCCACTGCCGGCCGCCTGGGACAGCACGTGCGTATGACTGTGACTGTAGGGCGGATCGAGCACCACCACGTGCGCCTTGCCCTCGAGGAGTTCGCTTCTTCGCAGTACCGCCGTCCAGTCGGCGAACAGCAGGGCGTCGGGCCTCAACTCAAGCGACCGCGTGCGCCAGCACAGGCGGCTCACGCAGTCCACCCCCCCCACGCCGAGATTGGCCAGGGGAAGGGCGGCCACCACCGCCCGGAGCCGTATCGGTACCGAGGCACTGATGATCGCTGCGGGCTCACCGCACGAGAGTATCTGCGCAATGCGTGAATACGAGGGAGCGCCTCTGCGCACGCCGCCACCTGTAGGCAAGGATTCGCGGTAGAGACCCGCATACGGGTCGGCGCAATGTGCGCATGGAGCCCCGGATGACGGCTCGTCGAGGAACGGGCACTGGGGCGTGCAACCGAGTGCCGCCTCTCCCCTGTCCTCGCTCTCATATAGGCTGTGGAGCACGAGCTCGGGGCGGGAAAGGCCGTTCCATTCGTTGATGCCCAACTCGAAGGCTGCATGCACCCTCCCCGTGACGCCCTCGAGCTTCTCGAGCGCCGGCCCGAGGCGGAAACCAATGCCCTTGGTGCGAATACCGTCCACCTCGAGGCTGCAGCGAAGATGGTCGCCGGTGCGGGTGAGTTGTGGCTCCTTCAGATCGACCCCCACAGCCAAGAGCCTGACCGGTGGGTTCCCGCTCCCGAACGGCGCCAGACGGGCAAGACCCTCAGCCGTTTCCAGAGTGAGCTCCTCGCCGCACACCACCGCATCGGGAGCGAAGGCGGGGACCAAGTCTTCGGGGCGAAGGTGGCTCGCCGCGTGATCGCGCAGCCGGTCGGCAAAGAGGTCGATGTTCTCGGCGCTCAGGGTAAGGCCGGCGGCCTGGCTGTGCCCCCCGAAGACCGTCAGGAGATCGCTGCAATACCTGAGCCCCTCCATGAGGTCGTACCGGGTGATACTGCGGCCGGAGCCCCGCGCCCGGCCCTCCTTCACGGCCAGCAGCACGACCGGCCGATGAAAGCGCTCCACCAAACGGGAGGCGACGATGCCGACCACACCTTCGTGCCATTGCTCGTGGGCAAGCACCAGGACAGGAGGGAGAGCGGGCAGGGCCTCGATGTCGGCCTGAGCGCCCGCCATGATGTCGCGCTCGGTGGCTTGGCGTACCAGGTTGAGTTCGTGGAGCTCGAGAGCCAGCGCGGCGGCTTCCGTTTCGTCGTCGGTGAGGAGCAGGGCAAGCGCCTTGGTCGGGTCGCCCATGCGGCCGGCGGCGTTGATACGAGGAGCCAGGCGGAAGCCGATACTGGAGGCGTCGCCGGCAGCCGCACCACCCGCCACTCTCGCCAGAGTGCGAAGGCCCGGACGTGTGCTCCACCTGAGACGCCGGAGACCTTCCTGAACGTAGTAGCGGTTCTCGCCTCGCAGGGGGACGATATCAGCGACGGTGCCGAGAGCCACGATGTCCAGATACTCGAGCAGAGCTTCGGGGAGCAGTGTGCGCTCAGCCGTGCCCATTCGCGCGTGAAGCCCGTGCAGAGTCTTCAGCGCCACGCCGACCCCGCAGAGTTCGGCGCCTGGATACGAACCGAGTTGTTGGTGCACCACTGGGCATGAAGGCAAGACCTCGCCGAGCTCGTGGTGGTCGGTCACCACCACCTCGAGGCCAAGCTCGAGGGCCAGCGCAACTTCGGCCGGGTAATTGACGCCGCAGTCGACGGTGACGAGGAGAGCATCACCTTCCGCGGCTATGGCGCGGACCGCCGTCTCGGACAGGCCGTAGCCTTCGCGGAAACGCTGGGGGATGTACGCCTCGCACCGCCCTCCCAACCGGCGCAACTCCAAGACCATGAGCGCAGCCGCCGAGAGACCGTCGGCATCGTAGTCACCGTGGACGACGATACGCCGACGGGACCCAAGGGCCTGCTCGAGTGCGGCCGTAGCCGCCTCCATGCCCTCAAGGAGAAAGGGATCGGGAACGTGGGGATTCACGTCCAAGAAGGCCCGGGCCTCAGCCGCGGTGGAGAAGCCCCGGCGGGCCAGCACGGTACCCACGAGAGGAGGCAGATGCAACTCCGCAGCTATACTCTCAGCCGCGTCGAACGAGCACGGGGCCGTCTTCCAGTCGAAACGGTTGAACACGAATCATCCCTCTCGAAGAGCCACATTGATGTCGAGGGCAGTATACCGCCACCCCCGGACCGAACACGGCGGCGGGCCGTCCCTCCCCCGGCTAGAGCCGCCCGGAGCGGAAGATGGCCCACACCAGCCACGCACCGAAAAGGAAGGCCCCCAAGAAGCCGGGTACGCCCCAGATGGACAGACCGGCGAGTTTCGGGCCCTCCTCCACGAACACGGCGACGATGGCACTCGCGAGGGCCAGCGTGGCCACCACCAGGGCCACGACCACCCGGTTGGTGAGTATGTCGAGCTTGTGACCGAACGCATCGAGCCCGCGGTGGAGGAAGTTGATGCGTAGTTCTCCACGATTGATCTGGTCGAAGAGGTCACGCACCTGAAAGGGATAGTTCTCGAGAGCTTCCCGGTATGCGGTCACATTGCGGGCTGCCCGGCCAAGAACCGCGTCGGGCATGGCCCGGCGCAGCATGAGAGAACGTGCATAGGGGCGTCCCACTTCAAACAGGTTGAGGTCCGGGTACAGCTCTGTCACGACACCTTCGAGGGTGATGAGGGTCTTCTCGAGAAGCAGAAAGCGCGAAGGTATCTTGGCCTCCACCACTCGCGCAAGCGTGAAGGCGTCGTGCAACAGTTCAGCCGGGTCCACTTCGGACATCGCGGCCCCGTAGTACCGGCTGAACACATCTTCGATGGCGGAGTCCATCGCTGCGTCCTTGCCCGCCCCCCAGCGGATACCGAGTCTCCGGAGCGTCTTCTTCACTCCGTATCCTTCGCGATCCAGTATCTCGGTAAACAAGCGCAGGCCGTTCTCCATGTCCGCTTCCGACAAGGCGCCGCACACCCCGAAGTCAAGCAGGCCGATACGCTCCGGCGAGAGGAAGACGATGTTCGCCGGGTGAGGATCTGCATGGAAGAAACCGTAGGACAGAACCTGCTTGAACCAGGTGTGAGTCAGCGTCTCGGCAAGATCCCTCCGCTCGCGCAGAGTGAGGTCGGACAACGACATTTCGTTCATGGTGGGCCCGTCAATGAATTCCAGGGTGAGCACCCGGCGTGTTGTCAACGGCCGGATCACCCGGGGAACAACCACACTCTCGCTGTCCGCGAAGAGCTTGTGCAGACGCTCGGCGTTACGCGCTTCGAGGGTGTAGTCGAGCTCCCGGGACACCGCCCTCGCGAACTCGTCCACCAGCTCGATGGGATCGACCACCATCTGGCCGCCCGCCTGGTCGCGCACCATCCGCGCGATCTGGTAGAAGAGATCCACGTCCTGCCGGACGCGAGTGGCCGCCTCGGGCCGTTGCACCTTCACCATGGCGGCCCGCCCACCGGGTAGCACCGCCCTGTACACCTGGCCGATCGAGGCGGCGGCTATCGGCTCGTCGCTGATCTCCTCGAACACCCGCTCAAGGGTGAGCCCGAACTCCTCCTCGATCACGGCGGCGGCCTCCTCGGCGTCGAAGGTCGACACCTGATCGCGCAGCTTGACGAGCTCCTCTATGATGTCGGCGGGGATCAGGTCGGGCCTGGTACTGAGAAGCTGCCCGAACTTCACGAACGTGGGGCCGAGCTCCTCGAGCATGGAGCGTACCCTGCGACCCCGGTCGGGCGGCACCGGGTCAACCCTTCTTCGACCGGGAACGAGGTTCCAGAGGTGGTAGTGTTCGATGACGTAGCCGAACCCGTGCTTGACGGCGACTTGGGCGATCGCTCCTATCCGCTCCAGATTCCTTATGCGGGAAAACCCGTATCGTCTGCGCAGTGGCGCCATTATGCCGATAGCCGTGAGGCCGCGCCGTCAGACGGCGGTATGCGCGGACTCTGACGACGCCGCATCAGCCGACTCCTCCAGCAGCCGCACCCGATGCTCCAGTTGGCGAATGCGGAAGTCGAGATCCTCGTAGTCTCTCTTGGTGGCCAGGCCGGCATCGCGATAGGTCGACTCTACACCCGTCTGCATGCGGCCGAGCACATGGCTGATCTCCTCCCGGCTGCGCTCGCTCACTTCCTCGGCCAGCTTGCGCCCTTCTTCCGCCGAGATATGCCCACGCTTCACGAAGTCGTCCACCACCACCCCGGCTCTCTCGAAGGTGATGGTGGCGGCCCCCACGCCGAGCAGAAAGGCCTTCTCAAGAAGGTCTCTGACCTGTACCCCCGAACTGGTCTCCTGCGGCGCTCCTGCGCCGGTGTCGCTCCCGGTATCGACCATTGGTCTTCACCCTTTCCCTAGACGGAGATGGTCCCGGCAGTGCTCGCATTCAGTCTACACCTACCCTCTCCCCTCTGGGTGAACACCTGGAGTGTGACCCGGATGCGCGGAGCGGCGCCGGCCCGAAGACCCCAGTGCGACAGGCCGGGGATGATGGGCACGTGAGCGCTTGGCCGGAGAGGCGTGCGGCCGGAGAGGTGTGCCTCAGGAGTTCTTCGCTGCTTCGAGGCGCTTGCGATACCGCTTCTCGCGCTGCTTCAAGATCACAAGAAGCGGGGAGGCCACAAAGATGGATGAGTAGGCCCCGGCCAGAATGCCGATGAAGAGAGCGAACGCGAAGTCCTTCAACGTGGCCCCGCCGAAGAGGAGGATGCTCGTGACGGGCAAGAGTGTGGTGAGCGAGGTGTTGATGGAGCGAACGATGGTCTGCCTGATGGAGAGGTCGACCATGTCCGAGTAGGTCTCCCGCTTCATGAGGGGGGTGTTCTCACGAATGCGGTCGAAGACGATGATGGTGTCGTTGACTGAGTAACCCAGGATGGTGAGGATGGCGGCAACAGTAGCGGTGGTCACCAAACGGCCGGTGACCGAGTAGATGCCCAGCGTAAGCGCCACGTCGTGGATGAGAGCGACGATCGCACACAACGCGTACTTGAACTCGAATCGCCAACTGATATAGCCGATCATCACCACGATGGATATCAGCACTGCGATGAGCGCCCTCTGGGCGGTCTCGCGGCCGAAGCTTGGACCCACTCTCTCAAGAGAAGCCGCCGCCTTGTCGGCTCCGTAAGAGTCGTGCATAGCGTCGATGAGTTGATTGAACTGCTCATCGGTCATGGCCGCCGACGTGATGAGAAAGGAATCGGCGCCCACGGGCTGCACGACCGCCCCGGTCACCCCCACGGCCTCCACCTGGCTGCGCACATCGGAGGTGGTAGCGGGTTCGGTGAACCTGACCTCCACCCGCGCGCCACCCTGGAACTCAATGCCCAACTGAAGGCCGATGATGAACACTCCCAGGATGCCGAGCAGGGTGACCAGACCCAGGACAACCAGGTACCACGTCTTGTAGCGCATGAACGGATAGACTCTCATGCCGACGTCTCCCTCCGTGGGGCCAAGCCGAGCGGCCCCAGCCTATGGAAGAGCCCGGTATGGGCGAGTAGTTCGAGTACTGAGCGGGTGACCATGATCGCCGTGAGCATCGAGAGCAGGATGCCGATACCCAGGGTCAGCGCGAAACCACGCACCCCGCCGGTGGCCGTGAAGAACAGGACGACGGCCGTGATGAGAGTGGTGACATTGGCATCGATGATGGCACGGAGGCCCTTCTTGAAGCCGGCCGCAACCGCCGTGCGAAGTGTCTTCCCGGCTCGCACCTCTTCCTTGACACGGGCGAAGATGATGACGTTGGCATCGACCGCCATGCCCAGGGTGAGCACGATGCCGGCGATGCCCGGAAGCGTGAGAGTGGCACCGATGGCGTTCAGGAGGCCCCACAGGAGGAGGCCGTAGATGATGAGCGCCACGTCGGCGATGAGGCCGAGGACCCGATAGTAGGCGACCATGAACACCAAGACGAGGGCAAAGCCGATGAGTCCCGCGAACATTGCCTGTTCCAGCGACGCTCTACCCAGGGTGGCCCCCACAGAGCGCTGATCGATGACTTCGAGTTCGAGGGGAAGGGCCCCCGTCTGCAGCACGAGCGCGAGCTGGCGGGCCTCCTCGAGCGTGAAGCGGCCCGTGATCTCGGCGTTACCGCCGTCGATGCGTTCGTTGACCCGCGGAGCTGATTCGACTCTGTTGTCGAGCACGATGGCCAAGAGCTGGGTCTGCCCGGTGAGTTGCGCCGTCTTTGCCATACGGTCGGTGACCTCGGCAAACGTATTCGCACCTTCGGAGGTGAACTCCATATCGATCTTGGGCATATTGTTGAAGTCGAAGCCGACACCGGCCTTCGACAAATCGCCGCCCGTGAGCAACGGCGGGGTGGTCACGAGGAACCAGGCATCGGCCTCCCCACTCTCCTCCCCCGGCCAGAGTATGAGGTTGCTGCTGGCCGGAAGCTCGTCCTCGGACTGCACGCCGGCCGAAGCCAGCGCCTCTTCCTCGGTGGCGTAAGGGGTGCCGAACTGCTCGTTGACGTCGTAGAAGGCCAGAAGCGCCGTCTTGCCGATGAGGGCGAGAGCCTGCTCCGGATTGTCGATTCCCGGGAGTTGGATGCTCACCTTCCAATCGCCCTGGCGCTGGATCTCCGGCTCGGTGACGCCCAAACGGTTGATGCGCTCGCCGATGATGCTGACGGCCTGCTGCAGGCCTTCCTCAGTGCGGGGGGCGCGCTCAGAATCCTTTGCCTCGAGCATGACGGCCAGCCCACCCTGTAGGTCAAGCCCCAAGCGGGTGCTCGACCCCGGAGGGTAGATGAAGTAGACGGCTGCTCCCACAAGCAGCGCGACGATCACCAATATGATGATGTTCTTCCGGTTCGTCGACAACAAACTACCCTTTCGAAGAAGCCTGTGCGCACGCACGGCAACGGAGCATAAGTCACGGCTGAGCCCCTGTCAACAACAGGGGCTCACATACCCTTCCGGGTTCAGCGCCGTCTACGGGCGGCGGGAGCAGTGCACGATCAGCCCTTGGCCTGCTCTTCCTTTTCTTCCTCGCCGACCTCGGCGCCCTCGTAATCGTCGCCTTCTACGAGGTCTTCGTCCTCCACGTAGTCCTCGTCGCCTTCCTCTCCACCTTCTTCCTGTTCGTACTCAGCGGCTTCGAGTTCGGCGACCGTGTCCTCGAGATCTTCGTCATCGTCGTCTTCGAGCACGGCGACGGCTTTGGCTCTCTGCTCAGCACTCGCAATCTCGGCGATGGCCTTGCGTGCGACTTTGATCTTCACGCCCTTGTCGATCTCGATCACGACCAGCCCCTCTTCGACCCTCTTGACCTTGCCGAAGATGCCACCGATGGTCACAATGCGGTCACCGCGCTTGACCGAATCGATGAGTTGCTGATGAGCGCGACGCTGCTTCTGCTGCGGGCGTACCGCCAGGAAGTAGAAGATGGCGATGAAGCCCACCACGTAGATCGCGAGCAGTCCGATATTATTCAAACCCGCCTCCTTTGCGCGTGCATGCGCTCAAGTGTCCAAAATCATCAAATCATTCGAAACTGGGTACAGCCGGGTCGCGGAGGTAACCCCGCAAACGCAGCATATGTTACCACGCCGTCTTCGCTCGACTACCACTTCCCCACAAGGCCCCGTTTGAAAGAAGCAAACCTGCCGGCGATGATGGCCTCCCGGGCCGCCGCCACCAGACGGGTCATGAAGGTGAGGTTGTGTTCGGAGAGTAGTTCCAGACCCAGGATCTCCTTCTGCATGACCAGGTGGCGCAGAACCCCTCGCGAGAAGGTCCGGCAGGCTGTACAGGGACAATCCTCGTCAAGCGGGTCGGTTGAGCGGATGTGGCGGGCGTTGCGCAGGTTGACCCGCCCCTCCTCCGTGAAAGCAGTGCCCATCCTGGCGGTTCTCGTGGGGAGTACGCAATCGAAGAGGTCGATGCCTCTCTCTACGACCTCCAGCACACCGGCCGGATCCCCGATACCCATGAAGTAGCGAATACGCTCCTTTGGGAGCCGCTCGGCGGTGAAGGCAGCGATGTCGAGCATACGTTGCCGCTCCTCACCCACCGACAGCCCCCCGAGCGCGTAGCCGGGGAAGCCGATGCCGCACAACTCGGACACACTGCGGGCCCTGAGATCCGTGTGGACCCCACCCTGCACGATCCCGAGGAGCATCTGCGGGCCGTCGGCGCCCTCACCGCCGGTCTCGAGATGGACCTCCTTGCAGGCGGCGGCCCACAGCGATGTGCGCCTCACGGCCCGCTCCACGAGCTGCCGGGGCGAGTCGCCCGGTGGGCATTCGTCGAAGCACATGATGATGTCGGCACCCAGGCGGTGCTGTTCCTCGATGGACCTGCGGGGCGTGAAGACCTGCCGGGAGCCATCGTACACCGAGTCGAAGGCCGCACCTCCATCGTCAACCTTGGCGGTGTGTTTGAGACTGAATACCTGGAAACCACCGCTGTCGGTCAGGATGGGCCCGTCCCAGCCCATGAAGCGGTGCAATCCCCCAAGGGTGCTTACCACACCGCTGCCCGGCCGGAGGGCGAGGTGGTAGGTGTTGGCCAGGATGATCCGGGCGCCGACGCGCGCGAGCCGCTCGGGAGACATGGCCTTCACTGTTCCCTTCGTGCCCACCGGCATGAAGCAGGGAGTCTGCACGACGCCCCGGGGAGTGGCGAGAAGTCCGGCGCGCGCCGACCCATCGCGCGCCTCCACTGCGAAGGGGAATGAGGGAAGCCCTTCATCACGGGAGACACACGCCTTGGCGGCCGGAGAAAGCTGCTGCGGGCCGTTCGCCTCGTTCATACCCTCTCCCCGGCTGATGCCCTCGCGGCCCGAGGGCCGGAGTCGATCAGCATGGCATCGCCGAAGCTGAAGAAGCGATACCGTTCCTTGACGGCCTCGGCATAAGCCGAGCGAATGTGGTCGACACCCGCGAAGGCCATTACCAAGGCGAGCAATGAGGTCCGTGGCAGGTGGAAGTTGGAAATCAGCGCGTCAACCGCTCGGAAGGCAAAGCCGGGAGTGATGAAGAGATCGGTGGCTCCCGACAGAGGGGCTGATGGCGGCCCATCCGCGTCTGAGTGACGGTACAGGGTCTCCAACACTCTCACGGTGGTGGTACCCACCGCCACCACTCGTCTGCCCTCCGCGCGGATCCGGTCGATCCGAGCCGCTTCCTGCGGCGGCACGGTGTAGAACTCGGTGTGAATGGGGTGGTCCTCCACGGTGTCGCCGCTCAGGGGCCGGAAGGTGTCAAGGCCCACGTGGAGGGTCACGGTCGCCCTCTCTATGCCGGCCTCCTCCAACTCCCGGAGCACCCGGGAGGTGAAGTGCAGGCCCGCTGTGGGTGCCGCGGCTGAGCCGGGCTGGGACGCATAGACCGTCTGGTAGTCGGAGGCGGTACGCAGGGGTGTTCTGATGTAAGGGGGCAGGGGTAGCTCACCGTGAGCCTCCATGAGCTCCTGTGCGCTGGTATCCGCCGGCAGGCGTACCAGCCACCGCCCCTCGCCAAGGCTCGCCTCCAGGTACAGCCCCACCGGCTCCCCGCCGCTGCTCTCGACAACCTCCGGCTCACCATGCCCACGGAAACCGGGTGCAGGCACGACCCGCAGGTGGCTCCCCTCGCGCAGACGTCGGGACCGTTTGGCGAGGACCTCCCATGTTCGCGTGTCGACCGTTCCGTTCCTCCCGCCTTCCTCGCCCCCGCAAGGCCGGAGGAACACGAGCTCGACCACGCCCCCCGTGGGCTTCAGCGCATGGATGCGGGCCGGGAGCACCCGGGAGTCGTTCACCACCAGGAGGTCGCCCTTCCGAAGCAGCGAGGGGAGATCGCGGAACCGCCGATGCCGCACCCCCCCACATGCGGCATCAAGCACCAGGAGTCGGCTCAAATCGCGCGGCTCGGCAGGGCGCTGGGCGATCAGCTCCGCAAAGAACGGGTAGTCGAGTTCCTCGAGTCGCACCTGAGATTCGCGGACAGCGCTCGGCTCAGCGCCTGAGGATGAGGTTGAGGACGACAGTGAGCAGTACGCTCACGAGAATGGAGAGGCCGATCGGTATGAGCACCGTGATCCTCTCCCCGCGAAACACCACGTTGCCGGGCATACTGCTCACTCCCAGCTTCGAGAGAAGGAGAAACAGCGCACCGAGGAGGGCTATGCCCACACCCAGTGCAATCAGAAGGCGGCCGAGCGGTTCAAGCCCCACGATATCGCTCCCATTCCGACACCACGCAGCCACAGTACTTCTGCCTATAGAGCCCGAGGGCGACCGCCATCCGTTGGGACTTCCGATAGATGTGACGCAGATCCACGTAACGGAACTCCACCCCGTGTTCCTCTGCAGCACGGGCACCCTCTTCTTTGATGAAGTCGTGGCGTTGCCACGGGCTGATTGAGAGCGTCGTGCTTAAGGACGGGAAACCACGGTCTGCCGCCTCTGCAGCCGCGGCAGTCAAGCGTAGGCCGAGGCAACGGCGGCAGCGCTCCTCGCCGGCCAACCCGGCGCAGCGAAACCACTCCACCGGGTCGTAAGTGAGGTCTTCCCGAAGAGCAAGCTCTGTGGCGGCAGCGAACGCGCGCACCCCCTCCAACCGCTTCTCGAATTCCTGATACGGCTGGATATTGGGATTGAAATAATAGCCCGTGGGCTCCACACCCTGGCCGCGCCAGTACTCCACCGTTGCCGTCGCGCACGGCCCACAGCATATGTGCAACAACAGAGAGGATCTCATGCTTCGAAAAGGGTAGCCTTGCCGTCTCCCGCCAAAGGCATCTTCACTCCGCAATGCTCGTATCCCAGTCGCGTGAGCACACGGCCCCGTGGCGTACGCTTGAGAAAGCCACGCTGAAGCAGATAGGGCTCATACACGTCCTCGATGGTGTCGGGTTCCTCCCCGACGGCCACCGCGAGAGTCGACAGGCCCACCGGCCCCCCGTCGAACTTATCCAGGATGAGGGTGAGTATCTCCCGGTCCACCCGGTCGAGACCCTTCTCGTCGACTTGGAAGAGATCGAGTGCCGACCGGGCCACGTCGGCGGTCACCTTGCCTTCGTGCCTCACCTCGGCGACGTCGCGGACCCGCTTCAGCAGGCGGTTTGCTATGCGCGGGGTGCCGCGGGAACGAAGAGCTATCTCGTGTGCTCCCTCGCCGTCTATCACTACACCCAGGATGCCCGCCGAGCGGACAACAATGGCCGCCAGATCGTCGATGGAGTAGTGCTCCACCCGCTGGGAGAAGCCGAAGCGATCCCGAAGCGGTGTGGTGATGAGCCCCGATCGCGTGGTGGCTCCGATGAGGGTGAAGCGCGGAAGCTCGAGCCTGATACTCCTTGCCGCCGGACCCTGGCCCAAGACGATATCGATCTGGAAGTCTTCCATCGCCGGGTAGAGGATCTCCTCCACCGCGCGGTTGAGGCGATGGATCTCATCGATGAACAGCACATCTCCCTCGGCCAGGTTGGTGAGGATGGCCGCCATGTCGGCCTTCCGTTCGAGCACAGGCCCCGAGGTGGTGGTGACACCCACCCTCATCTCCAGAGCGATGATGGTGGCGAGAGTGGTCTTGCCGAGACCCGGGGGGCCGGCGAGAAGTATGTGGTCGAGAGGCTCCCCTCGCGAGAGCGCCGCCTGGATGAAGATGGACAGCTGCTCGCGCAGTACGGGCTGCCCGACGAAGGCCGAGAGGGAGCGGGGCCGGAGCGAACCGTCGAACTCTTGGTCGTCGGCAACCTCACCCGGTTCGGCGAGCCTTGCGGACTCGGCAGGTGTCGGAGAAGGACTATCGTCGAACTCCGGGGGCATCTATCCCTCTCTTCTCTTCCGGATTGCCTGGGTGATGATGGCCTGCACCGGCTCCTCCCGGTCGACCCCCTGCAGGGCATGTTCGGCCTCTGTCGCGCTGAGACCCAACTCCAGGAGGGCGGCCCGCGCCAAGAGGAGGTTATCATCCCCCAAAGATCCCAGGGACACCGCGCCTCCGCCCGTGGCCGTCGTCTCACCCGCGCCCTCGATCTTGTCTTTGAGTTCGAGAATGAGTCTCTCTGCCGTCTTCTTCCCGATACCGGGTACCGCTTGGAACACTCCGGCATCACCCAGGGCGATGGCCCGTACCAGATCCCCTGGCCGACGGCTGGAAAGCGCCCCAAGGGCCAACCGGGGCCCCACTTTGCTCACGCTGATGAGGAGCTGGAAGAGCGCCCGCTCCTCTTCGGTGGAGAAACCAAAGAGCTGGAGGGCATCCTCGCGCACGTGCAGATGGGTGAAGAGAGAGGCCGTACTCCCCACGCCTCCCACATCCCTCAGAGTGTTGGTCGACACTTCAAGCCGGAAACCCACGCCACTCACGTCCATGACGACGGAGGCGCCGTAGAGGGCGGCCACCTGTCCCGACAACCTATCGATCACTCTTGCCCTCCCTACCACGCAGGGCATCACCCACGCGACTGCGGAAGCCGACGCTGTTGGCGTGGCATATCGCCACCCCGAGAGCGTCGGCGGCATCGTCGGGGCGAGGACACTCAGAGAGGCCCAAGAGCAGCCGCACCATCTCCTGTACCTGACCCTTGTCGGCCTTGCCGTAGCCCGCCACACCCTGTTTCACCTGTTGTGGAGTGTACTCGAATACCTCGCAGCCCGCCCGGGCGCAGGCGAGCAAGGCCACGCCGCGCGATTGGCCGACGGCGAGGGCAGTGCGTACGTTCACGTTGAAGTAGAGAGACTCCACAGCCACAGCTTCCGGGCCGACTCTGCCGATGAGCGCCGTCACCGCGTCGAAGATGGAGGACAGACGCAGGTGGGGCAGCATGTCGGCCGTGGTTTCGATCACACCGAATTCGACGGGGCGGAAACGGTTCCCCAGCGTGGATATCACCCCATAGCCGAACGTAGCGGTGCCGGGGTCGAGTCCGACGATGACACGGGTCGTCATCAAGCTCCTTGTCTTACTGCGCGGCGATCGCCTCCATCACGTCGTCCGGTATGTCGAAGTTTGCGAAGACTTCCTGGATATCGTCGTGATCCTCGAGTTGATCGATGAGACGCAGTGTCTTCTTGGCCTCGGGCTCATCAAGGCCGACGGTCGTCTTCGGTATCATGGTGAGTTCCACAGAGGTGAACTCGTACCCGCCGGCCTCCAGTGTCTCCCGCACCTTCATGAAGTCGGCCGGGTCGGTACGGATCTCGTAGATGTGGCCCTCAGTAAGGATGTCTTCCGCTCCCGCCTCCAAGGCGGCCTCCATCACTTCATCCTCATCGACACCGGTGCCATCGATGAGGATCACGCCTTTGCGTTCGAACAGCCAACTGACCGAACCATCGGTGCCCAGCTTGCCACCCGAGCGGTCGAAGATGTGCCGGACGTCGGCTGCGGAGCGATTCCTGTTGTCGGTGAGCACCGTGAGATAGACGGCAACGCCACCCGGTCCGTAGCCCTCGTACGTGAGGTGGAGGAAGGTGCTGTCCTCACTGTCGGCACCAGTACCCTTCTTGATGGCCCGCTCTATGTTGTCGTTCGGCATGTTCGCGTCTTTGGCCTTCTGGATGGCCTGCACGAGCGTGGCGTTGTGATCGGGGTCACCCCCGCCCTCGCGGGCCGCGACCGTGATCGCCCTCGAGAGCTTGGCGAAGACCTTGCCTCTCTTGGCGTCGACGGCAGCCTTCTTGTGCTTTATGCCGGCCCATTTCGAGTGCCCTGACATGGTCTACACCTCCGCGTATATGACAGACGGTTCGAGCGCGCCGGCGCTCCCCCGCTTCTTGATGATATCGAGGAACATGCGGTGAATACGGGTGTCGGAGGTGAGTTCCGGGTGGAAGGTGAGCGCCATGATGCCTCCTTGCAGCACCCCCACCACCTCCTGCTCCAGTACGGCGATGGGCCTGGCACGAGGACCCACCGACACGATGCGGGGGGCCCTGATGAAGACGCCGGGGAAGCTCCTGCCTGCGCTCGGCACCGGAGGAAGGAGTGTGACCGATGACTCGAAGCTGTGCACCTGCCTGCCCCAGGCGTTCCGGCGCACACAGATGTCGAGAAGCCGCAAAGGGCCACGGGCGACTGGGCCGTCCTCGATGCTCTCCGCGAGCAATATGGCGCCCGCACACGTGGCGAGCACCGGCCGGCGGGTGGCGAAGTCGCGCAGCGCGTCGGTGAGCGAGAAGACCTTCATGAGGTTGCTCATGGTGGTGCTCTCGCCACCGGGAATGGCGAGACCGTCGAGGTGGTGCAGGTCGGCGGCCAGCCGGACTTCCCTCACCTCGGCTCCGAGGTCACGCAACATGTGGCCGTGCTCCCTGAATGCCCCTTGCAGGGCCAGGACCCCGACCAATGGTGTCATGCCCCGCGACCCCAAAGGCCCTAGTTGCCGCGGAATTGCAGCATCTCTTCCGCGGCGATCTGCCCGATCTCAAGGCCGGGCATGGCGTCTCCCAATGCGCGAGACACCTCAGCCAGTACGGAGGCGTCGCGGAAGTGTGTGACCGCCCGGACGATGGCGCGGGCACGGACGTCAGGGTGCTCGCTCTTGAAGATGCCGCTCCCCACGAAAACACCCTCGGCGCCGAGTTGCATCATCAGCGCGGCGTCGGCCGGAGTGGCCACGCCGCCCGCCGAGAAGTTGACCACCGGGAGCTTGCCGTGCTCCGCCACGTACGCCACCAGCTCGAAGGGCACCTGGAGCTCCTTGGCAGCCGTGTAGAGTTCATCTTCATCCATGGAGGACAGTCTGCGCATCTCGCCCCCGATGGCGCGTAGATGGCGCACCGCCTCCACCACGTTACCCGTGCCCGCCTCGCCCTTGGTGCGAATCATGGCCGCGCCCTCGGCGATGCGCCTTAGCGCCTCACCCAAGTTGCGCGCCCCACACACGAACGGGACGGTGAACCGCCACTTGTTGATGTGGTTGGCCTCATCGGCGGGTGTCAACACTTCGCTCTCGTCGATGTAGTCGACCTCGAGTGCCTCGAGTATCTGCGCCTCGACGAAGTGGCCGATGCGGGCCTTGGCCATCACCGGTATGCTGACAGCCTCTTTGATCTCGAGGATCTTCTCCGGGTCGGCCATACGGGCGACCCCGCCCTGGGCCCTGATGTCGGCAGGGACACGCTCGAGCGCCATCACCGCGCAGGCACCGGCCTCTTCGGCGATCTTGGCTTGGGCGGCATTGGTGACGTCCATGATGACGCCGCCCTTCAGCATCTCAGCGAGACCGGTCTTCACTCGCAATGTGCCTGTTTCCTTCACTGCAGACTCCTCTTATAAGGGCGCTTGATACACAGAGTTTAGCCGACCCTCTGGTACCCTTCAACGGCACCAGTGGACGCGTCGCTGCACATGCGGCCGTCCTCGGTCAAGACGACTTTCTACTTCAGCCAACCCGACTCGTCTATCTGCCGGCGCAGATCCTGCAGGCGCCTCTCGAACATCTCCGGGTCGCGTGCATACACAGCCGCGGCGAGCGCGCCGATCAAGCTGAGCGGACCCACGAGTGAATGGGCGAAGAAGGTGGAATCGATGTCGGTGAGTAGGGTCACGTCACCCTTGCCGGCCAACTCGGAGAGACTGTTGTCGGTGATGACCACCGTGCCGACACCCCGGGTGGCCGCTTGCTCGGTGAAGAGGACGGTGAGGCGGTGCGCACGCCGAAAACCGATGGCCATGAGGGCGTCACCCGGCCCGAGCTGGAGGAGACGGGCGTGATGTGCCTCCGAACCATCCTCCACCACGTGGGTTGCGACACCCAGAAGCTCGAACACATACGCGGCATGACGCGCGAGGGACGCGGCTTCATGCATGCCCACGATGAGCAGCTGGCCGGCGTGCGCAAGGATCTCCACCGCCCGGTCGAACTCGGCCAACGTGTTCTTCGCCAGCGTCTCTTCCAGGCTGAGGATGTCGGTGCGAAGGGCCCTGGTGAGGAAATCCTCCTCCACCACGAACAGCAACTGGTCGCTGTGCACCATGGGCCGCGTGCTCGCACCCAGGCGATACTCCTCGCGGGCGGCCTTCTGCAGCTCCGGATATCCGGCGAAGCCGAGAGACTGCGCAAAGCGGACCACAGTGGAACTCGAGGTATTACCCTTGCGGGCCAACTCCTCGGCACTCAGGTATCCAATCTCCTCCAGGTGGTCGATGATGTAGCGTGCGACGGCCTTCTGGGAGCGCGAAAAACCGTCGAACCCGTGTTCGAGAAGCTCGCTCACGCGCCTGCTCTTGCCTTCGTCCATCGGCCCTAACTTTCACAAGGAGATTGCATCCGAATTATACTACAACGTTCGTTGCAGCAATCCTTCTCCCGTCGCGAGAGCCGAAAGCCGGCGCAAGGCACAAAGAATGGTGGCGGCCCTCGCCTTCCGGCGAGGGCCGCCACCTACTTTCCTTCTCCACCCGTGTATCGCCGCTCTGGTACTCCCTACCCCTCAGCGCTCTCCCGGGCCTTCGCTTCCTGAACGATCTTCTCCACCATGTGCGCGGGTACTTCCTCGTAGTGGTCGAACTCAAGCGTGAACGAACCCCTACCTCCGGTCATGGAACGAAGCTGCGGGGCATAGGTGAGCATCTCGGCCAAGGGTACCTGCGCCCGAATGATGTTCATCTCCCCCATGCTCTCACTGCCCTGCGGTCTGCCCCGCCGGCTCGACAAGTCGCCCATGATGTCACCCAGGTTCTCCTCGGGCACGATGACCTCGACGTTCATGACCGGCTCCAAGAGCACCGGAGAGGCAGCTTCCATGGCTTTGTTCAGGGCCAGTGCACCGGCCAACTTGAAAGCGAGCTCAGAGGAGTCGACCGTGTGGTAGGAGCCGTCGTAGAGCTTCACTTTGACGTCAACCACCGGATATCCGGCCACCACACCGCGCTCCATGGCCTCGACGATGCCCTTCTCCACAGCGGGGATGAAGTTGCGAGGGATGGATCCTCCGAAGATGGCATCCTCGAACGAGTAGCCCTCTCCACGGCTGGCGGGAGAGATCTCGATCCAGCAATCTCCGAACTGCCCGCGGCCGCCCGTCTGTTTCTTGTGCCTGCCCTGGGCTTTGGCTGAGCGCTGTATGGTTTCCCGGTAGGGCACCTGCGGGGGCTTGAGGTTGACCTCCACACCGAAGCGGCGCTGCATCTTCTCGAGTATGACCTCGACCTGCACCTGGCTCGTGCCGGAGATGATCATCTCCTTGGTCTGTTGATCGAAACGAAGCTGCATGGCCGGATCTTCCTCGGAGAGGCGGCGAAGCGCCCCCGACACCTTCTCCTCGTCGCCCTTGTTCTTGGGCTCGAGAGCGAAAGAGATCGCCGGAGGGGGGAACTCGTGGGGACGGAACCTCACGGGACGCGAGGCGTCGCTCAGGGTGTCGCCCGTGCCGGTATCTTTGAGTTTCGCGAGAGCAACCATATCGCCCGCTCCGGCTTCATCCAACCCCTTGGTCTCCTTCCCCTGCACCACCAAGATGTTGCCAGTGCGCTCACGCTCACCGTTGCGGGCATTGACGAGATGGGTGTCGGTGCCTATGCGGCCCGAGAAAATGCGGACGAGGTTGATGCGCCCAGAGAATTGGTCGTACAGAGTCTTGAAGACGACCAGAGACGATGGTTCCCCTGGATCGGGTAGAACATCCACTTCTTCGGAACCATCACCCGAAGACACCCTCCGCGGTCCCATGTCGGCGGGAGAAGGTACTGCGCCGACCGTCGCCTCGAGCAGCCTGTCGGTGCCGATGTTCTTTGTGGACGAGATCAGTGCGAGGGGGAAGAGCATCCGATCACGCACTCCGCTCCGCAGCGCTGCCGCCAGCTCCTCGAGGGAGATCTCCTCACCCTCGAGGTACTTCTCGATGAGAGCGTCGTCGACTTCGGCTACCGCCTCGATCAACTCCTCCCTCGCCTTCTCGGCAGCCTCAGTGAGGTCGCCCGGGATGTCCTCCCGCTGTGCCTTGCCGGAGTCATCCGTGTACACGTAGGCCTTCATCTCGAGAAGGTCGACGACTCCCCGAAAGCCTTCTTCCTGGCCGATGGGGATCTGGAGGGGGACAACCGCCGGGTCAAGCCTGTCGCGCAGAGAGGCCAAGGCCTCGTCGAAATGGGCGCGCTCCCTGTCCATCATATTGAGGGCGACCATGCACCCTATGCCCAGCTCGGAGGCCTTCTTCCACACCCTCTCGGTCTGTACCTCGACCCCGGTGACGGCGTTCACCACCATGAGCGCCGCATCGACCACCCCGAGGCTCGCAAGCGAGTCGTTGATGAAGGACGCCTCTCCAGGGGTGTCGACCAGGTTGACCTTGGTCTTGTTCCACTCCACGTGGGCCAAGCCCGCCGAGATGGTCATCTGCCGTCTGATCTCGTCATCGTCGTAATCCATGACCGTGGTGCCGTCAACGACGTGACCCAGACGGTTCTTGGCCCCACTCGTGAAAAGGAGAGCCTCGATGAGCGACGTCTTCCCGGCCCCGCGGTGGCCTACAACAGCGACATTACGAATTCTCGCCGGGTCAAAGAGCGACATCGAATCCTCCTCAGATTCGTCCGGGCCGGCCGCGGACTGGAGCGCCCGCCCACCGTGCACCTTCCTTCTCCAACAAAAACGCCGTCACTCAGGCGACGGCAGCCATGCTCACGATACCTTGTGAACCGGATATGACACGCCCAGCATGGAGTCAATCATTGTAGCCCAGTGGGCGTGTTATTCGTAGGGGGAGGGGCAACGCCTGAGGCGCTTCTCCGTCAACCACCGGTGACCTTGAGCTGATACCGCCGCCCCTTCTCGATCCAGAACACACCGGAAATGGCCGACGGAACCACGTCGATGGTGCCCTCCTTCATCTCCACCCGGATGAGCTCATGATCGCGGTAGTATGCCTTGACCGTATCAGTGATCTCGTTTATGGAGGTGGTGCGAAGCGCGTCGTCGTGGGCCTGGATGGGGAAGCGCAGGCTGACTATGGCCCTGCCCTCTTGAACTATGATCTGCATGGTGCGGCTACCCTTCCGTGTCCGCTCCTACCAATAGGCTGGTCCCTGTGTCAGCTTGAGACCGGGCCCTTCGCAACGTGGGCACCGATAGGACTCGGCTCTGTCGATGAAGAACACTTCCTCTCCGCAGATGGGGCAACAGATGACGTCGACGAGAATATCGGCCCCTGTGATGTCTATCTCGACGTATTCGCGACAATGCGCGCAGTGAGCCGGAAGAAATCTGCGGCGGGGGTTGGAGGCGCTCACTCCCCAGCGCACAGTTGCAGAACGATACCCACAGCTCTCGCAGTGAAAAGTGGTTGACTCGCCCACAATGGGGCCTCTCTTCCGGACTTGCCCCCAGATGCCTGCCGCCTCGTAGGACGGTTGTCGCCCGGGCACAGGTGCTCAGGCACCACTACTCCTCGATCTCAACCACCTGGCGACCGGCGTACACCCCACAGTTCGGGCAGATGCGGTGAGGCAGTTTGGGTGAATGGCACTGAGCACACTCCACGATGCCCGGCGCGAACACCCGGTGTGTCGCCCGCCTCTTGTTTCTCCTCGACTGGGACGTCTTCTTCTTGGGAACGGCCAACGAATCTCCTCTTTTCGCGCCGGGAAGCAGCTGCAGCCCGGTTGTTCTTCGGCTGTGGAGTTGTACCCCAAAAACCGGAGGATTTCAAGGTTCGATGGAGAGGTGGCGCAGTTTCTCGAAGCGAGGGTCGACCGCGTCCTTCGAGCAGGAACACTCCGGGTGGCCCTGCCGCCTGCCACACTGCGGGCAGAGGCCAACGCAGTCCTCCGCACAGAGAAGTTTCGCGGGAAGCGCGAGGATGAGTGCTTCACGGGAGAGGCCGGACAGATCCACCACGAGATCGTTCACGAACTCCGAGACCTCGGTACCCTTCCACTTCTCGGACTCGACGGGGACGAACTCCTGCTGCTCTGCGTCGACCGCCACCTTGACCTCGTCGAGACAGCGGACGCAGGGACCGTACAGGGCGGCCCGCAGGTCAACAGTCACCAAGTACCCTCCGGAGACCCTCTCCACCTTCACGCGGGCGGACCCTTCTTCCACGAGTGCCTCGTAGATCTGGCCGCCGACACAGATCGGCTCCACTTCCATCTCGAAGGAGCGTTCGAGGCGCTGGCCGGGAGTGAGCAGAGTACCGCGTAGGTCCAGACTGATGTGCGTGGTATCGGACATTGACTTCCCTGGTGAATCGGCTCCAGCCTCCCGCTACACCAAGCGGCGAGGGGGGCTACCGAGCGATCGGGGCCGGAGTCACTCCTCCCGGCCGGTGCCCTGCAGGCGCTGCCGCCCCCGCTGCACCGCGCCGAGGAACTTGGCCAGATTGGTCTCCAGGGTCTCGAGCACCTGATCGGCGTAGTCCTCCGCTCCCAACCTGATCTCCCGTTCCCGAGCTTCGGCTTCGCGCAGGATGTGCTCGGCTTCTCTCTCCGCCCGCCGCACGATCTCCGTCTCTCCTGCCAGGCGGGCGGCTTCGTCTCTCGCCTCGCCGAGCAGGCGCTCAGCCTCCTCACGGGCCTCTTGGAGCATCTCCTGACGCTCCTTGACTATCCAGCGGGCCTGCTTGATCTCGTCGGGGATGGTGGCGCGCATCTGGTCGAGGAGTTCATAGATCTGGTCACGATCGATCATCACCTTGTCGGTCATGGGGAAGGTGCTCGCGCCGTGCACCAGGTCGTCAAGCTTGTCGATCAGAACCAGGACGTCCATCGTCACGCCTCCTGCGAACCGTAAATCTCCCCGAACCGCGCCGCCACCATGTCGGGAACCAACCCCAACACACTTCCGCCAAAAGCCGCGATCTCCTTCACGCCGCTTGAACTGATGAAGCCGCATCTGGGTGACGCCATGAAGTAGATGGTCTCGAGATCCGGGTCGAGCATCTTGTTCAACTGCGCCATCTGGAACTCGTATTCGAAGTCCATGACCGCCCGGAGACCCTTGATCAAGAACTGCGCGCCCTCCCGGCGGGCGATGTCCACCACCAGACCCTCGAGAAGGGTCACCCGGACGTTGTCCAGATGCTTGGTGGTCTCTGTCACGAAGTGAACACGTTCCTCGGTGGAGAACAGGGCGGTCTTACGGGGAGGGTCTTTGACCACCGCCACCACCAGGCTGTCAAACTTCGCCGCCGCTCGCGTAATGATGTCGAGGTGGCCGTTCGTGACCGGATCGTAGGTTCCGGGACAAAGCGCGATCTTCACGGGTGTTCCGCTCCTATCTCGACCATGGTTATGCTCGTGTCACCGTAGTGACGTACGAACGTAGCCGGCATGCCCACCTCGACCACCGCGTGGCGTGGCCCTTCAATCACCACAATACCACCCGGCCGCATGATAACCGGCAGGAAGCCGGTGAGCGTGCCCGTGACCGCCTCCAGCATCCGGTACGGCGGGTCTACAAAGAGTACATCATACCCGGGGTCGATTCCTGCTACCAGCTTGAGGGCCTTCTGGTACGGCATGGCCATGACGGTGGCTTCGGCGCCCAACCCCAGTGCGCGGATGTTGGCTCTCAACACACCCACCACCCGCCGGTCTGACTCCACGAAGGAACAGTGGGCTGCACCTCGAGACAGCGCCTCCAGACCGAGTGCGCCCGACCCGGCAAAGAGGTCGAGGACCCTGGAGCCCGAGACTGCGTCGAGCGAATCGAGAGCCGCGAAGACAGCCTCGCGCACCCGCTCGGCGGTCGGCCGCACCTCTCCCCTGGGGACCTGTATCCGGTGGCCTCGCTGCCGGCCGGCGATGATGCGGAGCTCGCCCACCTACGCCCGCTCCAAGCGCTCGACCACCCCCGCGAACCGTTGCGCCGCACACCAGGCCAGAAGTGCGTGATCGGGGCGCAAGAGGCCGGGGTCGGCCTCGAACATGTGCAGCGCTTCACGCCGGGCGTCCTCGAGCAACTCCCGGTCGGTCCGCAACCGAGCGATCTTCAGGTCGCCGAGTCCCGTTTGCCGTTCTCCGAAAAGTTGCCCCTCCCCGCGGGCGGCGAGGTCGAGCTCCGCCAGCTGGAAGCCGTCCGGGTTGCGGGCGAACAGGGCGAGGCGATCACCGGACTCGAGGTCATTCGCACCAACCATGAGCAGGCACATCGATTCGTCTTGCCCCCGGCCCACCCGGCCGCGCAACTGATGCAATTGGGAGAGGCCGAAACGGCCGGCACCCAAGATGACCATGACGCTGGCATTGGCGACGTCGACGCCCACCTCGATCACTGTCGTGGAGACGAGAACCTGCACCCTCCCCTGGGCGAAGGCCTGCATGGCATCACGCTTCTCTGCGGGCGGCATCCGCCCGTGAAGAAGGCGCACCGCGTAACCGGACAGCTCACCCGCGCTGAGCGCTTCGTACGTGGAGGTGGCGGCGGCACTTTGAAGCGCCGGGCTCTCCTCGATGAGGGGGCATACAACATAGGCCTGTCCGCCCTCGTCGAGGCGCCTGCGCAGGAGCCGCCAGGCCCGTCCTTCCTGCTCCGGACGCACGCACTTCGTCTTCACCGGCCGTCGGCCGGGTGGCATTTCGTCGATCACACTCACGTCGAGGTCGCCGTAGACGGTGAGGCTGAGGGTGCGTGGTATCGGTGTCGCCGTCATATGCAACACGTGCGGACGGCTTTCATTCTCTGCAGTCATGAGCAGAGCGTCGCGCTGCCCCACGCCGAAACGGTGCTGCTCGTCGATCACCACCACGCGGAGGTTCGGGATACTCACATCCTCTTGGATGAGCGCGTGGGTGCCGACGACCAAGGCGGGATGCCCCCGACCGAGTATTCGCTTCACGCGCCTCTTGTGGCCGACCGGGAGGCTCCCCTTCAACGTCAAGATCTCAACCCCGACAGACTCGAGTGCTTCCCGGAGGCGCTCGGCATGTTGATCGGCCAAGATCTCGGTCGGTGCCATGAGAACACCCTGACCGCCCGCATCCAGCGCCCGAAGAAGAGCGTACACCGCCACGAGCGTCTTTCCCGACCCTACGTCACCCTGGAGGAGGCGGAGCATGGGTGTGTGCGCTCTGAGGTCGGAGTCGATCTCTGCCATGACCCTCTCTTGAGCCCCGGTCGGGCGATAGGGCAACTCCTTCAAAAAGGCGTGGCACAGAGGCCCTGGAGAACCCAGCCCCACAGCGGGATGCACCTTCTGCGCCCGCCTGCGCTCGAGCAGTGCCACTTGAAGCAGGAGTAGCTCCTCGAACGCCAGACGCTTCCGGGCCCGAACGGCGGATGACTCGGTAGCCGGGAAGTGGGCGCAGGCGATGGCCTCGGCCTTGCCTGGGTAGGAGCGCGCGGCGAGGAGACGGGCCGGTAAGGGATCTACGAAATCGCGGGCGACCGGCAGGGCCGAGCGTACAGCGGCTTGTATCAGGCGCAAACTCACGTCGGCAGTCGCCGGGTAGACGGGGGTGAGTGCGAGTATGCCACCGGGCCCGGACTCTTTGTGGCCGATGATCTCATGGCGCTGTACTATGAATCTGGGCGTGCGGTTCCGGAAGGACATGCGGCCCCTCACCAACACCTCCGGGCGGCCCGCAAAGGCCTCGCGAAGGTACTCTTGGTTGTACCACACGGCAACAATCGACCCACTGTCATCAGCCACAAGGGCTTCCAGAATACGCAGACCACGCCTACGTCCGTGCCGTATGCTGCACGGCCCGACCCGCACCTGGATGGTGCACACCGCACCCTCTTTGAGTTCTGAGACACGCGACAATCGAGCGGGGGTCTCATGGCGGAAGGGTAGATACAGCAGCAGATCTTCCACGGTGTCGAGACCGAGACAATGGAGACGCGCAGCCCTCGTCGACCCGATGCCATGAAGCGAATCGAGGGGCGCTTGTAGCGCCGCGCCCGGGCACTTGGGAAGACCTGCACGTGGCAGCGGGGGCAGGGGCTCGCGCGTCGCGGAGGTGCCGAGGGGATAGTGAATCACCTCGGCACCGGATTCTGCGTGGATGAAGTCGGACGTGACGAGCGCCCCCGCGCGCTACCCGGGAAAATCGGCGTCCTGGATGAAGTAGAACGCAAGCGCCCCCGGACCAGAATAGGTGCCAATGACCGACCCCACCTCGCTGACGAAGCGGACATCGACCTCGCGATCGGTGGAACGTAAGAGATCGGCGAGCTTCTGCCCCTTCTCGGGCGCCACGCCGTGCCCGATGCCCACGTACACGGGGGAACCACTGCGTGTATGCTCGAGGAAGTAGTTACGAACAAAACTGAGCGCCTTCTTCTCCCCGCGCACCTTGCCCAAAGGTGCCACCACACCCTCGGCGTCATACGTGAGGATGGGTTTGATGTGGAGGAGTGTGCCCGCCAGGTGATTGGCCCGGCCGATGCGGCCCCCCTTGTAGATGTAGTCGAGGGTGTCGAGTAGAAAAGCAAAGCCTCGTGCGCCGATGAACCACTCGATGTAGCGCTCGAGTTCAGCCTTGTCCACGCCCCCGTCGAGCCGCGTGAGCACGCGATCGGCCAGAAGCGCGTTCGCGCTGCACACCATGCGCGTGTCGACCACGCTCACGCCCTCGACCATCTTCGCCGCCAGACGGGCGCTCTCGACGGTGCCGCTGTTGCGGCTGCTGAGGTGCAGAGAGAGGATATTGTCGTAGTTCTTGCGGAGCACACGATAGAGGTCGGCGAATTCGCCCGGAGAGGGCTGTGACGTGGTGGGAAGCTTGTCGGCCTTCACTAGTCGCTCGAAGAACTCCACCGGCTTGATGTCTACCCAGTCTTTGTAGATCTCGTCGCCGAAATGGACACGGAGAGGAATCATCCTGATGTTGGGATCGTCGACCAGGTACTGTGGAAGGTCGGCGGTGGAATCAACCACCACCACGGTGTTCTGTCGATTGAGAATCTGAGCTTCGCCCGCTTCTGTCATCTCCCCACCTGCCTGATTTGTTGTCGGGCCGGCCGTCCGGCGGGCCCCCCTGCCACCCCTCGCCCACCAACTATTACTCCACCGACACGAGCAACGGATACAGCGGTTGCCCGCCCACATGGATCTCCACTTCGAGGTCTGAGTAGCGCTCCCGCAGGCGCTCCGCCGCCAACCGCGCCGGCTCGGCGTCCTCACCGTTCCCCAAGAGCACGGTCATGACCTCGCTCGTGCCGTTCACCATCGTCGCCGCCACCGCGTCGACAACGACGTCGAACTTCTGACCGGTAGCGATGACTTCGTCGTTCACCAAGCCGATGAACGCGCCCTGTTCGATGGCAAGGCCGTTCACACTGGAGGCACGCACCGCCCGGGTCACTTCACCGCTCGAGACTCCGGCGATGGCCGCTCGCATCTCTTCGTGATTGGAGGCGCCGTCGGTCTCCGAATCAAAGACCACGAGAGCAGAGAGCCCCGCGAGCAGGGAGCGGGTGGGCACCACAAACACTTCTCTCTCGACCCGGCCCACGATCTGCTCGGCCGCCAGAATGATGTTCTTGTTGTTGGGCAGAATGATGACGGAAGGGGCGCTGGCCTGCTTCACCGCGTTGATGAGCTCCTCCGCCGAAGGGTTCATGGTCTGCCCGCCCTCCACCAGAATGTCGGCTCCCATGCTGGAGAACAAGGCCTTGTTGCCCTCACCATTGACCACAGCCACGACCTGCGTGAGCGCCGATACGGGTGAGGCCGCGGCCTCCTGGGCGCGGAGGCGGCGATCGCGCTCCGCCGTCTGTTCCTTCATGTTGTCTATCTCGACCACATGCAGAGTACCCAGCCCAGTGGCCAGGTTGAGTACCTCACCGGGGGCATCGGTGTGGACGTGGACCTTGAGCTGGGCCGTACTGCCCACCACGAGAAGGCTGTCGCCCAAAGGCGACAGCAGTGCCTCCAAATCCTCCGCATCGAGATCGCTGCCCTTGACGAGGAAGCTCGTGCAGTATGTGTACTTGCTGGCGGCATGCTCCTCGGCCTCGTCTCTGTGGGGCATGACCGCGAGATCACTGGTGTCAACCATCATGAACTCACCGCCCGAGCCACCGAGAAGTAAGCCCTCAAGAATCAGAACAAGGCCGAACCCACCCGCGTCGACCACTCCGGCTTCGGCCAGGACGGACAACAGGGCGGGCGTGCGGCGCACGCTCTCCCACCCCTCACGCAGTACCTCCTCAAACAATTCGGGCGGAGGGGCCCCATCCGATGCACAGAGCTCCTCGGCCGCCTCGGCCATCTCCCTGAGAACCGTGAGCATGGTACCTTCCACAGGCTTCCTGATGGCCCGGTAGGAGGCCTCCGTGGCTCTATGCAAGCAGGCTACGAGCACAGCAGGCTCAAGTACCGGCGCCTCGGAGAGGGCTTCCATGGCACCGCGCACCATCTGCGAGAGAATCACACCGCTATTGCCGCGCGCGCCCATAAGGGCGGCCTCGGAGATGGCGTTGCAAACCTCCGGCGGGGTCAGATCACTGGGCGCCCGTTGCAGGTCTTCCAGGATGGACTTCACCGTGAGGGCAAGGTTGGTACCCGTGTCGCCGTCGGGTACCGGATACACATTCAGATCGTTGACCTCTTGCTTGCGGCCCTCAAGAACATGGAACCCGGCCGCGACCACCTCGAGCGCCGACCGGACACTGATGGCAGGCCCGTTACTGTCCGCCAACTCGCACTCCTTGGACGTGGATGTGGAGGTCGGTGACCCGTTCGCGCGTGGCCTTCTCCACGTTGTACGCCACCTGCGACCGCACATTGCCCGCAACCTCGGCCACGTTCAGGCCGTACTCAACGACTACATAGATGGATATCTTGAAATGGCCCTTGTCCCGCTCCACCTTGATGCCTTGATGCAGCTTGTCTCTGCTCAGCAGCCTCGCGACCCCCTGGTACGCATTGGGAGAGGCCATACCCACGACTCCGTAGCATTCGAGGACCGTGTAGGCGACGATGTCCGCTATGGCCCTTTCGGAGACCACAACCGTCCCCCACTCGCTCTCCGCTCCGGCCGTTCTACGCTCATCTTTTGATGCTCTCGACACGCTTCGCTCCTGTGTGCCTCGAGAAGAACATTGGCCTATTGTACACCACGCACCCAGGCTCCGGACCCGGTAGTCTAACCGATTCCCAGGCTTCGGGACGCCTCGCGGCGCCCACTCCTTCCCCCTCTCTTGCAGGCAGCGCCCATCCCCCTCACAGTCAAAGGCGCACCGCGAACAGAGCCGGACCACGTGGACCTTACCTTGCCATCCGCGGCGGCGGAAGGCATACTATGATGCCCTGTGCGCCTACTTCTTCCGTGAAGGGATCACGATATGTCGAGAGTCTGCGTCATCTGCGGGAAGACACCCGGTTTCGGGAACAACCGCAGCCACTCCATGCGCGCCACCCGGCGACGCTGGAACCCCAATCTTCAGAAGGTCAACATGGTGCTCGAAGGCAAGACCACCCGGGCCTATGTCTGCACGAAATGCCTGAAGGCCAACAAGGTCACCAAGGCCATACACAGCAAGGCTGTCTGACACACTCGCCTCTGCCTGACCTCACGTAGACGGAGGAGCCACAGCCGTGCAGGCTGTGGCTCCTCCGTCTCTCTGCCTGCACCGGTCCGCCTCACGGAGGTCACTCCCCGGCCGGTAAGGACCGGAGGAGATTGGCCATCTCGAGCGCAGCCATGGCTGCGTCCCAGCCCTTGTTGCCGGCTTTCGTGCCGGCCCGCTCCACCGCCTGCTCGATGGTATCGGTGGTGAGTACACCGAAGACCACGGGCACCTCTGCCTCCAGGCCCACCTGGGCCACCCCCTTGGCCACCTCCGCCGCCACGTAGTCGAAGTGAGGTGTAGAACCCCGGATGACCGCGCCCAGACAGATGACGGCGTCGTACCGCTTACTCGCTGCAAGCCTCTTGGCCACCAGAGGGATCTCGTAGGCACCCGGCACCCAGGCGATCTCGATGTTGGCCGGGTTGGTTCCGTGCCTGTGAAGGCTGTCGAGAGCGCCCGACAGGAGCTTGCCGGAGATGAACTCGTTGAAACGTGCGACAACGATGCCCACGGACAGCCCTTCGCCCTGAAGGACCCCCTCGAAGACTCTGCTCTTCGCTTCGCTCACTTGTCTCCCTCCTCAACCTCGATGTCGTCCAAGCACAGCCCTTGATGATGCAACATGTGTCCAAGCTTGTTCTTCTTCGCCGATAGGTACCGCACATTCTCATCACAGGGGTCCATCTCCAGAGGCACTCGTTCCGTGATGGTGAGACCATATCCTTCCAGACCCACCAACTTGCGCGGGTTATTGGTCAGCAGCCGAATGGACGACAGTCCCAAATCGGCGAGCACCTGGGCTCCGATGCCATAGTCGCGCAGGTCGGCCGGGAAGCCCAACTCGACGTTGGCCTCGACGGTATCCAAGCCCTTCTCCTGCAGCCTGTAGGCCTCCAGCTTATTGAGGAGCCCTATCCCCCTCCCCTCCTGGGCCATGTACAGCAGTACTCCGTAGCCCTCACGCTGGATCATCTCCATGGCGGAGACGAGTTGCTGTCCGCAATCGCAGCGGAGAGAGTGGAACACGTCACCCGTGAGACACTCCGAGTGCACACGTACCAGCACGTCCTCTCGTTCGCTCACGTTGCCGGCCACCAGTGCCAAGTGTTGCTCGTGGTCGAGAAGGCTCTCGTACCCGATGGCAGCGAACTCCCCCCACACCGTGGGCAGTCTGACTTCCGCTCCCCGGCGTATGAGCTTCTCGTTACGGCGGCGATACTTGATGAGGTCGGCGACGGTGATCATCTTCAGGCCGTGCGCGGCGCAGTACTTGACCAAGTCGGGCACACGCGCCATGGTACCGTCGTCGTTCATGATCTCGCAGATGACTCCCGCCGGATACAGGCCGGCCAAGCGGGCAAGGTCGACCGCCGCTTCGGTCTGGCCGGTACGCTCCAACACTCCTCCGGGGCGCGCCCGCAGCGGGAACACATGGCCGGGCTGCACGATGTCACGCATGGTGGAGGTGGGGTCGATGGCGACCTGGATGGTGTGTGCCCGGTCGGCGGCCGAGATGCCCGTCGACACGCCTTCCCTCGCCTCGATCGACACCGTGAACGCGGTTTCGAAACGAGACTGGTTGCTTCGTGTCATGGGGTGAAGGCCGAGCTCGTCGCACCTCTCCGCGGTGAGGGTCAAGCATATGAGACCCCGGCCGTGCTTCGCCATGAAGTTCACGGCATCGGGGGTGACGAATTGGGCGGCCATGGTGAGATCGCCCTCGTTCTCGCGGTCCTCGTCGTCACACACCACCACCATGCGGCCGGACTTCATGTCCTCGAGGGCTTCCTCGATGGTGGCAAAGGGCGAGCCGGAATCATTCATCGTTCATCAACCTTTCCAGTGTCTCCGGGGCATCTTCCCAGCCCCTGGTACTCCTTCATATGCCCGAGCGTATGCCTCTGCAGCGTCAGAACCCGTACTCCTTGAGCTTGTCGGCCGTAAGGCCTCCGTCCACCATGTCACCCCCCGGAACCGACGGGGGCAAAGAACCGCCATCTGTGCCGGCGAAGGATCCGAGAGCCTGCCGCACATAGCGCGCGAGCACGTCCGCTTCCAGATTCACGAGACACCCCGGTGCAATGGAAGCGAGCGTGGTCGCCGAAAGCGTGTGCGGGATCACGCCCACTCCGAACTCATCCGCACTGACATCGGTGACAGTGAGTGAGATGCCGTCGATGGCTACCGACCCCTTGGGGGCGACGTAGGCGGCAAGAGCCGCCGGAAGCCCGACACGCACCTCCCAGGCGATACCCCGGGTGCGGACCGAACGTACCTCGCCGACGGCATCGACGTGGCCGAGCACGAGGTGGCCCCCCAGCCGGTCGCCCAGAGCCAGAGCCCTCTCGAGGTTGACCCTGTCACCCGGGCGAAGCCGCCCCAGCGTGGTATGCGACAGGGTCTCGGCCATACAATCAACGGCAAAGGCTGAGTCGTCGAGAGAAACCACGGTGAGACAGGCGCCGTCGACGGCAATAGAGTCGCCTACGCGGGTTCCCTCGAGCACGGCCGCGGCCCGCACGAAGAGGTGCGCGCCCTCGCCGCGCCTCACCAACCTGAGAACCGTGCCCACCTCTTCCACCAGCCCCGTGAACACGTCAGTAGGCCTCCGTCAAGAATCCGCTGAGCAGTGCATCGTCCCCGCACCGCTCCATGGTGACTTCCCAGAGACGGGGGGCCTCGTCCATACGGCCGTAGGCTTTGATGGGCAGCGGGCCGGGCGCCTCCGCCCCACCCGCTATCACCGGAGCCAGAAAGCACATGACCTTATCGATGAGGCCGCTCTCGAACGCGGATGCCGCCAAACGCGGGCCCCCCTCCAGGAGGAGGCTCTGCACCCCTCGCACCCCGAGCTCCTTTGCCATGAGCGGCCACTTGAGCAGGCCATCCGCAGATGACTGCACCGGGACGACTTCAAAGCCCCACCCTTCGACCTCGGCGCGGCGGACACTATCGACATCTTCGTCGCAGAACACGAGCACCCGCCCCTCCTCAAGCGACGCCGCGAGGGACGAGCGGGCCCTGATGCTCAGGCGGCCGTCAGCCACCACCCGCAGCGGCTGCCGGTGCGCATCGACATCCCGCGCGGTAAGCAAAGGATCGTCGCGCTCCAGTGTGCCCGCACCGACCATGACGGCGTCGGACCACGCCCGCAGGCGATGCACCAACCGGCGGCTCTCCTCGCCTGATATCCAGGAGGAGTGGCCCGACTCGGTGGCCACGCGGCCATCCATGGTCATGGCGTACTTGTAGGTGATGAAGGGCGAACCCGTGCGTGCATGCTTTCTGAAGGGGTCATTCTGCCGGCGAGCAGCGTGGGCGATGTCGTCATCGGCCAGGTCGACATGGATGCCCGCGGACCTCAACTCCTCGACACCCTTGCCATTCACTTTGGGCGAAGGATCGATGGCGCCGATCACCACCCGTCGTACCCCGGCGGCGATCAGTGCCTGGGTGCAGGGAGGAGTACGCCCATGGTGGCAACAGGGCTCCAGCGTGACGTAGACAGTGGTGCCCTCGGTGCTCACCCCTGCGGACGCAGCCGACTTGAGCGCCACTATCTCCGCGTGATCGAGGCCGGGCCCCTTGTGAAAACCACGGGCCACGACGCCCCCCTCGCCCACCAACACCGCGCCCACAAGGGGATTCGGACTCGTGCGTCCCCGCGCGCGCCCGGCCAAGCTCAGAGCCTGCTCCAAGAACCCTCTGTCGGCCTCGTTCACACCCACAAAAAAGACCCCTCTTCGCACGGGGTCAGGTAGGCACGGGCAGGCGGTGGAAACCGCCGGCTCGGTCTTCTCTCGTCCAGACTGTCACTGTCGGCCCAGGGATTCCACCTGGTCTGCGCGCCTCAGCGTCGCTCGCGGGCTCTCACCGCCGGTAGGGAATCGCACCCGACCCCGAAGACCACATCTCTCGCTCTCCACAGAAAGCGCACCTGCATGGTACCACGGCGGCCCGACCGCCACAAATTCACCTCGCCCGGACGAACGCCCCCGCCAAGCCGGCCAGCCGCCGGTACTCACCTGCGGCATCGCCCCCTGAGTACACGGCAGAGCCCGCCACGAACCAGTTCGCTCCCGCCTCGGCTGCACTCTCGATGGTGGAGGCGTCAATGCCGCCGTCGATCTCGACGGCGGCCCCCTCGGGCAACAGGTCGCGGATGGCCTTCACCTTCTCGAGCACTTCAGGGATGAAGGACTGCCCGCCGAAGCCGGGATTGACACTCATGACCAGCACGTAGTCGGCGAACTTGAGCGCCTCCCGGACCAGAGAGACATCGGTACCGGGATTGAGGACCAGGCCTGCCGCAAGCCCCAATTCTTTGATCTGACACAGCGTACGATGGATGTGAGGGCAGGTCTCGATGTGGACGGAGAGACCATCGGCGCCGGCGGAGACGAAGTCTTTGAGGTAGCGATCTGGTTCCGCGATCATGAGATGAACATCAACCAAGGCGCCGGCGGCGTGCACCACCGGCGACAAGGCCGCGATCACCGGCATGCCGATGGTGATGTTTGGTACGAAATGGCCGTCCATCACGTCCATGTGCAGCATCCGTGCACCCGCATCGGTCACCACGGCTATCTCCTCGGCCAGACGGCCGAAGTCGGCGGAGAGAAGAGAGGGGAGCACCAGCCGTTCACCGTACGCACCAGCGGGTATCGTCATGTTCGCCCCTCTCCTCTCGACCTGGACGGTAAGGCCATCATCGCACATGCTCTCCCATCTTGGCACCGTAGCCGCGCAGGAAGGAGGCGGCCGGCATCCTTTGCCGGCCCTCCGGCTGAAGCACGAGTAGCTCAACCGCCCCTTCGGCACAGCCGACGAACAGACGACCGCCCTCCACCGCCACCCGCCCGGGAAAGCCGGCGATGTGTTCGACTCCTGCCGGGAGCGACACCCCTCCAGCCACCCCGAGTGGCCGGGTTCTCCATATCTTGAGCTTGAGTCCATCCGACTCGGCCGACGCCCCCACCTCGGGCGACAGGGCGCGAACGTAGTCGTGGCACCTGAGGGCCTCCAAATCAGGCCGGAACACCCGGTCGGCCGCAGTGAGCTTGGGGGCCCAAGAGGGCTCACCCTCCTGGGCCTCGAACACCGCCGTCCCCGCCTCACACTGCTCCAGTACCTCAGCCATGCCCAGCGCACCGAGCAGTGCCAACACCCGCTCCACGGTACCGGCATCGTCACCGACGGTGAGCGATACCTCCCGCCGCAGAGCCACCGGCCCCGCGTCAAGCTCAGCCACCATACGCATGATGCTCACGCCGGTGACGCGGTCACCTGCTCTGAGCGCCGCCTGGATGGGCGATGCACCACGATACCGAGGGAGCAGGGACGCGTGCACATTGAGGCACAGGAACTCCTCGAGCAACGGAGGGCGGAGAATCTGCCCGAATGACGCAACCACCACCGCTTTCACCTTGAGCGACCGGAGATGCGCGGCCACACCCGGGTCGTTGATGTCGTCTATCTTGTTGCAGGGAAGAGACGCCCTCTCGGCGGCCAATGCGCAGACGGAAGGAGACTCGCGCCTTCCCCTCCCCCGCGGACGGTCGGTCTGCGTGAGCACCACCGCCGGCACCACGCCCCGCTCGAGCAACCCTTCGAGTACCAGGGCACCGAAACCGGGGGTGGCAGCGAAAGCGACTCTCACTGAGTGAGTGCCTGCTCCCTCATCTCTTTGAGCACCCGCCTGCGCTCCTCCGGCGTGGTGCGATCGAGTATGAGGACGCCGTCGAGATGGTCTGTCTCGTGTTGGACGATGCGCGCGAGAAGGCCCTCCAGTTCGACTCTCGTCGTCGTGCCTTCAACGTTCTCACACTCCACCACCACTCTGTCGGCCCGGGGGATGTCCACTGCGTAGCCGGGCACCGACAGACACCCCTCTGCCTCCACGGTGGTGGACTCGGACATCTCCACGAAGCGCGGATTGACAAGCACATAGCGCTCACCCGTCTCGGGGTGGCACCACACCGCAAGACGCTTCTGTATCCCGATCTGCGGCGCCGCGAGACCCACGCCGTCCTCCTCGTCCATGATGCGGAACATGGCCTCCGCCAAGGCGACCAAGCGTTCGTCGAACGAGGTGACCTCGGGACAACGCCCCTTGAGGGCGGGATCGCCGAATCTGCGCACCCTGTATGCGCCGAGAGTTGCCGCTTTGGGTTGGGCTTTCGTTGCCTTTGACATGCTAACCGAACCATTCCGGGTCGACGTCGATCATGAGATCGACGCCTTGCTTCACCAACACCCGCCGCGCCTTTTCGCACACTGCGCCCAAGGGCTCGAGCGCCAAGGAGTCACGCGCCGCCGAGACCAGCACCTGAGAGCGATACCGGCCCCGCACCCGCGGCAACCGTGCCGGTCCCCAGACCTCAAACCCGCACTCGAGCCGCCGCAGCCGCTGAGCGACTCTCTCGGCCTCATCGCGCACCGCGTGCTCCCTGGGGCAAGAGATAACCAACCTGGCCAGCCGCCGGTAGGGGGGGAAGCCGAGCTGCTTGCGCCCGGCCAGCTCGCTCTTGTAGAACGCGGCCACATCTCCCTCAATAGCCATTGTAATGCAGCTCACGCCTGGATTCCAAGTTTGCACGAGAGCCCGGGCGGGAAGGGAGCCTCGCCCCGCCCTGCCCACGACCTGCGTGAGAAGCTGGAAGGTCCGCTCCGCAGCCCGGAAGTCGGGTAGGTACAGACCCACGTCCGCGTCCGCTACGACGACGAGCGTCACCCCCGAGATATCGTGACCCTTCGCAACCATCTGCGTACCCACGAGAACTCCCGGACGGGCTTGCTGAAACGAAGAGAGTACCGCGTGGGCCTTGGAGGCTGTGCCGGCGACATCCGAGTCGAGACGGAACAGCCGGTCGGACGACACCAGAGAGCTGAGCTCCTCCTGCAGATGCTCGGTGCCGGGAACGCCACGGGAGAGCGAGGCGGCACCACAGGCCGGACAGATGCCGGGCGGCCGGGAGACGGCCCCACAGCGATGGCACACGAGGCGCCCGGTGTGCCTGTGGAGAACCAGCGAGGCGTCGCACTCATCACACATGAGCACATGGCCGCAGGCCTCGCAGAGTTGGAAGGCGGCGTAACCGCGCCGATTGAGCAACACCACCGCCTGCTGCCGCCTTCTCAGCACCTCCGCCAGAGCTTCGCGGGTGATGGGCGCCAACCGGCGCCCATCACCCTGCCGGCGCATGTCCACCACCTCGACGTGGGGCAGCACCGCACCCCCGGGACGTTCGCGCATACGCACGATGGTGTGATTCTCGAGCAGCGATTCACAGCGCGGAGTCGCGGTGCCCTCCAGCAACAGGCCGCCGCTCCTCTTCACCCGCTGCCAGGCCGCGTAGCGCGCACTGTAGCGGGGCTCATCGTCATGCTTGTACGAGGAATCGTGCGACTCGTCGATGACGATGAGCCCGAGCCTCTCCACCGGCGCGAACACCGCCGAGCGGGCACCCACCACCACGGTGGCCCGTCCCTCACACACGCGGCCGTACTCACGGCGACGCCGGGCTGGCGAAAGTCCGCTGTGCCACACGGCGACCTTCTCTCCCAGCCGGCTGTGGAAGCGATCTCCCAGGGCCCCGGTCAGGGCTATCTCGGGTACGAGCACGATGGTCGAACGTCCGCGGGCCTCGTTCTCCTCGATGAGCCGGAGGTAGACTTCCGTCTTCCCACTGCCGGTCACTCCCCACAGAAGTGCGCGCCGTGGCTCTCCGGCTGTGAGGTGCTCGCTGAGCTCCCGAAGGGCAGCCGCCTGCTCCTCGGTGGGGACGGGCACAGCCTGACCGGGCCCCCCGCCGCCGGAAGCCGGGTTCGAACCCGCCGTGTCGTCCGTCGCGGCGCGCTCCTCCAGGCACACCACGCCGGACTTCACAAGCCCCCCGAGTACGCTCCGGGAGACACCCGCAGCGGCAAGTACCGTCGCGACCGGGCGAGCCTCGCCGGCCATCTGCTGCAGCACCAGACGCTGCTTGGCCGTGAGCCGCACGCCATCCGGATCCGCTCCCGTGGGAAGTATCCACTTGACCTTGCGCGAAGCCGCCCCCCTCGAGGTGGTGTGTGGCGGGAGCACGAGGCGCAGGCACGCTCCCAGCGGGGCGAGGTAGTGAGCGGAGAGCTCTCGCGCCAGCTCGAAGAGTTCGCCGGATACACGCCACTCAAACACCTTCTCCACCCGGCGCAAGGCCGCGGTGTCGACCGCCGGCGTCTCGGCCGTCCCCACGACCACGGCGCGCACGGTACGAGAACCGAACGGCACGGCCACCACCGCCCCCTGCGAGGGCACGGGGTCACCCCCTCCAGGAAGCGGCGGCAAGTAGTCGAACTCGGTGCTCGGCAGAGCCCTGAGACCGACGCAGGGAACCACCCGGAGGATGGGTGGGCCCGGGTGCCCCCTTGAGCCGCCTGTGCCTATGCCAGGCCCGCTTCCTTCCGCAGCACAGACGCCTTGTCGGTTCGTTCCCACGTGAAATCGTGGTCATCGCGTCCGAAATGACCGTAGGCAGCCGTCTTCTCGTAGATGGGCCGCAGCAGATCGAGATCGCGTATGATGGCGGCCGGCCGCAGATCGAAGTGCACACCCACCAGCTTCTGGATGAGGGCTTCGTCGACCGTATTGGTACCGAAGCAGTCGACCATGACACTCACCGGGTGCGCCACACCGATGGCGTAGGCGAGCTGTGCCTCGCAGCGCTCAGCCAGGCCGGCGGCCACGATGTTCTTCGCCACGTAGCGGGCGGCATAAGCCGCGGAACGGTCGACTTTCGACGGGTCTTTGCCGCTGAAGGCGCCCCCGCCGTGGCGTCCGAACCCGCCATAGCTGTCGACGATGATCTTGCGGCCGGTGAGACCGGTATCCCCCATGGGGCCACCGACGACAAACTTGCCGGTAGGATTGACGTAGAGTGTGGTCTGCACGAAGTTGGGGTCGTACATGCCTTCGGGCAACACCGGCTTGATGACGTGCTCGATGAGGTCCGGCTTCATCAGCATATCGATATCTATGCCGTCCTTGTGCTGGAAAGATACGACGATGGCCGTGATGAACTCCGGTCTGCCGTTACGGTAACGCACCGTGACCTGGCTCTTGCCGTCGGGGCGCAGATAGGGCATGAGATCGCCCTTGCGCGCCTCGCTCGCCCGGTGGACCAGCCGGTGAGCCATCTGGATGGGCAGCGGCATCAGCTCGGGGGTATCGGTGCAGGCATAGCCGAACATCATGCCTTGGTCACCGGCTCCCTGTTGGTCAAGGAGGTCGTCGTCGTCGGTGTCATGACGCTTCTCATAGGCACGCTCGACTCCCTGAGCGATGTCGGGTGATTGCTCGTGAATGGAGGTGAGCACGCCACACGTCTCGCAGTCGAACCCGAACTTCGCCCGTGTATAGCCGATGCGTTCGATCGTGGACCGCACGATGCCCGGGATGTCGATGTACGTGGTCGTCGTGATCTCACCTGAGACGACCACGAGACCATTGGTGAGAAGAGTCTCGCAGGCCACTCTCCCCTTGTCGTCGTCGCTGAGAACGGCGTCGACGACGGCGTCGGAGATCTGGTCGGCCATCTTGTCGGGATGGCCTTCACTGACAGACTCAGAGGTAAACAAATAGTCGGTACCGGGCACGGAATCCTCCGCTCGCTTGAGTAATCTGGTCGCCTACCACTTCTTCATGCTATCGGAGCCCAAGGGGCCGGGTTCGCCACTCGCCGCGTCGTCTTCGAAGGGCACGAGGAGCCTGATGTCATCGAGATGCACCATGAGTGTACTGCAGCGCCTGGCGGGAGCACCTTCGTCATCGAGGGGACGGAAGGCCGCGTCGGTGAGAACCAAGAAACGTATGCCCGGATCGTTCACGATATCGGACACGCGATCACGGTAACCTCCCGGCTTGGTATGCACCAGACCGGTGATAAGGAACTCGTGCGTGTACACCTTCACCCGCACCGGATTCGTGTGCACCCTGGCCGTCACGACACCCTCCTCGACGCTTCACCCCCGACCATGGCCGACCGCGCAGTCGCGAGCCCCAAAGACCGTCACCCTGCACGAGAACGGCAGACCGTTCAATTGTACAGAGGCACCGCAACGGAGACAATCGGAGAGTAGAATGGACACTGCACGCCACTTCACCGGTGGTGGATGACGATCCCAAGGTGAGGAGAGCCAACTGATCGCGACACCGTCTCCAGGCGTAAGCCTTCGTCCGGCCGGCATCGCCGACGTCCCGCACATACAGCGGCTCATCAACGGCTGGGCGAAGAAGGGCCAGATGCTGCCCCGCTCACTACACTCCCTCTATGAGCATCTCCGTGACTATGTCGTCGCCGAAGAGAACGGCGTCGTCGTAGGCTGCACGGGCCTTCACATCATGTGGGACGATCTCGCCGAGATCCGCTCCCTGGCGGTGGACGAGGCTCACTCCGGGCGGGGAGTCGGGTCGGCCTTGGTACGCTGGGCTCTCTCCGACGCCGAAGCCTTCCGCGTCGGCAGTGTCTTCGTGCTGACCTTCGTGCCGCACTTCTTCGCGAAGATGGGCTTCCGCTGCGTGGAGAAATCCGAGCTGCCGCACAAGATCTGGCAGGAGTGCATCCACTGCGTACACTTCCCCGACTGCAACGAGGTGGCCTTGGTCACCGACCTCCCGCAGAGAGGCTGAGGGGCGGGGGTACACAGGCAGGCCACAACCAACTCCGTCACCCTAGTTCGAGCGCAGAGCTCCTTCTGTGTAGCGCAGTGAGGGGTCCCACAGTATCCACTCGTGGTAGCCCTGCTCCTCCACCGCCTTGATCTGTGCTTTCACCTCCGCCACTCCATACTGCACACCGCCCAGACTGAAGTCCTGCAGCCAGGGCCGGTAGATGGCACCGGTGCCGGCGAGGCGGCGGGATGCATCGAGCGTCGCATAGGTGACGATGTCATAGGGGCTCCGGTTGGGATCCTTCACGTTGTAGGCGCCCGAGTAGTAGTGGGACGGGTAGATCATGGGGCACACGATGTCGGAGTTGAGGGCCACCTTCTCGATCTTCTGCCCTATGCCGAGGTCGTCCTTCACGTGTACCGTGAGGCCGAAGACGTCGGCCGACACCCACACACCCTTCTTCTCGAGCCGCTCGCGGGCGTAGTTGAGGAAGGCAGCGATGGCATCCTCATGAGTGCCGCTCTTGCCCGGGTACACGGCATCGGAGATCTTGCCGTCACTGGGGAAGCGCACGTAGTCGAACTGGATCTCGCGGAAGCCGAGATCGGCGACATCCTCGGCGACATCGACAAGGTAATCCCACACTTCCCGGTTATAGGGGTTGGTAAAGGGGAAACCCTTGTAGTCACGCCAAATATCACCGCTCTTGTCCATGACGGCCAAGTCGGGACGCTTCTCGGCCAGGATGGGATCCTTGAAGGCGACCAGGCGCGCAATGGGAATGATGTTGTGGTCGCGCAGAGTCTGAATGAGGGCGGGAACATCCTTGAGGCGGTTCTCCTCGAGGCCGAGGTCCTTGGAGAGGGCCACGCTGGAGTTGTAACACACGTACCCCGTGTCATCTTTCACATCGATGACCATGGCGTTGATCTCCGTGCGGTCGCAGAGATCCAGCAGCTCCGGCATGCGCTTGGAGGAACCGGCCGCCCAACTCGACACGTAGATGCCTTTCACCGGAACGTACGAGCGATCGCGGAACCCCTCCAGGTTAGGCCCGTCAAGGAAGGGGTAACGCTCCGTCACCCGCTCGGGTTCGGCAGCCACCGCCACCTGCCCGTCGCCGCTTCCCGGGAAAAGGCCTCCCCCCGCCGCCACACGGCTACCCAGGTTGTAGAAGAGCGCGAAACCGCCGGCAAAGACGCCGACGCTCACCAACAGGATGATGACGGCCGCGAACGGAGCAACACGCCTGCGCCGGCGCCGACTGGAAACATAGCGTCCTTGGTAGCTTTGAGCCATGGTGCGTGTAAGTCTACCAGCAAACAAGCGGCCCGCGCGGCGCTCAGCCCGGCACGAGGGAACTGGCCGGGTGCGCGGACTGTCTGCTACTGTGAATCTCGCACAAACGTGCCGAGGCGCCCACCGGCCACCAGGTGCCTTGGATTATCTCGGAGCAGACGCCATGGCATATGCACGCCGCAACGAACGGCGGCACACTCCGCCCGGGCGGGGGAAGCACCTACAGCTCGTCGTCCAGCTCGACCCCGCGGCCGTCCCCGGTTATCCGAAGCGGTTCGCCGCAGAGCCCGCACTCCACCTTGTCACCGGGGGCCAGCTCAGCGCCCACATGCACGATGACGTGGCAATTGGGGCAGCGGGAGTCGACACACACGACCGTGCCCTGCAACGGTACCTTCTGCCCCACCAATTCCCAGAGCGGATCATACTTCTGTGCCACCATGAGCTCCTCTTACCCGGCGCCTTCGAGTCCGCCCGCGGCCGACGTCACCCAGGCGCCCGACTCCGAGGGCGCGCTTCAACCCTCTACCGGTCATGAGTGTCTCACAGTCGATAGGAGTAGCTCAAGTGCCACTCGCCACGCGTATAGCTCTCTCCATGACCGTGCTCATCGCGCTCACCCTTCTCGTGGGTGGCTGCGGCCCTGACGGTGACGGCTCCGGTGGGGCCTCCTCCCCCTCCACACCCGCCACGTCCTCGAGCACCAGTCCATCCACGTCCACAACCTCTCCCGTCGCCAACAGCCCCTCCACGCTCTCCGCGATGGGGCGGGTCTTGTCCCGGGCACTCACCACACAGGTGCACATCTCGAGCTACGCCTTCAGCATAGACACCTGGTTGCTCGAGGGGGAAACCCCCGTCGAGATACTGCGGGCACGCGGGATGGTGCGCCGCCCCTGGTCATACTTCGAGATAGTGGCCGCAGCCGAACCGGATACCATTCTTCACCTGGCCCTGTCCGACGAGCGCCGCCTCGCACGCACGGAGGGTTCAGACTGGGCCGACGCAGCGACGGCCGTTCCCGAAAGCCTCCGCGATCTACCTTTGGAGAACCCCACTCCTGAGGCCGACCTCATCGAAGGTGCGGCCGCCAAGGCAGTTGTTGCCTTCGGCGAACCGCCCGCTTTCGCCCCCCCGCCGCCGCCGGAGGCGGCCACCCAACTCACCTGGGTGGCACAACTCGAGACAGGGGTCTCCGTGGCCGCTCACGTGCACTCTTGGGCCTGGATTGACGAACGAGGCCGCCTCATTCGCCTGGATCGGGAGACAATCCCGGTCACGGGAGGTGAGACATCGGTGCGACACACCTACACCACGATCAGCTACTCGCGGCATGCCGACCCCACCCTCGAGCCGCCCCTGCCTGAAGAGCTGCTCTAGCTCCCCGCCCATGGTGACCGAAGAGAGTATCCTCCCCGACGCGGCCACTCCCTCCGAGGTGGGAACTCCTTGCGAGGTGGGAACTCCCTCCGAGGGGGAGACACCAGGGCCTCCATGCACCGCAGGGGAGCCCATGCCCGTCCTGGATCTGGGCCTCGCTTCCTATGCGCAGGTGCAGGCCCTGCAAAGACGTCTCCGTAGCGCAGTCATCGCCGGACACCTCGCCGGGGTGCTGCTCTTGTTGGAGCACCACCCCGTCATCACCCTGGGAGCCCGGGGTAGCCCCTCCGACCTGCGCTGCGACCACCCATGTGCCGCCGTACCTGTGGTGGTCTCGGAACGCGGAGGCGCCGCCACCCTCCATGCTCCCGGCCAGCTCATCGCCTACCCCATCATGCCTCTCCCACAAAGGAATCTCCGTGCGTACGTGTGGAGTCTCGAGGAGGTGCTGATCGAGGTGCTGACCCACTACAGCGTACCCGCCATCAGGTACGAGGGCCGCCCGGGAGTCTTCGCCGCCAACCGCAAGATAGGCTCGCTCGGGCTTCGTTGCGAACGGTGGGTGGCCAGTCACGGAACCTCGCTCAACGTGAATCCCGATCTCTCCCTGTTCGACCTCATCGTGTCGTGTGGAGAACCGGATCTACGCCAAACCAGCGTGTTCCGCGAGACTGGGGACGCGCCCCCCATGGACGAGGTCAAGACATGCTATACACACGCATTTGCGCGGGAATTCGGCCTCACGCTGCAGAAGCAGGCCCGAGTCGCAGTCGACGGCGTGGAAGCCACTCTCGGCCTCGGCGGATGACGAGCAGCTCAACGGAACCTATACCCACGGCAGGATTCGAACCTGCGACACCTGGCTCCGGAGGCCAGTGCTCTATCCCCTGAGCTACGTGGGCTTAAAGGCCCGGCTATTATACCCACTTGCGAGCCGGTTGGAGGAGGTCGCCCCCGGATTCACCCGCCCCCTTCAGAATCATCAGCCTCCGTCGGGCCGGGCGCGTGCTCCGGACATCCGCAACTGCCCTCAGCGGGACGCACGAAGTACGGCGTGCCCTTGTCTGGATAAGGCACGATCAACTCATCGAGATCGTCGGGCAGGAAAGCGTGACGGAATACCGCCCGTGCCTCGCTCACGAGTTCCCGGCGACTGTGGCGGGAACTGACGTGGGTGAGCACGAGCAGATCGACGCCGGCCCGAACGGCCACCTCGGCGGCTTCAGCCGAGGTGGAATGGCGAGTCTCCAGCGCTCTCTCGAGCTCGCTCGAGGCAAAGGTGGAGTCGTGGACGAGGACGGTCGCGCCCCGGGCGAATTGGGCCACGTGATCGGTGGGCCTCGTGTCGCCCGTGAAGACCAGCTTGCGGCCGGGCCGAGGTTCGTCCATGACCTGTTCTGGCTCGATCACGACCCCGGACTCCAGCACCACCGGCTCCCCCATCTGCAGCCGGCGAAAGGCCGGGCCGGGATCCAGACCCAAGGCTTGAGCCCGCTCGGGGTGGAACTCACCCGGCCGCTTACTCTCATGGAGGCACCAGGCCAAACTGGGCGGTCCGTGATCTGTGGGCCACGCTTCCATGCGGTAGCCGTCGGTTTCCAGCACAATGCCCGGCTTTGCCTCGTGAAGCACCACCGGGTACTGATGGCGGCCGAAGACACGCTGTGCCACGGTCATCAGCTCTTCGAGGCCACGCGGCCCATAAAGCTCGAGAGGTTCCGTCCTCCCCTGAAGACCGAGCGTCTTCATGAGGCCGGGAAGACCGAGGTAATGGTCGCCGTGCAGGTGGGAGAAGAAGATCTTGTCGATGCGTGACAGCCCCGCAGACCGCATGAGTTGGCGCTGGGTTCCCTCGCCGCAGTCGAAGAGAAGACGCTCGCCGCCGCGCACCAGAAGTGCGGCGCTCGTGCCACGGTCGACGGTGGGCACGGCCCCTGCCGTGCCGAGGAACACCACGCGCAGATCCATCTAGGGCGCGTGCGGACCCGCGGAGTCGGGCACCGGTCGGTCCTTGTCCGGTGGGAATTGCGATTGCTCATCGTCGACTCCCTCGACGATGAGCCGCACCGCCTCCACACTGAACTCTACGGCCTGCCAACCAAAGGTGGGATTACGGCACCCATCACGCTCATACAGGAACTCGTAGGCGCGCTCCACCCGCACGTGGCAGTGGTCGTGAAGAGGCCGCAGCACCCTCAGGGCTCCGTAGGGATCGGATCGAGGGGAGGCCCGATAGGGAGCCAGATCGAGTTCGGAGGAGAACACCTTCACCACACAGCCGAAGAAGGCGGAGCCGCCCTCGTCCTCAAAGGCGTAGACGTACCTGCAGCCCTTTCGCAGGCAGTGCACCGGATACACGACCCGCTCGCAGATGACCCCGCAGGCCCGGCATTCCAACCGATTGCGTAAGGGCTTCATACGTGTCTGCTCATGATGCGCCATGGCTGCAGTATACACTGAGGGCATGCGCACACGGTGGCAGGCGGCTGGAACTGACGACGGCGCCGCCTGCCACCCGGCCCGAGAATCCGCCCACCATGCCGCCCCCCAAGCCGGCCGGCCACACGCATCACTCCGGCACAAGTGCCTCCTCCACCGTACCCGGCACCAAGCGTCCCCTCATGAGCGATCGGTCCGTCGCCCAGCGAAACACGGCCGGGTGATAGATGAGCCTCCCGGTGGCACCCAGGTCGACGTCACCCGTCGCAAAAACGGCTCCGTACACCTCTGTCCCCTCCAACACGACGTCACCGTCGGCGACCACCACCCCGTGGAGCGGGCCCAACCCCCCCAGATCCACGGCTGCGGCGCCCCGGCTCACAATCAGCACCGGCGTTTCCGTGCCGCCGCCACGCCCGGAAAGGAGAGTGGGCGTGACCCTGCCCCCTGCGGAGAGAAGAAGCACGTTGTCTGGTGGAGCGACTTCCCAGGAGACAGCCGCCTCTGGATCCGAGGCCGAAGCAACGCCGGCCACCCGAAGCGCCGAACCTTCGTCAAGATGCCAGGATGAGGTGAGCGCTGTCATCTTCGTGCCCGCAGGCAACAGCTCGGGCGTGACACCTCCCCACAAGAGGGCGACCGTCACAGCCGCCTGATCTGCGTCCCCGTACGAGCCCGTTCCGCCGGCGCCGCCCGAGATTCCGCCTGCGGCCGGGAGAAGCAGCGGATCAGTGCGGTCCGGATGCCAGCGAAGCCTCCTCGCCACCAGCGCCGCTCGGGGAAGGTCAAGGCCGTCTCGGCCTCGTTCTGCCCCTACCGTGGTGGTCAATACACCGGGCGCAGTGACCCGACCCACTTTCACCGTCCCCAAGTTCTCGGGGTTGTCGCCGTCCGGCGTGAATGACCCTCTGTAACCTGGAGCCGGCGCTGCCACCATGTATTGCCACGAGGAGAGTGCTTCGCGGAGGACCACTCCCATCTGACCCTGATCGCCGGCACGCACGTGGTGGCCGATACGCTCGTTCTCCGCCGCGGACAGCGCGGCCAACGACAGCGAGTAGAGCGCCGTGACCAGAGCAGTCACTCCCAACAACACCATAAGCACGAGCACCGTGGCCGAGCCGCCGTCCTCGAGGCGGCTTCCTATAGCGGTGGTGGGGGTCCGCTGCCCCCTGAAGCCCGGCGGGCGTACGGAGTTGACCAGAAGTCCCATATCCATCGGTGCCACACGGGCGCGACGCCTCACCGCCCCACCTTCCCCCAGGCGGCGAGCGGGGCCCGAACGCGGTGGTTGCCCACCTCCCGCACCACGTACCCCGAAAGACGCACGGAGTCTATGCGCCATGTTTCATCTCGGGACAGGGGGAGGTCGAGTCGCGATTCCCCCGCATAGTATTCAAAGGCGCATTCCTCGGCTACCTCCTCGAGCATGGTCTTGTGGTCTCTGAAGAAACTGTGTGCGAAAGCGGCCGGCAGATAGCCTGTGTAGGGTGCACGCCGCCGCATGAGGCTGCCGGAGGTGAACTCCCACTCGACCACCTCGAGGCCGCCGGTGCCTCCACCCGTGGATCGCGATAGCAGTACCACCTGATGCGGCGTAGCTTCCAGTATCGGAGCACAGCCCAATTCCGCCATCACCCCTGAGTCAGCAAGTCGAAGATCGCGCTCGAAACGCAAGGAGGCGACTCTTCCCTGCAGTGCCGCGATGAGGCCGTCACCCCCGGCGACGCCGCCTGATCGCATACCGTGCCACAGAGGCAGAAGGGCGAGAGCGAGCAGAGAGGTCAACATCAGGGCGACGAGCAACTCAATGAGGCTGAACCCCCTCGGCTGCCGCACCCACGGGTTTCGGACACACGATGCTCGGGGAATCGCCTGCCCGCGCCTGCCTCCACCGAGGAACGGATGTGTGCACTCAGAAATACACATCGACATCGCGCGCACAGTCCACATAGAGCGCCTGCCGGTGAGCCAGACCTTCAATCACGAGTGGACCGGCGGGCATTCCCACCCACCCCAGGGGGCCGCTGTCGGAGCCCAGAGCGACGGCCCCCCCGCCCGCCGACACCCGAAAAGTGATCAGACCGGCAGCGGGAGGATGCACGGTGAGGGCGAAGGGATGCCCCGTCCCCGGCGCAATCCCGGTGTTCGGCAGGTAATTATCCCCTTGCAGCCCGACCATCGTTCGGACCGGGGCCCCCCAGGGCTCACCAGCGCGCCGCGCCCTCACGACAACCTCCCCACCAGGGCGGAGACCCCAGCCCCCTTCCGCCGGGCCAAGCCGAAAGAAGGAGGCGGGGCCGACCTCGAACTCACCGACGAACCATCCTTCAACCCACAGACCGAGCAGGTCTTGGCTGCTCGTGCCGGGTGCGCGCCGGTCAATGGAGAGCGTGGGCCCCGGTTCCCACATGACGCGCCCCACCCGTGGCCCCCAATGCCAGAGCGCGGCCGACTCGGAAGAAGGGCCGCCGACGGGCGGCGCCACTGCCGACGCCGCGTCGCGGGCGAGAGCCGTCACTCGAGCCCGTGCCTGCAGATACGCCGAGCACATGGCGGTGAGAACGATGGACATCAGAAGCAACGCCACCATGAACTCGATGAGGACGAAGCCGCCGGAAGTAGAACGGCAGGCGCACCGCACACGACAGAATGCGCCGATGCCCGTGGTGCTTCTCCCCCGAACAAGGCCGCTCACTGCAGCAACTCCCGGCGCGTCAGTCCACTGCCGACCCGGACGACCACCCGTGCTCCCCGCCCCGACGAACCGTACATGATGGAGCCGGCCGAATTGGGGACGGCAAACGGCCAGGTGATGCCCACCACAGCACCATCGCCGACGCGCCAGCGGTTGACGTTCATGGTGGGGATCAACGGAGAGCACCCGGCGATACTGAGTGACGATGGCATTGCCAGGATAACCTCAGGGTCAGAACCGGAAGGTGAAGGGGAACTACCAGCACGTATCTCCGCCGCTCTCGCTTCCACCTCAACCGGCACACCCACGGAGAGAACCTGGACCTGACCCACCGCCAACGCCGCCTGTGTCGCCTGCCCTGCGGCCCGTGACTGTTCGCCCTCAACGAGCTCCGGCAGAGAAAGAGCGGCCACGGCGGCCACGACAAGGAGCACCGTCAGAGTCACCAGAAGCTCGAGGAGGGTGTGGCCTCCAATGCCTCGGGGGAGGCCGCTCACCTGGCGGTCTTTGAAGGACACCTCTTCCCCGAAGGTCTTCTCGGTAGCGCGCTTGTGGGTTGGTCTTCTCTTCATGCCGACAGCCTATAGCGGCTGCCTGCATCCCCGTATCCAACCTTGGTCCGACGTTGGACGCCTCATTCCTCGCGATCGCATCGCGAACGCTCCGCCGTACGCCGCCCACCGGGCCTCGAAACTACTCCTCCTCCTCGAGCGGCACCCCTCGGCTCTCGGCAAGAGCCCGGGTCTCCTCAATTTCCCGGCCCCTCCCCTCCCTCTCCAACAAGCCGATAAGAAGACGGTAGGAGTAGGCGTACTCGGGCTCGCTCTCGATCGCTTCTCGCAACTCCCCCTCGGCCGCGACGTAGTCATCAAGTACCATCAAGCCTTGGGCAAGAAAACAACGGTTCCTCGACGAAGCCTCAGTGGCCACAGCGGCACGGAAGGACTCCACGGCATCGTGAGGGCGCTGTTGATGGCGCAGGTAATTGAAGCCGAGCTCAACCGCCGTCTGCGCGTCCTTGGGATTGAGCGCCAGGGCCTTCTCCTGCCAAGGGAGGGCCTCATCGTGACGGCCCATAATCATGAGGTTCGAAGCGAGACCACTCACCGCTGCCGCATCATCCGGCCTCGCCTCGAGCAAGGTCTCGTAGATGGTAATGGCTGCTTCGTAGTCCCCTTGAGCCTCAAGAGACTGAGCCTCGTGCAGCGAGTCGGAGCAGGCCGCCAACACAACCAAGGAGGCGACCCCGATCGCAATGAGCATCCATAGGATTGCACGCTCGGACATTCGCATCATAAGCATCCCCGAAGAACGTGAACGGCATGATCCCACACAAGGGCTCTTTGGGTATTCTACCGACCCATGGCCTCAGTGCGGGCGCCAATCCACCGCAGGACCCGACACTCCCCGGCCTCTCCACAAACCCCCGCCCGACTCTGGATCTACGTCGTCCCTCTACAAGCCCCGCGATCCCTGTCCGTCGACAATCTTGACCTTGATGTAGCTGGTTTGGGAGTTGCCGGTGGTGACAACCTCAATGCCATACAGATCGCCGCTCTCGCTTCTCGTCGCGACATCGAACGCATCCCTGGCCTGCGGATAGAAGTCGATCTGATTGAACCGCGCCCCTGCGACCACATTCTGGCTGATGGTGGGCACCAACGGGTCGACCAGATCGAATGCGACCACGTTCCACGATATGGACGGCTCGATTCCCTGCAAGTCATGGAGGGTCACATTCCGGTAGTCCCTGTAATCGATGTTGAGACTCTCCACGGCCGTCAAGGCATTCCGTACCAGCGTATAGGACGCCGCGTTGTGGGCCTGGCTCCGCGCTCCGAAGAACGTGGGGATCGCGATCGCGGCCAAGATGGCGACGATGATGATCACGATCAGGAGCTCGATAAGGGTGAAGCCCTGGGATCGGTTGGCTCGCATCATGTGTATGCCCATCATGACTTATCCCTGTCTCGCGATCTGGTTGTGCTCCAATGGCTGGCAGCCATTGGAACGAAGCACCTTGAAGAAAGATTCCCCTTGGCGGTAGCTCAGATCAAGCACTTCGAGCGCAAGGGGGGCGGGGGGGGCCCCCCCCCCCCCCCCCCCCCCACACCCCCCAAAAAAAAAAAAAAAAAAAACCCCCCCCCCCCCCCCCCCAACCC
>CAYRES010000001.1:200199-286345 GCA_964423425.1 uncultured Gaiellales bacterium | reverse complement strand
CTGCCAGCATTTGGAACGACGCACGTTTAATAAAGTTCCCCCTGGGGGGTCGCTCATAACAACCCCTTCGCGCGCATGGGGGGGGGGGGCCTCCCGGCCGCCGCCCCCCTTCTTCCACATCCAACATGTGACCAGATAACGCCGGCCAAGGCCGAGGACTCTACCAGGCCGTTACCACCCCATTGTCGATGTAGTAGGTGGTGCCACCGCCGCCCGCGAGCTTACTCACGAAGACGCCGAAGGTCTTCCCTGATTCGCTCCTGCAACCCATGTTGTACGTCTCAGCTGCCCCGGAGAAGAAGTACACTGTGCCGGGGTTGGCCGCTGGGTTCAGTGCGCCCGCCGCGTCGCCACCCGATGCAAAGGTGAGCCCCGGTTCAATCTCGGCCAGGATGGCCTGAGTAACCGCGCTGAAATCGCGCGTGTCCACGAACGCCGACTCCATCGCCGTCATACCGTTGCGGACGTTGGACTTGGCTGCCGCATCCTGCGCCTTGTTGCGCTGCCCCAAGAAGGTGGGGATGGCGATGGCGGCCAGGATGGCGATGATGATGATCACCACCAGGAGTTCGATGAGGGTAAAACCACCCTCACCCTGCATTCTCTTTCGAATCTTGCACAACATGTTGCCCTCCCTCTGTACGTTACGTACGGACGATTGCCACTGTTTACGTGCGCACACAGACCTATCGTCTGAGATACGCGGGGGAAACGCACACGGAGAGGGAAGCGGCAGCTCAGCCGACCACGTGGGTCCTGTAGCTTTGCGTCCCACCCTCGCGAGTGGTTTGCCCTTAGCGCTTACATCCTTACTCTGCCCAACTGTTGTTTTTCTAGACAACCATTTTCCTGAGTAATGTTTCCCGGTATCCTCGGCGATGCCCGGGTGGGCCTCGGAAGGATGAGTGCGCTGCCGGCATCATCGGCATTTCGCTCATGTTCTTGAGGGCCAATTGCAGGTGGAGCAGCCGAGCCGGCTACGTCGGCCAAGCGATCGAGTAGGGGAAGGTGGCCCAGATGTCGAGATACGAAGCGCGCGGACCCGAGCCCACTTCCCCGAGGCCTACGGCCGCGGGGACCCGCCCCGCGACACCGCCGGTCTCACACCCGTCGGCCCCCCGCCCGCTTCTTCCCCGCATACGGGTAGCCGCTCTCCTTCTGAGCGAGGGGCAGGTTCTCCTGGTGCGCCACACCAAGGGAGGCCGGCACCACTGGCTTCTCCCGGGAGGCGGAGTGGCACGAGGAGAGGGGCTGGAAGAGGCACTCGTGCGGGAGCTGCGCGAGGAGTTGGGCGCCGCCGGAGAAGTCGTCGGGCCTCCCCTAGCATTGCTCGAGACGATATCACCCGACGCCGGCAGGGAGCGCCACACGGTGCACATCGTGTTCCCTGCGCTGCTCTCCGAGTCCACCGGCACCACCGCCACGGTCGACCCCGCGGTCAAAGAACTCCGCTGGTTCCGGACCGACGAGCTGGGGCCACTCGACGTCCGTCCCCCCATCCAGGGACTCCTCGCCTCGTGGAGCACCCTTGATCTCTCGAGGCACCGCGACGACTGGCCGCCGCTCGTGCATCAGCGCTGTCCCTGGACCCCGGAGCCCTGACCGCCCATCCCTGTGCTGCCGAAGCCGCCGGCGCCCCGGCTGGTGTGATCGAGGTCGGAGACCTCGGCGAACTCCGGCGCCTCCACCTGCTGTATGACCAGCTGGGCAATGCGGTCGCCCGGCGCCACCTCGAAGGTCTCGGTTCCCGAATTGAACAGGCATGCCCGCACCTCCCCGCGATAGCCGGCATCGATGAGCCCGGGCGCATTGACCACCATGATGCCCAGCCGGAAGGCGAGTCCTGAACGAGCCTGCACGAACCCCGCGAAACCCGGGGGAATCGCCAAGGCGATGCCGGTGCCCACCTCTCGCCGCTCCCCGGGAGGGATGGAGACGGCTTCGCAGGCGTAGAGATCCGACCCGGCGTCACCCGGATGGACCCGAGTAGGCAGCCGGGCTCCCTCGCGCAACAACCGGACGGGAACACGCATGGTTGTCAGATGGAGAGTGATTTCTCGATGCGGCCCACCGCCTCTTCGATACGGTCGTCGGGAGCGGTGAGCGAGATGCGCACGAAGCCCTCTCCGTACTCCCCATAGCCTGTACCCGGCGCGACGACCACCCCGGCCTGATCGAGCACGTGTTCCGCGAACGTGGCCGAGGTATAGCCTTCGGGCACCGGCACCCAGACGTAGATGGTGGCCTTAGGCACCTCGACCGCGAGCCCGATGGAGGCGAGCGCCCGGCACACGAGGTCGCGCCGGCGGCGGTAGGTGGCGTTCATCTGCGCGACGAAGTCCCACGAACTCTCGAGAATGAAGGCCCCGGTGCGCTGCAGGGCATCGAACATGCCTGAATCCATGTTGGTCTTCAAGCGCCACAGATGCTGCAGGATCTCCTCATTGCCCACGGCAAAACCGATGCGCCACCCGGTCATGTTGAAGGGCTTGGAGAAGCTCCAGAACTCCACGCCCACATCCCGCGCCCCAGGGGTCTCGAGAAAGCTGGGCGCCGTATACCCCTCGTAGCAGAGTTCAGAGTAGGCGTTGTCGTGAACGACGGCGATCTCGTAGGTCTTCGCGAAGTCGATGACCCGCGAGAAGAAATCACTGCCCTCGGGAATGATGGCACCCGTGGGGTTGTTCGGATAACCGATGAACATGAGCTTCGCCCGGGCGGCGACATCCTCTGGGATCGCCTCCAGATCGGGGAGGAAGCCGTTCTCGGCCAACAACGGCATAGTGTAGGGCTCCGCACCCGCAATCACCGTGCCGGCACGGTACACCGGGTAGCCCGGATCGGCGACCAGCACCACGTCACCGGGGTCAACGGTGGAAAGACAAATGTGCGCCAGCCCCTCTTTGGATCCCAAGAGGGGGAAGAACTCTTGGGCCGGATCGAGGTCCACACCGAAACGCTGCTTGTAGAACGCGGCGGCCGCCCGGCCGTACTCCGGCACACCCGCGTTGCTGGGATAACGATGGTTCGCCGGGTTGCCCACCTGCCGCTGCATCTCTTCCACCACGTAGGCCGGAGTGGGGATGTCGGGATCGCCGATCCCGAGACTGATCACGTCTACTCCCTGTTCCCGCTTGGCCTTTATCTTCCGCTCTATCTCGGCGAACAGGTAGGGAGTCAGATTATCCATGCGCTTCGAAAACTGCACCGAACCCTCCTTGGAGATGACACACAGGTCCTCGACCTACCGTGCGCGGCCTCGGCCGCTCCGCCCCCATGGCATTTCTCGTCTTCCCCACCTCTCGGCGTGCACTTCCACGCCCACGCCAGCTTCTACTCCCACCCCAGGCGCCTCAACAGGTCGGCGCTTGCCCGCCCGCTGAACACCTCCGACGCCGGGCCGGTCATCACCGCGCTCCCGTCGGCCGTGAGGTCGATCTCGAGGTCGCCGCCCAGCAGATGCACCACAACAGGGCTCACAGCGAGCCCCAACCCTATCGCCGCCGCCCCCACCGCCGTCGCTCCCGTGCCGCAGGCGTTCGTCTCCCCTACTCCCCGCTCCCACACCCTCATGGTGATGCTTCCATCCGCCTCCAGACGCACGAACTCCACGTTGGTGCGATTGGGGAAGGCATCGTTGCGCTCCACGGCCGGACCCCACTCAGAGAGGGGAAGAGCCTCGAGATCTGCATACTGGATCACACAGTGCGGATTGCCCACGTCGACGGCGTGGTAGGTGAAAGTCATACCGGCGGCCTGCAGCTCTCTCTGCTCGGCCACGCGCGCCTTTCCCATGCCCACCCGCACCCGTCCGTCGGGCAGAAGCTCGGGTGTGATGGGACCCGCCGCAGTCAGAATGACGAAAGGACCGTCCGGGGCAAGATCTCTCCCGCGCAGATACTTGGCGAACATGCGTATGCCGTTACCACACATCTCGGCTTCGCTGCCGTCGGGATTGAAGACCTGCATGCGCGCCACCAGAGGCCGGTCCCAAGACCCCGCCCGCGAGGTGGAGGAAACGTCGTCTTCTACGCGCACGACGTGATGAACGAGGATGCCGTCGGCCCCCACACCGGTGTGCCGATCGCAGAGGAGGGCTATCCTGCCCGCGTCGAGAGGGCCTGGAAGCGTCGCAGCCTCCAGGATGATGTAGTCGTTACCCAGGCCTTCCCACTTGCTGAACTCCACCGCCGCCCTCGCACATGTCGATGATCTCCTGCGCAATGCCGCCGGGCTCCCGCCAGGAGGTATCAATGATAACAGCGCCGGGCAGCCTGCGCATCCAGGTCAGTTGGCGCCTCGCATAGGCACGGGTGGCGGCGGCCATGGCCGCCGCAGCTTCATCGGCGGTTATCTCTCCGCGCAGGTGGGCCTCGATCTCGCGAAACCCTATGGCCCTACGTATGCCCCGAGGCCCATCGGTATCGGCGGCCCTGTGTCGGCCATCGCCCTCGGTCGCAGCCGCAGCGGCCCCGTGTCGGCCATCAGGCACAGGAACACCCGCGGCCGCTTCGTGCCCTTCCCCGCCGGCAGGAGCGGCCAAGCCCCCGGCGGACTGCTTCTCTGTCTTCGTGCCGGCCTGAGTGGCGAGATACGAGCGAACCTCGTCCACCGCGCCTCCTGTAAGCATCTCTTGGGTGCGGCGATTGATGCGCTCGTAGAGCAGTTCACGCTCGGCCCGCAATCCCACCACGAGGGTCGGGTGGCGAAAGTCCGGGCGCCACAGGTCCTGCCTGCCCGACCAGGAGCCGGGACCATGTGCAAGAACGGCCTCGAGCGCCCGGATCGTCCGACGTACATTGTGTGGATGGATGGAAGCTGCGGCCTCAGGGTCCAGAGACGCCAGCTCCCCATGAAGCCCGTGGCCCCCGTCACGCTTCGCCCGCGTCTCCAGCTCGGCTCGAAGCAGTGGATCGCCTGGGGTACGCATGGCGAGTGGAGCCAGTGCCGCCCGCAGGTACAGACCGGTGCCCCCTACCAGCACGGCCACACCGCGGCGGCCGACGTCCTCGTCAATCAGGGTGGCGGCGGCCTGCGCGTACCGCGCCGCCGACCACTCCTCTTCGGGCTCCAGCACCCCCACAAGCGCGTGCGGCGCCTTTTCGTGTTCAGCGGACGAGGGCTGGTTGGTGAGCACGGGGAAGCCCCGGTAGAGCTGCATCGAATCACAGGATACGACGCGAACTCCGAAGTACTCGGCCACCGCGACCCCGACAGCCGTCTTGCCCACGCCGGTGGGGCCGAACACGGCAATCACCCTCGACGACCTCGTCTCCTGCGCGGGCAGGGAGTCGATCCTCGGCTCAGCCGTTCCGCCGTTCGGGCCGCCTCGGCAGCTCCTAGCGCTCATTCACCGCCACCCCCTGAGAACCCCGGAGGCTCGTGGAGGTAGCGGCTTCCACCTTGACCATCAGCAGGTCACCCGGAGAGGCGGCCCCACGAAAGTTCACGGTCTTGTGGGTGCGGGTTCGTCCCATCCACATATCGGGATCGTGCCGGCTGGACCGCTCCACCAACACCTCCACCTCCTCCCCGACCAACGCTCGATTGGCCGCTTCGGCCTGCTGTTGTACGAGCGCGATGAGCCTCTCCACTCTGGCCTCCGCGACCGAGCGATCCACGCGCCCGGGAAGATCGATCGCCCGGGTCCTCGGGCGGGGCGAGTAGATGAAGGTGAATGCCGTATGGAACCCCGAGCGCTCAACCAAGGAGAGGGTGTCTTCGAAATCCTCGTCCGTCTCGCCGGGGAAGCCGACGATGAGGTCGCTGCTGAGTGCCAGTCCGGGAATGCTTTCGCGCAGTCGGTCGACAAGTCTCAGGTAGTCCTCCCGCGTGTATCCGCGCCTCATGGCGGCAAGGATTGCGTCGCTGCCTGACTGGGCGGGCAGGTGCAGGTGTTCGCACACGGTGGGAAGTCGGGCCATCGTCCCGATGAGTTCTGGTGAGACGTCCCGGGGGTGCGAGGTCATGAAGCGGATTCGCGCGAGACCGGGAACCGCAGCCAACAGGTGCAGCAGACCGGCGAAGTCGGTGCGCCCCGTGAAGCCGGGTTCTCTTCCGTAGGCGTTGACATTCTGGCCGAGAAGCGTGATCTCCCGCACACCTTCAGCGGCAAGACGCTCCGCCTCCTCCACGATGTCTCCCGGCTGCCGGGATGCTTCGGGACCGCGCACATACGGTACGATGCAGTACGAACAATAGTTCGTGCAGCCGGTCATGATTTGTAGCCAAGCACGCGGACCCTCCACCCGGGCGCGGGAGAGCTCGGCGCTGAAGGTGGAGGTGTGCTCTTGGAAGGAACTGCAACCGGTCTCGCCGTCCAGCTTCCGTCGCAACTGGAAGGGAAGCTCGTGGAGACTCTGCGGCCCGAGAAGAATGTCCACGTAGGGATGGTCACGGAAGAATGCGTTCCCACGGCTCTGCGGCAGACATCCGGTGACCGCCACGATGCGTCCGGGATCCGCCTGTTTCAGCCGCTTTGCACCCCCCAGATGGCCGAGGAGCCGGCTGTCGGCCTTCTCTCTGATGGAGCAGGTGTTGAAGACGAGAAGATCGGCTTCTTCAGGCGCCTCCACCCGCCGGACTCCCATATCGGCCAGCATGCCGTGGATGCGCTCGGCGTCGTGATCGTTCATCTGGCAGCCGAACGACCTCAAGTAGAAGGTGCGCGGGAAGCTGTCTGTCACCACAGCGGCGTCCGCAACCCCGCCGGGCCGATCGTGAGCGTCGCCTGTCAGCACCAGCTCACCGGCTTTACTTCGCGTAGTCTACCGCGCGGCTCTCCCGGATCACCGTCACCCGGATCTGCCCCGGATAGTCGAGTTCCTGTTCGATCTCCTTCGCGATCTCGTGGCAGAGGAGGGCGGCCTCGTCATCGTCGACCTCCTCCGGCTTGACCATGACCCTTATCTCTCGGCCAGCCTGGATCGCGTAGCACTTCTCCACACCGCTCTTGGCCTCGGCGATGTTCTCCAAGCGCTCCAGGCGCTTGATGTAAGTCTCGAGGGTCTCCCGACGGGCACCCGGGCGGGCACCCGAGACGGCATCGGCGGCCGCTACCAACACAGCCTCGACCGTCGCGGGATCGATGTCGTTGTGGTGGGCCTCGATGACGTGCACCACCGACTCGTTCTCGCTATACCTGCGCGCGAGGTTGGCGCCGATGACTGCGTGGGAACCTTCGACCTCGTGGTCGACGGCCTTGCCCAGGTCGTGAAGCAGCCCTGCCCTCTTCGACACTTTCACGTTCGCACCGATCTCGGCGGCCATGAGACCGGCGAGGTGTGCCACCTCCAAGGAGTGTGAGAGCACGTTCTGGCCGTAGCTGGTGCGGAACTTCAGCCTCCCGAGGAGCTTCACCACTTCCGGCGCAAGCCCATGGATATCGGCGTCGAAGGTAGCCTGCTCGCCCGTCTCCCTGATCTCCCTGTCGACCTCCTCCTTCGCTTTCGTGAACATCTCCTCTATCTTGGCCGGGTGGATGCGCCCATCCACCACCAGCTTGGCCAAGGTGAGGCGGGCCACTTCCCGGCGGACCGTGTCGAACCCGGAGAGAACCACCGCCTCGGGTGTGTCATCGATGATGAAGTCGATACCGGTGAGATTCTCCAAGGTGCGGATGTTGCGGCCCTCGCGGCCGATTATGCGGCCTTTCATGTCATCGGAGGGAAGTGGGACCACCGACACCGTGGTGTCGGCCACATGGTTGGCCGCCGTACGCTGAATACACTGGGAGAGAATGTGCCGCGCCTTGCCCTCGCCGTCGCGCCGGGCATCCTCTTCTATGGCCCGCACCATCTTGGCCATATCATGGCGGACCTCGTCTTCGGCCTTCTTGAGCAGAAGCTCCTTCGCCGCTTCTTGAGTCAGTCCGGAGATGTCTTCAAGGACCTTCTTCTGCTCTTTGAGCGATGCTTCGGCTTCCTCAACCACCCGCTTGTAATGAGCTTCACGATCGATCACCGACTGCTCTTTGCGGCCCAGCTCCCGCTGCTTTTCATCGAGGGCCTCTTCCTTCTGCATCAGCCGCTTCTCGAGCTGTAGGAGCTCTTGGCGCCGCTCCTTGAGTTCGTTCTCGGTGTCGGTGCGCAGGCGGTGCAGCTCCTCTTTGAGTTCGAGCCGGGCCTCCCGCTGCATGGCCTCAACCTGCCGGAGGCCTTCATCTCTCAGCTTCTGCGCTTCGTCCTCTGCAGAGGCGATCTTGGATTCGCCCGCCTTGCGCCGCAACACCAATGCCACCATGACGGCCACGAGTGCCACCACAGCCACAGCGAGCACTATCACTACCGCGATTACGATGCCGCTCATGTCATCACCACTCCAGTTTGGCCACAGCCATGCACATAACGTAAGTCCTTGCCGGTGGAAAGGCGACGACAGAACGAGAGCAGCGACTACTCGCACATGGCGCGCGAAGAAACCGCCCGCTAGAAGAGGGAACTAGGAATGCCGTCAGTCAGGAACATCGACGCGGACGACTCCGCGCCCGGATCTCACATGCTGATGTCCACACCTCCGTACAGGAACACATTCCCAGGCGCTCTATCGAATCTCCAAAGGATTCGCAGACATGCAGGTTATCTATATCGATACGAGCAGGACCACGAAGAACCGTCGTCAACCGTTCGTCACTAGCATCAAGCAGTTTACTCTCGTGCAAACCCGGTCGTCAAGGAAACCCTTATGGTCCGTTGGTACTACCATAAGGTTGCGCTCCTACTCTGCGTCCTCGGCATGATCCTGATCAGGAATGTGGTCACCCAGGTCCGGCCCCTCGGCATTCTGCGCGGGCCCCTCGGCATCTTGAGCACCCGCCACCCGGCGCCGAGCTTCACCTACCACCCAGTCAATGGCACTCCACTCGTGGCCCCGGCGGGCCAAGAAATCGGCCGCCCGGCGTGTAGCCTTCTGCGGGTCGCTCGCAAGTAACGGGCCGAAGCGCCGAACCACCATGTCGACGAGACCGGCTGCCATAACGCCGGGCGGAGCGGCTGATAACCCACGTGCACCCCCCGGTGCGGCGCCTTCCTCTCGAAGGGCCGTGGATGCCGCCCGAGATGCAAGCGAACGGTCGACTCCCTTTCTCCCCAACTCACTCACTATGCGCCTCGCTCCCCACCCGGCCGCCACCTTTTCTGCCGCGTAGCGTTCGGCAAAGCGCCGGTCGTTGAGAAGATCCATGCCCTCGAGCCACCCGCATACCTCGCTGATGACCTCCGCCTCGAAGCCATAGCGCCGAAGCCGCAGCTGTACCTCCCTGCGGGTGCGATCACGGTATTCGAGGAAGGTGAGGGCCTTCTCCCGGGCGAGACCGGTGTCGGCGGCTCTTTCTTCGGGTGTCACGAACCTGCCCGCTCCTTCCCCTGAAATGGCAGCCCCTCGAGGACCCCCGGAGGAACCGACTGCACCCCGGTATCAGCTCTTACCTGCCGGAGCGCGTTTCTCCGCGGCCGGGCCCGAAGCCGGAGCGGCCTCGCCCTTCTGCGCCTTCCCTTCGGCGTCGTCGCGTGCCCGGGCCACAATCTCGGACTCAGGCGGCGACTCCTCGGCGGCCTCGTCGGCCAACCACTCGGGGCTCACCATCCTCACCACATCGCGCCTGATGGCCCCGGTGAGATCCGGGTTGTCGCGCAAGAAGGCTTTCACGTTCTCACGCCCCTGGCCCAAGCGCTGATCTCCGTAGGAGAACCATGATCCGCTCTTCTGTACCGCCCCGTGATCGACGCCCAGATCGAGCACGTCACCCTCATAGGAGATACCGGTGCCGAACATGATATCGAACTCGGCCTGCTTGAAAGGAGGCGCAACCTTGTTCTTGACCACGCGCACCCGCACGCGGTTGCCCATTGCGGTGTCGCCTTCCTTGAGCGTCTCGATGCGGCGGATATCGAGTCGGACCGAGGCGTAGAACTTGAGCGCCCGGCCCCCGGTGGTGGTCTCGGGATTGCCGAACATGACCCCCACTCTCTCCCGCAATTGGTTGATGAAGATCGCGGTGGTCTGCGTCTTGTTGATGGTGGCAGCCAACTTGCGCAAAGCCTGGCTCATGAGTCGGGCCTGAAGGCCCACGTGGGAGTCGCCCATGTCGCCCTCGATCTCGGCCCGCGGCGTCAGTGCGGCCACCGAGTCGATGACCAACACGTCAAGGGCGCCACTGCGAATGAGAAGCTCAGCGATCTCGAGGGCCTGCTCGCCGTGGTCGGGCTGCGACAGAAGCAGGTCGTCGACCTTCACGCCGATGCGGCGGGCATACACCGGGTCCATGGCATGCTCGGCATCGATGAAAGCCGCTTTGCCCCCGCGCTTCTGGGCTTCGGCGATGATGTGGAAGGCGAGCGTGGTCTTTCCACTCGATTCGGGCCCGAATATCTCCACCACCCGGCCTCGGGGAACACCCCCTACACCCAGCGCAAGATCGAGCGCCAGCGAACCGGTGGGGATGACTGCCACCCGCATACCCAGAGACTCATCGCCCATGCGCATGACGGCGCCCTTGCCGTACTGGCGTTCGATCTGCACGACCGCCATCTCCAACGCTTTGTCTTTCTCCACGTCGCCTCCCTCGCAGCCTTAGCCCTACCGGTGGGCATCAGCTTGTTGTCGCGCATCGGCTTCTCTCTCGCCCCACCCTACTACGGCGCTCCAAGCCTCCGTTCTGTAATCACAGTGTACTCTGCCCCAGTACGCGCGAGACGGCTCCGGTACAACCGCACCGACTCTATCGCATACACCACGGTTGCCGCATCAGCCTTTGGTTGGACTCTGCCCGACTTCACCCGAGCGATGGTGAGATGGGGCCGGAATGGCCGCTTCTCGCGCCGCATGACCCCCGCCTGCTCGAGGCCTGTGATCACCATCTCGTACAGCCTAGCAAACACCCCGGACGTATCCGTAATACTCAAGGTCACCACGCGGGGATGCGCCGACGAGGGTAGCAGCAGGAAATCCTCCAGGAGTGCCGTCCCTCCCAGACTCTCCGCCAGTTCCTCCACCACCGACTGAGCGGCCCTGCCCTTCTCCGCGCTCACTTCGCCGATGAAGGCCAGCGTGACGTGGAGCTGCTCCGGCTTGAGAAGGCGGAGCCCGGGTGTGGACGGCAACAGTACCTGCACCGCCTGCACGTGAGGCAGCAACCCGGGAGGGAGAGGCACAGCTACGAAGAGGCGGGCACCCTCCCCGCGCCCGTCGTGCCCGGGCGCTGCGGAAGACCCGACGGGCAGGTCGGGTCTCTTCAGAGAAGTCTCGCGGCTGCTCGTCTGTCACCCCTCCGGCTTCGCCGGTGCCCGCAGACGCCCCCGGGCCCGTAAGAAGTAGTCCGCCCCGCTCCCCACGGTGACGAGCACGGCGACCGCCACCAGCAGGTCGCCCACGCTCACCACCCCCACACGCCAGCCCTGATCCACGATAACGAACACTATGGCCGTCATCTGAGCGGCGGTCTTCACCTTACCCCACACACTCGCCGGTATGACGACGTTCTCCGCCGCCGCCACCATGCGCAGGCCGGAGACGGCGAACTCACGCGCGATAATCACCATGGAGACCCAGGCCGAGATCTTCCCCAACTGCACGAGAGCGAGGAGCGCGGCGGTCACCAGCAGCTTGTCGGCCAACGGATCAAGAAAGGCACCCAGTATGGTGACCTGCTTGCGCCTCCTGGCGAAGTACCCGTCGAGGGAATCGGTCGCGGCCGCCAACGTGAAGGTGCCCACCGCAAGTGCGTCCCCATAAGGAACGGTGCCGAGGAGAAAGGCCATGAACACCGGTATCAGCAGGATACGAAGAAACGTGATGGCGTTAGGAAGATTCAGTTCTCACGCACCTCGCCGACAAGTCGTAGCCGAAAGAACCCGTGATGGTGACACGAAGCAGGGATCCCACACCCACTCCGGGGGGAAGACCATCCTCGAGATAGGTCACGCCGTCGACCTCGGGCGCCTGGCCCTCCGTCCTTCCCACAGAGGCGTCGTTGGTCCCGGCCGTAGGAGCGTCGAGCATGATCTCGGCTTCACGCCCGATCATCGCCTGGTTCTTCTCTTCCGCAACGGAGGCGAGAAGACCGGAGAGATGTGCCACTCGCTCCCGCGCCAGAGCCTCCGGGACTCTGGGCTCGAGCCCGTACGCCGGCGTGCCCTCCTCTTCACTGAAGGCGAACACTCCGGCGTGATCGAAACGAGCCGCAGTCACGAATTCGAGCAACTCCTCGAAATCATCGTCGGTCTCACCGGGGAAGCCCACAATGAAGGTCGAGCGCAGAGAAACGTCGCCCATGCGCCCACGGGCCGCAGCCACCATCTCGAGATAGTCGTCCCCGCACCCAGCCCTCCCCATGCGCCTGAGCACCGAACGTGCAGAGTGCTGGAAGGGGACATCCAGATACCGGCACACTTTGGGAGCGCCGGCGATGGCTTCGAGCAGTTCAGCGTTCACATTCTCCGGATGAAGGTACATGAGCCGGACTCGGGCCACTCGTTCCAGGCTTGACACCGCCTCAAGAAGGCCGGCGATTCCCCCCGGCCCCTCCTCCCACCGCGAGGTGTCCTGTCCTACGAGGACGATCTCCGCCGCTCCTTCCGCCGTCTCGGCCTGTGCCTCTTCGAGAACCTCCTGCAGGCAGTGGGCGCGGTAGGCACCTTTGATGAGGGGAATGGCGCAGAAGCTACACCGGTGATCGCACCCGTCGGACACCTTCACGTACGCATACGAACGCACACTACCATCCGGTCTCGCCGTCTCCGTCAACCTCCGCCGAGCACCATCGTTCGGCATCAGTGTGGCGCCCAGGGTGTGGGCGATGAAAGCCGCCACAGCCTCAGGAGGCTCCACGCCGAACCAGGATGCCACCTCGGGAATGCCCTCTTGGAGCTCCCGCCGGTATCGCTCAACCAGACACCCCGTTACGACCAAAGGTGAGAGAGGATGAGCCGCCGCCAGACCGAGGATGACGTCGACAGACTCCTTCTTCGCCTCGGCGACGAATCCACAGGTGTTCACCAGGAGAAGCTGCGCCTCGGAGGGGTTGGCCGCCTGCTGCACGCCGTACGGTCGCAGTGCCCGAAGGAGACGCCTGCTATCGGCTTCGTTCTTCGCGCACCCAAGGGTGAGGATGTACACTCGCGGCGCCTGCATCACCGGCCCCTACTGCTCTGCGATGCGCGCAATCCCTGCGGCCGTGACCAAGAACTCACCATAAGGCTCCGGCACGGTGAATTCGGCACCATTGATGATGAGCACGAGAGCCTTTGGATTGGCGATGTTCATCCACAGCTGCCGCTCGGCCGAGACCTCGACCTCTTGGCCTTGGTCAAGTGTATCGGAGAACAGAGTACGTCCACCGGCGTTGGTGTCGCGCACGATGAGATAGCAGCGGTCGTTGACCGCACGAATGGTGACGTCGATGGGGCCCTCCACCGGCACACCGGCCGCAACCGAGGAGGTCGTGCCCTCGCTGCTGTTATCTTCTCCCGCCTCGCCTTGGCCGTCCGTCGGCGCCGCAGCCGTGGTCACGGTAGCGGTGATAGAGGGATCGGGCTCGATCTCCGTCCGGCCCTGGCCCCGGTTGCCCCATCCAATCCACGCCAATACGAGGATGATGATGAGAGCCACCACGCCGACAACCACGTAGTTGGGCCTACGCCGGGAGGTCATGCGCCCGGGCCTCCCCGACGGCCGGTTCTTCGGCAGGGTGTGGCCTTCAAGAAATCTCGGTTGGAATTGGCTCTTGTATTCGCCGATCAGCGCGGCCGAATCGAGCTCGAGGTACTGCGCATAGGTGCGAAGGAAGCCGATGACATAGGCGGGACCCGGTATGGCGTCGAAATCATCCTCTTCCAGCGCTTGGAGGTACTTGGTGCGGATCTTGGTAGCTTCTTCGGCGTCACGGATGGAGAGACCCTTGCGGGTTCTCGCCTCGCGGAGGCTGTTGCCTATTTCAAACACGCCGCTTCAACGCCGTTCTCTCGAAGAATTCCCCTATGAGCGACACCAGCCTGTCCGCATCTTCCTCAGGGGCCAAGCCGACGTCGAGAGTGAATACGAAAGCCCTGCCGTGTACGCTGGAGCGCTGGTACAGGGGGTCGTAGTAGTGAACCAGAAGCCCCTTGACAACCTCATCAAATCTACCATCATCGAAAGCCGTTCTCAAGGATCGCAGCAACCCTGCCGGCAGCCGAGCGCCTATGAGGTCCAGACCGCGCCGGAAATGGACCCTCTCCGCCTCGGTCCACCTCTCCGGCGCGTACTCCAGCATGATTCTCCGCGTGCGGTCTTCGAGGCTAGACTCCACAAGGATGGGTATCCCCTCCCGCACGGCCCGTGCCACCGGGCGTGGCAGCACGAGATCACCAATCTTCGGCCCCTCTCCCTCGAGAAGCAGACAGTCCCCGGCCGGCCGACGGAGTTCCTTCCACAACAGTGCCTCGAAATCGCGCTGGTTGCGGGTGCCGGGTTGGTTCAACCCCCCGAGCAGTGAGCCTCGATGAAGAGCCAGACCCTCGAGATCCAGCACCCAGGGCACGCACGAGTGAGCGAGGGCGGGTCCGCTCTTCGCGGCCGATCCTGGCGCCAACTTCGGTATCATCCCGGCCGCGCCGGCTGCGGAGATCGCTCTCAACAACGCCGATTTCCCCGAGCCCGTGTAACCATAGAGCGTGAACACCGGGCAAGGAGGCCGCCACTCTGCGAGCGCCTCCATGACTGTGCGCCTGTAGGCTCTGTATCCGCCCTCTACTTGCAGTGCCTGCACTCCCACGAGCGCAAGTAGTAGTACCACGTTACGGCTTCGCTCCCCACCACGCCAGCACATGACGGCCGGCCGGACTCCTCGGGGAAGTATGGCGGCTATACGGGAGAGGTACTCGGGCAGTGAGGGCGACACCAGCTCCACGGCACACATGCGGGCCGCCCGGGCACCCTGTTCGGCATACATCGTGCCCACTTCGGCCCGTTCCGCATCTCCAAGCAGAGGAAGGTTTATCGATCCGGGTACACTGCCACGCGAATACTCAGCCGGCGAGCGCACATCGATGATGAGACAACCCGACTCCACGGCCTCCTGGGCGGGAACGGTCGGCAACGAAAGACCGGTCATCGCTCGTCGACCAACGCCAAAGCCTTATGAGTGTCACACACCGGATACCGTGTCATTCGGAGGTGGGTGCCGCCTCCTCCTCGTCCCCCAGCTCCAACTGGAGACCGTGCCTCGTGCTCTCGGATCGAAGCGTCTCGAGCACGTGGTCCTGTTCGTCACGCTCCACCAGCAGCTGGCGGGGCTTGCTCCCTTCGTAGGGTCCCACGACACCCCGCCGCTCCAGCATGTCGATGAGCCGACCGGCACGGGTATAGCCGACCCGCAGACGCCGCTGAAGCATTGATACCGAGGCGTTGCCCGTCTCGATGACCAGGGAAGCCGCATCGGGGAGGAGTTCGTCGGAGTCGGGGTCGAAGAGAGGGTTCTCCGCCATGGCCTCCTCGGGGGTCTGGAGCAACTCCTCCCGGAAGGAGGGTTCGGCCTGGCGGCGCCAGTGGGTGACAAGTATCTGGATCTCCTCTTCGGTGACGTAGGCGCCCTGGATACGCTGCAGCCGGCTCGATCCGAGCGGCCGGAATAGCATGTCACCCAAGCCGAGGAGCGATTCCGCTCCGTTCACGTCGAGGATCACTCGCGAATCGGTTTGGCTGGACACGGCGAAGGCGATGCGGGAGGGGATATTGGCCTTTATCATGCCGGTGATGACGTCGGCCGACGGACGCTGGGTTGCCACCACCAAGTGGATGCCCACAGCCCGCGCTTTCTGTGCGATGCGGATGATGTAGTCCTCGACCTCCTGGGGCGATACCATCATGAGATCCGCAAGCTCATCGATGACAATGAGGATGTACGGGAGCGGCTCTTCGCCCGCCGCTGTCCGCGCCCGGTTCAGTTCATCGAGATGGCGGGCCTTGCTGAGTTCCATGAGTTCATAGCGGTTGTCCATCTCGCCGACCAGGTTGTGCAGCACCCCCGCCGCATTCTTCATGTTGGTGACCACCGGAACGAGCAGATGGGGGACGTGGTCGTAATGCGAGAGCTCCACCTTCTTCGGATCGATGAGGACCATCCGCAATACGCTCGGGGAGGAGCGGAGAAGCACTGAAGAGATCAAAGCGTTGATGCAGCCACTCTTGCCCGACCCGGTGGTGCCGGCGATGAGAAGGTGAGGCATCTTGGTGAGGTCGGTGTACACAGCTTTGCCGGAGATGTCCTTCCCCAGCCACACCATGAGTGGACCCGCCTCAGCGGGAAAATCGCGATAGATGTCGCCCAGGGTGACAAAGTCGGGGCGTTGGTTGGGTACCTCCACCCCCACGGCGCTCTTACCGGGAATAGGAGCGAGTATCCTGATCTCCGTGGTGGCGAGTGCGTAGGCCAGGTCATCCTTGAGGCCCGACACCTTGCCCACCTTGATCCCGGGTGCCAACTGGAGCTCGAAGCGGGTGACGCGAGGCCCCACCACCGTACCGATCACACGGCTCTCCACGCCGAAACTCTCCAGGGTGTCAACCAGCACGCGGGATACTTCCGCGTCGGTCTTGGCGCCGGGGTCGACCCGAGAGGTGCTCTTGCGCAGAAGCGCCGCAGCAGGGATGTGCCAGACCGGCTGTGACGGAGCAGACGGGGCGCCCTCCTCAGTCAGGATGGCGGTGGCAGCGCCCGGGTGGGCGGCGTCCTCGTGGGCGAGGGCATCTTCGCGGGCCAGACCCCCGGCGGCGGCCTCTTCGCCCGGTGCGGCTCCGGCATCGACGGCCCGCCCCCGAGAAAGGGCGCCCTCGCCTGCTCCGTGCGGCTGCTCGCCGGAAGAGGCTTCGGTGCCGGCCGCCGCCCCCTCTGCGTGGCCCAGTTGCGTGTGGAGCGGCTGCCCCTGCACCGCTCCCTGCCCGAACAGGTCGGGGAAGACCTCGGCGCCGTCGTGGAAACGCGGCCTCACGGCCACACGGGGAACAAACCCGTCCACCTCGCCCCCAGCCTCGCCGGCCCAGCGCACGCCTGTGTCCGCGAACGTCGCCTGAGCCACGCCGGTGCCGAAAGGCATGCGCTCCGCACCTTCAGCCTCCGCCGTGCTCTGGCTCGAGGCGGTACTCCGGCCTGAGGCGGTGTCCGGCGCCTGCCGTCGCACCCCGGTATCCTTCGGACCGAAACCGGTGACGTAAGGGTCATCGAGCGGGCCTTCGTCCGGCTCGAGCCGGCGCCGAATGCGTACGGTCGTACGTTCCGCCGCATTGCCCACAGTGCGGGCGGCCTTCTGCGTGTCGGCGGCCATCTGCCGCATGGTCTTGCCGGTGATGAGGACCACGGCGGCCACGATGAGGAGCCATCCCACCACGGTGACACCGACCTGCCCCAGCAGGGCCGAGAGGGCCGCGAACCCCGCCTCGCCCACGGCTCCGGCGCGCGCACGGAACACCTCGCTCATGAACATCTCCGGGGCATGGCTCGGGCCGAAGGGAGGAAAACCGGCCGTGGTGAGAAGCATGAGGCCGCCGAGCAGCACCGCTCCTCCCCACAACCAGCCCGAGCGCCACTCGATTTTCCGGTCGAAGACCAGCACGGCAGCCGCACCGATCAGCAGCAGCGGAACAAGGAAGGCGAACCTGCCCAACAGGAACGTGAGGGCTCCACTCACCCCCCGGCCGACCACACCACCGACATCACCGGCGACAAGCACGAAGCCCAGGAACACCGCGAGCCCGAAGAACGCCAAGCCGGTGAGCTCGTGGGCGTGGCCCTCGCGGCTGCTCTTCTTCCGGCCGGCGGCCACCCCACCCTGGCCCCCGGCCTTACCTTTGCGCGCGCGGGGCCTCACCGCTGTGGGGCTCGCCTCGATCTCCTCTCTGCGTCTGGATGTCGCACGGGTGGGCATGCTCACACTTCGACAACGATGGGTAGGATCATCGGCCGCCGCCGTGTCTTCTGGAACAGCAACTTCTGGGTGACCTCATGGATGTGCTCTTTGAGGAGGGACACATCACCTATCTGCCGGAGTTCGTCGCTGTGAAGCGCATCCACCAACTCGAGTTGAACATCTTGCACCAACTCCTCCAGGCTGCCGCCATGAGCGAAGCCCCTGAACACCACCTCTGGTATGCCGGTGATGCCGCAGTCCTGGGTGCGGAGACTGACCACCACGATGATGATCCCGTCGGTGGCGACGTGGTGGCGGTCGCGCAGCACCAACTCGCCCGCCTCGCCCATCGCCAGACCGTCAACGAGGATCATGCCCGCCTGCACCTTACCGGCGATGTTGGCGCGCTCCGGACCCACCTCGAGGACCTGCCCATTCTCCATGATGAATATGTTATCCGCCGCCACGCCGGTTTCCTTCGCCAGTCTGGCGTGATTGTGCTGATGGCGATACTCACCGTGGATGGGCACGAAGTAACGCGGCCGCACGAGATTGAGCAGGAGCTTCAATTCTTCTTGGGCCGCATGTCCGGACACGTGCACGCCCGCCCCTGGCCCCTGGATGACGGTAGCGCCCCGGGCGAGCAGGCGATTCACCGTGCGGGACACACTACGCTCATTACCGGGAACCGGGCGGGCGGAGATGACTACCGTGTCGTGCTCGTTGACCTGCACCCACTGGTGGGCCCTTGACGCCATCCGCGCGAGAGCGGACATGGGTTCGCCCTGGCTCCCGGTGCAGATGACGGTGAGGCAGTCATCCGGCACCTCCCCGATCTGCTGGGCGCGGATGATGAGACCGTCGGGAATGTTCACGTAGCCCAGATTCTCAGCGATGTTCACATTGCGGGTCATACTGCGGCCGACGATGGCCACCGACCGCCCGTGTCGCGCGGAGAGATCGATCACCTGTTGCACGCGGTGCATGTGGCTCGCGAAGCAGGCCACCAAGACGCGGCCCGGCGCCTGGGAGAATATGCCGTCGAGCGTCTCGCCGACAGAGAGCTCCGGAGGGATGACTCCGGGTACTTCGGCGTTGGTGGAGTCGGAGAGGAAAAGAAGTACGCCCTCCTCGCCCAGCTCCGCGAAGCGGTGCAGGGCGGTCAGCCTCTGGTCGATGGGAGTCTGGTCGAGCTTGAAGTCACCCGAATGGACGACCGTGCCCACCGGTGTGCGGATGGCAAGCCCCACGCCGTCAGGGATGCTGTGGCACACGGGCAGGAAACTGAGAGAGAACGGACCCAGCTCGAGGCCACGGGCTTCGCTTATTTCATTGAGGTCGGCCGCCCCCTGCAGGCGATGTTCGCCCAGCTTCCCGTTCAGGATGCCCAGAGTGAGCCTCGTGCCGTACACGGGCAGAAGGACTTGGTTGAGAAGATAGGGTAGCGCCCCGATGTGATCCTCGTGGCCGTGGGTGAGTACAACCCCCACGACCCGATCCTGGTTCTCCACGATGTAGGAGAAATCGGGCAGTACAAGGTCGATGCCCAGCATATCCTCGTCGGGGAACATCAGACCGGCGTCGATGACGAGTATGGCCTCGCCGTACTCGAGAGCCATCATGTTCTTACCGATGGCCCCCATTCCGCCGAGAGGGATGAGTCGCAAATATCCGTTGTTCATGTCTTGAGTGTGGTCGAGGGCTTCGGGAACAACCCCGGAGGCCCGATACATAGAGAAAAGCAGCCGCGGGTACTCCCGCGGCTTCGCAGGGAACTAAAGGATGGTCTCCAAACCCACGACCAGCCCTTGGAGCGCACGGACGCGTTTGACCGCCAGTGCCACCCCCGGCATGAAACTCTCTCGGGAGAGCGAATCGTGCCTGATGGTGAGAGTCTCTCCCAGACCGCCGAATATGACCTCTTGATGAGCCACCAGACCCGGAAGCCGAACACTGTGGATGGGCACCGTGCGTTCGAGGGACCGTCCCTGCCACACCACCTGGATGAGGTCGGCCGAGCGTCGTGCCGTGCCCGACGGTGCGTCGGCCTTTCGGTCATGATGCAGCTCCACGATCTCGCAGGCGCCCAGGTAGCGCGCGGCCGTCTGCGCGAACTGCATCATGAGCACCGCCCCAAGAGCGAAGTTGGGTGCCACGAACACCGCCGTGCCCTTCTCCCGGCTCCGGCGCGCGATGCCCTCCAAGTCCTTGGGACTGAGCCCGGTGGTGCCGACCACCACCGGCACACCCGCCTCTACGCACACCGACACGTTGTCCGCCACCACCTCGGGGTGCGTGAAATCCACCACCACATCGATCTCGCCACCCGCCAACGCCTGTGGGAGGTCGGGAAAATGGGGAACATCCCTCGGGAAACTGCCCGCCGGCGAATTGCGGTACAAGGGATCGATTGCCGCCACCAATGCGAGATCGGCATCATCCGCCACCGTGTCGCACACCATGCGACCCATCTTTCCCAGAGCCCCCGACACACCCACGCGGATCTTGTCCGTCATACCGCCTTCACCTCCTGTCACGCCCCCTCGGCCGGGGAGCGGCGTATTCGCTGGAACCTGCACCGGAGCCGCCTCCCCTAGGGGAGCGCCTGCGTGAAGGAGTCCACATCGGTGCCTATTCCGGCGGCACAGAGCCCTTGCTGATCAAGCAGCTCTTGCGCGAGTTCCATGACCTCTTCGCCGGTCACTGAATCTATCCTGCGGGCGATCTCATCGAGGGACAGTATTTCCAGTTCGCAGAGAAGGCCCTTCCCGAGACGCGTCATGCGGCTCGAAGTACTCTCGAACCCGAGGATGATGCGCCCCTTCAAGTGCTCGCGCGCCCGCGCCAACTCCTCCTCCCCCACCGGAGCAGTGCGCAGCTTCTCGATTTCCCGGAACACGATCTCCACTACGTCTTTGACTCGGTCGGGCCGACTGCCGAAGTACACCCCGGTGAGACCCGTGTCCCTGTACATGGTGGCGAACGAGTACACGCTGTAGACGAGACCACGCTTCTCCCGTATCTCCTGGAAGAGGCGGGAGCTGAGCGACCCTCCGAACACACTGTCGAGCACCGAGAGCACGTAGCGCCGCGAGTCTCCACGAGGAAGACCCCGGCCTCCCAGACACACGTGCATCTGCTCCGTATCCTTCTCCACGAAGACCCGGGATTGAGCGAAGCCCGGCTGTCCATCGGGGCCGCCCGCCGGTGGCTGCGCTCCCGTGTCGGCACACTCGAGCAGAAGAGAACGAATGCGCTCGTGATCAACGTAGCCGGCCGCCGCCACGACCATGTTGGGAAAGTCGAAATGGTCTTGGTGATAATGCCTGATGTCGGTCTCGGCCATGCCGGCGATGCTGGCGGCTGTGCCCAGAATGGGACGCCCCAAGGGATGATCGCCGAAGACCACACTCGTGAAGACATCGTGGATGATCTCTTGGGGCGAATCCTCGTACATGGCGATCTCTTCCAGGATAACCTCACGCTCCCTGTCAAGGTCGGCGAAGGTGGGCCGCCGCAGGATATCGAGCAGGACTTCCATGGCCGTCTCCAAGTGCTCCTGCAGGAAGCGTCCGTAGACCACCACATACTCCTTGGAGGTGGCCGCGTTAAGCTCCCCCCCGATGCCGTCGAAGACCTCGGCCACCTGCTGAGCGGAGAAGCGCGTGGAGCCCTTGAAGAGAAGGTGCTCGATGAAATGGGTGACCCCTGCCAGGTCGGCGCTCTCTTCGCGCGACCCGGCAGGAATCCAGAAACCTACGCAGACCGAGCGCAGATGATCGAGGTGCTCGGTGATGAGCTGCTGCCCAGTCGGCAACTTCTCGACTACAAAGTCATCGCCCGCCACTATCTGCCACCCACACGCGAGACCTCGTGGTCTGCGTCACGTATCTGCTCGCTGCATTCAGACCGCAGGATCGTCGCCCATCTTCTCGAGTAGTTTCAAGCTTATCTTCTCTTTGCCGCCCTGCATGGCCACTTCAAGCACCTCGACCTTGACCAGGTCGCCTCGCTGAACAACCTCCTCCACCGTGGCCACCCGATGCGACGCCAGCTTGGAGATGTGCACCAAGCCGTCCTGGCCGGGCTTCAAGGTGACAAAGGCACCGAAGTTGGTGGTGGAAGACACCCGTCCCACGATGACCTCGCCGGGAACGATATCCTTGGTGAGAGCCTTGATTTGCGCCACGCAGCCTTCGCCCAGGTGGCCGTCGGCGGCATACACCCGCACCAAGCCCTCCTCGTCGACGTCGATGCTGCACTCGTATTCTGCTTCCAGCCCGCGGATGGTTTCGCCACCCTTGCCGATGATGGCCCCGATCTTGTCGGGATCTATCTTCACCAGCATGATGCGCGGGGCATAGGGCGACAAATCAGACCGGGGTTCGGAGATGGTATCGGCCATTGCTTCAAGGATGGCCAGACGGGCGACGCGCGCCTGCTCCAGGGCATCGGCCAGTATATCGAAGCTCACACCCTTGATCTTGATGTCCATTTGGAGAGCGGTGATGCCGTCTCGCGATCCTGCCACCTTGAAGTCCATATCACCCAGATGGTCTTCCACACCGGCGATATCGGTGAGCACGATGTAGTCGTCGCCCTCTTTGATCAAGCCCATGGCGATGCCGGCTACCGGCCGCTTGACGGGGACACCCGCGTCCATGAGCGCGAGCATCGATGCACACACACTTGCCATGGAACTCGAGCCGTTGGACTCGAGCACTTCCGACACGAGCCGGATGGTGTAGGGGAAATCGTCCTGGTGCGGGATGACAGGTAGCATGGCACGCTCACCCAAGGCGCCGTGGCCGATGTCGCGACGGCTGGGACCGCGCATGAAGCCGGTCTCACCCACGCAGAAGGGTGGGAACTTGTAGTGGTGCATGAACTGCTTCGACTCCTGGATGCCCAAGTCGTCGATACGTTGCTCGTCGCGGCCGGTGCCCAGAGTGAGAAGCGTCATCACCTGCGTCTGGCCGCGGGTGAACAGCCCCGAGCCGTGGGGCCGGGGAGCGACTCCCACCTCGCAGGAGAGAGCCCTTATCTCGTCGGCTCGCCGGCCATCGGGCCGCACTTTCTGGACCGCGATGCGCTGCCGCACCGTCTCCTTCTCTACTGCGTCGAAGGCATGGGCAAGGGCCACCGTACCGGCCATGGGATCATCGGGGTTGTACTCGGCAACCTCTGAAGCCAGGTCGGACAGCACGCTCTGCTTGAGCGACGCCACGGCGTCCTGCCGCTCCAGCTTGTCGAACACCGACACCGCGCCCACCATGCGCTCTCCGTAGCGGCTGCGCAGGAGCTCCACGAGAGCCGGGTCGGGCTTCCGCTCCGCCACAGCCATCTGGGGGATACCCACGCGGGCAGCCAGATCCTCGATGACCCCTACTTGCTCCTTGATGGCCTCATGGGCGATCTTCATGCCCTCGAGCACCTCGTCTTCACTTACCTGGTCGCAGCCCGCCTCCACCATGCTGATGGCATCGGCCGTGCCCGCGACCGTGAGCGCCACGGTGCTCATCTCGAGCTCCTCAAACGTGGGGTTGAGCACCCACTCACCGTCGACCTTGCCCATGCGCACCGCCCCGATGGGGCCCTGGAAGGGTGCCTCGCTGATGGACAGCGCCGCCGAGGCCCCGATGATGGCGAGCATGTCGTACGGATTGGTGCGATCGACCGACAAGACGGTGGCCACGATATGGGTCTCCTTGTTGAAACCCTTCGGCCACAAGGGACGGATGGGCCGGTCGATCATGCGCGCGTTGAGGATGGCCCGGTCACTGGGCCGGCCTTCCTTCTTGATGAAGCCGCCCGGAATCTTACCGGCGGCGTACATGCCCTCCTCCACGTCGACCGTGAGAGGAAAGAAGTCGACGTTGCGTTCGTTCTTGGAGACGACTGCCGTCACCAGAACGACCGTGTCTCCAAGTCGCACCAGGACCGCACCGCTGGCCTGCTTGGCCAACCTGCCGGTTTCCAGATAGATGGTTCGTCCGCCCTGTGCGATCTCCGCCGTATGGACTGTCGCGGAACTCATGCTGTGTGTCATTCTCCCTTTGTTTCCTTCCCGCGCGGGACCCTCCCGGCGCGTCCTAGTGCTGTGTGATGCTCCATGTGGACTACTTTCTCAGACCCAGAGACTGAATGATGCTGCGGTAGCGCTCGACATCCTTGCTCTGGACGTAATTGAGGAGGCGCCGCCGTTGCCCCACCATCTTGAGCAACCCGCGCCTCGAGTGGTGGTCCTTCTTATGGACCTTCAGATGCTCCGTGAGCATGTTGATCTGCTTGGTGAGGATGGCTATCTGGACTTCGGGTGACCCCGTGTCGGCAGAATGCTTGCCGTATTGCTCGACAATCTGTGACTTCTCTTCCTTGCTCAGCACGTGGGCTGCCTCCTTGACTCCATGCCCCCAGCGTGGACTGAGACCGTGCACGCCGAGCTGCAGGACAACGGCTGCGGGCGTTCCCGCATCTCGAGAAGGTTACCACATGCACCGGGCGGCAACCGGCGTATGCTCCGCGGCGCCCGTCGCTGCCTTCGCGGTTCCGCCACCCACCCGGCGTGGTTGCCTTCCACCGGCGCCTCTTCTTTGGTGGACGGGCACATCCGCCCGACCCGGTGCCGCGAGCTGGCTAGGAGCGCGAGACGTACTCCCGGGCGCGTGTGACGTCCCGTTCCATCTGAGCCACCAGCGAACCCGGATCGGGAAAGGTACGCTGACCTCGCAGCCGGCTCAAGAACTCGAGCTCGATGGTCTGGTCGTAAAGACTGCCCTTGAAATCGAGCAGAAAGGTCTCGATGCGCACCACGTTGTCACACTCGAAGGTCGGGTTGGTGCCCACGCTGGTGACCGAGGCTTCCGCCATGCCCCTCTCCAGACGCACCCTGGTGACATAGACTCCGAGCGCTGGGATCACGACGCCCGGAGGCGGCTCGATATTGGCGGTAGGCATGCCCAGCTTGCGCCCGCGGCCCGCACCCGGCACGACCCTCCCCACCAGCACGTGGGGGCGGCCGAGCAGACGCGACGCCTCCTCAAGCTCACCTCTTTCAATGAGACTGCGTATTCGCGTACTCGAGACGGCCAGGCCGTCATCCTGGACCAGACTGATGGCCTTCACCGCGAAACCCTGCTCCTGCCCGAAGGCCAACAGGTCGGCAGGTGTACCGGCGCCTCCCCGTCCAAAGCGGAAGTTGTCGCCCACCAGCACCTGCCGTGCGCCCAAACGCAGAGACAGCAGCCGGCGGCAGAACTCCTCCGCACCGAGAGAGGCGAACTCCTCATCGAAGGGCACGGCCACCACTTCCTGCACACCGATGCGCTCCAAGAGATCGATCTTGAGCTCCAGGGGTGTGATGGTGGGCGGTGGGTGCTTCTTGTGGAGGACCGCTTCGGGGTGGGGCTCGAAGGTGACCACCGTGCTCACCCCTCCCATGGCGGCTGCCGCTTCCACCGCCATGCCGATGATGGCCTGATGACCCACATGCACGCCATCGAACACCCCGATGGCCACAGCTCGGGGGGTAGAACCCAAGTCGGCAATCTCCTCGAGAGACCGATAGACGCGCACGCCCTACTCCTCCGGTTCGGCGAACACCACTTTGGGGCCGGCCACGCCCTCGGCTCCCTCGTACACCGCCAAGAGCGCATCTTCGAAGACCACACTACAACATCCGGAGGGTGTGTTGTGCAACACGTTACCGTGGCGGGCTCTCCGGGCACCGTCGGCGTCGACTTCGTGCCGAGGAAGGAAGGAGAGGGCCCGGGTGAGCGGGAACACCGACCGATCGGACCCCGTGTACCTCTGCGGCGAGAGCTCCTCCGGCTCGAGCGCGTTCTCCACCGAGAAGGGCCCCACTCGGAGACGGCGCAGGGCGAGAGCATACGCACCCACCCCAAGCTTCCCTCCGGCGTCATGGGCGAGAGTCCGTATGTACGCCCCCTTGGCCGAACGCACCAGGACACGGGCGGTCTGTGTCTCTTGACCGAACTCGATGAGGTCGATGGAGTGGAAGGTGACGGGGCGCTCAGGTGTGGGAACCACCTCTCCCCGGTGGGCCCTCCGGTAGAGCGGCTCCCCATCGACCTTGACCGCAGAGGTGAGAGGCACGCGTTGCACCCCTTCGCCCACGAACTGCGAGAGCACGGCCGCCACCTCTTCCCGGCGGACCTGCCCCCCCGTGGGCGTGATCTCACCCGTGGGATCATGCGTGCTCGAGAAGGCCCCGAACTGCACGTCGAGCACGTACTCCTTCGGTAGGTCCATGAGGAGTGACGAGATGCGCGTCGCCCGGCCCACCAAGAGCAGGAGGAGGCCGGTCGCAAAGGGGTCGAGGGTGCCGGCGTGACCCACCTTGGCCCGCACCCCACGGCGGGCCCTCTTCACGACATCGAAGCTCGTCCATCCCTCCGGCTTGTCCACCAGCACCACCCGCGAGGGCACGGGCACTCTCTCCGACATGTCATCCCGCCGCGAGCTGGAGCTCGATCTCGTCCTTCAAGGACTCGATGATCGCCTCGAGCGGCTCGTCGGAAGTGAAGCCGGCCGCTCTCAGGTGCCCGCCCCCACCCCACCGATGCGCGATACGAGCCACGTCCACCCTCCCGTCGGAGGATCGTAGGCTGCCCCGGATGAGGAGGCCTTTCTGACCCTCGGAGCCTTCAATCTCCCGCAACAGGGCCACCACGTGCGGCGTACCGACGGTGCGCAGGTCGTCAATCACGCCCTCCGTCGCCCCGGGCGATGTCTGCATCTCGGAGAAATCGCTCAGTCGGAGGACCGACAGGGCCAAGCGGCCGTCGAGGTGGAAGCCGAGACGCTCGAACGCCCTCGTGCGCAGGCGCATCCTCTCTTCGGGGATGCTCTCATACACCTTGCGGAAGACGGCGTTCACATCCACCCCGAGCTCCTGAAGCTCCGCAGCAACACGGTGTACCGCAGGCGTGGTGTTGCTGTACTGGAAGCGCCCGGTGTCGGTCACAAGCCCCACGTAGAGCGCGACGGCCATGTCGCGGCTGATGCCGATGCCGCCGGCCTCGAACACCCGGTACAGAACCTGCGTGGTCGAACCGGCCGTCTCGTCGACCAGATTGAGGTTGCCCCAGCAGGAGTTGTCGACATGGTGGTCGATATTCACCGTGCGGCCGTAGGTGGCAACGGTTCCCTCGTCGAAGCGCTCCGCGTTGGCGCAGTCGAGCGCATAAAGGGAGAGGTCTTCGTTGCCCGGGGGCAGGTTGCCCCGCTCAATGGCGGAGAGGCAGGGGAGAAAGGCGTACTCAGCCGGGAACCCCTCCTTGCCCGGTATGAAGGCACGGTGAGGTATGCCGAGCTGCTCGGCCGCCAGCATGAGGGCCGCCACACAGCCCAAGGCGTCGCCGTCAGGGTTCTCATGCGACACGATGACGAGGCTGCGCTCACCGCGCAGGCGTTCGGCGATCTCCCGCTCCGATGCGTTCATGCTCACGTCCCGCCGGCAGGCCGCTCCTCAGTGGCCTCCGGCTCGTCAGGCACAGAGGAGTTCTTGAGGAGTTCCTGCATGCGCATGCCCCTATCGACGCTGGTGTCGTACACAAACTCCAACTCTGGCGTGCGGCGTAGGTGCATCTCGGCGTTGATGCGCGCCTGCAGCACACCGGAGGCGGAACCGAGGCCCATCATGGTGGCCTCCTTCTGCTCCGGCGTACCCAGGACCGAGACGAACACCTTCGCCTGGGAGAAATCGGAGGTGGTCTCGACCCCAGTCACGGTTACGAAACCGATGCGTGGATCCTTCAACTCCTGCGTGACCACGGAGCTGATCAACTCCTTCATCACCTCATTGACCCGCCGCATGCGCTGTGTCGTGTCACCCATGGCGTGCTCCTCACACGTCGATCTCTACGAGCTCACGCTCCGCGCGTACGAGCTCCCACTCCTGACTCCCCAGGTACTGCACAGCCCGGTCGATCGCCAACTCGGTACCTCGGGCTTCTGAACCGGCTATCGCGCACACGATGTGGGCACGCCGCCACCGCTCCTGCAGACCCACCTCGGAGAAGGTGGCTCCGTGACGGCGGGTGAGACGATCGCGCATGGCCCTCATGTGCACCCGCTTGTCTTTGAGCGAAGTGCTCCCCGGAAACGACAGCTCCGCCGACACGATGCCCAGAAAACCACGAGACATCTGTCTTCACCCCCCCCCGGCCACTTCGCTAACCGGTGCGGGCCACTTCCTTGATCTCATAGGCCTCGATGGTATCGCCCTCCTTGAGATCGTCGTATCCCTCGAGGTGGATACCACACTCGTAACCGGTGGCGACCTCACGGACGTCCTCGCTGAAACGGCGTAGGGACTCGATGCCGCCCTCGAAGACGATGCTGCCTCCCCGCACCACCCGCACCTTCGCGTTCCTCAGGATCTTGCCGGCCTGCACGTAGCAGCCGGCGATGGTGCCTATCTTGGAAGCCTTGAATATCTGCCGTATCTCCGCCGTCCCCAGCTCTTCTTCCACGTGCTCCGGTTCGAGCATGCCCACGAGAGCCGCCTGTACGTCTTCGATGGCCTTGTAGATGACTCGATAGGTGCGCACCTCCACGGCCTCCTGCTCCGCCAGAGTCTTGGCGGCGACCGAGGGCCGCACGTTGAAACCGATGACGACGGCGTTGGAAGCGGAGGCGAGGCGGATATCGGACTCGTTGACCCCACCCACGCCTGAGTGGATGACCACCACCTTGGCCTCGGGATGGCTCACATTGCCCAGTGCTTCCTCCAGCGCTTCGACCGAGCCGGCGACGTCTCCCTTGATGATGAGCGCGAGCTCCTTCACCTGGCCCTCTTTGAGGCGCAGATAGAACTCGTCGAGACTGGTGGCTCCGGCCTTCGCCTTCGCAAGCTCCTCCATCCGTAGGCGTGTAGCGTACGCCTCGGCCCGCTGGCGCGCCTCTCTCTCGTCTTTCACCACTTGGGCGAAGTCGCCCGCCGTGGGTACCGAGTTGAAGCCCAGGATCTGCACCGGAACGGACGGTCCGGCCTCGGTGAACGGTTCACCCTTGAAGTCGAACATGGCCTTCACCTTGCCATAGGCCTCTCCGCTCACCACGGAATCGCCCACGTGCAGTGTGCCCCGCTGCACAAGCAGAGTAGCCACCGGCCCTCGACCAACGTCGAGCTGGCCTTCGATGATGTAGCCGGAGGCCTCCGCGCCGGGATTGGCCTTGAGCTCCTGCACGTCGGCCACCAAGAGGATCATGTCCATCAGTTCGTTGAGGTTGATGCGCTTCTTCGCCGACACCTCGACCATGACGGTATCACCGCCCCAGTCCTCGGGCACGAGCCCCTCGTCCGCCAACTCCTTCTTGACCTTGTCGATGTTCGCGTCGGGTAGATCGATCTTGTTGATGGCGACCAGCATCGGGACCTCGGCCGCCCGGGCGTGGTTGATGGCCTCCTGGGTCTGAGGCATGACTCCGTCGTTGGCCGCCACCACGATGACAGCGACGTCGGTGATCTTGGCCCCGCGGGCACGCATGGCCGTGAAGGCCTCGTGGCCCGGCGTGTCGATGAACGTCACCTGCCGCCCCCCGTGTTCCACACGGTAGGCGCCGATGTGCTGCGTGATGCCACCCGCCTCGGTGGACACAACCGCCGTCTCTCGCACGGCATCGAGCAGGGACGTCTTGCCGTGGTCGACATGGCCCATGACGGTCACGACCGGCGCACGCTCGACCAGGTCTTCGGGGTCGTCGGCGAAGACCTTCTGCTCAACCACCTCTTCCTCGGCGCGCTTGATCTCCACCTGGCGCTCGAACTCCTCGGCGAGCACCAGGATGGCCTCGTCGGACAGCGATTGGGTGATGGTCACCATATCGCCCATCATCATCAGCTTCTTGATGACGTCGCCCGCGGGAAACTCAAAGGCATCGGCGAAATCCTTCACCGTGGCCCCGCTCGCCAGTGTCACCGGACTCTCGGTGCCCGGGGCCGGCTTCTGCTTGACCGGCGGAAGCTCGGCCTCGGCGGTACGGGCTCCCTTACCCTCGCCCCGCACTGCGCCCTTGCCGCCCTTTCGGCCCGCTTGGGAATCAATGACGACCCGCCGCCGCACAGAGCGCTCCTCGCCTCGGCGCGGACGCCCACCACGTTCCGGAGCAGGCCCGCGGCGGGCTGTGCCCGCGGCAGTCTCCGCTGCCCCCTGCGGCGCCGCCTGGGTGGTGCGGGCCGGTTGCTTCGGACTGCCCGGCCGGTCGTCGGAGGGACGGCGCGGACCCGCCCCCGGCGTGGAAGCCGGCCTGCCGGCCTCGCCTGGACGCCGCGGGCCTTTCGCTGCACCGGCGGCCGGGGCCTTGGGTGCCTCCTTCTTGGGAGGCTCCTGGCCTTTCACGTGGACGGTCTCCGGCGGCTTCACACCCTTGCGCAGGGGAACTCCCGGACCCACCACCGTGGGCAGGTCGTCGAGCCGCGGGCGCCGGCCCCGCGGGCGGGGCGGCTTCTTGGACGCTCCCGCGCCCGGCTTCTCAGGCCGGGGCTTCCCCGGTTCTGCAGCGGGCCGCCCCTCCGGACGCTCGCTGCGCGGTGCGAGCGCCTCGGTACCGTCTTTGGTCTTCGGCGGTCTTCTCGGACCGCGGGCGCCTTCCTTTGCTCCCCCATCCTTGGCTCGACCCACCTCTGCCGGTGCGGCTTCACGGGGCGTATCTTCCTCTTTTGTGACCCGGGCGCGCTGCGGCTTCGCCTTCGGGGGGGCCTCGGGCTTCGCGGGGGCGCCGGCTTCGGAACCCTTGGCGCGGCCAGCGGCCGTCTTCTTGGGCGCGGGCGGAGCTGCCGGCTCGTCACCCTCGCGCTTCTTCTCCCTCTTCTCTGCAACCACCTCGCCAGGCGGAGATCCCTCAGGGCTCTTGGAGGCCAGTACCGCGGCGACATCGGCTTCTTCCACGCTTGAGAGGTTGCTGCGCACGTCGACACCGGCCGCACGCAGAAGCTCGGCCAACTCGTGCGTGGCCATCCCACGTTCCTTAGCAATTTCGTAGATACGCCGTTTCGCCACGTGTCACCTGCCGTCCTTTACTGTTTCTCCATGTAATCGCCTCTCCACCTTCGCCGTGAGCTCCTGGGGATCGACCCGTACACTCGCCCGGAAGGCCCTCGGAAACGCCCGCTTCTTGAGAGCTTTGTCGAGGCACAACCGCCGGGGGCATAGGTAGGCGCCCCGACCGGTTCTCCTCTCGCCCGGACTGTCGACCACAACCTCGGCCCGACCTCCATGATACGCCAGATGGAACCGTATGAAGCTCTCCTGGGGTCCTCTTCTGCCACAGGCCACACATCTTCGCTCGGGTACGTGGCCGCGGGGAGTCATCGCCTGCGTGCCTCTCCTTCCCGCAACCCGACACCGGATGTCACCCGTCTGCCTGGGACGCCTTCCTCCTAGCCCTTCTTCTTACTGCTCTTCCCGCCCGTGCCCGCGTGTGCGGCGATGCCACAGTACAAGCTGCCCGGAAGGGCGGCGTTGGGACATCTCTTCCCTCCGGCGGTGAGGGCGTGGCAACGACCATCCATCACGGTGTCATCAACCTCCTGCACGGAGTACTCAGTCTCGTCTTCCGCCAGCTCGGTCTCGGACTTTATATCGATTCTCCACCCGGTGAGCCGGTTGGCCAGCCGCGCGTTCATACCGTCCCTGCCGATGGCGAGAGACAATTGGTCGTCGGGCACCACCACGGTGGCCTCCCGATTCTCATCGTCCAGCAGCACCTCGCGTACGCGGGCGGGTGACAGAGCCTTGGCCACGAAGCGGGCCGGCTCTTCGTTGTAGGGGATGATATCGATCTTCTCCCCCCGGAGTTCCGAGACGACCATCCGTACCCGTGACCCCCTGGGACCGACGCAGGCTCCCACCGGGTCGACCCCGTCACTGTGCGAAACCACCGATATCTTCGAGCGATACCCGGGCTCGCGAGCCACTCCCATTATCTCGACCAAGCCGTCGCTTATCTCGGGAACCTCGAGTTCGAAGAGCCGCTTGATCAGTTCTTCGCTGCGACGGGACAGCACCACGGGCGGGCCCTTGGGATTCTGGGACACTTCCTTGATGACCGCCTTGATGCGCATGCCGTGCTCGTAGCGCTCCGTGGGCACCTGTTCGGACTTGGGAAGCAGGGCCTCGACCCGGCCCAGATCGACCAGCGTGTACCGATTGTCGGACTGCTGCACGATGCCCGTGACAATCTCGCCCATGCGATCCGAGTACTCCTTGAAGAACATGTCTTGCTCGGCTTCACGAATACGCTGGTAGATGACCTGCTTGGCCGTCTGCGCTGCGATTCGCCCGAAATCGTCGGGAGTCACCTCCACCCGCTCGGCCAGCGAGTAGTCTATCTCAGGCTCTTCTTCAGACTCGGGGTCGACCACCGGCTCCTGGCCCTCGGGGAAGACGAGCTCGAACACGTGAATCTCGCCCGTCTCGCGGTCGATCCTCACCTCGGAGAAGGGTACGGCACTCGCCGTCTTGTTGTAGGCGGAATGAAGGGCATCCTCCAGCGCCTCGATCAACACATCGAAGGAGATGCCTTTCTCTTTTTCTATCTGGTGGAGGGCTTCAATCGTCTCTTTGTTCACTACCTCTCCCCCTGCCCTAGAATGTGAATATCACGTGGGCTTTGGCGATATTGGACAGGTCGATGGGGGCTTCAACGCCGCCAGTCGCTATCACCACGGTGTCACCCTCAACGGAGCGGAGTTCCCCGCGCCACACCCGCGTGCTCCCCACCGGCTCGATCGTCTTCACGTAGACCTCGCCGCCGACGTGGGCTTCGAAGTGGTGCCGCTTCTTGAGGGGCCGCTCGAGGCCCGGTGAACTCACCTCGAGTGTGTAGGCGCCCTCCCCATAGCCGCTCTCGTCGAGCGCCTTCCCGAGGGTTTCAGATACCCGGGCGCAGACCTCGTGGTCCACTCCCTCGGGCGTGTCTACAAACACGCGCACAATGCGGCGCGTTCTGTCGCCTGCCTCCTCGACGGCGATCAACTCGACGTCACCGCTCACACCACTCAAAGCGGCCTGCACCCATTCTTCATTCAGCTTCATCATCATACGGTGCAAAACAAAAGTGGGCCCGCTCCGCACCCACTTTCCGCACACTCCTTCGCTTGGTTTGCTTGCCCGTATTATAGCATGGTCATCTGCAGCGCGTTCCGTCACCGGGCCGCCGTAGGCGGCCGGATAACACTCATACGCGCGGCTACTTCGCCGCAGCCCACAGCTCTTCCGCTCTGGCCACCACCGACTCCAGCGGACACTCCTCCCGGGCCCCGCCCACGCGCGGCTCCAGTTCCACCACACCCGAGGCCGCCCCCCGGCCCACCGTGATGCGCACCGGACACCCAATGAGCTCGGCGTCCTTGAACTTCACACCCGGACGCTCGGGGCGCTCGTCCCACAAACACTGCCATCCCCGGCCTTCGATCTCGTCGTGAAGGCGGCGCGCAACCTGTGCCTGCACCTCGTCATCGACTTTCACCTGCACCAGGTGAAAGTCGAAGGGAGCCAGGGACTTCGGCCAGACTGTGCCTCGTTCGTCCGCATGTTGTTCCACCGCCGCCGCGGCTATGCGTGCGGGGCCGATGCCGTACGATCCCATGACGATGGGTCTCTCCTTACCCTCCTCGTCGAGCACCGTGGCCCCCATGGGGGCCGAGTATTTCGTGCCGAGCTTGAAGATGTTGCCCACCTCGATGACCTGCTCCACCCGAATCGCCGCCCCACACAGAGGACAGGAATCACCTGCCTGGGCCTCGCGCAGATCCGCAAACTCGCAGCAGAAGTCCCGGCCGACCACTACTCCTCTCAGGTGCAGGTGTGGCTTGTTGGCTCCGGTGACGTAGGCCCGGTCTGCCGAGGGACCGTCCGGCCTGAGGCTCTCGTCGGCCAGCACGCGCACGCGGGCACCCACCGGCCCCACGAACCCCACCTCGACACCCATGTGCTCTTCGACCTCTTCGGGATGGGCAGGGCGTACCTCGCCCTTGAGGTGGCGGGCCAGCTTACCCTCGTGCAGCTCTTGGTCGCCTCGCACGCACACGAGAAGAGGCCCGTCGCCGTCGACCATGAGGAGCGACTTGATGAGGCTCGAGGCCGGCACTTCCAAGAACGCGGTGACCTCATCGATGGTGCGGCGCTCTGGTGTTGCCACCTCCTCCAGCACGGCCGGGAGGTTGCCCTCGGCGGGCAGGGCGCCGGCCCGGGCCAACTCGACATTGGCCGCATAGCCGCACGAGGAGCAGATGGCCACCCTGTCTTCACCGGCGGCCGAGGGCGCCATGTACTCGTGCGCCTGAGCGCCGCCCATCATGCCTGGGTCGCTCTCCACCCGGTAGAAGGTGAGACCACAGCGCTCGAAGATGCGATCGTATGCCCCGATATGCTTCTCATAGCTTCTCTCGAGGCCCTCGACATCGTTGTCGAAGCTATAGCTGTCTTTCATGAGGAACTCACGCACCCTGAGTACGCCCCCCTTGGGCCGCGGCTCGTCCCTGAACTTGAGCTGGATCTGGTACCAGATCTGGGGCAGATCGCGATAGGAACGCAGTTCCCGGGAGGCCAACCAGGTGAAGATCTCCTCGTGGGTCATGGCGAGCACCATGTCGCGGTTGCCTCGGTCACGCAGGCGGAACATCTCGGAGCCGATTTCTTCGTAGCGGCCCGACTTCTGCCACACCTCGGCCGGATGCAGGGTGGGCATGGAGACCTCTTGGGCACCGATGGCCACCATCTCTTCCCTGATGATGGCATCGATGCGGCTCATCACCCTCCACCCCAGGGGCAGGAACATGTAGATACCGGCCGCCAGCTGCCGTACGAAACCGCCCCGGATGGTCAACTTGTGGCTTACGGCCTCGGCATCAGAAGGGTCTTCCTTCAAGGTAGGCATGAAGAGCTGGGTTGCCTGCATTGTCCTTGCTCCCGCGTCTGCTTTGACGATCGTGGCCTGGGTATCCCTGCCGTGCTACTCTGCCGAACCCCGACCCGCCCGGATGGCGGCGAACAGTTCGTCGACCAGCCGGTCTTCCCGCACCTTCTTGAGCGGGCGGCCGGCGGCAAACACCACGCCCTCACCCTGACCGCCGGCGATGCCGTAATCGGCCTTGCGCGCTTCTCCGGGCCCGTTCACTATACAGCCCATGACGGCAATCTCAAGGTTCTGCTCTATCTCTGGGAGCCGACGCTCCACCTCGCCTGCAAGCCCGGCCACATCTATCTCGGTGCGCCCGCAGGTGGGGCAGGAGATCAGCCGGGGACCACTCTTCATGAGGCCGAGGCTCCGCAGAATCTCACAGCCCACCCGGACTTCCTCCACTGGATCGCCGGTGAGCGACACGCGAATGGTATCTCCCACTCCTTCGGCGAGCAGCGTCCCCAAAGCCACGGCGCTGCGTATGGTGCCGGTCCAGGGAGTGCCCGCTTCGGTGACACCCAGATGCAAGGGGTAGGGGATGCGCTCGGAAAGACGCCTGTTCGCAGCGATGGTGGTCACCGGCGAGGAAGACTTCACCGAGACCTTCATGTTGTCAAAACCCTCATTCTCGAACCAGGCGCAGAGACGAGCCGCCGACTCCACCAGCGCCTCCGCCGGGTCGGCAGCCTCGAGCGGTCGCAGGTCGCGTTCCAAGGAACCGCTGTTCACACCGATGCGAATGGCGCCACCGGCCGCGACTGCGGCCTCGATGATCGAGCGTACCCGCTCTCGCCCACCGATATTGCCGGGATTGATGCGTACGCATGCCGCCCCGGCCACAAAGGAAGCCACCGCCAGACGATGATCGAAGTGCACGTCGGCGATGAGCGGTACCGGAGACTCAGCCACCAGCTCTCTCAAGGCCCGGACCGCACGTTCATCCGGTACCGCGACGCGAACCAGGCCGGCGCCGGCCGTGGCGAGGGCTCTGATCTGTCCCAGCGTCGCCTCCGGGTCATGCGTGCGGGTGTTCGTCATGGACTGCACCACGACCTCCGCATCCCCGCCGACGGGCACGCTCCCCACGAGTATCTTGCGTGCGCTGAACAACGGAACCGGCCTCCGCCTCAGGAGCCGCCGCTGAATCCGCCGCCAAGCAGACGCGCGAGGTCGTTGCCTGTCGCCACCAAGAAGAGCAGCAGGAACAGGGCGATGCCCACCATGGAGATGCGCTCGAACACGCGCAGAGATATCCGGCGCCTCAAGACTCTCTCCACCAGGCTCACGGCCACGTGCCCCCCATCGAGCGGCAGCAGCGGCAGCAGGTTGAGAATGGCGAGCTGAAGGCTGATGAAGGCCAGCAGGCTCAAGTAGTAGCCTCCCCGCACGGCCTCACTGGAGATAGAGATGATGCCGATGGGACCCGCGGGCCCTTCGGTACCGACCACCGACTGCTCTCCCGAGAACAACCGTCCCACTTCCCGGAAGAAGAGCGTCATGAGACTCCCCACACGCGTACCGGCGAAGTTGAGAGCCTGCCCCACGGTCGCCTCCCGTTCCACCAACTCAGGAGCCACACCCAAGAAACCCCTGCCCTCCCTGTCGCCCAGAGTCGTCTCTCTGTCGACGAACGCTCCCTCCCGCTCCAGAACGAGAGGGACCGTCTCCCCGCCCAGAGGGGCAAGAACAGCTTGGACATCTTCCCATTCGTCGACGGCCTGGCCGGCGATGCTCACCAAGCGGTCACCTGGACGCACATCGGCTGCGGCGGCGGCGCTCTCGGGAACCACTTCGCTCACGGTGGTGGAAGGGACGAAGTAGCCCTGCAGCCCCACGATGAACAGGAGGAAGAAGGCCACCACGACATTCATGGTGACCCCGGAGACCAGGAAGATGACCCGCCGCCACAGCGGCTTCGCGTAGTAGCGACGCGACTCCGGGATACTCACCGCCTCGGAGTCGCTGATGCCCGAGGGGCCGGTGAGGAACGCCTCGGGATCCCGTGGGCGGCGCCCCTTCCACTCCTCATCACGGGCCGCCGCCACCCGGGCTTCGAATTCCTCCCGGTGCATACCGGTGACGCGCACGTATCCTCCCAGGGGGAACCACGACACCCCGTAGATGGTCTCCCCGATACGGCGACTCACGATGAAGCGACCGAAGCCGATGCTGAACTCCTCCACCCTCATGCCAAAGGCCTTGGCGGCGACGAAATGCCCGGTCTCATGCGCGAGGATGAGAAAGCCCAAGCCCACCAACCCGACGATGATGCCGAGTACCGAGCCCATCAGGCCGGGCCTCTTCCCCGGCCCGAGCCGGAGTTGCGAAGACCGCACAGCTCTGCGGCCTTGTGTCGCGCGCGCCGATCGATGTCCGACACGGCGGCGAAATCAGATGGTTGCTGTAGGTCGAGCGCCGCAAGCACTTCTTCCACGACCTCCACGATGTCGACGAACCCGATTGTCCCTTCCAGGAAAGAGTACACTGCGATCTCGTTGGCTGCATTGAGGGCGCAGGTGGCAGCATCTCCCGCCCGGCCCGCCGCACGGACGAGGGGAAGAGCTGGATACAACTCCTCGTCGGGAGCCTCGAAGCTGAGTGAGACCCCGGCCGCGAGGTCCAGTGGCGGGACGCCCGTGGGCAGGCGCCTGGGATGATTGAGCGCATACGCGATGGGTACACGCATGTCGGGAACTCCCAGATGGGCCAAGAGGGCCCCGTCGCACAGCCGGACCAGTGAATGCACCAGCGAACCGGGATGGATGACCACCTCTATGGCCTCATAGGCCACCCCAAAGAGGTGATGGGCCTCGATGATCTCGAGCCCCTTGTTCATGAGGGTGGCGGAGTCGATGGTGATCTTCGGCCCCATGTTCCATGTGGGATGGATGAGGGCTTCGGCCGGGGCTACCCTGCGCAGATCCGCAGGCTTGCGGCCTCGAAACGGGCCTCCCGAAGCTGTGAGGACGAGCGCCGAGACCTCCTCGGGCCTCACATCAACCAAGAGCTGGTGGAGCGCAGAGTGCTCGGAGTCGACCGGCAGAATGGGTACCCGCCGCTCCTCGGCCAGGCCCATGACCAGCCTGCCTCCACTCACGAGGCTCTCCTTGTTGGCCAAGGCCAGAGTCACGCCACACTCGAGAGCGGCCACGGTGGAGGCCAGGCCGGCAAAACCCACCACAGCGTTCAGCACCAGGTCGGCCTCCACCTCACGCACGAGGCGGGCCGCGGCCCCCTCGCCGGAGAGGATCCTCGTCTCCGGATACAGCGCCGGTGATACGGACGCGGCCGCGGCCGCGTCCTCGATGGCCATGTAGCGCACACCCATGGACATGGCCTGCTCCAAGATTGCGTCGGCGTCACTCTTGCAGGCGAGGCCGGCCACGTTCATGTCAGTACTGTTCGCGATGACCTGCAGTGCCTGCCGCCCCACCGAACCGGTCGACCCCAACACGAGTATCCTCTTCACAAGAGCCCCTTCACCGGAAACACTCCCACCACATCGCCCAACAGGATGACGCACGCCCAGTAACACGCGGGGGCCGCGAGCAAGAGAGAGTCGAAACGGTCAAGAATGCCGCCGTGACCGGGCAGTAGACGACCCGAGTCCTTGATGCGGAGGTCGCGCTTCACCGCTGATTCGAAGAGATCACCGAACTGCCCGGCAAGCCCGACGACGAGACCGAGAATGGCCGCCTCTCGCGCCGGGAGCCAGGGCGAGTACATCTTGACGGCCAAGGCGAAGAGAACCGCGCCGATCAGGCCGGCCGCCGCACCGACGATCGTCTTCTTGGGAGACACGCGCGGGGCGAGACGCCTCCGACCGAACCATCGCCCGAAGATGTAGGCAAAGGTGTCGTTCAGCCAGGTGGAACCGAAGACCAGGATGGTGAGCGCCAAACCTCGGTCAAGCTCACGGATCAGCACGAGATGGGCCAAGCCGAAGGCTATCCAGAGCACACCGAGCGAGGTGAGCGACATCCTCCCCACCAGGTGATCACCCATTCCACCGCGCATGGCCCAGAAGAACAGAAGCAGAAGGAGCCCAGCCAACCCGGCCACCACGCCAGACAGACCGAGCAGGTAGCAGGAGACGATGAGCCCGGCGCCCCCCACGTACCCGACGAGGAGATTCGGCCGGTACGGCCTGGTGATGGTGTAGAACTCATGCAGCGCGAGCAGCGCCACGAGCACGGAGAACCCGAAGAAGAAGGGTCCGCCCAGGATGATGACGGCGATCCCGACCGGCACGCCGATGACAGCGACAAGCACACGCTCCCTAAGCAAGGTCCTCCGCCCGATGGCCTCCGAACCGCCGTTCGCGAAGGCCGTACTCCTTCAGCGCCTCCCGGAGGGCCTCTTCGTCGAATTCCGGCCAGAACAAGGAGGAGACGTACAGTTCCGAGTACGCAGTCTCCCAGAGCAGGAAATTGGACAGCCGGTACTCCCCCGACGTGCGGATGACCAGATCGGGATCGCTCATGCCGGGAATGTAGAGCCGGTCCGCTATCGCGCGCTCGGTCACGTGCTCCGGTGTGAGCCCGTCGTCCACCAGCCGGCGCACCGCATCCACAATCTCAGCCCTGCCCCCGTAATTGAAGGCGACGTTGAGTGTGAGCACGGTGTTGGGCTCGGTCAGGAGTTCGGCACGCAGCATCCGCTCCTGCAGAGAGCTCGAGAGTTCCCCCCTGCGCCCCAGGAACCGTACCCGGACCCCCTGCTTGTGGAGTTCAGCGATCTCGGTGTCCAAGACCTCGCAGAACAAGTCCATAAGCGCGTCGACCTCTCGAGGGGGACGGCTCCAGTTCTCGGTCGAGAACGAGTAGACGGTGAGTTCCTCGATGCCCAGACGGGCGCACTCCCGCACCATGCGCTTCAGCGCCCGGGTGCCCTCACGATGGCCGGCAAGTATGGGCAGGCCCCGCCGGGCGGCCCAGCGCCTGTTGCCGTCCATGATGATGGCGACGTGACGGGGGAGGGAGCCGATAGACATACCGTCTTCGGCCGAGTGGCCGCTTACACCCCGGCGCCACCGACCGAGCCTTCGGAGCCATCCGGGGAGTCGCATTATACTTCGAGAATCTCCTCTTCTTTGCGGGCGAGATGGTCGTTGATCTTCTCGATGGTGCCGTTGGTCATCTTCTGAACCTCATCGGCAGCCCGCCGTTCGTCGTCCTCGGAGATCTCTCCCTCCCTCTTCAGCTCCTTGAGGTCCTGAATGACGTCCCGCCTCACATTGCGCACCGCCACCCGGCCGTCCTCTGCTATGTGGCGCACAAGACGCACGAGCTCCTTGCGCCTCTCCTCGGTGAGAGCGGGCACGTTGAGGCGGACGACATTGCCGTCCACGTTGGGAGTGAGGCCGAGGTCCGACTCCTGTATGGCCCGCACCACCGCATTCACGGCCTGCTTGTCGTAGACCGTGATGGAGATGAGGCGCGGATCAGGTGTGGCCAGAGTCGCCAGCTGCTTGAGCGGTGTGCGGGTGCCGTAGTACTCGACGGTGATGCGGTCGAGAAGCGCGGTGGAAGCCCGACCGGTACGCACTCCATTGAACTCCGACAACAGGGCTTCGATCGTGCCGTCCATGCGACGCCTACCATCTGAGAACAGCTCCTCGATCATCGCTCACCCCCTGCGTCGGCCTCGGCTGCGTCAGGCCCACATGATACCACCGTGCCGATGCGCTCTCCGCGCAATACTCGGCCGATGTTGCTCGGATCGGCCATGCTGAACACAAGTATGGGCAGCCGGTAGTCCATGCAGAGAGAGAGCGCAGTTGAGTCCATGACCTTGAGCCCGCGCTCGAGGGCCTCCCGATGCGTGACTTCAGGAAGTAGGCCAGCGTGTGGATCGACCTCAGGATCCGCGTCGTAGACACCCCCATACTTCTTCTTGGCCATGAGGAGGGCATCCGCCCCGATCTCCAGGCCACGAAGCGCCGCCGCCGTGTCCGTGGTGAAGAAGGGGTTGCCGGTGCCGGCGGCAAACACCACAATGCGTCCCTTCTCCAAGTGCCTGATGGCCCGGCGGCGGATATACGGCTCTGCCACCTCTCTCACGTGGATTGCGGACTGCACCCGTGTCTTCAAGCCGGCCTTCTCAAGAGCGTCCTGCAGTGATACTGCGTTCATGATGGTCGCGATCATGCCCATGTAGTCGGCGGTGGCACGCTCCATGCCGCTCGCGCTGCCCGCCACGCCCCGAAAGATGTTACCGCCGCCCACCACTATCGCGATCTCCACCCCGAGCGCATGGCACAGGGCAATCTCGGCCGCCACCGCCGTGAGCCGAGCCGTGTCGATACCGTAGGACTCGTTCCCCACCAAGGCCTCACCGCTCAACTTGAGGAGCACCCGCTTGTAGATGGGCCCGTGTTCGATGTGTGTGACTTCCGGCGTCACCGAACCCCCTTCGTGCCTACTCGTCATACCACTGCAGCCCGGCTGCGTGGCGGCGGAAGCACTGAGGGGCGGCCCCGCCGCCCCTCAGTGACCACTCCGTCTAGTCTCCCAACCGGAAGCGCACGAAGCGCTTGATATCGACATTCTCACCCAACTTGGCCACCAACTCGCGGCGAAGCACGTCGATGGTCTTGTCGGGATCTTTCACGAAGGGCTGCTCCAAGAGCACGACCTGCTCATACCACTTGTTCAGCTTGCCCTCCACGATCTTCTCGAGGACCTTCTCCGGCTTGCCCGTGTCCTTCGCTTGGGCGAGATATATCTCCTTTTCGGCCGTGAGGACTTCGTCGGGAACATCTTCTCTGCGCACCCATTTCGGGTCGGCCGCGGCGACGTGCATGGCCACATCGTGGACGAAGCCCTGGAAGGCCTCATTCTTGGCCACGAAGTCGGTCTCGCTGTTCACCTCGACGAGCACGCCGAGCTTACCCCCGGCATGGATGTACGCCTGCACGAGACCCTCGTTGGTGGCCCGGGCCGACTTCTTGTCTGCAGAAGCCATGCCCTTCTTGCGCAACTGGGCAAGTGCCTTCTCCACATCGCCATCGACCTCTTCCAGAGCGCGCTTGCAGTCCATCATGCCCGCTCCGCACTTGTCGCGGAGTTCCCGTACAACCTGTGCTGAAATCGCCATATGTCCACACCTCCAAACCGGCCCGCCGTGGGGCCGCCCTCATGTGTATGCGAGTCATCCCGACCCTCCCGCGTACTCGTGTGCGGCACGCGGCTGCGCGGGGGATTGGTTAAACAACCTCCGGAGAAAGCGCCTATGCCTCCGGAGCCACCCCGGGCTCAGCCCCAACGGGAGCGCTTGGTGCCTCGCCGCCGGAGGCGGTGCTCCCCTCCTGCTCTGCCCCCTCCCCCGCCGCAGCCTCTTCAGCGGGAGGAGCGGGGGACTCGGCCGCGAATTCCGCCGCCGTGACCTTTCGCCTGCCCTCCTCGACTGCATTGGCAATGGTGCGTACGATGAGGTTGCATGAACGGATGGCATCGTCGTTGCCGGGGATGAGGAACTGGACCTCGTCAGGGTCGCAGTTCGTGTCGACCAGCCCGATGAGTGGGAGCCCCAACTTGTTCACCTCGCGCGTGGCGATGGCCTCGCGCTTGGGGTCAACGATGAACACGGCGTCGGGAAGGCGGCTCATGTTGGCCACCCCGCCGAGATTCGTCTCGAGCTTCTCGAGCTCGCGCTCCAGATTCATGCGTTCCTTCGTGGGGAGAAAGGCCAGGGAACCGTCTTCTTTGAGCCGCCTCAGCTCATGCAGACGCTTGATGCGTTCGTGGATGGTGCTGAAGTTGGTGAGGAGGCCGCCCAGCCAACGGTGGGACACGAAGGGCATGTCGACCCGCTCAGCCTCGAGCCGGATGGCATCCTGGCACTGCTTCTTGGTGCCCACGAGCAACACGCTGCCACCGCGTTCGGAGATGTTCTTCACGAATTCATACGCGCGATCGATCAGCAGACTGGCCTTCTGCAGATCGATAATGTGAATGCCGCCCCTCTCGGTGAAGATGTAGGGCTTCATCTTGGGATTCCAGCGCCGGGTCTGATGACCGAAATGGACACCAGCTTCCAGCAGCTGCTTCATGGAAACAACCGGCATGAGGGCCTTCCTTTGGGTTCGGGTTGTCGTGCTCCCGGGATGCCACTGCAGAACCGTCGGCCTCGAGGCCGGAACGGCACCCCTGCATGCCTGCGCTCCCGGGTTTGACTACGGGCCGCAGTAGTGTACCACAGGCCCCCTGCACTCGAGTGGGAGCCGATAGTGCTCAGAAGCCGCTCATTGCCCCAGAGAATCGGGTGCGACATGGTCTTTCAGCCGCCCCTTGAGCCTCAAAATCGCCTTGGTATGCAGCTGGGAGACCCGCGACTCGGTCACCCCCAGCACTTCCCCGATCTCCTTCAGGGTGAGCCCTTCGTAGTAGTACAGGCCGATGACGATTCGCTCCCGTTCGGGTAGGCGCCGAATGGCTTCGGCCAATCGCTCCTTGACCGTTGTCAAGTCGAACTCCGCCACGGGATTGGGCGCCTTGACGTCCTCCAAGGTGTCGATGAGCGTGAGCTTGTCGGGCTCAGCCGAATTGACACTCCAGAACTCGTCGAGCGCTACGATGGAGGCATGACTGATCTGGTTGAGGACTGCGTGCAACTCGTCGGTGCTTATCTCCAGTTCGGCCGCCATCTCGTCGTCACTCGGCGCCCGGCCCAGGCGGTTCTCGAGCAGAGTGACGCAGCGTTCGATCCTTCTCGCCCAACTGCGGACTGAACGGGGCACCCAGTCCATGGCCCGCAGTTCGTCGATGATAGCCCCTTTGATGCGCGACACGGCATAGGTCTCGAACTTGATGTTGCGACTCGGGTCGTAGCGGTCGAGAGCGTTGATGAGGCCGAGAAGGCCGTAGGAGACGAGATCGGAACTCTCCACATGCACGGGAAGGCCCACCCCCATCCGACCGGCCACGTATTTCACGAGAGGCGAATAGGCCAGGATGAGTTCATTCCTCGCCTCATCGTCACCGTGCTCCTTGAAGCGCCGCCAACACTCAGCTACATCGTGCGTCTGTCTTTGCTGTTCCACCTGCATGCTAGGCCCTCGGATGCGCCCGGCGGTACGCCTCCCGCAGATGGGCCGGGGTCACATGGGTGTAGATCTGAGTGGTGGCCAGCGAGGCATGCCCCAACAGGGCCTGTATCGAGCGGAGGTCGGCTCCCCCTTCGAGGAGATGCGTTGCGAACGAATGGCGCAATGTGTGTGGTGTCACTCCCTCGGTGCCACCCAGGCGGGCGAGCAGGCAGGCGAACCGGCGGCGCACATCGGACGGTGACAGCGGCCGGCCGCGGCGGCTCACAAACACCCGGGCATCAGAGCCATCGTCCAGTGAGGCTGCGCCGGCCGAACCACCGGCCGGACCCGACCTCCGCTGCAGATGGGCCTTGAGCGCGCTCAAGGCCGGCGCACCCACAGGAACCACACGGACCTTTCGCCCCTTACCCCTCACCCGAACCTCACCTACGTGCGTATCGATGTCTCCCACCCGGAGATCAAGCACTTCTTGGCTTCGTAGACCGCACGAGTATATCAACTCGAACATAGCCCGGTCCCGAAGGCCGATGTCACCGCGGACGGGGAGACCGTCGAGTAGCTTCCTGACCTCCTCGGGGGTCATGACCTGGGGCAGCCTCACCGGCAGGCGGGGGGCGCGGACCCCTGTGCCACGATTCACACCAACGAACTCTTCTTTCACGGCGAAGCGCAGCAGACTTCGCACCGCCGAGAGCTTCCGTGCCACCGTCCGCTTGGCGTAGGGTCTTCCCGAAGGAGACAGCGTGCCCTCGACCAGGTCTGCCGTGAAGGAGCGAACGTGGGCGGCCTCCACAGCCCCGATGACCCTCACCCCGCGCCCGCTCAGGAAGCCTTCGAACTGGGCGAGATCGGCACGGTAGGCCTTGAGGGAATAGGGGCTGTAATCGGCCGCGATCAACTCAGTGAGATACCGTTGGATCACGAAGGAGACCGACACCTCCGGCCCTCCCTCGGGCCGGTGGACGTGCAGCTGTGTGCTCGCCGCTTTGGTCTTCTCCACGCTACCTCCCCATCCCTCTGGCCGCGGGCGGCCGGCATGCCCCGAGCCCCCGTCGATACAGGGCCTCCCTCACATGGCGGCGTACCTCCCCGGCCCCAAGGGCAGAGCAAGCCCCCGAAGCTCCAGCACTCCGATGGCCTGCGTCACCTCGGGCACCTCAAGGCCCGTGTGCCGCGCCACTTCGTCTATGGTGCGTGGCTCGCGGCATAAGGCCTGCAGAACGAGATTCCCCGCGACCGAGGACGCTTCTTCCCGCCCGGGGGAGTCGGGTGCCCGCACAACCGCCGCCGGCCGGGCTACACCGCCGCCGTTCATCTCATTTCTTGTCGCACACAAGAACTCCTCCACAAAGGCATCTGTATCGACGATGGGAGTCGCGCCCTGATGAATAAGTCCATTCACCCCCCTCGAGCCCTCACACAGAATGGAACCGGGTACGGCGAACACGGCCCGGCCGAGTTCCAAGGCATGCTCGACCGTGATGAGGGCGCCGCTCTGCACCCCCGCCTCCACCACCACCACCGCGTGACTGAAGGCTGCCATGATCCGATTGCGCAGCGGAAAGGTCCACTTTGCCGGGCGGGTGCCGGGAGGAAACTCACTCACGAGAAGACCGTCCTCGAGTATCCGATGCCGCAGAGAACGGTTCCTCGCCGGGTACACCACATCGGTGCCACAGCCAAGGACCGCGATGGTGAGGCCGCCGTGGTCGAGAGCCGACTTGTGGGCGAATGTATCCACACCCATGGCCATACCACTCACGATGACCGCGCCCCGTGCGATGAGCGGCACCACAATCCGCGAGGTGACGGCGTGCGCGTAGGCACTGGCCCTCCGCGTGCCCACGACGACCGCTCGCGGCGCGAGGCGCATCTCCTCATAGAGAGTTCTCCTCCCCGCTACGAAGAGCCCCCCGGGAGCGAAGTGCAGCTCACGAACGAGGGGCGGCAGGAGATCGGACCCGTAGGGGATGAACCAGGAGCCCGTCTCCTCGAGGCGTGCCCTTGTCCTTTCGAGGTCGACCGACTCACGAGCGCGCATGAACCTTTCGACCCGGTCCGTTCCCAGCCCGCAGTCCCTCAACCGCTTGGCATCGGACTCCCACACATGGACCGGGCCGCCGAACCGGTACACGAGACGCAGCAACCACTGGAATCCGGCGGCGGCAAGGACGGCGACCCCCAACCCCGCCTCGATCTCTCGAGACTCTACCATCGGTCTCTGTGTAGGTGGTCTCGGTTGCGAAGCACCAGAGCTTCAGCCAGATGCTCCTCCGCCACCTCTTCAGACTGCACCAGGTCGGCGATGGTGCGGGCGAGCCTCATGGCTCTACTGACCGCCCTCGCCCCGGCCGCTGCTCTTGCCTGAAAGGCAGCCAGGAGAGACCGCGCCCGGCCACTCAGGCGGTAGTGAGCCGCCATCGCCACCAGGGCGCTCTCGGCACGACCCGCTGCCCCGCGGGCCGGCTCCGCCGCCCGCAGCTGCTGTTCTCTCCACGTCCGGAAGGCCACTGCCGCCTCGACCCGCACTCTCACCGATGCCGATGTATCCTCTACCAAGCCCTGCTCCAAGAACCCCTCCCGCAGGGGATGAACCCCGATCACCATGTCGATGCGGTCGAGCAGGGGGCCGCTGATGCGGCCTCCGTAGGCAGCGATGGCCGCAGCGGTGCAGGTGCATTCTCTTTCAGGGTGGCCGTAATGCCCGCATGGGCAGGGGTTCATGGCCGCAATGAGCCTGAAGCGTGCCGGGAAGTTGAGGGTGGCGTTGCGCCTCCCGATGGTCACCACGCCTTCTTCGAGTGGTTGCCGCAGAGCCTCGAGAGCATCGCGGGCGAACTCAGGAAGCTCATCGAGGAACAGCACTCCCCGGTGAGCGAGCGTCACCTCTCCCGGACGAGGAAAGCTGCCGCCGCCCACGAGCGCAGGGGCGGAGGCGGTGTGATGAGGCGCCCGGAATGGACGAGCGCGCAGAAGAGCATCCCCGGGAGGGTGGAGTCCACACACGCTCCAGATGCGTGTGACTTCGAGCGACTCCTCAAGTGTCAGCTCGGGAAGGATGCTGGGAAACCGCCGGGCCAGCATGGTCTTACCGGACCCGGGAGACCCCAACATCAGCATGTGATGACCGCCTACCGCCGCGATCTCCAGCCCCCTTTTGGCCTGGCCCGCTCCGGCCACCTGACTCATGTCGAGCCGCTCAGCCGTAGAAGAACCGGCCCGGGCGCGAGCCCTTTGGGAGAAGCGGAGGGTACGCCTCTCCACGTGCGCGGCCACCTCAGGACTGCGAAGAACGGACACGGCCTCAGCCAACGTACGTACTCCCCACACCTTGAGACCCCCTCCCCACTGCCACGCTTCCGGCGCCACGGCGGCCGGCACCAGGAGACCGGTGATGCCCTGGGCCGCGGCGGTCTTTGCGATGGCCAGCGCCCCGCGGATGCCCAGAAGCGCGCCATCGAGCCCCAGCTCTCCGGCCGCTCCGACCGTGTCGATGCAGCCCAAGGGCAGATGCCCGCCGGCCGCCAGCGTGGCTAAGGCAAGCGGCACATCGAACCCAGGACCTTCCTTGCGCAGATCTCCCGGCGACAAGCTGAGGGTGATGCGCTGCGAAGGTAGGGGAAAGCCGGAATTCGCGGCCGCCGAGCGGACCCTCTCCTTGGCTTCGCGCACCGCCGCGTCGGGCAACCCCACCACCGTGATGCCCGGCAGCCCGGGGCGAACATGAGCCTCGACACGCACGGGAACCGCTTCCAGGCCCGCCAAGGCATATCCCCAGATACGGGCGAGACCCACGCCTTTACACTCCGGCGGCCAGCACGTCGCGATCGAGCCGCAGCCACAAGGGCCGCCCGGATACGTCCAACTCCACCCCCACCACATCGACCCGGACGGGAGGACACCCAGAGGGAGCGTGGCCGGCGAGCCACCAGTTGAGGCTTCTCAACAACCGCCCCACCTTGCGGGCATCGATGGCTTCGAGGGGTGCGCCGTACCGAGATCCGGTGCGGGCCTTGACCTCCACCACCACGAGACAACCCCGATCGCGACAGAGAAGGTCGATCTCTCCGTAGGGGGTACGCAGGTTTCGCGCCACGACCTCCCACCCCAGGGAGGCGACGAAGGACAGGGCGGCATCCTCACCCACCCGGCCCAGCCGAACGCTGTCTTGCCGACCCACCACAGCCCTCACCTGCCCTCCGTTCTCTCACCACATATGGTCAAGGCCAGGATAGGACGGACAGGCGTGAGTCGCTATCGGACCTTAGGCCGACCATGGTGGGCGGGTCTCGGAGTGCCGGGAGTACGAACCGGGCAGGTCCTAAACGGCCGGTCAGTCCTTGAGGTCCAACTCCAGTTGCGTGGGGTCCACGCCAGCGAAGCTGAGACGGTGAAGCGGGCACGGCCCCCGTTCGCTGAGAGCCCGGCGATGCACTGCAGTCGCGTAGCCGACGTGGCGGAAGAAGCCGTACCCGGGGTACTGTTCATCGAGCCGCTGCATGAGCCGGTCGCGCACCACCTTGGCGACCACCGACGCTGCGGCTGCGCTCGCACTCCTGCGGTCGGCGCCCACCACGGCCGCGACTCCACCGCCCTCACTCCCAAGATCGAACCCGTCGACCACTCCGATATCGTAGAGGCCCCGCAGACGTTCGAAGCAACGTGCCAATGCCTCGAGATTACAGGCGTGCAAGCCCTTCTCATCGATGGTGCGAGGCGAGTAGACCTGAAAGGACACGCCTCGGGCCGACTGAAGGACACGCTGGCACAGCTCCTCCCGCCGGGCGGGAGACAGAAGCTTGGAGTCGTTCAAGCCACGCAAGGTACGCGCCGGGTTGCGAGAGTAGTCCAACACCACCGCTGCCGCCACCAGTGGCCCGGCGAGGCAACCACGACCGACCTCGTCCGCCCCTGCGACCGTCCCCGTTTCGAAGCCCGCCTCCCGCAGGAGTCTGCGGTCAAAGGCGAACAGGGAGAGATGAGCCACGGGCCTCGGCGGCGTCAGATTCCGCCTACGCGACCGAGCGGCCAGTAGACGAAGAACGCCTGACCCAGGATGGCGGTCTTCTCGATGACTCCGAACACGCGGCTGTCCCCGCTGTTGTTCCGGTTGTCCCCCATGACGAAGTAGGAGCCGGCCGGCACCGTGGCCTCCCGGAAATCTCCCAGAATGGTCTGGTCTTTCACGTAGGGCTCCACTTGGGGCTCACCATTCAGGTACAACCTGCCGTCGACCACTGCCACGCGGTCACCGCCTACCGCGACCACCCTCTTGATGAACGGTTCGTTCGACTGCACGGGGGGAACAAACACCACCACCTCGCCCCGCTCCGGGTCGCGAAAACGATAGATGAAGCGATTGGCCAGCACCCGGTCACCGCGCTGGAGTGTCGGCTCCATGGACTCCGAAGGGATGACATAGGGCTTGACCACGAACTGTTGGATGAGCAGGGCGAGCACGAAGGCCGCCGCCACAATGATGACGACCTCAACCACCGACCTGAGCAGCGACCCTCCCAGTTCGGACTGCCCGCTACCCTTTAGCCTGTTTGCCACTACCCACACCGCCTGCCTCGAAGAACCACGGCACCCCCACCCGGGCCAAACAAAGAGGAACCGCCCTAGACGCGCTTCTCCTTGATGCGGGCCTTCTTGCCCACCTTCTTGCGCAGGTAGTAGAGTTTGGCCCTCGAGACATCGCCGACAGCGGTGACCTCGATCTTGTCGATCTTGGGTGAATGCACGGGGAAGGTCCTCTCCACACCGATTCCGAAGGACTGCTTCCTGACGGTGAAGGTCTCGCGGAGGCCGCTACCCTGACGCTTGATGCAGAATCCTTGGAACACCTGGATGCGCTCCCTGGTGCCCTCCTTGACCTTGAAGTGGACACGAAGGGTGTCGCCGGCTTTGAAGACCGGGATGTCCGTACGCATCTGCTGCTGCTCCAGCGTATCGATAACCGTGCTCATGATTGATCCCTTGGCTTATGACGTACCGTCGTCTACGTTCTCGCGCGATGCAAAGGCAATAGAATGTATTCCAAACACGCCCACATTGCAAGCACGGGGGCGCAGACTTCCCTCCAACCGACTCGAGCGGCACCTCACCAAGCTCCCTCTACATGCGGCGGAGTTCATCTCAATGCCCGGCTGTGCGCACGCCTCCAGGCCTCGATACGAGCGTGGTTGCCGGACAGGAGCGCTTCAGGCACTTCCTCACCGAGGAAGCACCGGGGACGCGTGTACTGAGGATACTCGCCCGCTCCGCCCAGTGCCGCGCTGAACGTCTCCTCCCTCACGCTGTCGTCGTTGCCGAGTACCCCCGGTATGTGACGCACCATCGCCTCCACGACGGCCATGGCTGCGAGCTCTCCTCCCGCGAGCACGAACGATCCCACCGATATCTGTCCGGAGGCGAGACATCGGGCGACGCGGGCGTCGAAACCCTCGAACCTACCGGCGAGCAACACCAGATCCGCGTCCGACGCCGCCAGCCGCCCGGCAAGAGGCTGGTCAAAAGGCCGTCCGGAGGGAGAAAGCACAAGTACATGGCGGCTCTCCCGCACTCGCTCGGCGGCCGTGACGAACACAGCCTCGAGCGCCCAAGCCACCACATCGGCCCTGATCACCATACCCGGGCCGCCACCGTAGGGCGTGTCGTCCACCTCACGATGTGCCAACCGGGTGTGGTCACGCAGGTTGTGCACACGAATGTCGATACGCTTGCCGTGCACGGCGCCGGCCACCGGATGCTGGGCCAGAAACCACGCGAACGCGTCCGGCACCAGGGTGAAGACGTCGATCCGCTTCACCGTGAGCCCAGGTACTCCGCCGCCACCACCACGAAGCCGGCCCCCACATCGACTACCGGCACGGCCTCATGGGTGAAGGGCACCAAGAACGTCGGCCCCTCTGGGGTCTCGACTTCGAGCACTTCCTGGGAGGGATATTCAAGAACCCGCGACACCACTCCCGCAGCCCGGCCTCCCTCCACCCTCACTTCGAGGCCCTTCAGTTCGAAGAGATAGAACTCGTCGTCCGGCAGAGATGGCAGCACGACCCCCGGCACCTCGAGCACCGCCCCCCGCAAGGCCTCGGCGGCAGGACGGTCCTCCACTCCCCTGAAGGCCACAATGAGGAACCCGGCTTCACCGCGGATACGGAGGATCTCGAGCGGCTGCCGCTCCCCGTGCTCGCCGGCTGCCTCCCCCCTCGCCCGTGCATGAATGATGGAACCGGGGACGAAGCGGTCGGGGTTGTCGGAGACGACCACCACCCGCACCTCGCCCCGCACCCCGTGCGCACGCGCGATGCGGCCGACCTCGACCCAGTCTGGTCTCTGCATTGCTCACACCGTCCTTGTGACCCGCCGCGCGGGGATACCGAAGAGGCCCGGCCGGCCTAGCCCACGATCTCGACCAGCGCCCGCTTCGCATCGCGCACCGAACTCGCTTTCACGATGGTGCGAAGCGCCCGTGCCACTCGGCCCTGCCGGCCGATGACCTTTCCCACATCGGAAGGGGCCACATGAAGCTCAAGAACCACGGCGTCGTCGGTCTCTCTCTCCTCGACCCTCACGTCGTCCGGAAACTCCACCAATGCCCTCGCCAGGTACTCGAGCAACTCCTTCGCTTCCGCTGACATGCCTGTAGCCGCCCCCCGGGCCGTCAGAGCACGCCTTTGATGGCGAAGAGCTTGCGCACCGTGCCGCTGGGCTGGGCACCCTTGGCAAGCCACTCCTTCGCCTTCTCCACGTCGAGTTCAATCGTGGAAGGATCGGTCTGTGGATTGTAGAGACCGATGCTCTCGATGAAACGCCCATCGCGAGGCGCCCGGGAATCGGCCACCATGATGCGGTAGATGGGGTTCTTGGTGGCGCCCCGCCGGGCAAGCCTGATATGAACTGCCATGTTCACCTCCATGAGGGGGGCCCGCAGGGGCTCCGCCCGCTTACACTCCAAACATCTGGAACGGGTTCTTGGGCATACGCCCCGAACCCAACTGCTTCATCATCTTCTGCATCTGCTTGAACTGGTTGAGCAATTGGTTGACCGCATGGATGTCGCTGCCCGAGCCCGCCGCGATACGACGCCGCCGACTACCACTTATGATGTCGGGATGACGACGCTCCTCAGGTGTCATCGACTGAATAATAGCCTGAATCCGGTCAAAAGCCTTGTCGTCGACCTGTAGCCCCTTGAGCTTGCCGGCCGGCACACCCGGAATCATGTTGAGAATGGACTGCAGGGAGCCCATTTTCCGCACCTGCTGCAACTGGTCGAGGAAGTCGTCGAAGGTGAACTGGCTCTTGCGCAGCCGCCGTTCGAGTTCCTGCGCCTTCTTGGCGTCGAGTGACTGCTCGGCTCTCTCGATGAGCGACAGCATGTCGCCCATGCCCAGTATGCGCGAGGCCATGCGGTCGGGATGAAAGTATTCGAAGCTGTCGAACTTCTCGCCCAGGCTCACGAACTTGATCGGCTTGCCGGTCACGGCCTTCACGCTGAGAGCCGCGCCGCCCCGGGCGTCACCGTCGAGCTTGGTGAGCACGATACCGTCGAAATCGAGCTTCTTCTGGAACTCGTCGGCCACGTTGACAGCGTCTTGGCCCGTCATGGAGTCGAGCACCAGAAGGATGTTGTGTGGTTTCACGGCCGCCCGGATCTGCACCAACTCGTCCATGAGACGCTCGTCGATGTGAAGGCGGCCGGCGGTGTCGATGATGAGCACGTCGCGGGCGGTGGTGCGAGCCCACTCCAGACCCCGAGTGGCGATGTCGACCGGATCCGCCTCCGTACCCTCTTCGTAGACGGGCACGTTGAGCTGTGCGCCGATGGCCTTGAGCTGGTCGACCGCCGCGGGCCGGTACACATCGCCTGCCACCATGCCCGGACTCTTACCCTGACTCATGAGGAAGGCGGCCAACTTGCCGCACGCCGTGGTCTTGCCCGACCCCTGCAGGCCGGCCATCATGATCACCGTGGGCGGCCGCGGTGAGAACACGAGCTTGGTGGCCGTGGAGCCCATCAGGGAGGTGAGTTCGTCGTTCACGATCTTCACCACCTGCTGAGCCGGAGTGAGGCTCTCGCGCACCTCGGCACCGAGAGCTCTCTCCTTGACCCGGCTCACGAAGCCCTTCACCACCTTGTAGTTCACGTCGGCTTCGAGTAGGGCGAGCCTGATGTCGCGGGCCACCTTCTCGATGTCTTTGTCGCTGAGTCTGCCGTGGCTCTTGACGGCATCGAGAGAGGCCTGAAGTTTGTCGGAGAGGGATTCGAACATAGGGAAGCGCCGCTATTCCTTCCTGATTGAGACCGCGCGCCGCACGAGCACCGCGCAAGTGATATAGCTTACTGGAACACCAAGGGCTTGGTCAAACCCACCCGCCGTTCACGAGAACGAATTGGGGGCCGGCCCTCCACGGCACTTCCGCAGTTGGGCCGCAGGTGTAGGAAGATGCCTGGAGGGGAACCCTTCTCTTCACGGTGAAAGGAACCATGCCCCACGACACGATGAGACAGCCCCGGAGCACCCGCTCAAGGCCGGCGGAGGCCGTGCCGTGAGGAGTCTCCTCCCCGCGGTGCAGCGCGACCTGCATACGAGACCCGTGGAATCACGCATCACCTTCTACGGGGAGATCGTGTCGTATGATCTGTTGGTGAGCGTCACGGCTCCGCCGTCCATGGATGAGTGGCCGCCGGCCTCCGCGGTCGCGCTACACATGGCCTCCCGCTACTACCGCGACATGCCGGAATTCTGCGCCGGCCTCTTCACCGCCCGCCACCGCAAGGACGGCTACGCGTTGAACCCCACCGGGTGGAAGGTGTTCGACCTGTTGCGGGTGGGAGCCCCCACCGGCCGAGGCACGGCGGACTTCGCTTCGGTCGCCTTCCCAGTGGTGGGCGGCCTGCTGTCCCGCCGCACCGACCCTCCCGGACGTTTCGCGTTCGAGGCGGTTCGCGAGGGCCGTCGGCTCACCCTGCTCGTACGGGTGATCGACTTCGGGCCCTCCCTCGTGGGCCCGCGGGGCAACCGCCTGCGCAAGGTGCTCTACCGCTTGACCCAATCACTCGCCCATCGCGTCATCATCGGCGCCTTCCTGCTGGCGATGGGACGGGAACTGGCCACGGGCCGCCCCGCCGAGCAGTGGCTCCACTGCACCTGGGAGCAGCCGCCCACCTAACCGGAAAGGACCTCTTCGTCGAAGAGCAGCTCGGCGAAGCCCGTAGGCTCGAAGGGTTGCAGATCCTCCATCCTCTCGCCCACCCCGATGAGCTTCACCGGCAGATCGAGTTCGTGAGACACGGCGACGGCTATACCACCCTTGGCCGTGCCGTCCATTTTGGTGAGCACGATGCCGGTCACATCGACGGCTTCCTTGAACATGCGGGCCTGAACCAGTCCGTTCTGGCCAGTGGTGGCATCAATGGTGAGAAGCACCTCGTGAGGGGCGTCCGGCACCAGCTTCTTCACCACACGCTCGATCTTCTCGAGCTCCTTCATGAGATTCACCTGGGTATGCAGCCTCCCCGCCGTGTCGACGATGACCACATCGCAGCCACGCGCTTGGGCGGCGGCCACGCCGTCGTACACGACTGCCCCGGGATCGCTACCCCTCTCCTGGCGCACGACCTCGCAACCGACCCGCCTGCCCCACTCCACCAATTGCTCCGCAGCGGCCGCCCTGAAGGTGTCGCCGGCCACGAGAAGCGGCCTGCGTCCCACTTCGAGTAGGTGCCAGGCCAGCTTCCCGATGGTGGTGGTCTTACCCGTGCCGTTCACCCCCACCATGAGGATGACGGCGGGTTCATGAGCCACATCGATGCGGCGGTCGCGGGTGGAGAAGAGGTCGGCAGTGACCTCCCGCAGCCTCGCCAGCAACTCCTTCGAGCTGCGGATCTCACCGGCGTCGGCGGCCTGCTCCAGCCGCTCGACGATGGCCACCGTGCCATCCACGCCCATGTCTGCATAGATGAGAGCTTCCTCTATCCTCTCCCACACATCTTCATCAAACCGATCAGTGAGGACCGCGGCCAGCTGCTGGGCGAGGGCTTTGCGGCTCTTGGTGAGGCCCTCCCTCAGGCTGCTGAACCAGCCCCGCTTACTCTTCTCCTCGCCGTACGAATTCTTTGCCTCGAATCTCGCAGGCTCTACCCCGATGAACACTTCGGACCACTTGTACGACACTCCTCAGATACCTCCTCAGCCGGCCTTTGCCTGCGACCCGGCTACCTTCTCTTCCGTCAGGCGCCTCGAGAGGAGGCGGGACACCCCATCCTCCTCCATGGTCACCCCGTACAGAAGATCGGCTATCTCCATGGTTCTGCGTTGGTGGGTGATGATGATGAATTGCGTGTCCTTCTGGTAGCGCCTCACCAGCGATAAGAAACGGCCGATGTTGTGGTCGTCGAGCGCGGCCTCCACTTCATCGAGCACGTAGAAAGGACAGGGACGCGCGAGGAATAGCGCGAAGAGGAAGGCTATCGCCGCAAGTGCCTTCTCGCCCCCGGAGAGCAGCGTGAGCCCCTTCGAGGCCTTGCGGGAGAAGACGATGTCGAGGTGGATGCCCGGCGCCGCACGGTTCACTGCGTCTCCGGCCGCTTCCGTCCCCGCGATTGCTTCAACTCCGGGCTGCACTTCACTCCGCCCCGCGGGCTCCTCCTCCAGGCGCAGTACCCCGTGCCCCCCGGGAAAGAGCGTGCGTGTCATCTCAGCGAAGTTGGCCTCGGTCTTCTCGAACATGGCAGTGAACTCAGACTCGATGTGCTCCTCGAGGTCATAGAGCACCCGGCGCAGCTCCTCCACGGACTTCTCAAGATCCGCGCGCTGGTCGGCCAAGAAACCGGCCCGCTCGGCCGCCTCCGAGTACTCCTTGTCGGCCAGGGGGTTCACCGGCCCTATCCGCTCCACCCTCCGGGTGAGCGAATCTATCTTCACCTGAGCTGTGTCCCGGTCGACACCCACAAGATCCCCGGCCGCAACTGTCCGCGGGGAGAGGTGTCGGCGGCGCAGATCGGCCACCTCAGCCTGCGTGCGCGCTGCTTCCTCCTCGGCGTGGGCGTGAGCCACCTGCGCCTCGATGAGTTCCTCGCTCAGGGCCGCATGTTCTCCTTGTACCTCGCCCTCACGCCTCCCCTGCTCCTTGAGAGTCTCGGCGAAACCGCTGCTCGCGTGGGTGGATTGCTCCAGACGGTCGCCCAGGGCCTGCAAGGCCGTGCCGAACTCGCCGGTCAGCTCGGCGGTCACACCGGTGAGAGCGCTCAAGGGTGCCCGCAGCGACTCGAGGGATTGCCTGCGCACGGCCGCCCGCGCCTGGGCCGCTCGAGCGCCCGCCAACCGGCGGCGGACTTGGGCCAACTCCACCGTGTGAGCTTTCTCCCTCTCACGCAGACGGATGTCCAACACGGAGGCCTGCGTCCGCTTCCGTTCGAGGTACGAGCGTTCACGCCGCAGCCTCTCCACCCGGCCCCGTGTCTCTCTCACCCGCGCCCGCAGCCTCTCCAGTCGATCGTCGGTTCCGCCGAGCTCCGCCCGGAGCCGGGCGATGTCGGCCTCGAACTCCGCGAGCGCCTTCTCGTCGCCCTCCACCGCTTCACGGGCGGCCTTCAGCTCCTCGTCAACTCGGGCTCTCTCCTTCTCCAGGGCGGCAAGTGCCTCCCGGGCGGCACTCAAGGACCCCTTCCGCTCCCGAAGGGCCCGATCCCTCCTCTTGCGTTCATCGAGCAGGGCCTCGCTCCGTGCACGGGCGGCCTCTTGAAGCTCCTTAGCCTGGTCGAGTGCGCTCTTCACCGCCTGCAACTCCACGACGGCTTCTTCCTCCTCGAGCGAGGCCCGGAGCACGGTCTCCGCCGCCTTCTCCTCGTGTCTGGCCAGGAACGAACCGGAGATGAAGACCTCACCGGCCAGGCTCACCACGCGGTCCGTACACCCTCCGGGGACGGCCTCAACCGTGTCCACGACCCAGGTGCGGGGCACCAGGCCGATCAGCAGCTTTACCACCGCGGGAGGCCCGGCCACCACCTCCCAGATGTCACGCAGGACCCCCTGGACCCCCACCTCATCCGGCGCTGCCCCGGCGGGCAAACCCGGCTCGTCCGCACCTGCGACGGTGCCTCGGTGCGAGGTACCTGCCGAAGCCTCGAGAGGCGCTTCCGCCGGCCGCATCACCCATCCCTCCTCGAGCAGCAGGAGATCGATGCCGTCCGGTGTGGAGCGGAAAAGCCTCAGACCCTCCCCGCGGTCCACCACCAGCGCCCGCGCCAAGGGACCGAGAGCGGCGATGGCCGCCTTTTCGTAGCCTTTCTCCACGCGCAGGATATCGAGGAGGGTGCGGGAGCGAGGTTCCTTCTCCAACACGTGGCGGGCTCCGTCGGGCAATCCCGCACGCCTCTTGAGAGTCGCCCGCAGAACCTCCAGCCTGGTCTCAAGGTCGTCGGCCCGTCCCTTGAGTTCCCGCACCCGGCCGGCGCACTTCTCCCCCTCCGCCTCGGCCTCGTCCGCCGCCTTCTGCACCTCTCTCTGTGCAGCGGCCTCTACTTCCGCGTGCGACCGCTCGCCCTCCACATGCTGTTTCAGGGAGTCGATCTCGGCGACCATGCGCTGCAACTCAGCCCCACCCTTCTCCAGCCGGCCTGCTTGGGCGTTCAGCCTCTCTCCGGCCTCGCGGCGTTCCCGTTCCAAGAACTCCAAGTGCTGGCGCTCCCGGCTCTTCTGTGTCTCAAGATCGAGAAACAGGTCCCGAAGCTCCTCCTCCTCGACCTCCGCCTGCGCCGTCAAGTCCTCGATCTCGGCGAGACGCGCCTCCACACGGCGGACGGCCTCATCAACGAGAGCACGGCGGCTCGAGGAGGCTCCCGGAAGATTCTGCACGGAAGAGAGATGGGCTACCACAGCCTCGTACTCCTCGCGGGCGGCAACCTCTGCCTGCGCCGCCCGCGCGATGTCTTGCTCGAGACGCGTCGCCCTCTGCGCGGCCGCCTCCGCCCTACTCTGCAACCATTCCACGCGCGATTTCGCCGCGTGGTATCGGGCGGTCCGCTCCTCCCGGTCCTTCATGGCCGAAGCGAAGCGGTCCTCTTCTTCCCTTCTCGTGCGGTGGAGGTCGGCGAGTTCCGCCTCGAGTTCGCGTGTGCGCAAAGTGGACGCATCTATACGCGCACGCAGACGTTGCATGCGCTCCTCGACAGCCGCCAACTCCACGAGAGCCACCCGGGTCTTCTCGAAGGCGATGGCCTCCGACAGCTCCTGGTGATGCCGCGCCGCGTGCATCTGCGCCTTGAGTGGGCGAAGAGCCGCCCTCACCTCGCGCTCGATGTCGCACACCCGGTCGAGATTGGCCTGTACCCGCTCGAGCTTGGCGATGGTCCGCTCCCGCCTGCGCTTGTAGACGCCCAAGCCGGCGGCTTCCTCGATCAGGGCCCGCCGGGCCCGTGGGGTGGTGCTCAGGAACTCCTCCACCTTCCCCTGGCTGATGACGCTGTGCATCTCACGACCCAGTCCCACTGCGGCGATGACTTCCTGCACGTCGAGCAGGCGCCGAGACACCCCGTTTATCGCGTAGTCCGACCCACCTTCCCGCGTGGTACGGCGGACGATCTCGATCTCGTGGAACTCCTCGGAGAAGGCACCCGAGGAGTTGTCGAAGAGTAGGCGCACCTCGGCGAAGGGGGCCGGCTTCCTTCCGTTGGCTCCCGCGTACACCACATCCTGCATCGACTTGGCCCGCAGCACGCTCGGGCTCTGTTCCCCAAGTGCCCACAACACCGCATCGGCGATGTTGCTCTTGCCGCTGCCGTTCGGCCCTATGATGACGGTGACACCCGGCTCGAGCACGAGTTCTGCAGTCTTCGCGAATGTCTTGAAGCCGCTGAGCCGGATGGTCTTCAGGAACGCCATGTGTGCCCTCCCGGCATTCAGACCTCCGTCTCGCTCGGCTCGGAAGCGCCGAATCCTATGCCGGCCCCCCGCAACGCCCGCTTCGCCGCCCGTTGCTCGCTCGCCTTGATGCTTCGCCCCGCCCCGCACCCGCGCACGGTGCCTCCCACCAGCACCTCCGAGCGGAAGACCCGCTTGTGCGGAGGCCCTTCCTCCGCCACCAGCCTGTAGTCGGCCCGCAGGCCTTGGGTGGCGAGATGCTCCTGCAACACGGTCTTGAAGTCGACATCATGCCGCAGACCGAACTCGACCTGGGGCAGAAAGGCCAAGGCGACGGCCTCACGGGCGGCAGCAAAGCCAAAGGCCAGATACACGGCGCCGATCAGGGCCTCGAGTACATCGCCGAGTACCGTCGTGTCTTTGGCAAGTTCCTCCCGGTCACCCACCGGACCCGGTGCCGCCCGCAGGAACAGCCGATCGATGCCGATGCGCCGCGCCACCGCGTTGCAACTCCGGCGGCTCACGGCGAAAGCCCTCACCTTCGTGAGCCGGCCCTCTTCCTCGAACGGGAAGCGATCGTAGAGGTAAGAGGAGACAGACAGAGATAGAACGCTGTCGCCCAGGAACTCCAGCCGTTCATAGGATTCGGTGCGGTCCTGCACCCAAGATGAGTGTGTGAGCGCTTGAAACAGCAGGGGGTACGGAAGCCGCTCGGCCAAGCCGAGAAGAGTTGTAGAGGGCACTGCGCCCTCAGGCATATGACCCCCCGCCTCCTTCCACCGGTAAGCCCTCAGATGCGCGCCGCGATGAAGTCGATGGCGTCGCCCACGGTCAGGATGGTTTCCGCTTCCTCATCTGAAATCTTGATGCCGAACTGATCCTCGAGTTCCATGATCAATTCCACCAGATCGAGGCTGTCGGCCTCGAGGTCTTCTTGAAACGAAGCCTCTGGAGTGACCGCATCTTCGGCCACGTCCAGCTGGCTGACGAGAATGGCGCGCACTTTGGCCAGGATCTCTTCCTTCGTCATGCGAGCTCCTTATGTGGGGGCTTCAAGCCTTTGTGTGTCTCCACGTCCTTACGTGTCTCGAGATTCACGACATTGTAGCAACGTCAGGGCCGGTGGCAAGCGACTGCTCTATGTCGGCCTGGAGCTGGGACACGAGACCGTGGCGAACGGCATTCTCACCGAACCGCAGGGCATTGGCGATCGCGCGGCGCGAGGAGTTCCCGTGGCAGATGACGAGGAGCCCCCTTACACCAAGCAGGTACGCACCGCCGTACTCCTCCGGATCGAGAGCCGACCGCAGCCCCCGCAGCGCGGGGCGCAACAGGAGCCCCCCCAGCTTGGATCGGGCATTGCTCGCCGCCGCCTGCTTGATACGAGAGAAAAGAGTGTGCGCGGTACCCTCGAGAAGTTTGAGGGCCACATTGCCTGTGAAACCGTCGGTGACGATCACGTCGCACCTGTTCGACAATACGTCCCGTCCCTCTACGTTACCCACGAAATCGAAGTCCAGAGCTTGCGTGCCCTGGGCGAGCAGGGAATGGGCGCCGCGGGCGAGTTCACTGCCCTTGCCGGGCTCCTCCCCTATGTTGAGGAGACCCACGCGGGGACGATCGATATCCAAGCCCACGCGGGCGAAGACTGCTCCCATCACAGCGAATTCCGCGAGATGCTCAGGACGGCAGTCTGCGTTGGCACCTGAGTCCGCCAGCACCACCGGACCGCCCGACCCGGGAAGCACGGTCACGATGGCCGGACGCTTCACGCCCTTGAGACGGCGGACGACGAGAAGGCCCGCGGCCAGCATGGCCCCGGTATTCCCAGCCGACACAAAACCCTGTGCCCTCCCCTCCACGACCGCACGGGCGCCCACGGCTATGGAGGAGTCGGGGCGGTTGCGAATGGCGCGCGCCGGCTCATCGTGAAAGGTGACCACCGACGCGCAGGGCAGTAACTCGATGAACCGTGTCGCCGCCGAGCCCGCCTCCGCAAGGAGCGGCTCGACCACCTGGGATGTGCCGACAGCAAGCACACGAAGACGCGGCGAGGCGGCGGCTATGGCTCCGGCCAGGACCTCGGCGGGCCCTTGGTCGCCCCCCTCGATGTCGAGGGCGAGAGTGACCGGCTCGGAAGCGATCGTTGAAGAAGGAATAGTATCCACGGAGCCAATCATCCGGGGAAATCGTCGTCAAATCAATAGTGGAGGAGGAAATACGACGCATCCGTGGGCAAGGCGGGGGTTGTGTGGCGAACGTTTGTTCGGTAGAATGATGGGTGTACGATACACCGTGTGGGTGGTCTGGACAGGCTGTACCCTGAAATGTACAATTAGTGGGTTCGGGCTTTGACTCGGTTCCCGGCGGTACATCCCCGCCCCGACCGGCCCGAGCGATTCAACGGCAATGGGCTGAAGAAGTGGACTGAGTGAGTATATGACCAAACACAGGCATTCCGACACCTCTCTCGTCGAGGAGCGGCCTATAGTCGACGTTCAGGACCTCATTCTCTTGGGCCAAGAACGCGGCTACGTGACCGGAGACGAAATCATGAGCCTCGTGGAGGACTACGATATGACTACCGAGGCGATCGAAGACTTGTATTCCCATCTGTTCGACCTTTCCATAGAGGTGTACGATCAGAATCCGCTCGAGCAGGGCCAGCTCGAGAGCAGCGAGCCCGGGCTCGACCTTTCCATAGAGACGGTGAACCACGATCCCTTGCGCCTCTACCTCAAGGAAGCGGGCGAGATTCCCCTACTCACCAAGAATGAAGAGATTGAACTGGCCAAGCGTATCGAGGCGGGCGACAAGCTCGCCAAGGATCGCATGATCCAGTCGAACCTCCGCCTGGTCATCTCCATCGCCAAGAACTACTACACTCAGGACATGGACCTCCTCGATCTGATCCAGGAGGGCAACACCGGGCTCATTCGCGCCGTCGAGAAGTTCGATTACCGCAAGGGGTACAAGTTCTCGACCTACGCCACCTGGTGGATCAGGCAGGCCATCACCCGTGCCATCGCGAACCAGGATCGCAATATCCGTATCCCGGTACACATGATTGAGCGCATCAACAAGATGGTCCGCACCGAACGCAAGCTCCTGCAGGAAACCGGCAAGGAACCCAGCGACCAAGACCTGGCCTACGAGCTCGGCGTCGAGCCCGGTGAGATAAGGGAGATGCGCAAGATTGCGCAACGCACCACCTCACTCGAGACGCCTATCGGCGATGAGGAAGACGCCGAGTTGGGCGACTTCATCGAGAACCACAGTACGCCCGATCCGGCCGACGTCGTCTCCCAAGTGATCGCGAAGGAGTGCTTGGAGAAGGTTCTGCGCTCCATGGACGAGCGCGAGCGTAAGGTGGTCGAACTCCGTTTCGGCCTGAAGGGTGAGCATCCCCGCACCTTGGCTGAGGTCAGTTCACGCTTCAACGTGAGCAGAGAGCGCATCCGGCAGATAGAAGCGAAAGCCCTCGAACAGATCAAGGCCTCCGAAGAGATCCGGGCCATGCGGGAAACGGCTTAGGGCTACGCGCGAGAGGGCTTGGAGCCAGGCACAAGACGGCCCAGGAGAAGCTTTCAGGCAGGGCGGTAGCACCCCTCTTCTTCCACTACGAAGCCCTCCCGCCGAAGCTGATCCAAGACAGCGCCCGCCCGCGTACCGGCCCCATCCGCGCCTCGGCTCCCATCCGGGCCTGCCGGGTCAAGCGACAGCAGCAGCGCCGCACACACCCCGGGCTCATCGAGTATCCGCTGCAGAAGTATCGACCGCAACTCCCTCGTGGACCCGGAGAACGCACCCTGTGCCCGGTAGGACCCGGCCCGGCGGCCCAACCCCCGGTGGACGCGCTTCAGGTGCGAGCCGTAGTCCATGAGGGCGTAATACCACTCCCGGGGATGCTCACGGTCGAGGGTGGCTTCCACCAGAAGCAGTATCTCCCTGTCGTTCACCCGGCCATTCAACGGGAAGAAATGGTGGATGACCGCCGCCCGTATGTTGGTTTCCAGGAACGGGTGAGCCGCTCCGAATGCGAATGCCGCCACCGCTCCGGCCGTCGCCCGCCCCACTCCCGGTAACGCCCGTAGTGCGTCCACATCCGCGGGTACACGGCCTCCCCCCTTCTCCATGAGGATCTCCGCCGTGCGTTTGAGCCGAAGTGCCCGGCGGTCATAACCGAGACCCCTCCATGCCCTGATGACCTCTTCCACGGAGGCCTCAGCGAGCTGGCGAATGGTGGGGAACCGCGAGAGAAAGCGGGGGTACGCACGCTCGACACGCCCTACCTGCGTCTGTTGCAGCATGAACTCGGACACGAGAATCTCGTAGGGGTCGCTCGTCTGCCGCCAAGGGAAGGTACGGCCTGAGGTTCGATAGTGAGATAGGACCGCCGTCCGGAAGAGTGAGATCTGCCTCGGCGCGGGCCGCGCCGGCGAGCCTCCCACCGGCTCATCCGGCCTGCGCGGTACAACGTCGGCTGCCACCCGGACGCTCCCCCTGGCCTTCTTGGGTACTAGAAGTATTGCATCGCTGCCTTGCGCGCACGCACCGCCTGGGCGATGTGGTCCAAGATGATCTCCGCCACCGTCTCCTTGGGCGCTCTCTCGACCTTCGACTCGCTCTCGGGAGTGAGAATGGTGACCTCGTTGTAGTCAGAGCTGAACCCGATGTCGTTGCGAGAGATGTCGTTGAACACGATCATGTCAAGCTTCTTGGCCTCGAGCTTGCGCCGGGCGCGACTAATGTCTTCCGGACCGTACTCCGCCGCAAAACCGACCACGAACTGATTCTCGCGTACCCCCGCCACTTCTTTGAGGATGTCGACTGTTGGTTCCAAACACACCGACCAGTCCTCACGGCTCTTGCTCACCTTGCCCGGCAGCACACACTCGGCCAAACGATAGTCGGCCACTGCAGCCGCCATGATGAGAATGTCCACGTTGGCAAGGCGCTCCATCACTGCGCGGTGCATCTCGTCGGCGGTATAGGCATCGACGTGTCTGGCCCCCGGGACCGCAGGGAGATCCACGTTCGCCTTGATCACCTCCACGTGCGCTCCACGAGCATTGGCCGCTCGGGCCAGTGCGAAGCCCATCTTGCCCGAACTGCGGTTGCCCATGTAGCGAACAGCGTCGACCGGCTCCCGCGTACCCCCGGCGGTGATGAGAACCTTCCACCCCACCAAGTCGGTCTTGCGATCGACTTGGAGACGGAGCTTGACGTCGGCCAGTATTGTGTCCGGCTCGGCCATGCGCCCCGAGCCGTAGACACCACAGGCGAGTTCACCCCGCCCCGGCTCCACCACATACACGCCATCCTCGCGCAGACGAGTTATGGAGCGCTGAGTCGCCGGATGCTTCCACATGTTCGTGTTCATGGCCGGCGCCACCACAACCGTTCCGTCGAAGGCGAGATAGGTCGAGGTGAGCAGATTGTCGGCTATGCCGTGTGCAAACTTGGCCAACGTATTGGCCGTGGCCGGCGCTACCACCATGATGTCGGCCTGATTGCCTTCGGCGATGTGAGTGATGGCCGAGTCGGAGCGGATGGCACCCTCGTTGTCGAGGTGTACCGGGTGCTGTGACAGCGTCTGAAAGGTGAGAGGGGACACGAAACGCGTGGCCCAGGGTGTCATGATGACACGCACGTCCATACCCGAACGCTGCATGTCCCGCAGCAGTTGTGCAGACTTGTAGACGGCTATGCCGCCCGTCACCCCGAGAAGAACGGTCGGCCGGCTTCCCATCGGACTCGCTCCGCCTACGCCCTAGCTATGGGCGGCCCGGAACCGGAACCCTACTTCGCCTGCAGCAACTTCCTCCATGGCCACGCTCAACAGGTTGCGTGAACCTTCCACGAGCGGAGGAGCACTGTAGTCGTCGAGTGCCCCGCCTTCACCCAGGCCGCGATAGTAGTTGTTGATCTGTCGGGCACGCTTGGCCGCCACCATGACGATCGTATAGCGGCTGGGCTTCTCTTCCTCCTCGGGCAGAGTGCTCACGAGACCGGACAGCATCTCATCGACGGTGGGCTTGTTCATCTAAGGGTTCACCTCATGGGGTCGTGAGAGCGGATATCCTCTATGATGGATCGCAGCTCTTCGGTGGCGATCTCCACATCGTCGTTCACTATAGCATAGTCGAAATCCCCGCCCCCCCGGCGCGCGTCATCAGCGAATACCTCCATCTCCCGCTCGGCCCGGGCCATGCGCAGGCTGATATCCGATTCGGTCTCGGTGTTCCGGTTCCGCAAACGATCTTCGAGTTCCTGCAGATCGGGCGGCTTGATAAAGACGGTCACCGCATCGGGAAAGCGCCGCATGACTTGGCGGGCACCCTGCAACTCTATCTCCAGCAGCACGTCTTTACCTTCCGCCAATGCGTCGTGCACGGGAGCCGCGGGAGTGCCGTAGAGGTTGTTGCCGTACTCGGCCCACTCCAAGAACCGCCCCTCTTCAACCCGGCGCAGGAACTCCCGGCGGCTCAGAAAGAAGTAATCTTTTCCTTCCTTCTCGCCTGCCCTCCGCAGCCGCGTCGTGGCCGAGACCGAGAGTTGCAGGTCGTCAAGCTGGTTGAGCACACCGCTGATGAGTGTGCCCTTGCCGGCGCCGGAGGGCCCCGAGATGACGATGAGTCGCGCTATGGTAATCGACCTCCGGGGCTCCGACCCTAGAGCAGCTCAAGCAACTCTCGGCGTTGCCTGGGCGTGAGACCCGCCACCGTCTTGGAAGGACTCACCCGGCAGCGCTCGAGCACGCGGTTGGCACGCACCGGGCCCATCTTGGGTACCGCCACCAACAGATCAATGACCTTTGCCGTGTGGACGAAATCGGGCGGATCTGTGAGGACTTCCCGGATATCCACTTCACCCAGGCGCAGATGCTCCTTGAGTTCCGCTCGTCGGCTACGGATGTTATTGGCCCGGCTGAGCGCCTCCAGCCGCTGCTGCTTGGTGCGCTCGGGTGTGTGGGATGTGGCGACGGGACGGTTCACAGTAATCGATTATACTCACCCCCCCGTGCGACGCAACCGTGCGGAGAGTGCTCAGTGTGCACAACCGACCAGGTCGGTAAGGCCGACACCTCTGGCGAGCAGCTCTTCGGCCAGGCCTCCGGCGAGCTTGGCCGCAAGCCACGGATCGCGAAAGAGACCCGCACCCACGGCAACGACTGAGGCCCCACAGGCCAATAGATCGAGGACGTCCTGGACCTCGGTCACCCCTCCCATGCCAATGAGGGGAACGCCACGTCCGGCTCCCACATTCAAGGCGGCGTGAACCTCGTAGACGCAGCGAAGAGCAAGGGGCTTGACCGCGGGCCCGGACAGCCCCCCTGTCACTCCTCCGAGAAGCGGCCGGAGGCTCGTGGGGTCGAGGGTGAGACCCTTGAAGGTGTTGACGAGGGCCAAGGCGTCGGCACCGGCGTCGACCGCCGCCGTGGCCATCTCGACTATGTCGGTGACGTTGGGCGTGAGCTTGACGATGAGGAACCCCGGCCATGCCTCCCTGGCTCCGCAGATGACGCGAGTGAGCGAATCTCTCGCGCAGCCGAAGGCCATGCCCCCTCGTTCGACGTTGGGACACGATACGTTCAGCTCCAGAGCGACACGGCTGCGCCACGCCGGCGGAGGGCCAGCGAGGAGGGTCACCTCTTGGGCGACCCTGCCCGCCAGAGTCCGGTACTCCTCCACCTGGAATCCTGCCACGTTGACGATGAGAGGGAGCCCGAGAGCCATGAACGCCGGCAGCTTCGAATGGAGGAACTCGTGGATACCCTCATTGGGAAGCCCGACGGAGTTCAGCATACCCGCCGGCTGTTCAGCGATGCGGGGGGGGATATTGCCTGCACGCGCCTCGAGCGTCACCGTCTTCGGTACGTACGCCGCAAGAGGTGGGTCGGAGAGCACGTGGTTCCCCACCGCCTCGGCCAACTCGAGCAAGTCCAGCGTCCCCGAAGCGTTGATCAAGGGGTGCTCGAGTACGAGAGGACCGAGCTCACACTGCAGCATCGAGCGCACCGAATGCCTCCTCTCCTCTCATGACCGGGCCGCGCCGACACACGCGGACCAGGCGGCCGTCCGCCATGCGAAGCACGCATCCGTGGCAGGAACCGACACCGCAGGCCATGCGGGCCTCCAGACTGAACCAGGCGGGCGCGCCGGCGGTGGCGCAGATGCGCCACACGGCCTCGGCCATGCCGTGTGGGCCGCAGGCCGCCACACGGTCGCCGGCGCGCACCTCTTCCTCGGCCGCCCCGGTGACCAAGCCCGACCGCCCCACCGAGCCGTCTTCCGTCGTTACCAGCACACGGCTCGGCACCCCGCTCCGCCTGAGAGACTCCGTTGTTTCGTCCAAAGTGCGAACCGCCGCCGCCTGCCCGGCGTCGCGAAACCCCGCGAGCACTACCACCTCAGAGGGCACGCCCACAGCTTCGCCGGGTTCTGCTGCAGCCACCGAGGCCAGTTGTTGAAGCAGCAACGGAAACGGAGCCACACCCACCCCTCCCGCCACCAGCACCAACCGGAAGCCTTTCCCTCGCACTCCGGCCGCAGGACACAGGGCGACGGCGCGTGGCCGGGCACAGATTTCGCCCAGCTCGAACCCCCGCCCCAGGGGGCCGAGCACCCATACCCGGTCACCCGGCGCAACCGAGGCTAGCTCCCGGCTGGCCGGGCCGACAGGGTCAACCAAGAAGTCTACGTCCTCGCGCGAGACCCCAACCCGGTCTCCGTCCGTGCCGCCGTCTCCACCCTCGCAGTGCACGCTGTACGGCCGAGGTAGGAAGCAGCGTGAGAGCTCAGTCTGCAACAGTGAAAAGCTTCCTGCCGGGGCTCCCGGCCAACCCGGCACGCGAAGGCGCAGCCTTATGTACTCACCGTAGGCCTGAACCTCATTCACGCGGGCCGATACCCGTGAGCGAATAAGCGGCCTCTTGCCCTCTGCGTGTGTCGTGAACTCAGGTGAGTTCAAAACCAAGCTCCTTGTGGATGTCTTGCAGGCAGCGCACGCCCGTAGCGCCCGTTCGCGCGTCGGCAATGGCCTGTACGGCCGCCTGCGCCGCTGCCATGGTCGTCATGGTGGGGACTCCCCTACGCAAAGCCGCCCGCCTGATTTCATAGCCGTCGGCCCTCGCACCGCGTCCGCTGGGCGTGTTGACGATGAGATCGACCTTCCCCTCCTCGATCATGTCCACGATGGTCTCCACTCGGCCTGAAGCGGCACCCGTACCGGAGGGCCCCGGCATGAACTCTGCATCGGAGGTACCGGCGGCGGCCCGGGCCAGCTCCTGGCCCTGCGTGTACTTGAGCACCGCCCGCGAGGGTATGCCGTTACGCAGCAACGTCCGATGCGTCCACTCAGTGGCCACCACAGAGAAGCCCATCATGCTCAGAATGCGGGCCAAGAGAACGGCGGTCTCCTTGTCGGCGTCGGTCACCGAGAGGAACACGGTTCCCTGCGTGGGAAGCTTCGTGCCGCAGGCCAACTGAGACTTGCCGAACGCCACCGGAAAGCTCTCGCCTATCCCCATCACCTCGCCCGTTGACTTCATCTCCGGACCGAGCACGGTGTCCACTCCTGCGAAACGCGCAAACGGCAGTACGGCCTCCTTCACCGAGACATGCGCAAGGTCACGGCGACGGGGAACCCGTCCGCTGCGCCGGGATACCTCCCAACCTGGAAGAGCCATGTCCCGCAGACGTTGTCCGGCAATCACCCGCGCCGCCACACGGGCGAGAGGAACGCCCGTGGCCTTACTCACAAACGGGACGGTGCGGCTGGCCCGTGGATTCACCTCGAGCACGTACACTCGGGCACCCTCCGAGGTCTGCTGCAGTGCGAACTGTACATTCATGAGCCCCACCACACCGAGCGCTTTGGCCAACGCCGCCGTGTGCTCCTCCACACGCCGCTGCACCGACCCCCCCAGGCTCACTGTGGGGATGACACAGGCGGAGTCACCCGAGTGGATGCCCGCTTCCTCGACGTGCTGCATAAGTGCGCCGATGTAGACATCCTCGCCGTCGCATACCGCATCGACATCTATTTCGATGGACCTCTCGAGGAACCGATCGACCAGCACCGGGTGGAGCGGCGAAGCCTTCACGGCCGTCTCGACGTATCGCCTGAGACCCTCCCGATCGTATACGATCTCCATGGCCCGGCCACCCAAGACGTACGAGGGCCGCACGAGCACCGGGTAGCCGATGCGTTCCGCGATCTCCACGGCCTCCTTCTCACTACGAGCGGTTCCATAGGGTGGGGCCTGCAGGCCCAATCTCTCCAGGAGGCCGCCGAAACGCTCCCGGTCTTCGGCAAGATCAATCGCGTCTTGAGACGTGCCGAGCAGCGTGACCCCGGCTTCTTGGAGTTGCTCGGCTATACGAAGCGGGGTTTGACCTCCGAACTGCACCACCACCCCCCGTGGCCGTTCGTTCTCCACGATGTTCAAGACATCTTCGAACGTCAAAGGCTCGAAGTACAGGCGGTCGGAAGTATCGTAGTCCGTGGAAACCGTTTCCGGATTGCAGTTCACCATGACGGCCTCGAAGCCCTGCCGCTGCATCTCGAGGACCGCATGCACACAGCAGTAATCGAACTCGATGCCTTGGCCGATGCGGTTGGGACCACTGCCCAAGATGACAACTCTTTCCTTGTCCGTATCGACAACGGCCTCGTTCTCTTCCTCGTACGACGAATAGAAATAGGGCGTGTACGCCTCGAACTCAGCGGCGCAGGTGTCAACCGCCTTGTACGTGGGAACTATGCCGAGACCCTTTCTGTGCGACCTGACTTCGAGCTCAGAGGCACCACTGAAACGAGCCAGGTCCGCATCACTGAAGCCCAAGCGTTTGGCCAGCCTCATCTCCTCCGCCGGTATCCCGGCCAAGCCCACTGATTCCCCTAATGCCTTCAGCCGGGTCTCGGCCTCCACAATCTCGCGGAGCTCTTCAAGAAACCATTCGTCGATCCAGGTGACCGCGAAGATCTCCTCGAGGGTGACCCCCCTACGATATGCTTCCAAGATAAGATCGTACCGCTCGGCAGAAGGCTCTCTGATCAACCGTAGGAGCTCCTCGACGCCTGCAGGGGCATCGACACGAACATCGAGTTCCCGGCTACGCATGGACTTCTGAAAAGCCTCCTTGAACGTGCGCCCGATAGCCATGTTCTCCCCCACACTCTTCATGTGGGTGGTCAAGCGTGTGTCGGCGAAAGGAAACTTCTCGAATGCCCAGCGCGGCGTCTTCACCACCACGTAGTCGATGGTGGGTTCGAAACAGGCGGGCGTCTTCTTCGTGATGTCGTTGCGTACTTCGTCCAGGGTATAGCCGACGGCCAGTTTGGCCGCGATCTTGGCGATGGGGAAGCCCGTAGCCTTCGAGGCCAGGGCCGAACTGCGTGACACCCGGGGATTCATCTCGATGACCACCAGATCATCGGTCTCCGGTGAGTAGGCGAACTGGATGTTCGACCCCCCTGTCTCCACGCCGATGGCTCGAATGATGGCGAGGGAGGCATCGCGGAGGCGCTGGTACTGGACATCGGTGAGGGTTTGCTGGGGAGCCACGGTGATCGAGTCGCCGGTGTGGATGCCCATGGGGTCGATGTTCTCTATGGAGCAGACAATGACGACGTTGTCGTTGACGTCGCGCATCACCTCGAGTTCGAACTCCTTCCAGCCGATCACGCTCTCCTCGAGCAGCACTTGGCTGGTGGGGGAGGCATCAAGCCCGGCCGTCACCACCTCGTCGAGCTCACGCTTACTGTGCGCCACTCCCCCTCCGTGGCCGCCCAGTGTGAAACTGGGGCGGACGATGACCGGAAGGCTGAGTGACCCGAGGGCCGCGTGGGCTTCCTCCAAGCTGTTCACCACGGCCGATTCCGGCACTCGCAGACCGATGGCGGCCATGGTGGCCCGGAACTCGTCCCGGGCCTCGGCCCGGTGGATGGCCTCGTAATCAGCGCCGATCAACTCGACGCCGAAACGTTCGAGTACACCGCTCTCGTGTAAGGCAACCGTGACGTTGAGGGCCGTTTGCCCTCCCAGGGTGGGCAGCAATGCATCGGGACGCTCCACCTTGATGATCCTGGCCACCACCTCAGGCACCAGTGGTTCGATGTAGGTGCGATGAGAGAGAGCGGGGTCGGTCATGATGGTGGCCGGGTTCGAGTTCACCAGCACCACCTCGAAGCCCTCTTCCATGAGAACCTTGCACGCCTGCGTACCCGAGTAGTCGAACTCACAGGCTTGGCCGATCACTATCGGCCCCGATCCGAGCAGCATGATCTTGTGGATGTCTTTGCGACGAGGCATGGCACCACGCTTCCTTTCGGCCTCACCGGGCACGATTAAAGGTCACACCATGGTACCGCGGCGCCGGTCGGGCGGGAAGAGAGAAAAGGCATACTTCCTCCCCCCACCGGGTATCCTCATTTGCATCTGCCGTCCACGGGTCGACGACCATGAGTCCGGCGTGGCTCCTGGGCGGTCCCGTATTCGTCAGCAAGGGAGGCCACCGGCTCATGAAATGTGTGCATGTTGATCAGATAGACGCCGACGTCAAGCCGCGCACCCCTGAAGGCTGTGAGGAGTGCCTGAAGACAGGCGATACCTGGATCGCACTGCGTGTCTGCAACACCTGCGGCCATGTGGGATGCTGCGACTCGTCCAAGAACAAGCACGCCCGCGCCCACTTCCACGACACCAACCACCCCATCATCACCCCGCTCACGGGCGGATCATGGATGTGGTGCTACCCGCACGATTCCTACGTGGAGAAGGATGGCACCTTGAAGTAGCGCTCCAGGCGGGGGTCCGGCCGGTTCATATGCGACCGGTCGGTGTATCGCAGGTTGGCACATCGTCGGGGGCGGAGCCGTGACGCGGCTCCGCCCCCATGCCTTCTTGCGGCGGTTCGGCGCTGCAGCGTGCCCGCCTCAGCGCACGGCAGTAACCTAGGGCTGTGGGATGAAGCTGGGAAGGAACTGGTCTTTCAGCACGAAGGCGCCGCCCTCGATGGCAACGATGGCCACCGTCTTTTCGGGAACCCCGTTGGTGCCCTTGTAGGTGATGGTGCCGTTCACCACCTCCACGTCCTCCAGCTCGGCCAACGCCGCGCCGATCGCCCCCGGCTCGATGGACCCTGCTGCCGTGACCGCCGCCATGATCACGTCGATGGCGTCGCCACCGGTGGTGGCGAGCGCGGGTGCCTCGGGTTCGCTGCCCTGGAACTCAGTGAGACCGGCGATGAAGGTCTCGAAGCGGCTGCCAGGCACCGGATAGCCGTGGGTGGCGAAGACAACCCCCTCGGCATCCTCTCCCGCAAACTCGATAAAGGCGATGTTGTCCCAGCCATCGGGGCCGTAGAGGGGAGCCGTCACACCCGCCGCGCGAAGCTGCATGGTGAACACGAAGACATCGGGCGGGATCATGCCCGAGAAGATCACGTCGGGCTGCGGGTTCAGGGCGGCGATCTTCGTGACCTGGGGCGCAAAATCCTGCTGCCCGATGGAGTAGGTGTCGTCTCCTATGCGCTCTCCGCCTCCATTCTCAAAGGTGGCCGCGAAGAATTCGGGTAACCGCTCTGTGTAGGACAGGTCGGGCGACGTCAACGTGTACACGGTCTTATACCCCTGCGCCAAGGCATACTCCGCGGCTGCAGCCGCCTGTACGTTGTCGCCGAATGCCACGAGGTAGGCTTTCGAGCCGCCTATCACAGTGTATTCGGGCTGCGTGGAGGTGGCCGACAGCACCGGGACACCGGCGTCGGCGGCCGCTTGGATGACACCCGCCGCTATGCCCGGGAAGGCCGGGCCGATGATGACCTGGGCGCCGGCACTCAGGAGTTCCTGCGTGACGGTGCCGCCAAGCGCAGGATCACTCTTCATGTCCTTCACGATGAGCTCGACCGGGTGCCCCAGGATGCCCCCCGCTTCATTGATCAAGGCCACCGCGTACTCCATGGCCTCGGCGGCAGGCACATCGCCGGGGGCGGCATCGCCGGTCAGACCGAGCGCAGCTCCCAGGATGAGAGGTTCTGCCTCACCGGCCGTGGTGGCCGTTCCGCTCTCACCGCAGCCACCGGCCACAGACACGATCATGGCAATGACCAGACAAGTGAGTACCAGATACATGAATGTCTGACGTTGTGCTTTCACAGTGCTCCTTCCCGTTATCGATCCCCTCTGCCAACCCCGTTGTGGAGCCGTAACCACGCGCGAGAGGCGAGGTGCCCTCTCGACCCGGGGCGGCTTCGCGCCGGGCCAGACGCCAAGCCGCCCCGCCCGCTCAAAGAAAGCCCGATATCCTCACCACGTGGGATTCACGCTTGGACATCCATATGCCCCGGCACCTCCGGGCGCCGGTCCCCTTCAGGTTCACAGACCCGCTTGGTTCCCAGGTATGCCTGGATCACCAGCGGGTCGCCTTGTATCTCTTCCGGCGTCCCGGCGGCAATGACCCTGCCGGCATCCAATACATACATGCGGTCACAGATATTCATGACGAAGTGCAGGTCGTGGTCGATAAGCAGAACCCCGCAACCCAGTCTATCGCGGATCCGCCTCACCGCCCCCACCAGCTCCAGGGATTCCGCGTCGTTCAGACCGGCCGCGGGCTCGTCCAGCAGAAGGAAACTGGGGGCGAGAGCGGCCGCGCGGGCCATCTCCACTTCGCGCTGGCGTCCATAGGGTAGCTCCCCCGCCTTGCGGTCAACCAGTTCATCGAAGCCGAACTCAGCCAATAAGGTATCAGCCGGGCGCGCGCGGCCGGCCCGGTGTGCGGCGGCCACCGAAACGGCCACCTCCACGTTCTGCCTCACAGAGAGACCCGGGAAGAGCCGCGTGTTCTGGAAGGTGCGGGCGATGCCGTTCTGAGCGATCTGATGAGGCTTGTCATGCGTGATGGTCCTGCCCGCCACGGATATCTCGCCCGCGGTCGCCGTGTACATACCGGAGATGACGTTGAGAAGCGTGGTCTTGCCTGCCCCGTTCGGCCCAATGAGGCCCACGATCTCTCCCACGTTCACCTCGAGAGACACGTCCTGCAAGGCTTTGAGGCCGGCGAAGTGCTTCGACACATTGTGTATCTCGAGCGCGAGATCACGGTGGGCCTTGGAGTCCGCAAGGCCAGGGGCGGCATCCTCCCGCCGTCCGTTCAGATCATCCTCACCGCTCAGAGGCTCGTCTTCTCCGGCCAGCACTGCGCCGGCTTCCACGGAGGCTTCTCTCCGCCGGAACCGGCGGAAGAGACCGTCTATCTCCCTGTCGCCCAGGATGCCTGCCGGACGTACGATCATCACGAGGATAATGATGGCCCCCTGCACGAGCTGGGAAAGACCGGCCAACGACGGAATCCTCACGCCGAGTATCGTCGGGCCGTCACCCAAGTAGCGCGTAAGCTCAGCCACCACCGCCACAAGCACCGTGCCGAGCACCGCCCCACTCACCCCGTACTCGCCCCCCAAAACCAGCATGGCCAGGGTGAGAAAGAGGAGATTGAAGTAGAAGCCGGAGGGGCTCACGGCACCAAGGTAGTGACCCAGGAGCACACCGCCCAACCCGCAGACCGCAGCCGACGCCACCCAGGCCACGTAGCGGGATCTCACCACCCTCACCCCCACCGCCGAAGCGGCAATCTCGTCCTCCCGAGTCGCCTGGATGCGCAGCCCGATACGGGAAGCCTTGAACAGCCTGGCGGTGAAGAGCGCAATTGCCACCCCCAGGAGAACCCACCAGATGCTCTTCACGGAGGGAATGCCGTAGAAAGCCTCGGCACCGCCGGTCAGGCTCTTCCAGTTCGTGAGTAAGGCGAACACCACGATAACGAGCGCCAGACTTACGATGGTCGCACTGATACCCGAGAGGCGGGCGACGGCCAAACCCAGCACCGCGGCAACCAGCGTGGTGAATACCACCGCGATCAGCATGGCCAGCGGCACGGGCAGCTCCACCTGGTTCACGCCGAAGGGGGCGTTCGGGATGGTGGCCGCCTTCACGAGGACAGGTGTGGAGAGGAGCGCCGACGTGTACGCTCCGATCCCGGCAAAAGCCACGTGGGCAAGTGACAGGACGCCCGTGTTGCCGGCGAAGATCTGCAGGCCCACCACAATGATCAGATTGATGAGCAACACGGTGGCCACGTTGCGCTGTGAACCCCCCAGTGAGGCGTACGCAAGCGTACCCAGCGCGACGATGACGAACAGCGCCAGCGCCCCCAAGGAGGCCCGGGTGAGTTCCCGCCGGTGGAAGCTCATACCCTCTCCGCCTTCTTCTGTCCGAAAAGCCCGCCCGGGCGGATGATGAGCAACAGGCCCACCAGCAAGAAGACGAAGCCGGTGGTGAAGCCACTCAAGCTGGTGGGAAGCCAGGCCCGAAGCGCCACCTCCACAAACCCCAGGGCGAAGCCCCCCGCAAGCGCACCCCAGAGGTTACCCAAGCCGCCGATAACGTTGGCCACGAAGGCGTTGATACCCAAGAACATGCCCATATGGGGATTGACCGCTCCCCGGCGGGAGAGAAGCAGCACTGCGGCCAAACCGGCGAGAAACCCGGAGATGGCAAACGCCGCACTGATGACGGCGTTTGCCCTGATGCCCATCAGACGAACGGCGTTGAAGTCCTCGGCCGCAGCCCGCATGGCGATACCGATGATCGTCTTCTTGAGCAGCAGGAGCAGGAGCAGCACGGCCACCACGGTCACCACGATGGTGAGTATGTGTTCGGCCTGGATGCGCAAACCGGCCACCCGGAAGGAGGTGGAGATCCAGTCCGGGCCCGGCACGGCCTTGACGCGGGGAGACACGAAGGTCTCAAAGGCAGCCGCCAGAAGAATGCTCAAACCGAGCGAGGTGAGCATCATGGTGAGGGGACTGGCGTGCCGCACCGGGCGGAAGGCCAGACGTTCCATGACAAGCGCCGCTCCCACGGTGCCTGCAATACCCACCAGCGCGTACAGTTCCCAGGGAAGGCCCAAGCCGTACAGGCCGAACATGATGTAGCCGCAGATGGTGATCAACTCGCCGTGGGCGAAGTTGACCAAGCCCATGATGCTGAAGACGATAGCAAGACCCAGGGCCAGCAGGGCATAGGTGCTGCCTAAGCTAAGACCGTTCAGCACCTGTTGCAGGAAGTCGGTCACGGCCCACCCACCGGATTCGCCTCTTCCTTCAGGCCAAGGTACGCGCGCAGCATGCCGCCTTCATCCGCAAGCTCGCAGGCTTCGGCCTCCATCTGGATGGAACCGTTACGGATGACGTAGGCCCGATCGGCTATGTCGAGCACCTGCACGGCGTTCTGCTCCACCAGGAGCAAAGTGAGGCCCCTCTCGTCGCGCAAACGGGCGATCATCGCAAATACCGCCTCCACCAGAAGTGGAGCCAGACCCAAGGAAGGCTCGTCGAGCAGGAGCAGGCGAGGTGCGCCCATGATGGCCCGGGCGATGGCGAGCTGCTGGGCTTCCCCGCCGGAAAGAAAGCCGGCCAACTGATCGACGCGGGTGGACAGGATGGGAAAGAGTTCCAAGAGATCGGCCAAGTCCTTCTCGGCCTGGGGGCGGTCTTTACGGGCCGCCGCCCCCAGTCTCAAGTTCTCGCCCACCGTCAGATTGGTGAAGAGCCGCCTGCGTTCCGGCACCAAGCCGAGCCCCAACCTGACTATGGCCTCCGTCTCCATGCCGGTGATATCGCGGCCGGCGAAGATGACGCCGCCGCCGGCCGGCTTCACCAGGCCCATGATCGAGCCGAGCACGCTTGACTTACCCGCTCCGTTCGGACCCAGGAGGGCGACGATCTCACCCTCGGCCACCGAGAAGGACACGCCATGTACGGCCTCCAGAAGCCCATAACGCGTGACGATCCCTCTCACCTCGAGGAGCGTACTCCCCTCCCGGCCGGCGGTCATTTCGTGTTGGGTCACCGTGGCCGCTGACCTTCTCCGGCGTCCGCGCAGCCGTGCGCCTCCGCCTCTCGGCACAGCTTGTGAAGCGCCCTCTCCACCAAAGCCCCGGCTATCCTCACCTTGTACGAATTGGTGGCAAGCGGGATGGTCCCGGCGAGAGCCTGGGCCGCCACCTCAGCCATATCGACTTCGGACGGCCGCAGGCCCACGAGAGAGGCCTCGGCGGCATGAGCCCGCACCGGAACCGGAGCCGCCGCTCCAAGCACGATGCGGGCTTCGTCAATCACTCCTTCGTGAACATGAAGAGCACACGCCGCTCCCACTATGGGGAAGTCAATCGTATTACGCAGCCGGAATTTCTCATACCTGCAACGCCACTCCGCCGCTCGAGGGGGTAACTTGACCCGTTCCACCAATTCCCCCGGAGCGAGCACGGTCGAACCTCCCACAGACGCCGCGAAGAATTCCGAAGCAGGAAGCTCCCGGGTGGTAGTTCCTATGGAAGCATCCAAGGCTACCAATACCGGGGCCAGATCCGAGCACGTAACGGCCACGCAGCCGCAGTTGAAGCAGCGCGCGACCTCATAGCCCGCGTGCTCGGCAGCGATAGTGGCTGTATCCTCCTGAGCAAGTGTGCGGTCTTCCGGCGGGACGGTCGAGATGCATACCGGGACGCTCGGAGCAAGAGCGGCCGGCGCGCAGGAGTCAAGCGAAGGCGAGGCGGAAGCCCCATTCCCGCCTACGGCCTCGGCCTCAGCACCGGCACCGATCCCCTCGACCGCCGCAGGAAACGCACGGGCGGCCCGCCGGCCCGCCGCCAGCGCGGATATCACCGTCGCCGGGCCTGTGGTGAGATCGCCACCGGCGTATACCCCCGCGGACGAAGTGGCCTGGGTGGACTCCTCCACGCAAACCAGCCCATTCTCCAACGAGAGACCCGTGCGCTCCAAGAGGTCGACCTCGCTGCGCTGGCCGACGGCCAGTATGATCTCGTCAGCCTCCAACGTCCTTCGTTCCTCCCGAGCGTAGACCGGGCAGAATGCTCCCGTCTCGTCGAAGACCGACGTGCAGCGATGAAGCTCGACGCCTGTGAGACGCCCTTTCTCCTTGACCAGAACGGCCGGGCCGAATGACGGCAGTATGTCGATGCCCTCAGCGAGGGCTTCCTCGATTTCCCACGGCAGAGCGGGCATCTCTTCACGACTCTCCACACACACCATGGTCACGCGTTCGGAACCCAGGCGCTTGGCGGTCACAGCCACGTCGACCGCCACATTGCCCCCACCTATGACAACCAACCGCGGCCCGGGTACAGATGCCCCTCCCTTCGCCTGGGCGGCAAGGAAGGAGAGACCCGAGCGGAGCTCCTCCTCCCCCTGCAGACCGATGCGGGGCGTCGCCCACGCCCCGGTGGCAAGGAACAAGCCGTCGGTTTCGCGACGAAGCCTATCGAAGTCGATGTCTTTGCCCAGCTCCACTCCCACACGGAACTCGATGCCCATATGAGCGTATCCGGTCAGCAGCCTCTCAAGTACAGACTTTGGTAGCCGGTATGCCGGAATCCCGTAGCGCAGCATACCCCCTGCCTCAGCTTCACGCTCGTAGACGATGACCCGATGGCCAGCCCTGCGCAGGTAGTAGGCCGCAGAGAGACCGGCGGGCCCGCTGCCCACCACGGCCACCGAGACGCCGCTCTCGCCGGCGGGAGGGGCGAGGAAACGCTCGCTGTGGTCGAGAATGTGATCGCCCAGGAAGCGCTCGACGGCACGGACCGATACCGCCTCATCAAAGAGGGAACGGTTGCATTCGCCCTCGCAGAAGTGGGGGCACACGCGTCCGGTCACGGCGGGCATGGGGTTGCGTGCAAGCAGAAGGCGGCAGGCCCCTTCGGTGTCTCCCGCGCGGAGGAGGCTGAGATACTCAGGAATCTGCACGCCGCCGGGACAGGCTTCGGTACAGGGTCTCACGGACACCCGAGCCGACCCGTAAATTGAATGGAAACGATTCTCTCCGGCGAGCGCGTTGCAGTACCGCCCGCCCTTGCGGGTACAGAAGAAAGTGTTCTCCGGCGCCCGATAGTACCAACACCGTGGCTCCTGGCATATGTTCCCACCGACCGTGCCCATGTTCCTGAGCTGCGGCGATGCCACCGTGTGGGCCGCCTCGGCGAGCACCGGGAAGCGCTCCCGCACCAAGGGATGCGCCTCTAGATCCGCCAGCCGCGCGAGCGCTCCGATACTGAGCCCTCCCTCCCCGGTCTCCTCGATGCCGTCGATGCCCTCCACGGTCTTCAGGTTGACCAGCACCTCCGGCATGGCGTCGTGCACGCGATCTTTGACTGTGCCCAAGAGGTCGGTGCCGCCGGCGACGACTTGAGCGCCGGACCGGGATGACAGAATGCCGGCTGCCTCCGACAGTGAACGTGCATGTATGTGGGAGAAGCTCATAGTTCCACCTCCCCCACCTCGGACGTGGAGTCATCCGGCCCGGCCGGCACCTCGTGTGCCTCCTCGAGAGAGGCGTTAGTCACCGTGCAGGCCTTGGCAACGCAGGAGGCGGCCTCGATGACGCGCTTGGCCTCCGCGGTCAACTCCTCGTCGCGCCCGGGCAACCCCTGCTCCTTCCGGGCCAGGGCATCGAGCACCTTCTCCGGTCGCACCGGAATGTCGTTGATGCGGACCCCGATGGCGTTATGGATGGCGTTGAGTATGGCCCGGGGGGTGGCCGTGGGCGCCCCCTCACCAATACCACAGGCGCCGTATTCTCCGGCTCCCCGCCACACCTCGAGAAGCGAAGGCTCCACCTCGGGAAAGTCAAGGATGCTGGGTATGGTGTAGTCGACCCAGTTGAAGTTGAGGGGGATACCGGTCGCGCTGTCGTAGACGATCTCCTCGTAGAGAGCTTCCCCCACGCCGGTGCATTGGCCACCCACCTGCTGCGCCTCCGCGCCCGAGGCGAACATCACCGTACCCGCGTCGTGGATGACCGCGAGCTTCACGATGTCCACCTTGCCGGTGGCGGTATCCACCTCCACCTCGGCAAACGTAGCTTCGAAAGGTATGCCCGTGACCATCTCGGGGGCGTTCTTGCATACCGTCACGGTCACCGGGACCAGGTAGTCGTCCCACAGAACCTCACGTACGCTGCGACACCGTTCCGGTGACGCAGTCACGAAGACCCGACCCTCCTCGATAGAGAGCTCTTCAGCAGCGACCTCGAGCAGAGGGGCGGCCTTGGTACGGACTCGGGCCGACAGCTCAGCGGCCACCAGGGGCATAAGCTCCGCCTGGAGGTAGGAGACCGAACTGTCGGTCTGCACCATGTCTTTCAGTCCGCTCTCCGTGTCCGGTTTCTCGATCCAATGGATGTCCTCCAGGGTAACACCCAGGAAGGCCAGAGACTCGGCGCAGGCCATGACCACGCAGCTGTTTGAACCCACTCCTATCTCAGCCATGGGGGCCTGGAGGATCACGCTACCGTCGGGGTTCAGCTTCACGGTGGTCTGGATTTCGCCACGAATCTGCTCCTGCCAACCGGCGTGCCAGCAGTTGTGGCAGGAGAAACCGAGCCCCCGTCTCTTGCTGCCGTCGAGCAGAGGACCGCCGCCGGGGGCGGTTCTCCTCTCCCACCCGATGAGGCGCGCCCCCTCGGAGAGGACCGCGGCCAAGCTCTCGTTTGGCGCCTGCTCCCACTCGTGGGACACGTTCTTCACAGCCACATCGAGGGGATCGAGCCCAAGCCTCTCAGCCAGCTCGTCGAGCGCGAGCCCGAAGACCAGATTGAGTTGAATGTTGCCGATGGCCCGCATGCAGTTGCCGGGGATCTTGTTGGTGTAGACCGCCCAAGACTCCATACGCAGGTGTGGTATGTGCGCGAGAAGTGCCTCAACGCAGTCCCATTTGACCACGATCTTCACCGCCGCCATGCTGTGATCTGAGTAACCGCCGGCATCGCCCAGAGCGGTGAAATGGGCGGACGTGATGGTGCCGTCTTTCTTCGCCCCGATGCGCAGCACGTAGTCAATGGCGTTTCGAGTGTCGTGGAAGTCCTCTTCGAGGCTCATCTTGTACTTCACGGGGCGACCGGTACGCTTCGACAGAAGTGCCATCGTCACGAAGAAGGGTTGTTCGCCCGCGTTACACCGACCGAACTGCGCACCCAAGTACGGATTGATGACGCGCACCCTGTTGAGCGGCATGTCCAGCATCTGGGCCAAGTACATGCGCGTCTGGTCGGCCTGATAATAGTTGGTGTAGAAGACGAGCTGGCCGTTGCGCCAGTAGCAGAAACAACCTCGAGTATCAAGAACCGAGTGATTCGCTCGGTGGTAGCGGGCGCTCACCTCAAACGTGAGGTCGGCCTCTGCAAAACCCGCCCCCACATCGCCCTTGTCGATATAGCACTCCGGCCCCCCGATGGGCTCGCAGGGCAGAGTGTTACCCTCAGGATTGATTTCCGCATGAAGCAGCGGTGCCCCCTCGGCAAGGGCATCGCTCGCGCTGAGCGCGAAGGGTTTCACCTCCCATTCGATGTCGAGCAGGCGCAAGGCCTGAGCGGCGGTCTCCTCCGACTCGGCCGCTACCGCCACCCCGAACTTGTCACCGGCCCAGGTGGCATAGTCGGCAAGCACCTTTCGATCACGCAGGTTCGGATAGTACATCTTGTCGTAGGAGGCGGTGTTGGCGCTCGTCCAGCTGCTCGTTGTCGGCTTCAGGGCCGCCACCTCAGAATCAGCGTACGTGAGCACGCAGTGCACTCCCGGCAACGCTTCCGCTCGGGACACGTCGAGCTTCTTGATGCGCGCATGCGGGTAAGGTGAGCGGAGTATCTTGGCGTGCAGCATTCCGGGGTATCTGATGCCGAGGGCGATGTCGTCAAGGTATTCAGCCCGCCCGGCCGCCTTCTCTCGGCCATCGATGCGGGGGCGATACGTGCCGACATAACGGCGAGCTTCTCGTGGAGCGAAGGGACCCGGCATGACTATCTCCCCCTCTCACGCATCACCGCTGCAGCTCTCAGTACCGCCCGGCCTATCGCCTGGTAGCAACCGCAGCGACAAAGGTTGCCGGCGAGAGCCTCTTTCACCTCACTCAACGTCGGGTCGGGGTTCCGAGCCAACAACGCATGGGCAGCCATGACGAAACCCGGTGTGCAGTAGCCGCACTGTAGCGCCGTCCCATGTCCGGGCTCGCTTTGCTCGGCAAAGGCCGCCACGACCGGATCGTCCTCGGGAAGGCCCTCGATGGTGAGAACCTCATGGCCCTCGGCCTCCACCGCGAGAACCATGCAAGACAGAACGGCCCGGCCGTCCATGATGACCGTACAGGCGCCGCAGGCCCCGTGGTCACACACCTCTTTCAGGCCGGTCAGGCCGAGGCGTTCTCTCAACACCTGGGCCAGAGTATCCGCCTCCGACACATCGAGGCCGACATACACACGATGAATACCGCCGTTGACTGACAGATCCAGTGGGCGTATGCCAACGCTGATCCCACTCACCGGCTGCTCCCTTTCTCGAAGATCGGCCGACCTGGAGCGGAGGCGCCTCACCCGAGAGAAGCCATCCACGAGGCACGATTCTACCAACCTTCCACCGGCAGGTGGACACGAAGACCCCGTTGCTCGCTCTCTCACGGAGAGGCTGTCCTCACTCCGTCTTCAGTGGAACCAAGTCTAGATAGGCGGTAGGGCTTTGTCAACCACCTGGTTGGGCAATATCCGCTCCCGGCTCACGCTCCTCGAGAAAAGCGACCACCATCCTCTCAACGAGCGCCCATGCCCGATCACGGTTGAAGTTGGAGCCTCCGAGGGCGACCTGAATCACCAGGCCATCGATGAGAGCCATGAATACCGATGCGAGAGCCAAGAGCTCGGGATCACGGGGATCGGCGTCCGCACCCCCGAAAGAGGTGACGTTCACCTCCCGGTACCATTCATAGAGCGCGGCCACCAACGAGCCGAGTTGAGGGTCGCGCAAGGCTTCCGGCAAGATGTCGAAGAGACACTTGAAGGAGGGCTCTTCCATCAGCCGCCGCGTCGCCTTCAGGTGGGCGGCGACGCGATCTGCAGCGTTGCCGGCTGTCTGTGCCATATCGATGAGCTGAAGAGTGGCGTCGTGAGTGAGATCATCCACGAGGGCAGCGACAAGCCCGGCCTTGCTGCCGAAATAGTAGCGAATCATGGACTTGTTGATGCCCGACTCGCGCGCGATGGAGTCGAAGCGCAGACCCTCGTAGCCGTGGCGCTCCACGAGCACCTTGGCGGTCTCCAGGATACGTCGCGCCGTCGGAGGAAGCGACCGCGAAGGCCCCCGCTCCGGGCCGGTGGGCAGGGAGCATGTCTCAGACGGATCCGGCTCCGGTCTCTCATGCCCCTGGAGCGATTCGTTCTCCACTATTTCCGCCTCTTGGCCGCCTTGGCCAGCAGCACGGTGACACTTCCCGCCAAGGCCAGAAAGGCCAGGGCTACCTTCGTGGCATCGATGATGGGTTCTATCCTCACTCCTTCAGAAGAGATCACGATGGCCGCCACGGGACGCCCGGCTCCGCCACCTCCTCCTCCACCACCGCCGCCGAACCCGGGAACATCGTGAGAACCCGCAGCCTGCAGAGCAGCGGATTCGGGTGTGAACGATCCTCCCGACCCAAAGCCGAACCCCCCTCCCACGGAGATCTCCGACGCGGTAATCACAGTGTAGTCACCCTTCGAGACCGGCTCCCCGAACACCACTCCGGGCTCCGCAAGGCGGAACAGCCTCTCGATGAAGACTGAAGCCTGTTCACTGTTCTTGATCGACTGCCACATCATTCCTTCACGCTCAGGATCACTCATCAGCAGCTTCTCCTTTCTGGGCTCGGTGAATTCGACCGACAAGGATTCCCAATGCGAGTGCCGCCACAGCAGCGGCCACCTGAATGCAGCGGTTGATGTCCCTGATGGGTATGACCCGGGAGGCCTTTTCGTCACTCACGAGCACCCGTAGGGGACGGCGCCACACCCACGCACCTCCTGCCCAGCGAACGATGAGCGCCCGAGCTACCGGAACCACCCGCATCTTTCCGATGACGACCGGCGTACCCAGCCTGGAGCCCATCTCCACCACCCGGCCCATCGCGTTGCCTCCTTCCCCGGACGACTACTCTCACCTTCTCCTTCCCAAGAGTGGGTGTATCCTAACAAAGCAGCCCCACGGCAAGGGCTGCTCCCGCCCTCGCCCCCACTCAGAAGGTCCATGGTGAACATCGATAGCTTTGTACTCGAGCGCTTCTTCGCACAGAACGAATTCGCCGTCCGTCACATGTTCTCGGCTTCTGACTGTTCCGGCCCGTCACTGCGGCAACTGCTCACGCTGGCCGACGAGGACTGCCGGTCGCTCTGGCACGAGCTCGGTCTCGGCTATACAGAGACCAAGGGGCACCCTCTCCTGAGAGAAGAGATATCCTGCCTCTACGCCCACGTGTCACCCGAAGACATCGTGGTGCTCACTCCCGAGGAGGGTATCTTCCTCATCATGCATGCGCTTCTCCACGCGGGCGATCACGTGGTGTGCACCTCCCCCGCCTACCAGTCGCTCCATTCGGTCGCCCGGTCCCTGGGGTGCCACGTCGATTTCTGGACATCGCGCGAGAAGGATGGCTGGCACTTCTCCGTCGGTGATCTCGCCCGCCTTCTGCGCGACGACACCCGCCTTCTCGTCGTGAACTTCCCCCACAACCCCACAGGAGCGCTCCCCACCACCTCGGAGTGGGGGGAGATACTGGAGTTCGCCGCCGCGAAGAACGTGTACGTGTTCTCTGATGAGATGTACCGCCTTCTCGAACTGGGGGGCACTCCCCCACTCGCCCCCGCAACCGACCTGTACGAGCGGGCAGTGTGCCTGGGCGGCATGTCCAAGACGTTCGGCCTGCCCGGACTGCGAATCGGCTGGCTCGCCACGCGGGATGCCGGGGTGCTGGGCGAGGTAGAGAGGCTCCGCGACTACACCACCATCTGTTCGAGCGCGCCCAGCGAGATTCTCGCTCTCATCGCCCTGCGGGCTCGAAGTACACTCGTTGCCGAGCACCGGGCCCGCATCGCGCAGAACCTCCGGCTTCTCCAAGAGTGTGTGGAGAGGAATGCCGGCCGCCTCAGCCTGTCTGCTCCGCGGGCGGGCAGCGTGTGCCTTCTTCGCATACACGGGGAGCAAGCCGGTGAGATCTCCCGCCGAGCCCGGTATGAACAGGATCTTCTCGTGCTGCCCTCCGGACTTCTCGGCATGGATGACACCCACGTGAGAGTGGGACTCGGGCGGCATAGCTTCCCCGAGGCACTCAGCCTGTTCGAGGAGGTCTTGCCCGACCCCAAGGAATGAGAGGCGGGGGGTCGTACTCAAGAATGCGTTCAGCCCTGCCGACCCTATGAACGAGGGCATGTCTCCTCGGGGAGACGTCCATGTGGGCCCGGAGAGAGACAGCGCACACAAGCAGCATTCGAGGAGGATGGTCATGAGAAGGCATCATGGGGCGAAGAGCGGCGTAATCATCGCAGCATGTACGGCACTCCTGTTCCTCCTTGCGGCACTCGCCGGTTGTGGGGGCACCACCACAACCACAGCCGCGCCCGAGCCCAGCACCACCGCTCCTCCGGCATCCACCACGACTTCGCAGGGCACCGTGATACGCGTGGATGAGAGTTCCAACGGTTCGGTCATCCACGCCCAGCCTGGAGCCACCCTCCAGGTGGTCCTCAAGGGGGAGCCGGCTGCAGGCTACACCTGGAATCTCGTGCCTCCTCAGCCCCAGTACCTGCGCACCCTGCCGGGCCCGGACATCTCGCGGGACTCCAATCTCGAAGGCGCTCCCGCCACCTACACCTTCTCCTTCCTCGTCATGTCGATCGGTGAATCCAAGGTCCACGCCAACTATGTGAGTTCCTTGGGCAAGACCGAGAAGAGCTTCGCAGTGACCGTGAAGACGGAGTCGGCCAAAGTCACCACCAGCACGCACCCCACCACTACGTCGACGGCGCAGCCCACCACCACGACGGAACCCCCCACCACCACCACTACCAAGCCACGCCCCACCACCACGACTCAACCGAACACCGTCTACATCGATGAGCGCTACGACGGCCAGGTGGTGCACGTCGATACCGGCTGGAAGTTGGTCTTGACCCTGCAGGGCAACCCGTCTACCGGCTTCCTATGGAGAATCGATCAGCCGGTGGAGGATGATGTCATCAAGCTGGCGGAGGAGCCCGAGTATCAGCCCTTCGGCCCCGATCCAGGCGAAGGGGGCGTGTACGTGTGGACCTTCAACGTGGTCGCAGCGGGAGCAACCGCCCTCGAACTCCACTATGCCGGTCCCGGCGGCGAGGTGACCAACAACTTCTTCGTGGGAGTGGTTGTGGAGAAGTAGGCCCGGCTTGACGGACGGCTCCGCCGCCGTCCGAAGGCCGGCGGCGGAGCCGGTTTGCGGGCGGGGGGGGGGGGGGGGGGGCCCCCCCCCCCCCCGCCCCCAACCCCCCCCCCCCCCCGGGCC
>CAYRES010000001.1:104995-200189 GCA_964423425.1 uncultured Gaiellales bacterium | reverse complement strand
GTTTGGTTTAGTGGGCCGGGGGGGGCGGGGGGGCCCCCCCCCCCCCGCCGGGGGGGGGGGGGGGGGGTTGGGGGGGGGGGGGGGGGGGCCCCCCCCCCCCCGCCCCCTTCTCCTACTCCACCCGGGACTGCAGAGCCAATTCCGGAAGCGCGGGTAACCTGGTAGTCACCCTGGCCACCACCTCAACATCGCCCGTGGCGACGTCAAGCTCATCTTCGAGCGCAAAGCCCCAGCGGGCACCCCCCTCGATAGTGACTTCCTCCATGGCCTCCGTGAACGCTTTGTCCGCACCGAAACGGTAGACCTCGTCAGCCCCCCTCATGAGAACCACATCACCCTTCTGCCCCGTGGAGAACAGGAGAGTGAGAGGTTCAAGACCGAGATTGGAGACATCGAAGAACCACGTCACCCTACCCCTCTGATTGAGGGGCTGCGGAGCATACGAGAACCTGACCCGCACCTGATCGGCAGTCGTCTCGACTCTCGTGGGGACCTCCTGCATCGCGAGCGTGCTGCCCGACTTCACTCCGACCACCGTTCGGGGTTGATCGGACCATGAGACCTCTCTACCCACCGAGGATGCGGCCGGGCTCACAAGACCGACGAAGTCGATGGGCTCCACTCCCTCAATCTTCAGAAAGTCACCACCGCACTGCGGAGGGAACGACTCGAGTACTCGTTCACAAAGCCGTATCTCATCCCCCTCGCACAACAAGAAGCCCTGGACTACGAGCTTCAGCCCGTCTTCCGCCGCCAGTGCCTTTCCCACCGAGATGGGCTCTTGGAAGTCCGCTCGCCCCTCGGAGTTGTCTGCGCCACATCCTCCCATCATCGCCACCGAGAACGCCAGCCCTGCAACGGCGACCACCACCACGGTTACGACGGTCATCCCAGCCCGCGACCGACGGCGACGCACCCCCGCCCGCCGACCGCTCCTCTTCGCTATGCCGAACATGAACTCACCCTTCCTGATTCTCCCCGCAATACATCGCTCCTGCACTGAAGGCCGCGGCCACCCGGCCGCTGAAACCGTAGTAGTCGTTGCCCGGCATGAAGGCGATGGGTTCCATCTTCTCGAGGTCCGGATGACCGTCGGCGCCGAGAAGTGCTTCCTCCACCCTCACATCCACGATCTCACCCACAAAGAGCGTGTGCGCCCCCAAGTCCATCGTCCCTCTGAGCACACACTCCACAATCAGAGGGAATTCGGCCACGTAGGGGGCGTCGACCAGCCGGCTTCGAGCCGCTGTGAGCCCCGTCCGTGCGAACTTATCCGCGTCACGGCCACTCACCATGCCGAAGTAGTCGGCCGCCGCGGCATGGGCCCTATCCGGCAGACTGATGGTGAAAGCCCGCCGGGCCGTCAAGGCCTCGTACGTGTACCTCTGCTCCCGCACCCCGACGCACAGGCAGGGCGGCTGCGAGCAACAGATGCCACCCCACGCGGCCGTCATGACATTCGGCCGGTCCCGAGAGTCGTACGTGCCGACCACCATGACCGGGGCGGGATAGATGATAGTGCGCGCACCAAGCGATTGCTTCATGGTTTCTCCCCCGCAGTCTCCTCAACGCCCGGCGGAACGCAGACAGGCGCTCCACCCGGCCTCTACCTCACCGGCCAGAAGACGCGTGTCTGCCAGCTCTCAGGATCCCGCACGCTGCCCGGATCGCTCACATAAACCTCCCACGGCGCCCCCTCCGGAGTGAGCCCCTGCTCGACGATCCACTCGCCGAGGGCGCGGTACGCGCCAGGGAGGTTGAAGTACGAACCGAGGTAGGTGAGTGCCGCGGCCCGGCCGCCGGGAAGTTCTCCCACTTCCACCCGCGAAGAAGAGGGCCGGGCCCGCATGGACCCGTCTCCGTCACAAGACGGTGGCTCGTCCATCAGCCCTGCGGGAGCGGCCGCCACGGGAAACCCGGTCGAGAGCTCGATGTGCTCTTCGTTAAACGTGTGGTAGCGCGTGAAGGGAGGGCCCACCACCTCGAGACGGCTGCGCTCCACATACTCCCATGCCTCCATAAGGGCCGACTCGAGCGTGTCTCCCAATCGCTCGAGAGTCGTGTGTGCTGTGACGCAGACCACCGTCTGAGGCTCGACACCCTCGATGCCTATCTCCTCACCCATCACCACTCCTCGCTGCTCTTGCTCTCACGTGCCCTCGCCTGCGAAGCGAAGACCCGTTCTTTGAGAAACTCCTCTATCAGCATAACAAAGTCGGCCGGACGCTCCTCGTGAGGCACATGCCCCGTCTCGTCGATGAGAGCGAACCGTGCTCCCGGTACGGCCTCCGCGACCGCAAGGGAATCAGACGGTGGAACGATTTCGTCCGCTGTGCCGCTCAACACCAGGACGGGTACGCATATCTCGCTGAGCCTTCCGGCTATGTCCCCGGCCGAAGGAGCCCTCAGGATCTCCCAGAGGCCCCGATCCCACCCATCGACCCGGAGTGGCGCCTTGTAGCCCTCCCGAACGCCGTCGGTGAGGCGCGAAGCGTCGTACCAGGAGCGGTCGAGTATGCCCTCGAGACGATCGACGAACCCCCGCACGGCAAGCGGTCCCAGCCGGTCGATCTGGGGGATGGCCAGAAGAGGTCTGACCCAGCCGGGTGCTCCTCCGGAGGTCAAGATGGCAGGCGCCACCAGAATGAGCGCGTCCACCCGCTCCGGATACACGATGGCGACACGTGCCGCCACAGCCGCCCCGGCCGAATGGCCGATGAGCACTGCCCGATCCACGCCGAGCTCGTCCATCAACGCCACCGTGAGCCCGGCCTGCCCTTCCACCCCATAGGGATTCGCACCCTGCCATCCACCTCGGCGCGGCCGTTCCGTGAACCCGAAGCCGGGGCGGTCAAACGCCACCACGCGAGCCCACTCGGTGAGAGGTTCGATCACCTCCCGAAAGGAGAACACGCTCGCTCCAAAACCATGCAGCAGGATCAACGCCGGCTCACCGTCGCCCGCTTCCTCCAGGTAGACAGAGATACCCTCCACCTCCACGAATCTGCCGCCCCCAGGCGCCACCTCCGCGGCCGGAAGCGTACCCGGCGCCGGCCTCACCGGTATCACCAGCGGCACCAACGTCACCAGCACGAGCAGGCACCCGCACACCCACACGACGGCCTTGGCCCCACGGCTCACCCCTCACACTCACTTTCCTGGCCCGATCCACTCCGGCCGGTTGAAGGGGGGGCGTCCGACGTATCACCACTCGCGCCGGCGCACTCCTCCAAGACACCTGCTCCGCTCTCGATGACAGAGGCCACCAACCTCTGCATGGCATCATAGTGAGACCCCCGCCAGTAGAGACGGCCGCAGCCGAGGCAGAAGCGAAAGCCGCTCGCGTCCTGCCTCACCCGGTCCGGCGCCTTGCGCTCGATCTCCTCCTGGGTGGCCTCACGCAGAAGGCCGTTGCAGCGCAGGCAGCGGCTGAAGGGGCGCACGCCTGCCGACAGGTCGAAACGCGAGACCACCTCCGCGATTTGGGCGGATGGTTCTTTGCTGCGGACCGCGTACCCGTGAGTGACCGCATTCCTCTTCAGCAGTCCCCTGTCGCGAGTGAGCACCGCCCTGTTCTCCCCCACCGCCACCTCGGCCAAGCGGTCATCGGGCACATCACCCGGCCACGCGGTGTCGAAGCCGAGCATCCGCAGATAGCGTGCCAGTCTGCCCAAGTGAACATCCGCGACGAACGCAGGGTTACGAAGCGGTGCAGAACGCAGGCGAGTCAGTGAAGAGATGTCGAAGGACTCGAACACCGGGAATACACTCACACGGTCCCCATCCCGCAGGCGATGCGCGAAGGTCACCGGACTCCCATCCACCAGTATCAGGTCGACCTCCGTGTGCGGCACACCGAGACTCTCGATGGCGTCCTTCACAGACCTGGTGCGCTCGAACTCATGCGTGAATGCCACCTGCCGCAGAGGAGCAGGCAGGAAATCGTTGAGTTCGGCGTAGAATCTGAGAAGCGCGTTCTTCACAAGCAATCGACACTCCCCGCACTTCGGCGCCCACCGCACCGGCGGCGCGGATGCAGTGCCTTCCCTGACCCACGCGAGGGAGACAGACCACTCGCTTCCTCAGTGTAGCAGTATGCGCGCCCCTCACCGGCTCCGTGCCGGGCACCAAGGAGCCGCCCGCAGGAACCTCAGTCTCCCGGTGGCAGCATGCCGTCACGGAGAGTGGTCGTCTGCACCAAGACAATGGCCGCTATCACGAGCGCGGCGCCCACGAGCTGAACCACTGTCAATGCCTCGCCCAACAAGAGAAAGGCCCCCACTCCGGCCACCACCGGCTCGAGCGTGGCCGTGATACCTGCCTCTGTGGCTTCAATGTACTCAAGTGCTTTGAGAAAGAGGCCGAAAGGCAGGAGGGTTCCCACCAAGGAGATGAACAGAACCGCAACCGCGCCCACTGGAGCGGAATAGGCAGCAGCCAGCGCCGAGAAACCCCGGAAGTACACCAACCAGAACAGACTGGCCGCCCCCAGACCGTACACCAGCAGAGTCCAGGACGAATAGCGTCCGGCAGCCACTTTGCCCATGAGTATGTAGCAGGAGAAGAACGCGGCGGAGACGAGCCCCCAGGCAATGCCCGTGTTGCTCACCGTGAGCCCCCGGCTCCCTACCGCCCCCACCATGAGGGCGCAACCCACCACAGCGAGACTCACCGCTGCGGGCAGGACCAACGTGAACCGCTCTCCCAGGAAGAGCACCGACACGATCATCACCAGCACCGGAGCCAGGTATTGGAGCAGTATGGCCGTAGCCACTCCCGCATGGGCGATAGCCATGTAGTAGGTGAGGTGCAGGAGCGCCTGTCCGGCCACCCCGAACACCACCATGAACGGCAACGCCCGTAATGGCAGACGGAAGGCCGAGCGCCTCCACGCCACCAGCAGGAGGGCTATGGCGATGAAGCTCGTGCCTGCCCGGGCGGCCGACAGTTGCGCCGGCTCGAGGGTGAAGGCGAACCGGCCGAACAGACCCTTGGCCACCAGTGCTCCCAAGGCCCAGAAGCAGGCGGCCAATCCCGCCAGGAGATAGCCTCTGCGCCTCAGAGACACCTGTCTGCGCCTTGGTGCGCTCACGTCGTCCCACCGTTCGCTGGGGCAGTCCGAAGCCGGCTCCGGACCGCGGGGTTTATCGAGCCACCCACCGAGGGTAGTATGGCTGGCCAGCCGTGCATCTTACCAAGCCCGCGACTCGAGGAATGCCATGGCCGGGACCCGACCTTCCAACACACCGCAGATCGAGCCTCTTCCTCTTCCGGACCTCGTGCTGCTGTCGTCCCGGCCCATCACCGACATGAATCTGCACTTGGTGCTGGCCTTCGGTTACGAACTCGAAGCGAGGAGGCTTCTCCGGGCGTGGGAGGCGCTCGTACCCCTGCTGCCCGAACTGGGTTTTCGCCTCGGGTTCCGCCGGGGTGTGTGGGGGCTGCGGCCCTACTACGAGCCCTCCGCCACCCCTCCCGCGCTCACCGAACTCACCCTGCCCACACAGTCGGATCCGGTTCGAAGCGCAGACCCCTCAACCGGCCACATCGCCGCTTTCACTGCACAACCACTCGATCCCCGGCGTGGCCTTGCCGCCCTGCTCCTCACCCACACGGAGGCCGGAGACGTCTTGGTGCTGAAGGTGCACCACATGCTCGCCGATGCGCGCAGCCTCGGTGGCATAGGTGAAGCTCTGGCCCGCGCCTACAGCAACATCAACCCTGACGACCGGACGCCCATGGCGCTACCGGCCCCTGTACCCCCACCGCGCGACCGACGGCTCCGCCGGGCGTACGCGCACTTGGACGCGAAAGGGATGGTAAGGATGTTGGCCGGCAGCGTCGAAGAGCAGTGCCGATCCCTTGCCGGCCGGGCCTCCTGGCTCCTGCCACCAGCACGATATGCGGCCCCCCATTCGGGCCCCGTGCCCGCCTACGAAGTGCGACATCTCTCCAAGACGGCCGCCACCGCTCCGCAGCGGCTGAAGCCCCTCTTCGGCTGCACCGTCAACGACGTGCTGCTCACGGCCCATGTGCGCGCGTGCGCCGCCTTGGCCCTATGTCTACCCCGGCACCCGTTTCCGATTCGTACCACGGTTGATCTGCGCCGCTATCTCAGTGATCCTCCGGCAGGGGAGGCTCTCCCCTCAACCCCTCCTCCCGCGAATCTGTCCGGCTGGTTCTACCCCCACGTACCGCACCAAGCTCTTCACCTCGGCAGTTCCTTCACCGAAACGCTGGGTGCCGTGATGAAGGCCAACGCCGGCCTTGCGCACCCGGTTGCCGGACTGGGAGAGTGGTGTCTGCACGGCCTGCTCTTCACTCTGCCCTTCCCCCTCGCCTCGAAGGTGTTCCAGACCCTCGCGCCGCAGGTCTTTCGGCGAGCGACCGTGTTTCCGCCTTTCAGCAACCTCGGCCGCCTGGATCAAGAGGGGCTCGGTTTCGGCTCTCTGCCGCCGGAACTCGCCTACGTGCTCATTCCCGCACTCGTACCTCCCTACGTGTTTGTGGGAGCGTCGGGTTTCTCCGGTGGATTGACTCTCAGTGCAGGCTTTACCGAAGACCCCCGTCTCCGCAGAACCGCGGCCGGACTGCTCAAGCTCATGGAGAGGGAATTGGCGCACGCCGGCATCTGAGCTGCTACACAGGATGGTCTTCGAGAACCGCCTTGACCGGCTGCACGGTACTGTCAAAAAAGGAATCCACCGAACACCGTACAACCTCAACGCACTCGGTGATGAGGCTCTCCACACCCAGGCAGTCGACACGTGTCACCCCATGGCGGGCACGCACCTGCAGTTCATACTTCTCGGCCAGCAGGCCGGCGGACAATGGTGAGAGCTGCAGGTAGCGCGGAAGCATGCCCAACCCCTCGACCAGCCGGTGCTCGTCGAGTTCAAGAGCGCGCGCTGTCGCTGCGCCCGCCGAGCGCAGAACGGCCGGCGTGCGGAGTGCCTTGAGGAGCTCTTCCCCCACATCGGGGTCCCGCGAGGCCACCATCAACTCAACCGCCATCTCGACGAAATTGTGCGCCTTCCACCATCCCAATTCCGGCGCCACGCCGCACACCTCAGCCGCCCGAGCCGAGAAACGCCGACCCAGCTGGAAGGCATAGCCGCGGTCAGCCTCCTCATCGACCCGGGGGTCGGCCGCAAAGCCATTGTCCTCGCTCGGCTCCTTGGGCACCCTGGCGGCGACGGATGAACGGGGGCATGGCGCCACTGATGCGGCGCCCACGTAAGCCTCGTCAGCGTAGTAGTCGAGACCACGAGGGGACGCGCCGTGGGTGATGGCCGCCCGCGCCATGCACACCGGATCGAACCCGTTGCCGTCGCCACCCCGCTCTTCGCGCTCCACCCTGGCCGCCTCATACAGGCGAATTCCCGCCCTATGGCTCTCCTCCCAGGAAAGACCCGCTAGAATGAGCGCATCAGGCAGTATGGCGCCCACCAGCTCCTCCGGACCGAGCTCGCCCAGAACCAGTGCCGCGAAGTAGGCGTGAGTGACGGGAAAGATGGCTGACTCCTTTCATCGCCGGCTTGTATCGGGTCGGTCTGCAGCCGCCGTGTCGACCATGAGCCGCTGTTTGGGTTACCATGCCTGCGACCCAACGAACGTGCGCAGAGGTTCGCGTCACATGCCCCACTTTACCAATGATCGCAGGCGCCTTCACTTCCGAGAGCACGGAGAAGGTCCCTTGCTCCTTGTTCTCACCGGCAACACCTCCTCCTCAGCCCACCACGGCGCGGAACTCGAGCACTTCGGGCACACGTATCGTGCCGTCTGCCTCGACTATTGGGGTACGGGACTCTCAGACCGCGCCGCTGAGTGGCCCCTCGACTGGTGGGACGTGGCAGTGGCCGACACGGCCGCCCTCATCCGCCACCTCTCTGGGGAACCCGCGGTCCTCGTGGGCCAAAGCGGAGGAGCCATGGTCGCCCTGCGCCTTGCCATCCGGCAGCCCGGGATGGTGCGCGCCGTCGTCGCCGACAGTGAGGTGGAGCGCTTCCCCGCCGCCTGGTTCCGCCGCACAGTGGACCGCCGGGCGCGCCCGGGCCGGCGCACGTGCTCCTTCTGGCAAGAGGCTCATGGTGACGACTGGCGGCAGGTGGTGGCGGCGGACACCCGGCTGCTCGAGGGCCTCGCCGCGCTCGGAGGCATGGATCTGTTCGGAGGGCGGTTGCCGGAGGTGCGCTGCCCCGTGCTCCTCACAGCCAGCCTCGCCGACGACGTGCTCCCCGACGTGGCCACCCAGGTGCTCGGTATGGCCCGGCAAATCCCCGAGTGCCACCTGTACCTCTCTCCCGCCGGCGGCCACCCGCTCATGTGGTCGCGGCCGGAGGCCTTCCGCGCCGCCGCCGACTGCTTCCTTCAGGCTCTCGAGGCGGGGAGGCTGCGCGGGGAATCGAAGCCGCACACCAGGAGCGGATAGCAGAGAAGGTACCCATGCCGCACCAGGGAGAGCAACGCTGGTAGCCCCCAAACGTGGCCGTCGCACAGCCCGGCCATGCCTGCACACGCCAGCCCGCCGGGCCTTACTCTCCGGCGATCTCCGCCGCCCATCCCATTCATACGAACCTCACGCCTCCCAGCAGATGGCACGCCGCCTCGAGCACCCCTCCGGCCACGGCGAGGGCTTTGTCCGACACGGTGAGGCAATGCTCCGGAGCCGCCCTCGGGTCGACGTCACCGGTCTTGAACCCCTTCGTCACCCCAATGCCCGTGCGCAAGAGTCCACGCAGCACCCCCGAGATCGCCGCAACCACGGGTTCACCCTCTACGGTGCCGACCGTCTGCCCGGATTCCACCATGTCGCCGATGGAGGCCGTGGCGACGAACACCCCTGCCCGCGGCGCCCGGATGACCCGTTCGGCTCCTCTGCCTCCGATCTCACCGGGCACACCTGTGTTGGGGATGGCTTCGCCCTGGTAGATGACCCGGCCCAGTGTGTGGCCGCGCATGGTCTCCACCACCGCGTGGGCGTCGACTCCGGCGCAAAATCCTGGGCCCAGGGCGACCACCGCTGGTGCATCCTCTATGGACGTACCGAGATTGCGCTTGGCCAGGATGGCGTCCACCACAAGGAGGGGACTAAGCACCTCGCGGCATCGCGCCTCGGGGTCGATAAGCACCGCCACCCTGCCGCGCGACACCACTTCCCGAGCCAGGTCTGGGTCCGCAACTGATTCTGCCTCCACATCTTCTACCCGGGCCCGTCCATCGGGTATCGCTTCGGCGAAGGCCACCGTGCGCCTCACCGGGGTCGGTTGGGCGATCTCGGTCATGACCACGTCAAACCCGGCCCTGAAGAGTCTGATGCCCACCCCCGTAGCCAGGTCACCCGCGCCTTTCACCAAGACGAGGGGGCGAACGTCCTTCCCCTCTAGCATTGGCCGCACCGTCGCGCTGAAGCCGCCGCCTCGGCCTCTTGCTCGGTCGGCGGGCGTAGGGCCTCGGGCGATCCCCCGCGCAGGGCGTCGGCGAGGCCGTTGTCCAAGGCGATGATTTCAGCCAGGATGCTCACCGCGATCTCCGCAGGCCTGTTTCCCCCCAGATTGATGCCGATGGGTGCGTACACCCTGGCCAGCGCCTCTTCGGACACCCCTTCCTCTCGCAGCTGCGAGAGCACGGTACGGACCTTGTTTCTGCTCCCGATCATGCCGATGTAGGCGGCCTGCGAGCCGACGACCGCTGCGAGCGTGTCCTTGTCGTGCACATGACCGTGCGTGACGATCACCACGTACGTGCTCTCTCCCACGTCCACCAAAGCGGGTAATTGACCCGGATGGCCCACAATGACCTCGTCAGCCTCGGGGAGGTTGTCCGCCGTGGCCACCTCCGGCCGTGAGTCGACCACGACCACCCTGAAGTCCAGCATCTTCGCCATGGGGGCAAGCTTCTGGGCGATGTGCCCCGCCCCGGCGATGACCAAGGTCTTCGTGGGAAGGTGAACCTCGAGGAACACCTTGGTCTCCCCGCCACAGATCATGCCGAGAGCGTGCTCCCCTTTGGGGCGGAGTTCGTACTCGACCGTGCGAGACGCCCCACGCTTCAAGCTTTCGAGCGCATCCATGATCACGTGGCGCTCGACCGCGCCGCCGCCCACCGTGTCCACCGTCGAACCATCGGGGAGCACCAACATCTTGGCCCCCGCCCTGCGCGGTGTCGACCCCAACGCCTCGACCACGGTGGCCACCACGAACGGTGTGCCCGCTTCCGTGAGTTCAACCATTCGCCTGTAGAGATCAACCGTTCCCATCTGCACCACCTACCTCCATCCCGCCGGCCGTGAGATGCCGGCGCATTCGTTCCGCCGCCTCTCTGGGAGTACGCCTACGAAGGGCTTCCAGTATGTAGCCATGGCTGTAGGCCACCCGGCCCGCTCCTTCCTCGCCGGATGGTCCGCCGCCGCTCACTTCCTCACGAAGTATTTCCTCGAGGGCACGCGCGATCGCAGCAAGCACCGGGCTGTGCGCGGCTTCGAGCAGCTTCTGGTCGAAACCCCTGCGGGCCTCTCGTGCGGCTTCCTCCTCCTCCCCACGGTCGAAACTCTCCACCCAGGCTCGATTGAACCGGCTCAGTGTCTCCAACTCAGCGTCATCCGCCTCCTCTGCCGCCTTGCGGGCCAGATAGGCCATGATCTCCACGTATGCCTGCCGCACAGAGCCGGCCTCCCAACCCTCGCGTGCCCGCATCACCCGCAACGCCCCCGCCAAAGGACGCGTGTCATCCAGAGCGAGGAACACACCACCGCCCACACCCGGGCGCACCACCACCGCGCCCTCACGCTCAAGCATGCGCAGGGCCTCCCGCATCACGGCCCGGCCCACGTGCAGGCGGGCGGCGAGTTCGGATTCGCTGCCGAGAAGGTCGCCCGGCGCGTGGTCTTCCTCCCTCAGAAGGCGGTACACTTCAGCGATGACCGTGTCAGATGACCTGACCATGTGCAAACATAATACTCTTTTGTCGACCACCGGAGAACCACTGGCTAAACAGATGCTGTTTCCGGCGCGCCTCCCTCACCCTGGGCGTCCAAGACGGCGCACCTAAAGGAGTCATCGCATGATACTGATGTGCTATCAACGTCACACCGGCCCCGCTCTCGGCGTGAGCACCCCACGTGGAGTGCTCAGCGTAGCCGGAGCCGTAGCGGCCGTAGGCGCCTTAGACGTACCCTCTACCCCGGAGGATTTCTTCGACGTGGGTCGGCCTGCGATCGTCTCGCTACGCGACCTGTTGGAGAGAACCCCCGACTCCGACTCCCTGTACGCGGCCGAGGAGGAACTGACGCTCGCCCCCTGCGTGCCCCGGCCGGGGAAGATCCTGTGTGTGGGGCTCAACTACCGCGGCCATGCAGCCGAGACCAACGCTGAGATACCGGCTGAGCCGGTCCTGTTCTCGAAGTACTCGAATGCCCTCTCCGGTTCAGGCGCCACCGTGATGCTGCCGCCGGAGGTCCATCGTTTCGACTACGAGGTGGAGCTCGGGGTGATCATGGGCCAAAGAGCCCACCGGGTCTCATCCGAGGAGGCTCTCGACTACGTCTTGGGCTACTGCGTGGGTAATGACCTGAGCTGCCGTGATCTCCAATTCAAGAGTTCACAGTGGCTTCTGGGCAAGACACTGGACGGGTTCCTCCCTCTGGGCCCGTACGTGGTCACAGCCGATGAGGTGACCGACCCCCAACGGCTCGCGCTCCGGACGTGGGTGAACGGTGTCCTCGTGCAGGAATCGAACACGGCCGACATGGTCTTCGGGGTGGCTGAGCTGATCAGCTACTTCAGCCGCTACATGACACTCAATCCTGGCGATGTCATCGTCACCGGCACCCCGCAGGGAGTCATCCTCGGCAGACCCGACGGCGAGCGGGAGTGGCTGAGAGCCGGAGACGAGGTGGTGTGCGAAGTGGAAGGCTTGGGCAGGCTCGTGACCCGCCTGGCCGCCGAGGGCGAAGACGATGCCCCACCGTGGGACGAGTTCTAGCTCCTTCGTAAGTGAGGCCGGCTACCACCCACTCTGCAGGAGCGCGAACACCACGCTCAGGGCCACGATCAGAAGACCCACGAGCACCGCGACAGTTGTCGAGTAGCGCTGCCTCATACCAGATCGAAGCGTTCGGAGTGTACCTGTCGGAAGTGGACACCGGCTCCATGCAGAGCCCTTTCCACCACGTCCATGAGCGGACCGGGCCCGCATATGAAGTAGTCCCTCTCGAGCATGTCGTCCGGCAGGAGGCCACAAAGCATGTCTGCCCTGAAACGCCCTGAAGGACCCGTCCATCCGGGCGCCGGCCGGGTGAGCACGTGGACCACGGTCAGCTCGAGGCGCTGCTCCAGTTCCGCCAACTCCTCCCGGAAGGTGATGGACTCCCACTCCCGGTTCACATCGATGAGAAGCACGGGCCGCCGATCGTCTCGGTCAGCCATCGTCCTCAGCATACCCATGAGGGGCGTGATGCCGATGCCTCCCGCCACGAACACATACCCCGGGGCCTCGTGCCGGTCGATGCTGAAGTATCCATAGGCTCCATCGAGAAAGACTTTCGCACCCGGAGGAATCTCCTTCACCCGTGAGGTGAAATCACCAACTTCCTTGATGGTGAAAGACACTCTCTTGCGTCCGCCCGCGCTGCTCGAGAACGAGAAAGGATGCTCGTGGCGCAGGAAGGGGGATTCGCCCACGGTGAGCCAGGCGAACTGCCCGGGCAAGAAGCTCATACCGGAATGGCCCTGTGCTTCGAGTACCATGGTATGAGCCGCTCCCCGCTCCGGCTTCACTTCGCTCACCACCCAGGGCCGTCGCGTGAGCCGCCAGGGACGCACCAGGCTCAGGTAGAGGAGAAGGCCGCCCCACAGCGAGGGGTACGCGATCCACAGTAACCGTTTCCAGGGAGTGTTCACGTAGTGGCCCACACCCTCGATGTGAGCGACGGCGAGGGCCACGGCCACCACGGCGAGTATGCCGTGTACGTGACGCCAGGCCTCGTACTTGATGTGAAGGCGCCGGCGCAGCACCGAGGTCAGCACTATGGCGATGAGCGCCAAGAGGGCGACAACGGCGAACCTCGCCCGCCAAGGGGCGGTCAGCGGGTTGAGCAGGGCCAGCAGGCGAGGGCTCAGCACGAAGAGGAGCACGGGATGAGCCACCAAGAGAGTGAGGGCCACATAGGAGATCTCGCGATGGAAATGGTACACCAAGTCGATGCCGTAGGGGGCCTTGATGCGCCTGAACCGCGCCGTAAGCGCGAACTGCAGAGCGAGAATCGCCGTACCGGCGAAGGCCAGGGCCACTGAGAGTTCGCGCAGGAACTCCCGGCCCGGCGGTACCGGCCCCACCAGAAGGAGAGCCAGGGGCAGAAGCACAAGGCAGACGTACACGAGAAGCCACGCCACTCCTTGGGCATTCAGCGCCGAGCGCCAAGGCGCCGGGACCCTCTTGGGTCTGTACTCGTCGGATCCCATGTCAGGATACATGGTAACAGGACCCCACGGCCGGGGCTGTGAGCACTACACCACCGGGTAGAGCGACTCACCCACCGGGCTGCCGGCATAGGCAATGCAGCCCTTTGGGCATACTGTGAGCGAACGCCGTCTTCCGGTCGGCTGCGCACGACCCCATGAGCCAATGACCCCAGGGAGGTTACCGTCTTGAAGTGGCACACGACGTATCGAACATTCACCACGGCCCGCAGACGTGAGTTCGTCCGTATCACCGAGGACGTCCAGAGAGCCGTGGACGAGGCGGGCATCAGTGAAGGCATGGCCTTGGTCTCCGCCATGCACATCACCGCCGCCGTATGGGTGAATGATGACGACCCCGGCATTCAAGCGGACGCCTTGGAGTGGCTCGACAAGATAGCTCCGCCCTCCTGGCACCCTCCCGTCAACGAAGTTGCGACCGCGCTACTCCCCGAGGGCGGTGACTACCGGCACCACCTGAACGGTGAAGACAATGGGGATGCGCATCTCAAGAACCTCCTCACCCACCATCAGGTTCTGATGCCGGTGACCAAGGGGCGCCTCGACCTCGGTCCCTGGCAGCACGTCTTCTACTGCGAGTTCGACGGCAGGCGCCCGAAGCGTCTGGTGATCAAGGTCTTCGGTGAGTAATGGCTCCGCGCGTGAAGGGTCTCCGCACGACGGCTCTGGAGCGGCCGCCCGCTCCTCAACCACGGTCGGCGCCGCCCCCCACCACCGCCATGACACCCGCGAACGCCGGCGCCTCCCGCCGCCCGGGCGGACCACACAAGGATCCGACCACAACGGGAACGCCCGTGCGCCTGTTGGTACTTCTCGGGCTGGGAGTGGCCGCGATCATCTACGCGCTTCTCGAGAGGAGATGGGGCCGGAGCGGAGCGTCCGGCCGCTGAGGGGCACAGGGAGCAACCCGGGGGCGGCCGGCGCCGCCCCCGGGTTGCTCACATCTCTTGCGGCCCCTACCGGATTGGCCGGAGGGGAATCTCTTAACTCTTACTCTTCAAGTACTCGTCGATTGAACACGCCGCGCGCTTGCCGTCGCCCATGGCCAAGATGACCGTGGCGCCACCGCGCACGATGTCGCCGCCGGCGTAGACGCCGGGCAGAGAGGTGGACTGGCCTTCATCGGCGAGGATGTTGCCCCACTTGTCGACCTTGAGGGCGGGCGTTGCGCTCGTGAGCAACGGGTTGGCCACGGTGCCAAGGGCCACCACCACGATGTCGCATTCGAGCTCGTACTCACTGCCCGGGATGGGCTGCGGACGCCGCCGGCCGGAGGCATCGGGTTCGCCCAGCTCCATCTCCTGCAGCCTGACCGCCCTCACCCAGCCCTGCTCGTCGCCCAGTATCTCGAGCGGAGCCACGAGGAACATGAACTCCACCTGCTCCTCTTCGGCGTGCTTGATCTCTTCCTGCCGTGCAGGCATCTCTTCCCGGCCCCGCCGGTAGGCGATGATGGCCCGGTCGGCGCCGAGACGTTTGGCTGTGCGTACGCTGTCCATGGCCACGTTGCCACCACCGAATACCACCACCCGCTTACCGCGTGCGATGGGCGTACCGCAGGGATCGTCCATCCAGGCGCCCATGAGATTCACTCGGGTGAGATACTCGTTGGCCGAATACACTCCCTTGAGGTTCTCACCGGGGATGTTCAGGAACATGGGTAGGCCGGCGCCGTTAGCCACAAACACCGCATCGTACTCGTCCACGATGTCGTCGAGAGTAATGGTGCGTCCCACAATGACGTTACACTCGATCTCCACCCCGAGAGCTTTGAGATTCTCGACTTCATTGTCGACGATGCGCTTCGGCAGACGGAACTCGGGAATGCCGTACCTGAGCACACCGCCGGTGTCGTGAAGCGCCTCGAACACGTGGACGCTGTGGCCCATGCGGGCCAATTCACCCGCCGCGGTCAACCCGCCGGGGCCGGAGCCTATGACCGCTACCTTGAAACCGGTCGCTTCTGCAGGAGCCTTGTCCGGCTCGAGGTTCTCGGCTGCCCAATCTGCCACGAAGCGCTCCAGCCAACCGATGGCCACCGGTTCTCCGCGCTTGCCCCTGACGCACTTGCCCTCACACTGCATCTCCTGTGGGCATACCCTCCCGGTGGTTGCCGGAAGCGCGTTGTCGGCCCGTAGAATGGCGGCCGCACCTGCCAAGTCGCCGTCGGCCAACTTCTCGAGGAAGTCGGGGATACGCACGTTGACCGGGCAGCCGTCCACACAGGGTCTCTTCTTACAACTCAGGCAGCGTTGAGCCTCACGTATGGCCCACTCAGCAGACAGGCCCAGGTTTACTTCCTTGAAATTGGCGCTACGCTCGATGGCATCCTGCTCGGGCATGGTGGTCCGAGTGATCGCCATCCTCTCCTTCGAGCTCAGTTCAGTCATGCGTTGTTGCTCCCGCTACTTGAGGGCCGACGTAAGACGGCACCCGTGTTCGTCACATTCCAGATAGGCGTTCTGCCGGGCGGCCAGCTCGTCGAAGTCGACTTCATGGCCGTCGAACTCCGGGCCGTCGACGCAGGCGAACTTCACCTCGCCACCCACGGTCACCCGGCAGCCGCCACACATGCCGGTACCGTCGATCATGATGGGGTTCAGCGACACGATGGTCTTCACCCCGTATTCCTTGGTGAGATCAGCAACGGCCCTCATCATCGGCACCGGGCCCACCGCGTACACGGCCTGCGGGCTCTTGGCCTGATCTTCGAGCAGACGCTTGAGGGGTGCGGTGACGAATCCCTTCTCGCCCAGGGACCCGTCTTCGGTAGTGATGAGCAGCTCATCGGAGAACTCGGCCAGCTCGTCCTTGAGGATCACGTAACCCTCGCTACGGCCACCGATGATGGTCGTGAGCTGGTTGCCCGCGCCGGCCAAGGCCTTGGCCAAAGGGAACAGCACGGCGATGCCCGCGCCACCGCCCACGCAGGCCACACGGCCGAAGTTCTCTATCTCGGTTGGCTCACCCAAAGGACCGGCCACATCACGTATGTAACCGCCAGCGGGTTCGGCCACGATGTCTTTCGTACTGATGCCGACTGCTTGAATGATGAGCGTGATCGTCCCTGCTTCCGGATCATCGTCGGCAATAGTGAGCGGAATCCGCTCGGCTCCTTCCTTCAGGCGGATGATGACGAACTGCCCGGGGAGCCGGGTCTTCGCCACCCTCGGCGCCTCAATCACCATCTTGTGGAGCTGAGGTGCAATCTCTTCGTTACTCAGTACCTTGAACATCCACCATATTCCTTTCCGACGCTGCCACGGGTTTGGTTGGTCCGCCAGCCAGACAATGTATCAAATGAATGTGCACGCGCTCAATGTGCACTTGCCCCCGAGACACCCCGCGGCCGCCTGGGACCGGGAACCTCACCCCCTATTCCGGCCACCTGCGCGGCGGCTCATCCAACCGTGGTATTCTTGGGAGGTGCATCGACAGGGCACAGCCCTTTGGGGGGGCCGCCTGCATTCCGCTCAGGTTCACTCTTCTCTCTGGGTCCGGCTTCGTGGATGCCGTCGTAGGTTTTTCTACCTGGAGGGTTCGATGGGCTCGGCGAAACTGTATGTCGGTAATCTCAGCTACGGCACCTCAGAGCAGACAGTGGAGGAGGCATTCGGAGCGCACGGTGAAGTAGTGTCGGTCAAGCTCATCATCGACAGGGGCACCGGCCGGCCCAAGGGCTTCGGCTTCGTCGAGATGGGAAGCGAAGCAGAGGCCCAGTCGGCGGTCGGCGCCATGAACGGCGCGGAATTGGAGGGCCGCACGCTGAAGGTCGAGATAGCCAAGGAACCGGCTCCCCGCACCGGCGGTGCAGACCGTCGCGGAGGCAACTACGGAGGCGGGTCCCGCTGGTAGAGGAGGTCTGCGCCCGGGGCCGGCACTACCCGTGCCGGCCCCGGGCGCCTCTCAGCCCTTCAGTTGTAGGCATGTGTGACGCGTACGCCGCCGTCCCGTTTGTGGAGCACCGCCGTACCCTCATCGGCGTAGCGAGCCAGATCTTTCGCCTGGCGCCACGCGAGAGCCTGGCTTGAATACGTAGCCCTTGGTACCTTCTCCCCGTCCGCCCGGACCTCCCAGCGACCGTCGCCCCGGAGCAGAGTGCGGAACACTCTCACACCGCTCATGCGGGAACCTTCCCGTCGAGCACGCTCCCCAGATGCCGGCGCAGGGCGAGTGGGGCGAGCATCCCGCTCGTGTGCCCCCGGTCTATAACCGCGAGGGGATGGCGGCCCTCATAACAGCGCTTCTGGCGTTCGAACACCACGATGGCATCATGGCGGGCAAGGAGGGGGAACACGTTTGCCTCCCGGTTGGCGGCGAACTCCTCCTCGAAGTTGAGTGCCTTCCGTACCACCTCCGGGCGGCGCCTACCTTCGCCTCCCACGAGCCGGCGGTACACCGAATCGACAAACATGTCTCCCAGCGCTGCTCCGGCCAACATGGGAACGTAGACGTCCGCAGATGCGGAGTAGGCGCGGTGAAGGTTCGTCACCCAGCCCCCCAGGCTGCAACCACATACCACCACCTGCCGGATTCCGCCCGCCCGCGCATGCCTCACCACCTCCTCGACCAGAGCGACCGATGTCATCAACAACGCCCCGAAGCGATGCAGCTCCCGAATACCCTCCGCGTACTCCTTGAGCGACTGATGGAATGGAGCGCGCAGGTTCACCAGATTCGCGGGAAACGTGCCGCCTCTGCTGAAGAACACCCGCTTGAAGGTGTTCTTAGCCGTGCGACTGTAGTCGTAGGGCCGCTCGTTGCTGCCGTGGTGGAAGACGATGAGCGGATGGTCCGGACCCAGCCATTGTGCGATCTGATAGGCTGCCCCGAGGTTGCCCGAGGCGGTCTCGGCGTGGACCTCGCGCACCTCCCCATCCTCCGGCCGGGACAGGCCCGAGGGCAGAGTGAGCGCCACCACATCGAAATGCTCGCCAAGCGTGGGGCAGAGAACACCATCTGCAAAGAAGCGACCCCTCCGGGAGAGAAGGGCTGCCGAGCCCACAGTCACACGGTCGAGAAGCGACACCATCCGACATCTCCTCCTTCAAGCACTTCCGGCACACCCCCCCAGCACACCATTCGCTCCGCGCAGGCCGGCTCCTGCTCGAAGCCCGGCATCCGCTCGAAGTCCGGCCGCCGCCCGCAAGGCACACGGACTCGCTCCGGTCATTGCAGGTGGCGGTGGCCCTGCCGCAACAACTCCTCCCGAATGCCGGGGTAGGGCACCTCATGAGGCGCCACGCCGTCCCGGAGCGCAAGAGCCAGCTGAACTCCGCAGGCCGCACCCACGTTGGCGCGCACCGGCTCCATACGACAGGCAGAGTTGTACGTGAGGTAGTCGACCGAGAGGGCGGTGGTGACCAGCAGACGCGGAAGGCCGGCCGGCCTGGTGGCGTCGAGGGGAACCTCCACGATGGCGCTCTCAGGTGATTGCTGCGTGCCCTCGAAAGGATCATGCCGGTCGAAGCGGGCGTACTTGCCCTTGGCGATGGGCTCGTCCACCCCCTCCACGAGTTCATCGACATGGTACACGTGCCGCCCCATCACCATCACCTCCCCCCGCACATAGGGCCACGAGGGCAGAGTCGCGAGACCGACTTCCGGAAAATGCCCCTGGATAAGCGCAAGATAGTGTAGGGCACGTGCCTGGAGTTGGCCGACCAGTTCGAGGCGCTCGCCGGGGTTCATGTACCAGGCGAAGGAGATGTGCGGGTTGGCCCAGTCGTTCCAGCCCTCGTTGAGTTCCCGCTTATCCTGGGGAAGGGGATGCCGGAGCGACCAGCTGCCGGGGAAACTGCGCCGGATGAACTCGGGTAGAGTCTCATGGAGACCTCCGGGGACGGCACTCTCATTCCACTCAGGCAGGGAGTGGATGGGCGGGGCCGGCTTCTCTTTCACCGACAACGTGAGCAGCATGGCGAGGGATTGTGGCGCCGTACTGAAGGAGTCATCCTTCGTGGGCGGCTCCGGATGCCGGCCCTCAACGTCGTTGTAGAGATGGGAACTCTTCCCCATCCTGTAGTCGGCACCGAGAAGCCGGGCCAGGTCGGCCTCCACCGAGGCATCCACCGCGAACCGGGCCTCGAGGTCGAGGTAGGTACCGTCCATGTGTTCGACCCTCACCTGAATCAACTCACCGGTGTCGGTTGCCTTGCGCACAAGACCGCGCAGCCAGATCACCCGGACACCGGCCTGCGACCATTCGGGAGGCGAACCGTCCTCGAGAACCAACCGGCGCAGGACCCGGTCGGCCACCTCCGGTTCATACACCAGCCGCCCGTTGCGCAACAGCGGCCAGACACCCTCCCGCTCGTAGTGCCTGATCACCTCATGGCGGAACTCACCGTAGAAACCACCCACCACACCCGGACGGTAATCGTCCTCGACCGACAATCCCTGGGCCAAGGGAGACTCGAGCCCGGGGGCGGGACTGAGAAGCACCACCGTCAGCGGGCCGGTGCCGGTCCGTTCACAGGCCAGTTTCAGGCCCCTTATCGCACCCAGGCCACCACTCGTGGAACCATACACGAGAACGTCCACGGGGCCGGCCACCTCGGAGGGAGAAGACGGTGCGGCAGAAGCAGTTGCGCCCCTCGGTCCATCCAACTCCTCACCTCGGGGCGGGGAAGGGACGCCCGTCAACACCATGAAGTCACACTGCCCGGAGGAATCATCCCTCCCTCCGCCGGCAAAACCCGTCACCAGGGCCACGAGCACAAGCGCGGCGGCAATGATGAGCCCCGCCGTGATCATCACTTTCGCGGCAGGATGCGAGCCCCCCGCCGGCTTCACCGGCCGCCCCCCGGCAACCGATCGCTGCCGCGGGCGCGTCTACCCGATACGGGTCGCCGATGCTCCACCTGTCGATGCCGGCGGCAGGAATCGGAGGGCCCGCAGGCAATACAACCTGAAGAGACGATACTCATGGAGGAGCAGAACATGCGTGCAGTCTACCTAATACCACGTGGCTTGGCAGCGGCACTCGCGCTGCTCGTGCTCTTGATCGCGGTGGCCGGGTGCGGTGTAGAAGGCACCGCCGAGCAACCCGCGGCCACCACGCAGACTCCCGGATCTACCTCTACGACGACGCCGGCGTTGCCCACCACGACCTCCTCCTCGCCCGAACCTGCCGACATGATGACACTCAATGTCTATTTCGTCCGCGGAGAGGTGTTGGGTGTCGCTCACCGCCGTGTCCTTCGCACAGAAGCGGTCGCGGTGGCGGCGATGGAACAACTCCTCTCCGAACCCACCACAGCCGAGGAGGAGTGGGGCTTCACCACCTCCATACCCACGGAGACAAGACTCTTGGGGGTCACCGTGGACGAGGGAGTGGCCACCGTAAACCTCTCCGGCGAATTCGAGCAGGGGGGCGGCACGTTCGCCATGACCATGCGCCTCGCCCAAGTCGTCTATACGCTCACCCAGTTTCCCACCGTGGATGCCGTCAGCCTCGCGATCGAAGGCACACCCATCGATGTGTTCAGCGGTGAAGGACTCCTCCTCGAGAAACCGCAGACACGGGCCGACTACGAGCGTGTGACCCCTGCTATCCTGGTGGAGAGCGTCGCGCCCGGTGACACGGTCACGAGTCCACTGCAGCTCACGGGGACGGCCAACACCTTTGAGGCCACTTTCATGGCCACCATTACAGGCTGGGACGGCCGGATCGTGTTCGAGGATTTCGTCACAGCGGCATCGGGCAGTGGCACCCGGGGCGCGTTCGACGTGACCCTCCCCTTCGAGGTCGACGAACCCGGACTGGGCGCGCTCATCGTCTGGGAGCAGTCGGCAGAGGACGGCTCACAGATAAACCTGGTAGAGATACCCCTTACAATCGAACGTTAGCGGCCATCGGCACACACGGGGCACACGCAGCATGAGGACCCGCCTACAGAACCTGAGATACCAGCTGTCAGCGACGTTCTGGTTCGTTCCGGCCACCTTTCTTGCCTCTTCGGTACTGCTCGCCCTCCTCACCACCTTCCTCGACCGGCTCACCTCGTCGGCCTGGCCGACGGGTTCGTTGACTCCCTGGTGGGTATTCGCCGGAGATCAGGAGGCGGCCCGGCAGGTGCTCTCCGCCATCGCCGGCTCCATGATCACCACCGCCGCGCTGGTCTTTTCCATCACCATGGTGGTGCTCTCGGCCACCAGCCAGCAGTTCGGGCCACATCTCATCCGCACATTCATGTCCGACAAGGCCAATCAAGTAGTGCTCGGTTCTTTTCTCGCCGCCTTTCTCTATTGCCTCGTCGTGCTCGCCTTGGAGGGCAGCGGCGCAGAACGCGCCGTGCCCAGAGTGTCTCTCACCATCGCCCTCCTGCTCGCGGCGCTCAACCTGGGCATGCTCATCTTCTACATCCACCACGTGGCCGCCACGCTGAAGTCAACCGGTATCGCCGCCCGGGTGGGCCACGAGTTCATAGGCACCATCGAGCGCCTGTATCCCGAATCCGAAGATGAACCCTCCGGCAAGAAGCAGCCGGCCGGCACATCCTTCTTTGAGCGAACGGCAGTCGGGGCCCACCTCGAGGTGAGGGCCTCCGGGCCCGGCTATGTGCAGGCGATCGACCGGGAGAGCCTGCTCGCATTGGCCACCGGCGCCGGCCTCACCATACAGGTGATTCCCCTCCCGAGCGACTTCGTGATCCCCGGCGACCTCCTCGCCCGGGCCGCACCCGCCGAGAACGTGGGTGAGCATCGCCGCCATGAGATCGAACGCGCCATCCTCCTGGGACGCGAACCTACCCTCGAGCAGGACGCGGCGCACGGCGCAAGCCAGTTGCTGGAAGTAGCAGAACGAGCCCTCTCCCCCGGCATCAACGACCCCCACACCGCCCTCGCCTGTCTCAACTGGCTGGGAGTGGGCCTGGCCGTCCTCGTGCAGCGCAAACCCCGCGAGCCCGTAGTGTACGACAACGCGGGCACACCCCGCCTGTTCCTAAGCAGCAGGGATTTCGCCGATCTCCTGAATCACAGCTTCTCCCAGCTACGCTACTATGCCCGTTCGGCCCCCACCGTGCTCATCCGGATGCTGGAGATCATCGGCTCGCTGCGCGAGCTCGCCCGCGAAAACACGTCGAAAGCGGTGCTGGAGAGGCATGCAGACCTCATTCTGGAGCTGACCCACGGTTTGGAGGATTCCGGCTGGATGCACCTCGTGCGGGTCGCGCACCACCGCGCGACCCTGGCATCGTTCCCGGACACAACCGACTCAAAGTAAGCCGCGGGGCGGGGATCCGCCTCCCGGTTGCGTATCTCAGCCGGCTTGGGAGCCCTGCTCGCCTTGGTCTTGGGAGAGGTGCCTACCCCGGTCGTGAGAGTCGCCCTGATCCGCGCCTTGTGACCTCCCGTCGTGGGGGACGCCCGTCTCCCGGCCGGCCTCAGGCGCGGGCGTCTCAGGTGCCGCCGATGAGTCGAGCTGGGCTGGGTGATGCAGGATGTCCTCCAACTCACGCGCCAAGGCTTCGCTCACCTCGCTCCCCTTGAGCGGACGCCCCAAGATCTCCCACTCCCGGGCCGAGCCCCCGCGCGCAAGACGAACCGGAGGGAGTTCTCTCCAACCGGTGACCACATACAGGCTCCCCTCCACTTCGACCGGGCTCCCCACCACGAACTCAGTGCCTGTGAGCGGATCGCTATGGGTGATGCAGAGAGGCCGTTCGCGTCTCTTCTTCCACAATCTCATGGGAAGAGTATACCGGTGGGGGCTCCGGGGCCGGCCCCGGAGCCCCCCAGGAAGCGGCGGGGGGGGGCCGAGGGGGCGCCCGCCCCCCCCCCGTACGGGGGGGGGGCGCCCGTGGGGCGCCGCCGCCACGCATACGTGCGAGAATCGCCCCGAAAGGGCAGCCTGCGTGGAACTAGCCCTCTTTCGGCTTGGGCATGACCTCTTCGATCACATCCATGTCCATGCGGCGTCCCTCGGCCACCAACTGGCGGTACTTGAGGAAGTGGATGGTGTCCTTGCCCGTGATCTTGCGCGTGGAGAAGGCGTGGAAGCCCAAGAAGGCATCGAGCATCATGTTCTGGCCCAGCCACTGGCGCATGAGGACTTTCGCCTGATCCCAGAAGAAACGCTTCTTCATGCGCATGGAGTCGATCGACATCTGGACGCAGCCCTCGAACAGGTTGGCCAGAGTCCACACTATCTTGTTGACCTCAGCGTCCAGCATGGCGAAATCGTATTCGCACTGAGCCATGAGCTCGCGGGCAGCCTTGGCCTCGGCGCCGGTCTTCATGTCGCCGTATACGATCTCGCCGTCCTTCACGTACGCGTCGGTAAACACAAGGGGATTGCGGATGAATTCGCCATCCTTCTTGAGCACCGGAGCCACCTTGGAGACGAGGTTCTTGGCCCTCATCTTGTAGGCCGACCACAGCTCGCACATGAAGCCGCTCCACATGGCGTCCTCGATGGAGAGGAAGCTGGGAAGGAAGTCGGTGGCACCACCCACCGCAGCAGACCCGTGCTTGGGACCGGCCTGTCCGAACACGGCGGTATCAGCGGCCACTGCCAGGTCCGCAGCCATGCCGATCTCCTGGCCACCGGCCACCCTCATGCCGTTCACCCTGCAGATAACCGGCTTCTTGCAGTTGAGGATGGCATCGACCATGCCGTTGAACAGATCCATGTATTCCGCATACTCCGTGGGCCTGCGGGAGTAGTACTCGGAGTATTCGACGGTGTTGCCGCCGGTGCAGAAAGCTGCGGTGCCGGCCCCGGTGAACACCACCGCCACCACACTGCGGTCGGTGGAGGCATTCCAGAAACCCGCGATGACGCCCTTCACCATGTCGGTGGTATAGCTGTTGTACTGAGCGGGGTTGTTGAGAATGATCCAGGAGACATAGAGGCCCGGGACCTCATTGCCTTCCGGGTCGGTGAGAGGCCGCTTCTCGTATACGACGCAGGGGGCATCGTCCCAGGTACCCCAGTAGTGCTCTCCCTTGAAGAGAGCGTGGTTCTTGATCTCATCGTCCCTTGGCAACCAATCGAGGCTCATATCGCTCCTTTTCCTCTGGAACCGCGACTACACGCCGGGCCGCGGTGCCTACCCGCCCGGCACCAACTAGACTCCGGCCTGGGAAGCCGGCTCAATCGCCAAAACCGCCCAGGCCGTGCCGGCCCCTCATCTGGGGCCACGACAGCATCTTAGATGTACTGCCCGCCGTCGACCTTGATCACCTCACCGGTGATGTGGCGGCCGCACTCAGAGGCGAGGAAGGACACCAACCAGGCGATGTCTTCCGGCAACCCGGCACGCTTCACCGCCGATTCTTCCACCGCTGCATCGCGGAACTCCGCCGGCATGCTCTCGCCCATCTCGGTGAGAATGAAGCCCGGAGCCACCGAGTTGCAGGTGACGCCGAACTTACCCAACTCCTTGGCTGCCGCCTTCGTCATGCCGATGGCGCCCGCCTTGGCCGCGGAGTAGTTGGTCTGGCCGAACTTACCCCGGATACCGTTGATGGACGTCACGGAGATGAAGCGACCGTACTGCTGCTCCTTGAAGTAGGGGGCGCAGGCCCGCAGGTAGTTCCAGGTGCCCTTCAGGTCGACTCCGATGACCCGGTCGAACTGCTCCTCGCTCATCTTCCAGATGACGCCATCCCAATTCATGCCGGCGTTGCACACCAGGATGTGCGGGCCACCAAGCTCCTCGGCCACGCGCGCCACCATCTTCTCGGCGTCGTCAAGGCTGGAGACGTCGGCCTGTACGGCTATCGCCTTGCGGCCCATGGCCGTAAGCTCCTCGATGAGCTTCGCAGCTTCATCGACGCTCTTGCGATAGTTGAGAGCTATGTCGGCCCCCTGCCGCGCGAGGCACTTGACCATCTCGGCACCGATACCGCGTGTACCACCGGTGATGATCGCGGTCTTGCCGGTCAGATCGATGATGTTTTCGGGCATGATTCCCTCCGTGAATGGGTGTTCCTGACCAGAAGAAACACTCAGCTGAGAATGTACGCTCGACTCTCCCGCAACACCGCTCGCGGGACCTCAAGCGAGCGTATCGTACCATATGCCGACGATTCTTCGGTATGCTGGGCCAGCGAGGCATGTACTCAGGGAGCGCACAAGCATCAGCATCCCACCGATCATCAGAAGACCCGCATACCTCTTGGGGTGCCTGCTCGGGCTGTTCTTGATCGCCGGCCTCCCCGAGGTGTTCTATGTGCAGGGAGGGGTGCTTCACGTCGACCCTCTCGCACTGCCCCGTTCTATCGCTGGATATGTTCACGGACTCTTCACCGGCGAGAGCTTCACGTACGGAGCGCACTGGGCCTCCCGCTCATTCATCGACACACTGAGGTATACCCTCCCAACCTCGCTTCGGTATTCGAGTATCGCTCTCACCATATCCCTCTTGCTCGGACTGTCTTTCGGTGTGCTGCTCGGAGCCAGGCGCCGCGAAGCAGCACAGGATCTCTTGGGCGGTGTGGGAGTACTCCCGGACTTCGTGCTCGCCCTCCTTCTGCAGATCGCTGTGGTGGCCATCTTCAAGGAGACCGGCCTCAGACTCGCTCGAACGGCATCCATCAGCGTGGAAGAACAAGCCGTACTGCTGCCGCTCATCGTGCTCTCGGTGCTTCCCACCGTGTACCTCATGCGTGACGTCTCGCACCGGGTCTTCGAGGTGTCTACCAAGGAATACGTTCTCGTTGCCCGGGCTCAGGGGCTCAGCACGGCTCGCACGACGTGGCGCCACGTCCTTCCCCACGCCTTGGTACACGTCCGCGCCAATGCCACCAAGCTGGCCGCCCTCATGCTGGGGAACCTTTTCATCGTGGAGTACCTTTTCAACCTGCGGGGCGTCACCCGCCTGTTGTTCGCGTGGGCAGGAAGTCGGTACTACGAGTTCGCCTTGGTCTTCAACAGCTTGGTGGTCACGATAGGGCTGTTCTTCATTCTGGTAATCGCCATGCGCCTACTCCTGTCTGCGATCCAGGAAGCCGCCGCGAGGTTGTAGGCAGGTGACCCCAATCCCGAAGACAGCCAATGTCTCCCCATCCACACAGCGAAACCTGCGCCGGCGCCCCCTCCCTCTCAAGTTGATCGTCGGCGCGATACTCTGCTCTTTTCTCCTCTTCATCGCCGTGATCGGCCCCCGCCTAGCTCCCTACCCACGAGATTGGTCAGAGAAGATTGCCTATGAGATGACTGAAGAAGGGCCGGTGGCCGTTTACCCACCCCGGCCGCCCTCGACCGCTCACTGGCTCGGAACCGACCGTTGGGGCTACGATATCTTCTCCCTCATCTTGTACGGTGCCCCCTGGACCATCTTCACCGCTCTTGCTGTTGCGTGTGCCCGGGTATTCGTTGGCGCATGCCTTGGCCTCGTCCGAGGTACCCGGGCGGGCGAAGCACCTTCGTTGCGAAACACCGGCCCTCTCGGTGCTCTGCCCCACTTTCTCGTAGTCTTCTTCGTCATGGCCGGCATCAACACGGCCTCTCCTCTTCACCCCTGGCAATTGGTCCTCATCCAAGGCCTGCTCATGACTGCAGTGGGCGTACCCGCAATTGCGTCATCTCTCTCCGAGAAGGTCTACACCCACAAGCGGGCGCAGTTCGTGGAAGCAGCTGAGTCGCTGGGGGCGGGCCGCGTCAGAGTGGGAATCCGCCATATTGTCCCCATGCTTAGGGAGGACCTCATGTTGCTCGTCCTCACCGAGGTCATCCTTGTGCTCACCCTCTTGGGCCAGCTCGGTATCTTCAACCTGTTCCTCGGTGGCACGAAGTTGGGGCTCGATCCCCCAGCCTACTACTCGATCACCAACGAATGGGCCGGGCTCATCGGACAGTCACGAGCTTCGCTGCAGGTGAACCAGTGGACGGTGCTCGCCCCGCTCGGCGCGTTCGTGTCCGCCGTCATCTCGCTCTATGTGCTGCTCAGGGGGCTGGAGCAGTGGACCCGGGAGGGCCTGGCGAGGCATTCGTACCTCTCTCGATGAGCTGGGCCCTCATGCCGGCCACTCGTCGGCCATAACCGGAGCCTGACAACCGCAGCGAGGCACGCCGCCATGTCCCACCCGCACGAGTGCAGCTAGCGTCTGCGGATCTTCTCCTCGAACGTGGGCAAATCGACGACCACCCTCTCGTGTGTGCCCCGGCCCACGATACCTCCGTCATCGACGGCAGACACGCTGAAGATGAGCCGCCTGCCCTCCACCTCCGTGACTGTGGCCGTAGCCGTGACGGTGAGACCCACCCGGGAGGGGGCGAGATGAGTGATATCGACATGGCTCCCCACCGTGGATTGGCCCGGTTGCAGATCATCGGCCACTGCGCGCATGGCCGCCGCTTCCATGAGCGCTATCATCGCCGGCGTGGCCAGACTGTGCACGGAGCCGGTGCCGAGAGCAAGGGCCGTCACATCCTCGACCACGACTGTGCTTACGCTGCCCGACAGGCCCGGTTCAAGCGCCATTTTGGCATCCTCCCCGGCCGCGCACTGTTGTAGGCGCCGCCGCCCTCGCACCCACCTTGTTCACCGCCACCTCGCCTACCCCTCCCGCCGATCTATCACCCTGCGGGTGCGGTCGACCAGTTTCGGAATGCTGCGCGGTTCCACCAGTCTTACCTGCACCCGCACCCCAAGTTCCCGGTGAAGCCTCTCCTCCACCAGGCGCTTGAACTCCACCAACTTGCGCATTTCATCGGGGAAGAACGTGGGCTTCATCTCGATCTGCACTTCGACCGAGTCGAGAGCTCCGCGCCGGTCGACGATGATCTGGAAGTTGGGCTCGAGCCCTTCAATTGTCTCGAGCACCCTCTCCACCTGCCAAGGATAAACGTTCACTCCCCTGATGACCAACATGTCGTCAGTACGCGAGTACACCTTGGTGTGACGGGCGAAGGTACGCCCGCACCGACAGGGCTCGAGATTCACCGCTGCCACATCGCCCGTCCGATACCGTACCACGGGGACGGCTTCCTTGGTGAGCGAGGTGAACACGAGTTCACCTTCCTTGCCCTCGGGCACCCGCTCTCCCGTTTCCGGATCGATGACCTCCACGATGAAGTGATCCTCGTTGATATGCAGGCCGTCCTTCAGGCTGCACTCGCCCGAGATGCCGGGGCCGATGACCTGCGACAGCCCGTAATTGTCGGTGGCGCTGATACCCATGACGGTCTCGATCTCGCCGCGCACGCGATTGGTCCACGGTTCCGCCCCGAACAGGCCCGCCCGCAGGCTCATCTCCCCGAAACCGTAGCCCAGCTCGCCGGCGATCCGGGCCAGATGGAGCGCATAGCTCGGCGCCGACACCAAGAGAGTGGTGTGGTAATCGCGCATGATCCGCAGTTGGCGGCGCGTGTTCCCGGTGGACGCCGGAATGACCGTCACTCCCACTCGTTCCAGTCCGGCCTGCAAACCGAAGGCCCCGGTGGGCAGACCGTAGCCAAAGGTGATCTGGGCGACGTCATGCGATTGGGCCCCACCAGCGACAACCACCCGGGCACAGAGTTCCGCCCAGGTGTTCAGATCCCCCCGCGTGTAGCCCACCACGGCCGGCCAGTTGGTGGTGCCCGAGGAGGTGTGCACACGCACGACCCGCTCCAGCGGAACGGCGAAGAGCCCGTAGGGATAGGCTCTGCGGAAATCATCCTGGCTCATGAAGGGCAGCTTGGTGAGGTCTTCGAGGGAACGCACGTCACCAGGGCGTACGCCCGCTTCCTCCCAAAGGGAACGGTAGAAGGGCACGTTCTCATGCGCCCAGCGCAGAGTGGTCTGCAGACGCGAGAATTGGAGCTCCTCGAGCTCTCCCCTTCCCATGGTCTCGTATTCCGGATTCCAGATGGCGTCCATAGTCCTCGCAATCCCCGATGGGGGGTCCGCCCGCCCCAGCCGCACAGCACCCACTCACGCGCCGGTGGAGACTCGGATCGGGCGCACCGTTATACGGCCGATTACTCCGGAGTGGTGCTCATGACCTTCCTACCCGGTTTCTGCCCGAAGTAGATCACCTGCACCTCCGGATTCTTCAAGAGAGAGGCGGCTGAGTCCTCGAGTACCACACTGCCCCGCTCCATCACCAGGCCTCGATGGGCCAGGCTGAGTGCGATGCGGGCATCCTGCTCCACCAGGATCATGGTGAGACCACCCTCGCTGAGGCGGCGAAGTGTGGTGAATATCTCCTTGACCAAGAGGGGAGCCAGGCCCATGGAGGGTTCGTCGAGCAGGAGCACCCGCGGCTCGGCCATGAGCGCCCTGCCCACCGCCAGCATCTGTTGCTCGCCGCCCGAAAGCGTCCCCGCTTCCTGACGGCGACGCTCCTCAAGGCGCGGAAACAGTGAGAAGACTTCCGCCAACTTGTACGCGTACGTCTTTCCTCCCCGGTGGCGCCCGCGCCGCGCATACGCCCCGAGTTCCAAGTTCTCCTCCACCGTGAGAGGCCCGAACAGTTGCCTGCCCTCGGGAACCTGGATCACTCCCCGCTCCACGATCTGCTCCACCGAGAGGGAGTCCAGGGCCTCCCCTGCCAAGCTGATGCCCCCTCCCCACAGCGGGATCAACCCCGATACCGCCTTGAGCAGTGTACTCTTGCCCGACCCGTTCACTCCGATGATGGTGACCACCTCGCCCTGAGCGATGGTGAGGTCGATGCCATGGAGCACCTCGATCGCCCCGTAGCCCGTACGAACCGCCTCCAGGCTCAGCATGCCCCGATCATCGGCCACGCTCAGATCTCCTCTCCTAGATAGGCACGGATGACATCTTCATTGCTCTGGATCATGAGTGGTGGCCCCTCGGCGATCTTCCGCCCGTAATCCAACACCACCACTTCGTCGGATATGTCCATGACGAAGCCCATGTCGTGCTCCACCAAAAGTACGGTGATGCCGTCGTCGCGCATCTTGCGGACGTAGGTGCTCAAACGGGCGGTCTCCTCTTCGTTCAGGCCCGCGGCAGGCTCGTCGAGCAGCAGGAGGTCTGGTTCGGTGGCGAGGGCCCGCGCGATCTCGAGCAGGTGCCGCTCGCCCACGGGAAGATTGCCGGCCAGCTCCGCCGCTTTGTCGGCGAGGCTCACCCGGCGCAGCGCTCTCGCCGCCGCTTCCTCGGTCTGGCGCTCCTCGCGGCTGTGCCGCGGCAGACGAAGCACACCGGTGACCACACCCGACGTGGTCTTCGCGTAGCGGCCCACCATGACGTTCTCGAGCACCGAGAGGTCGTCGAACAGGCGCGAGTGTTGGAAGGTGCGGCCCACACCCAGACGCGACACCGCATGCGCCGGACGGCCCACCAGATCGTGGGCTCGGAAGGAGATGGATCCCTCGCTTGGTTTGTCCGCCCCCGCGATGAGATTGAACATGGTGCTCTTGCCGGCTCCATTCGGGCCGATGAGGGCCTTGATCTGCTGTTCGTGAACGGAGAAGGTCACGTCCTTCAACGCTTCCAGGCCGCCGAAACGCTTCGTCACGTGTTCCACTTTGAGAACCGGCACGATCAGCCCCCTCTCTTGCGGCCGCCGTCCGGCGGAGTACTCGGAGCGCCGCCTCCCCGCCGCAATCGCTTACGTAGACCGTCGAGCCAACCGAAGCGGATGGGAGTGAAGATCATGAGTAGTATCAACATGAGGCCGAAGACCAGATTGACCGCATCTTCGTTGAACCGCTTCACGACCTCGGGCAGGATCACCACCACCATGGTACCCCAGAGAGCCCCCCACACTGAGCGGAATCCTCCCACCACCACGCTCGTCACCAAAATGATTGAGAAGGTGATGGAGAACTGGTCGGGGCTCACAAACTGGATGTAGTGCGCGTCGAAACTGCCGGCGATGCTGGCGAGCACGGCAGAGAGGGCGAAGACCTGTACCTTTCGATAGGACGTGTTGACACCCAAAGATTCGGCGGCGATCTCGGAGCGCCGGAGCGCCCGGAGCGAGCGCCCCACCCGGGAAGAGGTGAGGTTCTGCGCGAGCAGGAACACCACCAAAGCCACTCCCCACACCAGGAAGTGATAGGCCTTGGGCTCGGAGAAGTCCAGCCCGCCGATAGTGAGAGGCGGAACACCCGTGATGCCATCGGTGCCGTTGGTGAGACCCTTGAGTTGGATCATGAGGATGAGCACAATCTCACCGAATCCCAGGGTCGCCATCGCCAGGTAGTGGCCCTTCAGGCGGAGGGTGGGGATACCAATGACGACCGCCACCGCCGCAGAGAGGGCGGCGGCCACCACCATGGCCACCCAGGGGTTGAACCCCGCCTTCGTGACCAGGATGGCCGACCCATAGGCTCCGAGACCCACGAAGGCAGCATGACCAAGTGATATCTGGCCGGCTTGGGCCATCAGGAGGTTGAGCCCTATGACAACGATGAATCGCGTGGCCATGAAGGCCAGTATCGACAAGTAATAGATGTCGCTTACGAACAGGGGCAGGCAGAGGACCACCACGGCGAGCACCACAAAACCGGCGTTGCGGCGCGCGAAAGCCCGCCCCGGCGTGCCTCCCGAACCACCGGAGACGTGACCCCTTCCTGGGGCACCCGGCACAGCAGGGGGTGAGCCCGTCCCGCCGGCCGCCCCATCGCCCATCCTACCGGCGGATGAAGCCGATGTCAGCTCGGGAGCTTCAGGGCCGCGATGTGTCATTCCTTCTCTACCACCCTTGCCCCGAACAGGCCCTGTGGACGCACGAACAGCACCAGAAGAAGGATGATGAACGCCACGGCATCTTTGTAGCCGGAAGAGATGACGCCGACGGAGAGCCCCTCCAGGATCCCAAGTGCGAAACCTCCGATGACCGCGCCCATGGGGTTGCCGAGGCCGCCGAGCGCAGCCGCCGCAAAACCTTTCAGGCCGATGAGGGCGCCGGAGCTGTAGCTCATGAAGCTGATGGGGGTGATCATCACCCCCCCGGCCGCGGAGATGACGCCACTCACAATGAAGCTCAGAAGTACCACTCTCGAATATGAGACCCCCATGAGACGGGCCGCCTGTGGATTGATGGAGCAGGCCCGCACCGCCTTACCGGTGAGCGTCCGCCGGTAGAAGAGCTGCAGCACCAACACGATGACCAGCGTGAGGCCCACCACCCACACTGTCTGGGGAAGCAGGCTGGCTCCCGCCACCCGAAGCGGGGTATCACCCGAGAATGGTTCCAGGGGCAGCGCTTCGCGCCCCCATATCATCATGGCTGCCGTGCGGAGCGCGAGCGACGCCCCCACGGTGGCTATCACCTGCGCAAGTACACCCTTCGGAAGGAGGGGACGAATGGCCACTTGTTGCAGAAGAGCGGCAAGCAACGCCACGGCCGCCACCGCGACCAGGAAGGCCACGGGGAGGGGCAACCCCAGGGCCACCATGGCCACGGCCATCAGGCCCCCCAGCATCACGAACTCGCCTTGGGCCAGGTTGATGAGACCGGTGGCATTGTAGATCAGCGTGAAACCAAGGGCGGTCAGCGCATAGATGCTGCCGCTGGTGATACCGCTGAAGATGTACTGGATGAACTGCTCGAAGCTCACGTGCCGAAACGCCTCTTCCCTCTACCTCGTGTGACCGGTTCCTTGCCTGGGCCCACACCGGCTTGGGCGACATCTCCGGGGGGCGAAGCCGCCGGCCTGCGGCTTCGCCCCCAACCCCTCTCGGGGCACGAAAAACCCAAGGAAGCCTATCGCACTCCGGTGCTACTTCGCCAGGACCCAGCGGCCGTTTTCTATCCTGACCATGATCAGATCCTCAACAGAAAGGCCATCGTGATCGTCGGTTGAGTAGTTGAAGATACCGTCGGCGCCCGCAAAGTCGGTGATGCCGTTCAGTGCGTCACGAATAGCGGCGGCCTCGGTGCTACCCGCCGTCTCTATCGCTTCGACCAGCAACATGACCGCATCCCAGCCGTGAGCGGCGAAGTGATTGGGCGCTTCACCGAAGGACTCCGTGTAGTCGGCGACGAAGGTCTCGATGAGCGCCTTCTGCCTGGCGTCGGTGATGGACTCGGGGAAGAGGATCTTCGTGGAGGGGAACACGACCCCCTCAGCCGAGTCGCCGGCCAGTTCGATGAACTTGAGGTTCGCGATACCGTGACTGCCCACATAGGGTACATCCCAGGCAAGCTGCTTCAGGTTCTTGGCGGCGACCGCCGGGCCCGGATTGGTGCCCCACACCACGAGCACCTCGGCATCGCTGCCTTTAAGCTTGGTCAGCTGGGCGGTCAGATCAGTCTCCTCCGTCTTATACGACTCCTTGGCCACGATCTCCAGACCGAGCCCGGGGCCACTTGCCTCGATCTCGGCCAGGCCGGATGAACCGAAGGCGTTCTCGTCGTAGAGGACGACCATCTTGCTGGCTCCGAGTTCTTCGGCGATGTACTCGAGAGCCCTGTTCACCGCCAAGTCGTCTTTCGGGGCCACCCGGAACATCCATTCGTTGGGCGCCTCATCGGTGATGGCGTTCGAAGCCGCCATGGCGATCTGCGGAACACCCGCCTTGGCCGTGATCGGCTTGACGGCCAGCGTGGTGGCCGAAGCGCTCGCGGCGATGATGGCGACGGCTTTGTCCTGCTGCAGCAGGCGGTTGGCCGCGGTAACCGCTTCCTTGGCGTTGCTCTGGTCGTCCAGAATCACAATCTTCAAGGGACGGCCGAGCACGCCGCCCGCCTCGTTGATCTGTCGCTCGAGCAACTGCATGGTGTTACGCTCAGGTTCGCCGAGCGGCGATGCAGGCCCCGACGTGGAGACGATAGCACCGATCACGATGGGGTCGCCGACGGGTCCTTCGCCCGACCCACCGGGGCTCGTAGCGGTCGTGTCCCCGCCCCCCTTGCCGTCCCCACAACCCGCCGCCATGATGCACAGACCGGCCACGAGCAGGAGACACAGCACGAGTGCACCGCCGCTCCGCGCAATCCTCCACCCGCTTCTCACATTCGTCTTCCTCACAGTGCTCATGTCGTATTCGATCCTTTCCGTTCTACTGTGGCTCAGCCATGCTCCAACCGACTCTGCAAGGTCACCTATACCGGTGGCGCATGTCAGAACAGAAGGAGCGCACGGCTCAGCGCAATGCCGTCAGAGGGTGATGTTTGGGGATCTCGAAGTCTTGTCGTGGCGGCCTGCCGCCTCTCTGGTCGCCGCCCGGCGTTCTCTTGCCGGTTCTTACGGCTGTTACATAAGACTATTCGAGATGATGTCTACTACTCATGTCTGCCTCCGTAAGGGAGGCATAGTCGTAATAGTAGAGAATCTCTTCCAGAGCGCCTACGTCATCCGTGTCGAGGATGGTGGACTCGCGGGCTCCGAGGTAGAAGTTGGTGATGTTGATGCCGGCGTCGGCCAAGATCTTCGCCAACCGGGCGACGGAGCCCGGCTCGTCGGGAAGGCGCACGCACACCACGTCGCGCAGAGTAACCGTGAGACCGGCCTCACGGAGGAGATCGGCGGCCAGATCGGGGTGGTCCACCATGAGCCGCAGAATACCGAACTCTCCCTGATCGGACACGGAGAGACCAAAGACATTGATTGCGCGCTCGGCGAGAATGCCAGTCACCTCAGCCACACGTCCCGCTCTGTTCTCGACGAAGACCGAAACCTGTCGAACACTCACACGCCCGCCCGTCTGCTGAACTCAAGGCTGCCGCCTGCATCTGCGAAAGCCACCTCCATATAAGCGGGCATTCTAGCGGACATGTTCCCGAAACGCCAGGCCAGCGTTTCCATGGACGCCCTCGTGCGCCCAGCTAGCCGTTGGAAGAGGCGCGGGCTCCCCGCCACAAGACCCAGGCCCCCATGACTATGAGGAGCGCAGGCCAGACGATGCGCATGAACAGGCTGTCGCTCAAGCCAATTATCAGCTCGAAGAACACACCCAGTACGAGGAAGATGATCACCCCCACCTTGGCGACCACGGGACCAGCGGCCAACAATCCCGGCACCTCACCGACCCGACCCCACACGTAAAGGCCGAGACCGACTGCACCCGGAGATAGCAGGGCCCATGCGTACGCCCACGTGGACCACTCGCCGGTGAGGTTCTGAAGGAACAGCAGCACCCCGGTCGAGGTGATGATGCTGCCCGGAAGAGCCAGGAAGGCGAATGATCTTCCCCACAGGGCCATCCCGGCGAAGAACAACAGCCCGGGTATGACCACAAAGAGCGGCCACCAGATGGCGGCCACGCTCCCACCGGCCAACGTGGTCACCAAGAAGACGATGCCCAGTACGATGACGGCCACACCAACCCATAGGCTGAATACCCTTACCTGCGCATCGCGTTCCATTCACCGGCCTCCCTCACACTCGCGACCCTCCACGCCTCCCGCGTACACCTTGCACCTTCGTTCTCCAACCGGTGGCACCACTGCTATTATGCTGAATCTCCGGCACATGCGAAAGCACATCCGCACAGGGTGGTGGAACGAAGAACCATGCCCGGCCTGAGCATCGACAACATCCAGCGCGAGATCGCCCGGCGCGCCAACACCGCCCAGGCCGACAGGTTGAGGGCGTCCGGATACGTCTCTCTCCCCACGGCCGGCCTCGCCTTGGACGAGGTGTGGTCCATCGCCGTGCGTGTGCGCCACGACCATGCCACCGCCCTCACCCTCTGGGAGTTGGGCGGTCGTGAGAACCGCTTGCTTGCCTGCTTCGTAGAGGAGTCGGTGAAGATCACGGCCGAACAGATGGAAGCCTGGGCGGCGGATTTCGATTCGCTGGAGATCACCGAGCAGTGTTGCCTGCACGCGTTTGCCCGAGCGCCCGCCGCCCGCACAAAGGCGGTAGAGTGGAGCGAACGCAGTGAGCCCTTCGTGCGGCAGGCCGGCTTCTTGCTCATGGCCCGCCTGGGTGTGTGGGAGGAAGGCCACCCCGACGCCCGCTTCAAAGGCTACTTCAGCCCTCTGCCCCGGGAGGTGCACCTCGCCCCCCGGCCGGACACCTGGTGGCGGCGTGCCGCCCGTTGGTTCATGCGCCGGCTCTCCGGCCCCAACAGGCGGCGGGCCTGGGACGCCATTGAAGACGCCCGCGAAGTCGCGAATCTGCGGGCACAGGATCTGAACCTGGGTGACCCCCTCGATGAGAGGAGAGACGGCCGGAGCCCCTCGTAGACGGGCAAGACCCACCCGGCGGGCCCCGATCCCGAGTACGGAACCAGTCGGCTACCGCGTTTCGCTCACCCGGTGAAGAGATCGGTGAACTGGAAGGTGGTACCGTCGAAGAGCCCTTCGTCGCTTATCTTGAGTTCCGGTATGACGAGGAGGGCCATGAACGACAGGGTCATGAAGGGTGCCTTGAGTCTGCTCCCCATTCGCTTGGCCGCTTGGTCGAGCACATCGTATGCCTCGGCCACGTCGAAGCCGTCGGAGATGCTCATGAGACCGGCGACCGGAAGGGCCAGCAAGAACTGCTCCTCCCCCGCCGCCGCCGCCAAACCACCCTCCGTCTCCACCAGCATGTTGACCGCTCGGGCCATGTCGTCATCATTGGTCCCCACCACCACGATGTTGTGTGAATCGTGCGCTACGGTGGAGGCGATGGCTCCCGCCTGGAGGCCCATGTTGCGGATGAAACCCACGGCGGCCGGAGCCTTCTCATAGCGGTTGATGACCGCTATCTTGAGCACATCGCGATCGGTGTCGGCCACAGCGAGCCCCTCAACCACGGTGGGAGCAAGCGCCATCTTCTTCGTGAAGAGCTGCCCGTCCAATACCTCGATGACTCTCATCTTGCCGGGACGGGCCCGGACGGTGAAATTGCTTGGTTCACACTCTCCCGTCCGGAAGACATTCGGCATGTCGGACTCGAGCGCGTTGAAGAGCGGGGTGCCGTCGGCCGCCACGAGCTCCCCGCCGATGAAGGTGTTGACGACATCGAAATCCTGGAGGTCGGCCACGACGATGAAGTCCGCCGGATCCCCCTCCCGCAGCAGTCCCACGTCGAGATCATAGTGCTCCACAGGGTTGACGCAGGCCGCCCGCAAGACGTTGAAGAGATCCAGGCCCGAGGCGACAGCCCGGCGGACCAAGTCGTTGATGTGGCCTTTCACGAGATCGGTGGGGTGCTTGTCGTCGGAACAGAACATGCAGAGCTCGGGGTACTCATCGATGAGCTCCTTGAGCATGTCAAACTCCAGGCTGGCCGAGCCCTCTCGAATGAGTATCTTCATACCCAGTTCGAGCTTCTCCCGCGCCTCTTCCACATCGAGACTCTCGTGATCGGTGGAGATGCCCGCCGCCACATACTTCCTCAGCTCCTCGCCCCTAAGCCCGGGAGCGTGGCCGTCGATGGGCTTGCCTCGCTTCTTGGCCGCACCAAGCTTCGCCATGACCTCCGGATCATCCACAAGGACTCCAGGAAAGTTCATCACTTCACTCAAGTAGCGTATCTCGGGAAGAGAAAGCAGTTCATCGACCTGTTCCGGACCGATCTGCGCCCCCGAAGACTCGAATCCGGTGGCCGGTACGCAGGAAGGAGCACCGAAGAAGAACTTGAAGGGCACTTGTTTCCCGTTCTCTGTCATGTAGTGCACACCCGGTACACCGAGCACATTCGCTATCTCGTGGGGATCGGAGAGAGTGGCCACCGTGCCGTGGCGCACGGCGAGACGTGCGAACTGAGACGGCACGAGCATGGAGCTCTCCACGTGCACATGCGCGTCGATGAAACCCGGGAGGATATAGTTGCCGGAGGCAGGCCCTTCCTGCAGGCTCCCCGCCGACCTCTCCACCGTCTCGATCCGCCCGTCCACCACGGTCACAACACCCGGATAGATCTGCCGGGAATGTACGTCCACCACGTTTCCCGTGATGTTACGAGCCTCTGTGCTCATGCCCTGCTCCTTGACTCACCTGGTACACCACCGTGTGGGCGATCCCGCCTTCGTCGAAGCCTCACCTGTGACGAGGCGCACCGCCTACGTATTCGCATCATTTGTACCACAGTGACGATGAGTGCAACACATCGGCGACGGCGCCCACGGCATCCAGGGCCACGAGCCGAGGTGGTGGACCTCTTGAGCTGACTCGATCACGGTGAAGCCGCCGTGGAGCCAACCCGCCCCTTCATTTCGGCGAAGGCCGACAGCGCCCGCTCCCGGGCGAAGATGTGGTCGATGACGGGCGCGGGGTAGGCGCCGCTTCCCCTCGGCTGCATGCGCTCATCCGCTGGAGCCTCCCAGGGGCGGTGCACGAAACGGGGAGAGAGACCCTCGAGTTCAGGCACATAGCGGGTAATGTAGGCGCCGTTGGGATCGAACCGCTGCCCTTGGAGCACCGGGTTGAAGATCCGGAAATAGGGAGCGGCGTCCGTCCCACTCCCGGCCGTCCACTGCCACCCCTGTGTGTTGTTGGCGGGATCCGCGTCCACCAGGGTATCGAGAAACCATTCAGCCCCCACCTGCCAGGGCACGAGAAGGTGCTTCACGAGAAACGAGGCCGCCACCATCCGCACGCGGTTGTGCATCCAGCCCGTCTGCCGGAGCTGCCTCATGCCTGCATCAACCAGTGGATACCCGGTGCAACCAAGGCGCCAAGCCTCCAAGCCGTCCGGGTCGTCCTGCCAAGGGAAGGCTTCGAACTCGGGGCGAAGCGGCCGCTCAAGGGTGTGGGGATGATGAAGGAGCACGTAGTAGGAGTACTCCCTCCAGCCCAACTGCCGCAGAAAGGCGAGACCACCCGGCCCGGCCGCGCCTTCGTCGTCCGGTGCAGCCTGCCGCGCGTCGAGTACTGCGTACCACACATCGGCCGGGCTTATCTCACCGAAGCGCAGATGCGGCGAGAGTCGGGACGTCCCCTCGTGGTCAGGACGATCCCGTTCGACCTCATACTCAGCTACCGCATACTCGAGGAAGCGCTCGAGCCGCCGCCACGCCCCCTTTTCCCCGGGCTCCCAGGTTGCTCGTAAGCCGGCAGTCCACTCAAGGTCGGGCGCCAGGCCCAGTTGTTCAACTGTGAGGGTCGCAGGTAGGGGCCGAGGAGCGGGCAGAGAGGCAGGCGCAGCCGCCGGCTCCGCCGGCGGCTGCGCCTGCCCACATGCTCGGAAGAAAGACGAGAAGGTCTTGAACACCCCGCCCGACTTGTTACGCAGCTCCTCCAGCGGGAAGAGGACCTGGCCTCCCATCACCCGCGCGGAGATGCCCTCGCGGCTGAGAGCCCGCTCCACTCGGCCGTCGGCAGCGATAGCCCTTGGCTCCCACACCCGCGCATACACCACTCGGTCGCTGCCCACTTCGCGGCAGAGATCGAGTAGCTCGGCGGCAGGGGACCACCCCCGGCGCATGACAAGAGCGGAACCCTTTTTGCGCAGGGCCGAGTCGAGAGACTTCAGACTGTGGCCCAGCCACCACGACGAAGCCCCTCCCTCCGCCCACGCGTGGTCCTCAGGTGACCACACGAATACCGGCACAACCGTCCGACCTTCCTCCGCAGCAGCTTGGAGAACAGGGTTGTCGCGCAGGCGAAGATCATGGCGCAACCAGGCCACCACCACATCGCTCCTGCCCACAGACACACCTGCCCCCTTATCCCGGCCCCGAGAAGCCGACTACCGCACAGCACCCTTGTTCCCCACATTTCACCGGGTTACGCTATTCTTTTCGTCATGAGGCGTACAGAGTTGAAGAAGCAGAAGGCACGGAAACGCCGATATCTGGTGCGTCGCATCAGCGCTGCCGCCCTTGTCCTCGCCGTCATCGCGGCGCTCTTCCTCGGAATCACGAGGGTGGTCGGAGCTTGGCCGTGGGAGGAACAGAGCGGCGCGGACGCCGCCGTCGAAACCACTACCACCTCCTCCCCGTTCTCCACTTCCACATCCTCCACCACTCTCGCTCTCCCCTCGACCACCTCGACCACCTCCCGAGGGCCCATCGGCCCTCCGGTCACTCTGGCTGTAGAGACCCAGCCGACGGAAGCCTCGCTCGCCATCACCCAGGCCGACGGCGAGACCCTCGAAGGCACCACTCCCTTCGAAGGCGACGTGCCGGGCGGTCTCACCACCATCGTCCTCTCCCACGTAGGCTACAACACCGTCACACACGATGTCGGTGTCAAGGAGAGCATCTCGCTGAGGTTCTACCTCGACCCGGAGGGGCTGCTTCACGAGTCGTACGGCCGCTTCACGGTTGGCTCGCAGCCGAAACAGGTCGCTTTCACGCCCGACGGCTCCGAGATCTGGGTGACCCTGCTGGGAGGCAAAGGCTTGGAGATCTACGACGCCCGCTCGCTCACGGAGATCGGTAGCGTCCAGCTTGGGTCGCACGGTTCGGTGGAGGTGATCTTCAACCAGGCGGGCACCACAGCGTACATCAGCCAGATGGAGACGGGCTCGGTCTACGAAGTGGACGTGGCCTCGAGAAAGGTACAGAGACAACTCAACGCGGGCGGCAACTGGACCAAGATCATGGCCCTTTCACCCGACGAGAAGACTCTGTACACGGCCAACTGGACCAGCCACAACGTCGGGGTGATCGACCTCGCCAGCGGCAGCGTGGTCCGCACCTTCAGCACCGTGAAGACTCCCCGAGGGCTCTACGTCACCCCCGATGGCTCCCGCCTCTACGTGGCCGGTTTCGAGAACGGCGACATCTCCCGCATCGACCTGGCAACGGGGGACAGCACCATCATCACCAAGACCGGTGGCGCCATGCGCCACCTCGTGGGCGACGGCTCCTACCTCTACGCCGACGACATGGCCCTTGCCAAGGTGTACAAGGTGGATCTGGCCACCGACGAGGTCACCGAACTTGCCAAAGTTGACGCCAAGCCCAATACCATCGACCTCTCTCCCGACGGCCGGGTGCTCTACGTGTCGTGCCGGGGTGAGAACGGCGAGAACTACTATCTGCCCGGGCCGGAGTGGGGTTCGGTGGTCATGATCGACACGGCCACCGGCCGCATGCTCGATGCCATCGTGGGCGGCAACCAGTGCACCGGCCTGGACATCTCACCCGATGGCACCATGCTCGCCTTCTCCGACTTCCTCGACGACCGCGTGCGACTGTACCTCTGCCCCCCCACGCAGGTGCTCATCGACGGTGAGGGGGGGCGCGCAGGCGCCCACCGGGCGGACATCCCCAAGAAGGGTTAGCACCGGCCACGAGGGCATCCACACCGGGGAGCCGGAGGCCGCACCCGGCCGCCCGCAAGATGGCAGCCGAAGGCCTGTTCCCACGACACGGTCACGGTAGGCAATGGCGGCAGTGAGCCTACTCCAACAGCCGGTACCGCGACACCACCACGGCTACGTGCGCCCGCTTGGCCTTCTCGGTAGGGCGGAAGGTACCGTCGCCGTATCCGTGCATGAGTCCGAGCGCCTGCACAAACGCCACCTCTTCCCGGGCGTAACTGGGCACGTCCGGCGGGGCGGGCGGCAGGCCTCCCTCGGGCGGCACGTAGCCTTTCAATTCCCGGGCCATGCGGGCCAACATGAGGGCGAGTTGCACCCGGGTGATGGGCTCGGCCGGGGCGAACACGTTCCCCTGAGCCGTGGTTCTCCCCTGAATGATGCCGGCAGCTGCCGCCTCCTCGATGAAGTCGAAGGGGTAGGGCACCGGTACCCCATTCTCGTACCTGAGGGGCACATCGGTGAACGTTGGGTGGGCCGCATTGTCGATAGCCTCGGTGTGCAGACCGGCCGCCAGCGCCGCCACCTTGGCAAACTGCGCCCGGGTCATGGGATCGTGGGGACCGAAGTAGTTCTTGTCGTAGCCGCTCATCAAACCCCAGTCGATCATCTGCATGATGGCCGTGTTACCCGGGGTGGCCGTGGTCACGTCGAGGAAGCGCCGGTCGCCCTTGAGGAGTTCCGACACTGTCACCAGCTCGAATCCACGCGCCCTCAGTCCGTCGACGATGCCGGGAATGGCCTCGTAGGTATGGGGAGCACCCACGTGCATGAGCACGATGGAGCCGTTGCGGGCGTGTGTGAGTACGTGATTCACGATGGTGGCCGCGCTGTGGCCCCTCCAGTCGTTCGTGTCGACGTCCCACAACACAACGTGCGAGAAACCCCGCTCGCCGGCCGCACGGGCCACGCTGCTGTTCCAGGCTCCGTAGGGCGGACGATGGAGTGGTACCGTCCGCCTGCCGGTAGCGGCTCTGAAGGCATCAGTGCCGGCCCCGATCTCCCTGAGCTTCGCGGAATGGGAGAGATTGGTGAGCACGGGGTGACTCGCGCTGTGGTCGCCCACCTCGAACCCCGCCGCAGCGATCGCCTTTGTCAGGGCCGGGTAGGCCGTGACGTAACTGCCCACCACGAAGAATGTGGCCTCCGCCTTGCGATCGCTCAGGGCCTTGATGGTGGCGAGTGACCTGTTGGGATTGAAGTTATCGTCGAAGGTGAGTGCGATCTTGGGCGGCTCGCGCCGGCCGTTCGACACCACAGACGCAGGCTCGGCGCCGGCCGGTGCGGCGAGGGGCCCGAGCAGCGCGACCGCCGAAACGAGAAGCACCACGGTGAGGACGGCAGCCGCGTAGTACGCGCGCAATAGGGTCGCCCGACCGTCTACGGAAGCCTCCCTTCAGCGAGGGACGCCTTGACGTCGGCCAGCACCTTCGCAGCGTGGCCCTGCGCCTTCACCTTGCGGTACGCGAGCACCACCGTGCCGTCGCGGGCGATGACCACCGTGTCTCTCTCCGTTCTCCCTTTGCGGTCGGCCTTCAACACCCCGTAGGCCTCGCCTATGTCCCGTGAGTGGTCGCTCACGAGAGGGAAACGAAGATCGTACTTGTCTCTGAAGCCCTCGAGGACCTTCACGCTGTCGACCGAGCAGCCCACCACCTGCACACCCGCCGCGCCGAATTCACCGAGCAGTTGGTTGAACTCAACCGCTTCTGTCGTTCAGCCGGGGGTGTTGGCCTTGGGAAAGAAATACAGGACCACCGCTCCGGCCTCGAGCAGCTTCTTCAGCGCCACTTCACCGACCACGCTCTCGGCCTCGAAGAGCGGGGCCTTCGCTCCTACTTCAATCATGACCGCCTCCTTCCGGGGGGTGGAATCCCATCCTGAAACCGGCCTCTTTGGCCGTCGCCACCTTCCCATGAACCTTCTCGTACCGCTCCATGTTCTCCTGCAGGGCACCGATGATGCGCTTCATGTGTGACGGGTTGGTGATGACCCGGGCTACCACCTCTCCGGCCGTACCCGCGATGAAGGCAAAATCGAGCACAAACTCAGACGGACTGTGCTGCGCCATCATCGCGTTGGCGTACGTGCCCGCCGCCACCCCCTCGGGCAGGCGCACCTTGACTTCCCGAGGGGTCCCCTGCGGGCCCTGCCGGCTGGAGTCCTGTTGAAAAGCCATGAGACTGATCACCCCATCTTTCTTGGTCGCTCACGAATCACACCGACCGGCGCCCCTTTCATCGGCTCCGCGACCGGTCCACCTCGCGCGTTCGCGGCCGCCGGCCTCGCTCTACTCCTGGGCGAGCGAGCGATCTTTCCACATCGCCCTTCCCGTGAGGCTGGCGACGACAGAATGCGCCCCGATCACCACCACCGCTGCCACCGTCAACGGGTAGAGGAAGGCCCGGGGCCAGGGTATGTCGAAGCGCACGTAGGCGACCACGAACGAGAGCACACCCAAAGCAATGACGATGAGAGCCCGTGCGACCGTGGCGGGAGCCGCCCCCACCCCCTCCAAGGCGAGGCCGATGATGATGAAGGGCTCGAGGAACACGAACCCGATGATGCCGAACACAGCCACGAAGATGGCGACGCGCGAGTACAGAGCAGGGAAGATGCTCTTTGACATGCCGTGGAACACGCCGGAGAAGTCCTCGTACATGCGGCAATAGACCCGCTCGGTGCCGTCCACCATCCGCCAGCGGAAACCCTTGGTCTTGCAGAGGCGCGCGAGGGCGAGATCGTCGACCACGTCGTCTCTGATGGCAGCATGCCCCCCCATCTCCACGTAGGCCCCGCGCCGGAAGAGCATGAACTGGCCGATGCCGAAGGAGAGTAGGGGCAGCCTGAGGCGGTGGGCGAGCCCGAAGGGCATGAGTGACAGCATGGCCCAACTGATGATGGGAATGACCAGGCGCTCGAACCAGCTGAGGGTGACCTCTTTGGGGAGCGCCGACATGAGATCGGCCCCCTCGGCGGCCTGAGCCGCGACCGCATCACGCAGCATCGAAGGATGGTGCCAGGTATCAGCGTCGGTGAACAGCAGCAGCTCACCCTTACCCGCCTGCGCAAGCTGATGGCAGGCCCAGTGCTTGCCGAGCCAGCCCCCGGGGAGCGGCGCCCCGGAGATGAGTTTGACCCGCTCGTCGCCTGTGGCCAGCTCCTCGACGATGCGGGCCGTCGCATCCGAGGAGTGGTCGTCCAGCACCATCACCTCGAAATCCGGGTAGTCCTGCTCCAGAAGTGAGCGGACACAGCGACCGATGTTCTGCTCTTCGTTGCGGGCGGGCACAAGCACCGAGACTCGAGGCAGCGCGCCCGGCGGATCGAAGCTTCCCAGCCGCCGAAGGAAGTAGAGGTTGCTGAGCGCAACGAGGATGAAGACCACAAGGAGGGCGGCCTCCAAGAGCTGTCGCTCTTCCCACAAGACGCTCACGAGTTCCGCCTCACCGGTCCGAAGTAGCGCAGCCGCGGTACCCTGGCCAGCTCCCTGCGATGCTTCCACACGAGCACCATCATGTCACCCGCCCAGAAGGCGGCCAGGCTGAGTTCGGGGTGCCTGAACAGGAGATAGGCGAGCCACCCTGTGAGCCCCAGGGCCACCGTCCAGGCGTCTTCCGTCTGCAGCGCGTAGGCAACGCCCATACAGAGCGCGATGACGATCACCGCTTCGAGACCTGCCACTCCACCCCACGCCCCGAACGTGACGGCGATGGCCTTACCCCCCTTGAAACCCAGGAAGGGCGAGAACGCGTGGCCTATGACTGGCGCCATGCCCACCGGAACAAGACCCCACCCCTCCACCCCGAAGGTGTAGTGAGCCAGGGCGACGGGCACCGCGGCCTTGCCGATGTCGAGGACCGCCGCCAGCAAGCCCGGCCGCCATCCACCCGCGCGCCACACATTTGCCGCTCCCGGGTTGCCATCGGCGATGCGCCGCACGTCTTGCCCGAGCAGGGCACGGCCGAGCCAGAACGCCAAGGGCAGCGACCCCGCACACAGACCGATCAATGTGAAGAGATACACCATCACGCGCCCCCGCAAGCCGATGCCACCTGCGCCGATGACCCCATCCCACAGCCGTCCGTCATCGACCGCCCAGCAGTTGCACGAACTCATCGAACAGGTAGCGGCTGTCATGCGGCCCCGGACCGGCCTCCGGGTGGTATTGCACGGAGAAGGCCGGGATCTCGAGCAGCCTCACCCCTTCAACCGTACCATCATTCAGGTTCATGTGAGTGATCTCCGCCGGGCCGAAGGCGGTGTCGATGCGACGGGCGGCCGCCGAGAGGGCTGAGACGTCCCCGCCCGTTCGTAGGCTCTTCTGAAGTGCAGCCGGGGGCCGCACAGCGAAGCCGTGATTCTGGCTGGTGATCTCGATGAAGCCGTGCACGTAGTTCTTGACCGGGTGATTGATACCGCGATGCCCAAAGGTGAGCTTGTACGTCTCGAGTCCTAAAGCCAGCGACAGGAGTTGGTGCCCCAGGCAGATGCCGAACACGGGGACGGCGCCGAGTAGCGCGCGCAAGGCCTCCACAGCATAGCCGAGAGGCTCCGGATCACCCGGACCGTTAGACAGGAACACCCCGTCGGGAGAGAGAGCCAATACTTGTTCGGCCGAGAAAGAGGCAGGCGCCACCGTCACCCGGCAGCCCGCCGCCTCGAGCCGGCGGAGGATCGAGCGCTTGAGGCCGAAGTCGTAGGCCACGACGTGGAACTCTCCCTGCCCGGATCCCCATTCATAGGGTTCGGCACAGCTCACCTCCCGCACGAGATCGCGTCCCATGAGCGAGGGATGCTCAGCCACCCGGGCCAAGAGCTGCTCAACCTCGAGCTGCTCCCCCGCAGCCACCGCCGCCGTCATCGCTCCATGTGTGCGAATGCGTCGTGTGAGCGCCCTGGTGTCCACACCTTGCACGCCCACCACGCCCTCGACGACCAGCCAGTCGACCCAGGCACCCGGACAGGTGGCATTGTAAGAGGTGTTCTTGACCTCACGCACCACCACCGCCCGCGAATGGACCCTGCCCGACTCCTGCAAAGCGGCTGATACCCCGTAGTTGCCCACGAGAGGATAGGTGAAAGTGACCATCTGGCCGTGGTAGGAGGGGTCGGTCACCACTTCCTGGTAGCCGGTCATCCCGGTATTGAACACGATCTCTCCGAACACCTCGCCGCAGGCCCCGAAGCCGTGGCCCGAATACACCGTCCCGTCGGCGAGCACCACATAGCCGGGGACGGTGCCGCTACGCATGGAGACCACCCTCCAACCCAGCGTGCAGCGCAGCGTTCCCGGAGGCCGCGGGGTTGAAGGTGTAACGCCGCACTCCCGCCACCACCGTGAGAACTACCCTGCCCCGCATCTTTCGGCCGAGGAAGGCCGAGTTCCGACTCTTGCCGCGCAGATCGCCCCTGCCCAACGTCCACGACGCCCCCAATTCGGCTACACAGAAATTGGCGGGAGCGCCCTTCTCGAGCCGCGGCGCCTCCAGCCCCAGGCAGTGGCAGGGAGCGGCGCTCATGGCCTCGATGAGCCGGCCAAGCCCGACCTCACCGGTCTTCACCAGGCCATCATAGAGCGCCGCGAAGGCCGTCTCCAAGCCCACTGTGCCGTGCGAGGCCTCCTCGAACGGCACCTCTTTCTCGTGCGGAGCATGCGGCGCATGATCCGTGCCGATGCAGTCGATGGTGCCGTCGTTCAGAGCCTCGACCAAGCGCCGCCGGTCGACTTCGGAGCGCAAAGGAGGATTGACTTTCAGGCTCTGGTCGAAGGACTTGACCTCCTCGTCGGTGAGCAACAGGTGATGAGGAGTCACCTCGGCGGTCACGGGAAGCCCAGCCTTCTTCGCATTGGCGACGAGATCGACGGAGGCAGCCGCCGAGAGGTGCTGGAAATGCACGAGAGATCCCGCGGCAGACGGCGCGCTCCCCGCAGAGGTTGCTCCACCCATCATCCGCACGCCTTCATGGAAGGCGTATTCCACGATCTCCAGATCACGAGACAACGGCCCCGTCTCGGCGGCGATCGGTATGCCGCGAAGGCCGAGCCTCGCACTCCACTTACCCTCATGCATGACCGCACCCCGGGAAAGACTCAGGTCCTCCAGGTGCAGAAGAAGGGGCCGGCCGGTGCCGCGCAGATACCTGAGAGCGCTGAGCAGGAGATCTGCCTGGACCAAGGGCCGGCCGTCGTCTGAGAAGGCGCACACGCCTGCGGTGCACAGCTCCCTGAGTTCCGCCAAGGACTCACCCGCGAGACCCTTGGTCACCGCCCCTACTTGACCCACATACACGTGAGCCTTCTCCACCGCCTCATCGAGTACCCACGCCGCCACCGGGCCCTCGTCGACCACCGGATCAGTGTTAGCCATGCCCACGACGACACCGTAGCCCCCGGCAGCGGCGGCCGTTGTGCCCGATTCCAGATCCTCCTTGTAGTCGAAACCAGGTACCCGCAGGTGGGTGTGGGGGTCGACAAAGGCCGGGAAGACGTGACAGCCCTCGAGCTCCGCAAGCACCGCGATGCCGGGAGGGGCCTGCACACCCTCGCCCAGGGCTTCGATGACGCCATCCATCACGAGCAGGTCGCCCTGCGCATCGAGCTCCAGAGAGGGGTCGAAGAGGGTGACGTGGGGAAGGAGAAAACTCTCGAAAGGAAGACTGCGCACGGCCAGCCGCGGCGCCGTCTTCGGTGCAGGTGCGCTCACATTGTTTCCTTTCGGCCTCACTGGACACGTTTAAAGGTCGACTCATCTTAGCGCGGGCCGGACCACGAGTAAACAAGCCGGCAGAAACCGGCTTCCCAGAAGGCACGACGTGCTGAAGGAGCGAAAGGCGTCACACCGGCCCCACCCGCAGGGAGCCTGCGCCCCCGCAGAGCGGATGGTCAGCTGTAGGCAGCCTCTCGTGCCCCGTATGGCCCTTCGACCCAGCCTTCCTGGGCGGAAAGGCATACACGTTCGTCGCACTCGCTCATGGCCTGCAGGCAGCGGGCCGCATCGACGTCACAGCCATGAGTCACGAAGACGTCGCGGGCAGCCTCGAACATCTCTTTCGCCCGGTTGCTTATGACATCCGCCGCCAACAGACCGCTCGGCAACCGCAAAGCCGCCGCATGAGGAATGAGGTTTCGATAGCACTCACCTACTGCAAAGCTGGTCTTCGCCCAGTCGAGATCAGGTTCGCGGTGCTCGAGCTCCCGACCCACAAGACCGGCGTACGAAGAAAGCTCTCCCGGCCCCCGCTGGGGGAAGCGGCCCAAACACAGGACCAGCGCTTCCCTCATCTCGGCCGTGGAGAGCGAGCGAAAGTCGACGTTCTCAAGAAGCATGCGAACGCCCCCATCTGGTGAAATGACTCCCCCGCACATCCCGACGGCTCGACGATATCACTAATGCCCACCCGTGACCAACGGAATTTTCGCACAAGACGCTTGGGCAACGGTCGAACCATTCGACCCATACGGAGTATACGTGCGGAGTCACCAGCATGATACGCTCATTGCACTGCATACCGGAGAGTCGCCGTATCGGGCGGGATTCCTGAGAGCGGGCCCCCGCAGGGAGGATACGGCGCCGAGCGGCTCATCATCGCCGTCGGCCTCGACACCACGCGCATGAACGAGAGAGACTTCTACGACATACTGGTCGTCACCTGGCTGGCACTGGCCGCCGTGGTGTTCATCGCTCTCTGGTTCACCCACGCACCGTACGGTCGTTTCGCCCGCCCTGGTTTCGGGCCCGAACTCTCCCCCCGCCCGGCGTGGATCATCATGGAGAGTCCGGCTGTCTTCGCGTTCCTGCTCTTCTTCGTCGTGGGCAAGAGACACACCGATGCCGTGCCTCTCGTCCTCCTCACCTTCTGGATGGTCCACTACCTGCACCGCACGTGTGTGTTTCCCCTCACACTGCGCGGGAACCGCCGGCAATTCGCCCTCCTCACCGTGACCCTGGGCCTCCTCTTCAACCTGGGCAACGCCTACCTGAACTCCCGCTGGCTCTTCTCGCTCGGGCCCACCTATCCCACCTCTTGGCTGCTGGAGTGGAGATTCGTGCTCGGCACCCTGCTCTTCTGGGCCGGCTTCGTGATCAACAAGCAGGCCGATGCCACCCTCATCCGGCTTCGGGGGCCGGGAGAGATGGGCTATCGCATCCCCCGGGGGGGGCTGTACGAATACGTCTCCTGCCCCAACTACCTCGGAGAGATCATTCAGTGGGCCGGATGGGCTCTTGCCTGCTTCAGTCCGGGTGGCTTCGCCTTCCTCGCCTGGACAACCGCCAACCTCGTACCGCGCGCCTTCGGCATACACCGCTGGTATCACGAGACCTTCGCCGACTACCCGAAAGACCGCAAGGCCCTCATTCCCTTCATCGGTTGATCCTCTTGCCGGCCGATCCGCCCATGTGAGCCGATTTCCCAAGACAGACACAATCGTCCACGTCTTCTCGGCATAGACGCCATCACCCGCGGGTACATGAAGAGCAGTGGATTCGACTCCCGAAGCACTACGGAGCCGGCGGAAAGGATGGTGGGTGCGCCATGAGCAAGATCTGCTACAACTGTGGTACCGAAAACGCTGAGTCAGAGCGCTTCTGTCATAACTGCAGCGCCGCGCTCGATCGACCGGAAGAGCTGAAGGAAGCCGGCCTCCAGGCGGGCACCGGCGAGGAACGCACTCTCTGGGATAACGGAGAGATGCAGCTCACCACAGAAGCCGTCTTGATAGGCATGAACAGCGACGCTCCCGATGTCGTCCCGTTGAACACCATCTATGAGATCGAAGTGGACGAGGGGTGCGTCGTCCTCAGAGTAAAGGACGGCGATGATCGCTACTGCATGCTCGCCGAACCGGATGAGTTGGCCGCCCTCATCAAAGAACAGGCGTTCAGGCCGCGGCTCTCACATTCGCGCAAGGGCCACAACTACATCCCGCCCGAATAGGACGAACGGCTCGGCCGCCACACGCGGCCGAAACACGTAGAGGGCAGAAGGAAAGGGTGGTTGCAGGTCTCCGCACGGACTGCGCCTTCCCGCCATCGGTAAGGCCGCTTTCTGCCCACCGAGCCCGCGACAGGTGGCACGAATCCCTACCCCACAGCAGAGACTGGTGACTCCTCATGCGGGCCAAGCGCCTGATAAAGGATTGCCATACGCACGGCGAGACCCGATTCGACCTGGTGGAGTATGAGTGAACGCTGATCATCGGCCAGATCGCCGGTCAGCTCCACCCCACGGTTGATGGGACCCGGGTGCATCACCTTCTGCTCCGGTCGCAGACGATACGGCGCGACCCCCCACACCCGGCTGTACTCACGCAGCGACGGCACCGCTGCCAGTCTTCCCTGCACGCGCTCGAGTTGCATGCGCAGGAGGTAGATCACATCGACGTCGGCCAGGGCTTCGAGGTCGTAGTAGACGGGAATACCCCATTCCTCGATGCCCGGAGGCATGAGCGTGGGCGGCCCCACCAGCCGCACGTCTATGCCCATCTTGCGGAAGCCGAAGATGTTCGAGCGGGCCACCCTGCTGTTCAACACGTCGCCCACGATGGCCGCCTTGAGGCCACTGAGATTCCCGTACACCCGCCGCAGACTGTAAAGGTCGAGCAGGCACTGGGTGGGGTGCTCCCCGGTCCCGTCGCCGGCGTTGACCACTGAGGCGTTCGTGTAGGCGGTGGCCATACGCGCGGCCCCCACCGCCGAGTGGCGGATGACGATGATGTCGGGGCGGTAGCTCTCGAGGGTGAGAATGGTGTCTTTCAGGCTCTCCCCCTTGGTCACGGAGGAAGACGAGCCCTTGACGTTGATCACATCGGCCGAGAGACGCTTACCGGCAAGCTCGAATGACGCCTGGGTTCGCGTGGAGGGTTCGAAGAACATGTCCACCTGTGTGCGCCCCCGCAATGTGGGCACCTTCTTGATGGGGCGCGAGGCAACTTCGAGAAACCCGTCAGAGAGGTGGAACAGAGCCTCTATGTCGCTTGCGGACAAGTCGTCGATGGAGATGAGGTGCATGCCAACTCCCTTTCGGCCTCACGGGGCTCGTTTAAAGGACGCTACGCCTGCCGTGGCACCGGACCGACGGCCGGCGGGCCGCCTCTCCCGTACCGCCCGGCGATTCTACGCCTCCGGCTTCTGCAGTACCACTTCGTCGATGCCGTCGGTCTCCACAAGATGTACGATAACTCGTTCCGCCCTGCTGGTGGGAACATTCTTGCCCACGAAATCGGGACGGATGGGCAACTCCCTGTGCCCCCGGTCGATGAGTACGGCCAACCTCACAGCCGCCGGACGGCCGTAGTCGAAGATCGCCTCGATGGCGGCCCTGATAGTGCGCCCGGTCTGCAGGACGTCGTCAACCAAGACGATGGTGGCGTCCTGCACGTTGAAAGGAATGTTGGTGGACTTCACCTGGGGCTGCTCGTAGGCGAGCGAAGGAGGCCTGGTATCGATATCGTCTCGGTAGAAGGTGATGTCGATGGAGCCGGTCGGCGGACGAAAACCGTTGAACTGTTCGAACAGGTCGGCCAGCCGCCACGCCAACTCGACACCGCGGTCGTGGATGCCGACGAAGGCCAAGCTCTCACTGTCGGCGGTCTGCTCGGCGATCTCGTGGGCGATTCGTGCCAAACTGCGCTCGAGGCGCCGGGAGTCGAGTAGGACCACTGTATCGCGTGCGTGGTAATGAGTCATCTCCCCCTCGTTTTCCACAAGAGCCCCCCTCCCGCCGGACATGCGTCGCTGCCGGCCGCGTCAAGCCCTTCACACAGGCCGTCCAAGCCTGGATTCTAGCGAAGCCGGCCTCCCCGGGCAATGACGGTGCGGCCACCGCCCTCACTCGCCCAGGCCCGCGCTCCCCGAGAGTGCGGCGAGCCCGGCGGCCATGGCCAGCGCCTCCCTGAAGACACCGTCCCGCCCATGATACGACAGCTCCTCAGAGAGGAGATCGGCCTCACCCGGCAGCGGAACCTCCAGGGTACGAACCTGGTCGTCGGCACCGCTGCGTCGCACCCGGGCGGCGCACACCCCGCTCTCGGGTGAACGGGTGAAGGTCAAGACCGCCTCCTCCTCACCGGAGCTGCTCCGGGCAATCTCGAGAGTCACGGACTCCACCCCGCCGAAGGTTCCCGGCCGGCACCGGTGGGGCTGCAGTTCGACCCGCAAGGTTCCCCCGTCCGACCTACCTCCCAGGCGATCGAAGCGGGTCACCAGCGCGTCCCCCTCGACCGCCCAGCCTTCCGGCCTGGGCTGCCAACCAAGACGGGAAGCCAACCAGGCCACGAGCAGGAGGGATCGGGCCGCCGCCGGCCGCCAATCAGCATACCCCGCACCCGGCATGGTGGCTTCACTGCCGTAGGTGACGAGCACACGCTCGATGCGACCCAGCATGGATCTTCTCTCCCTGACCTCGAAGAGCTCGGCGATCATCTCCCGCCAGGGAGTGAGCCTCGTCCAACTCAAGTCGCTCAACACTACGCGCCCGGGCAGCACCTCAGTCAACCTCTGGAGCTCGACCACCCCGGTCACCGGATCGGGGAAACCGGCGGAGTCTGTGATGATGTGGTCAACAGCGTCAGCCACCGCCTTCAGTACGCGTAACACTCCCTCATCGCCGCGCGGCACCCACACCACGGTGGGCAGGCCCACGATCAACACCGGAGCGAGAAGGCCCTCTATCTGCTCCATGTCCTTTCGCTGGGCATCTATCTGCACGAGCTCGAAACAGGCGTGAACCCTGTCCGTGGATTCGCCTCCACACTCGAACAGGATATGGGCCTGTACTGTGGGGTCTCGGGACTCGGCGGGGTCTTCCCCATCGGTGGGGTCTTGGAACGGAGTGCGTTCTCGAGGCTCGGCGGATTCGGGCGGATCGGCCTTGGCAGTCGAACCCTTCGAGGCCAAAGCACGGCTCCCTGCCTCTTCCGTCACCAGGATCATTCTGGCCGGACTCCGGCCGGAGAGCTCTCGCAGAGTGTGGATCACCGGCTCGACAGATGTCCCGGCGAAACACAGCACCACCAGGTTGAGGCCCCGCATGCGGAACGTACTCCCTTCCTCCCCGCCCGAGGTGGCGCGCCCCCACAGGCCGCTCAAGACGCGATCGACCTCGGCGAGAGGTACATCGGCCAAGTGCTCTCTCATGGCCACCTCACAACCTCCGCCACTGCCTGCCGTCCCTCGCAAGTAGTTGCGCCGACTCCGCCGGGCCCCAACCACCCGCCGGGTAGGCTTCCGGCACCATCTCCGCCTCGGTCCAGGCGGCCCGCACTTCATCGACCAGGGCCCAGGCCGCTTCCACCGCGTCCTCCCTGTTGAACAGCGTGGCATCGCCCAGCATGGTGTCGAGCAGGAGTCGCTCGTAGGCGTCGGCACTCCTACCTCCGAACGCAGAGCCGTAGCGGAATTCCATGTGAACCGGATGGACATGGATGGACGGGCCCGGCACTTTGGAGGAGAACTTCAGGCTGATTCCCTCGTCCGGCTGGATGCGCATGGCCAACACGTTGGCTTCTGACTCCGATGCCGCTTCGCTGCCGAACACGAGCAGGGGGGGTTGCCTGAACTCTATCGCGATCTCCGTGACCCGCTTGGCCAGCCGTTTCCCCGTGCGAAGATAGAAAGGAACGCCGGCCCACCTCCAGTTGTCGACAAACAGACGGAGGGCCACGAAGGTCTCGGTGACCGAATCCGCCGCCACGTACTCCTCCTGCCGGTAGCCTCTCACCCGCCGGCCCGCCACAACGCCCGACTCATACCGGCCGGCGGCGACGTCCTCCGCCACCTGCGAAGCGTCCGAGAACCGCCTGACGGCCTTTAACACCTTTGCCTTCTCGTCCCGCACCGCCTCCGGCTCGAAGGCAGCCGGGGGTTCCATGGCCACGAGCGCGAGAAGCTGCAGCACATGGTTCTGGATCATATCCCGCAGGGCACCCGCCTCTTCGTAGTAGCGGCCGCGCCTCTCTACGCCCAGATCCTCCGCCACCGTGATCTGCACATGGTCGACGTAGTCCCGGTTCCACACCGGTTCGAAGATGCCGTTAGCCAACCTGAAGACCAGTATGTTCTGAACGGTCTCTTTGCCCAGGTAGTGGTCGATCCGGTAGATCTGTTCTTCCCGGAACCAGCGCCACAACAAGCGGTTGAGGGCTCTCGCGCCGGCACGGTCGCCGCCGAAGGGTTTTTCGACCACTATGCGGGCGCAGCCCGGCATGGCCTCGAGGCTGCCCAGGCCGGTCTCGCCCAGGTGATCGATGACCTCGGCATACGTGGAGGGTGGAACGGCCAAGTAGAAGACCCGGTTGCCGGTGCGCACGCGCTCACGGTCGATGACGCTGATGAGGTCCTGGAGCGACCGGTAGGCGAGCCGCTGCGAGAAATCCCCGGGACAGAAGAAGAGCCCGGAGGCGAACCCCTCCCACACCTCCTCCGAAACCGGTTCACCCAGATGCGTGTCGAGACTCTCGCGCACGACGGCGCGGAATTCGTCGTGGGACCATTCCCGCCGGGCGAAGCCCACCACAGAGAACCCGGCCGGCAGCTGCCCCGCCTCGAACAATCGGTACAAGGAGGGTATGAGCTTGCGGTTCGCGAGATCGCCCGAAGCCCCCAAGATGATCATGGTGCCTGGTTCCGGCAGGGGCCGGAGCCGCCCGCCCTCTCTCAGAGGGTTGGCGGAGAGATCCACATCCCCAGACCGGGCACTCTGCATACCTCGTCCCCTTCCGCTGCCGGGCTGCACCGCACCTGCGAGCAGCGCCGGTCTCCGTACGTCGGCTCAGGTCGATTCGGCGAGTCTTCTCTCCAAGACAGCCAGTAGCTGGTCCCATGAGTCGACGAAGGCCTTCACACCTTCCGCCTCGAGTTCCGTGGTCACGGCGTCCATGTCGATCCCCATCTGCTCGAGCGCGGCCAAGCGCTCCCTCGCTCCCTCAACATCCGCCGTGAGGGACGGCGCCACGATACCGTGGTCGCGGAAGGCTACGAGCGTGGCTTCGGGCATGGTGTTGACCGTCAAGGGACCTATGAGCTCCTCGACGTACTTGACGTCGGAGTAGTGCGGGTTCTTGGTGCCCGTGGAGGCCCAGAGCGGCCGCTGGGGACGAGCGTCCTCGGTGGCGAGCGCTTCCCAACGCGGGCCCGAGAACACCTCGAGGAACTCCTGGTAGGCAAGCGTGGCGTTCGCCACCGCCGCCGTGCCTCTCAAGGCGAGACAACGTTCCGCCTCCTCCTCACGCCCGACGGCCCGCAACTCCTCAGCCTTCTTCTCGAGACGGACATCGATTTTGCTGTCGACCCGGCTCACGAAGAAGCTCGCCACTCCGGCGACGGCTGAGACGTCAGGAAGCTCCTCCCCCTCCCCGATACGCCTGGCCAGCTCTTCGAGTCCGGACAGGTAGGCCTCCATCACCTCCCGATGGCGCGCGAGGGAGAAGATGAGGGTGACGTTGATGCACGCCCCTCCTGCCACCAAGCGGCGCACGGCCTCCACCCCGGCCTTGGTGGCCGGGACCTTCACCAGGATGTTGGGGCGATCGACCAGATAGGCGATGCGGTGGGCATCGGCGACGGTGGCGTCAGTGTCGTGGGCGAGGTGCGGCGACACCTCGATACTCACCCAGCCGTCCTTGCCCCCCGTCTGCTGCCACACCGGCAGGAGGATGTCGGCGGCCATGGCGATGTCTTGAGCCATGAGCACGTCGAGTGCTTGGGAGGTGGGCAGCCCGGCACGGGCGAGGTCGCCAAGGGCTTCGTCGTAGTCGACCCCTTCCGAGATGGCCCGGTGGAAGATCGTGGGGTTCGACGTCACCCCCACGACAGCATCGTCCTTGATCATCGTGGCGAGCCCGCCGCCCGTGAGTAACTGCCGGCTGATGTTGTCGTACCAGATGCTCTGGCCGGCCGCGTAGAGTCGTTGAAGGGGGTTCTGTTCGTGAACGTCTGTCATGCTGAAGCTCCTTGCTCGCCGGATCGGCCGCACACACCGCCAAGCACCGCCCGAGCCTCAGCCGCCACTCGTTCGGGCGTGATGCCGAACTCCGCGAACAGCCGGCCGGCCGGTGCCGACGCACCGAAGGTATCTATACCCACAGCACGGCCCTTTACACCGACGTAGCGCTCCCAGCCGAAGGTGGTGCCGGCCTCCACCGACACTCGGGCCTGGATGCCGGGAGGCAACACCGTCTCCCGGTAGGCGGCTGGCTGGCTCTCGAAGAGCTCGAAGCTGGGCATGGCCACCACCCGCACGCGAAGCCCCTCCTCGGTCAGCAACGTCCGCGCCTCGAGCGCGACCGCCACCTCGGAACCGGTGCCTATGAGGACGGCCTCCGGCTCACCCCCCTCCGCCTCGACCAGTATGTAGGCCCCCTTGGCCGCAGCCTCTGCGGGCCCGAGGCCGGCCGAACGGTCGAGCGTGGGCACCGTCTGGCGGGTCAACACAAGTGCGGTAGGCCCCTGCACATCTTCGAGTGCCGTCCGCCAGGCCACGCCGACCTCGTTGGCGTCACTGGGACGGATGACGACCAGACCTGGAATGGCTCTTAGGGAGGCCAAGTGCTCGATGGGCTGGTGGGTGGGGCCATCCTCCCCCACTCCTATGCTGTCGTGGGTGAAGACATAGATGACGTGCGCCCCGGAGAGCGCCGCCAAGCGAATGGATGGCCGCATGTAGTCAGAGAACACCAGGAAGGTGCCCCCGTAGGGGATGACGCCTCCGTGCAGAGCCATGCCGTTCAGGAAAGCGCCCATACCGTGCTCGCGCACTCCGAAGTGATGGTTCCGGCCGCCGCGAAAGCGCTTCTGGAAGGTGCCGGGCAGCCACGAGTCCGTGGGGTTGAGAGTGGTGTTGTTGGATGGTCCCAAGTCGGCCGAGCCGCCGACCAAGGTGGGAATGAGCGGCGCAATCGCGTTAAGCACCTTGCCGGACGCAGCCCGTGTGGCCAGTGATTTCTCGCCGGACTCGAAGGTAGGCAGGGCGGCGCTCCAGCCGGGCGGTAGTTCACCGGCCACGGCCCGGCGGAATTGCTCCGCCTCCCCCGGATGCAGACGCTCATAGGCGGCGAGGGACTCCTGCCAGGAGGCATGCTCCTTCTCACCCCGCTCCGCCGCCTCGCGGTAGAGGGCACGCACCTCTTCGGGCACGAGGAACTCCTGCTCCTCGTCCCAGCCGAGCGCCTTCTTCGCCAACCTCACCTCCTCGACCCCGAGCGGCGCTCCGTGCGCCTCGGCCGAGCCTGCCTTGTGTGGACTTCCATAGGCGATCTCCGTGCGCACCATGACGAGACTGGGGCGGTCAAGAACCTCCTTGGCGCGAACCAGTGCCTGGTGGATGAGCTCGAAATCATTGCCTTCGGTGACCTGCAGCACGTGCCACCCGTAAGCCGCGAAACGATGGCCCACGTCTTCGGAGAAGGCGAGCGCAGTCGGGCCTTCGATGGTGATGTGGTTGTCGTCGTAGAGGTAGACGAGCTTTCCCAAGCCCAGATGCCCGGCCAGAGAGGCCGCCTCGGCGGAGACACCCTCCATGAGATCGCCGTCACTGACCATGGCGTAGGTGAAGTGGTCCACCAGATCGAAATCGGGGCGATTGAAGAGGTGGGCGAGAAAAGCCTCAGCAGCAGCCATGCCCACGCCGTTCGCACAACCCTGGCCCAGAGGACCCGTGGTGACCTCGACACCCGGGGTGAGCCCCCGCTCCGGATGGCCGGGCGTGATGCTGCCCCACTGCCGGAAAGCCTTGATATCGTCGAGCGACACCGCGTAACCGGCGAGATGCAGAAGCGCATACAAGAGCATGGAGCCATGGCCGGCACTCAGTATGAATCGGTCGCGATCGGGCCAATCCGGATGGCCCGACGCATAGCGCAGATGCCGGGTGAACAACACGTGGGCCATCGCCGCCGCCCCCATCGGCATGCCGGGATGCCCGGAATTGGCCCTCTGCACGGCGTCCATCGTCAACGTACGAATGGTGTTGGTGGCGAGCCGGTCAAGCTCGGTGAAGCAGGCGGGGGTATCCGAGGCCGCCTCAGTCATGAGCTCCTCCTTGGAGGTGATCTCGGGTGTGGTAACGACGTGCGCAGTCTAGCACGGCCCGCTGGTAAACTCGATTATGGGACACCGCAGCAACCCAAGAGGAATTCTGCGGGGACCGGCAGGATACAGCACCAACCCGGCAGTCCTGGCTCGCCGGTGACCCAGTGTGGAGGTGATCATGGTACTCACCGTACCTGAGCCGGCGGCTCTCGAGTCACACATCCGCGATATCGGTCGCGACATCATGGCGGGCATGGCCGACCAACAGGCGGTGCTCTTCCAAGCCGACTGGTGGCTGGCCCAAAGCATGCAGTGGGCGGCCATCGACCCCGAGTTCAAGACCCAACTCCTTCACTTCCTCGACGTCTTCCCCAGCTTGAAAGACGCAGACAGCATCGCCCAACACATGCACGAGTACTTCGAGCACCCCTCCGGTGAGCTGCCCATGGCGCTGCGTCTCGGCCTCAAGGCCTGTGCGCCCGGCCTCCTCACCACTAAACCCGCCGCCAAGGCGGTTGCCGTCAACCTGCAGGCCATGGCCGAGTTCTTCATACCCGGGCGGGACACAGCGACAGTCCTGCCTGCGTTGCGCCGCCTGCGCCGCGAGCAGACCGGCTTCGTCCTCAACGTGCTTGGAGAAGCCGGCCTTGGGCGTGCGGATCTCGATGCCGTACAGAAGACCTATCTCGAGTTGCTGACCGAGCTGCCCGGGGAAGCGGCAGGCTGGCAACCCGACGAGCTTCTCGACCGGGCCCCCTGGGGGCCGGTACCCCGGGTCCGCCTCTCCGTCAAACCCAGCTCTCTCGCGCCGTGTGACCCGATCGATTTCGAGGGGTCGGTACACACCGTGTGCGAGGTCCTCCGTCCGCTATTCAGGCTCGCGGCGGCACAGGGAGCGGCGGTCATGCTCGATATGGAGCAGTTCCGCCACCGCTCGGTGTTCACCGCTGCCTTTCGCCGCCTCGTGCTGGAGAACGACCTCCGCGGGTATCCCCATTTCGGTATCACGGTACAGGCGTATCTGCGAGACGCCGAGGAAGACATCGACGACTTGGTCTCACTGGCGCATGAGCGCTCCGTACCTCTGGCGGTGCGCCTCGTCAAGGGAGCGTACTGGGATCACGAGGTGGTGACCGCCCGCCGTAACCACTGGCCGGTGCCCGTCCTCACCCACAAGGTCGACATCGATGCGCAATTCGAGCGTCTCACCCGGCTGCTCGTCTCACACTCCGACAGCCTCCGCGTCATCTTGGCCACACACAACGCACGCAGCATCGCGCACGGCCTGGCCCTCCTGCGCAGTATCGAGGCATCCGACACCACGATAGAATGGCAGATGCTGCACGGCATGGCCGAGCCCCTCAAGCATGCGCTGAACGCGATGGGCCTGCGCACGGCCGAGTACGTACCGGTCGGCGAAGTGCTGCCGGGCATGGCCTATCTCGCCCGGCGTGCCCTGGAGAACACCGCCACACAATCGTTCCTTCGCCTCATGTACGTGGAACATGCGCTGGCAGACGAATTGCTCCGCGCCCCCCTTCCCACGCCGGACCTCAAGGAGATGCCACTCGAGCGCACGGAAGTGCACCCTACAGATGTCTCCCGGCTCGGCATCTTCGTGAACGAGCCGCACGCCGACTTCTCCCGTGATATCAACCGAATCGACATGGCGGCCGCCTTGGCGGCCCTGCACGAGGAGCCTGCACCACACCGCCTCCTCTGCATCGGCGGACGGGAGGTCGACACCGAGGAGCGGTTCTCTTCCGTGAACCCCGCCCACCCCAACCGCGTGGTGGGAACCTCGGCCCGGGCAGGCCGGCTCGAAGCCGAAGAAGCCATACAGGTTGCCCGTGACGCCTTTCCGGCCTGGCGGGACACCGCACCGAAGCGGCGGGCCGAGGTGTTGTTCCGCGCAGCCGACCTCATGCGACGTGACCGTTTCCGGCTGGCGGCGCTCCTCGTCGTGGAGGCGGGCAAGCCCTGGCGCGAAGCCGATGCCGAAGTGGCCGAGGCGGTCGACTTCCTGGAGTACTACGGGCGCCGCTCGCATGAGGCTGCGAAACCACGCCCGCTCTCCGACGTTCCCGGCGAAACCGACACCTTCTTCTACGAACCACGCGGCGTCACCGCGGTCATCGCTCCCTGGAACTTCCCACTGGCCATCCTGACGGGCATGACCAGTGCGGCACTCGTCACCGGCAACACCGTGATCATGAAGCCCGCCTCCCCCACCCCTCTTGTGGGCTTCGAGGTGTACTCGCTTCTCATGAGCGCCGGCCTCCCCCCAGAGGTTCTCTCCTACCTGCCGGGAGACGGGGCGCTTACGGGCCGGATCATGGCCACACACCCCGACGTCGACATCATCGCCTTTACGGGCAGCAAGGCCGTCGGTCTCAGCCTGCTCGAAGAGGCGGCCATTGTCCGTCCCGGCCAGCACAACGTCAGGAGAGTGGTAGCCGAGATGGGGGGCAAGAACGCAATCATCATCGACGCCGACGCCGATCTCGACGCAGCGGTCGACGGGGTCGTCTCCTCCGCCTTTGGCTATGCGGGTCAGAAGTGCTCCGCCTGCAGCCGTGTCATCGTGCTGGCCGAGGTATATGAGGAGTTCACTCGCAGGCTCGCCGCAGCCGCCTCCGCCCTCCGGGTGGGCGACCCCGCGCTGCCCTCGACAGCCGTCGGGCCGCTCATCAGCGAGGAAGCACTGGCCAAAGTGCGCTCCTACATCGACATCGGCACGGCTCACGCCTCTCTGGTGCTCCAAGCCGAGGCACCGGCCGAGGGCTTCTACCTGGCCCCTCACATCTTCGCGGACGTCGATCCTCACTCCGTTATCGCCCAAGAGGAGATATTCGGGCCCGTGCTCTGCCTACTTCGCGCCCGTGACTTCACCGAGGCGGTGGCCGTTGCCCTCGATACGCCCTACGGCCTCACGGGGGGAGTCTACTCGCGCAGTCCGCGCAACATCGAACGGGCCGCCCGCGAGTTCCGCGTGGGCAACCTGTACATCAATCGCGGGATCACCGGTGCCATGGTGGGCCGACAGCCCTTCGGCGGCTCCCGCATGAGTGGTGTGGGCTCCAAGGCAGGCGGTCCCGACTATCTGCTCCAGTTCTTGGAACCGCGCACCGTGACCGAGAACACCATGCGGCGGGGCTTCGCCCCCTTCGACGAGAGTCCTGAGTTCCCTTGAGCCCGGTTCGTGGGCAGGGCAACAACGGCTTCTGAGCACAGGACGATGCGCGGGCTGAGCGGCCGACGCCGCTCAGCCCGCGGCCGGCTCTTCCGCCGGGAAGAAGGCCCGGCCCACGACGGCTTCAACCCGGAAATAGCGGTCGAGACGTACGCCGCTTATGGGCATGCGGAATAGATTCACAAGCGCTGTCGCCGCCTCCAGGTCGGGAACCTCATAGATCACGTAGAAACTCCAGTTCTTGGACCGCGGCGTGCCCGCCATGAGCAGGTCATCGTCGAAGGTGGTGAGGCACTCGGCACCGAGTTCCTCCCTGATGCGGCGGAAGCACTCCATGAAGGAGGGCAACACCGACTCGCTGCGCACCCGGTCATCCTCGAGATACCAGGCCGGCTCAGCCGCCCCCAAGAGAAGGACACGCAGCGGTTTCGGCACCGTGGGGTAGACGTACTCGGCGGTCATGACGGAACACCTCCTACTTGTGATGCGAGCATCATCGTGGTTCACACGCCGGCCAGGCGTACCACATGGGCGACAAGGGTCAGATTGCTCGAAAGCACCGGCCTTCCGGTTATGCCTTCGAGGTAGGCCAGATGGGTAACCGAACGAAGACCGGTACAGCTGATGAAGTAGGCTTCGGCCTCGTCGGACCCACCCCGCCTCACGAGGTCCACCAGATCGTCGCGTGTCACCGCCATGATGTCGGCTTCGTCCAAGAAACCCAGACAGGCATCGGAGACCACGGTGAAGCCCTCTCGCTCAAAATAGGCAACGCCCCTCCTGTGGAATGACTCCTCATAGGGGCTGAGGAAGGCCACCCGGCTGACGCCGCGTTCCCGGAGCACGGCAAGAGCCGCCGTGGTCGCCGTCGTCGCCGGAATTCCCCCGCTCGCCCGCGTCATGGCCTCAACCATACGCCGGTCGAAGCCCTCCGACTTGAAGAAGCTCCCCGAAGTGCATCCGTAACCGATGGCCGAAACACCGGCGAGAGCCAGCTTGCGGCACTCCAACGAGACCTCTCCGGCCATAGCTTCGAGCAGATCCTCCGACAACACGGTGCCAAGGCCCACCCGCCCGAAGTGGGCCGTCACTCCGATCGGCACGAGGCCCACAGCGTCGGGCTCGAGCACCGTGTTGGGCGAGGGCACTATCACGCCCACCCTCACCGGGTGCCCCTTGGGGACTGGGGGTGCTGCCTCTCCCGAGCATACTTCTCCCGCGCCCGCCTCACCAGGCAGCGATTCGTGCGTGGCGATCTCTGCCGGCTCTTTCACACGAGCCCCTTCATCTGTCTCCTGTCTCTCCGACACTACATCCTGCCCGGAAGGAACAGAGCGATCTGCGGAAAGAAGTACAACAGGATGATGCCCAGGAACATGAGGAGCGCGAACGGTATCTGCCACTTGATGACCAGGGGCAGGGGCAATCCCGTCGAGCCCTGGAGCACGTAGATGTTGAAGCCAAGGGGCGGAGTGATCTGGGCGATCTCGATGAGAACGGCAAGCACCACGCCGAACCAGATGGGATCGAAGCCCATGCCGATGATGACGGGAAACACCACCGGCAACGTGAGAAGCACCATGGCCAGACCGTCCAGGAACGTCCCCAGAATCAGGTACATCACCATGATGAGGAAGAAGATCAGGAACGGCGGCAGTTCGGCACCCACGATGGTATCGGCGAGCTTGGCCGGAATGCCCAGATAGCCCAAGATGTTGGAGACGGTAACCGAGGCCAGCATGATGAAGAGAATCATGCCTGTGGTCTTCACCGTGTGCAGAAGCGCATCTCGTATGTTGGCCCAGCTGAAACGCCGAAAGCCGAGCATGAGCAGAAAGGCGCCCAGCACACCTATGGCCGCCGCCTCCGTAACCGTGGAGATGCCGAGGTAGATTACGCCCAGCACCAGCGCCATGAGGCCAATCACCGGCAACACCCGTGGAAGACTGAGCAGGAAGTCCCGCCCCGTGACCTTCTCCCTGCCCGGAGTCAGCGAAGGCCGGACGATGGCGAGAATGGCCACGAACGTGATGAAGAACACCTCGATCATGATGCCGGGAATGAGTCCGGCCGCGTACAGCCGGCGGATGGACGTCTCGGTGATCATGCCGTAGATGATGAAGTAGAGACTGGGAGGGATGAGCAGCCCCATGGCCGCTCCTCCTATCGTGCCCACGATGGGCCCCGGTGCGTAGCCGCGTTTGGTGAGAGCCGGCACCGAGATGCTGCTCACGGTGGCGCAGGTGGCCACGGTGGAACCGGTGATGGCGGACATCATGGTGCAGGAGAGCACATTCGTCTGCAGCAGCTTGCCCGGAAAGCGTGACACCCAGGGCACGAGACCCTTGAACAGATGGTCGACGATGCCCGAGTAGGAGAGTATCTGCCCCATGAGCACGAACATGGGGATGGTAAGGAGCGTGAAGCTGGTGCTCTGGGTGAACTGCAGTCTGGTGATGACGGTGCCTGTGGGTATGTCGGTGAAGAGCACCCCGCCCAGCACGGCCACCAGCATGATGCCGATGCCGAGCCACATGCCGGAGAAGAGGGCGATGAGGAGAACACCGAGAAGGATGATCATCTGAAGAGTCGACTCTTCCATGGCTTCCGGCTCACCTCCCTTCCCGGTCGTGTTCGTCTTCGTCGGCGCCGCCGCGCACATCACCATCGGCGCGGCGGTCGTCACTCGCCGTGCCATTGCCGGACTCTTCCCGCTTCGGCGGTTCCGCCCCTGGTGGCGTCACAGGGGACGGACCGGACCGGGACGGATAACGCAGGTCATGCTCACTCTCCAGCTCCGCCTCATCCGGTACTTCCCCCATGCCGGTTGACTCGGTGCCCTTGGCCGGCGTGGCCGTGACGGTCTCGTCACCCACACCGAACAACGCCGCGATGATGAGCCAGAACTTGAGCACGAAGGCCAGCAGCAACACGCAGCCTCCCAGGAACACCACCCCGTACACCCAGTAGATGTGGATGGGGTTCTCCATGCCCACCTGGCCCCGATCGACGTAGTACATCACGCGGCCCCACATGGCCACCACCAAGAACAAGATGGTCGCACAGGCGGCGGCGTAGAGAAAGACACCGATGATGCGCTGCACCTTCATGGGCAGGCGGTCGATGATGATGCGCACCTGTACGTGGCCGTTCTCCTTCGCGGTGTAGCCGAGTGCCATCCAGGTGATTCCTGCCATAAGCCACCCGGACATCTCGGTGACACCGTCGATGGATCTCCCGGTGAAGCGCCTGGACGCGATCTCGGCGAGCACCAGCACCACAGCCGCGACGAGAAAGAAGGCCGACACATAACCGGCGGCCTTGGGGACCAGCTCCAGGCGCTTGACGACAGAGGTGACTCTCGCAATGGTCTTGTACTTGGTCCTCTCCTCCACCCCACTCTCCTCTGTAGGAGCCGACACGGCGGGAACAGCTGAGGCACCCCGCGGGATCGGGCCGCTGACTGAACAGCTGCCTCTCTTCCGCGGGGTGCCTCAGCCCTTTTGCGGCGGTGCTAGTTGGTGGACCACTCCATGCCGAGCATGGCGAAGGTTTCCTTCATGATCTCCTCGGCGAGCGGGCTTGTGGCCGTCGCCCAGTTGATCCAGGCCTCCTTCCCGATGTCACGCATCTGCTCGAGCGTCTCCTTGGGCACCATGTAGGTCTCCATGCCCTTGTCCGGCAGCTCTTCCGTCATGCGTGCATCGTCGGCGATGAGCAGTTCACGGCCGTACTCGGTCATGTCTCTGCCGACTTCCATGACCAGCTGCTGCAGGTCTTCCGGCAAAGCCTCGAAAGCGTCCTTGTTGACCACGAACATGGACGAGCCGATGATGGCGCCGAGATCGTTACGGTACTGGTAGTACTCCCACGCCTCGAGCTGATCGATGAGTGGGTTGCTGTTCGGCATGCCGTCGATCATATTCCGCTCCATGGCGGTCTGGAGCTCTTCCACCGGAAGGTAGATGACGTTCACGCCCAGAGAATTCCAGAACTCGGCGTTGATATCACCGAAGATGCGGAAGCGCTGGCCTCTCACCTGCTCTACGTCATCGAGCGCCTCATTCCACAAGAGGTACATCGAGCCGAAGGTGAATGTGCCAATGGGAACCACTCCCCACTTCTCTTCGAACTCAGGGGCGAGCTTGGGCATGAGCAGGTTGTCGAGCCAGTCCCAGTACTCGTCGTACCCTTGGTGGAGGAAGGGGAGGGAGCCGAAGTTGCCGAGCGGCTCAGAGCCGACGATGTGCGGAAGCGACAGGTCGCCACCATCCACCAAGCGCTCCGACACAGTCTCGAGCATCTCAGCCGCCTTGTAGCCGAGGGCGCCGCCGTAGTTCAACTCGACGACCAGCCTACCCTCGGAGCGCTTCTCGATCTCCTCGGCAAAGTACGCAGCCGTCAATCCATAGGGAGAGGTGGCGGTACCGGTCGAAGAGATGTTCCACACCCAGGTGATGGTCTCGGCCGGTGGTGCGGCCGTGGTGGTCGTCTCTTCACCATCGGCGGCGGTGGTGGTGGTCGTCTCTTCCGCTTCCCCGCCGCAGCCCGACACGACCAAGGCCAGAGCGGCGATCAGAAGGAGAATGGCAAATAGATATGATCTGCGGAGTCTCATAGGATTACCCCTTTCTGGGATTCCGCTGCTTTCAGTGCTGTTGCATTGCGTGCGATGTACCCCACAAGAGACAGGCACGGTATAAGGATTTCGATCACTCGCTCGGCGCCGCCCCTCGCGGTCCCCCGCGGAGAATCCCGGACGGCGCCGTACCGCAGGGCATTCCAGCCCCGGCGCGATTCTCAGTTCTTGGTGCCACACCTCCTTCCCCACTTCAGACACTCTGCACGGTTAACGAGCCTCCCGGAGACGATTATCCCGGCAACCACACCTCCTCGCTTCTGGCGTGAAGTGCCGGGCATCACCTCCGTGCTTGGCTGCACTACGGCGGTATTATTATTAGACCACACATGTCGGACGTGCTCAAGCGTTCAAGCGCCGTCTCTTGGGTCCGCCGCTCAGGGCGCCCGCGCAACTGCAGCCGCACCGAAGCCCGTCCAGTGGCTACTACTTACGAGGAGCGCAGACCGGTAAGGATCTCTTCGAGGTCGCAGGGGAGCGGGGACACCGCGCGCACGGTCTTCCCGGTGAAGGGATGCACAAATTCCATGCGGTGGCTGTGGAGGAATTGGCGGCCCAGAGCCAGCGTATCCCTCCGTGCATACACCGGATCTCCCGCCACCGGATGGCCTATGGCCAGAAAATGCACCCGTATCTGGTGGGTGCGACCGGTCTCAAGTTGGGCTTCCAGCAGTGTGAAGTCTCCCAAGCGCTCGCGCACCCAGAAGTGAGTGACCGCCGGGCGGGCAGCGGCACCCCCGACCGTCATCGTCTTGCGGCGAACAGGATCGCGTCCGATGGGAGCCTCTATGCTGCCCTCCTCCGCCGCGAGATTCCCGTGTACGAGGACCAGGTAGACGCGCGTGAGTTCACGGCGACGAATGAGTTCGCTGAGGAGGCGGTGAGCCTTCTCGCTCTTGGCCGCGATGAGGAGACCGCTGGTATCACGATCGAGCCGATGGACAACCCCGGGACGAAAGGGCTCGCCGCCCTCGAGCCCGCGAGCGAGAAGTGCGTGCACCAATGTCCCCGTGGAGTGCCCCTTGGAAGGGTGAGTCACCATCCCCGCCGGTTTGTCCACCACGAGCAGATACTCGTCCTCGAACACGACGGGTAGGAGAATGTCCTCGGCGAGAAGCTTGGGTGGCGCCTCCCGCGGCACGCGGCCCTCGACTGCATCACCGGCCTGCATCCGGTAGCTCTTGGGCCGCCGGCGGCCGTTCACCGCCACCGCACCCTCTTCAATGAGCTTGTTCGCTCTCGTGCGGCTGCCCACCTCCGGGTGGCGTGCGAGAAAAGAATCCAAGCGGATACCTTCGTCCTCCGGAGATGCCCTCAGAGCGATACTGACGCCCTGAGCCATGCCGTACCTCCCGCCGTCAGGCGGTGGTGTCTTCTGATGGGGGGTCACTCGAGGACTCCGTACGAGCGCTCTCTTCGGCCTTTCTCCAGGTGAGCACGAGACTCACCAGCAACAGACCGACCCCGGCCACGATGAACACGTCGGCAACATTGAAGTTGGGCCACCAAGGGAGCTTCAGGAAGTCGGTCACGTAGCCCCTTCCTATCTGATCGACGATGTTGCCGACGCTCCCCCCCACCAACAGTCCGGCGGCGATACCGGACAGGAGTGGCCGGGTCTCGATGAAGAGATACGCAAGCACCACCGTGAGAGCCAGCCCTCTGGCCACAAGTATGAGCACAGGCCTGCCCGCTAAGAGACCGAAGGCGACGCCCGTGTTCATAGTGCGCTCGAGACCCAGGAAGGGGAGAACCTCACGATACTCACCCAGAGGAAGATGCGCTTCGGCAAGGGACTTCGACAAGATGTCCAAGGCGAGCACCACGGCCACCGCCACACCGAAGGCGATCCACTTCTTGGGACTCTGGCTGACTGATGCAAAACGGCTCGTCACGACACGGAGTTCCGGTTCGGAGGCGGGCTCAAGAGGATCCAAGCACCTTCGCCTAACTGCCCCTCTCCTCTCGCCGCTTGCAGTCCATACAGAGATTTGCATAGGGAGCGACCTCCAGCCGCTCATCGCCGATGTCTCGGCCACATCGATCGCAACGACCGTAGTCGCCGGCTGCGATCTTCTCGAGAGCCCGATCGATGCGCTCCAGGGCCGCGCGGAGGGCAGGCTCCCGCATGAGATCGAGCTCCCTGTCGATGGACCCACTCGCGTTCTCCGCGAGGTGCTGCCCATAGGGGCTTTCGCCGGACATCTCCTCCAAGGGCTCGGACAGCTCCGCCTCAGACATCTCGAGTTCACGTTCCAAGCGGTCTCGCTCCTCGAGGAGTTGCGCCTTTATCTTGTCTGTGTCCATAATCGCCCCAACTCTCCTGCCTGGGCTTTGAACGCAGCACTCAACTGCCGCCGCCATCCTCCGCCGCCACAATAAGCTGTGCAAGAGCCCTGCGCAGTTCCTCCCGGCTCACACCTTTGAAACACAGCACCTTGTCTCTTCCGCTGCGCCCCGAGTGGATGGCCACCGTGTCCTTCGGCCTGTCCAACCAGCGGGCCACCGCGGTGAGGAGAGCGGAGTTGGCCCTGCCGCTCTCAGGAGGAGCGGCCACACGCACCTTGAGGCGGTCGCCATAGTGTCCCACGCAGCGCGTCGTCTTCGCGCCCGGGCTCACCCTGACGCCCACCAGAAACCCGTCCGAACAAGGCCGAATCGTCACCGCCGGACCGTCACCACTTGAAGTCCCGGTCATTCTCTTCCTCGGAGCGCTCTTCCTCCTCGTCGCCCTTTCCCCCGAAGAGGAAGCGCCGCACCGACGATTCCCTCTTCTTCGGCTCGTAATCAGGAGCGAGCGGACGGATGCCTCCACTTCCCGGCTCACGTGGCTCATCGAGCTCCGTGAGCGCGCCGGCGTCGTGCCGGTCGAGGTCGCGGCGGTCCATGTCGCCGACCCTCTCACTCCACTTGGCAAGGAAGTCGTCTTCGGAGGGAGGAATCTCGGCGCCGCGCCCTCCGGCGAAACGCGCCGATCCGTCGGCCGGGGGAGCCTCCGGCCTGAACCCCAGAAACTCATTCTCCAAAGCCTCATCATCGAGCCCCGGGGTCTCGGCCGTTACCTCTTCAACGGGCTCGTCGGCCGCATCGGCACGCGGGAACACCGGTGCCTGGGGCGGAATGCCGCTCCGGGCTTCCACCACGGCCGGGTCGCTTGGCGCCTGCCCCGCCGGCGTGGAAACAGGCGCGCCGCTCTCCCCGTCCGCACGCCATCTCCCCTCCGCTGCCGAGTCTCCCGCTTCGTGATCGAGCCTTTGTGTGTCACTCCCCTGCTCCGCCTGCCGCCCTGTCGCTGGTCGATCCACCTCTACTGCCTGCGCCGTATCATCGACGAGCTCTCGCTCCACACCGCTCACCACGTGGCCGAATGCAGCGCGGTCCTCGCTCTCCTCATCTTCCTTCAACAGATTGAGGTGGGCCTGCAACAAGGAGCGGAACTTGAAGCGGAAGTCTTCCTCGACCTGCCGCAGCTGCAACAGCGACTGCTGCACCCGCTGCTTCTCAGCATACGAGTCGGCGATGATGTCGCGCGCCTTGAGTTCGGAATCGCGCAGGGTGAGTTCCGCCTCCTTGCGTGCGTTGGCGCGCATCTCGTCGGCTTGCTGCTGAGCAGAGACCAATGTCTTCTGCAGGGTCTCTTTGAGGTTGTCGAACTGGGCAACCTGGTCATCCAAGCGGGTGACGTGATCCTGCAGCTCGATATTGGCTTGGAAGAGCCGCTCGAACTCGTCGGCCACCTCGTCGAGGAAGATATCGACCTCCTCTTCGGAGTAGCCCCGCATCGCCCGGCGGAATTCCTTGTGGCGGATATCAATAGGCGTGAGCTTCATTCCCCCTCCTCGACCGATCGCTCCATTCATGTTGTCTGCGGCAGGCCCGGACGGACTCATCGCTTCCGCCTCATCATACCGCAGCCCCGACGGGGCATGCCAAGCCGAGGCCACAAGTGGTGGTGATGGAGAGTGATGCGCCGCCCAGGAAAGCCTCGTGCGCCGCCTAGAGACGCTTCCCACGTTCCGCCGCCGCCTCCACCGCCCGGAGCACCGCCCCGCGCACAGCCCTGTCTTCGAGCACGGCCAGTCCCGCGATGGTGGTACCGCCGGGTGTCGCCACCCGGTCCTTCAGTTCGGCCGAAGAACCCCGTTCCGGAAGGAGGATATGGGCGGTGCCCAACGCCATCTGCCTGGCAATGCGACGAGCGATGGCCCTGTCCATGCCCATGCGCACCGCTCCATCTTCGAGGGCCTCGAGAATCAGTGCCAAGAATCCCGGGCCGCTTCCTCCAAGAGCGGTCGCCGTGTTGAACTGAGCCTCCGGCAGGGTCTCCACCAGCCCGAGCAGGCCGAGGAGTTGCACCACACCTTGAGCTTCCTCCGGCCGCGAGCCCGCAGCGGGAGCGAGGGCAATCGCCCCTTGGCCGACGGCTACGGCCAAATTCGGCATGATGCGGTAGAGGCTGGGGGAAGGCCCGAGCACGCTGCGCAACTCCTCGAGTTCGACTCCGGCCGCAGTCGAGATGACGATGTCGCCGGAGCCGACCACTCCGGCCAGCCCCCCGAGCACTCCCTCCAAGTCCTTCGGTTTCACGGCGACGATCACGGCGTCGGACAACTGGGCGGCCTCGGACGGTGACGCCGCCACTTTGACTCGGCTGCCGCCCGCCTCCACAGCAGCGGCCACGCGAGCGACGTCGACGTCACAGACCGTCAGCTCCAACTCCAGGTAGGGGGCTCCCAACCAACCCCGAGCCATGGCCATACCCACATTGCCCAACCCGATGATTCCAATCGTGCGATACGACACGCTCTCGCTAGACACAGTCGCTCCTGGACTTGAAGGACATGTACGGCGACTCAACGGCAGCCCAACACCTCCAGCGCAGCCGCCTCTGCTCCCGCCGCACTCATGCCCTCGGACGAGGTCTCACCGCCGTCGGCTCCGGTCTCAGAACTGATTGAAGAAGCCCTTCTCAATGAGACGCTGCCTCTCCTCCGCCGACACCTCGACGTTGCGCGGCGTGACGAGGAACACCTTGTCGGCTATGCGTTCGATGCCGCCGTCGAGAGCGTACGTCAGGCCGCTGGAGAAGTCGATGAGCCGCTTGGACAGCTCCGCGTCGCACCCCTGCAGATTGAGGATGACCGGTATGTCGCCCTTGAACTTGTCAGCGACCAATTGAGCGTCGTTGAAGTTCTTGGGCACCACAAGATGAACCTTGACCGGTCCTCTCTCCGAAGGAGTCGGCAGCGGACGGATCACTCCACCCCCCGCGCCTCCGCCAGGCGCCCCGGCTCTCTGGTCGCGACGATAGGTCTGCTGGTCGGAGAATATGTCGTCGAACTCATCCTCTTGCACGCGCCGGCCGGAGGCCGCCCTGGACCTTCGTTCCACCTTCTTCACGTTGGGACGCTCCTGATACGACTGTTCCAGTTCCTCATGGGGAGCGAGGGTCTCCTCCTCGTAGTACTCCTCATCCTCATCGGCAATGCCGAAGTACACCAGGGTCTTGTGCCACATGTCTCCCAGGCCCATCCCTCTTCCTCCTTAGGGTGCGGAGAAGAGGACGCTCCCGACCCTCACGAGGGTAGCGCCTTCCTCCACGGCTACGTCGAAATCGTTTGTCATCCCCATGGACAGATGCCGGAGTTCGTACCGGGACTCGAATACCCCGGCCAGCCGGTCACGAAGCTCGCGCAGACCTCGGAACACCGGCCGGACCTCCTCGGCATCCACCACCAAGGGAGCCATTGTCATGAGCCCCGCGAAACACACGTTCCTGTAGGAAACGCACTGCTCAAGGAACGCTTCCGCTTCGGAAGGCAGAATACCATACTTGCTTTCCTCTCCACTCACGTTCACCTGTAGGAGCACCTCAATGCTGCGCCTTGACCGCTCATCGAGCGCCTTCACCAGACGCAGCGAATCGACCGAATGGATCATCGACACATGAGGAACCACGTCCTTCACTTTACGATGCTGCAGGTGGCCGATGAAATGGAACTCCATATCACCGGAATACAACGCTGCCTTCTCAAGCAACTCGTGGGCGCGGTTCTCTCCCACGAGCCTTATGCCCGCCTCCTGCACCAACCGCATGTCCTCCACACTCACGTACTTCGTGGCCGCCACGATCCGGACCTCTCCCTCGCGGCCGCTCCTTCGCTCCGCCTCCCTCACCCGCTGCTCCACACGAAGCAGGTTGTTCCGAATTTGTTCGCTGCCTATGTCCATGTATCCTCTAATACGCGTGAGCCACACGTTCTTTCCTCAATCAACTGCCCCGCCCGCTTCCTGGTGCACACAGACGAGCGCCCCCTGGCGTCCTGTGTGGGGTCCTTCCCGCCTGTGTGAGTAGAACACGTCGGCTGAGCACTTCGTGCACAGCCGGCCGTTGGCCACGCGGGCGCGATCGACACCGGCCTCCGCCAGGGCAAGAGCCGCCGCCTCCCACAGGTCGACCCGCGAATCGGTCCTCACCACCTCTGGGCCGAAGCGCCCCGCGAACGCCTGCACAAGCTCCGGCCCCACCTCGTAGCAGCAGGGACCGATGCTGGGGCCCACGAAGGCTTCCTGCACCTGCGCCCCGAGCGCCCGCACGCCCTCCTGCAGTACTCCCGCCAGCAACCCCCGCCACCCCCCGTGAAGGATGGCGAAAACCTCCTGCCCCACGAGCACCACCGGCACACAATCGGCAGAGAGCAGCGCGGCGGCGGCACCCGCGTCCCGCGGCGAACGCAAGATGACACCGTCGGCCTCGGTGGACCCACGACCTGCGGCGGCTTCCGGGAACTCGACCACCCGGTTACCGTGCACCTGAAGGAGGGACACCAGCCGTTCCCGCCCGGCCCCCACCGCGCGGGCCGCCCGGCGGCGGTTCTCCACCACGGCTTCGCGATCGTCCCCCACGTGCGGGCTCACATTGAGCGACGCGTAGGGGCCCACGCTCACCCCGCCCTTCCGCGTGGTGAACACGACCTCAGCCCGCGCTGAGCGCCCGGCCGCCTGACGTGCGCGGATGACGGGCACACCTGCCGCACATGTGGCTTCGAAGCGGATGTCGGCCGGAGTGATCACGTCGCTTCCGGCCCTGCCGATGCATACAGGCAGGGCCCTCCCTCAAAGCGCAGGGGTCAGTTCCGATCCCTCAGGAAAGGTGGGATCTCGAGTATGTCCTTGTCCACCTCGAAGGTCTCCGGCTCCCCGGCGGCCTTCTCCTCGACCTCGAGGGGCTCAGGAGCCTGCAGGGGCGAGGGAACCTCTTCTTCACGGCCCCTCTTGTCATCGAACCTGTCTTCGAGGGCGAAGCCCAACTCCTTGCGGTGGATGTTCACGTCGAAGCCGGTGGCGATGACGGTCACCCTCACCTGATCACCCATACCGTCATCGATCACGGCGCCGAAGATGATGTTGGCGTCGGGGTCGGCCGCACCAGAGATGACCTCCGCCGCCTCATTGACCTCGAACAGGCCCAAGTCCGGACCACCTGTGATATTGAGGAGAATACCGGTCGCCCCCTCGATGGAGGACTCGAGGAGCGGGGACGAGATGGCCGCCCTTGCGGCCTCAACCCCTCTGTGCTCCCCCGACGAGATGCCGATGCCCATGAGGGCCGAGCCCGCATTGCGGATGATAGTGCGCACGTCGGCGAAGTCGAGGTTGATGAGGCCGGGTACCGTGATGAGATCGGTGATGCCCTGCACGCCCTGCCGAAGCACGTCGTCGGCCACCTTGAAAGCCTCTATGATCGACGTGCGCCGCTCGACCACCTGAAGCAGCCTGTCGTTCGGGATGATGATCAGGGTGTCGACCTTCTTCGACAGGGCCTCGATGCCCGTCTCCGCCTGCGTGGCCCGCTTGCGGCCCTCGAAGGTGAAGGGGCGGGTGACCACCCCCACGGTGAGCGCACCCAACTCCCGGGCCAACTCGGCGATGACCGGCGCGGCCCCCGTGCCCGTACCCCCGCCCTTCCCGGCGGTGACGAAGACCATGTCGGCGCCCTTCAGAGCTTCCCGCAACTCGTCCCGACTCTCCTCAGCCGCCTGGCGGCCCACCTCCGGGTTGGCGCCGGCACCCAGGCCCCGGGTGACCTTGCCCCCGATGTGGATCTTCACGTCCGCATCGCACATGAGCAGAGCCTGTGCGTCGGTATTGACGGCTATGAACTCCACGCCCTTCAGCCCGGCGTCGACCATGCGGTTGACCGCGTTGGTCCCTCCGCCTCCGACTCCGACCACCTTGATCACCGCGATGTAGCTCGAACCGGTGTCGATCATGTCTACGCGACCTCCGTTGCACCCACATCGGGAGTGCCCTCACTCGCCACGCAGCTCCTTGCGCCGCTCGATGTACCGGCTATGGCGCGCCCGCACACCTCTGTGGCCGAGACCGACTCCCCCGCCGCCTGCTCTCTCATTTCCCGCAACCTCAATGTAGACTCCATACTTTCCATGCAGAACCTAGCACAGAGCTGCAGTTTTCTCGGGTTCCCTTCAGGGAAGCAGCATTACATGCTAACACATATCACGAATCGCGTTTCTTAGCCACAACGCGGTCCGGTACTCTCACATCCACGTACTCGGCAAGCTTACCATCCCTCAAGTATTGGTCTATTACCTGTGTGGCTACCATCAACTTCTCCTCTAGCTTCTCACAGGTGCCGACCTTGACCCTCGTACCTCCCTCCAGCGCCATGGTCACGCTCCCGGTCCCATCCACGTGCACCGCCTCGAGGGGAAGCGTGTCGGGCCAGAGGGAGGGATTCATCGTAACCAGAGCAAGCCCGACTGCATCGCCGACGCCCCTCGACACCCAGGCACCCGGACCCGCGACGGCTTCCTCGCCTGCGATCACCAAGGGCAGCAGCGACGGGTCCGCCTGCTCCACGTCCACCGCCTGCGCCTCCACGGCCGATCCATCCCCGGGGACCTCCATCTCCAGCACGCGGCCGTCTTCTGAAACCAGCCAGACCGTGCCTGCCACGTCCTTCAGACGCACCGCTGGTACATACTCCACCAGTCGCACCTCGAGGGTGTGGGGGAAGCGCTTGACCACCCGGGCCTCTCGCACGTAGGGCAGCGTACAGAGCGTCTCCTCGAGTTCCCCGCCCTGTACTTGGAGAAGATTCTGTCCAAGCACGTCTCCCAGGACGTCCGAGACCTCTTCAGTCCCGACAAGATCAGAAGAGGGTCCGATGATCCGGGTCACAGAAAGGGCGTCTGAGGAGCGAAGCCAGAGAAAACCGCCCACACAGGCGAGGAGCAGAACGGCGAGAATGGCGAGCGTCAGCCGGTGACGGCCGCGCCCGCGCGCGATCTCGCGGCGTCGCTCTCGTATTCTCCGATCCACACTGAGATGTTTCTACCCCTCATGCCCAGACTCCTGCCTCCAGGGGAAGTCGGTGCCCCAGACTTTCACTTCCGGCTCGAGCACGACACCGTGAACGCGTTGCACCGTCTCGCGCATCATGGTCATGAGGTGGAGCACGTCGGCTGTGGTGGCATCGCCGGTGTTCACCACGAAGTTGGCATGCACCGATGAGACGCACGCACCCCCTCGGCTCATGCCTTTCACGCCGGCCTGATCCAACAGACGGCCGGCCGCGTCACCGGAGGGGTTCTTGAAAGCACTGCCGAAAGTCCGGGCTCCTCGAGGTTGGGACAGCCGGCGCTTCTTCAGGTTGGCACGATGCGCCGCCAACACTTCCTGCGTATCGGACGCAGTCAGAACCAGCCTTACGGCTGTCACACACGCGCCCGCAGGCAGCCCCGAGCAGCGGTAGCCGAAGCATATCCGTCCCGCCGACACCCACTCCAGGCCGTCCGCAGATGCCACCTGCACCGAGAGGAGCAGATCCGACAGCTGACCTCCGTGGGCTCCAGCGTTCATGAGGGTGGCTCCACCCACTGAACCCGGGATCCCACAGGCGAACTCCAGACCGGAGAGCCCGTTCTCGGCCGCGTAGACGGCCAGCCTGGGCAGACTGAGGGCGCCACCGGCTTCGAGCACCACAGACATACCGTCGCCGGTTGGGGAGATCTCCGCGCCCCCGGGATCCTTGCAGGCGTCTGAGAAGGTCTCGCCTTCCGGGTGGGAGACGTATTGGAAAGAGTCCGCCAACTTGATGACCACACCCGCATAACCTTGATCGGCCACCAGAAGGTTCGATCCGGACCCCAGGAATTCGAACGCACCACCCGACAGGCGCACCAGTTCCAAGACTCTGCACACCGCGCGCGGCTCATCGCAGGTGACGAGCACCCCAGCCTTGCCTCCACAGCCAATGGTGGTGAAAGGCGCGAGGGGAGCATGCCTCCACACACGCACACCCGGCACTCTGCGTATGAGGGTCGCTACGTCACCGGCCGATTCCGTCACCGAGGCCTCGTTCTGCACCTCTATCCGTCCTCCAGGAAGCGCTCGCCCACCCGGTGCACATCGCCCGCGCCGAGGGTGAGTACGAGGTCGCCCGGTCGAGTGGCGGATTTCAGATAGTCGACCACGTTGCCCAAGCGGGGAAGGTACACCACGGGTGAACGATGCCGGTGCCTCAGCATGCCGTTCACCACCAGTTTGCCCGTGACCCCGGGTTGAGGGTCTTCACGAGCTCCGAAGATGTCAGTGACCACGGCGATGTCGGCCTCCGCAAGTGCCTCGGCCAGCTCATTCTGCAGATACAGGGTTCGCGAGTATAGGTGGGGCTGGAAGACGGCAATGATGCGCTTCCACTCTCCGGTGCGTGCGGCGCGCAGAGTCGCCTTCACCTCGGTGGGGTGGTGAGCGTAATCGTCGACCACGCTCACGCCCTGCCGCTCCCCTTTCCACTGGAAGCGCCGGGCGGCGCCCGAGAAGCTCTTGAGTGAGGAGGAGATGACGCCGGGTGAGACCCCCAACTCCGACAGCACGGCGCAGCAGCCCAGCGCGTTCAGGATATTGTGAAGGCCCGGTACGGCGAGCTCCACGTCGCAGATGCGATGCTCGCGGCGCCACACTTCGAAGCGGCTGCCCTGGTGGTAGAGGGTGAGCTCCCGAGCCTGGTACTCCCCTTCCGCCAAGCCGTAGCCCGTGGTGGGAACGTGTGTGACGCCACGGGCCATGTGGGCGAGCCTGCGGTCGTCTCTGCAGTACACCAAGCGGCCGCTCGGGGGGAGTTTGTCCACGAATCGAGTGAAGACATCGGCCACTTCGTCCACGTGCTGGTAGTGGCTGTGATGATCGAGCTCCAGATTCGTGATCGCCGCGACCTCCGGGGCCAAATAGAGCAGGGAGCCATCCGATTCGTCGGCTTCGCACACCAGGTACCGGCCTTCCCCGTGGCGCGCATTCGATCCCAGGTCGTTCAATTCGCCCCCGATGAGGAAGGAGGGGTCGAGGCCGGCGTCGAGGAGCACCTGGCTCATCATGGAGGTGGTCGTGGTCTTGCCGTGCGTCCCGCATACGGCTATGCCTCGGTAGCCCTCCATCAACCAAGCGAGAGCCTGCGCTCTCTTCACCACGGGGATGCCGCGGCGGCGGGCTTCCACGACTTCCGGATTGTGAGGTGGGATGGCACTTGAGATGACCACGACGTCGGGATCGCCCAGGTTCTTGGCGGAATGCCGCAGATGGACGGGAACGCCCTCCTGCTCGAGCAGAGTAACGTAGCGCGAGGCCTTCAGATCCGAGCCCGCCACCGCATACCCACGCCTGTGTAGCACGAGAGCGATACCACTCATGCCCGCACCGCCGATGCCCACGAAGTGGAAGCGGGAGAGTGCGGAGAAGTGGGGCTCGTCGAAATCGACTGTGTGTGTCATTGGCTATGTTCCCTCAGGAGATCCTGCCAAGTGTACTATCTCGTCGGCGATGCGGTCGGCGGCATCGGCTCGCGAAAGACTGAGAGCCGCCTCACTCATCGTGCGCCGAGTCTCCGGTTCGAGAAGCTCATGCACCTTGGCTTTGAGAAGCGGGCCGTCGAGTTCGGCGTCAGGCACCATGACCGCAACCCCCGCCGCCTGCAGGGCTCGTGCGTTCTTGGTCTGGTGGTCGGCCGTGGCGAGAGGATAGGGCACCAACAGGGCCGGCACCCCCCGGGCAAGCAGTTCCGCCACCGAACCCCCTGCCCTGGCCACGGCGATGGTGGCGGCGGCGAGCGCACGCGGGAAATCGTGGAGATAGGCATGTGCCTGGTAGCGGGGGTTCTCGGCCCCCACCACCGCACCGTCCGGAAGCTCCGAGGACTCCGGTCGCACCCCGCCGGGTGATGCGGCTGCCGAGAGCCCATCTCCACCACCAAGCGCCGCGCTGACCCGTGGGAAATCCCGCTCTCCGGTGACATGGATGAGCGAGAAGGGCGTCTCCTGCGAGGAGAATGCTTCGAGCGTGGCGTCGTTGAGCCGGCGGGAGCCAAGGCTTCCCCCGAAGACGAGCACCACGGGCAGAGTTGGGTCGAGCGCGAAACGGCTCAGGCCCTCTTGCCGGGTAGCGGTCAGAAGCTCGGGGCGAATGGGCCTCCCCGTGTGCAGGAAGCGGCCCCCTTCCTTCCCCTCGACCGGAAACGAGAGGCATACCCGCTTCACCAACAAGGAGAGGGTGCGATTGGTCCAACCGAGGTGTGCATCCATTTCGACAGCGATGCTGGGGATTCCCCACACCGCAGCCTCGGCGACCACCGGGCCGGAGGCATACGCCCCCACCCCGCATACGCAGGACGGCCGTAGGCGCCGCAGCAGACGGAAGGCATCGGCCGCCGCCACCGGCAGTGAGGCGAGAGTGCGCAGCGTGGTGAGACCCAGCCGCCGCTCGAAACCCCTTATGCGTACCCGCGTGAAGGGATACCCGGCGCGGGGTACGAGCGTACCCTCCATGCCCTGGCCTGCGCCACAGAAGTGGACTTCGTAGCCTCGTTCGGTGAGAACGTCAGCTATGGCCAAGGCCGGCACTACGTGGCCGGCCGTGCCTCCTCCGGCGATCAAGATACGTGACATTGGAAGACTCCTCACCAGCGTCCCGGCTGCGCCGGTCCGCCGGTGATCTCTCTTTCGCCGGCACCGAGGGACTGTAGCGCGCGACCGACAATACAATACCGACCGCAACCAGGACGACCATCAGGTTGGTGCGGCCGAAGCTTATGAATGGAAGCGGAATACCGGTGAGAGGCAGAAGACCGGTGACGCCTCCGGCGTTGATGACCGCTTGTCCGGCGATCAGGAGCGCCGCACCCGTTATCAGATAGCGACCGAGCGGGTCCGAGCAGCATGCGGCCAAGCGCAAGGCCGCTGCCGCCAGCAGGAAGAAGAGTAGCAGAACTGCCGCCACTCCCACAAAGCCGAGCTCCTCCCCGATGATGCCCACGATCATATCGGTGTGAGCCTCGGGCAGGTAGTTGAACTTCTGGATGCTCCGCCCCGGCCCTACGCCGAACCAGCCTCCGCTCGACATGGCAAGGTACGACTGCACCACCTGGAAACCGCTGTCCAAGGGGTCGGCGAAGGGGTCAAGAAAGCCGAGGAAACGCTCCCGCCGATAGTCAGAGGAGAGGATGAGGACGACGATGCCCGCCGCCGACCCCAGCACCAAGCCGAGCCATTGGCGAAGGCGCATACCCGCCGCGAAGAGTAGCCCCACGACGATGACGGCCAGCATGATGGTGGTACCCAAGTCAGGCTGGGCCAGGATGAGTGCGCCGAGTATCCCGGCGACGCCGCCCAGGGGCCACATGAGAGCGGAGAAGCTGCCCGACAGCGCCCTCCTCGTGGAGAGCAGGTGGGCGCCCATCAGCACGAGGGCCAGCTTCGCCACCTCCGAAGGCTGGAGATTGATCCCGCCGACCGACATCCAGCGCACGGCGCCGTTCGTCCCCCGGCCCACACCGGGAACAAGGACAGCCACGAGCAGCCCCAGCGACAGGAACACCACGGCGAACGCAGCCCAACGGGTGTGCCTGTAGTCGATGCGGGAAACGACCACCAGCAAGAACAGTCCGGCAAGTGCAACGAGCCCCTGCTGCCTCACCAACTCCAGGCCGTCGGAATCACCTTCGAAGAAACCGCTCACGGAAGAGACCGAGTACAACATGGCCAAACCGAAGGCGAGCAGTATGACACTCACGATCCACACCAGGTGGAAGGAGAAAGGACGATCTACGCGGGGAGTGGACAACTCCGCCGAGAGCCTCTCCGCGGGAAACGATTGCGACGACCCTTCGCCCCCTCCGAAGCGGAACGATGCGGGGGGAAGCCCTCCACGGCGGATCTCAGGATCACCGGCCATATCGCCATCCGGCCGAAGCTTGTCCCGGCCCGCCTGCCCGCCGCCCATCCGGCTGCGGGCCCTCTGCCTGCGGCCCGCCCGGGCATGATTCGGAGCGAAGCTCCGATCTCGGTCGCTGATGATGTGTTCTCGGCTTCTCACGGGGAGACGCCGCTCCTCTCCCGCAGCATGCCCACGAGGTTCACGAAATGCCGGCCCCGCTCTTCAAAGTTCTCGTACTGGTCGAAGCTGGCACAGGCGGGCGCCAGAAGCACGGTCTCACCTGCCACGGCCGACTGAGCCGCTGCGACAATTGCCCTCTCCATGTCGCCTTCATGTCTCACCGTGGGGAGCTCGATTTGCGGCCATTCGGCGGAGAACCGTGCAAAAGCAGCAGCGATGAGGGTAGCCGCCTCCCCGATCAGGTACACGGCCACACACGAGCCCGCACATGCACGGACGAGGGGGGCGTAGTCGGAACCTTTGTCTCTTCCTCCCGCGATGAGGTGCACACCTTTCGGATAGGCGTTGAGCGCCTTGAGCGCGGCATCCACATTGGTGGCTTTGCTGTCGTTCACATACTCCACCCCGGCCACGATTCCTGCCTTCTCCAGGCGATGAGGCACCCCTGGGAAGGTACGCAGACCGGCCGCCACTGCGGCCGGATCCACTCCCCTCACAAGGGTGGCGACCGCAGCTGCCAGGCAATTCTCCAGGTTGTGCCGTCCGCGCAGCGGGAGCTCGGCCCCCGCCAGCGTGCGCGCGCCTGCAAGGTAGAGCCAGCCCTCACTGAACCAGGAGTGGAGCGTCCGCGAGGTTTCTTCCGCCGGGCCTCCCTCAGCGGAGAAGAACGCCACCGCAGGGCCGTCGGTGCGGGCGGAGAGAGAATCACCGACCACTCTGACCGCCGGGTCCGCCGCGTTGAGAACGGCCGTATCTGAAGGGCCCTGGTTGGCGAACATCATGGTCTTGCAGCGCAGATAGCAATCCATGTCGCCGTGGCGATCGAGGTGGTCCGGGGTCAGGTTAAGGAACACACCCACTCGCGGACGGAAGCTCACCGTGTCCTCAAGTTGGAAGCTCGACATCTCGACCACGAGTTCCTCGTTACCCGTCAAACCCGGGACCACCGAGGTGAGCGCCGTGCCAATGTTGCCGACCACCCGCACCTCCCGGCCGGCCTCTTCCATGATGTGCCCGATGAGTGCCGTCGTCGTGGTCTTGCCGTTGGTGCCCGTGACGGCCGTCACAGGATTGGGCAGGAGTCTGGAGGCGAGCTCCACCTCCCCCCACACCGGCACACCGCGCCGCCGGGCCGCGAGCACCGGCACGGCTTCGGCCGGCACCCCCGGGCTCTTCACCACAAGGTCAGCACCCTCAAGCAAAGACTCATCTTGAGTTACAGCGCTCACCCTCACCCTCGGCCTGAGTTCCGACGGAAAATCATCCGGGAGAAGAACAGGGGCGGTATCGGAGAGCACGACCTGCCGCCCGAGGGCGGCCAACACCCGCGCTGCACCCATGCCCGAGCGGCTCCCGCCCAAGACAAGAACGCTGCGAATGCGCGGATCGAGAACCTGAGGGTCCAAGAGACCGCCCTCTGGACCACGTGTCGGGTGGTGCTTCATAGCCTCACGCCTCTGGCAGAGTGACGGGATGGCGCTGAGAGGCCGCCAACGGATTCACACTCAGATGCTGTCGATGTAGTAGATGCCGAAGCCCAACATGGCGAAGACCCCAGCGATGATCCAGAACCGCACGATGATCTTCGTCTCGGACCAATTCTTGAGCTCGAAGTGATGATGGATGGGAGTCATGAGGAAAACGCGCCGTTTGAACACGCGGAAGCTGATGACCTGAATGATCACGCTGAGGCCCTCGATGACAAAAAGGCCGCCGATGACCAGAAGCAGCACTTCTGTGCCGGTGACCACGGCCAGGCCGGCAAGCGCCGCACCCAAGGCCAGCGACCCCACATCGCCCATGAAGACCTGTGCCGGAAACGAGTTGTACCAGAGGAATCCGGTGCAGGCGCCCAAGAGACTGGCCGACAGAATGGCCAGATCGGGCTCGCGCCGCAGGATACAGATACCCGTATAGGCGATGAGGGAGATGGCCACCGCCCCGGCCGCCAATCCGTCGAGACCATCAGTGAGATTCACGCTGTTCGAGGTGAAGGCGATCACCAGATATACCACGAGGAAGTAGAGTCCTCCGAAGGCTATCTTGGCGTCGAAGAGCGGGATGTCCACGTCGCTGTTCACCCCGGCGAAGCGAATGGCGAACCAGCCCACAAGCAGGATGAGGATGAGTTGCAGCATCATCTTCGTCTTGCCGCTAAGGCCCAAGGAACGCTTCTTGCGCACCTTGCGCAGATCATCGAGGAGACCGATGACCGCCGATCCCAGCATGAGGGTGAGTACCACCAGCCCGGGAACAGTCTTCTGCCCTATGACAAGGTAGGGGATCACAGCCGCAACCACGATGAGAAGCCCCCCCATGGTGGGAGTGCCCTGTTTTGCGGAGTGCCTCTCCGGACCTTCTTCCCGGATGTGCTGGCCTATGCCCCGCTTCCTCAGCCAGCCGATGAAGCGGGGGCCGGCGACGACCGCAAGTACCATGGCCACCATGCCGGCGGCAAGTATTCTCGCAATGGCACCGGTCATGTCCGCATGTCACTCCCTGCAGAGCTCAGTCGGGCGAGAAGGCTTTTCACGATCACTTCAAGCTGCATGCCCCTCGAACCTTTCACCAGCACGTGGTCGCCTTCCTGTACCAGCTGCATGATGTCATCAAGGCCTTCCTCCGCAGTGGCACACAACGCCGCTCGGCCCCGCACCGGCTCTCCCCCGTCAGCCACCCGGGCCAAAGCACTTCTCATGGCCCTGCCCACGACGTCCTCCATATCAGCCCCGTCCAAGCTCGTCCCCGCCCCTGCCCGTCCTTCTCTCTGATCTGAGTACCCCGCGACGGTATGGGCGGAGAGACTCCCCACGCCACAGAGGCATTCGACGCCCAGCCGGGCGGCGAATGCGCCCACACGATAATGGTACGCGGCCGCTTGACCACCAAGCTCGAGCATGTCACCGAGAACGGCCACAGAACGGCCTCCCTCCGCACGACAGCCAGCCACCAGATCACCGAGTGCTCCCACCACCGCCACCGGGTTGGCGTTGTAGCTGTCATCAATCACCACCACGCCGGCAACACGATGGTCCTCGCCCCTCCCCCCGGTCAAGGGTATCTCCCCCAGCCCCATCAGGCACGTTTCCAAGGGCAATCCGGCGGCGTAACAGGCAGCCGCCGCACACACCACGTTCTCCAAGCGGTGCAAGGCCCTGAAGGGAGGCGGCATCGACACCCTTCCCCCAGGCCAGGAGACGTGGAACACTGGCCCGCTCCCTTCAGGCGCCGAGAGTGTGCCCACCACCTCGACCTCTCCGGGAATGCTGCCCCCAGATGCGCGCCCACGCGCCTCCGCATGAGCCGCTTCACCCTTGCCTGGGGCCTCTTGACCCGTGCCTGGGGCCACACCGGAACGATTCAGGCAGAATCGCACCACGCTGCGGCCCGCCGCCCCGCGCAGCCTCTCTTCCAGCAGGGGCACGCCCGCCGGTATCACGCCCACGCCGTGCCCCGGCAGTCCCTCGATTATCTCAGCCTTAGCTTGAGCTATACTTTCAAGCGAACCCAGAAGCTCAAGGTGAACCGGAGCAACAGCAGTGATTACACCTACGTCCGGCTGCGCGATCTCAGCCAGCCGGGCTATCTCCCCCAGGCCGCGCATACCCATCTCCAGTACCGCACACTCGGTGTTGCTCTCAAGCCGCAGCAGCGTGAGCGGCACGCCCACTTCGTTGTTTTCGTTGGCCCTGGTCGCCACCACCCGCTTCTCTCGAGACGCCATGCCGGCGATGAGATCCTTCGTGCCGGTCTTGCCCACACTACCCGTCACCGCGATGACGCGGCACCCCGACTTCTCCCTCATCGCCCGGGCGAAGGCCCCCAGAGCCCTCCGCGTATCGGCCACTCTCACGATGCCGGCAAGCGGCGGGGAGCTTTCAAGCCAATCTTGCTCCACCACGGCGGTCGCCGCTCCACGGCGGAAAGCCTCCTCAACATACTGATGCCCGTCGGTCCTCTCCCCTCTGAGGGCGACAAACACATCGCCCGGCACCAGCGACCTGGTGTCGAGCGAGACCCGGCGCACGGGCGTGGGGAAAGCAGCCACTCCGAGGGCCCGCGCGGCCTCCTCCGCCGACAAGGTGATCAACCCGCCCCCCGGTGGCGTTCCGGGCGGGCGTCGGCCGGGTATACCGACGCAGCCAAGCGCCGAAGCTCCTCAGCGGCTACGACCCTGTCATCGAAGGGTACCGTGCCGGCCGCACACTGCTGGCCCGTCTCGTGCCCCTTGCCCAGTATCGCCACGATGTCTCCCGCTCTGGCCAGGGACAACGCCTTGCCGATGGCCGTTCGCCGGTCGGGCTCGACCACCACGGTCTCAGGTCTCGCAAGGCCGCGCAAGATATCGTCGATGATGCTCTCGGGGCTTTCGCTGCGCGGGTTGTCGGAGGTGAGGACGGCAACGTCCGCGCCCTGCTCGAGAGCCACGCCCATCTTGGGCCGTTTACCTCTATCCCTGTCCCCTCCGCAACCCAACACACCGATGACGGCACCCCGGCTCACTTCGCGTAAGGTTTGCAGGGCCCCGCTCACCGAATCGGGTGTGTGGGCGTAATCCACCACTACGGTGAACGGTTGCCCAACGTCCACCTCCTGCATGCGGCCGGGGACGCCGGGAAAGGTCGAGAGGGCAGCTCTGGCCACCTCAAGGTCTACACCCAGAAGGAGGGCGATGCCCACGGCCGTGAGAGTGTTGGCCACGTTGAACCGCCCGAGCAGCGGACTTTCAACCTCCACTTCATGAACCCTGTGTGATCCATCGACCCTGCGCATGAGCCCACCGCGAATCCCCATCACGAAGGTGGCACCTCTCGATGTGAGCCGGATGTCACGTGCATACAGGTCACACGGCCGGCTCTCCGGCCCCTCGAGGGTGAAACCAATCACACGCTCCGGGCCCAGCCGTTCACTCAGACGCCTCACGCAACCGTCGTCGAGGTTGAGCAAGGCCGGTGGACAGGCATGGGCGAAGTGAGGGTCGAAGAAGAGCTGAGACTTGGCCCTGAAGTATGACTCGAGATCGTGGTGGAAATCGAGGTGGTCTTGCGTGAGATTCGTAAAAGCAACCACATCGAAGTCGATGCCCCGTACCCTACCCAAATCCAGCGCGTGGGACGAGACCTCCATCACCAGCGCCTGATCTCCTCGCTCCACCATGAGGGCAAGGTCACGCTGAGTGTCGGGAGCCTCCGGGGTGGTGCGCACCGCTGGTTCAGAGAACCCCCCGATACGCCGCTCGATCGTACCGAGAAAACCGGCCTGCACTCCCGCGGCTTCCATCAGCCAGGCAGCCAGAAAGGCCGAGGTTGTCTTGCCATTGGTGCCCGTGATGCCAGCGGTGAGGAGGCGCCGGCTGGGATGGCCGAAGAACGCAGCCGCCACTGGGCCCATGGCACGCCGCACGCTGGGCACCAGTATCTGAGACACGGAAAGGGGGAGTTCTCGCTCCACACAGAGACAGGAAGCCCCCCGCTCGACCGCCTCCGGAGCGAAATCATGCCCATCGCGCACGTAGCCGGGCACGCAGAAGAAGAGGTGCCCCGGACCGACGTCGCTGCTTCTGTACGAGAGGGCGGAAACGTCAGGAGAGGAGTCACCGAGAATGCGGTAATCCTCGACTTCGCGCAGGAGGTCTTCGATCATCACAGGGCAGAATTCTAGCATCTCAACCCTCCGGCGGGCGGTCGCCGCGACAACCCCGCTCTCGTGACCTCTACTCGGCTTCTTCTGAGGGTGGAATGCCGAGCTGCGTCAAGGCAAAAGCGGCGATCTTGGCAAACGCGGGCGCAGCCACCTCCGAGCCGAGGTACCCGTTCGTGGGCTCGTCCACCCATACGAAGATCACCAAGCGGGGTGATTCGGCCGGCACCATGCCAATGAAGGAAGCCACGAACTCGTCGTGCGAATATCCCCCTCCGCCCTTTTTCACCTTCTGAGCAGTACCCGTCTTGCCGGCCACCGTGTAGCCGGACACCCGTGCCGCCTTGCCGGTGCCCTCAGCCACGGTGGCAACGAGCATGGACCTGATGGTCGCCGCCACCTCTGCGCTCACGACCCTGCGCGCGTAGAGATCGGTGTGGTCACGAACCAGGTGCGGCTGGACCAGGATGCCGTCGTTGGCGACAGCACCATAGGCCGCAGCCAGTTGCAGAGCGGACGCCGAGATGCCGTGCCCAATGGGCACGTTGGCGATTGTGGCGCCCGACCACTTGTCGGGCTCGAGCATCATGCCGGCGACCTCACCGGGGAAGTCCACGTCGAGTTTGGCGGTGAACCCGAAATCCCTGATCATCTGCACCAGCCTCTCCTTACCCACATCCATGCCGAGTGTGACGGCACCCACGTTGGAGGATTGCGCCAGGATTTCGGTCACGGTCATCTCTCGCTCTTCCGGAACCTCTTCGTGAGCTTCATGGACCACCCGGTCCCACACCTGAATACTCGGAGCCAGCTTGTACACGGTATCCGGGGTCACGATGCCCGCCGAGAGGGCCGCCGCCACCAGGACCATCTTGAAGGTGGATCCGGGTTCGAACTGATCGGTGATGCAGGCGTTTCGTTGCGCCTCCGAGGGCATGTTCCCATACTCGTTCGCATCGAAGATGGGCGTATTGGCCATGGCGACGATCTCCCCGGTGCGAGGGTCGAGCACGATCGCCCCCCCGCGAAGAGCCTCGTGTTGCTCCACGGTCTGCGCCAGCACCTGTTCGGTGAGGTACTGGATGTCTTTGTCGATGGTGAGCGTGATTGAAGCCGCCTCCTGAGGCGCCTCCTCCGCCACAATCTCCAACGGCCGCCCGCTCAGGTCGGTGAGCACCTGCCGGCTGCCGTCCTTCCCCGAGAGCACCTGGTCGTACTGCAGCTCTATCCCGGCCAGCCCCACGTTGTCGGTGCCCACGTACCCCAGCACCTGTGAGGCGAGGGCGCCGTTCGGATAGATACGCTTGTCTTCCGAACGCACGATGACGCCGGGGATTTCCATCGCGGTGACGCACTCACCGATGGCGGGGTCTATCCGCCGGCCCAGGTAGACGAAATTCCCGGGCTGAGCCAGCTTGGCCAGAATGTCACTCTCCTCCATCTGGAGCATGGGGGCCAGCAGGCGGGCGGCGCCCGGCTTGTCCTTCAATTCGATGGGGTCGACTGCGATAGTGGCCATCCTCTTCGACACGGCCAACTCATCGCCGCCACGATCGTAGATGATGCCGCGTTTCACCGGGATCTCCTGCCGGGCCAACTGTTGGCGCTCGGCCCGGGGCGCATACTCAGAGGCACGGACGACCTGCAGGTAGAAAGACCGCCCGGCCAGAAGGAGAAAGGCCAGGGCGAGAAGACAGGCAGAGGCGAGGATTCGCCTATTCGCCTGTGACCGTCTCACGGGCTTCTCCCGCAGCTCTCCAGGCAACAGAGCCGTCAGCCCCCTCCGACCGGATCCCCTCCAGAGGTTGTTCCGCACTCATGGGTCCCGCCTCCAGGTACAACACCCTGGAGGCGGGACCCAAGCCCAGACGCTCGGCCTGCTCGCGCACTCGAGGGGCCGCCGTGAGCCCGGCGGCCACGCTGGTCAGATCCGACATCTCCGCCTGGATCTCTTGCTGGCGCTGCTCCAATCCCGTGTAGGCGGCCTGGGCTTTCAAGACGGCCAGGTTGACTGCGGCCGGTAATGCGAGCGTCACCACGAGGAGGGCACCGACCGTCAGGATAAAGGGCACGAGAAAGGGGCGCCGCCGGGCTACCGGGCGCAGGCGCGGTCTCCGCGCGGCCGCGGTCTTGGCCGCCGGACGGCTTCTCTCTTCGGGCCTGCCAACCCGGACCGTCGCCTGTGCCGCGCGCGCGGCCATCAGATCTTCCTGGCGGCCCGCAACTTGGCCGAGGACGCACGCGGATTGGCCCGCAACTCCTCTTCACCGGGAGTGATGGGGCGCGGGTTCAGGATTTCCACATCTGGAGTCTTCCCACACGCACAGATGGGGAAGCTCGGAGGACACACGCACCCTTTGGCGTGGGCGACGAAGAACTCCTTCACGATACGGTCTTCCAGAGAATGGAAGCTGATGACGGCAAGCACACCTCCCGGCTCGAGCAGCGCATGGGCCTCCGGCAGAGCCCTGCGTAGGCTGGACAACTCGTCATTCACGGCGATCCGAAGTGCCTGGAATACGCGCATAGCCGGGTTTCTCGCACCGAATCGTGCGGGAGTCGGTATGGCCGCCTTCACCACCTCCACGAGATCCAGAGTCCGCACGAAGGGTTGGGTCATTCTCCTGCGGACGATGCCGCGGGCGATGGCACGAGCGTAACGCTCTTCGCCATACTCGCGGAAGAGGACGGCCAAGCGGGACTCATCCCACTCGTTCACGATCTCCGCCGCCGTAAGCCTGCTGCCCGGGTCCATGCGCATGTCGAGAGGTGCGTCGTAGGTGTAAGAGAAACCCCGCGCTATCGTGTCTATCTGCATGCTACTCACGCCCAGGTCCATGTAGATGTGGGTGACTCTGTCACCGGCGGCGCGCAGCTCGGCAAGTACATCGGCGAAGTTGCCTTCGATGAAGACCGTGTGACACTCGGCGGTCCGTCTCAGCTCTTCATAGTAATCGTAAGCCACCGGGTCGCGATCGGCGGCGATCAGTGTGCCCTCTCTGCCCAAGCGGGAGCACACGGCAGCAGCGTGGCCACCGGCTCCGAACGTGCAGTCGATCACCCGGCTGTCATCCGCCACCTCAAGCACATCGAGAAGCTCTGTTGTGAGGACCGGCACATGAGCCATCGCCATCTCCACCTCAAATGCGCTGAGCACCGAACTGCGCCCCATGTCTAGGCCCGCCCTTCCTCGGCCTCTTCCCCATCATCCTCAGCCTCCCACTCCTCCAAGCACTCAAGGAAGGTGGCCGGATTCCAGATTTCCAGGAAATTACCGTGACCGATGATTCTCACCTTCCCGGAGAGACCCAGTTCCTTGATGAAGTGGGCGGGTATGAGCACTCGCCCCTGACGATCAGGCACCAACTGCGACATGTTCTTGAAGATGATCCGCGTCTTCCACCGGTCTTTGCGGTTGGTGAAATCGTTGAGCGGAGCGATGTGACGGCTCTCGTATTCGGCCCAGGCGTCCGGATGGAATACCAAGACGCACGGGTCACTATCGGGCAGCTTGGCGAGCACCGTGCCCTCTTCGAAGTACTTGCGATAGCGGGCCGGTAGCGTGAGCCTGCCCTTCTCGTCGAGCGTGTGCTCGTAGTCGCCATGTAGCCTGAACAGGTCCATGCGACCACTTTAACCCCATTTGCTCCACAACACAACATCTTTCCCCACTTTGATGCAACTTTGCCCCCATTCCAGGACCGCCGCACCGTAAACTGTACACGTCTACACACTAATTGTTGCATAGTCTCCATACTGCACTACTTGATGCAGACAGGACAACGAGGAAAGGTCCATTGACGCACCAAAGGGGCCACAAGATGGAGAGGCAGAACGAATTGCGTAAGTGATCTAATGCAATAGATCGTGCAGAGTCTGACCGGGCAAGGTCACCCCCGGCAGTCAGACCCGCTTCAGGGGGGCGTATTCGGTCAGCAGATTCTTCTGCTCGCCCAGGTCCGAGAAGAACACCCGTACCACCCCGCCCGGCTCGACTCCCAGTATGACGCCCTCACCAAACTTGGCGTGAATCACTCGATCGCCGGTGTGAAACCCACCCGCAGCGCCAGACCCGCCCGACGCCGTCCCGGCCGAGAGGTGCCCCTGCCCCGCCCGCGGAGAGGAGGTGGCATCAAAACGCGGCCTTCTCACTGAATCCGATGCCGACCCCGCCCTCCGTCCCGGCCTCGAGCCCGGCCGGTGGAACACTGCGCGCCCCGTCGGCACCGTAGTCTTGGCTTCGATGAGACTTTCGGGCAACTCCTCCAGGAAGCGGCTGGGGAGACAAGAGTCATTGCTACCGTACAGCGAGCGACTCCGGGCATGGGAGAGATGGAGCTTGGTCATGGCTCGGGTCATGCCGACGTAGAAGAGGCGACGCTCCTCCTCCAGGCTCTGGTCGTCAAGCGAGCGTGCGTGTGGAAAGATGCCCTCCTCCATGCCCACAATGAAGACGACTGGAAACTCAAGACCCTTGGCGTTGTGCAGGGTCATGAGTGTGACCTGGGGTACTCCCTCGCTGTAAGCGTCGATGTCGGCATACAGACTGATCTCTTGGAGGAAATCAGCCAAGGCGTCGCCGGGGTTGTTGCGATCGAACTCGCGTGCGACACCCACCAACTCGGCGAGGTTCTCGAGTCTGCCCTCGGACTCGAGCGTTCGTTCCCTTCTCAGGGACTCGAGCAGACCGCTCTCCTCGAGTATCCCCTCCACCTGCGTCGACACGGGCACGGCATCCTGCCCTTGTGTGGCCGCCCACTCGGCCCACACCGCGAATCTCGCCGCAAGTTCTCGCCTCGTTCGCTGTGCCGCGGGCGTCAAGCCGGGGACTTCCTCCTCCGTGCGAAACGCCGTCTGTAGCGAGTAGCCCTCGCTCTCGGCGAACACCCGCAGCCTCTCTTGGGCAACGAGTCCTAGGCCCCGCTTGGGTGTGTTGATGATGCGTAGGAAGGAGAGATCATCGGTGGGGTTCACCACCGCCCGTAGGTAGGCGAGGGCGTCCTTGATCTCCGCCCGCTCATAGAAACGCGTGCCTCCAACCACCTGATAGGAAATCCCATACCTGACCAGGATATCCTCGAGCACTCGTGACTGAGCGTTCACACGGTAGAAGATTGCAATCTCGCGAGGGTCACGGCCCGCCGCGATGAGGCCCTCGATCTCGCCCGCAACAAGACGGGCCTCCTCATGCTCATCGCGGCACTGAAGCAGGTTGATGGGCTCACCCCGCCCCAGATCACTCCAGAGATGTTTCGACTTGCGTCCTCGATTGCGCGTGACCACCGCGTTCGCAGCTTCGAGAATGGTAGTGGTCGACCGATAGTTCTGTTCCAGCTTCACCACTCGAGCCTCGGGGAAATCCTTCTCGAACTCGAGGATGTTCCGGATGTCGGCTCCCCTCCACGAGTACACCGACTGATCGTCATCGCCCACGACGGTGACGCGTCCGTGGCCCTCGGAGAGAAGCCTGACCAACACGTATTGCGCGTGGTTCGTGTCTTGGTACTCGTCCACGAGCACGTAGCGGAACGCCTGTCGGTAACGTTCGAGGCGTTCCGGGAAGCGGTTGAAGAGATCGACCGCGCGCATGATCAGGTCGTCGAAGTCCATGGCGTTCGCGGCGAACAACCGCTTCTGATAGAGGCTGTACACCTGTCCGGCCGCCTCCTCCCTTGCGAAAGGCCGCCCCGTGGCCCGACCCCTCATACCACCCGGCTCCTCCCCCCTCCCGATAGCCGAGTCGGGAGAGATGAGCCGGTTCTTGGCATCGGAGATCCGAGCGTGAATCGCCTGGGGAGGAAAGCGCGTACAGTCAAGACTGAGCTCCTCGAGGCAATGCCGGACCAGCCGCACCTGATCCTGCTGGTCGTATATGGTGAACGACGGGGTGTAGCCGAGAAGCTCCGCCTCCCTGCGCAGGATGCGCGCGCAGGCGGAGTGGAAGGTGGATACCCACATGGTGCGGGCCACCGGGCCGACGAGCCCGGCCACCCTCTCCTTCATCTCCTGAGCAGCCTTGTTGGTGAAGGTGATAGCGAGCACCTCGTACGGTTCCGCCAACCCGGAACCGATGAGGTAGGCGATGCGGAAGGTGAGCACCCTGGTCTTGCCGGAACCGGCTCCCGCCAGCACCAGCAACGGCCCCTCTTCGTGGAATACGGCCTGTTGCTGAGGCGGGTTGAGGTGGGCACGCAGCCCCTCGATATCGTACGCTGACGGCACCGGCGAGTGATCTGGCACAGTTACCGCTCGTCACCTTCTCCGAAGACCGAGATCACATCCTCGGTCATGGCCCCGGAGCCGGACTCGGCCGTCTCCATGAGCCGCCGCTCGAGCGTACGGTTGCGCTCAGCCACGTCCTGCAGTTCGTTCTCGAGTGAGACCATGCGCTCCACCAAGCACTGCATGGCCTGCGACACTGGGTCGGGGAGATGCCGGTAGTCGATATCGGGGATGCCGACCTTGGCACCGTCAGTGATGACGGGGCGGCCGGGGTTTCCCACCACCGTCGAGTTGGGTGGGACGTCCTGCACGACGATGGAACCGGCGCCGATCTTGGCGTTCTCACCCACGTTGATGTCGCCGAGGACCTTCGCTCCCGCTCCGATGACCACGTTGTCGCCGATGGTGGGGTGCCGCTTGCCCGTCTGCTTGCCCGTGCCGCCGAGGGTAACGCCCTGGTAGATGGTGACATCGCGCCCGATCTCTGTGGTCTCACCTATCACCACACCCGCCCCATGGTCCACGAAGAAGCCTTCGCCGATCGTGGCCCCTGGGTGAATCTCAATCTGCGTGAGGCTCCTACTCACCTGAGAGACGAGCCTCGGAACCACCGGCACGCCGCGCACCCAGAAGTGGTGGGCCACCCGATGGAGCAGGACGGCGTGGAAGCCGGAATAGCAGGTGGTGATCTCTATGATGTTGCGCGCAGCCGGGTCGCGCTGGCGGATGACCTCCACGTCCCGCCTCAGCATGGCACCGACCCGGCGGCCCCGGCGGCCGCACAGCAAGAGCCCTGCCCCGGCGACGGCGAGAACCGAGACCGTGGAGCCCAGGCGGGTGGAAGCACCGCCTTCTCCGCCCGATGCCGGCCTCCTCACCCTATCTTCTCCTGCTCAACAGGTGCTTCGGCCGAGGCTGGGGTGCTCTCGAACTCGGCGGCTGAGCCCACACCACCCGCAGCCAGCTGCCCGATGGACACACCGCTCAGGTGATCCTCCACCACCTGCTTCGTCTGCAACCATACGGTGCTGGCCGAACACTTCGACCTCCGCGAACAGGACGTCTCCGCCGCGCAATCCGCCGGGGTGATGGGGCCGTCCAGGGCCTCAATCACCGAAAGGACCGAAATCTCGCCTGGATCCCCCGCCAGCAGGTAGCCCCCCTTCACGCCTCGCTTCGCGGTCACGATGCCGGCCCGCCTCAATTGCGCGAATATCTGCTCCAGAAACTGGAAGGGTACCTCGCAGCTGCGAGCGAGCTCGGCCAAGGGAGTCGGTGCCCCGTCTTCCCGCAGCGCCAAGCCGACGAGGGCACGCACGGCATATCTGCTCTTCTTTGTGATGTGCATCACGCAATCCTGACCAAGAATTGGGCCTTTTATTGTAGCAGCTCGGTGCGCACCCTTCCCTGCCTAAGAGGGAGGGGAGCCATTGGAGACAACGTCTTTGCCCACTATCACCACGATACGACCGCCGGGGAGATCATCCCTCTGCACCACGGTACCGCGCTCGAGAAGGTCGCGTATGCGACCCGCCTGAGCGGCCACATCGGGAGCGGTGAGGAGCTGCGTGTGTTCCACGTTGGGAAACTGCTCGGCGTTTCTCACCGGAAGCAGGCGGAAGCCGAGCGGAGCGAGGAGAGCGGACACCTCCTCCGCAGCACCGATGAGCCCGGATCCGTTCTGCACCTCGACGGTGACGCCTACCGCTGCAGCCGGTCGCCCCAATACGGCCGCCACTGCCGCCAGATCAGGCTCGTAGTACTCGAATTCGACTCCCCTCACGTGCGCCCCCGGTAGCTCTCCCGCCGCGTATCCGCCGGCCTTCAAGGCCACAAGGATGGGTAGAAGAGCCTCCACCTGACCCTCGACCATCATGCTCTTCACCGTGCGCTCGGCTTGAGGGTCACCCACCGCAGCCACGAGGGCCTCACCCAGCACAAGGGCGCCGCGTGCGGCCGCCATGGTCGGCTCGCCCCCGCTCTCCACGGTCTCCTCAGCCGCACCACCCGTCTCTGCCGCTCCTGGACTCGTGACCCCGGTGAGCGGACGCCCCACCGCCTCGAGCGTGTCTTCGATCACCTGGGTGTCGGCGGATATGAGAATCTCCGGCGCGATTCCGAGCAGCTTGTCGAGCGCAGCCGCCGCAGACCCGAAACCCGACTCGGCCAACAACATGTGGAGAGGACGCAGGCCCTCCTCTCCCTGAACCAGGGTGTGAGCCGGAAGAGCGACTATGAGCCCCTCTTTCGCCACCTGTAGGAGCAGGAAGGCGGTCTCGCCTTCGACCCCCTGCAGACGCAGGAGGGCGCTCATCGCCTCAGTTCCTGCGACGGCTGTGGTGTCCGGCGTAGTCGCTCCCCGCTCGACGCTCCGGAGACCAGGCAGTATGAGGAACACGAGCAGACCAAGACATACGACCACCACTGAGGCCACCGAGGCGCGGGGGGGCGCCCCCCCCCGGGCGGGCCCCCCCCCCCCCCGGCGGCGGGGGCGCGAACCCCCCCGGCCGCGCGCGCCCC
>CAYRES010000001.1:0-104985 GCA_964423425.1 uncultured Gaiellales bacterium | reverse complement strand
GCACCCCCAGTCCCCCCCCCCCCCCCCCCCCCCGGGGGGCCCCGGGGGGGGGGGGGCCCCCGGGGGGGGGGGCGCCCCCCCGCGCCTCGGTGCGACGGGAGCGATAACCGCCGGTCCGGCGCTCGCCGCCGGACCCAAGTTGCCGACTTCGCGATGCTGAAGTCACGCGGTGGACCCTCCTTCAGGTCTCTCGATAGAGGCCTTCGGCCTCGATCATCTGCCGGACAGATTCGGGAACCAGATACCGGATACTGCGGCCTTGGCTCACCCGCAGCCGGATCTCCGTTGACGACACACCCATGTGGGGTATCTCCATGATCTGTATCGCTTCCCACCCTCGAACTCCTCCGATGCATTCCCCCAGATGAGCCAGATCGTAGCCCGGCCGGGTGGCGGCGATCACCGTGCATTGCTGAAGAATACGCTCCGGCTGCCTCCACGTCGCCATCTCCAGGACCGCATCCGCTCCGGTGATGAAGTAGAGGGAAGCACCGGAGCCGAGTTCGGCACGTACGGCCGCGAGCGTGTCGACCGTATAGCCCGCCTCCTCCTTGGTCGTCTCGAAAGACGTCACCCAGAAGTGCGGGTGGTCGTGAATCGCACCTTCCACGAGGGCAAGCCGTAGGCGGGCGGGCGTGGAGGGTACACGCCTGTGTGGAGGAACGCCGCTCGGAACGAACAGGACCTCATCCAGCCCGTACTGACACAGAGCCTCTTCCGCAGCGACGAGGTGACCCAGATGGATGGGATCGAACGTGCCGCCTATGACACCCAGACGCATGCCCTGCCGTGGTTGGAGTGGCCCTAGAGCGCCCACACTTCTCCCCTGTCACTCACGCCTTCGCCCCTACGTACCGCTGCCGGCCGCGTTCACGTCGGCGCTACCGCCGTCTAGCGCACCTGGCCGTCGCCGAACACCACATACTTGGTGGAAGTGAGCTCGCGCATCGCCAACGGACCACGCGCATGGAGCTTCTGTGTCGAGATGCCGATCTCGGCCCCCAGGCCGAATGCCGCCCCGTCGGTGAAGCGCGTGGAGGCGTTCACGTACACGGCGGCTGCATCGACCTCATCGGTGAAACGCCGGGCGGAGGCCAGATCTCTGGTGACAATGGCTTCGGAATGGCCCGTTCCGTAACGAGCAATGTGCTCCAACGCCTCCTCGATGCTGTGTACCACACGGACGGCCATCTCCAGAGCGAGGAACTCAGTGGCGAAGTGTTGTTCGGTGGCTGGGAGAACCCCGGCCTCGTCGGGTTGCAGTACCTCGCGCGTCGCCTCGTCGGCATAGACGCGTACCCCCCGCTCACGCAAATCATGAACCGCACGTGGGAGAAACGAAGCGGCCACGTCTCTGTGCACCAACAAGGTTTCAGCCGCGCTACCCACGCCGGGGCGCTGGACCTTCGAGTTGAGCACAACGCTCAGCGCCTGATCGAGGTCGGCCGAGCGGTCCACAAACACGTGGCAGTTGCCTCCCGCTGCGAAGATGACCGGGATGCGAGAATGCTCAGCGAGGAACTGCTGGATCATCTCGCCGCCCCGGGGAATCGCCAGGTCGATGAGATCGGAGAGTTGCAGCAGATCGACCAACACTGACCGGTCTGTAGAGCCGATGAACTGAATGGCTTCGCGGGGAAGCTCCGCCTCGATCAGGGCACCGGTGAGGATCTCGGCCATGATGCGGTTCGACCGGAAGGAATCGGTACCACCCCGCAGGATGACCGCGTTACCGGTCTTGATGCAGAGAGCCGCCGCATCGGATGTTATCTGAGGACGGGACTCGTAGATGACCGCCACGACTCCAAAGGGCACCCGCCGCTTCTCGATAGCCAAACCTTCCGCGGTGCGCCACCCCTCGATCACCTCTCCCACTGGATCGGGTAGACCCACCAGGGCACGAATGCCCTCCGCTGTGCTCTTGATGCGATGCTCGTCAAGAAGAAGACGGTCGAGCAAGGAGGCGGGGAGGTTCTTGCGGCGTCCTTGTGCCAGGTCCTCTTCGTTCTCCTGTAGAATCTCAGCCATGCGCCGCTCCAGAGCATCGGCCATCTGCAGAAGAGCCTCGTTCCTCACAGATGACGAAGCCGCTCCCAGCCGCCGAGAGGCCTCCCGCGCCGATTGAGCCACCCTCCTTACGTCCACACAATCTCCTCGTTACGCACCCTCGTCGGGACCACGAGCCCTACTCCACCAACACCAAGTGGTCTCGGTGAACCGCTTCGGTGCTGGGTTGATGGAGAAGCTCCCCGGCCTTATCGCTCCGCATGCCCTTGATTCTATCAAGCTCCTCAGATGTGTAATTTGCAACACCTCTGGCGAGTTCTCTGCCCTCGACTGTCATAATGCACACAGCATCGCCTACACGGAAATCCCCCTCCACGGCTGTGACACCCACCGGCAGCAGGCTTCCCTGCCCCCGGAGGGCGGCTTCGGCGCCCGGGTCCACCCACACCCGGCCGCATACGGGCTTGCCGTATAGCAGCCAAAGCTTGAAAGATCCCAGCCCCAGATCACGGGGGTGGAAACGCGTACCCACGTCCCTGCCCTCGACACACTCGGTGATGACCGAAGAACGAGTACCCCGGGCGATGACCGTGCGCACGCCACCACTGGTAGCCACGCGGGCCGCCCTCACCTTGCTCGCCATGCCGCCCCGGCCCAACGGACCCTGGGAATCGGTCGAGATGGTCTCCAGTTCATGGAAATCGCCTACCTCCCGGATGAGTTCCGCCTTAGGATCGAACCGAGGATTGGAGGTGTAGAGGCCCTCGGTATCGGTGAGCAGCACCAACAGATCGGCGCGAAGGAGAAGGGCGACCTGGGCGGCCAGCATGTCGTTGTCGCCAAAACACAACTCCTCCGTGGAAGTGGTGTCGTTCTCGTTCACAACGGGTACCACGCCCCACTCCAGCAGCCGGTTGAGAGTGTTGCGGGCATTGAGATACTGTGCCCTCGCCGCGATGTCGAAGGCCGTGAGCAACACCTGGGCGGTGACCACCTCTTCGTGGCCGAACAGTTCGCTATAGGCGTGGAAGAGGCGGGCCTGCCCCACCGCAGCTGCAGCCTGCTGGTCGACCACCTCAGAGGGCCGCGAACTCATGCGCAGCGGCCCCAACGCCGAAGACACGGCGCCCGACGACACCAGCACCATCCGATGACCCCGCCGCTGCAGTTCACAGATCTCGGCCACCCTGCCCGCCATCGGGCCCAACCGGAACCGACCGCGTTCGTCGGTGAGAGTACTTGAACCGATCTTCACCACGGCTATCATGTTCGATCGTCTACCCTTCAATGATCTGGCTCCCTACGTTCCAGGCGGCACCCGGGGGGTGAGCCGGCAGGAGGTCCCTCGACCCCGCTGGCCCGCCGCCGTCATGCCCTCAACTGTACTCAAAGGTGTGACCGTCGATGCGTACCTCATCACCCGGCTCGGCTCCCATCTCGGCAAGGGCATCGTCGACCCCGAGCCTCTCCAGCCGTTCGTCCAAGTACTTCACCGCTTCGTCATTGGCGAAATCGGTCTTGCGGACGAGTCTCGACACAGCCTCGCCTTCGACCACGAAGACTCCGCTCTCGCGTCTCACGGCGAAGGCCGGCCCGCTGTGAGGACGCGGACGGAACAACACGTGGCCCGAGCCGCTCCGCTCGCCAAGCTGCGCGTCAGTGCCGGGGGCCGGTGCCCGGCCTTCGGCTTCTTTCCCCTGTCCCACCCGCAAGCTCTGCACCACCCGGCCCACGAACCGCACCAGATCACTCAACCCCTCGCCCGTCGCCGCCGACACCGTCCAGATCAGCGAGGCCTCCGGCGGAAGCTCCTCACCAAGCCTGAAGCTGAAGGCGGGATGGCCGGCCGAGCGCAGGGACTCCACTTCGGAACGGAACCCCTTCACCCGTCTCGCGACATCCTCAGCACTCAGCACGTCGATCTTATTCAGGAGCACTATCTGCGGCTTGGCCGCGAGGGAGGAGGCGTGAGCCTCCAGTTCAGCGAGGATGGTGCGGAAGTTGTCGAGTGGGTCGTCGCCGTAGTACCCACTCAGGTCGACCATATGCAGAATGAGGTGGCAGCGCTCCAGGTGGGCCAGAAACTCGTGGCCCAGCCCGGTGCCCAGAGCCGCCCCCTCCAGCAGACCCGGTACATCGGCCAAGGTGAATGACATCTCCGTGCCGGGCACTTCCACCACCCCGAGAAGCGGCTCCACCGTCGTGAAGGGATACGACGCCACCTTCGGCTTGGCGTTCGAGAGCCGGCGCAAGAGCAACGACTTGCCCGCGTTGGGAAGACCGGCGAGACCTGCATCTGCCATGAGCTTCAAGGTGAGAAGAAGCCATCCCGAAGCGCCCTCCTCTCCCAACTCAGCGAACTTCGGTGCTTGGCGGGTCGCCGTGACAAAGCGCGCATTTCCGCGGCCGCCTTCGCCGCCTGCCATCACTCTCACCTTCTCTCCGGCACGGACGAGGTCCGTCAGCAGCCTACCCTCCTGCCACACCTGGGTGCCCACCGGTACTGCAATCCTGCAATCGCCTCCGCGGGCTCCGCTTTTCTGCGCCCCCTGGCCGTGGACGCCCCGCTCTGCTCGATGGTGAGGGTGCCGGGCAAGATGGCGGAGGTCGCGCACCTGGGGGTCCGCATGGAGCCAGACATCGCCTCCCGGGCCTCCGTCGCCGCCGTCAGGCCCTCCCCGGGGGACGTGTTTCTCCCTTCGGAAGGACACGCACCCATTCCCTCCTCGACCGGCGACTACATGAATCTTCACGCGATCATGGAACATCCCTACACCACAATGAAAGAGAGCGGGGGGGGCGGCCCACCTCAAAGGCAGGCCGCCTCCCCCGCATGGAATCGTGGGAACTCGACCGGAGCAGGACCGTTGGCCTACTCCGCCAGAATACTCACACTCCGGCCACGCCGGCCGCGACTGAAGACCACCTTGCCGTTCACCTTGGCAAAGAGGGTATCGTCTGAACCGATGCCGACGTTGTCGCCCGGACGAAAGCGGGTGCCTCTCTGGCGAACAAGAATCGAGCCCGCGCTTACCAATTCGCCTCCGAACGCCTTGACCCCCAGCCTCTGTGAGTTGGAATCACGGCCGTTCTTCGAGCTACCGCCACCTTTTTTGTGTGCCATGACTAGACCTCGTGCTAGGAAATGCTCTCAACCGACAGCCGCGTGAGTGCGCTGCGGAACCCGGTCTTGCGACGATACCCACGCTTCGGCTTGAACTTGAAGACGATAAGCTTGGGACCGCGAAGATGTTCGACAACCTTGGCTTTGACCGTACCGGGATTGTCGTCGGAGACAAAGGCGGTCTGGTCCTCTGTCTGAATCAGAAGAGGCCTCAACTCAACGGTATCGCCGGGAGCCGCATCGAGCCTATCGACCAGCAAATCGCTGCCGACTTCCGCCCGATACTGCTTCCCACCGACATCCACTATCGCAAACATGCCGCACGTCCCTCGCTCTCGTAAATCGTCTGCACCGGCGTGGACCGGGTTCTCTCAGGTGTCAGCGTGCACTGGGCCCGCGAACGCGGAATTATAGCAACAAAGCGGCCCCATGCCCAGCACCATGTCCTGCCCGCCCTACCGGCTGCCTACGACGCGCCTCACGTCTCCACGTGGCCGTACCCACAGTTCCTGGTGGCCCTGTCGATTATCACCGTCACCTTACTCCCCACCTGGCCTCCGGCGTCGGCCACGCACACGGAGTAACCTCCCACCCTACCCACTCCATCGCGCGGATCGTACACGTTGCGTTCCTCAATGAGGAGGTGTACCCGCTGGCCCTGCGCCACGGGAAGCGCCGCGCGTGCAATCACCTCTCTGGCCCCTTCGGCACTCACGTACATTCCGTCTCTGGGAAGCATCTCATCGACCTCGAAGCTGAAGAACTTCCCGGTTCTGTCGGCCAGGCGCCGGGTGCGCAGCCCATCCTCGGCGGCAAGCAGACGAGCCACACTCGGATGAACCTCCACCAAGAAGGCTTCTTGGCTCGAGTTCTCGGCCATGGCCTGGAGGCGGCGTTCAACGGCTATGGCGCAGCTCTCGGGAGAGACAATGACGCCCTCCCCACTGCAGGAAGGACAATCCACGGTCATGATGCCGCGAATGCCGTCTGTCACGTTCTGCCGTGTCATTTCCACAAGGCCCAGGGGAGATAGCTCGACCACGTACGTCTTGGTGCGATCCTTCTCGAGTTCGGCCTGCAGGGCCACCAGCACCTGCTCCCGGTTCTCCCGGCGGGCCATGTCGATGAAGTCGATCACGATGATGCCGCCTATGTCCCGCACACGGAGTTGGCGCACGATTTCGCGGCAGGCCTCCAGATTCGTGCGCAAGATGGTGTCCTCGAGGTACTTGCGGCCGACATACCGCCCGGTGTTTACATCTATCACCGTCATGGCCTCGGTCTTGTCTATGACGAGATAGCCACCCGAGGGCAGATCGGCCCGGCGCAGAAGCGCCTTGTTCAGTTCGGCCTCGATGCCGTGCGCCTCGAACAGGGGACGGTTGCCCCGGTACATCTCCACGCGGTCGGAGAGTTCCGGGGTGGTGGTCTCCAGAAATCCGGCGATGCGCCTGCGCTGCGCTTCGTCATCGACCAGGATGCGTGAGAAGTCGTCGGACACCAGGTCGCGGACCACCTTGAGCGCAAGTTCCGCCTCCGTGTACACGAGTCCGAGCGCTTGGCCTTCGAGGCGGCGCTGTACCGAAGCCCACACCTTCTCCAGGTAGCGCAGGTCTCGCTCAATCGCTTTCTCACTCACACCTTCGGCCACCGTACGTACAATGAGGCCGGCCTTCGCCGGCCTCAATTCGTGAGCCAAGCGGCGCAATCGCTGCCTCTCGACGTCGCTCAGACGGCGGGACACGCCGCACATCGAACCGGCGGGCACATACACGAGGTAGCGTCCGGCCACACTGAGCTCGCTGGTGAGTCTCGGACCCTTGGTACCCATCGGGTCCTTCGTCACCTGGACCACGATGTCCTGACCGGTCTTCACCAACTGGGTTATGCGCTTCTTGCGGTTGTCGGCGTCGACCGGCAGGAAGATGTCATCGACATACAGAAAGCCGTTCTTCGGCAAGCCGATATCGACGAAGGCGGCGTCCATGCCGGCGAGCACGTTGACCACCTTGCCCTTGTAGATGTTTCCCACGAGAGAACGCCGGTCGGAGCGCTCCAGGTAGAACTCCGCCAGTCGGTTGTCTTCAAGTATGGCGACACGCGTTTCCCGCGTATCAACACTGATGAGGAGCGCCTTAGTCACTCGTCCACCTCATCCCGGAACTCCACCTCCACACGCACGATATCCTTCACCCGAATGACCCCTTCCTCGAGCCCACTCAGCCCGGCGAGAGCCGTCACCACCTCCTCGGGGCGCACGGTTCCCTGGGGGCTCACAACCGCCCGGAACACAAGCGTGCACCGTTCGCCACCCGGCTGCGTCCCGCATGAAGAGGTGACCGCCACCTCTTCGACGTAGGCCCTCACGTCGACCTCACGCCGGCTACCCGGCTTCTCCCTCACCACGATGCACTCCGAAAGCCCACTATACAGTTCAGCGGCTTGGGCCAACCTACCTACCTGCGCCCCTTCGACCCCGGCCTTATACACGGCGGCCACCACGCTCCCGGCCAGATGAGGGCGTAGAGAGCAGCGGGTAAGAGACTGCAGGTGGAAGCCTTGCGGCAGGGTGTCCCTCAGGCGTTCCTCGAAGTCGGGAGGAGGCGGAACCGCCACCCCGAACTCGCAATACTCGGCCTCGCTCTCCACACCCACGGCCCGGGGGAGCGCGAGACTGAGAAGCGGCTTCGGCCTCATCCCCTGAGAAAGAGCCAACCGTCCGCCCGCCCGGCGCACACTTCGGCGGAGAGCCTCCAGCGTGTCGAGGTGGGCGAGGAAGCGGGCCCGCCCTCGTACCGAGAACTCAAGGACGGCCCACAGCCCTCGCACCGGCGTACGACCGGCGCCACGGTCCACCGCTTGCGGCGGAAAACAGACCTGCGCACGCTCCAGAGCCGGCTCTTCCAACCCGCGCCCACCTGGGTACACGTCACCCTGTACGTTCCCTTCGCAGGCCCCACAGGCAAGACACTCCCCTTCCCGGCAGTCGGGAGACACCACGCCCGCATAGGCTCTGTCTCTCTCCTCGACCAAGAAGCCCCGGGTGGGAACTCCGCCGAAGATCACGTCCCAGGGCACACCCGCCGCGAGAGGAATCGCACGTGTAGCGAGAGCCTCCGCCGAAAGCCCCGCTTCGATGAACGCCTGTCTCCAGGCCTCGGGCCGAGCCTGTTCGGTCCAAGAGTCGAATCTCGCCCCCAATCGGAAGGCCCTTTCCACGACCGCCGCCATCTCTGTACCACCCCGCGCGAGAGCCGCTTCGAGATAGCTCGCTTCGATGTCATGGAGATCAAGCTGTACGCCCATCCGGCGCAGACCCCCACGCAGAATGCCTTGGCGGCGCTCCAGAGTCTCCCGGTCTGCCATGGGCTCCCACTGGAAGGGGGTGAGCGGCTTGGGGATGAAGTTGGTGACGCTCACGTGGAGCTTCAGTCTGCCGGCGTCCTTCCCGAGTGCCTCCCTCCCCAGCTCCTTCAGGCGCCGGCACAGAGCCAGCATAGCCGTCACGTCTTCATCGGTCTCAGTGGGCAGTCCTATCATGAAGTAGAGCTTGAGATTCGTGTAGCCGACGCCGAAGGCTTCACGTGCGGCCCCCGCGATGTCGGCGTCTTCAACGTTCTTGTTGATCACGTCACGAAGACGCTGAGTGGCGGCCTCCGGAGCCAGGGTGAGAGAACGGCTCTTCGGGGAGACCAGGTGGGAGAGCCGGACCGCCGCCGAGTCCACGCGCAGCGAGGGTAGACCTACGCGAACCTCCGGCAACGTCTCTCCCAGGAGTGCCAGCAGTGGACCAAGACCCGAGTAGTCCGTGGTAGAGAGAGAACCGAGCGCAAGCTCCTCATGACCGCTGGCCGCGATCTGTGTAAGCGCCATGTGTGCCACTTCAGCGGACGGACGCTCCCGCACCGGCCGGTACCACATACCCGCCTGACAGAAACGGCACCCCCGCGTGCACCCCCTCATCACCTCGATCCATGCGCGGTCGTGTACCCCGGCGGTGAGCGGCACCAGGCAACCGACCGGGTAAGGGGAGCCCGTGAGCTTCGGACGTGCCACCCGCGTGACCGCCACAGACTCACCGGGCACATAGATGCCCCGGATGTCAGCCAAGGCGCGCTTGACGGTTTGCCTGTCGTCGCCCCCCAGGCGGCCCCGCCGGACGGCCGACAGGAGAGGGGGCAAGAGCTCCTCCCCGTCACCCACGGCAAAAGCGTCGAAGTAGGGGGCCAACGGGGCGAAGTTGGGCATGGCCGGACCTCCAGCGACCACCAAGGGATGCTCGGGGCCGCGGTCATCGGCCCGTAACGGTACCTGGGCGAGGTCCAAGAGCTCGAGTACGTTCGTGTAGTTCAATTCGTGCTGGATGGTCACGCCCAGCACGTCTGCAGAGACCACGGGAGTCCATGTTTCCCAGGTGAGAAGTGGGAGGCCCTCGGCCCGTAACTCCTCGGACACGTCGACCCAGGGCACGTAGGCCCGCTCGACCATCACTCCCTGAAGCCCCTCGGCGAGATGATAGAGAATCTGCAGGGCCTGGTTGGAGATGCCTATCTCATAGGCATCCGGAAAGGCCACCACGAACCTGAGCGGCGGGCCATCCGGCTCCTCACCCTCCGACCGGATCGGCCGGCCCTCCCGCCCCGAGGCTGATGACGAGCCGAACCCGGGCCCCGCGCCCGGCTCGATGCCCAGGAGGCGCGCCGGGTTTCGCACGCGTTCGAGTACGGTCTCGTACCGTACTCGGATGTCCTCCAAGGCGTGCGGCGGAGAAACCGGCGTCATCGCTTGAACCGGCCCACCACCCCCGTCAGACGGGTGGGTGTCACAGGAGCACCCATCTCAAAGTATCTGATGGCGGCTTCCCCCAGCGCCCTCGTCGCCGTATACCCTATGCTTCCCTTGAGCACCCAGCCCGGACCAGGCACGAAACCGGAGAGTTGGCGGGCGACCCTGCGGAAGGCAAAGCCGGCTCCGACCACCGCCAAGAGTTCCAATGCCCGGTCTGTGGTGAGCTCGTGCCCGTACATGGAAGCGAGCGTCAGTACCATCTTCGCTTCATTCAAGGTCATGATGGGCATATCGGCGCCCGGCGCGGAGAAAACGACCGCAACCAGCACATTCTGGCGGGCCGTCCGAGCCACGACTCGTGCAGCCGCACCCCTTCGCAGAGCCTCGTACCTGGTGCCCAGAGCGACCGCGAAGCTCGGGGCGGCCAAGAGAACGGCACGATACACGGCCTGCCACCCCGCGTCACCTCCCGAGAAGGACACCCGGGCCGCGCCGCTCTCATACCAGCCCACGCTGTCGCTGGCCAGGGGGCCCTCGTCGACGACAACCACCGCGCCTGAGGGGAAGCGCACCCCCCCGTCAAGAGAGGCCGCTACCGAGTCTTCAACTGAAGCATCCGCGAACACCACCGGTATCTCTCCCCGACCGGCCGCGAGCGTGCCCACTCCGGCAGGTCCGCCACCGTGAACCAGCGGTTGCACCTGAGGATCGAAACGGCTTCGCGCCGACTCCACCAAGTCGGCATCGCCACACAGCACAAGCGAGGCCGCTGTTGCCGTGGCGGTGCCGACTTCTTTCCACGCTTCCACTATCTTGCCGGGATTGACCGGCAGCTTCGCCATCATGCTCTCCTTGTAGAACTGGCCCTCCACAACGTCCGTGTGACCCAGAGGCCGACTATGCCGACGTGGTGCACTAGGTACCCAATGAGGCCCGCACCTGCACACTCTCAAGCAGGCCTACGGCCATGAAGAACACCACGAGCGAACTGGCACCTGCACTCATGAACGGAAGCGGCAAGCCGGTAACCGGCATGATGCCCAAGGCCATGCCCACGTTCACGAACACCTGGAAGGCAATGAAACCGATCACCCCGACGCATATGAGCGTACCATAAAGATCGGCCGCTCTACCCGCAATGCGGATCGCCCTCCACACCACGACGGCAAACAGGCCGAGCAACACCACCGCCCCCAAGAAACCCAACTCCTCGCCGACTACCGCGAAGATGAAGTCGGTGTGGTGGGTAGGAAGGAAATTGAGACGCGTCTGGGTGCCCTGCATGAGACCCTTGCCCGTATACATTCCGCTTGCCACTGCAATCTTGCTTTGTACTACTTGGTACCCGAAACCGGTCGGGTCGCTCTCTGGATTGAGGAAGACGGTGAGACGAGCGATTTGGTAATCCTTGAGCAGGCTCATACCCAGGGAGGGGAGCACGCGGAAGACCACCGTGAACACGCCCGCCGCAGCAATGGCAAGGAACCCGACATGACGCCAGCGAATACCCCACACCAGCAGCATGCACATGAGGATGGCGAAGAAGACCAAAGCTGTGCCGAGGTCGGGCTCGAGGAACACAAGTGCGGCCGGCAGGAGCACGTAGCCCACTGCGAGCATCACGAAACGGAAACGTTGCCTGAGTTCGATACCTTCGCTCAAGAAGGCCGCGAGAGTGACGATGAGTAGCACCTTGGCCACCTCGGAACTCTGAATGTCGAAGAACGGCAGGTCGAGCCAGCGCCGGGTGCCTTCGGGTCCGCGGCCGATGATGAGGGTCAGGCCAAGCAAGAGGATCATGGCCACGTAGAGATACTTCTGCCAGGAGATGTAGCGCCTGTAGTCGATCACGCTAAGGAGCACAAGAAGCACGAGCCCCAGCCCCAGCCCCAGCCCCTGTTGGCGCACGTAGTGTGTGGACGAGGGCAGACCCGGATCGGCACGCGTGGCCGAGTAGATCATGATGATGCCGAACACGGCCAAGGCTAAGGTGGCGGCAAGAAGCACCCAGTCGAGGGAGCGCAGGTAATCGCCCACGGTCATCCCCAAGGGCCTGCGCCGTTCCGCCCGCTCGAGGATCATCAGCGCACCACTCTCCTCGTACTCTCCTCTGTCGGTCCCGACGCTCTCACTTCACTCCACCCACTCCGCACTCACTCAGTGATCTGAATGCCTGAGAGTTCGCCCGCCTCTACGCCGAAATAAGCCTCCATCACCCGCCGTACCATCGGCGCAGCCACCGAACTGCCATGCCCTCCCTGCTCCACGAGGGCCACCACGACTATCTCCGGGTCGTCCACCGGCGCATAACCGAAGAACCAGGCATAGTCGTCTTCGGGCTTCTTCTCAGCCGTGCCGGTCTTGCCGGCAACCTCTATGGGGAAGCCCTTGAACGCGGCCCGGGCGGTACCACCCACCTCACTGGTCACAAGGTGCAGCCCCCACTGGATCCGGCTCAGGTCCTCGAATGCGATGTCGAGCTCTTGGCGGACCACCGGTTCGAGCTTGTTGATGACATTGCCGGAGGAATCAGTGATCTGCTTGGCCACGTGGGGAACGATCACCTTACCCCCGTTGGCGATGGCCGAGAGCGCGACGACCAGCTGCAGGGGAGTTGAGAGCATATAGCCCTGACCGATAGAGAGGTTGACCTCATCACCCGGCCGCCAGATCCTCTCTTCCGCCGTCTTGCCGACGATGCTCTTCCAGTCCTTGTCGGGAACGCGACCCACGTCCTCCCCGGGCAGGTCGATACCGGTGACCCGGCCGAAGCCGAAACGCCGCACTTCCTCCTGCAGCATGGGGTAGTTCTGGTCGTAGAACATCTCTGCCAGCGTATAGAAGTAGACGTCGGCCGACACCATGAGCGCCTCGACGAGATTGACCTCCCCGTGCCCCTCCTCCTTCCAATCCCGCCACACCTGCTCACCGATACGGAAGGTGGGGCCGCAGAAGATGCGCGTGTCCCACTGCACCAGATTGTTGTTGAGGGCCCCTGCCGCCACGAAAGGCTTGAAGGTCGATCCGGGGGGGTATTGACCCTTTATGGCCCGGTTGAGGAACGGGAACTTGGCTTCCTCGGCAGTGAGTTGCTCCATGTCCGCCTTGCTCATACCCCCCACCCAGACCGACAGATCGTAGTCGGGGTATGAGGCCATGGCCAAGATCTCCCCGTTGTGGGGATTCATGGCCACCACCACACCGGCAGCGGCATTCTCGAAGCCGTCTTCCTGCGCCCGGGTTATGCCCTCCTGTATGGCCCTCTCAGCCGCCTCCTGCAGGTCGTAGTCGATGGTGAGCACAATGTTGTTACCGGGAAGCGGCTTCTGATACTGGATGACCCGCTTGGGGCGGCCCATGGCATCGACCTCCACCTCCCGATAACCCTCGCTACCGCGCAGAAAGGAATCGTAGGTGCGCTCCACCCCGTCCTTGCCCACCTTGTCACCCGCCTTCAGCGCCCGGAACTCCTCGAGCGTGAGGTCCTTCTCGGACACCTCCCCCACGTAGCCCAGAACATGGGTGGCAAAGGCCGGGCGCGAGTAGCTCCGCAGGCTGGTCTTCTCCACCCTCACTCCCGGGAACTCGAGGCTGTGCTCCTTGAGGTAGGCGACTGTGGGCACTTCAGGGACATCCTCGGCGACCACGGTGACCCTGTATGGATCCAGCTTGGCCTTCTCAACCTTCTCCATCAACTCGTCAAGAGGCATTTCCAGCACCTCGGCCAGCCTGGCCACGACGTTCTCCTCGTCACGCAGGTCCATGGGGAGAACGCCCACGCTGAGGCCGGGACGATTGCCCACCAAAGGCACGCCGTTCCGGTCGTAGATCACGCCTCGGGGAGCTTCGATGGACACGGAACGGACCCTGTTGTTATCGGCGAGCGACACGTACTGATCACCCGAGAGCACTTGGAGAAACCACAGCCTGAAGCCCAACACGCAGAACAAGACTACGATGACCAGTCCGAGAAGGGCCAGGCGCATGCCGATGGAGGTGTTGTCCTTCGGGATGCGATGCTTTCGCGCCGGTTCCAGGTACATGGCCGCTCCTCCCCCTCACTCAGCGGAAGGACGGGTTGGTCTCGGGGCGAGGCAGGATCCGGATGCGAGCCAGTCCCGCATAGAGCGGAGCCGACAGCAGGCCGTTGATCAGTGCGGCCGGCAGAATCTGGATACGCAACATGGCGAAGAAGCTCACTTTGGTGCCCAGCACGAACTGGAACACACCATACGCGGTCTCGCAGAGCAGGGAGGTGACCGCCACCACCAGCACCACCATCCACCCCGTCGCCGAACCGTAGTACTCCGTGAACCTGCCCACGGCCAGGCCAGCCAGCAGGAACAACAGCGCCCGCAGTCCGATGACATCCATGTACACCACGTCGGCGAGGAGGCCGGCGACGAAACCGAACACCACTCCGGTGAAACCTCCGTACGACAGCGAGACCAGCACCACCGAGATCACGAACAGGTCGGCCGTCACCCCGAGCACGGAGAAGCGCGACGTGACCACGGCCTGCAGCGCCACGACGAGTAAGAGCAACACCCCGAGTCTCGCTGGCTCAGCGAGCCTAGCGCGCCACACTGAAGTCCACTCCTGGTTCGCTCACCTTCCCCCACCTTGCCCGTTCTCTTCCCAGGGAGAAACCGTCTCATATACCTGGGACCCCTCACCCTCCGGCAGCGGCATAGTGATCACGAGCACCTCTTCCAAGGTGAGGAAGTTGACGAACGGCTGCACCTCGATCTGCTTGTAGATGTTGACGTCCTCTTCCCCCACGCTCATGACCACACCTACAGGGATACCCTTGGGATACAAACCACCGAATCCCGAGGTGATCACCACCTGCTTGGGCTCCACCAGTTGGTCGCGTTCCACGTAGTCCATGATGGTGGAACCCGACACGGTTCCCTCGACGATGCCCTCGGCTCTCGTGCTCTGCACCAGGGCAGCCACGCTCGACTGCGGATCAGTGATGAGTTGCACCTGGGCGGAGTTCGTGGTCACTGCAATGACCTTGCCCACGAGTCCCTTGCCTGACAGAGACCTGTCGGCCGATACGGTGGCTCCCACCACGGGCTGGTTGAGGCGCACACCGTCGGCCGCACCCTTGTCGATCTGCACCCAGAGCCTCCAGCGTGTGGGCGACTTGCCTATGACACGGGCGGCGATGAACTCACACCCCTCGGGGAACACGCCTGAATCCCGGAGTTCAAGCAGTTCTTTGAGGCGCTCGTTCTCGTACTTGGCCTCCTGGAACTCCACGAGCAGGCTGCGCAGCTCTTCTAGCTCCCTCGACATCTTCTGGTTCTCCGAGTTGGCCGACCACAAACCTTTGATCCAGCGCCAACCGTTCTCGAACGGCTCCACCGCTTTGGTAGCCGCTGATTGCAGGGGGGACAGAGCCCCCACTCCACCACGTTGGGCAGAATGGAGCATCCCTCCGATTGGTTCCCGGAAAAACAGAGTGATCAACACAAGCGACACGACGATCAGCCCTGCAATGATCAGCCGGCGCTTGGCTGCGTCCTTTCGAGGCATGGCATTCCTCCGCTAGCGCAGGCTAGTAGCGGCGCCTCCTGGTCCTTTGCGTGCTGCGATGAAGTGCCTCGAACTCCTCGAGTGACCGCCCGGAACCGACGGCCACACAGGTGAGAGGCGACTCGGCCAGATGAACGGGCATTTGCGTTTCTTGACGTACTCTCTCATCGAGGCCGCGAAGGAGCGCACCGCCGCCTGCCAGCATGATGCCGCGATCCATGACATCGGACGAGAGTTCAGGCGGAGTCTTGTCCAACGTGGCCTTGATGGCGTCGACGATAACCGCCACCGGCTCGGCCAGGGCGTCCCGCACCTCCTCGGAGGAGATGACCACCGTCTTGGGCAGGCCGGTCACCAGGTCGCGGCCGCGAATCTCGGCCTGCTCTTCCTCGGGCAAGGGGAAGGCGGAGCCGATCTCAAGCTTGAGTTCCTCGGCCGTCTGGCTGCCGATCATGAGTTTGTATTCCTTCTTCACGTAGGAAATGATGGCCTCGTCGAGCTCGTCTCCACCGATGCGTACAGACTGGGCGGTGACGATGCCCCCCAAGGAGATGACGGCCACCTCACTCGTACCGCCGCCGATGTCGACGATCATACTGCCCGTGGGCTCGCTCACCGGCAGGCCGGCTCCGATAGCCGCCGCCATGGGCTCCTCGATGAGATAGGCGGAGCGGGCACCGGCACTGATGGTCGCCTCCTCGACCGCCCGGCGCTCCACACCGGTCACGCCCGAGGGCACACAGATGACCACGCGCGGATGCGCCCAACGATTCTGGTGGACCTTCTGGATGAAGTGGCGCAGCATCTGCTCGGTGACGTCGAAATCGGCAATGACCCCGTCCTTCAAGGGCCGGATGGCGCTGATGGTACCGGGAGTGCGGCCCAGCATGAGCTTGGCCTCGGCGCCGACCGCGTACACCTCGCCGCTGCGACTGTCGATGGCCACCACGGAGGGCTCGGAAAGGACGATGCCACGGCCGCGAACGTAGACCAAGGTGTTGGCCGTTCCCAGATCGACCGCCATGTCGCGGCCGCCAAAACCTGTGAACATGCTGAAGAAGCTGATCTCGGTAACTCCTCGCCGTCGCGATGATGCTGCTTCCAACTCGCCGAGGCTGCGACCTTCCGGTGGCACGGCCCTTCAGAATTATACCTGTTGCGCCGGAAATGGGCAGATAGGGGGTTGCTCAGACCCCACTCCCCGTCCATCGAGCCGTAAGGATGTCGAAGCCGTGTGCCAGGAACAGCTCGAAGGTGAGAGACAGGGGAAGCCCCACCACGTTGGAGTACTCGCCCCGGATACCGTCCACGAGCAGGGCGGCGACACCCTGGATGCCGTAGGCGCCGGCCTTGTCGTGCCACTCCCCGGCCGCAAGATAGGCGTCGATCTCAACGTCGTTCAGTGGTCTGAACCGCACCCATGTGACCGTGGAGCCCACGTGTTCGACGGCTGGGCCGGCGCTCTGTGCGGCAGAGCCAGGCGAGAGGCGGCGCAAGGCGACACCGGTGGCCACCTCGTGGCTTCGCCCCTCGAGCCCCGCGATCATCGCCCGCGCCTCTTCACGCGTGGAGGGCTTACCCATGACACCGCCGCAGGCCACCACCACCGTGTCGGCCCCCAGCACGAAGCAGCCCGATGAGACATCGGCGGGGAGGTGCGCGCCCCTCGCCTTCCGCGCAGCATTCTCCTCGGCGAGGCGCACCGGATCCTTGTGGACGTCGGTCTCCTCGCCTGAGGTGGGAACGACCTCGAAGGGGAGGCCAATGGAGTGGAGTAGTTGACTCCGCCGAGGGGAAGAGGAGGCCAAGTAGAGGCGGAAATCGCCCGGAAAGGCCCTGACGGCGGCCACTACGTCAACGGCGCAGGCTCTTAAGAGCCCACGATCTCCTCGGGAGCGAAGTAGAGGGCGATCTCCCGCAGGCCGCTCTCCACGCCGTCCGATCCGTGCACGACGTTCTCCCCCATGTCGAGGGCTAGATCCCCCCGGATGGTGCCCGGCGCGGCGTTCAGCGGGTTGGTGGCCCCGTTCATGTCACGCACCACCTGCACCGCCGAGGGGCCCTCCACCACCATGGCTACTATGGGACCGCGGGTGATGAAGGAGACGAGTTCCTCGAAGAAGGGCTTCTCGACGTGTTCGGCATAGTGGCGCTCGGCCAGCTCGCGCTCCACCACGAGGAGCTTGAGCGCCGCGATGCGCAGGCCACGCCGTTCGTAGCGGCCGATGACCTCGCCTATGAGGCCCCGCTCGACGCCGTTGGGTTTGACGAGGACCAGAGTGCGCTCATGCGCCATATCGAACACCTCTCCATCAGCTGTAGGGAGTAGCTTCCTGATCGTAGTCACGAGCGGCACGGGAAAACGCCTCAGTCACATCATCATCGTACCTGCCGCCGGCGGGGGCAACTCCATCACCACAGTACGGGCAGGCCTTCCACCAATGCTCGAGCGGACGGCCGCAGGAGTCACAGGTGCCACGCAGAGAGCGCCGGCACTTCGGGCACACGATGTAGTCGTCTTTCGCCGGCTCCCGGCACTCCGGGCACACCCGCATCGAACGGAGATCCTGCTCCATCGACAACATCTCCAGTTCCCGCTCGCGCACATCGGCCAGGTATTCGGCGGGACGGAGCATGGTGTACACCAGCGTACCGATGAATGGGAACACGAGCGACGTAGCCACCGCCACACCCACGATGACCGCGTCATCGATACGCTTGCGGGCGTCTTTGAGTGTCCAGAACACCAGCGCCACCCACAACACGATGACGGCGAACAGGAGAATCTTCCAAGCGAACCCCCACATGGGGGAACCCAGAATCTCCCTGATCGTCTCGAAGGTGTTCTCCACAACCCGACCCCCTGGCCTACTCTCAGGCGAACACAGCTACACGAGCCCCCGGCCCACGAAGAAGCCGATGGCGAAGAATATCACGACAACCAGACACAGCAACACAATGGTGAATGCCACAGCCATGCTGGCTTCTTTGCGCTTACCGCTCACGATTACGCCCCGTGTCCGAGGCCCCGCTTGATATCGGAGATGAGGTAGAGCGAGCCGGCCACCAACACCACCTGGTTGCTGCTCGCCAGATTGTAGGCGCTCCTCAGTGCGGAGCACGCGTCCGAATCGATGAAGACCTCCGGTGCATCCTCAAGTCCCTCCACAATCGCGGCCAAGTCTTCAGCCGCCAGCGAGCGGGCGTTCGTGCTCTGTGTGGCGAAGAGAATGTCACAGCGCGGGGCCAACCTCTCGACCATCTCTCGCGCAGACTTGTCGCGGGAGATGGCCATCACGCCGATGAGCCGGCGATTGCCCAGCATGTGGTCGACAGAGGCAATCAGTTCCTCCATGCCCGCCGGGTTGTGCGCGCCGTCCAGGATGCAGAGCGGCCGCTCGCTCACCACCTCCAGGCGACCCGGGGTGCGGGCGGCCGCAAGGCCCCGGCGCAGTGCTTCACCGTCAAGAGCGCGGTCGAGGAACAGTTCGGCCGCCCCGATGGCGAGAACGGCGTTGGCCCGCTGATACCGCCCAAGCGATTCCAGCCGGATATCGGGATAGAAGTCACGCAAACCCAGTACATCGAAGCCGTCGTCGCGCGTGGAATCGAGAACGGACGCATCCACATGCAGGAAGCTGACCTCTGCCCCCCGCTCCTCACAAATAGCCCGCAGCCGCTCCTCCAGGTGGGGAGCAAGCTCCCCGGCCATGACTTTGCCGTCCCGGGAAATGACGGCCGCCTTCTCCTCCAAGATGGAGAGCAGATCGTTCCCCAGAAGCTCGGTGTGCTCCAGCGCGATGGAGGTCAATACCTGCACCTCGGAGCGGATGATGCTCGTCGCGTCACAGCGGCCGCCCAGGCCGGCTTCGACGACGGCTACATCGCAGTCTGCCTCCTTGAAGTAGGTAAGGGCCACCAGGGTCAGGAACTCGAACTGGGTGATCTCCTCGCCCTGCGGAAGCCCAGCATTCACTTCTTCCGCGAGAGGGCGCAGCCGGCGCACCAGCTCGAAGAACTCCTGGTCGGTGGCCGGCCGCCCGTCGAGGAGTTGGCGATCCGCGAGCGACACCAGGTGCGGCGACACATAGGTTCCCACACGCAGGCCGTGGGCCGAGAGCACGGCGGAAAGGAAATGGGCCGTGGAAGACTTCCCGTTGGTGCCCACGACATGGACCGTACGATAGGCATACTGGGGGTTGCCCAACGCTGCCGCGAAGCGACGGGCTCTCTCCAACCCCAGACGCGTTCCCAGCAGTTCGAGGCGCTCGAGGTATTCCTTCTCCCGTGCATACATCTACGTCGGCAACTCCTCGCCCACTCGTTCCGCATAGCGGTGGGCTATCTCGGCAAGCAGCGACTCGGCCTCCTCGGCCCGCCGCTCCTCTTCGGCCACCACTTCGGGTCGAGCCTTCGCCGCAAAGGCCGGATTAGCCAGCTTGCCGCGCGACTTCTCCAGGCTCTTGCGGGCCTTTGCCGCCTTTGCGAGCAGGCGGGCCTTCTCCTTCTCTGTATCCACCAGGCCACTCAGATCGAGGAGCGCCCGGCCGCCCTCCCCTTCCACAATAGTGTAGCGGCCCTCAGGAACCTCGCCGGCCGCGTCCAGCACCCCTGCCACCGTACAGCCCGCGAGGGCCCGGAAGGAGGCCTCCTCCTCCGACACCGCCTGGGCCAGGGACGAATCGCCCACCACCAAGTAGACGCTGCCCGGGCGGTCCCGCGGGACTTCGAGTTCGTCGCGCGCCGAACGGAGGCCGCCGATTACCGAGGTGAACACGGCCACGGCCCGCTCCGCCGTCTCGTCGCGCCACTCGGCCGGGAGGACCGGCCACGAGCTTTCGAGCAGGGAACAGGCTTCTGCGGGAGGGTCAGCCGGCAGATAGCGGCAGACCTCTTCGGTGACGAAGGGCATCATCGGGTGCAGGAGACGCATGACCTCCCGCACCAGGAACAGGAGATTGCCGCTCACCGCGAGGGCTTCCTCCTCGTCCTCGCCGTACAGCCGCCCCTTTGCGATCTCCAGGTACCAGTCACACATCTCGTTCCACACGAAGCGGTACAAAACGCGGGTGGCCTCGGCGAAGTCATACGCCTCGTAGAGAGCCGTCACCTCGGCTGCGACCGCCGCGAGACGGCTCATGATCCAACGGTCAACCGTGCGCTTCCGCGTCACCTCCGGACGTGCCTCCGGATGGGCACCCTGGATCACGAGGCGAGACGCATTCCACATCTTGTTGGCGAAGTTGCGGCCCATCTCCACCCGCTCGTTGCTGAAGCGCACGTCCTGCAGCGAGCTCATGTACAGGAGCCCGAAGCGCGTGGCATCGGCGCCATACTCCTCGATAAGCTCGAGCGGGTCGACACCGGTGCCGAGACTCTTGCTCATCCTTCGGCCGTCGGAGGCCAGGATGGTGGGATGGATGATCACCTCCCTGAAAGGCACGTCGCCGGCGAACTCCAAGCCCATCATGATCATGCGCGCGACCCACAGGTAGATGATGTCGCGGGCGGTAGACAGTACCGACGTGGGATAGAAGTACTCGAGCTCCGGAGTCTGATCGGGCCAGCCCAATGTCGCAAAAGGCCACAGTGCCGAACTGAACCAAGTGTCGAGCACGTCCTCTTCCTGATGAACCGGCTCCCCACACTTCGGACACGACTCCACTGCGTCCTCGGAGACCGTGTAATCGCCGCACGCATCACAGTAGTAGACGGGCAGCCGGTGGCCCCACCACAGCTGTCGGCTCACGCACCAGGGTCGGATGCCTTTCATCCACTCCACGTATACATCCGCCCAGCGCTCGGGCACGAAACGGACCCTGCCGTCCTCCACGCAGGCAATGGCGGGCTTCGCCAGGCGAGACATATTCATGAACCACTGCAGCGAAAGCAGCGGCTCGATGATGGTGCCACAGCGATAACAGGTGCCCACCGAGTGCGAGTAGTCCTCTTCCTTGACGAAGAGACCCTCTTCGCTGAGCGCCTGTACCACAGCGCCACGTGCCGCCTCGAGCTCCATGCCGGCGAAGACCGGTCCGGCCTCCTCACTCATGAGGCCGTCCAGAGATATCACCGAGATGGCCTCGAGATCGTGGCGCCGGCCGATCTCCCAGTCGTCGGGGTCGTGTGCCGGAGTCACCTTCAGCGCTCCGGTACCGAACTCGATGTCCACGTGCTCGTCGGCGATGATGGGGACGTCGCGATCGGTGAGAGGCACGCGCGCCCGTCTACCCACGAAACGCCCGTAGCGCGGGTCCTTGGGGTTGACGGCGACGCCCGTGTCACCCAGGATGGTCTCCGGCCGCGTGGTTGCCACCGTAAGACAGTCGTCTTCACCCACAATCGGATAGCGGACGTAGTAGAGCTTGTCGTTGCGGTTCACGTGCTCCACCTCCAAGTCGGAGATGGCAGAGCCGCAACGAACGCACCAGTTGACCAGGTAGACATCGCGGTAGATGTCGCCTCGGCGGAACAGCTCTACGAATACCTTCGCCACCGCGCGCTGGTAGGCCTCGTCCATGGTGAAGCGTTCGTTCTCGTAATCGCAGGAGCAACCGAGACGTTTGAGCTGCTTGATGATGGTGGAGCCGTAGGTGCGGCGCCAGTCCCACACCCTCTCCTCGAAGGACGCCCGTCCCAGGTCTTCCTTGGTGAGCCCTTGCTCCTTGAGTGCCGCCTCCACCTTGTTCTGCGTGGCGATACCGGCATGATCGGTGCCCACGAGCCACAACGCGTTGAGCCCCTGCATGCGGTGATAGCGGGTGAGAGCATCCTGGATGGTAGAATTGAGGGCGTGCCCCATGTGCAGCGAACCGGTGACGTTGGGCGGCGGGATGACGATGGAATACGCCTGCCGGGCGGTATCCACCGGTGCCCGGAACCGAGAGCCAGCCAACCACTCTTCCATCAGTCGCTCCTCCACCTCGTGGGGGGAGTAGCGGGCAGCCATGGGCTCGTGAGCCACTCTTCCTCCTCTCGCCGCCGGCCCGCCATGCACAGCGGACATCTCGGGCGGTCTCACGGACGATCCGCCTTCTTCATGCGCTCCTCGGGAACGCCAAACCCATCCAGATTCTCCTCGTTCGCATCGCCTACTTCCACCGCACAGGCCACAAGCGCGTGCGGAAGTACCTCCTCGAATCTACGTACGAACACGAACTGCAGATCCCGCCTGAGGTCGTCCGGTAGCCGCTCCACCTCCGGACGCACATCGGCAGGGAGAACGACCTTGGCCACACCTTCGCGCAACGCCGCCAGTACCTTCTCCTTGAGTCCGCCCACCGGCAGCACGTGCCCGGTAAGCGTGATCTCCCCAGACAATGCGACTCGAGGCCTGAGCGGCGACTGTGTGAGCGCTGAGAACAGAGCAGCAGCCACGGCCACACCGGCAGACGGACCCTCCTTCGGTACCGCCCCCTCAGGCAGGTGCACGCGAATCTCAAGCGAGGAGAGAATCTCATGATCGGGAGGATCACGGAACAGAAGCCCCTGCCGTTCCGAACCGCCGGCTCCCTCTGCTGCCGCCCCCGGCCCGCCCGGAACCTCATGGTCAGGTTCGCAGCCATCAACGCTGGGGTCACCGGGCGTGTCGCCCGAGCTGAGGTGGCCGGCCAAGTAGGCCCTTCCCACTGATTCGGCCCACAAGCTGGCCAGTAGCGGGCTGCCCAGGACGGCGGACTTGAGGTAGCCCCAGGCGGCAGTCACACTCTCCTGCATGATCTCGCCCAACTGCCCGGTGACGTGAAAATCTCCCTTGCCCGGAGACACCGTGCATTCGATGCGTAACACGTCGCCCCCCGCCCCTGTGTAGGCGAGGCCGGTACCCACGCCCACCTGAGGTTCAGCCTCCAAGCGCGCCGTCTTGAAGGGCGGCGGCCCCAGCAACTTCTCCATCTCGGCCGCGCCGATACGCCGCGTACGCACCCTCCCTTCCACGCGGCAGCGCGCGAGCCTGCGGTATATCTTGCCGATGAGCCGGGAGAGTTCGCGCACTCCCGCCTCCCGGGTGTAAAAGCGGATAAGGCTGCGAAGAGCGGCCGGAGTGAGCACATCGCCCACCTCCGCCAGACCCGCCTCTTCTGCCAGGGTGGGGATGAGGTGGCGCCGGGCGATCTGTTCCTTCTCCCGGTCCGTGTACCCGGGCAGCCTCAGGATCTCTAAACGATCGAGCAGGGTCTCGGGAATGTCATCCTCGTAATTGGCGGTGGCGACAAAGAAGACCCGCGATAGATCATAATCGAGCTCCAGGTAGGTGTCGCGAAAGGCCCGGTTCTGCACCGGGTCGAGCACTTCCATGAGAGCCGCCGCCGGATCTCCCCTCCAATCGGATGTCACCTTGTCGAGTTCATCGAGAATGACCACCGGATCGTCCACGCCCGCCCGTTTGAGCGAATCGAGGATGCGACCGGGCATCGAGCCGACGTACGTACGCCTGTGACCCCGGATCTCAGCCTCGTCGCGAACACCGCCGAGGCTGATTCGCTGCATGGGACGGCCGAGCCCCTGGGCCACAGCCATCGCGATAGACGTCTTGCCCACCCCAGGAGGACCCACCAGACACAGCGTGGTGTTGGGGGGAGCTCCCCCGCGCAGGTGCGTGACGGCCAGGTACTCGATGATGCGGTCCTTCACATCCTGGAGCCCATGGTGGGTTTCGTCGAGAGCCCGTGCCACCGCCTTCACATCGGGCGCGCCCGCACCGGAGAGCTTGCCCCATGGCAACCCCAGGGCATGATCGAGGTAGTTCTTCGCCACCGCCACCTCGGCAGTGAAAGCCCCCAGTTCGGGCAACCGCCGTATCTCCTTCTCGAGCGAGGTCGCGGCACCCTCGGGGAGGTTGGCGGCCCGCAGGCGGTTCAGGTAGTCACCCTGCTCGCCCTCCTCTTCGGTCTCTTCGGCGAGTTCGTCGCGGAGCACACGCATGCGCTCGCGCAGATAGGCCTGGCGCTGATAGCGCTGCATCTTCTCCTGCACCCGCTCAGCGATATCGTTCTCGAGTGCGAGCAGCTCATTCTCCTCGATGAGGGTCTCGAGCAGAGCGACCAGCCTACCCTCCACCTCCTCACCTTCGAGAAGGATCTGCTTGCGGGTGGCCGACATCAGCAGATGGGCGGCCACGATGTCGGCGATCTCCTCAGGGCTGGTGGAGGAATCGACGGCCGTCTCCGCCTCTTCGGGAAGCTGTGGCGATTGGCTCACATAAGCGCTGAACTCACGGATGATCGAATCGATCAAGGCCTGCAGACGGGTCCGATTGGACGCCGGACGGCTCTCGAGCGGAGTGTAGGTGACGGCAAAGTAGGGTTCCTCACTCGTGTAGCCCGTGACCCTCACCCGGTTCTGGCCCTCGACCAAAGCCTTCACCGTGCCGTCAGAGAGCCGGAAGAACTGCACCACCTTGGCCAGAGTGCCGGTGTGTTCGATATCCCTGGGGACCGGCTCCTCCACGGCCACCGACTTCTGGGCCGCCACCACCAGAGAGGAGCCCCAGGCGTACGCCTGCTCGAGAGCCCGCACCGACTTGTCGCGCCCGGCAAAGACCGGGGCCAGCATCCTGGGGAAGAGAACGAGGTCTCGTGTGGCCAGTAGCGGCAGCGCGGGCCGCGGTTCATTCACCGTCGCCGCACCCCGCTACGCTGATTCTTCGGCCAGATCCAGATCCTCCGGCACGGTGCTGGTGACCAACGTGGGCTCGAGGTCCTTCTCGATGGTCTCCCGGGTCACCACACACTTACTCACGTCGCGGCGGCTGGGGAGGTCGAACATGGTGTTCATGAGCGCCCCCTCGATGATGGAGCGCAGGCCACGGGCCCCGGTGTCGAGAAGAATGGCTTTCTCAGAGATGGCCTCGAGTGAGTCCTGCTGGAAGGTCAACTCGACCCCGTCGTGGTTGAAGAATTCGCGATACTGCTTGATGAGCGCATTCTTGGGCTGCGTGAGGATGCTCACCAAGTCGTCTTTCCGCAACTGGTGCACATGCGAGATGACCGGTAGCCGGCCCACGAACTCGGGGATGAGACCGAACTCCATGAGGTCCTCGGGCAACACCTGGGCGAAGAGCTGCCCCACATCCCGCTCCTGGCGGCCCTCGATCTCAGCGGCAAAGCCCACGCCCTTCTTGCCGATGCGCCTCTCGATGATCTTCTCCAGGTCCGCGAACGCCCCCCCGCAGATGAAGAGGATGTTCGTGGTGTCGATGGTCAGGAATTCCTGATGGGGATGCTTCCGGCCGCCCTGCGGAGGCACACTCGCCACCGTACCCTCGAGTATCTTGAGCAGCGCCTGCTGAACGCCTTCGCCGGAGACGTCGCGGGTGATGGAGGGGTTGTCGGCCTTGCGGGCGATCTTGTCAACCTCGTCGACGTAGATGATGCCGGTCTCGGCCTTCTTGACGTCGAAATCCGCTGCCTGTATCAGCTTGAGCAGGATGTTCTCGACGTCCTCGCCCACGTACCCGGCCTCGGTGAGAGCAGTGGCATCAGCAATGGCGAAAGGCACGTTGAGGCAGCGGGCCAAGGTCTGAGCCAGCAGAGTCTTGCCGCAGCCGGTGGGGCCGATGAGCAGTATGTTCGACTTCTGCAGCTCCACGTCGCTATCACTCAAGGAGGTCATCTGGATGCGCTTGTAGTGATTGTAGACCGCTACCGCCATCACCTTCTTGGCTTCTTCCTGGCCGATGACGTAATCGTTGAGGACAGCGTACACATCCCGCGGCTTGGGAAGGTTGTCGAGGTCGAGGGTCGGCGGAGGTGTGAGTTCCTCGTCGATGATCTCGTTGCAGAGATCGATACACTCATCGCAGATATAGACTCCTGGGCCGGCGATGAGCTTCTTCACCTGACGCTGGCTCTTACCACAGAAGCTGCAGAGCAGCTGCTCGGATCCTCCTGTTGTCTTAGGCACTCCCGACCCCCTACCGGTGCTCAATCACCTTGTCCACGATGCCGTAGGCCAACGCCTCCTCGGCATTCATGAAGTAGTCGCGCTCCGTGTCTTTTTCGACCTTCTCGAGAGGTTGACCTGTGTGAGCGGCAAGAATCTCGTCGAGCTTCTTGCGCATGGTGAGGGCTTCACGCGCATGGATCTCGATATCGGTGGCCGGACCCTGGAAGCCGGCCGACACCTGATGGATGAGGACTTTCGAATTGGGCAGTACGTAGCGCTTGCCCGGGGCACCGCCTGCGAGCAGAAGCGCCCCCATCGACATGGCCACCCCGATGCAGATGGTGGAGACATCGGGCTTGACGAATTGCATGGTGTCGTATATGGCCAACCCCGAGTAGACGTTACCGCCCGGGCTGTTGATGTAGAGAGCGATGTCCTTCTCCGGGTCCTCCGACTCGAGATGAAGGAGCTGAGCCACAATGAGGTTGGCTATCTGATCGTTCACGGGAGTGCCGAGGAACACGATACGCTCGTTCAGCAGCCGGGAGTAGATATCGAACGAGCGCTCACCCCTGCTGGTCTGTTCGACAACGATGGGTACGAGTGGGCTCATGGTGTATTCCTTTCTCCCTCTCCACTACTCCTTGGGATCCGCACCGGAGGTGCCGGTGTCTGAGGGCGTCTCCGCCTGAGAAGGCTTCTCGGCTGGAGCTTCCACTTCGAGGGCATCGTCTGGGGAATCCACCATAGGCACGGGTACACCACTCGACACGATGATGTCCACTGCTTTGTCCCTCATGAGACTCCGCCGCAGTTCATCAATTCTACCAGACTCCTCCAGGCGCGAACGCAGCTGCGCCGGGTCGGATTCCTTCGCCCCCTTGGCCAAGGCTTCAATCATCTTGTCGAGGGTCTCATCCTCGACCTGGACACCTTCCGCCCGTGCGACGGCGTCGAGCACGATGCCTGTCTTCGCCGCATTCAGAGCCGCCGGGCGCATGTCTTTGGCCAGGGTCTCAGCATCGGTGCCGGTCTGTTCGAGGTACTGCTCGAAATCGCCCCCCCTCATCTGGAGGGAGCGCACGAAGTCTTCGAACATGGAGCCTGTCTGCTGATTGACGAGCACTTCAGGAACGTCGACCTCGGCCCGGTCGACCGCCGCTTGGACCGCCGCCTGCCGGAATCGCTGGTCGACCGCAGACTGCATACTGCTCTCGATCTTCTTGCGAATGTCGAGGCGCAACTCCAGCAGGGTTGCGAACTCGCTCACGTCTTTGGCGAACTCGTCGCTCAGCGCGGGTAGCACCTTCTCCTTCACATCCTTGACCGTCACCTTGAACTCGAGCGTCTTGCCGGCACAGCTCTCATCCGGGAAGTCGTCCGGGTAGTCTACGGGTATGAGGCGCTCATCGCCCACGCCCATCCCCGTGAGACCCTCTTCCACCTCGGGCATGACCTGCCCGCTCCCCAGCTGAAGGAGGTAGTCCTCCGCCGAAGCGTCCTCGACCGGCTCACCGTCGAGCATCCCGACGAAATCGACCGTGACATAGTCGCCCTCGGCCACCGTCTTGGCCGGGGCGGACCGCAGCTCGGCGAACTGGTCCCTCAGTCGTTCGACCTGAGCATCAACGTCTTCATCTCGTACCTCAACCTCGCCCTTCGGCACTTCGAGGTCCTTGTACTGCCCAAGAACAGGCTCTGGAACAACTTCGACCGTGGCAGAGAAGCTGAAAGGGCTTCCCTCGGCGGGAAGATCGCCAACATCGAGATCGGGCTGGCCGATGGGCTCGACACCGCTTTCCTTGAGAGCCGTCTCGTACCAGCCGGGCAGCGAGTCCTCAAGCATACGCTGAGCCACAGCTTCGGCACCGAGGCGCTGAAGTATGACCGCCTTCGGGATCTTGCCTTTGCGGAACCCGTGGATACGCACCTCTCGGGAGAGTGCGGACGCGGCACGATTGAACGCCCTCTCCACCTCATCGGCCGGAATCTCGAGATCGAGCTTGACCTTGTTGCCTTCCTGCTCAACGACAGTGGTTTTCACGTCCGTCCTTTCCGCGAATAGTGAGCTGCAAGAGAGTCACGCCCGGCGTGGCGGAGCTGCACCGGACACTCACCCGGGCACCCGTGCTGACACACGCCGAGCGCGAGAACAATGCGGGTGAGAGGACTCGAACCTCCACGTCAAAAGACACATGCTCCTAAGGCATGCGCGTCTGCCATTCCGCCACACCCGCACGACGGCCGCGGAGCCGAGCGGACCGCCGACCTGCGAAACCCGCGCGTGCAAGGCACCAACTAGCGCTCGAGCCCACGCAGACATGCAAGGCGGCCCAGGCCCATGAGCTCCCAAGCCGCCTCCGAGAGGGGTGAACGACGGGATTCGAACCCGCGACCGCTGGAGCCACAATCCAGTGCTCTACCTACTGAGCTACGTTCACCATGCAAGACCATCAATATCCACTTCAGCCGCACCACGCACACACTACGCGCCTGGGAGGATTCGAACCTCCGGCCCACGGATTAGAAGTCCGTTGCTCTATCCAGCTGAGCTACAGGCGCACGCCGACTCCACCCGAAAGGCCTGCACACAACACATGGAGCGGGCGACGGGACTCGAACCCGCGACCGACGGCTTGGAAGGCCGACGCTCTACCAACTGAGCTACACCCGCCCGCTTGGCCTCCTCTTCGGCTTACCTCATGGTCGGGACGAGAGGATTTGAACCTCCGACCCTCTGCTCCCAAAGCAGATGCGCTACCAGGCTGCGCCACGTCCCGACGGCCGGCCGGCCGCAGCGGGGCAACCGGCGGCACAAGTATAACCTATCTCTCCGGGCCGGTCGGTGGTTTCCCCTACCCAGCGGCGGGGAAAGAAGAAACGTGAACCGGCCGGACATACGGGGAGCCGGCGGCAACGTGCGTACGTGGAGGGGGCGGTCATGGTACAAGCGTACATTCTCATCAAGGTCGAGGCGGGCAAGACCAAAGACATTATGGAGCAGTTGCGCTCATTGCCTGCAGTCGAACGGGCTCATTCGGTGACGGGCCCCACCGACCTGATTGCCGTGGTGGTCGCGGAAGATGCACGGGCGCTGGCCGATCTCGTCTTCCGGTCCGTGCAGACCATTTCAGGGGTGAAAGAGACCGACACCCGCATCGTGGTGGACGGCTGAACCCGCCTCCCGCCCGCATCGTGGTGGACGGCTGAACCCGCCTCCCGCCCGCATTCCCTGCCACCTGAGCGGCACCGCCCGCCGTCCCTGTGGCACGCCTACTGAGGTTGCCCCGCGGGCCGGCATCCGGTTCTTTGCCTCGAGCCACCTTTTCCGGTAACATTGCCGGCGGCTCGGTCGACATGGTTTCCGGGCCGCCGGGGGCTCGCCACCGAAGTGCAGGTGAGAGAACACCGGTGCCTTAGTCGGGTGGCTTCCCGCATCTTGCCTTACAGGCTTCTACCCATACCACGCCTTCTGCCCATGAGAGTTCTCGTTACCGGGGGAGCCGGTTTCATCGGCTCACATATCTGTGACCGCCTGCTCGCAAAGGGTCACGACGTCGCCGTCGTCGACAACCTGTCTACCGGCCGCAGAGAGCACGTGCCCGAAGAGGCGCTGTTCTTCCACACGGACATTCAGGACGCCTCGCTTCAGGACACCTTCGGGGTCTTTGCCCCGCAGGTCGTGTGCCATCTGGCCGCCCACATCGACGTCCGCCACTCGGTCTTTGACCCCGTGGCCGACGCCCGCGTCAACGTCTTGGGCACCCTCAATCTGCTTGAATGCTGCCGCCGCGCGGGCGTGGCCAAAGTCATCTACTCGGGCACCGGCGGTGCCATGTTCGGCGAACCCTCCTACCTGCCGGTCGACGAGCACCATCCCGTTAACCCCGTCTCCCCCTATGGGGTCAGCAAGCACACGGTGGAGCATTATCTCTTCACGTACAAGACCATCCACGGACTCGACTTCACCGTGCTACGCTACCCGAACGTCTATGGGCCGCGCCAGGATCCGAACGGCGAAGCGGGTGTGGTCGCCATCTTCACGGTCACCATGCTTCGCGGTGCGCGCCCCACCATCTTCGGTGACGGCACCAAGACCCGCGACTACTGCTACGTGAGTGACATCGCGGGTGCCAATGTTCTCGCGCTCGAGCGCGGAAGCGGAGGTCTCTACAATCTCGGGCGAGGTCTACAGGTGACCGACAGGCAGGTCTTCGAGACCGTTCGCGCCGCCGTGGGCGCAGCCGACCTCGAGCCGGTCTATGCGCCGGAGAGGCCGGGGGAGGTCCGCCATGTCGCTCTCGACGCGCGCCTTGCCGCCCGTGAGCTCAACTGGTCCTGGCAGATAGATTTCGAAAACGGCGTTGCCAACGCAGTCGCCTACTACCGTGAACAGCACGCAGCCTAGAGGCGAGGAGCGCGGCGAGATCCGCCCGGGCGCATCGGGCGCCGGCCAAGGCTCGAAGCGTCCAAGCCGAGGGCCAAGGAGGGAAAAGAGTATGGCACGCAAGGACAGACGCGACGGGCAACCAGATCGGGGGCCTGAGACTCAGGAGATGATGGAGCCCGAACGCGAGTCCGTCATCGCCCTCAAGAGCATCTTGGCGAAGGTGGGCCCTCTGGTGAAACCCCTCGGTCTCTCGCAGGATGAATGCACAGACCTGGTACAGCGCATGTACGAGAGTGTACTCGAACTGGACGTCCTTCTTGCCGGGGAGTCCGATGACAGGCGGAAGCACACCCTCATCTCGCACGTGCGGGGAGCCGAGATAAGCAGGGAGGACGACCGGGTGGTCGTCACCTACCCGGCCCTACCGGGCGGCACAGCCGCGAAAACCCCCGCGCCGAAGAAGGAGGCGGCGGAAGAACAAGAGCCTGCTCCTTCACTCGAACCCACACCGGCCCCCCGGCCGCGACGGCCCCGCAAGTCACAACCGAAGCCCACCACCAAGTCGGAGAAACCGACTTCCTCCACGGACGGCGCCGCAGCCGCACAACCGTCAGCCGATGCGCCTGAACCGGCGGACGGCTAACCCAATCTCGCTCCCTCGAGCGCGTCGGGGCACGCACACGACGACTCCTCGCGAACCAAGAGCGGTATCGCCTGAAAGAGCAGGCGGCGCAGTTTCTCATTGTTCTCCTGGAATACCCTGATCACCTCGGCACCGGTCACCGCGGCAACCCCGGGGAGTTCTTCCAAGCCCACGTCGTAGTCCGTCACCAGTGAGACGTTCGCGTAGCAGAGTCCCAACTCCCGGGCAAGATGGCACTCGGGATAGGTTGTCATGTTGATGACGTCCCACCCCATGGCTGCGAACCACTTGCTCTCGGCTCTTGTGGAGAAACGAGGACCCTCGATCACCACCACCGTGCCCCTGTCGTGCACGGTGATGCCCAGCTCCCTTCCGGCTACGATCAACGCCTCGCGCATTTTTTCACAGAAGGGGTCAGCTGAAGAGACATGGGTGGCGATTGGCCCCTGATAGAACGTGTCCATACGCGCCTTCGTGCGGTCCACGAACTGATCGCACACGACGAAATGCCCTGGAGCCATGTGCGGGTTGAGGCTGCCCGAGGCACAGGGGCCGATGAGCTGAGTCACGCCCAAGTCTCTCATGGCCCACACGTTGGCGCGGAAGTTGATGAGATGGGGTGGGTATTGGTGGCGACTGCCGTGACGAGGAAGAAACGCGACCCTCACACCATGGACGGTGCCCACCGAGATGACGTCGCTCGGCGGCCCAAATGGGGTGTCGAGCCGGACCTCCTCTACCTCGTCAAGGAACGAGTAGAAACCGGAACCACCGAAGATACCGACACTCACTGCCTGTTGCGTCACTTTCCCTCCTCCTCAGGAGCACCCTGGGCCTCAGAGTCACCCTCCTCTTCGGGGGCACCTTGGTCTTCGGGGGCACCTTGGTCTTCGAGGGTCTGCTGGGCCTCGGAGGCTTCGGCGGCATCCGGGGCCTCGGAGGCACCCTCCCCCTCACCGGCTCCCCGGGCCGCCCCGGCCGCTGACGCTTGGGACACGTACGCCATCTGCATCTGCGCCAGTGTACTCCTCAGCACATTCACCGTCTCCGCCGGTTCCGTCTCCTTCACCACCTCTGTCAACGCACGGAAGCCCTCAATGGCCATCTTGGCCTGTGAGAGATCGACCGGCCCCGTGTAGTCCTCACCGGCCACCCCCATTCGCTCCACGGCGAGCGTGGAGAGCGACATCATCATGCGCGTGATGTGCTGGGCGACGCTCATGGACTGGAGCTGCTCCTGCAGCCGACGAATGAGTTCCTCTTCGTCGGTGGCAGCCCCACTTCCAGCGGTGGGTTCCTCGACCATGCCATCCCTCCTTCTCTGCGCGCCGGCCTTCGCCGACAACAGACTGCCTCCCGCCGAGATAGTAGCATCGAACGGAACAGATGCGCTGTGTCGCTGCTAGAATGGGCCATTCCGCACTCAGCCATGCCATGAGCGACCCAGACTCCGACAATCTCAAAGAAGCCAGGCTCATCAAGAGGGCCCAAGCTGGTGACCAAGACGCCCTCAGCGAGCTCTACCGCCTGCATGAGCAGCGGGCATACAACCTTGCCCTGCGTCTCCTCGGCAACTCCTGGGACGCTGCCGACGTCACCCAGGAGGCCTTCATCAAGGCTTTCGGGGCCCTCGATCGCTTCCGGGGTGAAGCCCGCTTCAGCACGTGGCTGCACCGCATCGTGCTGAACGCAGCCCGTGACCACGTGAGGAGGCGGCAGTCCGACCCCCTGGCGCTCGACGAAATAGACCGGGTCTCCTCCCCTGAACACTCGGGGCGATTGGTGGGCGGGTCGGTGCGGCCGCTGGACGCCGCCGCCGACGGTCTGTCGGCACCACTCACCCAGGCTCTTCTGGACCTGGACGAGAGGTTCAGGCTTGCAGTCGTACTGTGCGATATCCTTGGCTTCGACTACTCCGAAGCGGCCGAGATTCTTGAAGTGAAGGAAGGCACTATCAAGTCGCGGATCTTCAGAGCACGTGAAGACCTCTCGCGCACACTCACCGAGCAAGGGTATGCACCCTGCGCAAGAGGGAACCGCACGCCTGAGGACGGCGTCACAGTTGATGAAACAGAAGATTGCCGCAACAATCCACCCGGGCCGGCTCCCGGGCCGTCCATCTTTCGTGGTGAAGATGAGCTTTGACGACACTCACAGCGGGTTTCCCTTCGGGCACGTCACCGATCACCCTGCGCTTGCAGTCGACTACCTCGACGGTCTCTTGGATTCCGATCAGCGGGCGGGCATCGAGGCTCATCTCGAGCACTGCGTGGCCTGCCGTGATAGTCTGCGCGTGCAGAGGGACACGGCCGCGCTCACGAGGGGTATGGGCATGGAGACGCCGCCGACGGAGCTGGCGGTGCGCGTGTTCGCCAGCCTGGCGGCCGAACAGAAAGCCGAGTCCTTCGCCCACCGTACCGGCTCTGTCCGCAGCCGGCACACCGGCGGTTTCTGGTCGAGGCTGGGCCGGGTGGGGCAACCCAGATATCTGGCGGCCGCAGCTGCGGTGACTGCGGCCCTTGTCGTGGCTGCAGTGGGATTGACCGGCAACCGAGACGACCTCACTCAGTCAGTGTCCGAGACAGAAGCGGGGAGAACGATAGCCGTCACCACCACGTTTGCCGGTTTCGAGGCGAGCGATGACCAACCGGTCTCCGAGTCCACGCCAGGTGGTTCAGGGGTGCCGGGCAAGACCGCTGATGCGCCGCTGACCGCGACCACGGCACCGTCGGATACCTCGACCACTCCGAGTACCGCGCCCCCGACCAGTGCCACCACCGACAGCCGCGCAGACAAGATCGCCCTTCTGGTCGATTCGCCCGTGATCGAGGCTCCCGACGACTCTCAGGTCATCTGGGTATCCGTGCGCGATTCCGAGGAGCGCCGGGGAGACATCGCGGCCTTCTTCGAAGAGGTCACGGGTCTCGCAGCTCTCCCCGACTACTACTGGCTGGGTGGCCCGACTTATGCGGTCGTTGCCTCACCTGCCCACCTCGAGAAGCTCATCGAGGCACTCATCGACAGCGGTTTGTACGTGCAGTACACGGATCAGCCCGTTGACCCATACGGCAACGCCCTTCCCGGCCTCAAAGCGGGCATCCTCACGTACAAGCAAATGCTCCCGGCAGACGATGTGGTGCCCGGGCAGCCGAATGAGATGGGTGAAGAGCCCCCCTCCCTTGTCGTGTTCATCGTGCCCCTCGGAGCCACTTCGGCTGCGGAGTAGGCGGCAGCCCAGAGGAGGCGGCGGCTCAGCTCGAGCCGGCAGGGCCGGGTGAACGACCCCGGGCAGACAAGCCCTCATGTGTGTCATTGAGGTCGTGGAGGGCATGGACAAGCAACTCGAGAGGGCTCAGTGAATACACACGCACGTGCCCAGGAACACGTACAAGCGCAGCCGCATAGTTGAAGATGACCGACACGCCACCTTCCACCAACGCGCTCACCGCCTCTTGGGCGGCCTCCTCCGGAACCGCGACCACCCCCATCTCTATTGCCATCTCTTGGCACACAGACGCGATGGAGGAGGCCGGAAGGACCTCCGTCCGTCCCATCACGGTGCCGATGAGATGAGGATCGCTGTCGAAGACGGCCTCCATTGAGCAACCCCAGGATTCGAAGAGCCGGGACGCAGCCACAGCCGAACCCAACCGTCCACACCCCACGAGCGCGAGAGGCCGGCGCAGTTCCCTCTTCATGAGCACGGACTCGATGCCCCGCCTTGCAGCCACGCTTTCGTACCCGAACCCTCGGCGCCCGGGAACACCGAGCCCAGAGAGATCCCGCCTCACCTGACCCGCTGCGACACCGGTGAAATCCGCCACCTCCGCAGAGGTCAGATGCCTCGCCGCCTGGTTCTCGGCTTGAAGAAACACGCGAAGGTAGGCGGCAAGGCGGGCCTTGAGACCAGGCGACATGCAACTGCTCAGTGGACGCTCCTCTCACCTCGGGACCACCGGAACACGATAGCCGCCGTCCGTAGTACTGCGGCCACTCCCCCACCGGCGCGGACACCGGTTCTCCACCGGGCGGTCCGGCTCCCGCCGCCACCGGATGCCGGGATGGAGACCGCCGGCCGCAGCGCGTGGCACGACGCCCGCGCGATGGTGTAACATAGGCGCCCGCGGGGCGTGGCGCAGCCTGGTAGCGCGCATCGTTCGGGACGATGAGGTCCCGGGTTCAAATCCCGGCGCCCCGACTCATCACTTCACACAGCTGTCCGTACTCGCACGCTGCACATCCTTCCCCCCGAGCGCCCGGCCACTCTCGCCCTTTCTCCAACGGTTTCAGCGCTGACATGAGTGTCTCTCGCAGCCGGGTCTCGTCGCCGCGGCCATATTCTGCGGACACCGGTCCCTCGGGGCGTTCCAAGAACAAGAGGTCGACCGTCACTCTCTCCGCCCCACAGGCCAAGGCGGCACACGCATAGAGCTCCACCTGGAGACGATACTCCTCGGCCACAGCCGCCGCACTCAACGCCCCCAACCGATTCGACTTGTAGTCGATCACCCTCCAGTGGGAATCACTCGCCAGAAGCAGATCGAACACGCCGTGGACCACGATTCCCGATTCGACGAACCTGAACCCACACTCCTTGCGGGCCTCCCCCAACCCCTCGAGAGCGCTGAGCGGTGAACTGAAGAACGCCTCCGCAAGGAGCCCGGCCCGGCGGAGCTCCGCTTCTGTGAGCTCCACACCCTCGTCTGTACACGCCTGTGTGGCTGCAGCCGCCAGTGCTTCTCGGTCGGGTGGGGCGGTGAGATCGAGAATCTCGAGGATGCGGTGCACCACTGAGCCCAGGGCACGCCCCTCCCCGCCAAGGAAGTCCACCTCCGGCCTCTCCCCGGAGACTACCGCCTCACTCACGACTGCCCCTTCGCGCGCCCGGCCTGCCCTGCCGTCGCCCCTCTCACCGACCCCGAGCACATAGTGCAGGTAGTACGCCCGTGGGCACTCGTTGAGCCGATGAAGAGCAGAGAAGCTCACGCGGCTCAGCCTGCTGCTTCCGGGCGACGAGAGCGCGGGCATCTCCGGTGGTGGAGGTGCCTCCGGGAGTGATGGGTGCGCCTGCGTCACGGGAGGCAGCGGGTAAGCCTGTGCCTCTGGTGGTGACGAGGAGACGAGTGGCTCACCTGCACCAAGCCCACGAGAGCCCGGCGCCAGATGGGTGCTCTCGTCTTCTTCCGACAGCAGCCGCACCTCGAGATCGAGGTCGGCGTGGGGGCGAAAACGGCCTTCACCCTTCCCGAACCCACTCTCGCCGGCGTCGAGTGCCAGGGCGGGAAGGAGCCAGGAGAAGGGCGCATTGGAGCGCTGCTTACCCTGACTGCCCATGAGAACAAGGCGCCGCATGGCTCGAGTCATGCCCACATACACCACCCGCTTCTCTTCTTCCTGCTCCTCGGCCTGGGCCTGGGCCCTCAGTTCTTCAGCGGGGCCCAGAGCCGCCCGTACAGACCGGCTTCCGAAGGCGACCGGCACGGACAGTGCAGACCTTCCCTCACGATCGACCTGAATCGGGGGAAAATCGCTCTTGGTGCCCTTGCTCAGCCCGGCGAAGAGGACCACGGGGAATTCCAGCCCCTTGGCCTGATGCACCGTCATGATCCTCACGACGTTCTCACCCTCGGCTAACACATGCGCATTGCCCTCCTTCCCCCCGAGTTCTTCGCGCTCTCTGAGATAACGCAGGAAACCGGTGAGGTCGGGACCCGACACCTCCTCGTAACCATCAGCCAGGCGCATGAGCTTGTGCAGATTGGCGAAACGTCGACGGCCGTCCGGCTCGGCCAACACGGCCAGATCGTAGTCGAAGGCCCGAATGGCCGTCTCCACGAGCTCCGACAGGTTGACAAGGCCCACGAAAGGCCGGAGCCGGCGGACCTCCCGGCGGAAACGTGCGAAACGCTCGCGATCGCGCGCCTTCATGCACCGTACTGCGTGTGAGCACGTCCCCCCAGCGGGATTCTCGAGCCGGCGAACCGGACCGGTAGAGACCTCCCCCACCTCGGGGCCGGAGACCCGGCCGCCCTCCTCAATCTCTTCGGCCAAGCACTCGAGTGCCTGCCACAATCCCCCCGCCCGGCCCGCCAGCCGCCGTAGGAGGTACAGGCCGTCATCGGACACACCGCCGAATGAGGACCGCAACGCAGTGACGAGCGCCCACTCGTCGAACGGCGTCACCAGCACCGCGAGCAGTGCGACGAGATCGTTGAACTCCCTGCGCCGGTAATAGCCGCGCCCCTGCACGACGTAGCAGGGCACCGACAGGTCCACCATCGCTTTCTCAAAGGCTTCCACCTCGGTGAAGGTGCGAAGCAGCAGCGTGATGTCTCCGGGCGCCCAGCCCTCGAGTTCGACAAGTTCATGCACGGCACAGGCGGCCGCCCGAGCCTCCGTCGGACCATCCGCACCGCTCTTCGCTCCCGGCTCGACCAAGGCGATGGTGACCGCGGCCGCCCCGCCCCCGGCCTCCGGTGTGTCCGCGGGTGCGCGGTCAGCATCATCATCGCCGCCCTCAACTACCCGGTGGCCGTACCTGAGACGAGGAAAATCGGGGCCGAAGACGTACGGGGAGACGCAGATATGGTTGATGAAATCGATCACGCCCTTGTCGCTGCGGAAATTGCATCCCAATTGGTAGAAGCCGGCCTCGTGTGCCTGGGCTTGCCGTACGCGGTGCATCTCGGAGATGAAGACACGGCAGTCGGCTCCCCGGAAACCGTAGATGCTCTGATAGAGGTCACCCACCGTGAGCACATGATCCGCACCCAGCGCCTTGGCAATGCGGCTTTGGAGGCTGTTGGTGTCTTGGAACTCGTCGATCATGAGCGTCGAGCCCGGCCCGAAGAAGGGGTTCGACGCGAGACCCTCGGCCGCAACGGCACCAGGTGCCGCAGTTGTGCCCCGAGGGGCGGGTGAAGAGCCCAAGAGTACCTCGAGGGCCAAGAGCTCGAGATCCTCGAAATCAAGTGCCCCCAGCTGCTTCTTCGCCGACTCGTAGTATCGGTGTAGCAGGGTGATGAAGTCGCTGGCCACTCCGGCCAGGGTGACTAGATACACACCCCCGAGTGCCCCCACGAACTCCTTCACGGCGGCCAGTGCCGGTTCGAAAGCGGGCTTCGCCTTGCCACACGTCATCATAGGGCGAAAGCTTGCCACCGTCTCCACATCGGACCACACCGGCCGTGCCCGGGGAATCCACTCCTGGAACCTCTCGAGCAACTCCATGTTGCGCCGCACGGTCACGCCTCCGGTGTCGTAGCGCCGGCCTTCGACCAGAGAGATACCGGTGATATGCAGGACGCGGGTGCGGGCGGCCTCGAGATCGGGAGGCGGCGGAAGAGTGAGCCGGGGAGAGGAATAACCTGCCTGGCGCAGTGTGGCGTACGCCTTGGTGGCGCCGTCACGGATCGGCCCGCCGTGCTTGGTGAGGGCTTCGACCCTCCCGGCATCGGCGTGCGCCACCACGTCCGCCCAGGCCCGATCGGCCGCTCGTGCATAGAGGATGCCGGCGATGTTCTCGTCGAGTACGGCAAAGTTAGGGTCGAGTTGTGCGGGCACCGCGCTCGTCCGGAGCACACGCGCGCACAGGCTGTGTATGGTGCCGATGGGTGCGGCTCCCAAGGACCAAGCCACATCGGGCCGCCCTGCCGTCCGCATGAGGACCCGAATGCGGGATATGAGTTCGGCGGCCGCCTTGCGCGTGAATGTGACCGTGGGCAGACGGTCGGTACTGATGCCCTTCTGCAAGACGGCCCGCACATATCGCTCCACGAGCACCGCGGTCTTGCCGCTGCCCGCGGCCGCACTCACGAAGACCGTGCGTTCTTGTGCAGCCAAGACGGCTTCCTGTTCGCCGGTGAACGAGAGGCCCCCGCTTCGCTTCACCGTCCACCCCGCTTCCGGCTCACACCGCAGAGGGCGGCCGCCCGGCAGTACCACGGGCACTCCTCACGCGGCTTGGCGGGTATGAGACCCTGCCGGATACCTGCGGCCGCCTCCGTGGCCAGTTGGACGCACTCCTCGACATCGGCCCACATCTCTCCGGCCGGTTTTGCCGCCCGCGCTGGTAGCCACCCACCCATGTCGCCCGCCCTGTCGACATGGATGTACCCGCTGCCGGAGCCGTCACGCAAGGAGACGTAGGCGCCGCCCCAGACAGGGTGTGCGGGCTCGATCTCCGCCAGGCAGCGCATGTAGAGAGGAATCTGCAGAGCGCCCGTTCTGGCGAACGGTGTATGGCTGCCTCCTCCCAGCTTGTAGTCGATGATGAAGGCCCCGCCGTCACGGAGGTGCCTGTCTATGCGGTCGACCTTTCCGCCCACAGACACACCCGGAGCGATCTCCACCGCCGGGACCAGCCTCCTCTCCGTCTCGCTCACCACGAACAATCGGTCGGCCTCAGCCTCTCTTCTCAGTAGCTCCTGCACCTGCCCCTCTACCTGTTTCTGCAACAGCAAAGACTCGCCCGAGCGTCCGGCAACCGTGAGGGAGGGAACGGTCTGCTCCAGACGCGACGCAGCGATGGCCAAGGCCTCTTCGAGATGGGACGGAGAGAGTGGAAGCAGCCGCCTCTCCATCAGTTCCTTGAACACCAGGTCGAGCACCCGGTGGGCGGCCGAGCCGGCCTCGCGATGGCTCCACTCCTCCGGCAACTCCTGCGGGGCAAGGATGCGGGAGACGAACCACATGAACGGGCAGGTGCAGTAGTCCTCAAGCTCGGAGGCCGAGAACACCGTGCGAGAAGCCAACTCCTCAAGGACGGCCGGAGAAGAGCACGCCGTCGGTGCCACCGGCCAGAGAGACCACGAGCGAGGAAGACTCGACCCGTCAAGGCCCACCGGCCGCGTGCCGCCCGCCACACAGGCGCGCAGGTACTCCCTCATGCCGGGGGCCGCGTCGACGTCGTGCACCACCCGGGCGAGACCCCGGGTGCTATGCGGCCGGTCGGAACCGGTGATGCGGCACGCTTCTTCCAAGAAGGGGGAGAGCACCTCCGCCGCGCCCTCCTCATCGGTGTCGCGCGTGGAGAGGTAGAGAAGCTCCCAGGGGCGCGACAAGGCGAGCCAGAACAGAAAGGCCTCCTCACCTTCGGGCGGCTCGCGAAACAGGGAAACCCCCGCGTGTTCGTTGGCGCGCGCCCGCGCCGCAGCCGGCAGCAGACCGTTGGTATCGCCCGTGCGCGGGAATTCCGACTCGACCAAGCCGAGTACGAAGACCGCCCGGAAACGAGTGGCGTGCGCCCGCGCCACCGTCATGACCCTCACTCCCTCGGCCGACCCGTCGGGCAGCCACACCGAAAGGTGGGCGAGGGCCTGGAGGAAGCGCGCCGGCGTCCATCCGGGACTGGAGCCGGGCCTGACTGGGAGGTGGTCGGTGGCGACGAGGCTCTCGAGGGCGTCGTCGAGCACACGAAGGGCCTTGGCGTCGCACTCCAGTCGGCGGCGGCCGAACCCTCCACCTGCCTCCAGGTGAGGCAGGGCGCACTCGAACATATGGGCGGCAAGGACCGAGAGGTGCTCGGGCTTGAGTGGTGCAGAGGCCAGGGGGGTGAGAACCCGACGGAGCCTTGCGGCTTCCGGCGGTAGCGAGCTCACCGCCCCCAGGAAACCGGTGTCCTCGAGAGGTGAATACGAAAACGACCGTTCAAGCAGGTCGACCTGGGAGGGGGGAAGCTCGTGATAGGGGGTGCGCAAGAAAGCACGGACACCTGCATCTGTGCCCTCGAGGGCCGAGCGGCACGCCTGGATGAGCGCATGGCCGAGGCCGGTATGGCCGAACTCCACCTGTGCATCCATGCGCAGAGGTATGTGCGCCGAATCGAACACCCGCTGGAGGAGGCCGGACCACGGTGCGGTGCTCCGCACGAGCAGTGCGATGTCTGCCGGACGAAAGCCGGAACGCAGAAGCTGCACAGTCTCTTGGAGCACAAGCTCGGCCTCATGCCTGCGCCCCGCGGACACAAGCACCCTGACCTCCCCAGGCTCGCTTCCGCCGGACGGAGGAGCGTTACCCGCTTCCACCCCCTCCCCACAGTGTGCCTGAGGGGGGAAAGCCGCCTGCGGCGGTGCCCCCGTATCGCCCTCCTGCATGAAGGCACGCTCAAGATACGCAAGCTGGAGCGAAGAGTAGGCTGTGGTCTGCGCAGGCAGGCGCTCCCACTCGTCGGCGTGCGCCTGCCACTCCTCACACTCGGCGGCCACGGCGCGTGCCGCCGCCCGCCCCTCTTCGTAGGGGAGGGTCACCACCACCGGGACGGACTCGGACAGGCTCAGGAGCAACGCTCTCTGCACAGGCGTGAACGAATTGAACCCATAGCAGGCCACCGGCCGTCGCCAGGTGGTGCCTGTCTGCGCGGCGGAACGAACCCGAAATGATGGGGCAACGACCCGCCTTTCGCCGCACAGGTGACGATACTGCTCATAGATGCGGCAGATATCAGCGGCGACCGAATCTCCGGTACCCGAACCCTTCGCCCACCGCTCAAGCGCGGTCTTGGCCTCGGAGGCGCCGAGGGCGCCCTCCTCGATCTCTTTGAGCACGGAACCCACCGCACGCGCCCCTCCCGGTACGTCACGGAGATACGAGAGCGCTTCCAACTCCGCCCGTTCGAGAGCTGCTGACCACACCAACTCCTCCTCCAGCCCTCCCAGAAGACGAACCTCTACCGGTGAGGCCGGCGCCAACATCAATTCGGAGAGAGTCTCGAACGTAATGACGGGGTCATCGCCGAGAACAGCCCCGGCGCGTTCGAGGAGCTCGAGAAGCACGACCGCAGCATCGGGCCGGGACGGGACCACCACGAGGGGCGAGCGCTCCCGGTACGCCAGCCACCACCGCATCACCCAGCCGAGTTTCCCCGAGTTGGGGGGGCCGGTGAGCAGATGTATACCTGAGTTCCGGCCGTCAGGGCGGCCGGCCGTCGCGCCCGGTCTCATGGTTCTGATTTTAACCCAGGGGTCGGACGGAAACAGGCTGGTACACTAAGCTTGTGACATGAAGAAGGACGACGAAAAGCTCATTCGCCAACTCTCCCTGGTCTCGTTCCTCCTCAATCGCACGTGGCCGGCACAGCCCGCGGAGATACAGAGCGTGGTCGAGGGTTATGCCACGATGAGCGATGTCGCCTTTAAGAAGAGGTTCTTCGAGGACCGCGCTGACCTCGCAGCCACGGGTATAGCCATCGAGAGCGTGTCCGCCGACGATAGCATCTCCGAAGCCTACTACCTGCCCAAGGAGAACTACTACCTCCCCGATCTCGCATTGACCGACGAGGAGCTGACGGCTCTCCGGGCGGCCCTCTATCTCCTGCAGGGTAGGTTCGCCTACGAGCGTCCCCTCCGCTTGGCCCTCGCCAATCTGACCCGGGGTACGCCCACCTCCTATGCGGACGAGATGGCCCGCGTAGCTGTCATCCTCGACTCCGACGAGGAAGGCTCCCGGTATGGGCGGCTTCTCGACCGACTGGAGGCGGCCGTCACGAGACGAAAGACGGTCGTGTTCAACTACCGGAAACCGGGGCAGACCACAGCCAGAGAGCGCACCATCGATCCGTACGGACTGTTCCTCATCGGAGGCCACTGGTACACGGTGGGACGAGATCACAGCCGTGATGCCAATCGCATGTTCAGGGTCAGCCGCATAGAGGGTCTGCTCCGCCACAAGAGCAAGAAGAAGAGCGACTTTCCCCCACCTCGGGACTTCGATTCAGACGCCTACTTGGCCCGCCCGCCTTGGCTACTCGGCGAACACAAGGGTAACGCCCGTCTGAGAGCCGACGAAGACGTGTCCTGGTGGCTGGAGCGCACCTACCCACGCATGAGGGTGGTGCAGTGGTACGAGGACGGCAGTGCGCTGTTCGACACTCCGTATGCCGACGCGGACGCCCTCGTCTCCTTCGTGCTGGGCCTGGGTTCGAAGGTGACCATCGAACACCCCCCGAGCCTCCGCAGCTTCATGCTCCAGGTGTTGCAGCGCATCCGTGACAGCCACCGGCTCCCGAGCACCGCCGCCACGGGCGAGCCGTCCACGGCAGGCGGCGCACAGCCGGGTGCGGCTGCGGAGGTACCCGCCGTCACCCCGGACCGAGCCGGTGCTACAGATTCGACCGGCGGCGGGAGGCCGGCCATGACATCCACCACTTCCCTCGACCCCGTCGCTCCGGAAGCGAGGGAGAAGCAGGCCCGTTCCTCGGCGGCAGTGTCTCCCGACCGCCTGGGTAGGGCCCTCACCCTCCTCTACTACCTGCTAGAGGTGGGCCGGGACGATGCCGTTCCCCTCGCCCGCATCACGAGAGACCTCGGGCTCACGCGGGCAGAGGTTGCTGAAGACATCTCACTGCTCAACGTCGTGAACTCCGGCGGGGGCCAGTACGTCATTTTTGCCGAGCTGGAGAAGGACCGGGTTCTCGTCATCAACGAAGCCCTGAGTGATCACCTCTCCGCCCCCGCCCGCCTCACCCCTCTCATGGCCAAAGCCCTCTTGCTCGCCCTCGACCTCGTGGGCCCGGACGTCCCTCTGCGCGGCCATGCTTCCGTCGCCTCGGCCCGAGAGAAGATCGCCGCGGTGTGCGAGGGAGTGCCGGCAAGCGGTGATGTCCGCTTGGAAAGCCCCCATTGCATAGACTCTCTCGTCCTCTGCACACTCAACGAGGCCATCCGCTCCCAACGACTGGTCGACATCGAGTACTACACCCGCTCCAGCGAACGCCTCGCCCTGCGCACAGTGGAGCCTCACGTCCTACATCGCTCCCGGGACAGTTGGTATCTCGAAGCCTTCTGCCGCAAGGCAGACGACAGACGCACTTTCAGGCTGGACCTTATACGAAGCGCCACGCTCCTCGAGGAGACCTTCGCCTTACGGAGCGAGCTCTGGCCTTCTACACACCGGCCGGCCTCTCCCGAGGACCGTTCGGAAGCACCGGCCAAGCCGAGCATGATCGCGCCGGGGAGATCACGACTCGGCTGGGCCGTCCTCAGGACCTCGGCCGAAGAGGTGCCCTTCATGGAGGACTTAGGACTCGCCGCGCGAAAGACTTCCACGGGAGAAGTGGAGGTGACCCTTCCCTTCCTTGATCGCCGCTGGCTTGCCACCGAGTTACTTCGCTTGGCCGGGCGCGCAGTGCTGGTCTCCCCCGCGGATCTGCGGGTGGAAGTCGCCGACACGGCTGAACGCCTGCGCCGTGCGTACGAGGAGTGAGGCGGTTCCACCGAGGGACGGCCGGGAGGTGCACGTGATGAGATTCGTTGTGCGATTCATCGCCAACACGGTCGCCATCGGCGTCGCAGCGTGGCTGTTCCGGCCCCACCTCGAGTTCGCCTCCTTCTACGCCATTCTGCTCGCCGCTGTACTGCTGGGCATACTGAACTCGACCGTCCGGCCGCTGCTCCGCCTGCTCACGCTTCCCCTCAACCTCATCACGCTGGGGCTCTTCACGCTCGTGCTCAACGCAGCCATTCTCATGCTCCTCGCCTGGATCATGGGCGAACTCATGAACGTGGAGAACTTCGGCTGGGCCGTGCTGGCGGCGCTCGTCATCTCGGTCATCGCTTCCCTCATGAACATCCTTACCGGTGGGCGCCGGTCGAAGCCACGCCGGCGGAGATACTAGCCCACCCCTCCGGGCGGACAGGCCGCCACACCGCCATCGGCGCGGCTCAGAGGGCGGCCCCCGGCCTCCACGAGTACACTCCGACGCAGTACTCGTCACCCCGCGTGACCTTGCTCACATGGTGGTGGGAGACGTGAGGGTTCATTCCTGCCACCAAGCCGTGCTCGTAGCGAGAGAAGGCACCGCAGGGACGTCTGCCCCAGAACGCGGTACGGGACCAGAGACATCCAGGTGTGACGACCCGCGCCAGGCCTGGTCCCTCGACCACCGCCCGTGCTCTGATGCCGAAGAGACGGTTGGCCAAGGCCACCGCCCGAGCGCACTCAGCCGGGTCGACGCCGTATCCCAGCCCCCGGCTGAGAGCCAAGCCCTGTTCATAGCCGATGGTCTGCAGAAGGGCGCCCATGCCGCCCCTGCCCCCGCCGGCCCACGTCTCGTCGTCGGCCCTCGCTCTTGCGGCTGAAGTCTCGTGCAGCGACGGGGCCAGTGGGTGTGCCGCCTGCGCACACGAGCGCGCCACCACCAGACCGAGACCGAGAGACGCAGCCCGCCAACGGAACCATACCGGTACGAGCCCAGGCCGACGAAGCGCGGCATGAGCCACAAAGCCGGGGACGGTGGGTACGCCGGGCATCTTGAAAGGGCGGAGGTACCCCAGCACCCGCCGCAGACGCCGGTGGTGGCCGATCGCGGTCATCGTGGGTCTCGCCGAGTGCCCGGCTACTCGGTCAGCGACACGTCGTGCCCGGCAGCCTGCACCATGAGCTTGAAGTCGTGAGGACTTGTGGCCACCGACAGCGCGTCGTGCAGGGTGACGATGCCCTGCTCGTAGAGACGCAGCAGACTCTGATCGAAGGTCTGCATGCCGTAGAAATCTCCCTCGAGGATAGCTGTCTGAATGCTGTGTGTTTGAGCGGGGTCGAGGATGAAATCGCGGATGCGCCCGGTCATGACCATGACCTCCACCGCTGGAGCCCTGCCGTTCCCGTCCGCCCGGGGGAGTAGACGCTGAGAGACGATGCCCTTGAGCGATCCGGCCAACATGATGCGGACCTGCTTCTGCTGATAGAGCGGGAAGAAGTCGATGATGCGGTTGATGGTCTCGGTGGCATCGATGGTGTGAAGAGTGCTCATCACGAAATGCCCGGTCTGCGCAGCCGTGAGCGCGGTACGCACGGTCTCGAGGTCGCGCATCTCGCCGATGAGGATGTCGTCGGGATCCTGGCGCAGCACGTACTTGAGGGCCGATGCGTATGACTCGGTGTCGAGCCCCACCTCGCGTTGCTGAATGATGGAATTCTTGTCTTGATGGAGGATCTCGATGGGATCCTCCACGGTGACCACGTGACGGCGCAACTGTGTGTTGATGTAGTCGATCATGACGGCCAGGGTGGTGGTCTTGCCTGATCCGGTGGTGCCGGTGACCAGCACCAACCCTCGCGGCTCCAAGGCCAGCTTCTTCACGATGGGCGGCAGCATAAGGTCTTCGAAGCTGGGTATCTTGCTCACAACCTGGCGCATGGCTATGGAGATACTGCCCCGCTGACGAAAGATGTTCACCCGGAAACGACCGATCGCGGGAGCACTGTAGGCGAAGTCGATCTCGTTGGTCTCGCTGAAGCGCCGAATCTGCTTGTCGCTCATGAGCGTGGCCGCATAATCCTTCGTGTCTTCGGGGGTGCATGCCTCCTCCCCCAGAAGCCTGAGGTCACCGTCCACTCTCATCACCGGCGGACTGCCCGCCTTCACGTGGAGGTCGGAGGCCTCTGCCTCCACCATGACCCGGAGAAGATCGTCAATCGACTTCACGTAAGCTCCAATACGCCCGCAGTTGCTTCACCGTCGTCTCGACCGCCGCCTGTTCCTCCCGCCCGGCCTGCGGCTCGAACACCACTTCTTCACCCTCGAGGCCCCTCACCGTGAGGAGGATTCCCTGGGCCAGGCGGCGGGGATCATATCCCCCTTCTAGAAAGCACACCGGCCCCGCCGCACCCACGTCGCGGCTGAGAGCGAGGAGACGCCCGGCCATCCATTGATACGCCTCCGGGGTCAGAGCCAGACCGCCCAGCGGATCGCCTTCTTGAGAATCATAGCCCGCCGACACCAAGAGGAGTTGGGGGCGAAACTCACGTATGAGCGGCTCCACCAGCCTCTCGAACATGGCCCGCACGGCCCCGTTGCCGCTCCCCCACGGTAGAGGCACATTCACGGTGTAGCCCTCTCCCGCACCCGACCCCACCTCCCGCACCGCACCGGTACCGGGGTAGTGGTCTTGCTCGTGGAGGCTCACGTACAGCACCGCGGGGCTGCCGTAGAAGGCGTCCTGGGTGCCGTTACCGTGGTGGACATCCCAATCCAGTATGAACACTCGGTCGAGGCCCTTGTCTTCCAACGCATGAGCAGCAGCGATGGCTACGTTGTTGAAGAGACAGAAACCCATGCCCCTGTTGGCGAGAGCATGATGCCCGGGGGGACGGACCAAGCAGAACCCCGGCCCCCCTCCGGCGAGCGCCCGCTCCACCGCCTGCACGCCGGCACCCGCCGCCCTCTCCGCGGCGACGAAGGAATCCGGCGAGACGACCGTATCGAGATCGAGCATCCCCCCGCCTCTCTCCGCCACACGCTTCACATTCTCGATGTACGAAGAGGTGTGAACACGTTCCAACTGCTCACGCGTGGCCGGCTCCGGCTCTCGCCACAAGAGAGGGCTCGGAGCGGCGTGAAGTGCAGAGGTAGCGGCCTCGAGGCGGGCGGCGGACTCCGGGTGAGCCCCGGTATCGTGCTCCAAGAACACCGGATGATAGTAGACGGCCGTCTGTAACAAGGGACGCTCCGTCAGAGGAGACGGCAGGCTCCGGCGAAGTCGCCCCTGGTCATGGCGTTGATGCGCACATTGGCACCCGTGTACGGTGCGTGGATGTAGTTGTTGTTACCCACGTACATGCCCACATGGTGTATGGGGCTGCCGAAAAATACCAAGTCGCCGGGCTGAAGGTCGGCACGGGCCACCCGTGTACCGGAGTTGATCTGCATGCGGCTGGAGTGAGGGAGATACACACCTAGTTGGGCGTACACATACTTCGTGAAGCCCGAGCAGTCGAAGCCGGTTGAGGGTGATGAGCCGGCCCAGCGATAGGGCACGCCGATGTACTGCATGGCGATCTCAACCGCGCTGCCCCCCACAGCCGATCTGGGGACATCGCGAGCCGGAGCCTGAGTGGTGGGAGTGTTGGACTTGCTGGAAGTATTCGTCTGGCTTCCCCCGCTCGACCTGCTCTGCGCCGCCTGTGCCGCCGCCCGGCGCGCGGCCTCCTGCTCCGCCCTTGCTCTCTCGGCCGCTATACGGGCCTCTTCGGCCAGACGAGCCTGGCGTTCCTGCTCCTCCCTCTCCAACTGCGCGATCTGCTGCTCCTTGCCGCGCAGAGCTTCTTTGCGCTGTGCGAGCCTGGTCTCGACCCTCGCCTTCGCTTCGGCCGCCTCGGCCACCATATCCTTCTGCGTGGCGCGGTCTGTATCGAGCTTCTCTTGTGTGTCGACGACCTTGGCCCGGTAGGTGCTCACCTTGTCGAGCATCTCGGCGTCGCTGCGGCTCAATCTCAGCATGAAGTCGACGCGGTTGAGCAGGTCGGAGAAGGACTCCGCCGTGAAGAGGGCCTCCCAGAAACCCACCTCACCCTGCCGGTAGATGGCGTTCAAGCGGTCTTCGAACTTGTCGGAGACGACCCCCAGATCATCTTCTACACGCGCCAAGAGGGCCTCGTTCTCTTCGATGGCCTTATCGAGTTGTTCCAGGCGGGCCATGGCGTACAGGTAGTCTTCCATGGCCATCTCGAGGTCGTTGTTCAGGCTCTCTATCTGAGCCCGAAGCGCCTGCGCCTCCTCCTTGGCCTTGGTGATATGAGCGGGCTCAGCCTTGGCCGTGCCCACGGGCAGAAGTAACACAGCCGAGCACAGCGCGGCGATGAGAAGGGTGATCAGAATGGGGGTGAAGAGCCTACCGGTTTCGGCGGTTCGGTTAACGATCCCAGCCTCCCGTAGTCTGCGTATGGAGCATCGGCACACGGACCGATCAACTCTGGACTCTACCATGACCCCACCGAGCCGGCAACCTCGCCGGGCTGCAACGGGAGATCGCGCACCCCCACCCGGCGGGCCCTGAGACCAGTGCGCGTGACAGAGTATTCGACGTGCACTCAACCGTCTCCTACCCGGCCGCCTACCGCGTACGCCGGGCACACCGTGTCGCGCTCATACCCGGGCGAGGTAGTTGTTGATGCCCTCCAGAATCGCCTCGGCCGCAGCACGAAGGGTTTCCTCCCGCACGGCTTCGGGACCCTCCACCGGATGGGAGAGATACCCCGCCTCCACTCGAATCGCGGGGCACTCGACCTCACGCAGGCAGGCATACTTCCGGCCGTGGGTGTGCAGGTCATTTCGTCCCAATCTGCGCACGAAGGCGTCAACGATGTAGCCTGCCAGCCTCTTGCCTGCCTCGGAGAAGTAGGTGCCGTTCGCGAAGTAGAAGGTGGCCACTCCTTGAGCCGCCTCCCCGGCGTGCGAGTCGTGATGGAGACACAAGAAGAGGTCCGGATCATGGAGCCGTGCGGCATCCAAACGCTTCTCGAGGGAGGGAGTGCCGGTGCCGTCGTGGGTGAGGAGCGGCTCCGCCCCCGCGGAGACGAGTACCTGCTCGACCTCCCGAGCCAACAGCAGATTTGCATCCTTCTCCTTGAGACCACCGTAGCCCACACGCCCCGCGTCCCTGCCCCCGTGGCCCGGGTCGATCATGACTCTCAGGCCCTCGATGGAGTGCTTGACCACGTATCCGTTCATGCGATCGGGTATCTGGGGGCGGCCCTCGGCGGCCACCTTCTGCAGCCGGCGCAACTGATCCAGCGTGGCTTCGCCCACGACACCGTCGATACTCACCCCGGTGTTGCGCTGGAACTCGACCAAACCGTCCTCGGTTCGGGGTCCGAAGATGCCCGTCTCCGCCCCGCAGTCGAAGCCGAGTTCGTTGAGAGCCTGCTGGATCTCCAAGACGTCGTCGCCCCGCAGGTGAGGCACCCTGAGGTACAACAGCCGATCGCCCAGCGAGTACCCCGCCTCCACCAACTCCTGCCAGCTGTGCTCGCCTACGATGCCATCGACCAAGAGCAGCCGCTTCTGCTGAAAAGCCTTGATGGCAGCCTCGGTCTTGGGGCCGAAGAGACCGTCGGCACCCTCGTTCCCCAAGTCGAAACCCAGCGCCCGCAGACGCGTCTGTATATCAACAACCTGCTTGCCTCTGTCTCCCCGGCGTACCGCCCGCATACAGGCAGCCTCCGATCCTTTCTCGGCCTCGGTGCCGAGGCTCCTCGACGGATGAGGGAAGAACCTCGGACCTCGGTGTGAGAACCTCTGACCAATCAATTCCCAAGTTTCGCTATTATATCGCCCGAGGCTGAGAGCGGAGCGGAAGGGGGCGGTACACGTGGCCGGAGGAGGCAATCGCGTCCTGACCTGGAGTGTGGTCGCCGTGTGGTGCGTGGCTATAGGTCTGGGCATTACTTACTGGGTCACCCAGGCGGGCGGCGATACCCCGGCCACCACCACCACTGCGGCCGCTTCCACCACCACTGTGCCTCTCACCACCACCACCCGGCCCGCCCCCAACTCACCTCTCACAGTCGCCTTGGCAGGAGAGATCGTCTGCGATGACGCGCTCGCCGACTTCCTCGAGGGCGAGGACGGGGCTCGAGCGTTCGCCGAAGTCATGCCTCTCTTCGCCCCCGTGGGTATGGGCGTGGTCAGTCTTGCCACTCCCATCAGCACTGCAGCGGCCGACCCGGAGGGCCCAGACGAAGGTGAGGCCCCTCCGATCACCGCCGCTCCTCCTCTGCTGGCGGAAGCCCTCGCCACCGCGGATATCGACGTGGTGAACCTGGCCGGACGTTACCTGATGGTCTCCGGCTCCCAAGGCCTCTTCGACACCCTCGTCACGCTCGAGGGTGCAGCGGTCGGCTACGCCGGAGCCGGAGGTAACCTCGCGGCCGCACGCAGCGCCGCGTTCATCGAAACCCCCACCGGCCTCGTCGCCCTCCTCGCCTTCGGTGAAGCCGCCGCCGATGCCCCCGGCGCCTCCGACGCCGACCCCGGCATCAACCCACTAGAGGTGGACGAAGCCCGCATGCTCGAAGACATCGCCGCCGCCAAGCAAGAAGCGGACTGGGTGATAGTCACCCTCCAGTGGCATTCCAACACCACGTCGACCGTGGACAGAGAACAACGCCGCATAGCCCACCGGGCGGTCGACGCAGGCGCCGACCTCATTCTCGGAAGCTGCCCACACGTCATCCAGGGTATCGAGGTCTATCGCAACAAGCCCATCGCCTACAGCCTGGGCGACCTCGCCTACGGCGGCGGCGCCGGGAACACCGCCCTTCTGGTGCAGGCCACCCTGCCCCCAGCGGGAGCGCCCGGTTCCTTCGAAGTCATACCTCTGGTCTTGAGCACCGAGGGCACGCCGCTTCTTGCCACCGGTGAGACCGCTCAGGAAACCCTCTCCTGGCTTGTGCGCTCCAGCTCGAAGTGGGATGTGACCCTCAAGATAGAGGGCGGGCGCGCGGTCTTCACGCCTTAGTCTCGCCACAGCTCTGCCCCAGGTCAACTCCTCCTCAGGCGGATGGCGGTGACGGCCGCCCTGCCCGCGCAGCCACGGCTAGGGCTCGTTGATGCGGAAGGTCATGACCACCACGTCGTCGGCAAGCCGGCCGCCGCTCCACTCCCGGGCAGCTTCGGCCAGACGCGTGGCGGAACCCCGTAACGGGCCGGCGGCCGCGCTCTTCGCCGCCTCCGCGAGAGCACACTCACCAAAGAGCTCTCGATCGTGCCTGGCTTCGTACAGGCCGTCCGTGTACATAACGAGCGTGGCTCCCCGGGGAAGGAACACCCGGTGGGTCTCATAATGCTGCCCCCGCCGCGCGCCGACCGGCAGGCCAGGGTGTCCGGATAGTTCAGTGACCTCGCCCGGAAGGGCCATGAGAGGTGGTGGGTGTCCGGCCAACGAGTAGTCCAAGATGCGGGTGGCGATGTCGGCGACGACCAAGGACACGGTGATGAAATCGCCACCCGAGATGTTCTCCTCCACAGCATCGTTGGCCAACTCGAGCCAGCGCCCCGCGCGGAACTCGAGGGGCGCGTAGGCTCTGAGCATGTGCCGGATCATCGCCATCTGTGTCGCCGCCCCTATCCCCTTGCCGCACACGTCCCCCACGACCAGGCACGTGCGCTCCTTGCCCAGGGGGATGATGTCGTAGAAGTCGCCCCCGACGAGTGTGCTGTCGGCGGCGCTGTCGTAGGCGGCATCGAGTTCGAGGCCCGGTACCTTGATGATTCGTGGCAGCATCGCCCGCTGCAGGTGTTCAGCCACCTGCTGCTCCCGCTTGAGTCGCCTCTGGTTCTGCAGGGCGACGCTCACGTGCGCCGCAAGGGTCGAGGCCGCCATCTCGTCCTCGGCCGTGAAACCCATGCTGGAGGGAGCGCCCAGCAACACGAAGCAGCCCAGTGACTCACCGTCGGCCGTCGCCAAGGGAACTGCCATGTAGCCGTAGTAGTCGCCTGTCTCCCCCTTCACCTCCTGAGCCAGACGGATGAGGCGTTTTTCCGCCACCGCCTGTAGGGCCAGAGCCCGAGCTTCCACCCCGGGGGGCCTGCCGGTCGCCTTCTGAGACGGACGCTCAGCGGTGATGCTGAAGGCCTCGAGGCGCATGGCCCCATCGCTGCTGAAGAGGTACAACGAACCTCCGCGGGCCCCCGTGAGGTGGGCTGCCCCACGAAGCACTTCATCCAGCATACGCCCTGGATCGGTTTCGCTGTTGATGATGACCGCGAGCTGGTTCAGCACCTGTAACTGTGAGGCCCGCCGACGCTCGTGGCCGATAGTCGCCTCGTGCATCTTCTGGGCCTCGCGAAGAGCTTCACCCTCCTTCATGCCCTCTGATGTCACCTTCGCCGAAGAGTCAATCCAGGTCCGCACAAGCCCGACCATCATCACCCCGAAGGGTGCGAGCTCCACGAATGCCCTCACATACAGGCCCGGATATCCCATGCCGGAATGAGCGAGGTAAGCGACTTGGATGACCGCAAAGAAGACCGCGGAGACACCAAGATACGGCCCCAAGCGGTCATTGCCTCGGCGGGAGAGGCGAAGAATCCGAACAGCCGCCCAACTCAGAGTAAGCACAATGAGAGAGCCCGTGACAAGCTGCGCGATCTCAACCGGTCGGCCGACCGACAAGGCAGGGTAACGGCTCGACAGGGAGCCGACGAAGAGGGACGCAATGACCCCACCACAGGCCAGGAAAACCGGCCGCATGACTCGGGAGGTGAGCGAACCCGCGTCGCCTGGCTCCTCGGTGGGCACACCAAGCCGCGAGAATGGTAGCAGAAGTAGCATGGCAACCAAGCCGAAGCGCAGCTGGTTCACCCACTCAGCGGCGCCCATCTCTCTCGGGTCGAGTCCATCCGACCCCGAAATCGGCCTCAAGGTCTCTGGCCAGAGTATCACCATGCCCACCAGGGCTCCGGTCACGACCGCAAACGCAATGCCGGCCCGATTCATCCACTCGTTACCCGTCGCGCCACGATACGTCAAACCCAGAAAGGCGATGAGCCCCCCCATGATGAGACAGGCCGAGTAGGTGAACGGAACGGCCCACGCCATAAGAGGTCGGCCTGCACCCCCCAACGACATGAGAAGCGCCCCCACAACCAACACAATGCTGGCCACCACCGTACCGGCGAAGGTCCGGTCCCGTGTGAACAGGCCGGCGTTCTCCAAAGAATCCCCCCTCGAAACGAGACCGGTGCCCGGGACACCCCGGAACCGCGCCAGCATAACACCCGCATTCGCGGTTCTCAATCACGTGCTCGAAGCCGAAAGGCTCTCCGGCGAGAATTGGCTGCGCTTGAGGGAGACCCTAGTCGGTGGCCTGCACCAGAACCTTGAACAGGCCGCCTACATCAGACTCGTCGAGAAGACGGGCCACGGTGGAAGCCTCCACATCAAGGTCGAGGGATTCCTGTGCCCGCGCACAGAGTTCGCGTGCCTCTTCCTCCACTCCCATGCCGCGGAGAAAGTCGGCAAGAGAGGTGAAGAGCATGCCTTCGAGTCCCAGCCTCTCACCGTGTAGGGCCAGCCCGCGGAAGTCGACATCGGCGGTGATGTCCTGCTCACCCACCCTCACATAGGGGTCCGTGTTCTTGAGGTGACGAAAGTAGCAGCGCAGACTGCTGCCGTGGGAGACGGCGGAGGAAGGAACCCCGAGGGCCTCCGGTCCAGCCTGCCCACCCGGACCGTCGAGCCACTCCCCGTAGTCGATGGTCACCACCAACCCACGCGCACCTGCCCCGAGCGCGCACCCGAGATACGCCTCGGCAGCCGGACGAAGCTCCAAGATGCCGTCCCTGGTGTGGAGACGAAGCCTGGCCGGGTCGTCGGAACCGAAGAGCTGCCACAGCTCCGAAAGAGCGGCGGCCGACGGCGGACGCCACTCGTCCTCCAGGTAGGCTGGAGCCGAAGGGGGACGGCGCAGGCAGGTGTACCGCTCGAGCACGGCCGCCCCTCTGACGTCAACGATGTGCACCGGAAGCGCATCGACCAGTTCGTTGCTCACCGTGATCCTGACCGGTCGAGACTCGAGGGAATCGTCTCCGCTGCGCGCCGCCGGCGGGGAGACCGCAGCAAGACAACCGGGCTCCTCCGGCAGCGCGAGGGTCAATCCCCTCCGGCGCGCGCCCAGCAGGACCGACCGGTTCTCCTCGGTGAGGTGGTCGGCCACATCCTCGACGCGAAGAGACACTGCCGAGAGGAACGACGCCGGCTGCTCGCTGAGGGCGGCGGCGAGGGAGACCGCGAGGTCTCCCTCGCCGCCGCCCATCTCGACCACCTCCACCCGCGCGGTCTCACCTGAGTTGAGGAGCGAACGGGCCGACTCGACGAGAAACCTCCCCAGCGTCCGGCCGAACATCTTCGTGCGATGAGGGGCGGTGGTGAAATCACCCTGCCGTCCGAGGGTGAACCGGCCACGCGAGTAGTAGCCCTCTCCCGGGTACGTGAGGGCAAGCTCCATGAAACGGGCGAAGGGCACACAACCGCCCTCGGCGCTCAGCGCTCCCGCGACGCCGGCCGGGATGCTGTGCCTTACGCTCACGATCGCTCGCCCAGCACTCCCATGCGTTCGAGGAAGGACGCATACCCGGCCATGCGCGCGATCACACGCACCGACCGCAACGGCGACGGAAGCACCACGGTGGAGAACGGACCGCCTTCCCCGAAGACCGCGCGCTGAATGGGACGCACAGAGACATTGACGATCGGCTTGCGATAGGCGCGCATGAGCTCGGCACACCACTTGATGAAATCACCCTCCCGGAACCGGTACTTCTCCGGGTCGGGCAGATTGTCTCCCCCCACTCGTATGCCGGAGCGCTCCTGCACGCGGTTGACCTCGTCGATGACCCTGAGCGGCGAGGTGACCATGCCGATGATGCCAAGCGCAACCACAGCGTCCACCGAATCGCTGCGCATCACCACTTCGATGGCCCTCTCGGCGGCCCCGTCTTTGATGGTTCCCACCAGGTCGACGGGATTCGCGTGGCTCCAATAGGGCGGGAGCACCTTGTCGAGTTCGGACAGGTCATCGTCTGTGAGACCGGCCAGCTCGAGACCGCTGCGGTCCACCTCGTCGGCGCTCACCACACCCCATCCCCCGCCCATGGTCACCACCGCCACCCTCCGGCCTCGAGGCAGGGGCAGGTAGGAGAGGGCGAAGGTGAGATCGATGAACTCGTCGGGATCGGTGGTGGCGATGATGCCGCTCTGCCGCGCCACTGCCTCGAACACCCTCTGCGAACCGGCCATGGCCCCGGTGTGAGAGGCGGCCGCCTTCGCTCCCGACTCACTCGCACCGCCGCGAAGGACGATCACCGGTTTGTTGAGCGCCGCCCTGCGGGCGGACTCCATGAAGCGCCTGCCTTCATCGAGGCCCTCCACGTAGTCGAGGATGAGCCCCGTCTGGGCGTCGTCGGCGAAGTAGTCGAAGAGGTCCGTCGACGTGAACAGGGCCTCATTGCCGATGCCCACGAACTTGCCGATGCCTCCGTGCCGCTCCTCGGCGGAGGCCATGAGCTGCACCCCCATGTTGCCGGAGTGGGACACAAAACTCGCCGGCCCGGGACCGGGCTGGGTAATGACCCCTCCCGTGGCGTAGAGCCGCCGCCACGATGACATGACCCCGACGCAGTTGGGACCGATGAGGGCCATGCCGTGCGCCGAGGCCAACTCCGCCACCTCACGCTCCGCCTCTGCTCCTTCGGGTCCTGATTCGGAGAAACCTCCGCTGATGACTACAGCCGCCTTCACACCCTTGCGGCCACACTCGTCGACCACCTGCTTCACCGCTGCCGAAGGTACGGCGATGATCGCCAAGTCGGGCACCTGGGGCAACTCGGCAATCGAGGCGTAGGCCGCCCGGCCGAACACGTCATGCGCAGCCGGGTTGACCGGGTAGACGGGACCGGGAAAGCCCCCGGAGATGATGTTGATGGCGATGACTCCGCCCCATTTGGCCACATCGTTCGAGGCCCCCACGACCGCCACGCTGTTCGGATGGAACACCTGCTCCAGGGCGGCCGTGTTCTTGGGGGGGCCGGCCGGGGGTTCCGGCGCGGGTTCGCCGAGAGCGACGAGGGCATCAACCGCCACAGGTTGGGAACCCTCGACCAACACCGGGTTGATATCGATCTCCGCGATCTCCGGGTGGTCGAAAGCCATATCTCCCACCGCGCGGATGATGCGGATGAGCGCCTCGCGGTCGACAGAAGGCATCCGCCGGAACGAGTCGAGCAGCCGGTGGGAGCGTATCTGCTGGAGCATCTCCGCCGCCTCCCGCTCGTCGAGCGGTGCGACACCGAAGACGACGTCCTCAAGGGCTTCGGTGAGCACACCCCCCAGGCCGAACATGATCACCGGGCCGAACAGGGGATCGCGGTTCATGCCGACCACGAACTCTCGGCCCCCAGGGATCATGCGCTCCACCAGTACGCCGTCAAGGCAGACCGTACATCTGCGCACGATGGCATCGTACCCGGCCAACAGTGCCGTCTCGTCGGGTATGTCGAGAAGAACGAGCCCCGCCTCGGACTTGTGAAGGATGTCTCTGGACACGCCCTTCATCACCACCGGATATCCGATGTCGCGGGCGATTCCCGCCGCCTCCTCGGGAGAAGTGACAACGGCCCCGGCAACGATCGGAAGACCGTAAGCAGCAAACAGCTCCTTGGCCTCCGCCTCGGTGAGGGCGCCGGCTCCCTGCCCAACAGCGCGCTCGATAATGGGCCGACCGGTATCGCTCATTGATTAGACCACCCTTCCTGGACTGAAGGCCTCCAGTGGCTCGGTTGCGCCGCCGTCCGCCCGTGGCGGCCGACGGCGCAACCTCCACGCGAACCCGGCGAGCCGGGCATCGTCGATAGGATCACCGTCGTTGTAGACGAAGAGAATGGGGATCTCTGCCTGCCTACGCAGCTGCGCCTCCGAGATGAGAGCGGGCCCACACCCTCGCGGGCTCACCACCACCACGCCGTCGATGGGGCGCATCTTCCACATATACAGACTGCCCCCTATGGTGGGGATGGATTCACCGAACGGATGCCCGTCGAGCAGCCTTCTACTCTCTCGATCCACTGCGCGGATATCGTTCCACACCACCCAGGGGTGATACACGCGAACCCGGCCGACCAGATCGTGGGTGATGCGGTCCATGATGGCGAGCGTCAGCCTTCTCTTCGTCCACAGCCGGCTGCCCGGAGGCTGCTCCTGGACGTCGCGCAGGGCAAGAAGCTCAAACAACTCCCCGAAAGGCTCGAAGATCACGCGCAGACCCAGAGCCGACAGGCGGCGCTGCAGATCGTCGTTACCCCATTCGTTGACCCGCAGGAACACATCACCACAGAGGAATACATCGCGCAACCCGGCTTCCTTCTCTGCATCACGCGGTAGCTCCGCAAAGGCACGAGCCGCCTTCTCGAGCACCCGGCCCACCCTGCGCACCCGCGGGAACACATCGGTGTAGTCGTTGCCCTCCATGGGCCGCTCAAGCACCTTCTCGAGGAGACGCGAGTACTCGCTGAAGAGACGGTCCGCCGACCCCGGCTCCCGTTCGAACGACAGATGATAGAAGCGCAGCATATTGAGGAGATCGACGAATACCACTGCCGACCACATGACACCGGCCATGCCCAGATCATTCGTCAGCAGACTGAGGTCGGCCACCTGCACCCGTCCGCTCAGCCCCATCCGCTCCAGGGCCACCTCTTCGGCCAGCGGGAACACGTGCGCACGACAGGCCCTGAAACCCTGCCCCACGCCCAACATGACGGTCTCGCGCCCGTTGGAGGCCGCTTCGTCGTTCTCAACGTCGCCGGCTGTGTCGAGACTCAGTCCCTCCAGACTGCGGGCAAAGCAGCCCCAGATGAGTTGGTACGGCAAACACTCCTTACCCGAGCACGCTTCATGTGCCATCTCCCAAGCCTTGGGATCGGCCTCCCCGGCAAATCGGGCATCGATGCCGCGACCCCGCAGTGCCGCCGCCGCCGCGCCGCCCAAGGTACCCCCGATACTCCCGAAGATGACCTGTTTGCCCCGCAGTTGGCTCACCTGGCGGGGTAGCGGCGTCTCATAGCGCAGAATCCGCTCATGCGCCGGCAACCCCCTGTATCCGCTGCGCGATGAGGCTCCGCCGCCACAGACGGCCGTATCGCACGCAGCCGTCGCCTCAGGTTGCCTGCCGGCCGCTTCATAGGAGCGCACGGCGTGGAGAAACGCCTGCACCCGCGTTACGTAGCCCGCCTTACCGACATGACCGTCGCTTTCCAGCACGGTGTGCGGATAATTCTCCATGACGTCGTTGAACAGGTGTTCCACGAAGGAGTTCAATCCACACCCGTAGGCACCGATCATGAGCGGGAAGACTCCCCCGGTTGCAGCCCCGGCGACAGAGGCCCGAAGCGACCGGACCGCGCTCGCCCAGTGTACGCGCGAGAAGGTGGGCGTGTGCTCCGGCACCGGATAGCAGTCCGCCGGCAGGGCTATGGCCCCGTTTGCGGTCACCAACTCGTGGATGCCGGAACTCATGAGAGGCTCGTGGATGATGTGGGATTCCCCCACCACCACTATCACCGGGAGGGCTTCCTCCCGGGCATAGGCGAGCGCCTTTTCGCCGATGGCTTCGAGGCCCGCCTCGAAGAGGCGCTGCGCATGAAGCGCCTCTGCAAATGCCCGGTGCACCCTGCGCACAGAGCGGGCCGGAACCAGCGGGTCGAGGGCGAGAACCGCTTCCGCGAGCCGGCGCCTGAGGCGGGGGTCGCAAAGACCCTTCGCACCCAGCTTGAGCACCGGGCGGGACACGCGCGGCCCTCCTCCTTCCTGGGTCAGAGCCGTGTCGATCATCTCGGGAGTCGCTTGCGCGAGAGGGCAGGTGGTGGTGCCGGACCCGGGAGAATCGGGGGGAGTATCGATGAACTTGGGCAAGAACAGGATATCGACGTCCGCCTCAGCCAGCCCATGGGCGATCTTCACCGGAGCGCACGCCCCTGCCGTGGTGCAGAGCCGATCTCCCTTTGCCAGCGTGTCGAAGTCGGAGCGAAGCACGCGCACCGACACTCCGAGTTCGGAGAAGAACCGGTGGAAGAAGGGCAGATACCCGATGAGATAGTGAACATAGGGCAGGCCGACTACGGGCCTTGGGCCGGCGGGTGCACCCGGGTCGTCCGGCACGGCGACGCTCGAAGCCGCCAGAAGGGATTCAAGCAACTCCTCTCGCTCCCGATAGGGATGAGGTGCGCCCTTGGGCAGTTTACGTCCCGAGGCGGACTCGCTTTCATACTTCGGACAGCTACCTCCCGCTCGTACCTTCTCCACCCGGTCGCCGACCTGTACCGCAACCGACTCGATACGGCACATGTTGTGGCAGCTGCGGTCGCCGCACACGAACTCCCTACGGCCGACCATTGCGGCGTCCAAGAAGCGCACGAGATCGAATGGGCCCCCCCAATGGGAACGACTCCCCGGCTCCCGAGAGCGAGGCTTCGGCGCCGTCGCCAGGAGAGCAGCCTCACCGGCTCCGGTTGCGATCACCGTCTCAGCAGCCTCGGCAGCGAGAAGGGCAATACCGATGGCTCCCATCGCTCCGGGATTCGGAGGCACGCATACCTCGCGGCCGGTCACGGCGGCCAGGGTGCGCGCCAGCGAGTGATTGGAAGCCGGCTTGCCTTGGAAGAACACCCGGTCAAGAAAGCGGCGGTTGCCCATGACCCGCTTCTTGTAGTTGGAGATGACGGAGTACTGGAAACCCGCGAAGATGTCTTCGCGGGTGAACCCTTCGCCCAAAGCCTCGACGGCCAGATCGGCGATGAAGACCGTACACATCTGACCCAGGTCAGGGGGACGCTCTCCTCTCTCGGCGATGCGGCCGAACTCTGCGATATCGTCCACGCCGTAGAGAACCGCCTGCTCCTCGAGGAATGAACCGGTGCCGGCGCTGCACACCCTGTTCATGTCGGACTCGAGCACCCGGCCGTCCTCCACGTTGATGAACTTGGCGTCCTGCCCCCCGATCTCCACAATGGACAGGCTGCGGCCCCCGTTGGGGTCCAGGCGAACTGCAGCCGTCGCATGTGCCACGATCTCGTTCTGAACGAGCAGCCTCTCTCCCGCCTCCGGGTAGGCGGCCCGAAGAACGGTCCCCACCGCATCCCTGCCCGAGCCGGTGACCCCGATGGCGGCCACCGGGGGTAGGCCGCGCTCCACAAGTTCGGCCACGAGAGCCTTGGCCGCCTCCACCGGATTACCGTCGGTGCGGCGATAGGCATCGAGGAGCACCGCCCCATCGGCGGCGTCGATAACCGCCGCCTTGGAACCGGTCGAGCCCAGATCGAGCCCCAGAACCACCGCCTCGATCGTGCTGAGGTCGGCAGGTGAAGACTCCGCAGAGATCTCAACCACTGAGCCCGCCCCCCGCGCAGCCGGGGTGAGGCTGCGGATTCGGTGGCCTTGGTCTCTCACCATATCTGCGAAGCACTCCGGCCACATCGGCGGATTCTTGACCGCTCTCGCATGTTCCGCCGCCAGGAAGAGAGCGCCCAGCGCTTCGAAGACACCCGCCTCCTCGGGGACCACTACCTCCGCACCCGACAGTCTCTTGAGCGTCTCCATCACCGGTGCGATGAACGCTCCGTTGCCCACCACGACGAGAGGAGCGTCGACCCCGTACTTCGCCACCAAGGCGTAGATGCTGCGGCCCACGCTCTCGAAGTAGCCTGAGAAGATGCTGTCATGCGGCGCACCCTGGTTCGCGTAGTGGGTGAGTTCGCTCTTGGCGAAGACCGAGCAGCGGGCGGTGAGAGGAAGTGGTTGTGGGCAGTCCGCGGCCAGCTGCGCCGCCTCGTCCAGGGAGGAGCCCAAGCGCTCGCACAGCCTCTCGATGGTCTCGCCGGTACCGGCCGAACAACGGTCGTTGTTCTCGAACAAGACCCCGCCCTCTTCATCGCGGACGAGTATAGAGAAGCCGCTCCCGCCCACACGAACCACGTTGAGAGCACCTTGGGGGTAGAGGTGGGCTGCGGCTCTCTCCTCTGCAATCTCCTCGGGTACACCCGTCACGACCGGTCGACCCAGCCGCACGCTGAAGTGGCCGGTCGCCACCATGCCCCCGATGCCTTCGGGGCCCACCTGCGCGCGGAGATCCACATAGAGGCGCTCCAATGATGCGAGCGGCGAACCCCGATGGCGCTCGCAGGCCGTGCGGACAGCGGAGACCACGCCATCGGCGTTTACCCATCCCCACGCCAGTGAGCTCGTGACTTTGCCGAGATCGGCTCCCACAACCAGGCGCCGGCGCTCCCCACCTGCCTCCGCAGTCTCACTGATCGCATTCGCACCGCGATCCCCCACGCGCCCTCCTCATGTTCGAGACATCGAAACCAACGCACACTCTGAGCACGTATTGTAGCCGGACCGGGCAAGAGAAGGGGAGGAAGCGCCGTCCTCAGAGGAATCGAGTGTTCTCGGGCGTGTCAGCACCGACCCTATTCCCGCGCAGAAGAACACCACGACGGCCGATTCCGTTGTCACCGCCGAGATCGAGGAAGACGGCGGGCAATCGAGACCACCGGGAGGCAGGAGGGGGCGGAGGCCCAGCCGTGTGACACCGTGAAGGCCACCATCATGCGCAGCCCCTCTGTGTTCTTCCATCAATCAGAAGACCACGCCGGTCTTGGCGAAGCCGTGAGAAACAAGAGGAAGAAGAAGAACCGTCACCCCAGAGAATGACCCCAGTGACACAGGCTCGTCCATTCCACATGGTGGAGGTATTCCACATGGTGGAGGCGGGGGGAATCGAACCCCCGTCCGAAACTCGTCAGACCCGGACTTCTACGAGCGTAGCTTCCGCTTTTGTTTCTCGTCGCGGGCCCCCGCGGAAGCCGGGTGCCTCTGACCAGCCGGCTCAGTGTCCCCCGCCGGACGCCGGCGCACCGACGGAGTGAGCCCACCTGGATGATGCCGTCTACCTCCCCGGCGGGCTCGGGAGGGACGACAGGCCGCTAGCTAGCTAGGCGGCCAGAGCCATTTGAGGCTTGGCATTTGTTTGTGTTCCAGCCCGTTTAACGAGAATGGCCGGGAATCTCGGCTCGCTATCCGAACCGTGACGTGAGCCCCGTCGAAACCTGGTCGCCCCCACGGTGGATATATCAAGTATAGCAGGCGGCCGGCCTTCGGGGACGGGCCGGCGCCCGCGCGTTCCGCTACTCCAGCTGGCCGCCCGCCCGAGGCGAGCAGCATGCTCCAGCCCACCCACCGGAGACGAGCCGCCATGCGCGCTCCCGGCCGTCCTCGCCACCTGTTGGGTTCAACCGCCTCTACAGCTCGAGCGCCCGGCCCACCTTCTCGGCGAACGCCACCTCTTCGAGCGGTCTTCTGGGTGTGTGCTTCTTCTCCTCACTGCCTTCCGGAGGTACACCGACCGGAAACAGGCCGACACACTCCCAGTCGTCCGGCGCGCCGAGGGTGCGGCACACCTCCGGGCCGTCCACCAGCGACACCCACACCGTGCCCAAGCCCAACTCAACAGCCTGCAGGTAGATCTGCTGGCCGGCGATGCCACAGTCGACCAGCCAGAACGGTTTGTCCTGGTGAACCTCACCCTCCGCAGGAACCGCCAAGAGCACAATCACCACCGGAGCTCTCTCGACGGCCTTCTTACCGGGATTGCCCTCGGGAACACAGTCTGACAGGGCCTTCTTCTGCTCCCCGGAGCGAACCGCGACGAAACGCCAGGGCTGGTCGTTCTTCCACGAGCACGCCAGGCGACCGGCCTCGACCAAGAGGCGCAGCTGATCCGCCGTCACTTCTCCCCCGTCCCGGAACCTCCTCACGCTCTTCCGCGCTTCTATTGCCTTGCGTACATCCATGACATCCTCCCGTGGTCAGTCGAGACAACGCCGCTCGGCTCGGCCGAGCGACACTGAACAGGTGATCTCGTAGTTGATGGTGCCGGCCAGCTTCGCCACCTCTTCGGCGGTGATCCGATCGTCCCCGTCGCACCCGATGAGGGTCACCCGGTCACCTGCCCGGACCGCAGGACGCGGGCCGACCTCCACCGCAAAGGAGTCCATCGACACCCGGCCCACCATCGGGTAGCGCCTCCCACCGATCAACACCACCCCCGTGTTACCCAGGGCGCGAAACACGCCGTCTGCGTAGCCCAGGGCCACCAGAGCGACGTGCGTGTCGGAAGCAGCCCTCCAGGTGAGACCGTACCCCACGCCTTCCCCCCGGGGCACCGCACGTACCAGCGCCACCACCGACCTCCACGCGAGCACCGGGCTCAACCCTTCGGCGAGTGCGTCGCCGCCAAAGGGAGACAACCCGTACACAGCGATGCCACAGCGAACCATGTCGAGATGGGTGGATGGGTGGCACATGGTCGCTGCGCTGTTGGCCGCGTGGGCGATCGCCTTGGGGTAGGCGGCTTTCACCGCCTCCACCGCAGGCAGAAAACGCCTCATCTGGAACTCGACCGACGAGGGGTCCTCCGGAGCAGCCGCGAAGTGGGTCATGACCCCCTTCACCTGGAGCCCCGGGTGCCGCGTGGCCAGATCGAGAAATGCGGGCACGAAAGCGGGTGCCACTCCTTGGCGATTCATGCCCGTGTCGACCTTGAGATGCACCCGCACGGGACGTTGTCGGGAAGCCTCGGCCAAGAGAAGGGCATGCTCCTTGGAGACTATCGCCACGTCCACCTCCCGGTGGGCCATCTCCAAGCACTGGTCACGCTCGAACAGAGGCCCCATCATGAGTAGGAAACCGGTGAACCCTTCGTCCCGCAGCCGCACGGCCTCTTCTGCGCTTGCCACTGCGAGACCATCGGCTCCCGCTTCACCAGCCGCTCTCCCCACCGGCCACATACCGTGGCCGTACCCATCGGCCTTCACGGCGGCGAGGAACCTGGTACCGGGAACAAGCCCGCTCCTCAGCTTCCGCACGTTCCGGCGCACGGCCTTCAGGTCGATCTCCACCACGCTGCGGGGCGACGACTTCATGCTGGGACAAGAGCGGTGCGATACAACGAACCGTGCGGAATCACCACCGGACCGGCCTGCCTTTCTGCCTGGAACATCACTTCGTGCAGCCGGAGAGCAGCCGCAGGCATTCTTCCTCGGCCACGTTGGTCTCGGCGGCCAGATACTCGACCTCCTCGGAGGTGAGGCCGTCGGCACCCGGCAGGCCCATGCGCTCGAGTTGCCCGCGAAGATATGAAACCCGGATGCGATCCAGGTCGACCTCCTGCACCGCAACCTCGCTCGGAGCACGAGGAATGGCGATAATCTTGCCCGGCTCATCTCGCGAGGCCGGACCTCCTACCACCTCCACCCCCATGTCGCGGGCGAAGGTGAGCTGCGCGGTGGGATGCTTGCCGGCGCCCGTGTACTCCGTCTCCTGTACCACGATGACCTCATCGGAAGGAAGCTCCTGCGCCAGTACGAAGGCGGCAGCCAGAGAGGTGTTGCCCGCCGGGCCGCGTTCGAGCCCCTCCAACACCGCGAGAAGCTGCGTGATGTAGAAGACGGCTCCTTGGTTGACGGTCACGTAGCGGTCCATGTAGCGAAGCGGACGCGCCGCGTTGTACGGGACATCCGCGCGGTCGGGGTTGGTGAGGAACGGCACCCCAAAACCCGTGTGGCCGGTGGTGAAGCTCTTGCGGTTGAAGTCGTGGTCGCTTGCCATGTGCAGACCGGAGAGATCCACGCTCGCTCCGATGACCTGCGTGGTCTCACACCCGGCGGCCGCCAGGCCCCGAGCCGTCCCGGTGGTATTTCCACCACCGGCATGCGTCACCACCACGGCGGCGGGGGGTCTGCCGGTGAGCGCCGTGACCTCGGCGCCCACCTCGCGCCCCAGCGTCTGAATACCTGCAACCGAGAACGGCGTATACAAGGAGGCATTGAAGTAGCCCGTCTCTTCGAGAAGCAAGAGATGCATGTAGAAGAGCTCCGGACCCACGGTCATCTGCCACACCTCTGCCCCATAGGCCTCGCAGGCCCGGCCCTTCTCCACTATCTCGGGTTGGCCACGGCCCGCGGAGTCATACGTCTCCTGCACGATGATGCACTTCTGACCCTGCATGGCCGCCATCGCCGCCACCGCCGCCCCGTAGTTGCCGGAAGTCGCCGCGATGACGCCCGGGTAGCCCCGCTTCTTGGACTCGTGCACCGAGAGGCTCGCTCGTCTGGCCTTGAAGCTGCCCGAGGCGTTGGCGGCCTCGTCTTTCAAGAGGATGCGGGCGCCTCTGCCCGCCGGAGCCAGCGAACGAGCGAGTGCGGTGAGCCTCTTGAGTTCGACGAGAGGCGTGTTGCCCACCTTGCACCCGGCCTGGACCTGTGCGATTCGATCAATGCTGTAGCCGGTGCAGGCCATGAGCCCCTCGTAGTCAACCACAAGCCGGCCGCGCCGATACTGATCGTAGTCGATGCCGACTGCACGCTTCAGGATCTCGGCCTGCCGAGCCATCACCGCCTGATGGCTCCGTTCACGCGAACCGAGCATCACGCGCCCTCCCGGGCCGCGCCGCAGGCTGGTGGCACGCCTTCCTCCCAAGCCAAGAGGCTCCGTGCCTCCACTCCCGCCTGGATCAACTCCACCACGGGACGTCCAAAGCTGTGGGTGTACTCAGGCTCGATGCGAAGAACCTCTCCCCGCACCCGGCGGCCGGTCACGGTCTCCACCTCCACCTCCTCACCCACGGCGACCTCGCCGGACACGAACCCCTTGAGGCGGCCGTAATAGGGCACGACTCTGGTGTCTTCGGGGAGACGCGTGGTGCGTTGCTCCGGAGTGAGCACGGTGAACCCTATCTCCACCCAACGACGTGCAGGTGCCTCACACACAGCAGCCTCCTCACTTCAAGAGCCCTCTTCGGCATCCGAGCGCCCCTCACGAGGAGGCCCTGCACCGATTGTTGACACCGCCTCCCGCAATGTGTCCTCGGGCAGGAAACACTCGTACCCCAGCGCCTCGGCCACCGGCTCGCAGACCACTTTGCCGGCAACGACATTCAGCCCCTTGAGTAAAGCCGGGTCGGACATGAGTGCATTGAAGTATCCCTGGTCCGCCAGCTTGAGTCCGTAGGGCAGGGTGGCATTGGTGAGAGCGAACGTCGAGGTGCGGGCGACTGCCCCGGGCATGTTGGCGACACAGTAGTGGATGACGCCGTCCACCACGAAGGTGGGGTCGTCGTGGGTGGTGGGATGGGTGGTCTCCACGCAGCCTCCCTGGTCCACCGACACATCCACTATGACCGAGCCCTCGGGCATGTCCTTCAACATATCCCGGGTGATGACATGGGGAGCCCGGGCACCGAAGATCAGTACCGCTCCCACCACAAGATCGGCGTCCGCTATCTCCTCTCGAACCACGTATTCGTTCGAAGCCAGCACGTTCACCCCACCGTGGAAAATGTCGTCCAGGTAGCGCAGTCGGGGCAGGTTGGTATCGAGGATGGTGACGCGCGCGCCCAGACCCTTCGCCATCTTGGCGGCGTTGGTGCCCACCACGCCCCCTCCGATGACGACGACTTTAGCGGGACGGGTGCCGGGCACCCCGGCAAGCAGCACCCCCCGGCCGCCCTGGCGCTTCTCCAGGTGGTGCGCACCCATCTGTATGGAGAGACGGCCGGCCACCTCGCTCATGGGAGCGAGCAGGGGAAGGCTGCCGTCGGCGAGCTGGATGGTCTCGTAGGCGATGGCGACACAGCCGCTCTCGAGCAGGGCCTCGGTCTGCTTCGGGTCGGGAGCCAGATGCAGGAAGGTGTAGAGCACCTGGCCCCGGCGCAACAGGCCGTACTCCGGGGAGAGCGGTTCCTTCACCTTCACGATCATGTCGGCTGTGCCGTATACGGCCTCGGCGTCGGGGAGAATCTGAGCGCCTGCCGCCACAAAGTCCTCGTCGGAGATGCCGCTCCCTGCGCCCGCCTCCCGCTCCACGTAGACGGAATGCCCGTGGCTCACAAAGGCGTGCACGCCCGCGGGAACCAGGCCCACCCGGTATTCCTGGTTTTTGATCTCCTTGGGTACCCCGATCTTCATGGCTTCCCCCCTCTCCCTCACGCCGCCGACACCTGAACTCTACCCAGGCTAGCACCGCTTATGCCCCACCGCCACTGCCCGGCCGTGGTCTCCGAACTCGATGGGAGACCCCCTACCCTCGGCTCCTCCGAGCCGAGTACCGTGCCATGTGCGCAAGGCAGCGCACCGCTCGGATGGGGGTGGGCAGGAGTACCGCGGAATACTTCTCGTTCATGTCGTACACATACTTCGGAGTGGGTGCAAACGGCACGTTGATGATCGGTTTGCCGTACTCCTCCATGAGCCGGCATACCTGCTGCAGGAAGACGATCTCCCGCTCCATGTACACGTTGGTGTCGGGCATCTCGACGCCTGCCGTATCCCGGCCCTGCCTGAGCTTCATGCGGGTGATGGCCTCGACCGTGCGCTCGGGCTGAGCCACAATACCCAACACGCCTATCACCACCACCGCGTCGACTTCGTCGGAGGGGACCACAGCGTACACCGACTCCTCGGGCTCACGGCGCTCGGTGAACATCCCGGCCAGATCGACCGGATTCCCGTGGCTCCAGAAGGGGGGCAACAGAGCGTTCAAGCGCTCCATGACGGCCGGCTCGAGCCTCGAGAGACGAAGCCCCTGCCGCGAGACCTCGTCGGCAGCCAGCACTCCCCACCCCCCACCCACGCTGACCACGGCAATGCGCGGGCCTTTGGGGAGGGGCAAGTAGGAGTAGCAGTAGGTAAGATCAAGAAACTCAGAGGGGTTCGTCGTGTACGACACCCCACTCTGGCGGACCAGAGCTTCGAACACCTCCTGGGAGCCGGCCAAGGCACCAGTGTGCGAAGCGGCTGCCCGACGCCCATACTCGCTGGCCCCACCCCGCAGCAGCACCACCGGCTTCTCGGCAGTGCACTCGCGCAGGGAATGAAGAAGGCGCCTTCCGTCGCGCACTCCCTCTATGTAGGCCAATACCACCCCGGTGTCCGGATCGCTGCGGAAGTAGTCGACAAAGCGGCCCACGTCGACCTGGGCTTCGTTGCCGACACCCACGTACTTGCCTGCTCCGGCATGGTGACGCTCCGCTGCACTCAAGAGCTGCACGCCCATGCTGCCCGACTGCGAAGCGAAGCCGGCCGGCCCGGGCTTGGGTTGAAGTACCGAGGCGCCGGTGGCGTAGAGGCGGCGCTCGGCGCACATGACCCCGAGAGAGTTCGGGCCCACCATGACCAGGCCATGACGCGAGGCGGTCTCGGCGGCGGCGCGCGCAGCCGCCGCCCCCTCCTCACCGATCTCTTCGAAACCGGCGGAGATGATCACGAGCGCCTTCACTCCCGCGCGCCCGCACTGCTCCACGAGGCCCTGCACCAGCTCGGCCCGTACCGCGGCGAGCACGAGATCCGGGATCTCGGGAAGTTCCTCGATACCCGGATAGGCAGGCAGCCCGAACATCATGTCCGCCCGTGGATTCACCGGATAGATGCGCCCCGCGAACCCCCCCGACAACAGACTGGTGAGAATGAGCCCGCCCCACTTGGTGGGATCGTTCGACGCCCCGATGAGGGCCACGCTGTCCGGGTGAAAGAGATACCTGAGATTCGCCGTGTTGACCAGCGGAGGATCGTCCGCATCCGCCTCCCCTGAGACCTCCGGCGGCACCAGCGCCGACACGGTTTCGTCGCGCAGGGTCACCAGGGCATCGGCGGCCACCGGCCGGCCACCGTCGAGCAGCAGGGGGTTGATGTCTATCTCAAGGATGGACGCCTCTCTGAGCGCGAGATCGCCCAGCGCCTGCAGGATGCCCCGGAGCACCTTCCTGTCCACCGCCGGGCCGCCACGAAACTCCCCCAAGAGGGCACGGGCACGAATGGCATCGATGAGCTCGTCGGCTTCCCCGTCGGAGAGGGGTGCGATGCCGAAGGCCACGTCGCAGAGCGCTTCGGCCAGTACGCCGCCCACGCCGAAAGCGACCACGGGACCGAACTGCGGATCGCGTACCACGCCGGCAAGGAACTCCCGTGGACCCGCCAGGTGCCGCTCCACCAAGAAGCCCTGGAACCGGGCGCCGCGTTCAGCCGCAACCTGCGTGGCCCGCCGCTTCGTGAGCTCCCATGCGGCGGCAAGCGCTTCCCGCGAACCGATACTGTGCTGCACCAGCCCCGCCTCGGTCTTGTGAAGTACATCGGGAGAACAGGCCTTCAGCACCACGGGATAGGAGAGCGCCTCCGCCACGCGCTCGGCTTCCGCCAAGGTGGTCACCTCCCGACCCTCCACCACCGGGACGCCCACACCGGCCAGCATCCTCTTGGCCTCTCCCTCTGAGAGCGCCTTCACGCCCTCACGCGGGTTCTCGCCGACGGGCCCCCCGCCGCCGTCCGCAGACCACTCGGCCACTAGCGGTGACGCTCCTTGAGAGCGCGTTCAACCTCTCGGTCGGCATCCTTCTTCGCCAACGTCTGGCGCTTGTCGTAGGTGGCCTTGCCCTTGGCCAAGCCAATCTCCACCTTGGCCCGTCCGTCCTTGAAGTACATCTTGGTGGGCACGAGAGTGTACCCGGCCGCCTGTACCTTGCCCATGAGCCGCTTGATCTCGTGGGCGTGTAGAAGCAGCTTGCGCTCCCGGAGAGGCTCGTGGTTGAAGATGTTGCCGGCGCCGTAGGGGCTGATGTGCACACCGATGAGCCACATCTCCCCGTCTTTGACCGCAGCGTAGGAGTCGCGCAGGTTGGCCCGGCCCTCGCGCAAAGACTTGACCTCAGTGCCGGTGAGCACCATGCCGGCCTCGTAGGCCTCCTCAATATGGTAATCGTGGTAGGCCTTCTTGTTCTGCGCAATGAGCTTGACGCCCGGTCTCTTCATGCCGCTCCCATCCTCATGGTCACGCCGAGTATATCGGAGACACGGCGTGTGGCGCTTCGAGACGCGATGTGCGGAGCTCCGAGACGCGATGTGCGACGCCGTGTCGTGTGCCCGCCGATGCGGGCTATACGGGCTACAATCAAGATGTGATCAGGCAGCCTGCGACCGGCGGACGGGCCTACACCGTCCCCGAGGAGGAAGACCATCGTGGACGTCTACGACCTGTCCCACCCTCTCAGCCCGCATACTCCTGTGTATGCAGCCGATTCTCCCTTGGAGGTGTTCCACACCTTCTCGCACGCGGCAGACGGCTTCGCGCTCAGCGCCGTCAAGCTCTCCTCGCACGCGGGCACCCACATGGATGCACCGCGACACATGCTCGCCGGCGGGAGGTCACTCGACGAATTCCCCCCGTCCCGCTTTCTGGGCCAGGGAGTGGTGCTCGATCTGCGCGGATGCAGCCGCCTCATCACCGCAGAGGAAGTGGCGGCCGCGGTGCTCGCGGCGCCCGATCGCCTACAGCCCGGCGATTTCGCCCTCCTTCGGACCGGCTGGGACACCCACTTCGGCGCACCGGACCAATTCGACCACCCCTCGCCGAGCGCAGAGGCAGCCGCCTACCTGCGCGACCTGCAGGTGTCGCTCGTGGCCACCGACGCCTGTAGCGTCGACCCGGATATCACCGATCCCGAGGTGAAGCCCGACGTAGCCGACTACCCCGCCCACCTCACGTTCATGGAGGCCGACATCCTCATCGTCGAGAACATACGGGGCCTGGAGCAGATCGCCGACCGCCGCGTGCGCTGCGCCTTCCTGCCGCTCCGCGTGGTGGAAGCCGAAGGCTCTCCCATACGGGCCCTGGCCTGGCACGAGTAGCCGCCGGCCACTCACGGCCCTACGCCGCCTCGATCAGCGGCTCCAGGAATTGGCTATTGTACATCTCGGCGTAGAAGCCTTCGCGGGCCAGCAGTTCGTCGTGGCTGCCCTGTTCCACGATCTGCCCGTGGTTCATGACGAGTATGGTGTCGGCGTCTTTGATGGTTGAGAGCCGGTGGGCGATCACGAAGCTCGTACGCCCTTCGAGCAGGCGGGCCATCGCCTTCTGAATCATCACTTCGGTGCGCGTGTCGACCGAACTCGTGGCCTCGTCCAGGATGAGAATGAGCGGATCGGCCAGAAAGGCGCGCGCAATGGTCAGCAGCTGCTGCTCCCCCTCGGAGATGTTGGTGGATTCGTCGCCCACACGGGTCTCGTAGCCTTCCGGGAGCGTTCGTACCAGATGATCCACCTGTGCGGCGGCGGCGGCGGCTTCGATCTCCTCCTCACCCGCGCCCTCTCTGCCGTAGGCGATGTTCTCGCGTATGGTGCCGCCAAACAGCCAGGAGTCCTGCAGAACCATACCGAACAAGCGCCGCACGTCGTCGCGTGTCATGGCGCGAGTGTCCACACCGTCGATAACGATGCTTCCCCGGTCAATCTCGTAGAAGCGCATGAGCAGATTGACGAGCGTGGTCTTCCCCGCTCCGGTCGGGCCGACGATGGCAACCGTCTGCCCAGGCTCCACCTCGAGATTCAGGTTCTCGATAAGTGGAGTGTCGGGCAGGTAACGGAACGAGACATCTTTCATGATGATGTGGCCCCTGGGCTCAGCGGGCAGAATCGGATGGGCCACGTCGGCCGTCTCCTCTTCCTCGTCGAGCATCTCGAAGACCCGCTCCGCCGACGCAACCGCGGACTGCAGGATGTTCGCCACACTGGCCACTTGGGTGATGGGTTGCGTGAACTGCCGCGAGTACTGGATGAAGGCCTGGACGTCACCGAGAGAGAGCGTTCCGCTCGCGACGCGTATGCCTCCCAAGACGGCAATGGCCACATAGTTGAGATTGCCGATGAACATCATCGAGGGCATGATGATGCCGGAGATGAACTGGGCCTTGAAACTTGCCCGGTAGAGTTCTTCATTCTCCTCGTCGAAGGTGGCGATGGCTTTCGCCTGCCTCCCGAACACCTTCACGATGTTGTGGCCGGTGTACATCTCCTCGACATGCCCATTCACGCTGCCCGTACGCTTCCACTGCAGCTTGAACTGCTTCTGCGAGCGCTTGGCGATCATCATGGTCACCACCACCGACAGCGGCACCGTGATCAAGGACAGCACGGCAAGCAGCGGGCTAATCCAGAACATCATGACGAGCACGCCGACCAGTGTGAGCACCGCCGTGACTATCTGTGTCAAGGTTTGCTGCAAGGTGTTGGAAATGTTGTCGATATCGTTGGTCAACCTGCTCAGGATGTCACCACGGGAGCGGCCGTCGAAGTACTTGAGGGGAAGTCTCGCCAGTTTCTGGTCGACATCGGTACGGAGGCGATAGACGACACGCTGTACCACGCCGGCCATGATGAAACCCTGGAACCACGAGAAGAGTGCCCCGACCAGATAGATTGCGGCAACCAACGCGAGCACCCTCCCCACCGCCCCGAAATCCACCCCTTGACCGGGAATGACGTTCATGGCCTCCACCATGGAGGCGAGCCGGGTCTGACCCTGCGCGAGGAGCTGCTCCACCACCTGCTGCTTGGTGACGCCAGCCGGAAGCTGCATACCGATGACGCCCTCGAATATGAGGTTGGTCGCACGAGCGAGGATCTTCGGGCCGGCAATGAGCAGGGCCACGCTCACCACCGCCAAGCCGACTGTCAAGCCGACCATGGCCCGCTCCGGCCTGAGCCGGCCCACCAATCGTGTGAACGAGCTCCTGAAATCGCGGGCCTTCTCGACCGGCATCGCCGCCATGCCGCCTGGGCCGAAACCGCCCGGCCCACGATGCGGCTTGCCCGGCCCCGAACCCACGACCGCCGTCTCCCGCCCCCGCGCGCTCACGCCACTTCCTCCGCGCTCAGCTGCGAGTACACGATCTCCCGGTAGGTCTCGGACCGGGCCATGAGTTCACCGTGAGTGCCCATCCCGGCTATAGCCCCGTCATCGAGGACGATGATGTTGTCGGCGTGCATCACCGTGCTCACCCGTTGGGCCACGATGAACACGGTGGCCTCCTCCGTCTCGCGCTTGAGCGCCTGCCGCAGCCTTGCGTCGGTCACGAAATCGAGAGCCGAGAAACTGTCGTCGAGCACGTAGATGGGTGGGCGCTTCACAATGGCACGGGCGATTGCCAGCCGTTGGCGCTGCCCCCCGGAGACATTGGTGCCCCCCTGCATGATGGGCGATTGCAGACCTTCCGGCATCTCCTCCACGAACTCGCGTGCCTGGGCCACCTCGAGCGCCTGCCAGAGTTCCGCCTCGCCGGCATTCTCATCCCCGTAACGCAGATTGTCGGCCACGGTGCCCGAGAAGAGGAACGCCCGCTGCGGGACGAAGCCGATCAGCCGCCAGAGATCCGCCCGCGCCATCTCCCTGATGTCAACACCGTCGATCTCGATAGAGCCCTCGGTCACGTCGAAGAAGCGGGGTATGAGATTGATGAGCGTGGACTTGCCGCTGCCGGTCGAGCCGATGATGGCGGTCACCGTACCAGGCCGGGCCACCAGAGAGATGCCCCGGAGTACCGGCGCCTCCGCCCCCGGATACCTGAACTCCACGTTCTTGAACTCGATCGTGCCTGTCGTTCCCCCGGCCGGTGCGGGCACCCGGGGCGACTCCGGATCGTGGATGGTGGGCTTCGTGCCCAATACCTCTGCGATACGTTCACCCGAGGCGGCCGCCCGGGGTACCATGGCCAGCATGATGGTCGCCATCATCACCGACATGAGGATCTGCATGACGTAGGCGATGAAGGCCGTCAGGTTGCCGATGGGCATCTCCCCGGAAGCCACGCGCTGGCCGCCGAAGTACATGATCGCCACCGTCGACATGTTGAAGATGAGCAGCAGCATCGGCATCATGAGCGCGAAGAGGCGGGTCACGGCCAGTCCCACCTTGAAGAGGTCGGTGTTCGCCTCCTCGAAACGCCGCTCCTCATAGCTCGTGCGCACGAAGGCTCGAATCACCCTGATGCCGGCCAAGGACTCGCGCATGACCTGGTTGATGCGGTCGAGCTTCTTCTGCATGGCTTGGAACAGCGGCACCGCCCGGCGGACCGTGAAGAAGATGAAGATGCCCATCACCGGAAGGATCACGGCGATGGACGCCGAGAGAGGAACGTCCTGCCTCAGCGCCATGATGATGCCGCCGATGGACATCATGGGGGCCATGATCATCATGTTGAGGCCGATGGCCACGAGCATCTGCAGCTGTTGCACATCGTTGGTGTTGCGGTTGATGAGAGAAGGCGTGCCGAACCGGTTCACCTCGAGCTGCGAGAAGGACTCCACGGTGCGGAAGAGATCTCCTCGGATGTCCCGCCCCACCTGCATCGCCGTCTTCGAACCCCAATACACCGCGGCCACCGCACAGATGCCGACTGCGAAGGAGACGGCGAGCATCAACCCTCCGGTACGCCAGATGTAGCCCACATCACCTTGAGCCACCCCGTTGTTGATGATGTTGGCGTTGAGTTCCGGCAGATAGAGATTGGCCAGAGACTGCAGCAACACGAGCACAAAGACCACGGCCATCTGGAGGCGGTAGGTACGGAGATATGTGAGCAGGAGCCGTATCACGGCGTCTGCCCGCCGGTGGTGTCCGAGTTCGTCCGGGGTATGTTCGCAGTGTGGTGCTCCACCTCCTGCAAGGCTTCACCGATATTGGTCATGAGCCTGCCAAACAGCCTGATGAGTTCGCGTCGATCGGCTTCGGAGAGCGCACCGATGGTACGGCCGATGACAGCGGCGAAGACGCGGCCAAGCTCCTGGGCGAGCCGGCGGCCCTCGGCGGTCAGAAAGACGCGCGTGATCCGCTGATCGTGCTCGTCGGTGCGGCGTTCGACTATCCCTGACTTCTCGAAGTCTTGCAGGATCGAGGTGACACGGGGCCGCGAAAGATGGAGCAGTTCCGCCAGATCGCTCTGGCTCACCCCGTTTCGTTCAGCGAGGATGCGCAGGCACATGGCTTCGCTCGGATGCATGCCCCACTCGGCCATGACCCTCTCGGCCAACTGCCGGTTCAGGGCGAAGGTGGTCCGGAGCGCGGCAAACACCTGTGCGGAGAGCGAATCGAGCCCAGGGGGTGGTGTGCACATGCCTCTTGTACTTTTGTCCGGAATCATTCCGTGCTGAAGTATATCGGCGGATCACCCCGCCGACAAGACAGCCGAAGATCAACGCGACCGAGACCGGTCTCATCGGCGCAATCGTGTCGCACGTGATGGGAACGAGGTCGAGACCCCCGCAGAGAGCTGCCCTGTTGGGGGGTTCTCCTACCCCGGGTTTGGGGTAGGACACGAGAGCCGGAAAACACGACGGACAGAGACGATCGACACGCCCGCGGCCAAGGACGCACGGCGCGCAGACCTATGATACGCACCACACTGCCGGAGGTACACCGTGCCCCTCACTCTGAGATGGTTCCCCCAGTCGTGGCTTCAGATGACGACCGCACAAGGAACGGTCATCTCCATCGACCCCGCCTATGCCTCCCGCCACTTTCGCGGCTACCAGTTAGGCGGGAGAGGCCCGAGCGCCGTACGCGGTCTGCCCGGGGCGCTTCCGCCGTCCGACCTCATCCTGCTCACGCATAAGCATCACGATCACACTCACCCGACAACCATCGCCCGTCTCTTGAAATCGGACACCCTGATCGTGGCTCCAGCGGCGTGCCGGAAGGCGCTCAACCGACTCGCGGGGGTCAGAGCGAGATTCGTGTCACCGGGCGACCACGTCGCACACCTCGATCTGCATATCGAGGCCGTGCCCGCCTACAACACCAGGGAGGGCACCTCCCTCTTCAAGCTGCATAAGCCGGGTCGCGGAGTCGGTTACCTGGTGACCACCGGCAACATGCGTATATACCACGCCGGTGATACCGACTTCGTTCCCGAGATGAGGGCTCTGGCTCCCGGCACGGACGACTCAACCGCAGCGCCGTCCCCGCCTCACATGGGAGCGATGCACGAACTCGAGACCGGCGCCGGGAGGACGAAGGTGACAGAGGCACGCGCCATCGGGATCCTCACCGCGGGAAAGACCGCCGGTGGAACACGCCTCGGCGGAGTGGCCAACCCCCAGGTGTCCACTCGTCTCGATGCCGCCTTCCTTCCCATTGGGGGCATCTTCACCATGAACGTCAAGGAGGCGGCTCAGGCTGCCTCGGCCATCCGGCCCCGCCTACTGGTTCCGATGCATCGCCTGCGCTCCGATCCAACGAGACTTGCCCACATGTTGAAGGACCTCGCACCCGAAGTGGACGTGCACGCCCTCCGCGTCGGTGAGGAGATCCGGCTCTCCCCCTTGACGGAGGCCGCGAGAGAGGACGTCCAGGCCCCGGCAAGGCCTCCGGCCTTCTCCGCCTCGTATTCTTCCGCCTAGTATTCCTCCGCGAGCACGAGGTCAACCTTGCCCCGCGCCTCGTCGACCGCGGCTACTTCCACCTCTATGAAGTCGGCCACCCGGAAGGCCGCCCCCGTACGCCTTCCCACGAGGGCCGTCTCCGCATCGTTCATCTCGTAGTAATCGCCGGGGAGATGGCGGGCGGGCAGAAAACCCTCGTAGAGCTCGTCGAACAGTACGAAAGCACCCGCGTGTACCAGGCTGAGTATTTGACCCTCGAAGGGCCGATGCCAGCCTTCCTTCTCCAGTCGCCGTCGAAGCAGGTGGGCCAGCGCGATGTCGTCGGCTTTCAGTTCCACTTTGGCCGCTTCCCTCTCCATCCGCGAGCAGTGCCCGGCCCATTCCGAGAGGGTGGAGGTCTCGGGCTGCGGGCCCACGTCAAGATGCGCGAGAAGTGCCCGGTGCACCAGGAGATCGGGGTAACGGCGGATGGGCGACGTGAAGTGGCAATACGAGGCCAGCGCAAGACCGAAGTGACCGATGTTCTCGGTTTCATAGACGGCCCTGCTCTGCGCCCGCAGCACCTGCTGGGTGAGCGCCGCCTTGCTCCGGCCCTTCGGTGTGAACCGTTCCACCCACTCCGCCGTTTCGCGCATGGCCCGGCGCACGTCTTTTCGGGTAGCACTCATGGGGTCGAACACAGGGGTGGGAAGATCGAGCGCAGACAGCACCGAGAGCAACCGGTCGAGGTTGAACGGGTCGGGCTGATCGTGAACACGATACACACACGGGACGTGGGCACGTTCAAGAAAGAGAGCCACCTGCTCGTTGGCGAGCAGCATGAAGTCTTCTATGAACTCATGGCTCTCCAGTTCCTGGGCGGGACGAGCGCTCTCGATCTCTCCTCCCGAGTCGAAGTGGAAATCGGGTTCGGCCGACTCGATCTGAATGGCTCCCCGCTCGAGCCGGTGGGCCTTGAGGGCCCGCGCGAGCGGTCGGCCGACGGCAAGGGACTCGGAGAGCTCCCGGGGGACGGGTATCTCGTCTCGAAACATCTGCTCCAGCTCGCCGTAGTCGAGGCGGGCATCGCTCTCCACGAGCGAGCGATAGAAGCGTACCTTCTGCACCCGCGCTTCCTTGTCGAGATGCATCTCCACAGTGACCGCTTTGCGGGGCACTCCCGGGGCGAGCGAGCACACCCCGGCGGACAATTGAGGTGGAAGCATGGGCTCGACCCCGGTGGGCACATATACCGAGTTGCCCCGCCGGAGGGCCTCGCGGTCGAGTTCTCCCCCTTCGGCCACGAAGTAGGAAACGTCGGCGATGTGCACGTACAAGACGACGCGGTCCGCCTCGGCATCGTGCCCGAAGGAGAGAGCATCATCAAAATCACGTGCGCTCTCGGGATCGACCGTGAAGGTGAAGAGACTGCGCAGGTCGGCCCGGTAGTGGTCCACCCGCTGATCCCAGGCGGTCACCTCCGCCGCTTCGCTCAGAACCCGCGAATCGAAACCACGCCTTTCGAGAGAATCGGTGAGGAGGGCGCCGAGCACGTCCTCGAGCACACCCTTGTGCCCCACGATCTGCAGCACTCTGACCCGGCGTCCGTGGGAGTACGTGTAGAGCACCACGTCGCCCGGTGTGGGCTTCGGTCCCTCCCGGGTGGGCAGAAGCGCCGTGCCGCTCTGAAACAAAGGTTCGATCTCCAGGTGCCTGCCTCGCCGCACCGCCAGCCCCGCCATGGGCCGAGATGAGCCGTCCGGGCGCATGGCTTGGAGACGCTCGGCCCTCAAGGTCCCCGCACGCTTACGGGCGCTCCGACTCAGGCGCTTCGGCCGCGACATGAAGACCCGCCTTTCTCCGAGACGCCCGCCATCACGGGCTCGATGACGAGTGTCACCCATTCACCTTCGCTCGCACGGGCGGTGCAAGTGAAGGCGTGACCGGCCGCGGCGGCGGCGAACTCCTCCTCCTGCGCACCCACAAGGATGCCACTCACGACGATCCGCCGCAGAGGCGATCCGAGCGGCGGAGACGCGTCGGATCTGGTGTGAGAAGAGACGGGGGCAAATCTCGCCACCAGCCCCAGTGCCGGCTGAAGCGCGATGTTGGCGACCACGGTGGCATCAGCCGCCCACTCCAGCGGGAAGTCATCCACTCCCGCCTGCACCACCCTCGCCTTCACTCCGTTTCGTGCCAGGTTTGCCCCTGCAGCCTGCACCGCGAGAGGATCGTTGTCGAATGCCATGAGGGGCCCGAAACCGAGCCCCGCCGCGGCGATGGTGAGAATGCCCGTACCTGTCCCCGCATCAAGGAGGGGACCGCCTGCTTCAAACCGCTGCATCAGTCCCAGTACCCCTCTGGTCGTGGGATGCAGCCCTGTACCGAAGGCAAGCCCCGGGTCGATGACTGCGTCGACCATTGGAAGAGAGGCGCCCACAGGACCTTCGGACAGAGGCGGCTCCCAAGGAGGCCGCACGCGCACGCACCCCACCACCACCGGTCGGAAGTGATCCTTCCAACTCTCCTCCCAGCCCCGAAGCACACTCATGCGCCACACATGATGAGCATTGTGGGCCTCCGGAGACGCGGAGAGAAGTGAGGCGACATCCGCATCGGAGGGGGCGCACGGCGCAAAGAGGCCCGCCGGCGCGAACGAGCCACCCTCCCCCGAGGGAAAGAACACGAGCTCCGTGCGACCGCCCGCAGCCTCGACCTCCTCGAAGGGCCCCAGTTCGTCGAAGAGGAGCGCGCCCGCGAGCTCGGCGAGATCCGAGCGCACCGAGACCACGAGCGCCTCGGAGAACGGCGGCTTCACCGCCTCGGCCCGGGGTGCCACAGCGGGGGAATCGTCCGGTTCCACCGAATCAGCCGGTGAAGATGTGCTTGAGTTTGCCCAGGAAGCCGTCAGAGCGGCGATTGTACTGGCCCACCTCCAGGCAGGCGTCGAGATCGCGAAGAAGCCCCTTCTGCTGCTCGCTCAGGTCTCTCGGGATGAGCACGTTCACGAGCACCTTCTGGTCGCCCCGGCCCATACCGCGGAGGTGGGGCACTCCCCTGCCCTTCAAGACCTTGACCTCCCCGGGTTGGGTGCCCGGCACGAACTCCACCTCTTCCTCACCGTCCAGCGTGGGCACAGTCAGCCGGGCTCCAAGTGCCGCCTGCACCATGGTGAGATCGAGCTCGTAGAGGATGTTGTCACCCTCGCGCTTGAAGTAGTCGTGAGCGGTGATGGTCACATGCACATACAGGTCGCCCGGAGGGCCGCCCCGCTCGCCGGCCGCACCTCGGCCGTTCAGGCGAATGCGCTGCCCGTCGGAGATGCCTGCGGGCACATCCACCGTGAGCACCTGCTCCCGGTAGGCCCGGCCCTGCCCCCGGCAGCCGAGACAGGGATCGTCGATCACCCGGCCGCGGCCGCCACAACGAGCACACGGCCCCGACTGGACCATCTGGCCGAGCATCGTGCTCCGAACCACCCGGACCTGCCCACTGCCGCCGCAGTCCTGGCACGTGTGAACGGCAGACTGATCAGCCGCGCCGCTGCCACCGCATTCTCCGCACGTATCGAGTATCTCGAGCGTGACATCGCGCTTCACTCCGAAGGCAGCTTCCTCCAGATCGATCTCGAGCTCCACGGCCAGGTCCTGCCCTCGAACCGGGCCCTGGCGACGTGCTCCGCCACCTCCGAAGATGCCCGACCCGAAGAAGCTCTCGAAGATATCCCCGAAGTCGCCGAATCCCCCAAAGCCACCGCCGTCGGCACCGGCTCCCCGCCGGAATGCGTCGTGGCCGTAGGCGTCGTAGAGACGGCGCTTCTCCGAATCGCAGAGAACCTCGTAGGCCTCGGTGGCCTCCTTGAACTTCTCCTCGCACTGGGGGTCGGTGCTGTTGACGTCGGGATGAAGCTCGCGCGCCAGCTTGCGATAGGCACGCTTGATCTCCTGAGTGCCGGCGTCGCGGGCCACACCCAACACCTCGTAGTAGTCACGTTTCATTCGTAGCGATCCTCCAAGAAGGCGGAAAGGAGTTGAGCCGTGGATCTCACTGTGGAGATGGCCGAACCATAGTCCATGCGGGTCGGACCGAGAAGACTGACAGCACCCAGCGTACGCTGCGGCAGTCCGTACCCGGCCGCCACCAGCGAGAAGCGGTGGAGAGCCGCGGGCTCGTTCTCCTCACCGATGCACACCAACAGGCGGCCCCTGTCGATCACGGAGCGCAGGAGCCGCAAGAACAGGTAACGTTGCTCAAGCAACTCGAGCAACCGGCGTACATCCCCCACATCATCGACGCCCGCTTCCGCTATCAGTCGGGCTGTGCCACCCACGTACACGGCGGAGTGCATATGTTCGTCGAGCAGCCGCTCGAAGGCCGGGCGAAGAGCGGCGAGAAAAGCCGCTTCGCGGGGTGAGAGTTCCGGGTTCTCGAGGGTGCGCCGCAGGAGGCGCTCCGTGAGAATCTGTTCGGCCGTAGTCTCATTCAAGTAGGTCTTCATCCAGTCCACCACGCCAGGATCGACGACTTTTTCGAATTCGATAGTGGACTTGGTCACCCCACCGGTGGAAAGGATGAACACCACCATGACCAGCCGGGGCTGGAGAAGGAGAAGCTCGACGTGGCGCAGACGAGCACCCGACACTCGCGGAGCCACCACCAGGGCAAGCAGGTTGGTGGCCTGGGACATGGCTTCGCTCGTCTGCTCAAGGGCGGTGTCGACCTCGGTGGCCAAGTCGCCCAGACTGACCGGAGCCGCCGCCGGCTCTTTAACGGCAGGCGCGGCCACCAGTTCGTCGACCACGTGCCGGTACCCACGGGTGGTGGGCATCCGGCCTGCGGATGTGTGGGGGTGGGTGAGGAGCCCCACCTCCTCGAGAACCGCAAACTCGTTGCGCACGGTGGAGGAAGACACCTTGAACGAGGCTATCTCGGCCACTCGCCTGGACGATACGGGCTGGCCTGTCCGCGTGTATTCATCGGACACGAGCCTCAATATGCGTACCTGTCGTTCGGTGAGTTCCATGGTCCGAAAGGAGAGAACTTCCTCAAGAGCTTTCTTCTTCGACCCTCAACAAGGCGGTGAGCACTGAATTGCTCACGTTCATGCCTCGACGGTCAAGTACGAGTGTACCATAGCGCCTCTCCACCACTCCGGCCGCGAGCATCGCAGAAAGACCCGCGGGATCCAGGACCTCCCTCACCTCTTCCTCCCTCACCCCCATCGTCGTGCGCAGTCCGAGCATGGCCTTCTCCACCAGGCGTATCCTTCGGGAGAGAGGTTCACACTCCGCCTCCCCGCCGGCCACGTACGCCTCCACGCCAACCGGATTGCGGAAGCGACGGAGACCGATGGTGGACACCGCCCCGGCGCCCACTCCCAGGTAGTCCTCACCCCGCCAATAGGCCAGATTGTGCCTGCACTCCCGACCCGGCCGGGAGAAGTTCGAGATCTCATAGCGACGATAGCCCCGCTCCTCCAGGAAAGTAACCGCCCCTTCGTAGAGACGGGCGGCGCGCCGGGCGAGCCCGGCCGCCGCCCGCACACCCCCCGGTTGCCCCCCCATAGCCGCCCGGTGGGCGGGGGTGGGGGAAGTGTAGGTGAGATCGTAGAGCGAGATGTGCGCCGGGCAGGCCTCCACCGCCCGCTCCAGATCGCGGCGAATATCGACGGCGCGCGCACCCGGTATGCCGAACACCACGTCGAGATTCCAATTCTCGAAGCCGGTCTGCCGCAGATTTCCCATCGCGTGATCGATCTCTGCCTGCTCCACCGACCGGCCCAGATTGGAGCGCAGGCGGGGATCGAAACTCTGTACGCCCAGCGACACCCGGTTGACTCCAACGCCGCTCATGGCCTCGAGCACAGCGGCATCGATGGTCCCCGGGTTGGCTTCTACGGTGAATTCACCCCCCGGCTGAAGCCGGATCGCCACCTGCTCGAGTACTCGAACAAGGAGCGGCAGGGGCAGATGGGTGGGGGTGCCCCCGCCCACGTAGACGGTCTCGAGCCCACGCTCACCCCACGGGAGCCGGGCCTCGCACTCACCTTTGAGGGCTTCCACGTAGCGCTCGGCCAGGCCGCTTGCCTCCGGTAGCGGAAGAGAGGTGGAGGCGAAGTCGCAGTAGGCACAACGGGCGCGGCAGAAGGGTATGTGCAGGTAGAGGTGACGCACCCGCGCACTGCCATCGATCGGCCGGCCGCCGCCCTCTCCGTCCTCGTTCACGTACGTGCCATCGCCCGCCTCGGCGCCCTTACCCGGAACTTGAGGCGGGGGCCATCGCTTCTCGGCCCCCGCCTCAAGATGATCATCCTCACCTGTGGCTTGGAGATCAGTCAATCAAGCCCTTGTCCTTCAGCATCTCTCTCGCTACTTCTTCGACGTCCGCTCCTTCATCCACCTTGAGGTTGTACACCTGCATCTCGCTCTCCGTCCACTGACCGCCCAGTTTCCTCAAAGTCTCGATGAGATCGGGATGCGCCTCGGCGAACTCGATCTTCATGATGGGGGTCACGTAATAGGGTGGGAAGAAAGCCTTGTCGTCTTCCAGATTCACCAAGTCGAACTTCGCAATGCGCCCATCCGTGCTGAACGATGAATTCACGTCGAGCTGTCCGTCCCGCAGCGCGGCATAGGTCAACCCCTGATCCATGCCCCGCTCGTCCTTGAACTCGAGGCCGTATTCCTCCTTCAGCCCGATGATTCCATCCAGGCGCGCCAGGAACTCGGCATCGCCCCCCAGAACCATGTTCTTGGCATGCGGCACGAGATCGGAGATGGTCTGCAGCTGCAACTCCTCGGCCGTCCCTTTCCTCACCGATAGCACATAGGTGTTGTTCCACCCCAGAGGATCCAACCAAGTGATGCCGTACTGTTCCTCGGTCGCATTCTTTACGAAATCATACGTCTCCTGTGTGCCAAGCCTCCCTGTCTGCTCCAAGATCGCTCCGTACGCAGAGCCAGTGAATTCTGCATACATATCGACTTGCCCATCAACCAAGGCATTCCAACACAGAAGCGTGCCACCAAGCTCAGTGACCTCGGTACTGTAGTCCGTGTTTTCTGCTATGTATATTGACAGCATCTGCCCGGTAAGTCTCTGTTCCGTATAGTTCTTGTGCGTTATGCGCACAGTATCCTTCGTACCATCCTCACCGGAAGAACAGCCAGCCAAGACCACGACAAAAAGTGCGAGAATAACAATCAGTAAACATACGACTCTCTTCATCATATCTACAGTCTATCCTTTCCTCTTGACTACTAGCCTCTTGCGTGTTGTTCTGTTCTCCTCCTCCTCGGTCTCACATATTCTCACGACACCTTCGTGAACAAGCGTTACTGGGCCCGAATGCCTCTCGATGTGAGTCTCTTCTCGACAAGTCCAAGCACGAAGTCAACGAGGAGAGCCAGCACGGCGGCCGTGATCGCCCCGCTGAGAATCATGTTGAAGTTGACCATCGCGATCCCGCGATAGATGATGTCACCCAGACCCCCGGCCCCTACAAGGGTCGCGATCGTCGCCACACCGATGCACGTCACGGTCGCAATTCGCACTCCACCCATGATGACGGCAACCGCCAGAGGCATCTGCACCTTGTAGAGCACCTGAAATCTCGTGAGGCCCATGCCTCTCGCGGCTTCGATGACCCCAGGGTCAACATTCATGATGCCGATGTAGGTGTTCTTGATGATTGGCAGAAGTGCATAGAGGAAGAGTGCGAACACGGCGTTTCGATAGCCAATCCCAAAGAGGGGAATCATGAAAGCGAACAGTGCCAGGCTGGGCACCGTCTGAATCACGTTTGCAACGCCAATGACGGCATCGGCCGCCCTCTTCTGGTTCGTGATGAAAACACCCAGCGGAATCCCCACCACGCATGCGAACGCCACTGCAACACTGGATAACTCGATGTGCTGGACCGTCTTCCCCAACACGTAATCCCAGTTTGCAGCGAGGTATTGCCACAGACTCATGTCTGCACTTCCCTTTCCGGTGCGATCTCGCTCAATACGTTGAGCACACTTGTGTCCGAAATCACCCCCACGACCCCACCATTATCATCAACAATCGGGGTCACGCTGCTGTCGGTAGCGGAACGCGTTGCCAATACGTCTGCCAAACAATCGTCTATATGCATAGTTGTTACGTCGGTGCGCATAATCTCATGCATCTTCTTACCTTCTTTATCTCCACCGCGCAATTCCAGCGCACTCACAACACCAAGCAGAGGTTCGGGAGCCTCAGACACCGTAGCAACAACGAAAAGAATATCGGTTTTCCGCGCCTTCATAAGCTCTATGGCATGCGCTATTGACCGATTACGGCCAATCTCCACAAAAGTGGTGTCCATTATGTCTGAGGCCTTGATCATGTCCGGGGTCTTCCACAATCTATCTTTACCTACAAATGCCTCGACAAACTCATTCTCTGGACGCTTGAGAATATCCTCTGGGCCCGCATATTGCACAATGTTGCCATTCTGCATTATGGCAATTTTGTCGCCAACCTTTATTGCCTCAGTAATATCATGAGTCACAAATACTATGGTCTTATGAAGGCTGTCCTGTAACTTGAGCAAAGAGTTCTGCAGCTGTTGCCTTGCAATAGGATCTACAGCACTGAAAGGTTCATCCATGAGAACGATATCGGGGTCGTTGGCCAATGCCCGTGCCACCCCTATGCGTTGCTGCTGCCCCCCACTCAACTCTCTTGGGTATCTATGGCCATAGGCCTCATAGGGGAGCTCTATCATCTCCATGAGCTCCTTCACCCTCTTGGCTATTGAGCTTTGGGGTTGCCGGAGGAGCTTCGGCACCAAACCGATGTTCTGCGCGGTGGTCAGGTGGGGCAACAAGCCGATTTGCTGAATGACGTAGCCGATGTTTCGGCGTAGCGAGATCTTGTCTATCTTCCTTATGTCGGTACCCTCGATCTCGATGGTGCCGGAGGTAGGTTCTATGAGGCGGTTGATCATCTTCATGGTCGTGGTCTTGCCGCAACCACTTTCGCCGATCAACACACAGATCTCCCCCTCGGGTATCTCCAGGGAGAGGTCATTCACCACATTGGTCTTGTGATCATAAGACTTGACCACGTGCGACAGTCGGATCATGGAAACTTGCTCCTAGATGCACGGGGAACGCAACACCTTTCTCCACGGTATGTCTGTTCGTCAAGAAGGCATCGCACAGAAGCCGACCCAGGAAGGATCTGCGAACAATCGTGGGTCAAGCCGGTGAGACGGTACTCCCGCTCGGATGTGGACGACCGAAGGGGCTTGGGGTCGATTGGGGACGGCGATCCGAAAAGCGCGGGGAAGACACGAGTTCCGCTTTCCCGTCCAACCGCCGGTTGCCACCCCCACCCACGCGTACCGGCGGCCCTGCATAGACGGCTCACGCCGTGACGCCGTGCTGGGCCAGGCGGGCAATCCTCGCTGCAAATGTCTGGAGGCCCTTCGGCTCTCCACTCTCTGCTAGAGGTCGGACAACAAATGAGGAAGACCTTTCTCTCGGGAGGCAGGCGGCGCACGAAACGCACCGGAGGCGGACGCCAAGCCTGTCCGCTGCCTGCCCTCCTCTGTGATTGGCTTCGTGGCTGATCAGGATATCACAGCCGCCGTCATGGGTTTGGTCTGAATATCGAACCAAACCGCAGAGAAGCGCCCACGCGACATCAACCTGCGGTGCTGCGCCGTGCTCCGGGGCGGCTACACCCGCACGCCTTGGCTACCCCCTAACGGCTCCAAGGACTATGACGAAGACGCCGGCGCCTATGCCCACGTAACCCACGATACGAGTCCATGACGTCCATAGGCCGCCGCGGAGAGGCGCCTTCTCGGGCACTGGTTGCGGTGCCGGCACGGACTCCGTGTCTGAGCCATCAGTGGATGAGGCTGCTCCCGCTTCGCCGTTCCGGCCGGCACGCCCCTCTTCACGCGCAGGAAACGGCCACAGTCCGTTCAGCCAGAGCTGCAGGATGCTCACACCGATGAGGATGATGCCGATGAAGAGGTACTCGATGATCATGCTGTGGCCTACTTCTCGGTGATGTCGAGCACGGCGAGAAAGGCTTCCTGCGGAATCTCCACCGTACCCACCATCTTCATGCGCCGCTTCCCCGCCTTCTGCTTCTCCAGAAGCTTGCGCTTGCGGGTGATGTCACCCCCGTAGCACTTGGCGAGCACGTCCTTACGCAGAGGTCGTACCGTCTCGCGGGCGATGATCCGGCTCCCCACCGCCGCCTGAATGGCTACCTCGAACATCTGCCGGGGTATGCGCGCGCGCAGTCGGTCAACCAGCACCCGCCCCACGGGGTAGGCCCTGTCTTTGTGCACGATGAGACTGAGCGCGTCCACGATATCCCCGGCGATGCGGATGTCGAGCTTCACGAGGTCGCCCGGCTCGAAATCCTTGAACTCGTAGTCGAGAGTGGCATAGCCGCGGGTACGCGTCTTCAGCAGGTCGAAGAAGTCGAGGACGATCTCGGCCAGAGGTAGGTTGTAGGCCAGACGGACCCGCTCGGTGCTCAGGTATTCCATCTCCCGGAAGCTCCCACGCTTCTCCGTGCAGAGCTCCATGACCGGCCCCACGAAATCGTTGGGCACGAGGATGGAAGCGGAGATATAGGGCTCTCTGACTTCTTCGATCACACCGGGATCGGGGAAGTCCACGGGATTGCTGATGTGGATGGTCTCACCGCTCGTGAGTAGAATCTCATAACGCACGTTCGGCGTGGTCATGAGTAATTCGAGATCGAACTCTCGCTCCAGGCGCTCACGCACGATCTCCATGTGGAGGAGCCCGAGGAACCCGCAGCGGAAACCGAAACCCAGCGCCTTCGACGTCTCCGGTTCGTAGAAGAGCGAAGCGTCGTTCAGCTTCAACTTATCGAGCGCATCGCGGAGGCTGGGATAGTCGTCGTTGACGATGGGGAACAAGCCGCAGAACACCATAGGCACGGCCTCGTGGTAGCCGGGCAAAGGAGCCTCCGCCGGTTTCACGGCACTCGTGAGCGTATCGCCCACCCGCAGGTCGGCCACCTCTTTGATGCCTGTGATGATGTAGCCCACCTCGCCGGCACGCAACCTCTCGGTCTTCACCATGTCGGGACTGAAGACACCCACCTCTTCGATGTCGCTCTTGCGACGATTGGCCATGGCCAAGAAGTCCTCCCCGGCAACAAAGGACCCGTCCACCACACGGACAAAAGCGATGACCCCTCGGTACTGGTCGTAGACGGAATCGAAGATGAGCGCACGCGGCGGGCCCACGATATCACCCGCCGGTGGAGGCACCCGCGCGACTATCGCCTCGAGCACTTCCTCGACGCCCTCACCCGTCTTGGCCGAGATATGCAGAATCTCCTCCCGGGTGCAGCCGATGAGATTCATGATCTCCTCAGCCCGGCGTTCAGGTTCCGCCCCAGGCAGGTCGATCTTGTTGAGCACGGGAATGATCTCCAAATCGTTCTCGAGCGCAAGATAGGTGTTTGCGAGTGTCTGGGCCTCAATGCCCTGACTGGCGTCGACCACGAGCAGAGCTCCCTCGCAGGCGGCTAGGCTGCGGGACACCTCATAGCTGAAGTCGACGTGGCCAGGCGTGTCTATCAAATTGAGTTGGTAGAGCCCGCCGTCCCGGCTCTTGAACATCACCCGCACCGCTTGGGCCTTGATGGTGATGCCCCGTTCGCGCTCGATATCCATGCGGTCGAGTACCTGGTCGCGCATCTGCCGTTTGTCCACGGTATTGGTGATCTCCAGCATGCGGTCGGCCAGCGTCGACTTGCCGTGGTCGATGTGGGCGATGATCGAGAAGTTCCTTATGTGTGAGAAGCCCGCCATGGGAAGGATATTGTACAGGCAACCGGCTGCCGGGGTGGCGAGTGGCCGCCTGGGCAATGAGCCGGCACCCGGTGGTAATCGGGCGGCAAGAGCGCGCTCTCGAGCAGTGAGCGGGACGGGCCAGACCACGCCGCGCTTTGCCGCCGCGCTTCCCTGCGCCTATAATCAAGCGGCCCGGCGAGTACTGTCAGAGTGACCGGTTCCACCAGGGCACGGCCGGCCGGGGCGAACATCCCTTGATCGTTCGCTCCGCGCCTCGGCACTGCAGTCCCACAACCGACCGATCAAGGGAGACGCGCATGGCCCTCAAGCTCGGCATCCCCAAAGGCAGCCTCGAGCATGCAACCATCGACCTGTTCCGGCGCGCCGGCTTCACCATAACCACTTCCCACCGCTCCTACTTCCCGGCCATCGACGATCCCGACATCGAATGCACGCTCATCAGGGCGCAGGAGATGGCCAAATACGTCGACGACGGCGTACTCGACGCAGGGCTCACCGGGCTGGACTGGGTGCTGGAGTGCGAAGCCGATGTCCACACCGTGATCGACCTCGTCTATGCGCGCCAGAGCTTCGGCAAGGTGAGGTGGGTCCTCGCCGCACCCGAGGCCTCATCGTTCCGGTCGGTGGAGGATCTCGAGGGCAAGCTCATCGCCACCGAGCTCGTGGGCCTGACCACCCGCTATCTTGCCCAGCACGGCGTCACGGCCAAGGTGGAGTTCAGCTGGGGCGCCACCGAAGTCAAACCTCCGGTGCTGGCCGACGCCATCGTGGAGGTCACCGAGACCGGCTCGTCCTTGCGGGCGAACAAGCTCCGCATCATCGACACCGTGCTGGAGTCGAGCACGCAGCTCATCGCGAACAAGAAGGCATGGGCGGATCCCTGGAAGCGCGGCAAACTCGACGACATCGCCATGCTGCTGCAGGGAGCGATCAATGCGCTCGGCAAAGTGGGGATCATGTTGAACGCCCGGCGAGATCAACTCGAGGCCGTCATCGCCGTGCTCCCGGCCATGCGCAACCCCACCATCTCCCAGCTCAGCGACAACGAGTGGGTGGCTGTGAACAGCATCGTGGAGGAATCCACCGTGCGCGACATCATCCCCCGTCTCAAGCAGGCGGGTGCCCGCGACATCGTCGAGTTCCCCCTCAACAAGGTCATCCCCTAAGGGCTCTCCGCCTACGCGGCACCGTTCACCGGACCGTCCGCCCCGGTCTCCGAGCCCGGGGCGGGCACGCCGCTCTCCTCCGCGCGACCGCCCCGGCGCCTGATCGCCTTCAGCACCTCGTCGATCTCCTTCATGCCAAGAAGCTTGGCCGAGCCCCCATAGGCAGCGAAGCCAACCACGTAGGCCACCCCCACAGCGAGCAGTTGCGCTGCGAGCGTCCGTCCGAGGGCGTGGTCGAGCAGCCACCACGACCCGTATCCGAGGACCACCAAGGGCACCATACACGCGATGCTCTTCGCCACCCCACCGAGCAGCCGCGCGGTGTGAAGGCTTCCCACATACTTCGCCAAGAGGATGATGAGGGCGAAGAAGTTGAAGGTGGAGACGAGGGATGTCGCCAAGGTGATGCCTCCCACTCCGAGCGGCTTGTAGAGAAGGAAGTTGAGGAGGGCGTTCAGGGCGAGATTGGCCACTCCCACCACCAGCGGTATCCAGCTCTTCTGTATGCCGTAGAAGCCGCGGTTCAGCAGAGTGTTGGCACTCACGAACGCCATCCCCACACTGAAGAACATGAGCGCCCAAGCCACCTGCTGAGTATCGAGGGCTGTGACCATGCCTCGCTCGAAGATGAGCCTCACGGTGGGTTCGCCGAGAACTACGAAGAATGCGGTGAAGGGCAGCGTGATGAAGAAGATCTGACGGAGTCCCACGTTCATGGTCGCGCGGAACTCATCGAAACGGGCCGTGGCCGCAAGCCGCGAGAGGCGGGGAAACAGCACCGTACCAATGGCCACGGCGAACATGCCCTGTGGGAGCTGAAAGAGGCGGAAGGCCTTGTCCACGTAAGCCGGAGCCGACTCACTCACCAGGCTGGCGAAGATCGTGGCCACGAGTGCGTTGAAGTTGATGATGCCGAGGCTGAGTACGACCGGACCGAGCAGCACGAAGAACCTTCGCACCGCCGGATGCCGCCACATGAGCCCGGCCGCCCGCTTCCTACGCCTCCAAACTGCCGGGATCTGTATGAGAAGCTCCACCACAGTTCCGGCCATCACGCCCCAAGCGAGTGCGTAGAAGCCCTGCCCCCGGCCCAGCCAGCCGACACCGACAACGACGGCGGCAATGATGACCACGTTCCAGGCAATGGGGGCAAGTGCAGGAAGGGCGAAATGATCATGGGAGTTCAGGATACCCATGAAGATGCCGGCCAGTCCCAGCACTGCCACCGATGGGAACATGATGCGGGTGAGGTCGATGGTGAGCTTGATGGTCTCCGGGTCCGCGAATCCGGGTGCGACCACGCTCACCAGTTGTGGCGCCCACAGCATGCCGAGCACACTCACCACACCGAGCCCCGTGGCTGCAAGTAGCGTGACAGTCGAGGCGAGCTGCCATGCCTCCCGGCGGTTGCCCTTGGCGAGGAGTTCGGAGAAGACCGGTACGAAGGCGGCACTCAAGGCCGTGTCGGCCACCAACGTTCGCACCAGACTGGGTATCTTGAAGGCGACGGTGAAGGCCCCCATGGCCGGCCCCAAACCAAGGAAGGCGACCATCACCATCTCCCGCACCAGCCCGAGCACGCGGGATACCGCGGTGGCAGCCGTGAGGAACACGGCCGAGCGGGCGAGACGATGTGTGGGAACGTTGCCCATGGGTGGCCGCTATGCTAAACTCCCTCGGCTTTCATGGGAAGTGGGAGGAGGTGATTCTTGGCTAATACGGCCCAGCAGAGAAAGCGCGTTCGCGTAGCGCAGCGCCAGCGTCTCGAGAACTTGCACTACAAGTCCTCGATCAAGACATATTTCAAGCGGCTTCGTAGCTCTATCGCAGCGGGCGAGAGCGAAACGGCCCAGCAGGTAGCCAATAAGCTCACCTCCGTCATCGACAAGGCGGCGGCGCACAAGGCGATCCACAAGAACACAGCGGCGCGCAAGAAGTCGCAAGTGCATCAGGCACTCTCCGAACTATAGACTCCGCGCCTCCCTGAGACGCGAGGTTGCCGTGATGAAAGCGCCCGTGACGTGGGCGCTTTTTTCTTGCCGCCGGACGATCCGTACTCGTTCGGACCCCTGCGCACGTCCACTTATCTCGAGGGGCGCTTCCGGGCGGTCCCCTCGCCCCCCCTCTCGACTGCCTCCAGGATGCCCCCCACGCACAGCTCGAGCTCGAGATCCGGAGGGAGGCTGCTCCTGCCCTTCATGCGGGCGTCGGTATCGGCAAGCATGGTCATGATTTGCGCCATGCCACCGCTGCTGAAGGCCACGGCCTGCGTATACAGCTTCTTGGCAGGGAAGGGCTTGAGTTTGAGCTCACTCTGGATGGCTCCCTGATCGAACCCTTCCTCCCGCAAAGCCACCACCCTCGTCAGGCGCTGGAAGTGCCACAAGATGCGATAGAAGAGCAGGGTCGGCGGCTCGCCGGCAGCTGTGAGCTCCCGCAGAGCCGTGAAGGCCGCGGCCGGGCGACCGGCCGCCAAGGCGTCCACCAGGTCGAACACGCTCCCCTCCAGGGTGAGGGGGACGAGCAGCTCGAGGTCGTCCCTGGTCACACGGGCCTTGCCCTTGTAGGCGGAGAGCTTCTCGAGTTCACGAAGAAGCAGCTGCTGGTGCTCACCGACCCTCTCCACCAAGAACCGCGCTTCAGCAAGCTCGAGTGCGAGGCCCATCTTCTTCGCCGCTTCTCTCGTCCACTGCGGATACTGGTTGCGCTTGGGTGCGTGGTACTCGAGCACCTGCCCCAGTGCTTCCACCGAGCGCCGCAACGGGTCAGCAGCCGGCAGCTTCTCGGCCACCAGGGTGAGGCAGGCATCGGGTGCAGGCGAACCGAGGTACGCGCTGACGGCGGCCTTGTCCTCCTTGCGCCAGCCGTCGACTCCCTTCACCAGCACCAAGCGTACGCCTCCCAGGAAGGCAAGCGTGTTGGCCGCGGCCACAGCCTCCACCGCATTGCCGGGCGAGGCGGTGAACTCGTCGATGTTGAGCTCTGTGCCGGACTCCTGCTCGATACGCGCCCGGAGGCGCTTCAACGCGAATTCGACCTTGGGTTGGTCGTCGCCCAGGATGAGATAGGCGGGCTTCAACTCTTTTCGACCGGATTCGGCCACCATGGCCTTCCCTCCTCACTCGTGCCCGCCTGCACCGGGAGGTGGCCTCCCGGTATGAACAGAGATTCCGTCCGGGCCGGCGCGCAGGGCCACGAACCCCACCTCATCCGTGCGAAGAACCGGACAGCCCACCCCTGCCAGTTCGGCCAGCACCTCATCGTGAGGGTGGCCGAATGAGTTACCACTCCCCGACGAGACCAGCGCGAGCCGAGGCGAGAGCGCCGTAAGACACCGGGCGTCCACTGCTCCCCGGCTCCCGTGATGCGGGACGACCACGGCGGTGACTTCCTCGAGCGGCAACCCGGCTAATATGGGTGCCTCTGCATCGCCTGGAAGCAGTATAGCAACGTCGCCCACGCGCACGATGACGACAAGCGAGGCCCCATTGAGCTCCTCTCCACTCAGGGAACGGGCGGTACCACCGGCAGGAGAGTACGAGGCAAGCACCCGGACGGATGACTCCTGATTGAGGATGGTGAACAGAGCTCCGCCCAACTCCAACGTGCCCACCTCCACCGCCGGGAGATAGGAGGCACCTGCTGCGGTGAACTCCGCTCTCATTCTGAGGTATGTGGCCACATCGCCTCCTCGCTCAGACGGCTGAGGGTTCGTCGAGACCGAAGCCGGGTTGAGCGGGAAGCCGTCCACGAGTACGCCCACATCCACGACACCCACACACTCGGCAAGCCCTGCGAAGTGGTCGGCGTGAGGGTGGCTGACGACCACCAGATCGAGTCTCCTCACCCCGAGCTCTGCCAGCTGCTCGGCGAGACCGCACCCCGACGGCCCTCCATCCACGAGAATCGCGCGCCTGCCGGGGGTGCGGATAAGAGTCGCGTTACCCTGGCCCACGTCGAGCACCCTCACCTCAGGCGAAGAGGGCCACGGCTCGGCGACCAAGGGGGCGACCGTCCGGCTCCACACATACGAGCCGCCCAGGGCGAGCACAAGACCGGCGAGAGCCCCCACGGCCGTCACGAAGAGGCGGCTGCGATGGTGGTCCATGCCGCTCACCTTTCGCCCACGGCGAGGCACGCGGCGCAGCCCCAGGCCCGCAAGCCCGCCCAGAATCATCCCGATCAAGGGCAGAGCCCCGATCTCCGCGGCGGTGGGCAGTCGGGCGAACAGGGAGGCAACCTGCACGATCCACCCCATGAGCACCGCGTTGAGTGTGTTCAGAAAGGCCGCAGCCGGACCCCACACCATGCCCACAGCCATCGCTCCGAAGCCAAGCGCCATCACACCCGGAAGCAGCGGCACCACCAGGAGATTCGCCGCCACCCCACACACCGAGGCATCGCCGAAGGTGAAGAACGAGACCGGTGCAGTCGCAGCAGTGGCTGCAGCCGACACCGCGAGAATCCCTGCAACCCCGGCGGGAAGGCGAGTACGGCGCACAACCCAGGACTGCAATGGCCTGGCGAGCACGAACAACCCCACTACCGCCGAGAAAGACAGCTGGAAGGCCGCGCCACCAACTTGGTAGGGGTTCGAGATCAGAACCACCGCCGCCGCGATCAGTAGGCCCTGCCACTTGTCCCGTCCCCGGCCGACCACCTCCCCGAGCATGGCGAGACCCGCCATGAGGGAGGCTCTCACGATAGACACCCCGAGCCCCACCAGCACGGCGAAGGCCGCCACCAACGCGAGGGAGGCGATGAGCGCCACCCGGCGATGCGTCCCCGCCCCAAGCATCAGCCCCAATGCCACCCCTGCGAGGGCAGCCACGTGCAGGCCGCTTGTGGCCAGCATATGCGAAAGCCCACTGCGCCGGAAGGAGACCAGAATGTCTTGCGGAATCCCCGTCTTGTCTCCCAGAACGACGCCCCCAAGCAGCCCGGCCTCGTGAGCGTCGAGACCCAGACCCAGATGGCGCACCGAGGAGGCACGGACGCGATCGACCACTCCCGCCGGACCGCTCCGCCTCCCCTCGACCTTCACCTGATGCGATTCAGCCCGGATGTGCGCATGAACGGCCTCGCGCCACAGGTACGAGGCGTAGGAGGAACCGAGCCGATCGACGACCCCGGGGTCGTCGAGAAACCCGACTGCGCCCTGCACACTGACGATGGCTCCACGGACGAGCGTGGAGGTGGCACCCTGCCGCGAAGCTTCATCTTCCTCCCGGGGTAGCCTGATCTCAAGGAGGGCGCCTTCGCCGTGGATGGGGACGAGATCAGCACCCGGAGGCCCTGCTTCAAGCATGCGCACCCGGGCCACAGCACGACCCCCCGCGATGCGCGCATCCTCTTCCAGCACCGCACGCACCTGCAGCCCGGCCGGGCCGGGACTCCTGGTGCCGGGTTGCCGTCCTTCCGCTCCGGCTCCTTCAACCAGACGAGAGATTGCGACCGCTGAAGTCACGCTCTTGAGACCGCTGCGGTCGAGGCTCTGGAGGCGGGTCTCGCCGACCAGCACCCCGGAGACCAGGAACAGCACGGCACAGGCGACCGGAACGGCGACCGGGATCCGCTCCGGACTGTCTGTTGCGGGCCCGCTCGCCGCCTTGAGCCCGTACGCGGCGAGCGTAGCCAGCGCACCCGCCGCGACTGCCAAGCACAGTACCACCGGGAGGCGGGAGGGATGCGTGGAAGGAGAGGCGCCGTGAAACACGGCGGCAGCCACCACCCCACCGACAAAGGCGCAGGTGGAAACCCGGGACAGCCCGGCGCGGAACACCAACGTGTAGCCGAGACCCCTGGCCCTCGCGTGAGAGCGATGCGCGGCAGCCCGTGGATATGCCACGATGAAGCCTCACCCCTCCTCAGGGCACGACCAGAGCACGCAACCTTTCCATGGTGGCCGGACCGATGCCGGGTACCGATTGGAGTTCATCGACCGCCTGGAACGGCCCATGCTGATCACGGTAGGCGATGATCCTGCCGGCCGTCACCGGGCCGATGCCGGGGAGTGACTCGAGTTCGGCCGCACTCGCAATACTGAGCGAGACGGGTCCGGAACCGCTCCCGCCCATGGCGCCGTACCCAGTTCCGCCCGCCACGTCCACCGATCCACCCACCCCCTGGACCGGCTCCTCCCCCTTCTTGGGCACGACGACCCTCGCGCCGTCGCCGACCATCTGCGCAAGGGGCAGGGCCTCGGGGTCACCCTCAGAAGTAACCCCGCCCGCTCGCTCCAGCACCTCGAACAACCGTGACCCCGCAGGCACTTCGTAGACACCCGGCACACGCACCTCACCCGAGACCTGCACGAATATGGGGGGCAACGACGTGGCGGTGGTCGACGTCGACACCACCTCGGACGTAGGCACGACCACCATGGCCACGGCATCTCCGCCGCCGTCCGAGTTTCGCCCCAGAAGACCCACCAAGCCCACGGCCACCACAACCACGCCGGCCAAGGCGTAGAAGAGAAGGCGTTTTGGAGGAAGACCGCGCATGGGCCCAAGAGTAGGCCCACACCCGCAACCCTTGAAGGGGACTTAAGGTGGAGATTGGCGACGCACTTCAGGCCGCCACACAGAAGAACCGCGCGCCCGCAGGCGAGTGCGGGGTTTGTAAGCGCTGTGTGGCGGCGGCCCGGGGCAGGCGCCACACAGGGAGCGCGCCGAGGCCGCCCGACGGCCCCGGTGCGCTCCCAGGAGTGATTCTAGTAAGCCTCTACCCACACTTCGAAGTGCTCCTGCTTGTGCTTGCAGGCGGGACACGTCGCCGGGGCCTCCGCGCCTTCATGCACATATCCGCAGTTCCCGCACTTCCACTTCAACGACTCAGGCTTCTTGAAGACCTCGTCGGACTCGACATTCGCAAGAAGCTTGCGGAAACGCCGCTCGTGATAGGACTCCACGTCGGCGATCTTCTTGAAGGAAGCTGCAACCGCCTTGAAGCCCTCCTTCTCCGCCGTCTCGGCAAAGCCGGCGTATAGAAGGCTCCACTCCTCCTTCTCGCCCTCCGCAGCCGCCAACAGGTTGTCAGCCGTGCACCCGGCCGGCCCGGCGGGATACGTCGCGTCGAACGTCACCATGCCACCCTGCAGGTGATCATAGAATACCTTGGCATGAGCACGCTCGTTGTCGGCGGTCTCGAGAAAGATGTTCGAAATCTGAACAAAGCCCTCTTTGCGCGCGACGGACGCGGCGTACGTATAGCGGCTCCTCGCCTGGGACTCGCCCGCAAACGCCCTCATCAGATTCTTCTCGGTTTCAGAACCCTTCAACTCCACTCCTGCGCCTCCTTTGCTCGCTCGGTGTAGAGAGCAGCCCCACATGAATAGCAGCGGCCCTCATCGGCCGGATCACACATGGGTATGATACCGCTCCCAACTCACTGCGCTGTTTCTACCCACATACCCCGCAGAGTATGCGCGCACCCTACGGACACTTCTCTGCACGCCGGCTCACTCATCCTTCTTCACCTCAGACGCTCCGGGGCCCTCATCCTGGTCCCTCTCCCGCGCCGGCTCCACGGATATCTCCCGGCCTCGGAACAGCATGTCGTTCATTCTCTCCACCACGCGATCCGCGACCGCTCTGCGCACTTCCACGAAGGCGTAGCGGGGCAGGAGGTCTATGCGGCCGATGTCACCCTCCTGGATGCCGCCCGTCTCCTTGAGCAATCGTTCCAGCTCCTCTTTGCTGACCCGTTGTCTTCGTCCAATCGAGACGAACAGTCTGGCCATGTCCTCGGACCGGCCGGTCACCGTCTCACCCTGCCCACCGGTTCGCCTGCCCTGTTGGCCGGTTGGCCCGGCTGCCGGGGCGATACCCTGCTCAGGGGCGCCCGGATCAACAGCCTCCGAAGCAGCACCATCTTGCCCTGCTCCGGATGATGGGCCCCCCGCCGACAGCAAGAGCACCTCCTCGAGGAGGAGGGCGGCCATGACCCTCACATCGTGGCCCTCAGCCAGGCTCTCAGCGACGTGGTCGATAACCGTAAGAAGATCCCGCCGCAGAGAAGACGCCGCGTCCGGCCCGGACCCCCCAGCCGGCCTTGGCTCTACATCCGACCCCGGCGCTCCAGCCGGAACCCCCTCTGCCTCCCCGCGAGCCGCTCCCTCCACGTCGGCGGTGCCTCCGCTCGCAGATTGGGCTCGGTCAAGAAGCCCGCGCAAGAGGTCGCGAGCGTACAACGCCCGGAGAAGCCTCTGCTCTTCCTCGGCGCTTAGCGCTGGACTGCGCTCGGCCAAGGTTTCCGCGACCAGTTTCTCCGCCTCGCGGATCCTCTCTTCCAACTCCACGAGGCGTTGAGCCTCGGACCGGGATGACCGGGGCCAGGAACCGACCACCATGTCTTCCGCGGGAGTCGGGGCGATGCCCGGCGGTACGTGGGGGGACCTCGGCTCAACACCGGCCGCCTCCTCGTGCACCGAGTGCACCATACGCTCCCTTTGGATACGCCATGCCTCCTGCATCGCGATCTCATGAGCCGTCCAGGCGATCTTCTTCGCGACATCCTTCTGCACGTGACGGCGTTGCAGGCGTTCCGCCTCCGTCTCCCCTTCCTTGGCCTCCTCCCCGGCACGCCTGAGTACATCGGCCACCAGATTCTCCCCGTCCTGGGGGATCCGATTCGTGGCACCCGTCCGGCGGCCCCTTCCCGACGCATCTGCGCCGACGGCGGCCCCCGTGGGAGTCGGCGTTTCATCACCACGAGGCGTTTCTGCTGCACCAGACGGTTCGACGGGTTCGGCGGCATCAGGCGGTTCGGCGGCGCCCGAGGCACCAGATGGTGCCGCGGCGCCGGACGGTTCATCTCCACGCTCACCCGTGCCGGCCGTCGCGCTTCTTTGGGGAAGCTCCCGCTTCTCGAGCTGACCCGTGGTCGTCTCCTGAATCCGCAGAAGATCGAAATACTCGGCCGGGGTGACGAGCGTGATCGCCGCCCCCGACCGGCCCGCTATCCCCATGCGATCCACCCGCACGAGGTAAGCCGCCGGATCCTGCGGGATGTGGTAGTTGATGAGACGCTGCACGGGGCCGAGCTCCAACCCCCTGAAGGCCACGTCGGTGGTCACGAGCAGCCCTGAACCCGCTTCGCGGAAGGCGGCCGCGACCCGCTCCCGGTCCGCCGGCGATTGGTCACTGTGCAGGCCCACCGCCTCGTATCCGAGAGCCCGCAGCTTGCGCGTGACCTTCTCCACATTGCGCCGCGTCCGACAGAACACCACCGTGGACCCGCTCTCCTCCTCGAGATCGATGAGGGCGGCCAGCGTATTCAGTTTCTCCCTCTCGGGAACTTCGTAGAAGATCTGTTCGGTTTCGTCGAGGGTGAGCGTCTCGGCAACCACACTCACCCGCACCGGATCCTTGAGCCGGCTGTCGATCAGTTCCGACAAGCGTTCCGGGACCGTGACCGAGAACACCAGCAGCTGCACGTTGGCGGGGCAGTGGGCCACAATGCGCTCGATCTCCCCAAGTTGTCCGAGGTCGACCATCATGTCGCCCTCGTCAATCACCACCAGGCGTACCTCACCCGCATCAAGGGTCTCCCGCTCGAGGTGGTCACGTACCCGGGAGGGCATGCCGACCACCACGTGAGCTCCCTTCGCCAACGCCTCCACCTGTCGCTCGCGGCGCTGGCCGGCCCGCAGAGGCAACACCTTCTGCTCGGTACCGAGACACAACTCGTGGAGTTCCTCCGCCACCTGTTCGGTGTGTTCGCGGGTGGGACACAGTACGACGGCCTGCACGGCCGACGAGGCAACCTTCGTCTTCTCGGCTATGGGGATGCCGTACGCAGCCGTCTTCCCCGTACCGGCCTGAGCCTGCCCCACGAGATCCCGGCCCTCAAGAACCACCGGTATGGCCTTCTCCTGAATGGGAGTTGCTTCCGCAAACCCCATCTTCGCGACGGCGTCGAGGACGGGAGCGCTGAGCCCGAACTCGCTGAAACTTTTCATCACCCGTTCTCCCTTCCGGTCACCCCGGCGCTCATCGTGAGCGAGCGCCGCCACGCTCGGCCGGGGGCGCCGTGAGCACACGCCTCTTCAGAAAGCCGGCCACCTCATCCTCGATGCGCCGATGGCCCCCGGCGAAGAGATGGTCGCACCCGGGAATGACCACTTCTTCGGGGTCGAGACCCGCATTTCTCAGAAAGCGGGCCACGTTGGCGGGAGGTGCGATGTCATCGCGCTCACCGCAGATGGAGAGCGTGGGACCGCTGAACCGGCCGATACCAGAGAAGAGCGAAGCACCGAGCTCCTGAAAGACGACAGGAAAGGCCACGAGCACCAGGGCGGCCACTGGAGAAACAGCTTCCGCGGCGGCCAGCGCACTCATGCTCGCACCGTAAGAGTACCCGGCGAGCACCAGCGGGGTTCCCGCGGGGAGGTGGTCTCTGAGATATGAGGAGGCGGCCAGCACATCATCCTTCTCCGCTTCTCCGTCGTAGTCGCCTTCACTACCGCCCACCCCCCGGAAATTGAATCTGAGCGTCACCAGGCCGGACGACCGGCAGGCCTTCGCCACGTGGTGGACGACCGGCTGCAGCATCGTTCCCCCATACAGGGGGTGAGGATGCGCCACGACCGCTCCCCCCGCAGGCCTCAACCCAGCCTCGGAGCCCTCCAGTATGCCCTCCAAACGAGGGCCGGCCCCGAACGTCACCTGTTCCTTCATCTTCCCGCTCCCAGAATCAACGGCCGCCGGGCAACCACGTTGGCCCGAGACCTTTTCGCGTCGCACAGACTATGGGGTACATGGACCAGGCTCCGGCACGGCAGCCATGCGGAACAAGACCCGGCATCGCCCATCGCCACCCACCAGGCTCTCGACGATCTCGTGGGTGAAGTCCACACCGAGACCCCTCCTCACCCCGTTGTGGAAAGCCCGGCAGCCGCATTCGTAGCCCGACACCAAATCGCCACGGCACAACTGCTCGTACGCGTGGCAGCTCTCTCCTACCCGGTATCCTTCCTCTCCATCTATCACAAACTCGGAGTCTTGGTAGAGCCCTCCAGCAAAAAACACGGACCACAACATTCTGAATACCTGCTCCAGGTCGCGCAGGCCTTCCATCAGCCCCATGGCTCCCTCCCTACGTAGGAGGAGGACCGCCGCCCGCGTAGCCCGCTCGAGCGCCTCGAGATTCATCTCGTGTGCGGCGTCCAAGCCGAAGCGCCGAGCGACCGCCCTGAACCACTGGGCATCGTGCCGCCACCATGAACGTTGAACCAGAAGGAGCACGCGAGGAACCGGGATGGCCGCTGACGATGCACGCGTGGCCCTCGTACCTTCAGGGAGGTCACTCTCCTGCCGATTCAACTGGGTCAGCCCCTCCTCCTCGAGTGGTCTGCATACACTACCGCCTGGCTTTGGTCGCCCCCTAATGCTACAATGCAACTCCATGTGGCCCAAGCACACACGTGCGGCGCGCTGCGACCGCCACGGCAAGAGGGTCTTACGTACCCGCCATGGCGCGATCCGCGTACTTGTCAGCTGGTGTCTCGTGGGCGCCTTGGCACTCAATGTGGGCGTCGCCTTCGCCCCTTCTTCGCTTTCCCCACTTATCGGTCCCAGCTCCGCCTCCGCCTCCACCGTGGAGCAGGCGAAGAAGAGTGTTGAACAGGCCAAGAAGCAGCTGGAACAGGCCAAGAAAGACATGGCTGCGCTCCAGACCAAGCTCGACAAGCTTGCAGCGCAGAAGGATGAAGCCCTTGGCCGCCTGGCCAACACCGACAATCGCGTGGCCCAAGTGCAGACGCAGCTCGAAGTGACACGCAGCGACCTCGGCACCATGGAAGACGAGCTGGAGGAACGCCTTCGCCGCGCCTATATGGATAGGGCCTACGGCGAGCTCGCCATCCTCCAAGCAATCTTCTCCGACGAGAACACCTCCTTCACGAGCATTGTGAACCGGCTCGACCTCCTGAACCGCATCCTCCAAGGCGAGAACAAGGTGCTGCGGCAGGTGGAGAGCAAGCTGGCCCAGCTCAACGAACTCGAAGCCGAGCTCTCGGCGAAGAAGGCTGAACAGCAACAGATAGTGGCCGAGATCTCAGCCGCCAACGAGCGGGCAGAGAGCGCCTTCACGGCGGCAAGCTCCGACTACGCCCAGCTCAGAAACCGCGTTGCCGAACTCCAGGAGCAGCAACGCAAAGCCGAAGAGGCCCAGCGCATCGCCGAGGAGAAGGCCCGCGCCGAGCGGGAGAAGGCGGCGGCCAGCGCAGGCAACGGCTCGAATTCGAGCGGCTCGTCCACCCGGACGACGGCTCGTCCCTCAAGCCCGACACCGAGCCGGCCCACATCGGTGGCCGTCAATGTGGGTGCGAGCGGCTGGGTATTCCCTGTGGCCGGTCCTCACAGCTTCCGCGACACCTGGCACGCCCCCCGCTCGGGCGGCAGGGTGCATAAGGGCACAGACATCCATTGCGCCCGGGGCACTCCCCTGGTCGCCGTCTACACCGGCACCATCCTGCGCACGAATCCTACCGAGTCGGGTCTCGGCGGCATCACCTTGTGGCTGAAGGCCGACGACGGCAACAACTACTACTATGCCCATCTCGACGGCATAGCCGACGGCATCCGTGCGGGCGTCAGAGTGAATGCAGGTCAGGTCATCGCCTACGCCGGCAATACCGGCAACGCGAGGGGCGGATCCGTGCACCTGCACTTCGAGATACGCCCGGGGGGCGGTGCGGCCATCAACCCCTACCCCACCCTCGCGGCCCACAGGTAGGTGTCACCAGGAGGTTCCTGCCGCCCCGGCGGAGCCTGAGTCCCGGTTGGCGCCTGCACCTTGAACCTCTCGACACCCCCGTCTCCACGTAATTCCTCCGGAATAGGGCCGACTAATGGTATCCTGATCCGCCAGCCGCGCTGCACCTGTGCGACTCACGAGGCGGGGAAGGGAGAAGAATGACAACAGAGGGCGGGCTGTTACAGACGCAGTCGTGGAATGAGCAGGTAGCCAACCTGCGCTGGTACAACCTTTTCATGGGGTGCATTCACGCCGGGCAGGCGGCACTGGTATTGGCCCTCTCCACCGGTTTTCGCCTCTCCCTCACGAGTTCCTTCTTGAGCTACAACCCCCTGCGGGAAGAAGCTTCTCCACTTCTGTCGGAGCTCGTCTCCGTTCCTCTCGGCCCGTTGGTGGCCGCCTTCTTCCTCCTCTCGGCGGTGGCCCATCTCGTCGTCACCGTGCCCGGAGTGTTCGCCTGGTACGCCCGCAACCTGCGCCGGCACATCAACTACCTGCGCTGGTTCGAGTATGCCCTCAGCTCGTCTCTCATGCTTGTGATCATCGCCATGCTCTCGAGCATGTTCGACCTGCCCAGCCTGGTGCTACTCTTCGCCCTCAATGCCTGCATGAATCTCTTCGGCCTCATGATGGAGCTCCACAATCAGGCCACGGGTCGCACCAACTGGACTGCCTTCTACTGCGGTATCTTTGCCGGCGTGGTTCCCTGGCTGATCATCGCCTGGTACTTCTTCGCCGCCCTCTCGTCGTTCAGTGGTTCCATCCCCACCTTCGTGTGGTTCATCCTCCCCACCGTCTTCCTCCTGTTCAACGCCTTCGCCGTCAACATGGTGCTCCAGTACAAGAAGGTGGGACCGTGGCGCGACTACCTCTACGGGGAGAAGATGTACATCCTGCTCTCTCTGGTGGCGAAGTCGGCCCTCGCCTGGCAGGTCTTCTCGGGTACGCTGCGCTGATCGAGAACAGCCTGTCGCGCAGCAGAAGACCCGGCAACGGCTGAGCCACGCCCCCTCGCCTCCCGCCGGCACGGCTTGAAAGAGGGGACGGTGGTCCTTCCTCAGCCGGGAAGGACCACCGTCCCCATCCGTCGCGTTTCCGGAAGGCACCACGTGTGCGCCCGGAACCACCCATGTCGAGACAGAAGCGCCTCTGTTGGAAAGTGCGCCCGTCAGCCTTTCACAATGATGACGGGACAGCTCGCCTCGAAGAGAACCTGTTGGCTCACGGAACCGAGGGCAAGGCTACCGAAGCCACCCCGGCCGCGACTACCCATGATGATGAGCTTGCAGGTACCATCCTCAAGTGACTCCTGCACGATGGCCTCGGCCGGGGATTCTCCCTCCACCAACTGCTCAACGACGGTGACATCATCGTTGGTGAGTTGAGCTTGGATGCGTCCCGCCGCTTGGCGTAGGAGCTCCTCCGCCCGATGCGCGTCTTCCTCCGACGAGGTGCGGGCCAGAACCATGGCCCGGCGATAGGGAAGGGTGCGTGGGGGGATCACCGTGGCGACTTCTATCTCGAAGCGTCCGCCGTGGTTGACCAGTTCCGCTGCGAACAACTCTGCGGCCTGCGAAGAGGCCGAGCCGTCAACGGGCACCAGAATCGTGGTCGGAATCATCGAGCCCCACCTCCTCGAGGGATCCTCACGCTTCCTCCTTGACAATGGCCACGGGGCACTGGGCTCCATGCAGCACCTGCGTGCTCACCGAACCCAGCACGAGGCTTCCGAAGCCGCCGAGGCCACGGTTACCCATGACGATGAGACCGCACGCCCTCTCGGACTGAGCTTCCTCGACGATGGCTCCCGCGGGGGAGGGTGCCTCAACAACCTTGGTGGAGACCTCAACGCCTGGACCGGCAACGGACTTCACCCGCTCCGCGGCCGCTTCGAGCACTCTCTGAGCCGCTTCACTCTCTTCCAGGGTGCAGGCCCGGTAGTTCAGTCCCTTGATCTTGACCACGTTCTCAGCCGTGTAGTCAACGATATCGCCCACGCACGTCATGGGAATCACGTTGATGAGCCTCACCTCGGCGTTGCCCATGAGGCCGGCGAGTTCGGCCGCAAACACCTCGGCCGCCTTTGCCGGGCCCGACCCATCAGTCGGTACGAGGATGGAGCTAGGAACCATGTCGACCCTCCGCTCTTTGCGCGTTTGTTTCCATCATGCTGAGCCCTATACCCTGAGACGATTACCCAGTAACCGTAGTGATTCTATCGAGAAGACGCCCTCCTCGAAAGTACCCGCACAAGTCCGCCTATGCCCCTGTGTCGGTGGTCAAGTCCATATGTCGTTTCACGTACGGCGTGATGTGTAGGTCAA